>DATGGT010000073.1:0-2751 GCA_035308395.1 Terriglobales bacterium
ATACCTGTACATCGGTGCGAACTCGAATCAGGGCGTCACGATTGTTGACGTTACGAATCCGGGCCAGCCCAACGTCATTAGGCGATTGGCTTGGCCGAATCAAGCTTCAATCGGCAGATTGCAATTGGTCAGCGGCGGACTCGCTCTTGCCGAAGGCGCGGACAGCGGCTCGATGGCAGCCGATCCTATGCCTTCGACGAGTACGGTAAAGGTACTCGACTTGAGTGATCCGTCAAATCCTCGGGTCGTTCTAAGTTTCTCCGGGGTTACAAGCACTCTCAACGACGAAGCCCACAACTTGGTCTACATCACCAACGGCGAAGGGCTATGGATCGTGCGGAATAACCAGGCGCTCGGGGCGTTTGCGAAGCCCCATGCATGCACTTCAGACGACGCGTACAACGACGTTGCGAGTTGTCAGTAATCCATCAACCAGAGTTTCGGGCGGCTCGCGATGAGCGAGCCGCTCAAGAATCGCAAGTGCAATTCGAATCTCTAAGGAGGAAACACCATGAACGCAAATACGAGCAACAAGCTGTCGAAAGGATTTTACCGGGTTGCCTTTGCGGTAGCTGCAATCGGAATCGCCGCTGCAGGGCCAGCCATTCAAGCCAAACCAAACCCCAACAAAGGCGAAGACAAGCCAGCCAACGTCATTGCCCACGTTCAGCTTTCCGGCGGTCCTGTCACTCGCATGCTGCTGGTGAAGAAAGAAGGGAAAGAGTATCTGCTGATCGGGCTCGACTCCACGGCAGGCGTAGCGGTCTTCGATGTCAGCAACCCAGACCGGCCGCGCACCATCGATACGAGTTCGTCGGCCACTGGCGCGCCGTCCGCCGAAGTGAAGGTCGTTGCCGACACCCTCACTCTCTTTGGATCCTCGGACGCAGGGACCTCTTCTGCGGCCAACTCAAAAGACATGCGCAGCTTCTCTGGCGTAACGGCCTCCCTCAAAGACAAGGGCCGCGGCCTCATCTACGTCACCAATGGCGATGGCCTGTGGATCGTCAAGTCAAAGCAAAGAGTCGAGGAAGAAGCGATCGTCGATAACTATGGCGGCTAGACATCGCCTCTCACCTTGCAAAACAACTACAGGGTCTCGGCCTCAACGAACGAGCCGGGGCCCTTTGTATTTTCGCTCTTGAAATATTCCGCGAACGAGCGCGCCAATGGGATGGAGCTTCATGAATGGATTCCTCGGGACTTGGGCCAGCTTCAGCGCCGACCTTAATCTCCTAGTTCAAATCGCGATGGGACTCGCACTGCTCGGTGGCGCCTTTTTGGCTCGAGCGAAGCGTTACGCCGCTCATGGCGTTTGCCAGGCCGCGGTACTGATCCTCAATCTGCCCATGATTGCCCTGGTGATGTGGCCGTCGCTACACACGCGAGTGCTACCCAGAGTTGCCAGTCGTTTTTGGAAGCGAACATATTTCGTTGCCACGGTCCACGGCGCCCTGGGTGCAGCAGCCGAGATCCTCGGGCTTTACATTCTGCTGGTCGCAGGGACGGATTTCCTTCCCCGTTCCTGGCGCTTTCAGCGCTGGAAACTCTGGATGCGGATTGAGCTGATCCTGTGGTGGATTGTCCTGCTTTCAGGGTTCGGAACCTACTACGTTTGGTACGCGGCGCCGCGGCCGCACTGAAATACCAGTCGTTAAGGATACTCTGCAGCTTTATGATGGTCCGCTAACGAATTGCCCGATCCGTTGTCGAAAGGAAGATATGCCCACAACGCTGCGCATCCTTGTCATTCTGGCGACTGTTATTGGTTCTCTCGTGTCGGGTGTTACGGTGGGGCGTGCGGATGCGACGGCTCGCTGGAACGTCCTCGTCGATGATTACCTCGACCAGATTTTGTTTCGGTTCAATCCAAGCTATGGCACCAGCGCCGGCCTTCATCAGTATGACTCACAGCTCGATGACTATTCGCGTGCCAACATCGACAAGGAGATCGCAGCGTTGCAACAGTTCGAGCAGCGGGTCGTTTCGTTTGACGCGTCCGCTCTCTCGCCCACCGATGCCGCCGATCATGAGATGCTCCTCGGCGCTATTCGCAGCAGTCTCTTGACCCTCCAGACCATTCGTCCCTGGGAAAAGGATCCCGACGACTACTCCAGCACGGCCAGTAATGGCGTGTACGTCATTATGATCCGCCGCTTTGCTCCCACGAATGACCGGCTCCGCTCGGCAGTCGCGCGTGAACGCCAGATTCCCGCGCTTCTCGCCGCCGCTCGCCAGAATCTTAAGAATCCTCCGCACATCAGCACGGAAATTGCGCTCGAGCAGCTGCCAGGCATCATCAGTTTCTTCGAAAAGGACGTTCCCGCCGCATTCGCCGATGCAACGGATCCCTCAGTGAAATCAGACTTCGCGAGTTCTAATGCGGTTGTGATCGCAGCACTGCGCGATTACCAATCATGGCTCAAATCCGATGTTCTGCCGCGATCGAATGGTGACTTTCGCATTGGCGCCGAGACGTTCGCCAAGAAGCTTCGCTACGAAGAGATGGTCGATATGCCTCTCGATCGTCTCTTGGAAATCGGCATTGCCGATCTCCACAAGAATCAAGCCGAATTCGAGCGCGTCGCCAAGCAGGTCAACCCGAACAAAACCGCGACGGAAGTTCTGCAGGACCTCGACGCAATTCATCCCGCACCGGACAAATTGCTGCAAACCTTCCGAGAAACATTTGACGGGCTGATCGCCTTTATCCACACCAGGCATATCGTCACAATCCCGGGCGATTCGCGT
>DATGGT010000074.1:0-1984 GCA_035308395.1 Terriglobales bacterium
TTCAGTACAGTTGTAGCAGAGTTCGCCGATAGAGTAAGGTAGAGCTAGGAGTATTATAGACTTAGGGTGGAATGGGCAAGCAAAAGGCAGAGAGGCTCCGAGGCGAACGGACGAATAGGATTGACGGCAAGCAATATGCTCTCTACAATCCGTGCCGTTTCGAACCAAGGCTCGCGGTTCAGACTTCTGAGGGAAACGGCTAGCCGCGCGAAGGGCGCGCGGCGTTCGGCCAACTAGCGGAAAGCTAATTCAGGACAAAACTGAGGATGAAGGGTAAGTCATACACGTTTTTTATTGCCTCAAGCGCTTCGGGCGGCATGCGGCGCTTGCGGGTGCCTTTCTACGTACTGAACCTGCTGTTGGTCCTGGCCGTCGTGGGCGGAATCACGATTCTGGCCGGTATCGGCTCCTATTCCCGGATGCTGCTGAAAGCCACTAATTACAACACGCTTCGCCGGGAGCAGGACAGTCTGAAACAGCAGTACAAGCAGCTGCAAACGGAAGTAAAGGATACGAACCAGCGCCTGAATTCGTTGCAATCGCTGGCAAGCGAAGTAGCCATGGCCTACGGGTTGAACCGCTTCCAGCAGACTCCTTTTGCGATGACCGACGTGACCGAAGGGACGACCGCAGAGTTTCAACAGACGCTCGACCAGTTCAGCTATCTCGAAAAAAATGCCTCTCTCGTGACGGTGTCAAACGGTGGATTGCGGCTGATGCCTTCGATGCAGCTTAGCGCGCTTGGAATCGTGCCGACGCTGTGGCCTGTGGTGGGTGAAATTACCGGTCACTTTGGCGAGCGACTCGATCCGTTCAGCGGCGAAGGCGCGTTTCACGCCGGGATGGACATTGCGTCGCACTATGGCGACGGCATACGGGCTTCAGCTGACGGAGTGGTGACGGTAGTGGATCGGCGGGCGGGTTACGGCAAGCTGGTGGTAATTGATCATGGTTTCGGCGTCACAACGTGGTATGGCCATCTTTCGAATTTCAATACGCAGATGGGAACGCATGTGAAGCGCGGTGAAGTGATCGGCTATGAAGGTGCAAGCGGCCGTTCGACTGGCCCGCACCTGCACTACGAAGTTCGCATTTACAACACGCCTGTGAACCCATGGCGTTACCTGCGCAATATACCCACCGCAGTAGCATCCGCAGACTAGTCCTGATAAGAAGCCGCCCGATTTTCCTGTCGAATTAATCGCGAAATGAAAACCAGATTGCGCGTCGGGCCTTACACAAGGATTCCCGCCCGTCCTTACTCATGCCGAAGTGCGATGATTGGTTCGATGCTAACGGCGGAGCGGGCCGGAAAGTAACAGGCGAGCAGAGTTGCACCGAACAGAGCACCCGCAACGGAAAGCAATGTGAGCGGATCGGTGGGGCTGACCCCGTAAAGGATGCCCTGCATTAGCCGAGTGGCTGCCAAGGAGCCGGCGAGACCAGCGAGCACTCCGATGGCTGTAAGTTTTAGACCCTGTAGCAATATCAGCCGCCGAATATCCGCAGGTTGAGCTCCAATAGCGATGCGGATACCAATCTCATGGCGGCGAACGTTCACGGAATATGCGATCAAAGCATAGAGGCCGATCGAAGAAAGCAGGAGCGCCACGGAGCCGAGAAACAGAAGAAGAAACAGAGTGAGGCGCTTGGGCCCGAACGAATCGGCGACGACTTCGTCCATCGTGCTGACGTCATAGATGGGCTGCTCGGGATCCACCGAAGCGACGGCTTTCCGAACCGCGGGCGTCAGTTGGGCAGGGTCTCTGGTGCTTCTCACGACGACCGCCATGATTCGTGGTGCGGTTTCCTGTTGGTCGAGCGGGAGATAGATTTCTGGCCGCACCGGTGCTTCGAGAACACGCGTTTGCTTCACATCCGAAACCACGCCGACGATTTCAATCGAGGTGTCAGGCGTATCGGTTCCAGTGAAAGCATCGCGACGCCCGAACAATTGCCCCATCCTGATCCGCTGACCCACGGC
>DATGGT010000075.1:0-1826 GCA_035308395.1 Terriglobales bacterium
GATGGCTCAGGACTACGCTGCGCTCCGCGACCTGCCCAATGCGGAAAAAGAATTTCTCGAAGCGCTGCGTTTGCGTCCCCAGACAGCGAATCTGCATCTCGAACTCGGCGAGCTCTACGCTCGAGCCCAGCAATGGGATAAAGCTGAGGAACAGTTTCGTCTGGAAACCGAGGCGCAGCCCGGAAGTGCGGAAGCGGCCTACCGCCTCGGCGAAGCGCTCTTGCAGCTGGGCAAGTTCCATGACGCGCGCCTTGCGCTCGTTCGTTCTGACCAATTGAGGCAGGACATGCCGGAGACGCTTTACCAGCTCGGCAAGGCTGCGTCGCTCGATGGCGATGATGCCCTCGCGGAAAAATCATGGATTCATGTTCTCAAACTGGAAAAAGAAACCCCACTTGCCGCGCAGGCGCATTTCGGTCTGGCTGGCCTGTATCGCAAGCAGGGTAAGTCCGCTGAAGCGAGCCAGGAGATGGAATCATTTCGCAGATTGCAAAAACCTGCCAGCCAAACTCAAGATTCGCAGAAGTAGGCGAACGGAGTCAGATGGGACACGGCCATAGCGGCAGGTGACGTCGTCAAAAAGTTCTGAACCGGACTGGAGAGCCCATGAGAAAAGTGCCAATGAACCGATTCTATCCGTTGCGCAAACTCTGTGTTGCGCTCGCGCTTGTCTTTATGTGGGCTTCGTATGCGACGGCTCCGGCTGCTTCGTCGGCAGCGGACGATGTCGAGCAGCGCGTGAACGCCATTCTTAGTCGGATGACGCTCGAAGAGAAGGTTGACATGCTTGGCGGAGTTGACGACATGTTCATCCGTTCTCTCCCCCGGCTGGGGTTGCCGCCATTCAAGATGGCGGACGGGCCTCTCGGTGTTCGCAACTACGGGCCTGCCACAGCGATGGCAGGCGGGATTGGCTTGGCGGCGTCATGGGATCCCGCATTGGCCAGCCGCGTCGGGAAGGAAATTGGAAGGGACGCGCGCGCGAAGGGCGTTCACTTTATGCTCGGACCGGGCGTCAATATTTATCGCGCTCCGATGAACGGCCGAAACTTCGAATACCTGGGCGAGGATCCGTATCTCGCTTCGCAGATTGTGGTCGGGTATATCGAGGGAATGCAGAGCGAGGGCGTCAGCGCCACCGTAAAGCATTTCCTGGCAAATAATTCAGAGTTTGACCGCCACAATACAGATGCGATTGTTGACGAGCGCACGATCCGCGAGATTTATCTTCCGGCGTTCGAGGCTGCCGTAAAGCAGGCCCACGTCGGTGCTGTGATGGATTCCTACAACCTCCTGAACGGAAGTCATCTCTCCCAAAATAAGCACGCCAACATCGACATCCTCAAGGGAGAGTGGGGTTTCAGCGGTATCCTGATGTCCGACTGGACGTCAACCTACGACGCCGTAGCCGCAGCCAACGGTGGGCTCGATCTTGAGATGCCCTCAGGCTTGTTCTTCAACCGCGAAAAGCTACTTCCCGCAATTCAGCAGGGTTTGGTCAGCGTCGCGACGATCGACGACAAAGTTCGCCGCATTCTTCGCACAGCAATTCGGTTTGGATGGCTCGACCGTGACCAGACTGATCTTTCGATTCCACGCTACAACCGCGAAGGCGCCCAGGTCGCGCTCGATGCCGCCCTGGAAGGCGCCGTGTTACTCAAGAACGAGAACAACTTGCTGCCCTTGAAGAAAGAAGGCGTCAAATCCGTTCTGGTGGTGGGCCCGGGCGCGTATCCCCCTGTCCCTGTTGGTGGGGGCAGCGCTCGTGTGCTGCCGTTTCAAGCGGTGAGCTTCGTGCAAGGAATCAGCGACTACTTCGGAAGCGC
>DATGGT010000076.1:0-1769 GCA_035308395.1 Terriglobales bacterium
AAACCGTCCGGACGCTCCTTATCCGCCTGATGGCACTCAAAGCAGCCGATGCCGGCTTGCGCATGGCGGCTACTCGCCCACTGCTGTACGGCGAGAGGCGCCGCGCTGCTGCGATGGCAGTCAATGCAAGCCTGGCTTTCCTTGGAGGTTGTATCCGCGGCTCGCTTCGCCACGCCGGCAGATTCCTGGGCAGAGGCTGAGGAACCGACAAGCAGGAAGGCGCAGAGGAACAGAGCAGCGAGTCTGGTTTGCATGAACTACTCCTGTTGGGCAAACCCGCTGGAGACGTTGTAGATTGTCGTCCCCGCAGTCTCGCGGCGCAAGGAATTTCTAACCAACAACAGCAGAGGGTGTGGATAGACGTTGCGAAATCCGCTTCTCACCAGCTATCTCGAAATGAGATAGCTAGTGATAATCCCTTGTTCTCGACATCTATCGTTGAAGACATCAAAACATTGCTTCGTATGCCCAACGAGACACATACTCCTTCTTAGAACAAGCCTGTGTTCGAACGATTTACGCAGGGTTCGCGTCGGGCAATCTTCTTTCCGCCATCCAGTCAATGCGGCCTGTGCTACTGAATGGCAACGGCGTAGGTGAAAATTAGTCGCGGTTGGCTTTGATGAATGTGATGACGAGGAGGGTGAACTCTTCGGGTTTCTCGAGGTACATGAGGTGGCCAGTGTCTTCTAGGATGATGCGGCGGGAATTGGGGATGCCGGCTTCGATTACGCCAGCGTGAGAGTGAACGTCGGGGATGTCAATGTCTCCGACGAGGATGAGCGCGGGAACGCGAATTTCGTTGAGGCGCGGAAGGGAATCGGGCGTGGGGCGCGGGAAGTCGGGGTGATTTAAGTCCTGTGGAGCGGCCGATAGGATTTCGTGGAGTTTCTTTTTTGCTTCGGGGTGATCGGCGGCGAGCAGGTATTTGTCATTCGACCAATTTGAGATCATGGCCGCGACGTCGTTCTTTTCCATCGGCGCATTATTAGCATTGCCGCGATTGAGGAAATGATCGGAGAAGCCGTAACCGCTGACGACCGCGCCGACGAGGACCATTCCGTCGACGAGTTTAGGATGCGCGAGCGTGAAATCAATTGTGAGTGCGCCGCCGTGGGAGCTGCCGACCAGGAATGCGCGGCTGATTTTTAGATGGCGGAGTAGCGTGAAGAGGTCGTCGGTTTCGTAATACCAGGTGGTGGCGGCGGGCGAGCGGCCATATCCGCGGCGGTCATAGCGCACCGTGTGGAATTCCTTGCAGAACGTGGGCCAGACGGCGTCCCAAACGGCGGAGTGAGCGATTCCGTCGTGAATCAGGACGACGGCACTGGGACCAGTGCCGCATTCCTCGTAGTAGATATTGCCTTTCTCGACTTCGACGAAATGGCCAGGACCAGATTCATCTGCAGCAGCGAATGCAACTGTGGGCGATGCGAAGATGAGAAGAGCGAAATTGAGTAGGAATAGCCAACGGAGTAGCGCTCGCAGCGTCGGCGGGACCGGCTCTCCATCGCAGGAGCCTGCAACCACCTCCCAAGCTTCATCGAAACTTGGCATGGATTCCTCAACGATTAGTCGTTCAGAGAAGCATACCACCACGAATCCACGGACGGCGCAATGTGAGATAGCTAGTGATAATCCCTGATGGCATAACGAAGTCGGCCTCCGAACGGTTCGAGTAAACTTTGCGGTGATCACCCGGCAAAGCTCGGAACCGAGGAGGCCGAGATGCAGATTATAGGCGTGGACTTACATACGCGACAACAGAC
>DATGGT010000077.1:0-1948 GCA_035308395.1 Terriglobales bacterium
CAGATCCATTTCCGTTCCCGCCACTGGTACCCATTTCCCGTTTAACCGCACTTCGGTCGGCATGTGCGTCGTCGAATAGAAACCATCCGGCAAGGCTCCGTCGCAAGGCGCCGGTTCCGTCCGCACGTCGTTCCGCGAAACTAGCACCGCGCCGAACTGCTGCAACGCCGTCAAAATGCTGTCGAGTTGCGTTTCGCTCGCGGCCATCACTTTCAAGCGTGCGAACGAAGTCTCATCTTTCTTCCGCCCCACCCGAATTTCTTCCAAGTCAAACGAACCGCCCAAATCCATCACCGCGTCAAACACTTTCGGCAGCGTCCACGAGTCGATGATGTGCCCCTCGAGCGTCACCTCTTCACTGATTTCCTTCATCTCCTGCTCTCTCCTTGGGCTACAAATCTCGGACTTCGCTCACGCCCACCGCCCACGCGAAACCAGCACCTTCCTCACTTCTGTCATCCCGACCGAAGTGGAGGGATCTCTCTCGATGGCTGATACCGCCCCGTCACGGTCGCGCTAAAACACATGCCCCAACTCAAAAAACCATTTCGCATGCCCCGTGTCGCCCACGCTCCCCCCAATAAACAGCGGCCCAATCGCCGTCTCCGCCAAGAAACCAATTGCTGCATCGTTCGGAAACTTGCTGGCATTCGGAGCGTTGTACATCTTTCCAAACTCATACGACCCAATCACGTATACATCCTTTCCTACAAATGGCGGCAGCGTCAGTACGTCGTGCAAATAGCCGGCACGGAAATAGTAGTACTGATTGCCGAAGAGCTCATTCGATCCGTAAGCGCTCAAACGCGATGGTCCGCCGAGAAAAAACTGTGGCACGCCGATATTATTCGAACCGAATGTGGTGCCGCCCTGGGCCACGACGAAAATCGATCCCGGTTTCGTGATGGGCACAAAATATTCGGCCTGCGCCTCCATCACCGGAAACGCGTCGCGCGCTCCCGGATTCGTGTCGTACCAGCGGAAGCTTGCCTCGGCGCTGTAGCCTCGGCGAGGCGCAATGAAATCGTCGCGATGGTCGGTGACAAAGCGAAGGCGCGCATCTCCAAAGCGGCCATTGTTGCTGGGGAAAAGTTGCGCGCCAATCCGCAGATCGGGGTTGAAGTAACCCACTTCGTAACCTGCGCGGATTTCCGTAAACCGGCTGAAGCCGTAGCCGACGTCGATTCCCGCGTCGTCGCGGAAGAAGCGGTAAATCGCTTGTGGCGTGCTCCGGTGAAACACCTTAAACGAAGTGTCCGTAGCTTCTCCCCGCGGGGCGAAAAACCATTTGCTGGTTGCCGTAAACGGGCGATAAAGCTCGGTCTCGATTCCGTACTCGTTTCCAAACTGCAGACTCGTGCGCCATTCCGAGCGATAACCCCACACATCCATGAATGTAATGCGCGCGAGCTGCGTGTAAGTCACATCGTCGCTTTCTGTGCCGTCGATCGCGAAGCCAAGCTGGAGAATGGGCGGAGCATAACTGTATTCATGAACCGTAACGACCAGGCCGCTCTGGCCATCGCGGGTCACAAAGCGAAAATCCGCCGAGGCATATTTGCCAATTCCCGTGAGCCGGATCAAAAGCTGGTTTAGTTCGCCGTTGTCGATGGGATGCCCCACCAGCCGATTCAGGAATCGCTCGATCTGCCGCGCGGCGCGAGGATTGGTCCCTTGGACTTCGACAAATTGAGGCGTCGGAACTTCGGTGCGGATTCGTGCTTCCTTCGCTGCCAGGTAAGCGTTCCATTCGGCGTCACTCGCGGAAAATCGCGACAGAACTGCCTTTTTTTGTTCTGCCGCCTGTGTGCCCTCTCGAATAATCGCCGCTGCCTTGTCGTATTCGAAGCCGTTGTATTTCTCTAAGGGAACGGTGACGACGATGTCCGCGTTCTTCAGACCGCGAAGCTCGCTCTCGAGGACTACCACGTCCACCGAACGTCCCAGC
>DATGGT010000078.1:0-1698 GCA_035308395.1 Terriglobales bacterium
AACCTTTGCGCAGGCTTCCGAACCATACTGGTGGAGTGGCACAAGATCGCTCGGCCCGAGACAAAAAGCGAAGGCGTCAACGCATGTTCGCTTGGTGGTATCTCTGCGTCGGGATCGCGTTCATACTTCTCGCCATCCGCAGCCTGATTCGAGGCGACCAGTTGTGGACGATTGGACTTCGTTTCGTCGTCGCCGCCGGATTCTTTGTACTTTCCGCCGGGACGCTCCGGACTACACGCTAATCAAAGCCGTCTCGGGCGACCGGCTAGTGGGCCGTCCGTAAGACACCTTTAGTACATAGGCGACGCCATATAATCATGGCGTTGTCCCGACCCCTCCCCCTGTCCTCCGGCGAGCGCGATGAGTTGCAGAGCTACTTGCGGAGACATAATCTTCCCGCCGCCGTTGCACAGCGGATGCGGATCATCCTGCGTCTGGCCGATGGAGCGACCTATCGCGAAATTTGCGAGGCCCTCGATACCACAGCGCCGACCATCAGTCTGTGGAAGAAGCGGTATCAAGAGGAAGGGCTGATCGGCCTGGGAACCATTCGCCCGGGACAACCGCCGCAGAAACTGACTCCTCAGTTGCGCGCCAAGATCCTGGCTAAGACCCAGCAAGTTCCTCCGGACGGCAGCACCCACTGGAGTCTGCGCAAGATGGCTGCCCTCATCGGCGTGGGCAAGGAGCTGATCCGCAAAGTGTGGCGGGAAGCCGATCTGAAACCGCATCGGCTGGACCGTTACATGGCCAGCGACGATCCGCAGTTTGAACAGAAGGCCGCCGCGATTATCGGTCTGTATTTGAATCCGCCCCAGCACGCGGCGGTGTTCTGTGTCGATGAGAAAAGCGCGATCCAAGCATTGGATCGTCTGGATCGCCGCTTACCGCTATCGCCGGGACGAGCCGAGCGACACGGTTTTGAATACTATCGGCACGGCACACTCTCCCTGTTTGCCGCACTGAATCCGCACACCGGCAGCGTACTCGGCCAGACGGCTGCGCGCCACACC
This sequence comes from Terriglobales bacterium, assembly GCA_035308395.1. Taxonomy (GTDB): domain Bacteria; phylum Acidobacteriota; class Terriglobia; order Terriglobales; family Acidobacteriaceae; genus Acidiflorens. The sequence goes on from DATGGT010000078.1 coordinate 1,014, forward strand.
AGTGCGGAGTTCGTGGAGTTTCTGGAAGAGGTCATTACCACCTGCCCGCCCGATCAACCCGTACATATCATTCTCGACAATCTCAGCGTCCACAAAGCTCCTCGGGTTCGAGAGTTTCTGGCTCAACATCCCCATGTCGAGTTCCACTTCACGCCCACCTACTCGTCCTGGATGAACCAGGTCGAGATTTGGTTCTCCAAGCTTCAGCGGGAAGTCATTGATCGCGGCATCTTCACTTCCGTCCCCGACCTCAGACGAAAAATCCTCCGCTACATCCGTCTTTATCAGAAAACCGCCAAGCCCTTCCGCTGGAAATACTCCGATCCTCGTCACCGCATCCGGTCGTGGTAAAGATCCGCTGCGGACAGCCCACTAGTGTCGAGACGAATCTCGGCACGGCACGCTGAAAACGCGGCCCACGCGCGTTCACCCTAGAATTGTTCGTCACCCGGCCGTAAAGGCGTGTGCGTCCAATTGAAATACTTCAAGATTCTTCTCTCATCTTGATCGAATCCCGCATGGTATTGATGGCTATGGGGAGTGGGAGTCGTCACCGTTCCTTTAACCAGCCCATGTTTGCGAATAACTTCGTCGAATTGATCCAGGGGGCCATGGGCGTGGACGAAGTCATGTCGATCCCAAACGAGCATGCTTTCGGGATTGCGGGAATGGATCCACACATCAT
>DATGGT010000079.1:0-48001 GCA_035308395.1 Terriglobales bacterium
GGGTACAAAATCTACTCAACTGTCTTTGCGGTAGAGCAGATTGCGCATCGCTTCGCGCCGCGCTGCATTGGCCTCAGCATCGGTCTTGCGATCGACGGCGTCTTTCCGGTCTTTGGTCGCCGCTTCGCCTGACTCTTCGACGCTGCACTCTGGACATCGGTTCGCAAAGCCCGGCTTGTCCGGCTTCAACTCAAATTCTTCCGAGCAGATTGTGCAAACTTTGATGGGAAAAGCCATGGCCACCTCCATTTTATTCAATGCTGATGTTTTTTTCTCGCCGATCCTAACTTTGTGTGGAGTGCCTCGCCGCAGCATGTTTCTTGGCGGCTTCCAACCGCAATGCAAGCATGTAGAGCACGATGCCTACGTTCACGGCCACGATCACAAGCCGGAACCACGCGGGATGATGCAACAGGTCGATCACCTCGAACGGAATATAAATGGTGCCTGAAGCGATCGCCATCCACTCCGCCCAGGCGCGGACGTACCACAGTCCGTAAGCCTCGATAAAGCGAAGGATGACGTAAACCGCGGCAACCACCGCGACCTTCCACAACCGGATGTCACTGAGCTTGTATACAAGATCGATAAAAACACCGACTATCCGATGGTTCGGATTGGCATGAAAAAATTCCAGGAAACTTTCCGTCACGCCCCAGATGTCTTTGTGACGCATGGAGAAGATGCCGAGTCCCGCGAGCACGACCAGCAATCCTTTCGTGAACTCGAGCAGCGCGACGGTGCGCACGCCTCGAATGTGTCCGGGATCGTCGATTCTGGGATGCATGGTGACGGCGATGGCGCTCATGCTTGGTCGCGAACTTGGTCTCGAACCGATGCGCGTAACTCCTCTACGATCTCCTGCGCGGCTTTGCGCGCCGCTTCGCCCTGCGTCACGTCAAATGAAATCGCACCGACGCGCGCATGTCCTCCGCCTCCGTACCGCTCGCACACGCGGGCAAGATTGACCGTTGGCGGGCGCTTCGACCAGGGATTCGATCCGACGGAAACCTTTACCCGAAACGAACTCTTGCTCAGGCCGACACTGTAAATGGAATCGGGATGCAAATAGTAGGGAATAAATTTGTTGTAGCCTTCGAGGTCAAGGTCAGTGATATCGAAGAAAATCGTGCCGTCTTTTTCGACGGTGCGTTGCCGCAGGATTTCGACAGATTTCTGATGCCGCTCGAGCAGCGGCGGAAGCACCGCTTTGACGAACGGTTCTTCGAGAATGCTCGCCAGCGACTGGTTCGCCAGCAACGGAATCATCGTCTTGACGAAGTCGCGGTCGGTCGACGCTTCGATGGCCATGGTCAGCTTCATCGCGGGAGCTTGCATCTCGACCGCCGATTTGGCGTCCTGATATTGCGCGGCATCGACGATGTCGGTCCAGTGCACGAGTTCCGCGACCGGACGAGGATCGAAGCCAAACCGCTTTTCGCCGATCATGGCGATAAAGCTGGTGCAGGATTTGAAGTCCGGATCGTAGAACTTGCGGTTGCTCGCATCCTGCTCGAAGTGAGCAGCATCGGCCGGAGAAAGGAACGCGCTCTCGTGGTGATCGAACCACCACGTGATCTTCGGAGAACTGGAATACTTGAAATCGACGATGGCGTTTTCGTCGCCGTCAAACTGGTTCTCGTCGAAAAGCGCTCCTGCGCGATGCAGCAGACCCGAGTAAACGAAGTCTACATCGCTGCGGATACGCTCCCTGTAGAAACGGGTGAACAGAGCGGCTGAAGACGCTCCGTCGAAACACTTGTCATGATAAAAAACCCGCACTCGCAAATTTGGCTTCCCTTCACGTTTCTCCAAGGGTGTGGTGAAAAACTAATAGGGTTGCTGGTTTGTCGAGTTATGTCAAGGCGGATATTACGGTAGACGGTACGAATTCACTTCTTCCTGCGCCGGATCTTAAAGTCGAAGCTGACTACACCGTTCTGATCGCGCAGCGCCACAATCGAAATGTTGCGCGTCACGTTGTATTCCACCTGAATGATCTGCTGGTTCGATACGGAGACGTTCGTGCTGTAGGTCAGCGTCAGGTTGTTTGCGACCTGCTGTTCGACTGTGACTTGCGGTCCTCGAACCACGTTCGTCTCGCTCGCCAGTCCTTGCGGATCAATCTTCACGCGGCTTGCCCCGAAAAGGTGCTGCAGTCGGCTGTTGACGGTGCTGTTGAGAGCTTCGTTGATAAGCAGGTTCGAGGCATCGCCGCCGAATCCGAAGCCTCCGCTGTTCGCTACCGCAGCAGACTCCTCGCGAGTTCGGCCGAGCGCGAGCAGCGCGATCACGTCGGCTTCAGGAAGTTGCGGTTCAGACTGCCACGTGACTTTCAACCCGTTCGTGACGCTCGCGTCACCGCGGAACTGCACAGTGATGTCGTAGTCGCGGACGCGCGTGGTTGCCGTCATGTCGATAATCGGCTGCGTCTTCGCAGGATTAGCGAAAGTCACGTCGCCGCGTTCGAGCTTGTATTTGGTTCCGTTGAACGATATCTCGCCTTCTGACACCTCGACTCTTCCGAGGATCGCCGGACGATCGACCGTGCCTCGGACTCTAAGATCGGCATTGCCGGAAAGCCTCGCAATCGCGGTCTGCATCTGCAGTTCAGGCGTGGTCACGACATGAACGTCGAGTTTCAGGTGGCTCTCGATGGTGTCTCCCTGCGCAAACACTCCACCCTGCTTGCTCCGTTCGATATAGGCGCCGAAGTCGAATCCAGGAGTAACCGCGAGTTTCGTCACGACAACATCGCCGCTCAAAAGCGCCGAGTTCGAAGTGCCAGTCAAGCGAAGGTCAGCGTTCGCAGTGGAGCTAACTCCTGGCGGATAACGCAGACGAACGTCACGCGCAGTCGCTCCCAAGTCAATCAGAATAGTGCCGCCACTCTGATAAGTCGCCGATCCCGTGAGAGAGACCTTGCCGCCTCCCGCAGTGCCGACAAGGTTATCGATCTGGAGACGGTTGCGATCGAACAGCAAAACGCCGTTCAGATCGCTCAGGCCGCTGGGAAAGTCGTTATGGCTGAGGAAGGTATTCTTCACTTCCAGACGGCCCTGAAGGACAGGCTTGTCCATTGTGCCGTTGGCGCTAAGACTTATATTCAGCGTGCCACGAGCGAGGATTTTGGGATTAAGCGACTGCAGAAGCGTCATGTTGACCGAGCCCTCAGCCTGAAGGTCGAGTTCCCGCGCGCCGGTCAAGTGTGCGCGACCATGAGCGGTAAAGTCGGTACCGCTGCCGGCGAGGTGAAAGTTCTTGATCACAACCGATTCGTCGGCCACTTCGAAGCGGATGGGCTCGGCGCTTTGTACCTGCACGTGATCGATCTCGGCGCTAAACGACTGGAGTTCGGCGGAAGCCTTCAAATCGGCCGGCTTGCGCAGCGGTCCGCGCACCTGAAGCGTACCGTCAAGCGGAGAATGGCCTGTGATTTTGCCCGGCAAGTAAGTCTTGAGAAGCCAATCGACGTCGAGATGATGAAACGACAGACTGAGATCGGCGGGGAAATCGTGCTCCAGTTGAATGGATCCCTGAATCGATATGTCCTCTTTCTGAAAGTCGGAACGGGCCTTCACGTCGAGTTGCCGTCCCTGAGTGACTGCGTCAAGGTAAAAATCCCCAGCTCTCTCGTTGTCGACGGCTAGATCTTTGATATGAACATGCGCCTCGATTGATGGTTGATCCGGCGTGCCGCTCGCGTGCGCGGTGAAGTCGACGATGCCGTCCGCGGTTACGCGACCATTTTGAAGGAACGGGAAACGAGCAAAGTTAAGGTTGCGTCCTGAGAAAGTCGCGCGAAACTGGCGGTTCTCAATGTTGAATGCAGCGTTGCCCGATAACGGAGCGTCGTAGGCGCTGGCATCAATGTTGTTGAATTGAAGCTCGTTGTCCGCGAGTCGAAGGTCACTTCTTAACCTCGGAACGGACTCTCCATAGATCATTCCGTTGCGAACCTCGAGATGGCCGTCTCCATGTGGGCTATTCAGAGTCCCCGAAATTGATGCGGACAGGTCCACCATGCCTGCGAGTGGCTGCTCGACGCCGGCGAAGTGGGCGAGTTCGGCTGCGTCGGCGTTACGGAGATCAACATGCGCGGCAAAGGGATCGTTATCCTGAAATTTGCCTCCTGCGAGGACGGCGCTGGCATCGAAATGCGCGGTCGCTTGGCCGTGGATCAGGGAGCCGTTATGGGCAGAGAAATGGCTGCTGGAGTATTGCACCGTGCTCGTCAGAGCGTCCCAGTGCACGATCTGACCCGGAGTTCGTTTCGTCGCAGGCAAGTTCGTATCAAAGTCATAAACTTCGAGATTCCCGTTGACTGCGGGCGAGGAGACGGTACCGCTCGCGGTACCGTTTAGCGTGGCCCAACCGTGAATTGCAAACGGCAACTTTTGCGACCCGTTGAGTTCCTCCAGAAGCGGCATCCACTCGCGGAGACTATGGCTGGTGACCGAAAAGTGCAGAGTCGAAGTCGCGGCAAGATTGCCATTGGCCGTAATTTCGGAGCCGCTCGTGTTCAGGCGAAGTTGGGTTATCTCCAGTTCGTCACGCGATCCACGATAGACGCCGTCAACTTGGCCGTTGACTGGAATTTCTCCCGGAGCTGGCGATTTCGCCGGCTCGATGCCGATCTTCAGGTGAGTCTCGGCATCGCGGATCGAACCGACCCAGAGCATTTCGACATTGCCGCTCATGTTTCCGGATAGAGCAACGCGATCGAGCGGAACTTTCCTGGTGCTCAAGAGTTCCATAACCGGAAGGAGCGGAAACCCCGACAACAGTAAACGAACTGAACCGCGCTGCAAACCCGCAGGCACAACTCTTCTCGTGGCCTGGCGCCGTCCGGCTACTGGGGTAGAGGTTAGAGAATTCTCCCAGTTCGTAACGTCAACCTCGCCCTGCATATCGCCACCAAGTACGTTCGCCTTAACTGAGAACGCACGGAATCGATCCGGGGTGATGGTGAAGTTTGCGTTGATGCGGCTATTGCGTGTGGACACTTTTCCGTTCGACCATTCGATGTCTTTCGATTGCACTGAGCCTTGCGCTGAATAAGTCTGCAGGTTCCAGGAACCGTTGCCTTGAAACTGCGCCGTGCCTCGGCGAAGTTGCGGCTGGCGCGTCAGGGTAGCGAGTTCGCCAAGATCCACGACACCGCGATAATCGCCGCTTATCTGAGGATTGTGAAAATCCTGAAGGCTGCCTTTGAAGTGAACTTCCGACTTGCCAGTGATCAGGTTCAGAGCGCCGATGTCGACGTGACCGCGGCCGAGAATCAACGAAGCGTCAGCTTTCCACGCAAATGAGGGATAGCGCTGGATGGCGGTGGTCACACCGCCGGCCGTGATGTGGGCTTCGTACCGCCGCCGCAGAAAGGAATAGTTCATCAGCAGCCCGAGGTCGAGTCCTGCAAGTTCGAATGGAACCTTCTTGTCTTCCCACCGCAGTTCTCCCTTTCGCACCTCGATATGCGAAACGGAGAGCGACATGAGTTGCTCCACCGGTCCCTGGTTGGAAGTTCTCGCCACCTCGGGTTCGGGAACATTGGTAGTGCCGTCGGGATAATCAATGATGTGAACGACGGGGCGATCCAGTTCCAGGGAATGTAATCCCACGGTGGTGCTGAGAAGAGAGATGATCTTTAGTTCCGCCTGCACGCGTTCAACCCGGAAGAATGGTTCCTGGTCGGGTGCTTCACGGCCGTGGATGGTCAGATTGCGGGCGTCGACGCGTAGCCGAAATGGGATGGTGTGGAGTTCTCCCAGTTCGACGCGGCCTCCGGTCATCTTCTCGATCGTCGCGACGACCCGGCGTCGGACGAGCGCCTGAAAAGAATCGGTGGTCACGTACCATGCCAGGAGTCCGAGACCAATCAGGCTGAAAACGCAAAACCACAGAAAAAGTTTCCAGAGAATGCGCCGACGTTGCGGAGAAACTGGCTGGTGGGGATGATGGGTCGGGTGACCGGTCGGTGGTTCTTTCCCTCGCTCGCCCGATTCTGGGTCCGGTGGCTCGCTCAACGGTTCCGTTCTCCGGTGCTGGAGTCCGGCGTAACGATTTGGCTGCCGGAGCGCAGACTGGCGAGCCATCCCGAGAGCAACTCGTTCATCTTCTTCTCCGCCAGCAGATCTCTAATTTTGCCGAAAACCTCAGTCAGCGGAGTCGCACGACTGCCTGCCTTTTTCATTTCCGGCAATAACTGATCGTTGTAGTAGGCTTCGACCGCTTTCTGATCGACCTGAATCGAGGGCCGCAGACGATCCTCGACGAGCCTCATGAGCTGGATCTGATCGCTCAGACGCTTTTCGAGCGCAGACTGGCTAAGACCGAAGCGTTGTAGCTTGGCCTTCCATTTGTCTTCGGTCGCGCAGTCCGCGTGCAATGCACGGACCTCGGCGACACGTGCCGCGACCTGATCGGGAGGCGCCGGCTGAGAAGGCCGCACCTGCTCTCGAAGCAGTTCCTGATCGATCAAGCGGTCTAGAGACGCTTTACGTTCCTCGGAGGTAAAAGAGTCGGGATCGCGCGCGTTCGAGAATGCTTCGAAGTCCAGTTCTTCTTCCCAATCGCTCTGAAGGACGACGTGCCCGTTGACGTTGGCCACGATGCGGTCGACCACCTGGCCTCCCATGGCACAATTCGTCGCCAGGAAAGCCCATGCCACTCGAATCGCAACCGCTTTTGCGATCTTGATCGATTCGAACTGGACGATTCCAAGCCTCATCACGAATCTCATCAGAAAGACTGTCCGACGCTGAACGAAAAGTTGAAGTGCCCGGCGCGTTGATACCCAAACTGACCAGCCTGTTGTCCGCTGCTTGGGTTGGTCGTGATGTTGGTATAGCTCGGAAAGGCCGGCGGATTTAAATTGTATCCGAAGTCAAAGCGCAGAGGCCCGATCGGTGTCTGGTAGCGCATTCCCAGACCGATGGCGTGCGAAAAATAATTGTAGTTGCATTTCAAGTGCGTGTCCTCGTGCAGACAGAATTGCTGGTCCGGCTGATGAAAACGCACAGCCGCGTCCAACATTTCCTGGGGGCGCGCAAAGACGTTTCCCATGTCATGAAATAGAGTAAAGCCCACACTATCCTGCAGAAACGGAATGACTACGTTGGGCAACCTCATCTCCAAATTATTAACGAAGACCGCGCTGCCACCCACTGGGAATCCGGTAAACGGGTCACGCGGGCCTGCTTGATTTAACCCAAATCCGCGATGAGAGTTTCCCCCTCCGGCAAAAAAACGCTCGGGCAGGGGAATCAGAGTGCTGCTGGCGGGGGCTGTTTCGGATGGGTCCAGGACCACGGTGTTCCCGAACGGATTCTCTAACCCGACCGTAGTTGATCGCGCGAAAACGAGACCTCTCCCCGTGCTGCGATTGCGAAAGAACGTGTGGTAGCTGGAGTTTTTGATCAACATTCGACTGAAATCCGCTTCAGAGCCGAAATAGCTCGCAGCTACGCCACCTTCGATGGTTGTGTAGTTGCCGCGCGTGCTCTCCAGATCGTTGTCGCGCCGGTTGCGAACGTAGAGAAAATTAGGAGTTCCCACCCTGGTCGGTTTGGACAACAGCGGGATCAGGTTGTCGCTGACTTCGATACTGCTGGCCCTTACGAGACGGTAGCTGAAGCGATAGGCAAGCGTTGTCAGGTCGCGATCCTGCACCTTGTGTAGCACCTGCAGCGCTTGCAGCGTGCCTTCCAGGCGTTGGGAGGTGAACGTGGATACGTCCACGGTGTTGTCGTAAAAGGCCGTCGCGGAAAAGCGCAGGTCGCGGTTTAGTAATTTTGGAACGGCATAGCTGAGGAGTCCGCGCTGCTGCAATCGGCTGACGTTGCTTTTAAATGTGAGGGTTTGCTGGCGGCCGCCCACGTTGATCCGGCTGACGCCAAATGACACCCTGGGGCTAACACCCGTCGCCCCAAGCGGCTGGTTGGTTCCGAACGACGGCTGGCCAGTCTGAAATTCAAAGCCGACGCCGTAATCGAAGGTGTAGCGATCCGCTTCGCGGGTGGTGACCAGCACATTTTTGCGTGACTCGGTGCCCTCCGGATTCTGGATCGCGGTATCCACTTGTTTGAACAGCCCGATGTCGTAAAGGCGGCGCTGGCTTTCGAGCATTTGCTGCTGGCTCAGTGGTGCTCCTGGCTGCACTTGCATCGCGCGACGCGCTACGCCGGGCCTGGTGTAATGCAAGCCATCGAGAAAAACGTGGTCCACAAAGAATTGCTCTCCCTCATGAATGGTGAACGTAACGCCGACGCGCGGCAGTTTGTCGGCTTCGGTTACGGGAACGTAAGTGACCTCGACCGAAGCGTTCGGGAAACCGTTGTCAAAATATTTTGAGAGGATGGTATCCCGATCCTCGGCGAGACTCGATTCGTCAAAGCCTTGCCTTTCCTCCGTCTGAATTTCTGGCAACTGGTCCTGTTGGAGCGTGTAGTTGCCTTCGATGCGGACCCATGCCACGCGGGTCTGTGGCCCCTCCTTGACAACCAATTGGACGGCCAGAAGCGAGGGATCTCCCAAGTATTTTTCCACCAGTTGACTGGTGACTTCCGCCTGCCGGAACCCACTCGCCCGATACAGGCCTCGAATCCCCTGTACGTCTTCATCGAGCAGGACTTCACTGTAGCGTCCGTGGCTGAAAATGCGACCGGCAGCTTGCGTCTGCATATGCGACCGGATCAGGTCGTCGGAAAAGTATCTGTTGCCGGAAATGCGAATCGCCGATAACTTGCGACGCTCGCCCGGATCGATCAAATAAACGACCTGGAGACTCTTGCCATCCGCCGCGTGATGCTGGCTGAAGCTCACCGTGACCTGGAAGTAGCCCAGCGTCTGCAGGTGGTTCTGGATGCTACGACGTCCTTCGTTCAGAAGATCGTCATCAACCGCGCCTTCCTCGTAAATCGGCACCAGCTTGCGCAAAATACGCTGGCTGAGGTTAAAGCCTTGGGAGACAACTTCAACGACAGGCCCTCGGTCAATTTTGAGAACGTAGTCCACTATATTGCGATCGGCCTGGTAGGTACGGCTAGTCACTGAAACCTGCGCCAGCAACCGATCCTGCTTCTGATAACGCGAACGAATCCTCTGCAGAGCCCTCGTAATGCGGCTCGACAAGACCGGATCGCCAGAATGCAACTTGGCGATCTCGCGAATCTCGGCGAGGGAATAATCGGCATCGCCTTCGAGAGAGATAACGCCAACGACAGCGCGGGAGCCAGGGTCCACATGAAATGTAAAGTTGATTTGGTGCTGCTCGTCGACGCGCTGCTCGCTGACCGTAACCTTCGATTTGTGATATCCGTTTTCTTCCATCACGCGCTGTATTCCGGCTAAAGCGCGATCGAGTTTATCTTTGGTCGACAGTTCGCCGAGTTGCAATCGGGTTGCGCCAATTAATTGGTTGGCAGAGGGATTTTGGGAGACCCCTTCGATGAAGACCATCCCGACAAAAAAATTGGCTGTCGTCCGAAAACGCAATCGGACACCTGCGGTATCAGTGCGATCCGCTTCCGCCTGAATGTCGGCGAAGCGTCCGGTGGCAAAAAGAGCCTGCATCGTATCGTGGAGTTTGTCACGGGTGAGTGGTTCGCCGACTTTCAGCGGAATGGCCTGCAGCAAAGACGTCGACTCTTCGGGAGGGACGCCGGGTAACTCCAACTGGTCGACGGGCAATCCCAGATAGGGCGTGATGCTTCCGAGTTCAGGGGACGACTCGGCGGTCTGCTGCACAGCAGAGGGCGATTCCGTCGCCGAGCGCGCCCCGCGGGTCATCACCAACACAAAGGAGAGGACCAGCAAAACGCGAGTTGCCCCAATTCGCCAGAAGCAGTGCACCGGAATTTCACGCTGTTCAACCATTCAACCTTAGCGGGCCCCTCGTTCACCTCATGAATTTGATGACGTTTTTCGCGCGACACGCCGTGTGTTTGCTCGCAAGGCCAAGTTTGATGACCGGAACCTATAATACTGGTTGGAAAGCCCGGGCAAGGTAATCGCGAAGGTTATTGTCCCGGATTGAGTCTTCGGCCATGAATGATCGCTACTCGCGGCAAGTGCTATTTAAAGAAATCGGCGCCGACGGTCAGAAAAAACTGGCGGCGGCCCGCGTAGTCATCGTCGGATGCGGCGCCACTGGATCGGCGATTGCCTCCTTGCTGGCACGTTCCGGCGTCGGGACGCTGCGGATTCTCGACCGCGATTACGTTGAGCCCAGCAATCTCCAGCGGCAGACGTTGTTTGATGAAAGTGATGCCCGAGATTCGCTGCCCAAGGCAATTGCAGCGGCACGACAGATAGGGCGCTTTAATTCCCAGATCGTTGTGGCACCGCACGTGGCCGACCTAATTCCTTCGAATGTTGATTCCTTGCTGGGCGGAGTCGATCTGATTTTGGATGGCACCGACAACTTCGAGACTCGATATCTGATCAACGATTACGCGGTGAAAAACCTGGTGCCCTGGATTTATGCGGCCGCGGTCGGCAGTTACGGCGTAACCATGAATATTCTGCCAGGACAAACCGCTTGCCTGGCCTGCATGTTTCCCGCATCTCCGCGGGGGACGGTTGAAACCTGCGAGACAGCAGGCATTCTGAATTCTGCCGTGAACCTGGTGGCCTCGCTCGCAGCTTCGGAAGCGACGAAATTCCTGGTTGGTGCAAGGTCGGCGATGCGCCGCACATTACTCTCCTGGGATGTATGGAGCAATGAACGGGCGGAGTTGGCCGCGGACACTCCCCGCAGCGATTGCGTAGTTTGCGGGGAGCGCGCGTTCGTTCATCTGGCAGGCGAGGGTCGGCCGCACATTACGTTGTGCGGCAGGAATTCTGTGCAGATTCATGAACGGCAACGGCCCGTCGATTTCGGCGAACTCACAGGTCGCTTGCGGCCGCACGGCAATGTCCGGCACAACGAGTTCGTCCTGAAGTTCTGGCGCGAGCCCTATGAGATAACACTGTTTCCCGACGGGCGGGCCATCATTAAAGGAACGACCGATACCGCGATTGCACGCAGCCTGTATGCGCGATTCGTGGGGAACTAGACGGGCAGCCGTCAGTGATCTACTTTCATTAAAAACCGGGCGTTTCTCTCATAACTGAGGGTTGACAGCTGGACTACGCGCTTGCACGTTGTACGCAAGAGTCTTCACCAAGCCCAGAGTAAGCGAACTTACGGAATCTCCGAGATTTAGCCGAACGCGCCGCGAATCGCCGAGGATCGTCGGGGTTTGCCATCTGGGATAAACTGGCCAGCAAACTGCACTCAGTGGGTCAGAGTTGTAAGCCCCTTGTGGAGGTAGTATGCGACCCTATTTTGTTCTGACAGTGGTGGTTCTGCTGGCAGTGGCGGCTTTTGGACAACAGCCTTTTCCTCATCCGATATACGGGCCGTATGTCCCGCTCGTAACCACGCCTGAAATCTCATTACAGCAGTATTCTCCGAACCCGGTGGGCGCGAGCAATGCCACTACCGGTCTCATTGCCGGCGCAACCAATAGCACACTCTCTGAGGTTCAGGGATCGACCAGTTCCACCTATACGGTGCCGGTTTGGTATCAGGGCGGCGGCGCTCCGCTGATGAGTCAGGGCGTCAATCTGTGGCCGGAAACCATTGGGCGCGAAGGACGCGTCATCCACAACGGGATGCGAGAAGAAGCGCGCGAAGAGCACGTACGTGAAGAAAAAACCCGCGAACAAGCGGCGGCCGGATGGACCTACTTCTCGGGACGCGAACATACCGTGGTTTTGGGGAACGTCGCCCACGGCAAGAAGGCTGATCACGTCTACACCAATGACGACATCACTCGCCAGAATGACAAAAACGGCGAGGTGGAGCACGGCGGCAAGAAGGAAAAGATCTAGGGGACTTTCAGTCGTCAGCTCTCAGCTCTCAGCTTTCAGTCCAGTGGCTCTCGGTCTACGCGTTTCGCGCGGAGGCTGAGAGCTTTCACTTTTGATGTCGAATAAGCCAATCCTCCACCCAATCTGTTATCTTCGTCCCGTTGATCTGATCAAATAACGTTTGGGCGCCAGTCGTCGGCGCCGGGGATGAATACCTCGATGGTTGATGCCGTTTTGCCGAGAGACGCGCGGCCGGAACCTTCTCGCGCCTACCGCTGGACGGTACTGCTCTTCGTCAGCATCGCGATGGGCGGGAATTACTACATTTACGACAGTATCAATCCGCTGGAACGCATCTTCATCGACAAGTTGGGTTTTTCCGCCACGGCTTTTGGTTGGCTGAATTCTTCCTACAGCGTTGCCGCGGTAGCCACATTGCTGATTGGTGGCATGATCATCGACCGCATCGGAACTAAGAAAGCGATCACGTTCTTCGCCGTTCTGTGCCTCCTCGGCGCGGCCTTGACCGCCGCACGGGGAAATCCGGTGGTCATGATCGCCGGCCGCACCGTCTTGGGACTCGGCGCCGAATCGATGATCGTCGCGGTTACTACCGTCCTCGCGAAATGGTTTAAGGGTAAAGAGCTGAGCTTCGCGTTCGGAATCAATTTGCTGATTGCCCGTCTGGCATCCGTGGCAGCGGACAATTCGCCGACTTGGGCGAATCGGGTGTTCTATCCCAACGGCCCTTCGGGTGAGCCAAGTTGGCAGGGACCACTGCTGATCGCAGTTGGGACCGGGGTCCTAGCGGTTGTGTGTTCGATCGTCTATTGGGCGCTAGAGAGCCGAGCCGAAAGTCGATACGAACTGGGGCAGGCTGGATCGATCGACAAACTCGAATTCGGCCAGATTTTGCGCTTCAACCCGTCCTACTGGTTCGTCGTTGGCCTCTGCTTTACGTTCTACTCGGCCATCTTCCCTTTCCGCACGTTTGCCATCGACCTATTCACCAACAAGATTCTGGCTGCTCACGGCGGCATTCACGCCACGGATGCCATACGGATATTTGCTCTCGAGCAGGCGGGGAAGCTCAATAGCTTGCTCCCCCTGTCGGCCATGATCGTGACCCCGCTTTTCGGCCTGCTGGCCGACAAGATCGGCAAGCGGGCTCTGCTCATGATGTTCGGCTCCGTCCTTCTGATGCCTGTCTATCTCATGATGGGCTACACCAATGTTTCCCTTTATGTCCCGGTCTGCATGATGGGGATCGCCTTCTCGCTGATTCCAGCTGTCATGTGGCCTTCCGTGGCTTATATTGTCGACCAGAACCGATTGGGAACGGCTTATGCCTTGATGACGCTCATCCAACAGATCGGTTTCTTTATCCTGAACCTGCTGATCGGTAAAGCCAACGACTACTCGCACGCCGGCCTCGACAACCCTGGGGGCTATGGACTCGGGATGTGGATCTTCTCCATCCTCGGCTTCGTAGGCCTGACCTTCGCGGTTTTGTTAAGGGTTCGTGAAACCGGTCCTGATCGTCATGGATTGGAGACCATCACAGCGAAGGCCTGATCGAGAAAAGCAAGGGGACGCGCGACCCTGGTCCCGAATTGGCATCCAATTTCCGTGAGGACTCGGCACCGTTCAGGTTTTGAGTGGGTATTCGAAACCCGGGCCGGCAGATGGAGTCGGAACAAATCCTCCTCTGCGGGTCGATTTGTAGCAGGTTACTAATGTGACTTTTGATGGTCCTGAACTTCAGTATTTTGGTCGCCCAGATCACGTGATTGAATACGGTTTTTGGTATTCTGGAAATACAGGAAATGGTTGATGTTACCTCCGGGACCGCCACGGCAGATTTGCACGAAATAGCACAACGAAAAGAGTTTGAAGCCGCATCTGAACAGGTAGCGGCCGGAAAAGGCGACTTGACCGACCAGAAGCAACGCATCACCGAAGCAGAGGCGATTGAGCAGGCGAAGCAGGGCCGCGAAGCAGCATTCGAAGTCCTGTATCACCTGCACAAACGACGTGTGTACTCGCTATGTTTGCGTATGGTTTCCAATCCCGCCCAGGCCGAAGATCTGGCCCAGGAAGCATTTCTTCAGCTCTTTCGCAAGATCGCAACCTTTCGCGGCGAGTCTGCCTTCTCTACGTGGCTTCATCGGATGACGGTCAACGTCGTGCTGATGCAACTCCGCAAGAAGGGTTTGCCGGTTGTATCGCTCGAAGAAACGCTAGAAGCCGACGACGAGGCTCCTCGGAAAGAATTTGGCACCAAGGATGTGAAGCTGGCCGGCTCCGTCGACCGCCTGCAATTGCAGCGAGCCATCGACCGGTTGCCGCCGGGCTATCGACAGGTATTTGTATTGCACGACGTTGAAGGATTCGAACATAACGAAATTGCCCAGATGGTGGGGTGCTCGATTGGCAATAGCAAGTCGCAGCTGCACAAGGCTAGATTGAAGCTGCGAGACTATTTGAAGTTCATGAGAGCCGAAAAGGCCAAGACAGGTTAGCGGAACTGCGGTATTGGGGAGAGGGTTGCCATGAAGTGCCAGGATGTAGAAGAGCTCCTGCCGGAACTGCTTGACGGCACGCCTGACAGTGCTTTTCGGTCAGAATTCGAGAATCATTTGAGGTCTTGTCCGGATTGCTCGGATCTGGTTTCGGACCTGAGGTCGATCTCTGTCCAAGCTCGAGAACTGGGGGCCAGCGAAGAGCCGCCTCCGAGACTGTGGCTGCGGATCGCGGCTGAGTTGCGAGCGGAAGGGATCACCCACGATGCGGAGAATACTCCGGAATTTGCCGTCCAGCGCCCGATGCTCTTGCCAGCGGTTCCGCGGCGACGCTGGAACGCTTGGTGGATGGTTCCGATAACTGCTGCGATCCTTGCTGCCGGGTCCTACACGGTTAGCCATCGGTCATCTAGCGATCGATCAACTGCGACGGTCGCGAAGCACGATGTGTCAGCGAATCCATCTTCTGCCAACTCAACCGCCGCGAACCCTTCGGTGTTCTCTGCTCCTGCTCCCGCTCCATTGATCGCTTCTGCGGAAAAGAAGCCGGCTGTAAGTCCGGCTCCCGTAGTTGTCAAAAACAAAGGTGCAGCTCCAGTGAGCGATAACGAGGCAGCGCAGGACACCGTCGCTTCCGCTCCGAATCTCAACGCTCCCAGTCTTGAGGACCGGCAGTTCCTGACCGCAGTGTCGACGCTGTCTCCTTCAATGCGCGTGACCTATGAAAATCAATTGCAGTCAGTCAATGCCGACATTCGCGAGACGCAGGCGTACGTGAATCGAAATCCGGGAGACGTTGACGCCCGGCAGCATCTGATGGATGCTTATCAGCAAAAAGAGTTGCTCTACCAGATTGCGTTAGATCGTATCCAGTAAGGGAAAAGCGGACCGGCGAACCCGGCCGCAGGGGCGTGGTTTTATGGCGAGCGTTTGGCAAATGGGTGTGCGGGAAACGAGTCTGCTTCGGGGAACGAAATTGGGGCAAACCGCCGTCGTGACGGCCCTAATGACAACCTGTCTGGTTGGCGCGGCTTTCGCCGAGTCGCAGAAGGAGTACCGCTTCACCGTCGGTCATAATGCCAATATTTCCATCGATACCCAATATGGCGCAATCTCGGTGAGGCCGGGCGCCGACAACGCCGTCATCGTCACTGCCACGCTTAAGTCCGACAAAGTCGAAGTCGATCAACAGCAGAACGGCAACCGGATTGAGATCGCTACCCACCTCTTGCCAGGATCCAACCAGGAAAACGGACAGGTCGACTATGAAGTGACGGTGCCCGCCGACGCAAAGCTCGCGTTGCGCTCCTCAACTGGCCCACTCTCTGCACAGCACTTGCAGGGGGACGTCACCCTTGAGGGGCCAGACGCCATGGTCGATGTTCGTGACATCAGCAACGCCCATGTACATGTCCGAACCATGCGTGGACCGATAACGCTTACCGATGTCCGTAACGCGCACGTCGAACTGGAGTCGCTGAGCGGTGACCTGCACATGAAGTCGGTCACGGGACCATTGGTGCAGGCGACCTCCAGCAGTGGCCAGATTTTCTACGATGGCGATTTTGGTTCTGACGGCGACTACAAATTCACCACCCACACCGGTGACATTGAAGCGCTGGTTCCGGCCGAAGTCTCCGCCGATTTTCGCGCGCATTCGGTGCTGGGCCGGGTGCACCACGATTTCCCTCTCAAGTCTCAGCATTCCCGATATCCCTCCGATGCAGGACGTTCCTTTGTTGGCACCATGGGGAAGGCAGCTTCGCAGGTCGTGCTGCGTTCTTTCAGTGGTAAAATCCGCCTCAAGCAACGCTGAATTCAAGTAAATTTCAAATGAACGCGCTTTGATCAGGCCTTTCGGCCTGACATGCGCTGTGGAGCGCCATGGCGGTACGAGCGGTATTTTTAGTCGGGTTCATGGCCTCCGGCAAAAGCTGCGTGGGCCGGCAATTAGCGGAGCGACTGGACTGGGATTTTGTGGATTTGGATACCAGGATCGAAGCATGCGAAGGGCGGACGGTTCCCGAGATTTTCCGGGAGCGCGGAGAGTCTGGATTTCGGCAGGCCGAAACCAAAGCCTTGCTGGAACTGACCTCAAACCTCGATAGGGAGACCGTGGTCGCTCTGGGGGGCGGAACGTTCGTTCATCCCGGCAATCGCAACCTGCTGAAGCCTTGGCCGTCTGTGTTCCTGGACGCTCCAGCGGATGAACTTTGGAGACGCGCGTTGGACGACGCTACCGAGCGGCCGTTGCGCGCCGATGCGACCGAATTTGCCCGTCTGCACCAAAGTCGACTGCCCTCCTACCGGGAAGCAACGGTGACCATCGTAACCACAGGCAAGGATCCAATCTCCCTTTGCGCTGAAATCGAGCGTAGTTTGCAATTTCAGGCTCGAGGCAAGGCTACGGACTCAGCGGAGCCTCGCCCAGCCAGTTTCCGGACAGGAGAATCACAGTGAAGTTGTCGCGTCGGAGGTTGGCTTTCGGTTTCTATTTCGCGATGGCAGTGGTCTGGTGTGGCGCAGCATCGGCTGCTCCAGCACCCAAGGATAAAGAAAAGCAACACGAAGGTAAGGAGATCGATTCCGGCTCTTTCGGCGTGTTCCAGGGCGGACATCGCGTCGGAACCGAGACTTTTTCCATTTACGAAACATCCTACGGGAGCATTATCGAGTCCGAGTTTAAAACGGAGAATACTACGCCCGTGTCTGTGCAAACCTCTGTTTTGCAGCTGAACGCAAAAGGCGAGATCCGTCATTACGACTGGAAAGAAGTGAGTCCAGAGAAAGCCGAGTCAGTCGTCGTGCCGAACGACGAATTTCTTAATCAAAAGTGGCACACCGAACTGGAGACGAAAGAACACGAACAGCCTTACTTGTTGCCGCCGTCGACGAACGTACTCGACGATTATTTCTTTATTCACCGAGAACTGCTGGCGTGGAAATATCTGCAAGGCGATTGCAAGGTGGACAAAGGGATGATGCAGTGCACGCCAAAACAACGTGCTCAGTTTGGAACGTTGAACCCGCGCCAGCACACCTCGGCGCCGCTGGCCGCCGAATTTATCGGCCGCGAAGTCGTAGTCCTGAAAAGCGGCCCGCAGGACTTGCTCAAACTGGAACTGAAGAATGATTCCGGGACATGGCAGCTGTGGCTCAACGACAAGTTCATGCTCATGCGGGTCAATGTGCTCGGCGAAAATACGATCGTGGAACGCGACTAAGCAACTGGACTGAGCGATCGCGGTTTATCGTGGCCCGTCGTTCTCGTCTTGAGTCCTCGTCGTGGCGCTGTTGGCGGCCAAGGTTCAATCCCCTTCAGGCGTGCAACACTTCCCTCTTAGGCGATACGATAGAGTTGAAATTAAGGTGTGACCCTTGACGTTTCTCGATTCCAGAACGTCGCGTGTTTTGCTCACCGCTTTACTCTTCGCGGTGGGCCTAGGGTTTCTCTACGCTGCACGGCGTACGCTGATCCTGTTCCTGTTTGCCATTTTCTTTGCTTACCTGATCAACCCGGCGGTTGGGCGGCTAGAAAAAATCTTTCGTAGTCGCGTTTGGGCGATCACGGCGATTTATCTATTGCTTCTGATCAGTCTTGGGACGCTCGGTTTCCTGGTGGGTCCGCGGATCGGTCGGCAGAGCACCCGCCTAGGAGAAACGCTTCCGGCCCTCATGGATAAAGCCAGCACCGGTCAACTGTCCGGCCAATTGGGGCAACTCACGGCCAGGATCGGAAACGAGCACGGCTGGAGCGCGGACACTCAAAAACGTATTCAAGACTTTCTCCTGAGTCACCGGGCGGACCTGACGCGGCTGGCACAGCGGGTGGGCGTTCGCGCGGCTGAAGCCGCGCAGGAAGTCTGGGTGTTGTTTCTGGTTCCGATACTCGCCATTTTTTTCCTTCGCGACGGCGGGAGCTTCCACGAAGTCCTTTTGACCCTGGTGCAGTCGCGTTCACAGCGCGAGTTTCTACAGAATGTGCTTCAGGATTTGAACCAGATGCTGGCGCAGTTCATTCGAGCCCAGCTAACGCTGGCGGCATTCTCGTTGGTGGTTTATAGCTCGGTTCTCGGCGTCATGCGCGTTCCTTACGCCCTGACGCTTGGCACCTTAGGCGGCGCACTCGAGTTCATTCCGGTGGCCGGTCCTTTGGTGGCGGGCGCCGCGATGATGGTCGTCGCAATTCTCTCCGGCTACACGCACTGGCCCCTTCTCGTGGTGTTTCTGGTGATCTGGCGTCTCATCCAGGATTACGTCATTTCGCCGCGCATCATGGGTCACAGCGTGGAGTTACACCCACTGGCGGCATTATTCGGCATTCTGGCGGGCGGCGAAATCGCTGGCATCCTCGGCGTATATCTTTCGATTCCAGTGATGGCGAGCCTGCGCATTGTCTGGCGGCGCTGGCGCGTCTATGCCGAAAAGAGAAAATTCGGTCCTCTCAATGAATATTCGTTCCCACAAGAGCTGGGCCAGGGGCGAAGCTAGTACCAACGGTATCCCGGCGGAGTCAGCCCTGTTACCCCCCAACAAATACCGCTGGTATAAAATTACTGTTCACCATGTCCAGCAAAATCCCTGTAGGAATTCTCGGTGCCACGGGCATCGTCGGGCAGAGGTTTATCCAGATGCTCGAGCAGCACCCGTGGTTTGAAGTCGCGTGGCTCGCCGCCTCCGACCGTTCGGAAGGCCGCATTTATGCCGACGCCGCTCGTTGGCGTCTGAAGACGGCCATCCCAGCCAACGTTGCCAGGATGACGGTTGCTCCGGCCAAGCCTGACGGCGCTCCGAAGATCATTTTTGCGGCGCTCGATGCATCCATCGCTCGCGAAATGGAACCTGCCTTTGCCGACGCCGGCTGTGCCGTGGTCTCGAACTCGAGTGCGCTGCGGATGCAGTCCGATGTTCCGCTGGTGATCCCGGAAGTCAACGGCGATCACATCAAGTTGATCGAGTCGCAGCCCTGGCGGAAGAAGTCCGGAGGGTTCGCGGTCACGAACCCCAATTGTTCTGCGATCGGACTGGTGTTGGCGCTGGCTCCGCTTCATCGCGCATTCACACTTGAAACCGTAATGGCGGTAACCATGCAGGCGGTCAGCGGGGCGGGATATCCCGGAGTCGCTTCGCTCGATATTTTGGGCAACGTGATTCCCTACATCGCCAAAGAAGAAGAGAAGATGGAAGAGGAAACGCAAAAATTGCTGGGGACGTTGAACGGTTCGCATATCGATCCCGCTCCCTTTGCGATGAGCGCGCAATGCAATCGCGTCGCCGTGGAAGATGGGCACACGGAGTCGGTGTCGATCCGCCTGAAGCGGAAAGCGACCGCCGAAGAAATTATTGCGGTCTGGAATGACTTCCATGCTGAACCGCAAAAACTCAAGCTTCCGAGCGCCCCCTCACAGCCCGTCGTCTATCTGACGGCACCAGACCGTCCGCAGCCGCGTTTCGACGTGGATCTTGGTGCAGGAATGGCGACGGCTGTCGGACGTCTGCGTAAGTGCAATGTGCTCGATTGGAAATTTACGGTCCTTTCGCACAACACCATTCGTGGAGCGGCGGGTGCAGCCTTGCTCAATGCCGAGTTGCTCAAGGTGAAAGGGTATCTGGGCTGATGCCGAACTTCACCAGCCCCAAGGAGTATTCCCGCCGATGATTGTTATGAAGTTCGGCGGGACGTCCGTGCAAGACGCGAAGGCGATCGACCGTGTGGCCCATATTGTCCAGGGGCGGCTCGCCGACCGTCCCGTGGTCGTAGTCAGCGCGATGGCGAAAGTCACCGATTCCCTGCTCGCCATGGGAAAGGCTGCCGGTGGCGGTGATCGCAAGACTGCTCTGAAAATGGCGCGGGCGCTACGTGAACGCCACTACGATACTGCCGGAGAGTTGCTCGGTACTGCTCTCTTTACTGAATTTCATAGCGACCTCGGCGCTGACTTCGAAGACCTCGACGAGTTGCTGCGTGGTATCGGCGCGGTGGGAGAAATAACTCCGCGTACCTACGACTACGTTGCTTCGTTCGGCGAGGTGCTCTCGAGCAAAATCGTGGCCGCCGCTTTCGCAGCCCGCGGATTGCCCGGCGTTCACGTCGATTCGCGCCAGTGCCTGCTGACCGACAGCACCTACACCCGCGCTGTTCCGCAGTTCGACGAAACCAACGAGCGCTTGCGGAAAAAAGTTCAACCCTTGGTCGAGTCCGGGAAAGTCGCGGTGATGGGAGGATTTATCGGTTCGAATCGTTCCGGCATCACGACCACGATTGGTCGCGGAGGATCGGATTTTTCGGCCGCCATTTTCGGCGCGGGCCTCAAGGCCGAGCGCATTGAAATCTGGACCGACGTCGATGGCATGATGACGACCGACCCGCGCCTCTGTCCCGACGCTCGCCGCATCAAAGTCATCAGCTTTGACGAGGCCGCCGAACTGGCCTACTTTGGCGCCAAAGTCCTGCATCCAGCAACGGTGATGCCTGCGATTCAGCTCAACATCCCGGTATTTGTGCTGAACTCACTCAACCCAACCTGTGAAGGAACAAAAATCACGGCCCGCGCTCCGCGCTGCGCCAATATTTTCAAGGCCATCGCGCTCAAGAAGAAGATCACGCTGGTCGAAGTCGCGTCGCCGCGTCGCCTGCTCGTACAGGGATATTTGAAATCAATTTTCGAGGCCTTCGACAATCACGACGTCGCCGTCGACGTGGTATCGACGTCAGAAGTAAGCGTCTCCGTCACGGCCGAGACCAACGAAGCGATCCCGGCGCTCGCAGCCGATCTGGCAAAGATCGCCGACGTTAAGTATGAAGGGCGCAAGGCGATCGTCTGTCTGGTCGGTGAAAACCTGCGCGACACTCCCGGAATCGCCGCTAAGGTCTTCGGCATCTTAGAAGACGTAAAGATTCGCATGATCTCACAAGGCGCGTCAGAAATTAATCTGACGTTTGTGATCGAGGAGGATGACGCGACAGAAGTTGTCCGACGTCTGCATAAGGCATTTTTTGCCGAAGCGGATCCAGAAGTGTTCGCTTAAGGTTTCCAAATGCATCTCTTAATCCTCGGGCGCGGTAAAACGGGATCGCTCGTGGCTGAAGCAGCCCGCGCGCGTCGCCATCAGGTGCGGGTTCTCGCAGCGGCTGAAAATGCGGGCTGCTGCGCATTGACGCCCGAAGCCTTGGCATCGACCGACGTCGTCATCGACTTCACTACGCCCACCGCCGCCCTTGCCAACGCCGAAGCCTGCATCCGCGCCAAGAAGAATCTCGTCGTCGGAACTACTGGCTGGTACGACCACATCCCGCGACTACGGGACATGGTGCTCTCCGCCAACACCGGCTTTCTTTACGGATCGAATTTTTCCATTGGCGTGAATCTCTTTTTCGAAATCGCCGCCACCGCCGGATGCGCGCTGAAATACGGCTACTCGGGACAGATCTTCGAACGCCATCACGAGAGCAAGAAAGACGCGCCTTCCGGGACGGCAATAACGATGCAGAAGATCGTGTGCGAATCCGGAGGGAAAGAACTGGAAATCACTTCTTTTCGCGAAGGCGACGCAGTCGGAATGCACGAATTGGTTTTCAATTCCGCCGGCGACCGCATCTACCTGTGCCACGATGCCAAATCGCGTCTTGGGTACGCGGAGGGGGCAGTGCGGGGCGCGGAATGGCTCGCGTCGAAATCGGGCTTCTTTGAGTTCCGCCAGATCTGGCGCGAACTTTAGTCCGAGAACTTCTTCAGTCAATCTCCGCAAATGCAAGCGCTCGCGAGAAGAGTTATGCTTTCTTTATGCAACTGCAACTGCGAGGCTGTGGCACCGCATTAGTCACACCGTTCGCCCAGGACGGCGCTGTCGACGAAACCGCTCTCCGTAGTCTGGTCGCCTGGCAAGTCGAATCGGGCATCGATTTCCTCGTTCCCTGCGGCACCACGGGAGAGACTCCCACCCTTACGCACGATGAGTGGCTGCGCGTGATCGATGTGACGATCGAAGTCGCCGCTGGGCGCGTTCCGATCGTCGCTGGTGCTACTTCGAACTCGACGCAGGAAGCCGTGGCGAAAGCCAAAGAAGTGGCTGGACGCGCAGGCGTCAATGCGATTCTGACTGCGTCTCCGTATTACAACAAGCCGACGCAAGAGGGTCAGTACCGGCATTTTCGCGCTATTGCCGAAGCAGTCGATAAGCCCATCATTCTCTACAATGTGCCGGGCCGCACGAGCGCCAACATCGAACCCGCAACGCTCGCAAGATTGAGTGAAGTGCCGAACATTGCGGGCGTGAAAGAAGCCAGTGGCAACATCACCCAGATCGCGGAAGTGTTGAACAGCGTGCCCGAAGGCTTCATTGTGCTCTCCGGCGACGACGCGATGACCTTGCCCGTAATCGCGCTCGGTGGCGTCGGTTTGATCTCGGTGGCGTCGAACCAGATTCCGCGAGAAATGTCGGAAATGATTCGCACCGCACTCAACAACGATTGGCAAACAGCACGTACCATCCACCGCAAATATCTTCCGCTGATGTTGGCGAATTTCATCGAATCCAGTCCGCTGCCGGTGAAGGCTGTTCTTGCGATGATGGGGAAGATCGAAGAGGTTTATCGCCTGCCGCTGCTCCCCATGCGGCGCGACACGCGGTCGAAACTGCAGAAAGTCGCCGCAGAAGTGGGATTGGTCACGCGCCCGGCTGGCCCGCCGGCCGCCGCCGTCGAATTCTATGTCTACGAAAATTGGGCTGCTGGTCCGCATAAAGCGATGCTGCACCGGTCGTCGTGCGGCCAATGTAGTTCCGGCAAGGGACGCCCGGCTGGACACGATCCTAATCACTCCCGCTGGCATGGGCCCTATGGAACGCTCGGCGAAGCGCGCGAGGCCACTCACCAAATGCCCGGCGTTCTGATCCGCAGCGAATGCAAGTGTGTGGCTTAGAATCCAGCGTACTGACAGTCGGCCCTCGTGGAATCGGTTTACCTTTATTGAGGAGGCATCTATGAATTGCACTACCCGGAATCGCATTACTCGATACCTGCTGATTGTGCTTGCCCTCACAAGTTCCTCACTTTTATTTGCTCAGCAACCCGCGCCCGTCGCTCAACCGAGCGCACATGCGGCACCGGCGCAGGCCCTCCCATCGGCGGACAAAGTCTGGGCCGACCTGGTGGACGGCAACAAACGGTTTGTCAGCGGCAAGACCCGTGCGTATTCGGTCGTCCCTCTCCGCGCCAAGCTGGCTTCGGGACAGCAACCGAACGTCATTGTGCTCTCCTGCTCTGATAGCCGTGTTGCGCCGGAACTGGTGTTCGATCAGAGCCTGGGAGATATTTTTACGGTGCGGACAGCTGGCAACGTTGCTGATCCGGTCGCGTTGGGCAGCATTGAGTATGCCGTCGATCATATCCATAGCCCACTTCTCGTTGTCATGGGTCACCAAAAGTGTGGCGCCGTAGCGGCAGCTTGCTCCGGCGACAAGATGCCCAGCGCGAATTTGCAGGCGATCGTCGACAAGATCGATCCTGCCGTGAGTCTGGCAAAGACCCACGCCAAGTCTGACGACCTGATCGAATCGACGGTCAAGGAGAACGTGCACCAGAGCGCGAAAGATCTGCTCGCCAACAGCGCGATCATTCGTGATGCCGTCAAGTCGGGGAAACTAACTGTCGTCGAAGCGGAATACGAACTCGGCAGCGGCGAAGTCATACGCCTGAACGCGCCGGCGAGTGGCTCGAACTAATGTAGGTCGAACCAACCCAGGTCGGACAATGTAGCTCGAACCAGCGGAGGCAAGAATCACACCCACCCTGAAGTCTGTGATTGAAGAACTCTCAGCACGCGAAACGCTCGGCAATCCCGACGAAGCTCGTGCGATTTTTTTTGACTTCCGTTCTGCGCTCACGCGAGGCGAAATTCGTGCGGCAGAGAAAGTCGCCGGACGCTGGGTCGTCAATCCGTGGGTTAAGCGAGGCATTCTGCTCGGTTTTCGCATTGGCGAGCTGACAGAAATGTCAGACGGGAACATCCTTTCATTTGTTGACAAAGACACCTTCCCTGCCCGCCGCCTGACTCTCGCGGACCGTATTCGCGTGGTTCCCGGCGGATCGACGATTCGTGAAGGCGCCTACGTGGCTCCGTCCGTGATTTGCATGCCGCCGATGTTCGTCAACGTCGGCGCTTACGTGGACGAGGGCACGATGATTGATTCGCACGCTCTGGTCGGCTCCTGCGCCCAGATCGGAAAGCGCGTCCATCTGAGCGCCGCCGCGCAGGTCGGAGGCGTGCTCGAACCGATCAATGCGGCTCCGGTGATCATTGAAGACGACGTCCTGATCGGCGGCAATTGCGGAGTCTACGAAGGCACTCTAGTCCGCGCCCGCGCGGTGCTCGGAGCAGGGACGATTCTGACGCGATCCACTCCGCTTTACGATCTGGTGCGGGGAGAAGTTTATCGCGCGTCGGGCGATCAACCGCTCGAGGTTCCCGAGAACGCGGTGGCCGTTCCTGGCTCGCGCGCTGTGAAAAAAGGCAAAGGCGCGGAGTGGAATCTCTCGCTCTACACGCCGGTGATCGTCAAGTATCGCGACGAGAAAACCGAACGTGGGATTGAATTGGAGGAGTGGCTGCGTTGACGAAAATCCGCGCGAAGCGCATCCAGTCGCTTTACATTCTGCTACAATGTAAAGCATGGCAGAAGCGACCATCTCGTCCAAGAACCAGATCGTAATTCCCCGTGAGGCTCGCGAAGCACTGGGATTGAAACCCGGGGACAAACTCTTGGTAGTCGTCTCTAGTGATAAGGTGCTCGTTCTGCAGAAGCCCGAGTCCTATCGCGTGGCCCTACGCGGGATCGCTCGGGGGATTTATCCCAAGGACTATTTGAAAAAAGAGCGGCAAAGTTGGAAATAGAAAAACTCCGCGCTTTTCTTCGCCGCCATTCTCTCATTGCTCTCGACACGTCTGTTTTCATCTACCAAATGCAAGACCATCAGCGCTATTTTGCGTGCACGGACTGCATTTTCGATTGGCTCGATCGGCCTGGCGCGAAGGCGCTCACCTCCACCATTACCATGACGGAATTGCTGGTGCAGCCTTACCGCGACCACAATGAAAAAGCTGCTGACAAATTTCGCGGCCTGCTTTCCACGCATCCGAACATAGCTTGGATTGCCCCAAACCTCGACATTGCAGTGACCGCGGCCCGGATTCGCGCCCTAAACCGTCTGGAAACTCCTGACGCTCTGCAAGCTGCAACCGCGGTGGTTGCGAGGGCGGGCGGATTGATCACGAACGACCCGGTCTTCGAACGCGTGGCAGGTGTTGAAACGTTGATTTTGGACAGACTGGTCTGATGCCGGGCATCACGAGGGCAAAGTTGGCGAAGGCGCGGCGGGTAGTGCCCGTTGTTCGGCCAAAAGTTTGGCCCGCATTTCCATATGCTTCTCGCGGAAATGCGCACGTGCTCGTTGGCCCCAGGCGCGCACGAAGTAATAATTCAGAGCGCCTCCAATGGCAGAACTGGTGATCGGAACCAGACGCCCCGCCCACTTCTCGGCCACTTCCGCGCCCGCTTTTACCGCGATGCGTTGGATTACGCGCGGCACAAACCGATTGACCACTTCCTTTTCGAGCAATTCGCGGCCGATGTCGACTCCGGCTGCGCTGGCGGCCGCTATCCAAAGGTCGGCTATCTCTTCGTCGGTATTCAGCTCAAAACCATAGATCAAGCTGAGCTTCTGGGTGGTGCGCATCGTGATGGTCGAAAGTATTCCGAGGTCGGGCAAAATTGTGAGGATGCCTCCAAGGCCGAATCCCGCACCCTCGGCGGCGGCGATTTTCATGCCAGCCCGGATTGTGGATTCGGCGACGTCGTCGAGGCGTTCCACGGGGATCGTGAACACGCCCTGAAAGGTAGCGAGCGGAAGTCCGTGCGCCACGCGGAGTTGCATGAGGAAGCGCCCCGGATCGACCTTGATCGTGTCGTAGGTACGAGTCAGACCTCGGCGGATCGCGCCTTCGACGCTCCGCCGCAGCCATGTTTGTTTCTCCGCGGCCATTCACTAAAGTCTATCAGTCGCGGTTTATTTGTCGTCTGCATCATGTCGAACGAAGGGAGGATCCATCGTGCAGGCTCGAAAATGCAGATCCCTCACTTCGTTCGGGATGACAATTCTGGAAAAATTCTGACAATCCTCCTAAGGAGGAATGCAGCTCTCCCCGTGTGCTAGCATCTGTTCAACGAATGCCAACTGGAAAATTGCATATAGTTCCGCTCGGCGGGATGGGCGAGTTCGGTATGAACTGCATGGCCATCCGCTACGGCGACGACATCATTGTGGTTGACGCCGGACTCATGTTTCCCGAAGCCGAATTGCTGGGCGTCGATATCGTAGTTCCCGACATTTCTTATCTGCTCGAGAACCGGCGGCATGTTCGCGGAATCGTCCTGACTCACGGCCATGAAGACCACATCGGCGGCCTGCCCTGGGTTCTCAGTGAATTGAACGTCCCGGTTTTTGCTACAGAGTTCACGCTGGCCTACGTCGAAGATAAGCTCGACGAGCACCAACTTCTGGACGATGCCGATCTACGCGAGATTCGTCCCGGAGAGCGTTTCAAGATCGGTCCATTCACCATTCATGCACTCCAGGTAACGCACAGTCTTGTCGATTGCGTCGCGCTAGCGATCACCACACCGCTGGGCGTGGTGTTGCATACGGGCGACTTTAAGGTCGATCCGACGCCAACCGACAACCGCCTCTTCGACCTTCACGGGTTTGCAGAGTACGGCAAAGAAGGAGTGCTGGCGCTGCTACAAGACTCGACCAATGTTGAGCGCAAAGGGTACACGCCGAGCGAACGGGCTGTGCACCGGAAATTTGAAGAAGTCTTTGCCCGGACCGAGCGCCGACTGTTTATCTCGTGTTTCTCGTCATCGATTCACCGCATCAAGCTGACGGTTGACATGGCGCGCGAGCACGGCCGCAAAATTTGCTTTATCGGCCGTTCGATGGAAAATTCTTCGGAGATCGCGGAAGACCTGGGCTACCTACAGATTCCGGATGGGCTGATGATCCATCCTGGCGAAATGAAGAATTTTGCGCCGGAAAAAGTCTGCGTACTGATCAGCGGCACCCAGGGAGAACCAATGTCGGCGCTCTCGCGCGCCGCAGTCGACAACCACAAGCACGCCAAGATTGAGAAAGGCGACACGGTGGTATTGTCGTCCCGCATCATTCCGGGAAACGAAAAAGCCATCTACCGCGTGGTCGATCACCTGTTCCGCCGCGAAGCGCATGTTATTTACGACGACGGCTCTTATCCGCCAATCCATGTCAGCGGACACGCGAGCCAGGAAGAGCTAAAGCTCATCATCAATCTGGTGCGGCCGAAGTATTTCATTCCGATCCATGGCGAATATCGGCAACTGAAGCTACACGCCGAACTGGGTGCATCGATGACCGGCGCCGTTGGCAAGGTGATGCTGATTGAAAGCGGGGACGTCCTCGAGATCGACGAGCAGGGTGCTCGAAAGGCCGGACGGGTCAACGTGGGCCGGGTGTGCATCGATTCCGGATCACGAACCGATGTCGTCGAGGACATTATCGTCAAAGACCGACGCCACCTCAGCGAGGACGGATTTGTGATGCCGGTGATCGCCATGAACAAGCTCACTGGACGTGTGGAGTCTGCGCCGGAGATCGTGACACGCGGCTTCAATCCTGGTGAAGATGGCGTCATCGCCCGCATCAAGGAAATTGTGAGCGAAACGCTCGATGCCTCGAGCGCCGAAGAAAAGGCTGACTACGGTGTGATCAAAGAGAAGATCCGGACGGACTTGAAACGGTATATCTCGCGACAGACGCAGCGACGGCCGCTGATTATGCCGGTGATCGTAGAGATTTGAACCTCAGATTTAAACCTGAGATTTAAACAAATTCTTGCGGAATAACGCAGGAGATCAGATTCAGGAGATGTGTTCATCGTCACGTTCAGCGACATTCAGAAGGCCCAGATTCTGCTCAGCGACGTCGCCGTTCGGACTCCATTATTCGAATGGACTGCTCCAACTGAGCAGCGCAAGCTGTATCTCAAGCTGGAAAATCAGCAGCCCATCGGGGCATTCAAGCTGCGCGGCGCATACAACAAGGTCGCGTCTCTCACCGATGAAGAACGTCGCCGAGGCGTGATTTCTTACTCCAGCGGCAACCACGCACAAGGTGTCGCCTATGCCGCGCGGGCGCTCGGGGTGAAAGCGATCATCGTGATGCCGCGGACTGCTCCAAAGAACAAGCTCGACGCTACCGCGGCGCTCGGCGCTGAGATTGTCCTGGTCGGACCCGGCAGTGAGGAACGTCGTCTGCGCGCCGAACAACTCGCCGCAGAGCATGGATACGTGATTGTTCCACCGTATAATGACGAAAAAATTATCGCGGGGCAAGGGACCGTGGCGCTCGAGATTCTTGAAGACATGCCCAGCGTCCAAACCGTGCTCGTCCCGGTTGGTGGCGGAGGATTAATCAGCGGGGTCGCGGCGGCGGTCAAGCTGGCCAATCCCAAGG
This sequence comes from Terriglobales bacterium, assembly GCA_035308395.1. Lineage (GTDB taxonomy): Bacteria > Acidobacteriota > Terriglobia > Terriglobales > Acidobacteriaceae > Acidiflorens. The sequence goes on from DATGGT010000079.1 coordinate 28,924, forward strand.
TGAAGGTGATCGGGGTCGAACCGGAACTTGCTGCTGACGCGCAAGCGAGTCTGCGCGCAGGACACATTGTCACGTTCCCCGCTGAGCAAGTTTCGCAAACTCTGGCGGACGGTCTTCGAACCCAGAGTATCGGCGCCATCAACTTCGAGCACATCCGTGCCTATGTCGACGACATCGTAACCGTGACAGAAGAAGAGATTCGCAAAACGATGCGCGAGCTGAGTGCGAATCCCCAGACTATCGCTGAACCAAGCGGCGCGGTGGCTCCGGCGGCATTTCTGTTCCAGGCGAGCCAATTGCCCGACACTAAGATCAACGTCGCTGTGATCAGCGGCGGGAACATTGATCCGCAAGTGCTGCAAGCGCTCCGCCACGAGCTCGAAGGATCATGGAATCTCGAAACGCCGGCGAGGGACGTATGATCCGCTTCGGCATCGCAGGTTTCGGATTGCACGCTGTCCGCAGGCTAATGCCGGGGTTCGCGCTCGCGAAGGATTGCAAGGTAGTGGCCCTTTCGCGTCGTGACGCGGGCAAGGCCCGCGAGGCAGCAGCAAAATATGGAATTCCTCATGTTTTTCCCTCCACCGCGGAGCTGAGCCGCTGCTCCGATGTGGACGCCGTGCTCGTCACGACCCCTAACTCGTGCCACTTGGAAGATGTGCTGACAGCGGTCGCTGCGGGCAAGCCAGTCCTCTGCGAAAAACCGATGGCCATGAACGCGGACGAATGCAGGCAGATGGTCGAAGCGGCACGCCGTGCGGGCGTTCTGCTGGGGGTGGCGCAGGTTTTTCGCTTCGAGGAGAGCACCGCCCGGTTTCGCGAGCGCATTGCGGCCGGCGACATCGGCCGTCCGATCTTTGCGCGCTCCGAGTTCTCTTATTCGGGCGTCGGGCATCACCGCACGTGGCTCTATGACCGCACGTTGTCAGGGGGTGGGCCAATTGCCGATGTTGGCGTGCACTGCATCGACGCGTTGCGCTACATTCTGCAGGATGAGCCGATGCTCGTTAGCACCGTCGGACGTCGGGACGAGCATTCGGGCGATGTGGAAGCAGCGGCCATCGTGAACCTCGAGTTTCGACGCGGCACCCTGGCTACCGTTCTTGTTTCAACCCGCGCAGACTATCGCACGCCTCTTGAGATCGTAGGCGACAACGGCGTTCTGCGGGCGGGGGATGCGCTGAACGTGGAGCGGCCCATTCAGCTGGAATTATGGCGTTCGGGACAGCGCATTGCCGAAGAGACCGTTTCCAATCATCTTGCGTACGCCCGGCAGGTAGATTCCTTCGCGGCGGCGGTCGGGGGGCGCTTGGTCTTCCCGGTGCCCGGCGAAGAAGGGTGGCGGAACCAGGTCATTCTAGACGCCGCCTACCGCAGCCTGGCATCCGGTATGAGCGAAGTCATCCCGGAATAGCGACCGGGGCACAAGCTTCGTCCAAGCTTCCATGGCTGGGGCTGATGTCTCAATCTGAAACAGAACCACCAAATGGCACGAATGAGCCACTTGCAAGGGCCCGAGGGCGTGGTAACATGAGTCACCTCGCGACCGGTTACCTACCGAGTCGCTTAGTCTGAAATCGGCTCTCCCAAGCGGTCAGTCTTCCGAGTGGCGAGATTGCCCCGCCGGTTTCGAAGCCATAAGGTTCGTCTTCATAGACGCGCAGTTGTGCGCCTATTCGGCAGAGACTGGAGGTGAGCTTTAGAAACAGATTTGGATGATAGTGTGCAGCACTTTGCAGTTCATTCTCTACGATTCGCCCGAGTTAGCATTGTAAGTTATTGATAATAATAATGATTAGAGAGAGTTCTATTTTGGAATACCAAATGCAATTGAAGAGTTGGCGAACTTCGTCTTCTGTTTGAACTGCTGTTTTGACGAAATTGGAAAGAGAAATTTGGAGGGGACTAAAAATGAGACGAGTGTTTTTTCTGGCATTACTAGCGTTGGCTCTGCCGATGGCTGCCTGGGCTGATGGAATTACCCTAACGAACGAGTTCGGGTCAATTTCGATTTCGGCTGCTGGCATTTCTTCGATGCAATCTCAACTGAAGAGTTTTAACGGCATCACGAATCCCTTGGGCCACTCGATTGGCTCGGTGAGTTTCACGACGGGCGCGCTGGTTTCTGGTTCGCTATTGTCAGGTGGGGTGTTTTCGGCAACGGGTTCGTCCTTTGTAGTAATCGGCAAGGGCAATTATGGCGAGCCGAAAGGAACCATCTTTACCGGCAGTTTCGTTGGTCCGATCACGTGGACTTTAACGAGCGCTCCTGGGGCAAAAAATCTCACCTATAGTCTCACTGGCACGATTCAGGGGATGCTGTACAACGGGCGCATCGTGAGCGGAGTAACGACGCAGAACTTCTTCACGATCCAACCTCAGCTCGATGCTGGGGTGGCGCACATCCGTGGAGGCGTCACCACGCTCTCTACCCCGGAACCTGGCACCTTGGGTCTTCTTGGTGCGGGTCTAGTTGGTGTCGCTGGGATGTTCCGTCGCAAGCTGATGGGCGCATAACTTAAAACGTTCGGTTCGCCTAAAACACTCTACTCATAGCCCCGCCAGTCGGCGGGGCTTTTGATTTTGTGGAGTACTCCGAGAGCCCCTCGAATCCAATTTCCATGCATTCAGTTCTGGTCCTCTGCCGTTACTGCGGTAACGGACCTCCATGGCTTTGGCGTTGACCTAACCCCGCTGCAAACTTAGAGTCAGGCGCAGGGGGACGTATGAAGGATATCCATGAGGTTTTGCGCCGCAAGCAGGCGCAGTACACGCAACTGGGCAAACAGATCGAGATGCTGCAACAGGCGGCGGAAAAGCTGCGCGAAGTGGCACCCTTGCTCGCAGAAACCGACGTTGAAGACGATAGCGCCGTATTGGCGGAAGTGGACGACGAAAGCGCCATGGCAGCCAAGGCTGGTGCTCAATCGTCATCGGCCCCTGCCAAGCCTGCGCGCGGGGCAGCGCCGCGCTGGCCGTAAAAACCTGTTGCAACGGGAACAGGCGCGAGGCAGAAGAGGCTGGCTACCATGATCTTGCAGGCATTATTGGTATCGAAGGATGAGCCGACCGCAGAGACGCTGGTTCAGGTCCTGGCGCAGTTCGGGGTTGCCGTCGACCGCTCGAATGCGGCCGATGTGGCAGCGGAGCGGCTGGCGGAGCATCGCTTCGACCAGGTCATCGTCGATTTTGACGATACCGAATCCGCAGCTCATCTCCTCGAAACCTGTCGTACGCTTGCTGGCCCAGATCGCAATCCGCCGGTCACCGTCGCCCTCCTGCAAAACAGTACGCAGATCCGATCGATTCTGGGAGCGGGAGCTCACTTCGTTCTCGTGAAACCCGTCAATCACGATCAGGTTTACAACACTCTTCGCGCGGCCACATCGCTGCTGAAGCGCGAACGCCGGCAAAGTTTCCGCGTTGCCGTGCAGGCTGCGGTCACGATTCATTTAGAGGACAACACAACGGTCGAGGGCATCCTGCTCGACTTAAGCACCGGGGGCATGGATGTGCTGGCGGCGAAGCCTCTCGCGTCCGGAGTCATGGTGCGCGTCTCGTTTGCGCTGCCCGACGGAGGCGCTGGAATCGAAGGCGATGCCGAGGTCGCGTGGGGCACGGCTAATGGACAGACTGGATTACGCTTTCTCGATATGGACGCCAAGATGCGCGATGAATTGAGCGAGTGGCTCACGGCGCGCTCACATCAAGCTCTGCCTGAAGAACCGGATGCTGCGAGCCCCTGTAAGCTTACCGATTTGAGTCTGGGAGGCTGCTACGTACAGACAGACTCTCCTTTTCCGCAATCTTCTGCGGTCGATCTTTGCCTGCGGGCCGCGGGGATGGAAATTCACGCCGAAGGGCTAGTTCGCGTGATGCATCCGGGACATGGCATGGGGATTGAGTTCCCAGCCCGAACCGAGGAGCAACGCAAGACTGTTGGAGAGTTCATCGAGTTCCTGACCCGCGAACCGGGCGCCACGCCGCAACTTGAAACGTCACCTCGCGCGCTGGTCGCGAACTCGGTCGATTTGAGTCAAACCAGCTCCGGCGATTCTGAAGACCCATTGCTTGACTTGCTTCGCTCCGGCAACTCGTTGGACGAAGAAGCTTTCCTCGCCGAATTGCACCGGCAGCGTAACCCGGTTAGCGTCGATCAATAGCCGCTAGGCAGCTCTCTACTCCAACCCTATCTAAAGCCCTTGCTGCTAGTTGTGGATCCCTCGATCATCGATATCGATCATTGAACTCGTGTGATGTCCTGCACCCAGTTTGTCTCCCAGGTCTTGCCGTCGTCTGGCGAGTCCGCTTGCTCCCAGTGGCCCGAGGTCGGAGTGATATTGGTCCAGAGGAAGCGCGCCCGAACTCGCTTTCCCTTGACCGTGTCGTTCCCATAGAAAGTGCCCACGCCGTTGTGAAAGCTTCCAACCATGGGCGGATCCAATGGATCGGATGGTGTCCTGCTGTCGAGCCACCAGATTGACCACTGCTGTGTCTTCGGGTCGAAGGACCGCAGAGCGACTCCGCGATAGGGGGCACCGGGAACGTTGAGCACTGTATCATCCACATTGCTGTAACCCCCCATAAGCGGCTGCGTCGACAACGTGCCTTCGAATTCAGTCCACTCGTGATTATTGGCAAGTCGCTGCTTCAGCTTGCGATGATGGGAGTGCCATTGACCAACCAGGAAGTCGAAGTCGTGAAGACCGGCGACTGCACTCTCTGCCTGATTCATCCCGGAGCCCGAATCCTGGTGCGATTGTGTGGCCAACTGTCCAGGCGATGCCAGACACAGACTTAGCAGCGCGATGATGACTGAACAGTGATGAATACTCAACGATGCTTGAACTCCATTTCGCCGATCTGCGTTCATCGTCCCCTCCGGAATCAACCCGAGCTAATGCCAGCCCTCTAGATTGACTCAGCTCGAGGTATTTGGATATACCCACTTTCCGTGGAACGCTCGATACCACTTTCGGAAAGACAAAACTCTGTTCCGGCAGGTTTGCAAATAAATAATAAATAGACCGGGGACCAGGCCGACACCCCGTCTTTGATGTCGGCCCAATCCCCAGCGGTCTGTTCCACCTCATTAAACCAAGAATACCGCCGACTGATTTCGGCCAGATTTCGCGGCCGTTAATTTTCTGAGAATTTTCCCATGCAATAGAATGATTGGTTCCGTAGAGACGAGGCCCCCGCCGTCTTTTTAGGTAGGAGATGACGCGCCACGAGGCGCAGTCCCAGTTGCTGAATCGTCCAGTCTCGCGTGCGTTGGTGATCGGCGGCCTGTGTCTCGTCGCGCTTGCGCCATTTCTCTGGTTGGGTAGTCCTTCGGGTCACGATTTCGAATTCCACATGTATTCGTGGATGGATGTCCTCGGGCAATGGAAGCAGGGCATCGTGTATCCGCGCTGGGCCGCGCTGGCACACTGGGGATATGGTGAAGCCCGTTTCCTGTTTTATCCACCGGCTTCGTGGACTCTGGGGGCTGCTCTCGGATGCATTCTGCCATGGCAAGTGGTTCCGGCGGCCTATTGCTGGATTGCCCTCACGCTCGCCGGAGCGGCCATGTACCGACTGGCCCGCCAGCGACTTTCTGCCCATGACGCCATGTTCGCGGCCGTGTTCTATGGGCTGAATCCTTACCACTTGTTAATTGTGTACTGGCGAAGCGCGTATGCCGAACTGCTTGCCGCCGCGCTGCTGCCTTGTCTCTTGCTCTGCCTGTTGCGACTCAAGGAACCGGGGATTCGTCCAACTCTGTGGCTAAGTTTGACGCTCGCGGCAACCTGGCTGACCAATGCTCCATCGGCTGTAATGATCCATTATTCTGCCGCCGGCCTCGCCCTCGTCGTCGCTGCTCGCGAGACCGTTGCCGAGCGATCTGTGGGGAAGGCTTCGAGACTGCTTGGCAAAGTGGCGTTGGCGGTGCTTCTTGGAGCCGGCCTGGCGGCGTTTTACCTCGTTCCAGCGAGTCACGAACAAGAATGGATCAATCTCAGCCAGGTAATGGCTCCCGGAGTGCGACCGCAGGACAATTTTCTCTTCACTACCATCTCGGATGCGGATCACAATCGATTCAATTTGTTAGTGTCGGTAATCGGCATTGCAGAGATGGCCGTCCTGGCAGCGGTGATCTGGTTCGCGCGAAGAAATCAGCACGCAGCGGCAGCCGCTCTCGGACAACCGCTATTACCGAATGAGACCGAGTCGACCGGCGAGCCGTCCAGAGCTAAAGAACGCAGCCTATGGGTCTTGCTGACCGCCTGGGGCGCGGCAAGCGCGGTGTTGATGCTCTCTGTGAGCAATCTCCTCTGGCAGCACTTGCCCAAGTTCCGTTTCGTGCAGCTTCCCTTCCGCTGGCTCTTATGCCTGAATGCGGCGTTGGCGATGCTCGTAACGTTGGCATTCAAACGTTGGCCTGCACGCTTGCTCGTATCGATCGTGTTATTCGTCGTGGTGCTCTTAGCGGGCCATCGTTTCCAGCAACCCTGGTGGGATCAGGCCAGCGACATCCGCGAAATGAGTGACGCCATCGCGGACGGCATTGGGTACGAGGGTACGGATGAATACGTTCCTGCAGGAGCTGACTCGTATGAACTGAATAAACTGCTGCCCGCTGTCAGTGTTGACGGAGACGCCGACCATGCCGTGCCCGTCAGCACTGAAATGCTGAACTGGGAGCAGACCGAAAAGCACTTTATTCTGCATGCGACCGTACCGGAGAAACTTGTTGTGCGACTTTTCAACTACCCGGCGTGGACAGTCCTGGTCAACGGCGAGCCCGTGAGAACCGAGACCACCGATATCACTGGCTTGATCGTGGTTCCGGTCGCCGCTGGCGATAGCGATGTAAGTATCTTCTTTCGGACAACAACAGACCGGAAGATTGGTGTTGTGATCTTCCTTGTCAGTGTATTGATATTTCTTGTCCTTTGGCGTCGATCGGCGCGAGGGAGCATGAACCCGCCGAGAATTCTCATCGCGACTTCAAACTCCGGCAAAATCCGGGACTTCGCCGGCGCTGCCGCGCCGTATGGCGTCTCGATTGAAAGTATCGCGAACTTTTCGTCTCTACTTCCCGTCGTCGAAGACGGCGCGACCTTCGAAGAGAATGCGCGTAAAAAGGCCGAGGGCTACAGTTTGGCCGCTCCCGGAGAAATCGTTCTGGCGGACGACTCGGGGCTTGAGATCGACGCTTTAGGCGGGGCTCCCGGTGTGCACTCGGCTCGCTATGCTGCTCCGGAGCTGCAAAATAAAGAGCCGCACGCTGCCGAGGTGAATACGGATGACGACGCGAACAACGCTCGCGTCTTGCGCGAACTGGTAGGTACGCCGGAGCACAAGCGCACTGCGCGTTTCGTTTGCGTGCTGGCCGCCGCACGAGACGGCAAAACGCTTCAAACCTTTCGCGGAACGGCCGAGGGAGTCATCCTCGATACACTTCGGGGTACTGGCGGATTCGGATACGACCCTTTGTTTTATTTTCCGCAGATTCAAAAGACGTTTGCGGAATTGAGCCCGGAAGAGAAAGCGCGATATAGTCACCGCGGTGCGGCTTTCCGAGCGCTACTGGCGTGGTACCGGAGAATTTAGTTTCGCGACGCGCTTCGCGTTTAGAGCTTTAGCAACGAGCGCGGCTTGACTCGTCTTCATTAAGAACCCGATAATAATTGGTTTGCACCTTCCACAGTTTCGAGGAGTAAGCGTCGTGGCGTCAGCAGCAGATTCCGTCTCACGAGCCGTCCCGCAAATAAAAGCCGGGGTTGCTCCGTTACGCGCCGGTGAGGGCAGCTCGTTTGTGTTGCGCCGACTTCATTCCTTCAGCGGTGTCTTCCCGATTGGGGCGTTCCTCGTCGAACATTTTGTGTCAAATGCTGAGGCGTTCAAAGGCCCGGCCGCTTATGGCAGGCAGGTCGAGTTTCTAAACAGCTTTCCGGGCGTTCTGTTACTGGAATTATTTTTTATCTGGATTCCGATCCTTTATCACGGCATCTACGGCGTCTACATCTGGTATCGGGGAGACACGAACGTTGTCAGCTATCCGTGGTCCGGCAACTGGATGTACACCGCGCAGCGCTGGACGGGGATCATCGCCTTCGCCTACATCGTGCAGCACACTTATCACTTGCGGTTCACCGGAGTGCATCTCGCTACACATCCGATGCAATCGTTCGCCAAGGTGCAAGCCGAGTTTCAGAATCCGTGGATGGTTGCCTTCTACTGCGTCGGGATCATTGCCGCAAGCTGGCACTTCAGCTATGGACTGTGGCTCTTTGCAGCGAAGTGGGGCATCACTACCGGAGAGACGGCGCGACGACGATTTGGCTATGTGTGCTTTGTGCTTGCTCTCGGCCTGATCCTCGTGGCAGGCATCAGCATGATTGGATTCTTCCGAACTCCGCAGCAGCCTCTGAACCAGGATTCGAGTTCTGACAACATTGCAATGCAAACATCGCGCTGAAAGTGTTGAAGCCACGCGTTTGAAACTGGTTCTTGATACCTATTCGCTAGATCGGATTTACAAAGCATGGCAGCTCCCAAAATTATCGTCGTCGGTGGAGGCCTCGCCGGTCTGGCCGCCGTCATCAAGATCGCTGAGATGGGCGGCGAAGTTGATTTGTTTTCGATCGTCCCCGTAAAGCGCTCGCATTCGGTCTGTGCACAAGGCGGCATCAACGCCGCGAAGAATCTCAAAGGCGAAGGCGACTCGACTTATAAGCATTTCGACGACACGATCTATGGCGGGGACTTCTTGGCCAACCAACCACCGGTGAAGGCGATGTGCGAGGCCGCACCCGGAATCATCGACCTGCTGGACCGGATGGGCGTTCCGTTTAACCGCACCCCAGAAGGACTGCTCGATTTCCGCCGCTTCGGAGGCACACTCTACAACCGCACTGCCTTCGCTGGAGCCACCACTGGACAGCAACTTCTCTACGCACTTGATGAACAGGTTCGGCGCTATGAGTCCGAAGGCAAAGTGAAGAAGTTCGAGCACTGGGAATTTCTTTCCGCTGTGCTCGACGGCAAGCATGTGGCTCGTGGCATCTGTGCGATGGACCTCCGCACCATGGAAGTCCGCACTTTTCCGGCGGACGCCATCATTATCGCAACGGGCGGATGCGGCGCTATCTTCGGCAAGTCGACGAATTCTGTGGTCTGCACCGGATCGGCTCAGTCCGCGCTCTATCAGCAAGGCGCGTACTACGCCAACGGAGAGTTCATCCAGGTTCATCCCACATGCATTCCGGGAGAGGACAAACTGCGCCTGATGTCGGAGTCGGCTCGTGGCGAAGGGGGACGCGTCTGGGTTCCGAAAACACAGGGTGACAAGCGCGACCCGAAGTCGATTCCCGCGAGCGAGCGCTGGTATTTTCTGGAAGAGTGGTATCCGAAGTATGGCAACCTGGTGCCCCGCGACGTGGCCACGCGCGCGATTTTCAAAGTTGTGTTCGAGTACAACCTCGGCATTGATGGCAAGCCGATGGTCTATCTTGACCTGACGCACATCGATCGCAAAACGCTCGACCGCAAGCTCGAAGGCATCCTCGAAATCTACGAGAAGTTTGTCGGCGACGATCCGCGCGACACGCCGATGAAGATTTTTCCGGGCATGCACTACACCATGGGCGGCCTCTGGGTCGATTACAAGCAGCAAACGAATATCCCCGGCATTTTCGCCGCCGGTGAGGCCGAATATCAATATCACGGCGCGAATCGCCTCGGAGCGAATTCGCTGGTGTCGTGTATCTTCGGAGGCTTCACGGCGGGTCCCAACGCGGTGCAATATGCGAAGAGTTTGGCCGCGCCACCGAGCGATGGCCATTTCGAGGCCGAACGCAGGCGCCAGCTTGATATCAACAAGGGACTGATGAAATCGGATGGCAACGAGAATCCATTTCTGATCTGGCGGGAGTTGGGTGCGCTGATGACTGAGAACTGCACGGTGATCCGCTACAACAAGAAATGTCTGGCTTCTGATGCGAAGATCGTGGACATGCTGCACCGTTTCCAGAGGATCAATCTAAGCGACCGCACGCAGTGGGCGAACACAACGATTGCCTTTACACGTCAGCTCTACAACATGCTCCAACTCTCGCGAGTGATCGCGCAGGGAGCCGCCATGCGCGACGAGTCGCGCGGCTCGCACTACAAGCCTGACTTCCCCGAGCGTGACGATGTGAATTGGATGAAGACCACCAAGGCGACCTTCGCGCCGGATGCGGATGAGCCTAAGTTTGAGTTCGAAGCGGTGGACGCGAGTTTGATTCCGCCGCGGCCGAGGAAGTACTGAGGAGGATTCATGTTCGAGGAGGTCTCCGAGTCGATCCCTTCGCGTTTGAAGCGGAGTTGCGTTTTCCTCAGCATCCTCTATCTTGGGTTGGCGGTCGCCGATTTCGTCAAATTCTCGTACACCCGTCAAGTTGACCACGGTCTGAGAGCGGCGCTCTGGCTGATAACAGCAGTACTTTGGGCATACCGGTTTCGTCACTTCGGGGAACCGCAGTTAACAAAATTGGATCTCGACGCAAAAGACAAAGACTGAATCATGCCAAGCAACAAATCCGTAATCATCAAAGTCAAACGCCAACCTACCCCCGACGCCCACGCGTCGTGGGAAGAATTCGAAATCCCTTACAAGCCGAATATGAACGTCACTTCGGCGTTGATGGAGATTGCGGCGAACCCCGTGACTCGCGACGGCAAGCAGACTACGCCCGTCACCTACGACTCGAACTGTCTCGAAGAAATCTGCGGATCGTGTGCCATGCTCATTAACGGACGCGCTCGGATGGCCTGCTCGGCGCTGCTCGATCAGCTTGAGCAGCCGATCAGGCTTGAGCCGTTTTCGAAGTTTCCCGTCGTTCGCGATTTGGCGGTCGATCGTAGCGTGCTGTTTGAGAACCTAAAGAAAGTGAAGGCCTGGGTGCCAGTCGACGGCAGCTATGATCTCGGTCCCGGCCCGCGTGTTACGCAGGAGGCGCAGGAGGAGTCTTATCCGTTGTCGAATTGCATCTCGTGTTGCTGCTGCATGGAAGCTTGTCCGCAGTTCAACGAGAACACTGGATTCGTCGGCGCGGCGGCGATCTCGCAGGTGCGGTTGTTCAATAATCATCCGACTGGGCAAGCCCTTAAGCGCGAACGCCTCTCCGCGCTGATGGGCGACGGCGGCATTCAGGAATGCGGGTATTCGCAGAACTGCGTGGAAATTTGCCCGAAGGAAATTCCGCTCACTACCTCAATCGCCGAAGTAGGGGGACAAGTGATGCGTCAGGCTCTGGGCGATCTGCTGCGAAAATAGGCGATTCAGGCGTTCCTTAAAGACAAAGGTTCCAAACTGACACCGGTGACCAACGACTTGCCCCAACGTAACCAACCCCTAACTATCTTAGGTAAGGGGGTTTAGCCGGATTTGCTTCACCGAATCATTGAACTCTGGTTTAGAATTGCGCAACTTGATGGAGAATAGGGTATTCCTGTTCTCCGGACGGGATCGGCGACAGCAGTCATCAACACAAAAATGGCACGAGCAGCCACAACTCGAGGACTCGCGCAACGCCGGGATCTAGCCTGGTATGTGGCCGCGCTCATCGTTATCGCCCTGCTTTCTGCTCCGCAGGCCTTCGCGATTCGCCGCACCTCGACGCGTCACCGGATACTGCATCACCTCAAGAGCCTGCTCTGGAATCCGATGTTCCGTCCGTCGCATAATTCATTGCTGCGTCAAAATGAAGAGATCGACCGGCTCGATCTTCCCCGGATTCAGGACGACGACGAACTCGAAGCCCTGAAAGCATCGGGAGATCTAGTCCCCATTGTGTCGAGCGAGGCGCTGAAGATTGAGCCGAGCCTTGATCCCACGCGGCGTTATTGCCGTCCTTGGACCCGCGATTTTGTGCAGGACTTGTCCGAGGCTTACTACCGCGAATTCCACGCTCAGATCCAGGTCAACTCCGCGGTGCGCACGGTCAAAGTGCAGAAGAAGCTGCGCCGCCACAATCGCAACGCCGCTCCGGTTGATGGAGACACGGCGTCGTCGCATCTTGCCGGTGTCACCGTCGACCTTCAGCGCCGCGGCCTGACGAAGCAACAGTTGGTTTTTGTCGAACGTTATCTGTTCTACCTGAATGCCCTTGGACTGGTCGAACCCGAGGAAGAACGACGGCACTGGTGTTTTCACGTGATGGTGGCGGAGAGCTACAACGATTGGCGCCAGACGCAAACCATTTTCCCGGTCGCGCCGGTCGAGCCGCGAGCGCCCGCACCGGCAAGCGCAATCGCCGCCATTGGCGCATCGAACTAGTTTTTCATCGAGCCAATCTTTCATCGAGCTTAATCTTTTATCGGACTAATCTCTAAGACTCCAATCCGCGAGAATGATCGTTCTGATGGCAGGCCTTCCTGGAACCGGGAAAACGACGCTAGCGCATCGACTGGCTCGCCATTTTCAAGGCGCAATCCTAAGCAAAGACGAGATCCGAGCAGCCCTGTTTTCTCCCAACGATATCGAATACTCGCTGAAGCAAGATGACCTTGTATTCGAGATCATGCTCGATGCGGCCCGATTCCTGCTCCAGAAGGACCCAGCGCGGAAGGTTTTTCTGGACGGTCGCACCTTCTCCCGCCGCTACCAGATCGACCGGGTGCTGACTTTAGCCGGTGAACTCGGTCAACCATGGAAAATTATCGAGTGCGTTTGCTCCGATGAATCCGCCCGCCGACGACTCGACGCGCCCGATCCGACGCATCCCGCGCACAATCGGAGCTTCGCCCTCTACCTCGAAATGAAGGCGCAATTCGAACCGATCGCATACCCCAAGACGATAATCTCGACCGACGAACCATTTGAAGAATGCTTGCAACAGGCAATCGCCGCGCTGCGCTGAGGTTCTCAGCGCGCTCTGCTCATATAGAATCGCTCTCGCCATGAACCTTCGACTCTCCGCGGCCGTTCTTCTAATCGGCTTCGTAACCGTCGCGCTAGCCCTCGCACTCGGCACGGCCTCGTATGCCCACGCCCAAACTCCTGTCAGCAAGAAAGCTCTCGAGATTCAGAAGTCGGCGATTGTCGTCGACACCCACGCCGACACTCCCCAGCGATTCCTCGATGAAAACTACGATATCGGATCGACCGATCCCAACGATCACGGCCACATCAGCCTCGACAAGGCCAAAGCCGGAGGTCTGGGAGCGGAATTCTTTTCCATCTGGGTCGAACCCAAAACGAATGAAGGGCACTACGCCCGCCATACACTCGATCTGATCGATTCTGTCTACGAGCAGGCTGCCCGCCATCCCGACCGGATGATGATGGCCTTCAGCGTCGCCGATATCGAGCGCGCCCATCGCGAGCACAAGCTCGCCGCACTTCTCGGGATCGAAGGCGGCCACTCCATCGAAAACGACATCCGCCTGCTGCGTGATTTTTATCGCCTCGGCGTGCGCTACATGACCCTGAGTTGGTCAAATACGAACGAATTCGCGGACTCTTCCGGCGACATCAACGATCCCAAGATCGAACACCACAACGGGCTCACGGATGGCGGCAAGGAAATCGTCCTGGAAATGAATCGCCTCGGCATGCTGGTCGATATTTCACACGTCGCCGATAAAACCTTCTGCGATGCCATTGCGACCAGCAAGGCGCCAGTCATCGCTTCGCACTCCTCCGCACGCGCACTGACGAATCACGCGCGCAATATGACTGACGACATGCTGCGTGCTGTCGCGAAAAACGGCGGCGTAGTCCAGGTGAATTTTTATAATGCCTTCATCGACGAGAGCTACCGCAAGGCCGCCGAAGCCCAAGCCAGAGATCGTGATGCCGCGGTCGAGGCTAACGCCAACCAACTTAAAGCTGCGGGCAAAACCGTTACCTACCTCGACAACGACCGAGTCGAACGCGAGTGGGCCGCCAAGATTCCACGTCCTCCGCTGAGTGCGCTGATCGATCACATCGACCACATCGCGAAAGTCGCAGGCATCGATCACGTCGGGCTGGGCTCGGACTTCGACGGCGTGAGCGGAGCGACTCCACAAGGCATCGATTCGGCCGCCGACCTTCCGAGGATCACTCAGGCTCTGCTCGACCGCGGCTATAGCGCCGACGACATCCGCAAGATTCTCGGGGACAATATTTTGCGCGTGTTTCGGGAGGCTGAGCGAGTTAGCCGCGAAATGCAAGCGGGCAATGCCCGTTGATTGCCGACTACGCAACCCACTGAATTACAATCCAGCGAATTGCAATCCAACGAATTGCTAATTCCGTGTCGTACAATAACTGTTTGCCAAAATACTTAGAGGAGCATCTATGCGGACTCTGCTGCATACGTTCGTCCTGATAATCTCCAGTTCCCTGCTGGCGGTCGCGCAGGCGCCCTCACCTGCCACGCCGACGCCCAAGCCGCTCGTGAAGAACCCATCGACTGCCGCTCCCGCCGAGCCGACCGCCATCATCCACACTACGGTGGGCGACATGCATTGCACGTTATTTCCGAAGGTGGCTCCGATCGGCGTCGAGAACTTTATTGGCCTCGCGACTGGCACCAAAGACTGGACCAATCCCGTCTCGCACGCGAAGAAGCACGGAGTGCCGCTCTACGATGGAACCATCTTCCACCGCGTGATTCCCGAATTCATGATCCAGGGTGGAGATCCCGCCGGCACCGGCGAGGGCGACCCGGGCTATCAATTCAAGAATGAAACGACTCCTGAAGTGAAATTCGATCGACCTGGACGGCTCGCGTATGCGAATTCAGGCCCCGACACCAACGGCTCGCAGTTCTTCATTATGGAAGTAGCCCTTGAGGGACAGCATGCCGCGATGTTGAATGGTCACTACACCATCTTCGGGCAGTGCGATGACGCGACGGTCGAATTGGTGAAACAGATTGCCCGCATGGCGGTGGATGGCGAACGTCCGCTCCGTCCAGTGAAGATCACGCACATCGAAATCCATCGCGCGGGAGCGGCCGCTGCGAAGCCCACACCCAAACCATCGGCAGGAACAAAGAAACCGTCGTAAATGTAGAGATGCGGTTATCCGCGCCTGCCGCGGCCAGCACGAAAACTAAATTCAGAATTACGAGGAGAATATGACCCGCACACCCGGAACATACGCCGTGTTTGAAACCAGTGAAGGCAACATCGTTTGCCGGCTTCATGAAAAAGATGCCCCCAAGACCGTGGCCAATTTTGTTGAACTCGCCGAAGGCAAACGCGAGTGGACCCATCCCACCACCCGCAAGAAGACGAAAGATCCTCTCTATCATGGAACGATCTTTCATCGCGTGATTCCCGATTTTATGATCCAGGGCGGAGACCCGATGGGCACCGGATTCGGCGGCCCCGGCTATCAGTTCGAGGACGAGACCAAGGGCTCGCCGCACCGCTTCGACAAAGCGGGCAAACTGGCGATGGCCAATGCCGGACCCAACACGAATGGATCGCAGTTTTTTATTACGGTCGGCAATACCGACTGGTTGACCGGTAAGCACACCATTTTCGGTGAGGTCGTCGAAGGCTATGACGTTGTAGAAAAGATTTCGAAAGTAGCCCGCAATCGCCAGGACCGTCCCAACAAAGACGTAACCGTGAAGTCGGTGAAAATCGAACGCTAAACTGAATTATCGTAGAGACGCTCTTTTGGTTAAAGAGTCGACGTGATGTTTTTCGGTATGCTGAAAGGCGCTGGTTTGGCCATTGCCATAGTCTTGGCAGTGGCTTTGTGGGTGGTACCCAATCCCATCGGAAAGGTTGTGCAGTTTTGGCGTTTCTGGCGAGGCGAATAGACACTGGCCCCACAGAATTATATTAAGACCGGTTCGACCGACCTCCTTTCCCTTCGCAACATATTCTTTATAATAGTTGGTTCCTTCCTGGCCTCTGGAGGCAAGAATCATGGCGTCGTTCAACGGAGTCCCCGTCCCAGCGGACGGACAAAAGATCGAATACCACAACGGCAAATACACCGTCCCTGATCGTCCTATCGTTCCGTTCATCGAAGGCGACGGAACGGGACGTGATATCTGGAAAGCGTCTGCACGCGTATTCGACGCCGCGGTTGAGAAGGCCTACCAGGGCAAGCGCTCGGTTGTGTGGTATGAGGTCTTTGCCGGAGAAAAAGCCAAAGCCCGCTTCCAGAACTGGCTTCCCGACGACACGATTGCTGCCATTCGCGAATTTCGCGTTGCCATCAAAGGGCCGCTCACAACGCCGGTCGGAGGCGGTATCCGCTCTCTCAACGTCGCCTTGCGGCAGATCCTCGATCTCTATTCCTGCGTGCGTCCGGTGAGGTACTACGCGGGAGTCCCGTCGCCGGTGAAGCATCCCGAGCGCATGGATATTGTCATCTTTCGCGAGAACACCGAAGACGTTTATATCGGAATCGAATGGGAAGAAGGCACTGCCGACTGCGCCCGCCTGATCGAGTTTCTCAACAAAGACATGCTCAAAGGCGGCAAGAAGCAAATCCGCCAGGACTCTGGCGTGGGCATCAAACCGATTTCGGTAACTGGGACAAAGCGCCTGGTGCGCATGGCGATTCAGCACGCCCTCGACAACGGCAGGAAGTCAGTGACGCTGGTCCACAAAGGGAATATTCAGAAATTCACCGAAGGCGCGTTTCGTAAATGGGGATACGAGCTGGCCACGCAGGAATTCCGAGATAAGATCGTCACCGAGCGCGAGAGCTGGATTATCGATAACAAAGACAAGAACGCGGCCCTCACGGTGGCGCAAAATGCGGAACTCGTGGAGCCTGGCATGGAGTTTGCTCCGCCAGAGTTTCGACAAGCGGTCGAAAAGGAAGTGCAACAGGTTCTCGACTCGATCTACGGCACGCACGGCAAAGGAGCCTGGAAGAAAAAGCTAATGATCAACGACCGTATCGCCGACTCGATTTTTCAACAGGTGGTGACTCGGGCCGATGAATATAGCGTTCTCGCGACCCCGAATCTGAATGGCGATTACATCTCCGACGCCTGCGCTGCGCAGGTTGGCGGATTGGGCATCGCTCCGGGAGCCAACATCGGCGATGGCTACGCGATCTTCGAAGCTACGCACGGAACGGCTCCGAAGTACGCCGACAAAGACGTGATCAATCCGGGCTCGGTGATTCTATCGGGCGTCATGATGTTCCGATTCATGGGATGGACTGAAGCCGCCGATCTGATCGAACAAAGCCTCGAGCGGACCATCGAGCAGAAAAAAGTGACCTACGATTTCGAACGAATGCTCGAAGGCGCCACCAAAGTGAAGACGAGTGAATTCGCCACTTGCATGATCGAGAATATGAGCGTCGCAGTAGCGGCGGACTAGGAATATCCCTCGTTCCTAGCGGCCCAACACGAAAGGCGCATTAATTTTTGGCGGGGGCGGAATGCAATGGCATAGGCGGTGTTCCGAAATCGTCGTTTGGGGCGGAGTTCTGCTTTTTGTTGGCTGCCAACGAGTCGACCACGACCGTCTATTAAGGGGCCTTTTTCTTGACCACGAGTTTGATTATGTCTGGCAGATTGTTCTTGATGATGGGCAATTTGATTCAACAAAGTTGGCGGCCGCACATGAAGTAAGCAAACGGAATCCCCCGGCAGTCCTTGAGATAAACCACGCCTATTTGTTTTATCCTGAGAGACAAGCCAATTTCGAGGAATTAGGGCTTCGCACTCTCCCCGCTTTGATAAACAAAACGGGGTGCATCGTCTCTAACGCACCGAGAAGAACTGCTGATCTGACATATCCCTTCGTGGGGGGTCCCAAGTTTGATATTCGATTCTCTTGTCGAAATGAGGGCTACGACTTGCGCTCTGTTGTCGATCCGCGTCTTGGCGCAGTTCGTGGTATGGCAAACACCACTGCCCTAGTGTTGATTCGTGAGAAATGATTTCGAACAACTCGAACTCTACCGGCAAAGAACGGAATGCGGAGAGTGGACTGGACAACTTCAGTAAACGCTATCAACCGTCTTCTATGGGGTGTTTCATGACCCCAGCTTTTGAAAGGGCACGGCTTCAACCGTGCCGCTCGACGACATTTAAGAACGGGCTCTAGCCCGAGGAAAGGTGCCATCATGCGCAATAAAGTTACGATCGTAGGCTCCGGGAACGTAGGCGCGACCGCCGCGCACTGGATCGCGTCGAAAGAACTCGCCGACGTGGTCCTCATCGATATCATCGAAGGTGTGCCTCAGGGCAAGGGTCTCGACCTGCTCGAAGCGATGCCGATCGAGAAACGCGACTCCCACATCCTCGGCACCAACGATTACGCCGACACGGCCAAGTCCGACATCGTTGTCATCACCGCCGGGATCCCACGTAAGCCGGGCATGAGCCGTGACGATCTTCTCAATACCAACCACAAGATCATGAACGACGTGGTCGGAAAGATCGTGCAGCACTCGCCGAACTGCATCCTTATCATCGTGTCGAATCCGCTGGATGCCATGGCGCAAGCCGCTTATAAGATGAGCGGATTCCCGCGCGAGCGGGTTATTGGCATGGCCGGAGTGCTTGACTCGGCGCGCTTCCGCACTTTTATCGCGCAGGAACTCAAAGTGAGCGTCGAGAACGTGACCGCATTCGTCCTGGGCGGCCACGGCGACACCATGGTCCCGCTTCCCCGCTACTCCACCGTCGCCGGGATTCCCATTACCGAGCTGATCGAGCCCGCGCGGCTTGAAGCGCTGGTCCAGCGCACCCGCGACGGCGGCGCCGAGATCGTCAAGTATCTCAAGACCGGGAGCGCCTACTACGCGCCTTCGGCGGCCACCGTCGAGATGGTCGAGGCGATTCTCAAAGACAAAAAGAAAATTCTCCCCTGCGCCGCATACCTGCAAGGCGAATACGGCATCAATGGTCTCTACGTCGGCGTCCCCGTGAAACTCGGCGCAAAGGGCATCGAGCAGATCATCGAAATCAAACTGACGCCCGAAGAAAAAGCCGGACTCGACAAGAGCGCCGCGGCAGTGAAAGAACTCTGCGGCGTGATCGGAGTCTAGGCCAGGGATCGAAAACCCGCGCGGTGTGAAGCCAACGAACCGGGAGGGGAGGACTTTAGTCGTGCCGCTGTGCCA
>DATGGT010000080.1:0-2042 GCA_035308395.1 Terriglobales bacterium
CCAGCACCCCGCGCGCGTGATGGCGTTGCCGGTGACCACGCCGTTGTAGCCGCCGTAGGCATCAGCCAACAGGACCTGGTTGTAATCTCTGAGGAAATACTTCGGTCCGTCACGCCCGCGGTTCAGAGTAAAGTCGAAGACATTGTAGGGATGATCGTCGTCGCCGACATAGACCCACATCCGCGCATTAGCGGCTTTGCCGGTGGCGAGCATGGGCATAATGGTGTCATCGGTGCCCACGACGTGCGAGGCGCGTACGCCTTCACCCATCAGTTCCCACAATGGCTCGAACAGATCCGCCATGTCGCCGCACCAAACCGATTGTGTGGCGCGCGGGATTTCGAAGCCCTGGCGGGCGAAAATGTCCTCGATCCGGTAGAAGGGGAGGTACTCGGAAAATTTGCTGGTGGCGATGTAAGCCAGCAGGCCCGGTCCGGCCATACCCTTTTCGATCGCCGTCTCCGGCTTGGTGGCGGTTTCCATCCGGGGGTTGTCGCCGTTGTGCTCGCACGCCGGGCAGGCGTACTTCTTGCGCACATGATGCAGGCGCTCGAAGTGGCCGGGGTAATATTCGATCTGCCAGCTCTCGTCGGCGCCGATCTCTTTGCGCTCAACACCACAACAGGGACATGCGCGTTGTTCGGGGCTCAGCTCGTAAACCTGCGTGGTGACGGGGAGATTTTCGAAGTTGGCCAGGTTCCGCCGGCCCTTACGCCGTTTTACGCGCCGCAGTTCTTCCTGCGGTTCCGACGGCGAAGTAACATCTTCCGGGTGAACCGCCTTGCGGTCCATCTCCTCGGCGAAGCTTAACAGCAATTGCGCCAGATCGCCGGTGCCTTGAAGACGATCCGCTCGCGGCCCGTAATACCACTTCTTGTAGCGCTCCAGTTCCAACTGCGCACGCAGCAGTTCAAGATGAAGATCGTCAGCTCGCCGTTGGAGTGCTTCCGCCCTGCGTGTCTGCTCCTGGGCGCGTTGCTTCTCGCCCTCGCGTTCTGCCAGCAGCGATCGCACCATGGCTACAAGCGATTCGCGATCATCGGGGAGTTGAACATCCAGCGGGGGCACACTTCATATATGCACCATTTCTGGAGCAGTGACTACACCGTAGCTGTAGCTTTGTTATCTGAAATGGTTCGCCCTTCGCGTTCATAACGCGGAACGCGCTTCAGCTTCGTCATATCGATCCCATCCAGGATCATCGCCAGTTCGCTGGCACGCAACTCCACCGATCGCGACCCCGGGCTTACACGAGGAAGCTTGAACACGCCCGCCTCGAGCCGCTTGTACCAAAGTACAAACCCGTCGCGATCCCAACAAAGAATCTTTAGCCTGTCACCACTGCGCGAGCGAAAAACGAACAGACTGTTACCCAAAGGATCCTGACCAATTACGGTTCTTACTCGTTCAGCCAGTCGATCGAAACTACAGCGCATATCGGTGGGCTCAGCCGCAAGCCATATCCGTGATACCTGCGCACCATCGAGAGTGCGCAAACTCGGGAGCCCGATCACGCTTCCGGCTCCAACACCGCCAGCAGTGCACGCAGATGATCCGCGTCGAATCCCGGCTCAACCGCGATGCTGCGACCTCGACAGAGCCTGACCTCAATCGCCTTCGCTTGCTGCCGAATCCCAATCTCGCGCAGCGGCTCAGCCGGTTTGATCTGCACTTCAACGAACTGTGCCTTTTGCGCTTCTCGCAATCGCTTTTTCCAGGCAAACACTTGGGACGACGTCACCCCGCGTTCTTTGCAAAATGCCGCCACGCTCTGTCCACTTGCGATCTGCTCGGATATGATCGCACGCCACTTCTCCCAAAGCTCCGCGCCGTGTTCTGTCATGACTCAAAGATGACTCACGAACGCGCTCTGAACAAGATGGCGTTCAGATACCGCTCACAACCAAATTCAGCGCTGAAGTCGACTCGCCCGAGTCCACTGCCGAGGTTCTGACGAATGCGTTTAGAACTGCAGAGACAGGCAGGCCAGGCGCAGCCTTCGTCAGTCTGCCCAAAGATATTATGGCAAAGCCTGCCGAGTG
>DATGGT010000081.1:0-2061 GCA_035308395.1 Terriglobales bacterium
CGGCTTGCGCAATCGCTAGCAGATCATTCTTCACGCCCACCACGCTGATAGTCTGCATAGGCGTCCCCGTCTCCGAAGATTGCATTTTTGAGAAGTACAACTTATAAGCCAGCACTGAAATCAGCGCTACCACCAGAAGCCCGGCTAGACTTCGCATTGTCGCCTCGCAGCAAAACGCGCCATCAACAAAAGTCCAACTCCATACAAGTCGAGGTTACGACGGCCTTTACCCCGCCGCAATCAATCGCGAAGTAGCCTTTTCCTGTTGGTATACGTCTAAATACGCGTGGCAGGCACAGGTAATCGCGCACAAAGCTGCGGGGAACAATCCTCCGGGCAAATTTGACAGCCGCAATGAGCGTTTAGGATACTGGAGAATCTTCTCTCGGTTGCAGGCGGTTCTGATAACGGGCTTATCTTTACCGCAGGCCTTTCCGCCTTGCGAGCATCACGCGCAAAAAATCCCTCGGGATGGGAGTTATCGATTTATGAGGACTGGAAGTCGCTTCGCTATCGCTGTGCTGTTCGTCGCAGCATCGGCCGTATCGCTCGTGGCGCAGGAAAAACAAGACAAACCGGAACAGGTCCGGCCCCCGAAGCTTAATTTCACCACGCACAAGCTCGCCAATGGCCTGCAGGTGATTCTGCTCGAGGACCACGCTGCTCCCGTGATCAACCTGCAAGTCTGGTATCACGTGGGCGCGAAAGACGAGCAGCCCGGCCACACCGGCTTCGCGCATCTCTTCGAGCATTTGATGTTCAAAGGCTCGGCGCACGTCGGCACGGATGAGCATTCCCGCATCATCGAAGCGGCTGGCGGATTCGATAACGCCAGCACGTACGACGACTACACGAATTTCTTCGAAACCTTCCCGAGCAATTATCTGGAGCGCGTTCTCTGGCTCGAAGCCGACCGCATGGGCAGCCTCAACGTGGACGAAGCGAATTTCAAGTCCGAGCGCGAGGTAGTGAAAGAAGAGCGCCGCGTCCGTGTGGACAATCAACCTTACGGTCTGCTCGAAGAGGATCTTCGCGCCGCTGCGTTCACGGTCCACGGTTATCACCACACCGCGATTGGAAGCATGGCCGATCTTGACAAAGCCACGATTGAAGACGTGCGCGCGTTCTTCAACACTTTCTACAAGCCGAACAACGCGACGCTCATCATTGTCGGCGATTTCAAATCCGACGAAGCGCTCGGCTGGGCCAAGAAATACTTCGAAGGTATCCCCGCGTCCGCAAAACCGATTCCGCGGATCGATAAGCCCGAGCCCGCACAAACGGAAGAGCGTGTGGTGAGCAAGTCCTATTCCAACACGCCGCTTCCCGCAGCCGTAATCGGCTACAAAATCCCCGCCCGTTATGCGCCCGATTCGTATCCCCTGGATTTAGCCTCCAACATCCTGGCCGGAGGCGAGAGCAGCCGCCTGTATCAAACGCTGGTCTATAAAGACCAGATCGCCGTGCAGGCCGCTGGCTTCGGCAATTTCACGGAGGATCCCAATTTGTTCTGGGCCTACGCCATCATGAATCAGGGGCACACGGCTGAAGAGGGACGAAAGGCCGTAGTCGCCGTGCTCGATGAACTCAAAACCAAGCCGGTCGAGGCGCGAGAGTTCGACAAGGCTGAGAACCAGGAAATTTCTGGGTTCATCCTGGGGCGAAATACCGACGAAGAAAAAGCCGTCGCACTTGGAGCAGCAGCTGTGATTGGCAAGGATCCCGATCTCGTAAATACCGAGCTCGGTCACTATCTGAAGTTAACCCCGGCAGACATGCAGCGCGTTGCAACGGAATATTTTGTACCGCAGCACGCCACAGTGCTGCTCGTAAAGCCAGCGGCGCAGTGATGAAACGCATGGCCGAAACCGAAACTGAAGGAATTCAAATTCGAAGATTCATTCCAGGAGCAACGATGAAGAGGTTCGCAGTGCGCCAATGGCTGCTTTTATTTGCGTTGGTCAGTCTTACGGGCGCTGCGGTGTTCGGTCAGCAAACATCCGCGCCACCCGCGGAAAAACACACCGCCACGCAGCAGGATCAAAAAGACGGCACCGGCGT
>DATGGT010000082.1:0-1979 GCA_035308395.1 Terriglobales bacterium
GGGGCTGGCGAATGCCGGAGATGGAAACTACGGAATGGGCGTAGCCGTAGGCGACTACGACAATGATGGGTATCCGGATCTGTACGTCACGAACTATGGGAAAAACACCCTCTATCACAACAACGGCGACGGAACGTTCACGGACGTCACTGCGAAGGCGGGCGTAGCAGCTGGCGGGTGGTCTTGTTCAGCCGGGTTCTTCGACTACGATAACGACGGTCATCTCGATTTGTTTGTCACGCGGTATATGGAGTGGGATACCCAACACAGCAAAATCTGCGGCGGTGAGTGGCAAACGTATTGTCCACCGGCCGAGTTCCCTTCTACGACGAACATCCTCTATCGCAATCGTGGTGACGGCACCTTTGAAGACGTAAGCCTTCGCTCCGGTATCAGATCGCTTAAGGGCCGCTCTCTTGGCGTCTCGTTTGCCGATTACGACGAGGACGGATTTACAGACATCTTTGTCGCGAACGACGGCATGCGCCAGTTCCTCTTTCACAACAATGGCAACGGAACGTTCCGCGAGTGCGGCCTGGAGGCGGGTGCGTCGCTGACCGCTGACGGCAAACCGCTCTCAGGTATGGGCACCGTGTTCCAGGACTACGACAATGACGGCAGGCCGGATATCCTGGTGACCGTGCTTCCTAGAGAGGTTTATGCGCTCTTCCACAATGACGGCGGAGGCCTTTTCAGCTATAGAAGCCTTGAGTCGGGGCTCGGGCTGATTTCCGCGGCTAGCTCCGGATGGGGTGTGGGGCTCGAGGATTTCGATAATGACGGCTGGAAGGACCTCTTCGTCGCGCAGAGCCATGTGCTGGATAACGTGGAAGGAATTGACCACATGCTGCGCTACAAACAGCCTCCTCTGCTGGCTCTAAACCACAAGGGAAGGTTCGAACGCGCCGACCCCGGAACAGAGACTCCGATCGCGGGCCGCGGCGCAGCGTTTGGCGATTTGAACAACGACGGGTGGATGGATGCGGTTGTCACGTCGCTCGGCGGCAAACCGCTCGTGTTCTTCAATCATGGCGGTTCTGGCCATTGGCTCTCAATCACCCTGCGCGGCACACAGAGCAATCGTGACGGCATCGGGGCCCGCGTGCGGGTAAACGACCAAACGCGATTTGCAACGACTGCGGGGAGCTACATCTCTGCCAGCGACAAGCGACTTCATTTCGGTCTCGGCGCGGCGGAAACGGCTAAGGTGGAGGTTCGCTGGCCGTCGGGCACGCGCCAGATCCTCGAAGATGTGAAAGCGAATCAATTTCTCGAAGTCCGCGAGCCGGAGAAAGCATGATTGGAGTCGCGCTGGCAATTTGGCTAACCTTTCAGGCCTCCTCCTCCGAGGCTGTCCAGCATCTGCATGCTGGAATCGAAGCGGACAAAAAAGGCCAGCTGGATTTGGCTGTGTCGGAATTTAAAAAAGCTACCGAGTCGGATCCCACGCTTGCTCCTGCATTCCTAGATCTCGGCCAGGCATACATCGAGCAACGCGCTTACGCCTCCGCAGTCGCGCCTCTTAAGCGCGCGCTCGCGCTGAGCCCGAACATCGAAGGAGGCCACCAGCTACTTGGCTATGCGCTTCTCGCGCAAGGGTATGCCGTCGAAGCAATTCCGCACCTTGAGAAGGCGAAGGCGGAAGACGCACTTGGCATCGCGCTACTCGAAGCAGGAAGACTGCCTGAGGCTGTGTCCATTTTACAAAAGGCGCTGGCGAAACATCCGGACGACCCGGATCTCCTTTATTACTACGGTCGGGCATCAGGCCTTCTCTCCAAACAGGTTTTCGACGAACTGGAGGCGCGCTTCCCCGATTCTGCGCGCGCCCATCAGATGATGGCTCAGGACTACGCTGCGCTCCGCGACCTGCCCAATGCGGAAAAAGAATTTCTCGAAGCGCTGCGTTTGCGTCCCCAGACAGCGAATCTGCATCTCGAACTCGGCGAGCTCTACGCTCGAGCCCAGCAATGGGATAA
>DATGGT010000083.1:0-2231 GCA_035308395.1 Terriglobales bacterium
GCAGGACGTCAGCGCGCAAGTCGGCAAAGTGGAGCCCACGCGCGACTGGTTCCCGATTTCTTACATCGCCACCTTCGCCGGTTTCTCGGACCTTTCGCACGGCCCCGATTCGCAGTGGGGTTCGCTCTCCTGCGGCTGCCATCCGAATTGCGGCGTCGGCACCGCGCTCATGATCAACAAGGAAACGAAGGAATGGGCGCCGGTTCCGCGCTTCCTCGATGCGCCGTCGCTCACCAAGGACGTCACCGCCATCACCGACGCAGCCCGCAGCAAAGGCTTCTCGAATTTCATGATGGCCATGGCGCTGCTGAAGAACTATAAACCGTTCCAGGCGCCGCCCAGCTTGCGTTTGAAAGATTTGTGGATGAAGTTCGACAAGACGTGGGCGCTCTCCAAGAATTCTCACAGGAAGTACGGCCGCACCAGCCCAGATCGCACCTATGAAGACGCAATGAAGCGCCGTAAGGAAGATCCCTGGAATTTCCTTTTCATCGCCGGTATGTGGTTCCAGGATCTTTTCAACTACGATTTCCGCCGCACCGAAATGTGCATCATCCCCTACGCCACGCAGCAAGGTGAAATTTCCTTCTGCGCGTACAACACCGGCGTGGGCTGGCGGAAGATCATCGAGAACATGTACAAGAACGCGACCGTCGCCCAGTGGTACAAGACGCACGGCAAGCACGACATCTTCGCCAAGGGCAAGAGCGTCGATCTATCGAGCTACGAGCACTCGCTGCGAATTGACAAGGAAGACGCCGCGCGCGTTCGTCACCTCGAGCACGACATTCCCCTGACGGCAGCCGAAGAGGATCGCGCCCGCCGCCGTAAAGCCAACGAAGAAGCAGCCAAGGTTCGCCGAATCTACGAAGAACTGGTGCTGAAGAAGCCGCAAGAGTCAGTCGTCCAGATCGGCTCAATTCAGCAGATTCAGATGGCCGTCCCCGGCGCAACGGTAAAGCCGGTCCAGATCGCACCAGCCAACGGCAATGGCAACGGCCACGCGAACGGCAACGACGCAGCCAAGGTAGCCAACACCGAAGCAGAGGCCGCCGTCGCCGGCGACTAACATCCTAGCGTTTCACTTTGCATGGGCGGGTCGAAAGACTCGCCCTTTTTTTTGTGGGAAGGAACCGTTTGCCTGACGCGGTGTCTGTCTCATTGGGAGCAGCCGTACATGCAGCAGGGCGAAGTCCAGTGGGATATGACAACCGTGTTCACCGAGCCTACGCTGGCTCTCAAGATGTTCGCTATCGTCGCTATGGTTTCCCTGTTAGTGGCTGGCTCGCGCGTCCTCGGCTGCTGGATCAAAGCTGCACACCTGCTACTGCGAAGTCGGCGCAGTGACGATTTGTCTTTGCAATTCTTCTCGCAACAAGCTGGCCGGCTTAACCGATGGATGGCGTTCGACGCGCTTATTGGCGCTACGGCGGCGACCCAAGGCCTGCTGGATCTTTGCCGCGGACTAGCCGGTCCGCCATCGATCGGCCGAGCACTGCTGTTTCAAGCTGTTCTTCAACCCATGCAGCTTCTTCTATTTTCTGTCTCGTTTCTCTTCCTCGCTCAATGGCATATGGTATGGCTTGGTGAAAAACTTGGGGCTCGCCTAAGGAATTTAACAATATGAGTGATGTGAGATAATCGTTGCGAGGATCTTGCGATGCCAATTTACGAATACGTCTGCGACGACTGCGGCGCTCATTACGAACGCATCGTCATGAGCCAGAAGCAATCCATTACCTGTCCGAAGTGTGAGAGCGCAAAGCACACGATTCAGCTCTCCGTATTCGCCGCCCCCGCCAATGGCAGCAAAGCGAGCGGCGGATCTTCGTCAGGATCCGCACCGGGATCAGGCGGTTCATGCTGTGGCGGCGGTTGCGGCTGCAACTGATTAAGTCGCCGTGCCAGCCAACAACGAACTGCCGGACCGGCGGTTCCCCAGGCGCGCAGATTTCGACTACTCATCCGCTGCAATCTATTTCGTAACAATCTGCACCAAAGAAAAGCGTTCGCTATTCGGTGGCATCGCAGGAAGCCAAATGCTGCCCAATCGTTTCGGCAAAATCGTCCAGGAAACCTGGTACGAACTCCCCGATCACTACCCACGCGTAAACCTCGATTGCTTTGCGCTAATGCCCAACCACGTCCATGGCGTCCTAGCCCTACTCGGCCCAGTAGGGGCGGGTCTAAGACCCGCCCGCGTACAAATCCAGCACAGCCTCTCAGAAATC
>DATGGT010000084.1:0-1758 GCA_035308395.1 Terriglobales bacterium
TCACCGGCGTCCGCACCCGCTTTTATTGTTTCGATTGAGAAGGAGGCGGCTTAAGAGCCACTCCGAAGCTTCGCGAGACACAGGAGTTGAAACAAGCCGAGCGCGCCAGTCTCGACAAATCTAAAACCGGCAGATCAGGAAAGGAACCCAAATGAATCAAGATTATAAAACGGAATGGTGGGCCATCGACAAAGTAATTCCCTATGACAAGAATCCCAGGGAGATTCCGAAGTCGGCGCTCCACAAGGTCGGCCTATCGCTCAAGGAAAATAAATGGCGTCAGCCAATCGTAGTCGATAAAGACGGCGTGATCGTCGTCGGCCATGTCCGGTGGATGGCGGCCCGTGAACTCGGCATGGATCAGGTGCTGGTCCATGTAGCGGATGATATGACACCGTCGAAGATTCGAGCATACCGGCTGATGGACAACCGGAGCCACGAGGAGACTGGTTGGGAGCCCGAGTTGCTCCGGCTCGAAATGGTCGAACTCAACGCGCTTGAATTTGATTTGCAGCTAACCGGTTTCGACCCGCCCGAGATTGATGAATTCCTGGTTAACACGGACCTTGGCGACGAGGTGGCGGACTTGGTTCTGCCGCCACCGCAGCGTCCAGTAATAGCCCTCGGCGAGGTAGTCCAATGTGGTGGTCACCGTGTGTTGAACGGCGATTCTACTAAGCCACACGATGTTACCCATGTGCTGCGTAATGTTCGGCCGCCGCTGATGATTAGCGATGGTCCCTATGGCGTTTCGTATGATCCGATGTGGCGGGAAGAGGCCGGACTCGGAGTACAACGCCAGACTGGAAAAATC
Source organism: Terriglobales bacterium (assembly GCA_035308395.1). Lineage (GTDB taxonomy): Bacteria > Acidobacteriota > Terriglobia > Terriglobales > Acidobacteriaceae > Acidiflorens. Next base: position 815 of record DATGGT010000084.1, read on the forward strand.
CAGAATGACGATCGCGTCGTTTGGTCAGCTTCGCATGGTTTATTCCCAGGCGATATCGCTTACATTTGGCACGCTGGAGTCCACTCAGGCCCGGTAGCAACAGGTATCGTCGAGGTCGGTTTCGAGATTCGTGCGCAGATTATATGGACGAAGCCGAATGCCGTACTAAGTCGAGGCCCCTACAATTTCCAACACGAGCCGTGCTATTACTGCGTTCGCAAAGGAGCACGATCTGGGTGGCGAGGCGATCAGAGTCAGTCGACAGTTTGGCCGGTCGCTAGTCTAAATCCGTTCGGTGGAAAGAACCAAGAGGAGACGGCGACTGGTCATTGTAATCAAAAGCCTATCGCGCTTTACCGTCGCCCAATTCTGAATCACACTGAACGTGGCGATGTGGTCTATGATCCATTTCTCGGGTCGGGCACGACCCTAATCGCTGCGGAACTGACCGGTCGCATCTGCTACGGCATCGAGATCGATCCAAGGTACGTAGAACTCGCCGTGTGCAGGTGGCAAAGGCTCACGGGACGGTCTGCAACGCTCGAGGGCGATGGTCGCAGTTTTGACGAGATCAAGGCGGAGCGTTCTTCTGGCGCTATCAGTTCCGTTGAAGCCGAACCTGACGCGGAAGACCAATCCGAAGTCGACAAGGAGGTCGCATGAAAAAGGGGGGCACCGTGAATATCGTTCTGAAACGTCCGCAAGGGACGGTATATAGTTGCGAGCAACGTTTTCGGGTTTTGGTCGCGGGCCGCCGCTTCGGCAAAACGTATCTCGCCTTGATCGAGCTGATCCGGGCTGCCTCGGCCCCCAGTCGGGTGGCATGGTATGTTGCGCCCACGTACCGTCAAGCAAAAAGGGTCGCCTGGAAGGCGTTAAAGGCCATGACCAAACACTGTCAGGCCAAACCGCCGAACGAGACCGACTTGACCATTGAGCTGACG
>DATGGT010000085.1:0-253473 GCA_035308395.1 Terriglobales bacterium
GGCCGCGGGGTGGTCGAGCGGCTGAATCAAGAAGGCGTGCTGTGCGATTTTCGCGAGCCAGACATCCTGCGCGTCGCGCCTGCGCCGCTGTACAACAGCTACCGCGACGTGCACGCGTTCGTTGATCATTTCCTGGCGGCACTTAGTTGAATTGACGGATTCTGTCGTAGAGTCCTGCGATTGCGACGTCAGATCCGCTGTAGGCGGCCTTGAAGGGGCACGGGCTTCAGCCGTGCCGTCATCGAGCACGTCTAACCGGATGCCCGGTTCGCCAGGAATGCATGCAGGCGCGTCCGCACGTTCAACACAGGCTGCGGCAGATCCAGCGTGGCGCCCTCCTCGAGGATGGGGATGAGCTTGTCGAACTCCGGCCCGGAATGCGAGCCGGTCAGCGCGATGCGTATGGGATGAAACAGCTCCTTGCCCTTCGCGCCGGTCTTCACCTTCACTTCATTCATGATGGCTTTGAAGCGCTCGGGCGTGAGGGGTGAATTGTCCGCCTTTAGCTGATCGGCGAAAGCAGCCAGCACCTCGGAACTCTTCGGCGAGGCGAGCACCTCGACATTATCGGGCGCATGCTTCGCTTCGTCGGCGTTGTACTGGAAGATCAGGCCGGCACGCTGGGGCAGTTCGTCAAGCTTGTCGACCGACGGCACGAGCAGTGCAATCACCTTTGCGAACCACGTGCGTGTTGGGTTGCCGGGGTTCTCCGGCAGCAGTCCGGCGCGAACAAAGTACGTCTCGGCCAGCCGCTCGATGCGCTCCGTCGGACTCTGCTTGATGTAGTGCCGGTTCAGCCAGTAGAGCTTTTCCATGTCGAAGACAGCGGGCGAGGGCGTAACGCGCTCCAGCGAGAACTCGCGCTTCAGGTCCTCGGGGGTGAAGATTTCGCGCGTGCCGCCGCTCGGCGCCCAGCCTAGCAGCGCCAGGTAATTCAGCAGCGCCTCGGGCAGCACGCCCATATCGCGAAAGTTCGCAATCGAAGTTGCGCCGTGGCGCTTCGACAGGCGCTCGCGATCGGCGCCCAAGATCGTGCTGAGGTGTGCGAACTGCGGCACCGGCCATCCCAGCGCTTCGTACAGTGCAACCTGTTTCGGAGTGTTGGAGAGATGATCGTCGCCGCGAATGACATGCGTGATCTTCATCAGCGCGTCGTCGACGACCACCACGTAGTTATAAACGGGAATGCCGGTGGAGCGCAGGATGATGGGATCGCTGACCACCTCGCTGGAGAACTCGACCGCGCCATGCACGATATCGTGAAAACGGATGGGGTGCTCTGGAATGCGGAGGCGGATGGCGGCCGCCTCTCCATCGTCGCGCCGGCGCTGCGCCTCGGCCGGATCGAGGGCCCGGCACTTGCCGGAGTAGATCGGCGGCTGACCAGTCGCCAGCTTGTGCGCGCGATCGCGCTCCAACTCCTCCACCGAGCAGAAGCACAGATAGGCCTTGCCCTCGCTCACCAGCCGCTCGGCATGCTCGCGATAGATGGCCAGCCGATCGCTCTGGCGGTAGGGGGCGTACGGTCCGCCAAGGTCGGGACCTTCGTCCCAGTCAAGCCCCAGCCACTTGAGATCGTCGAGCAGCTGCGTTTCGTAGCGCGCCTCGCTGCGTTCGACGTCGGTGTCTTCAATGCGCAGGACCATCACGCCGCCGGCCCGGCGCGCGAAGAGCCAGTTGAAGAGAGCAGTGCGCGCATTGCCGACGTGCAGTTGACCGGTTGGGGAAGGAGCGAAGCGGACGCGAACGGAAGAGTTCACGCTTTGATGTTAGCAAGAGTTTTGAAAGGGCACGTCTTCAGACGTGCCGGGGCGGATGAATCTGAGCGGACTTCACCCGCTGAGGAAACGACCGCAGCGCCCTAAAGGCGGCAGATGTGGCGCTGTTACGGCACGGCTGAAGCCGTGCCCTTTCAAAGCGAAAGCTGTGCATGCGCTGAGGCAGTGCTCTTTCAAGCGGTTGATGATTCCACTTAATCGGAAGCTCTTTATGACGGTCTGAGCCAACTGCAGGCTCTGTAGAGTGTCCAGGCGCTGGCGCGAAAAACTGCGAGAAGTGATCCGAAAAGAAGTGTTGAGAAGATCCCGCGCGGTTTTAAACGCGCATACACCACATTCATACTCCACGCGGGGCTGGTGTAGACAGTTCCCGAGGTTCCCATCCCGATTCGAGTCCTGACCGGCGGCTCGTAGACGATCTTTTCAATTCCGCCGTTGAAAAACTTGGCCAGCTGGAGAATGCGGCTGCTATAGCAAGTTCTGTCGCGTAGCGGGATCTCCCCACGTTTATTGAACTTCAGAATGAGCGACGACGCTTCCGCCGCGTGGCGAAGCGCTGCCGTAACGCCATTTGCAGTGATCGGATCGACCATGGACGCGGCCTCGCCGGCGAGGAGCCAGTTTGGGCCGGCGACTGCGAGGTGGACACGGCATCGGTATGAAGTCACATTCGCGCTAGTCACATTCATCCTAATCCCGGCGCTCTCACGAAGCAGCGACTCGAAGCGTGGAAACTTCATCAACTGTTCTCGAAAAACGTCTTCAACCGAATCACCGGCCTCGCGTCGCGCCTTCATCGCGGCCCCGGTAGTGACGAGTCCCACGCTGACGGTGTCGGGCTTGATGGGGATTTCCCAAATCCAATCCAGGTATTCCGACGGCTTGGGATCCATGTAGAGCGTCGTTCCTTCCACCGGATCTGCGACTGGGAAATAGCTCCACACACCTACTTTCACCGGACCGAACTCTATCGCCGGTAGATTGAACTCTCGCGCCAGCACTGACGATCCGATACCCGAGGCGTCGATAAACCACGGCGATGAGATCCGTGAGCCCCCGGCAGTGTGGACCGCGGAAACTTTTTTGTCTTTGTCCTTGTCCTGTCGTTCCACGCGCACAACTTTGTCTCTGACGAGCGTCACTCCCTGATTCATCGCCAACTTCAAGAGTTCCTGGTCGAGGCGAACTCGATCGACGTGCAGGGTGCGAAGTTCGACGTGGAAGGGTGGGCCCGCGAGCCACGCGGAGGGAACGTAGTGTTCGGAGCAACCGTCGCGCATCTGAATAGTTACGTGGCGTTTCCAGGTCGCCATCTGCTCGTTGACCAGATGCTCCATCGGCAGGCCGAGAGCTTTCAATAGATCGGGAGCTGACCAGTCCAGCGACTCGCCGACGGGCTGGCGATTCGCGTCCGCAGGCTCGATGCAGATTACGCGCAGGCCCGCTTTGGCGAGATGCAGAGCGGCAGCTTTTCCCGCCAGGCCAGCGCCGATGATGGTTACGTCGCAGACGGTCGGCGCTGGCTCGGACATGGGGTCAGTTTCTCACGTCTTTGATTGGGCGTTCTTTGGGGACCCAAGCCTATGCCTGTTCTCGGAGGGGCGGCGTTTAGTCGAGCGCCTTCAGTATCTGCTGAGCTTGCCAGAGGTGGCGTCGCTCGTGAGCGGCGAGAATACGAAAAGCGCTATAGACGTTGTAGCTGATGCGTCCGTATACGGGAGACTTGATCCTGACCCGGTCGATGGCGAGTCCAGCGGCGGAACGGATAGCTTCCGATAGTTGAGACTGCGACTCGACGAAGCCGTTGTACGCGGCTTCGAAGTCTTTGTCTTTGCACTGCGGCGCGAGTTGATGGAGGACTTTGTACCGAAGACGGTACGGCGGTTCCAGATGCCGGATAAATAATGTCGCCACTGTCCCCGTCTGCAGCGGCCGGTTCGTCGGCAGGCCCGGAGCAGCTGCGACCGCAGTTGCTATCGCAGGAAGAAATGCGCGCGCGGTTTGGGCGAGATGGTCGAAGCATTCGGCCACAGACCACGAGTCCGGTTCCTGACGCCAGGCCAAATCTGCCGGCTCACGGCCCAGAACAAGCTTTTGAGCGGCGCGAGTCGCAGCTTGAATCTGTTCGACGAGGGAACTCAGTTGTAAAAGGGAAGTTTGGCCTTGTGCCCGAACCTGGTCCGCTGCCAGTAGCTCTGGCAACGCTGGGACGGTTGCATTCGGTTCGCCAAACGTAGGCATGCTTTCAGGGCGGCGCTAGATACTCGCTGCGACACATTAGCTGCGATGATCGGTGCAGGCAATAGTTGAAAAACAGTAGAGACCGCAGTGAGCCTCGCGTTATATTCTTGTTACAAGTGCGATCGGCGTCATCTCCTTTAGTCTGTTCACCAAGAGCTGTGATTTTTTTTGACTTCGGATCGTAATTGGGAGGTCGTTTCCGTGGCAGTTTCACATCCCAGTGTTCCTAACCTGTCGATAGCCCGGCAGGGCTCCGGTTTCTACGAAAAGCTCAATACGAGCTGGCACGAGCGAGCTCTTCAGCTCTTCATGCTTGTTGTGCTTGGCCACTGGGCTGAACATCTATTTCAGGCCTATCAGATCTATGTCATGGGGTGGCCGCGTCCCAAGGCGGGAGGTCTGCTTGGATTGTTTTACCCCTGGTTGATCCAGTCTGAGGTATTGCACTACGGATACGCGCTGGTGATGCTCATCGGTCTCTGGATATTCCGGAAGGGGTTCACCGGAGTCTCGCACACCTGGTGGATGATTGCGTTCTGGATCCAGTTCTGGCATCACATCGAACACTTCCTGCTGATCTGGCAGGCGACGACGCATCACAATTTCTGGCATAAGCCGGTACCGTGCAGCGTGCTGCAACTCTTTTTCCCGCGGGTCGAACTTCATCTCTTCTACAACTCGATCGTGTTTCTCCCCATGGTGATCGCGATGTATTACCACGTGTTCCCGCCCGAGGGCGAGAAAGAAAAAGCAGCCTGCACCTGCGCCTGGGACCGGCATGAAGCACCCCGTGCAGCCTGAATGGGGACGTGAGGGTGAAGTGATTCGGGCGAAGTGACAAATGATATTTCGCCCGCTCTCAACCTGGCAGCGTCGACTTTTTCTTGCGGTCGCGGTGACTGCGGTCTTATTGGGGGTGGCGTGTCGACAGAAGGCCGACCCCGTGAGCGAGTTCACGGTCGAGCGCGAATTTACGCCACTGCCGGTGCAGGTCGGTCCCGTTCGAGTCACTTTCACCGTCCGGGACCGCGCTTCGAAGCCCGTCGAAGACGCTCATATCTCGGTTGAAGCCGACATGTCACACGCGGGCATGAGTCCTGTCTTCGCCGAAGCGAAAGAAATCCAGCCCGGACGCTATCAGGCTGATCTCGCGCTTGGGATGGCCGGAGATTGGGTTATTCTCTTGCATGGTACCCTCGCCAGCGGAGAAAAGTTGGAACGCCAGTTCGACATGAAGGGCGTCCAGCCTCGCGCGCTCAATTAGGAAGCTGTTGAATTCATCCTCCATCCCGCCTGTTGAAAGTCCAGAGCCGCCTCCTTTTGACTTATTGCGTGTCCCTGTTGTTGGACCGCTATTTCGCTGGCGTTATGCGCGCCCGGTGCTGCAAGTGCCTCTGCTGATCGTCAGCGTGATCATGATCCTTCACGGGCTATTTGGGCCATCGCTCGCCCCGAAGAATCTTGCTACTACTCTGAGTTGGCTGCATTTTCGCGGCGTTCTGGTATTGGTTCTGTTGTGCGCCGGAAACTTTTTCTGCCTGGCTTGCCCTTTCATGTTGGTTCGTCAAATGGCGCGGCGCGTGTTTACTCCGCGTTTCAATTGGCCGCGCGCGCTGCGCAATAAATGGATTTCGGTGGCCCTCTTTGTTCTTATCCTCTTTACTTATGAATTGTTCGATCTCTGGTCCTCGCCGTGGTGGACGGCTTGGCTGATCATCGGTTACTTCCTCAGCGTGCTGGTGGTGGACGGATTTTTTAAACATGCTTCGTTTTGTAAATTCGTCTGTCCGATTGGTCAGTTTAATTTTGTCGCGTCTACGCTTTCTCCCCTGGAAGTGAAGGTGCGCGATCAGGTCGTGTGCACAAGCTGCGTCACCAAGGACTGCATTCGCGGCCGGCGAGAAGCTTCTGCCGATCGCACCTCTGAGCTGGTTGTGATCCGCGGATGCGAACTGGCTCTGTTTCAGCCGCGGAAAGTTGGCAACATGGATTGCACATTCTGCCTGGACTGCGTTCATGCCTGCCCCCACGACAATATCGGGATCCTGAGCCGTATGCCTGGAACTGAGTTGCTGACCGATCCTTTGCGCTCGGGAATCGGTTATTTTTCCAAGCGCAAAGACCTGGCTGCCCTGGCCATCGTATTTACTTTCGGCGCGCTGTTGAACGCGTTTGGCATGGTTAGTCCTGTTTATGCCGTCGAGAATTGGCTGGGTAAGATGTTGCACGTGAGCCTTGAGGCTCCGGTGCTCGGACTGATCTTCATCTTCTTTTTAGTCGTTGAACCGGTGCTCCTATTGTTGGTTGCCGGTTGGCTGGCCATCACATGGGGAGGCGTTCGGCGCAGTTTGCTTTCAACTGTGGTTCGCTACACCTACGGCCTGGTTCCGTTGGGATTCGGGATGTGGCTCGCGCATTACGGTTTTCACTTTTTGACCGGGCTCTACACCATCATTCCCGTGACCCAGAGTGCGGTCGCGAGCCTGGGCCACGCCTTTCTCGGACAGCCGCGCTGGACTCTGACGGGCCTCTCGGCGAACGTCGTTCAAGTCGTCGAAATCGGTTTCCTGTTGCTGGGCTTTGCCGGTTCTCTTGCGGTGACTCACGGCCTGGCGGAGGAAGACTCTCCGGCTGGCTCGCTGCGGGTGTTCATCCCTTGGGCCACGGTCTGCGCCGTGCTGTGGGTGGCATCGATGTGGCTCATCTTTCAGCCTATGGAAATGCGCGCCACGCTGATGAGTGGATGAGCGATGACTAACGTAGGGAAAATTTCGGCGCTTCTCGTGGTTGCACTCCTGTGCATCTCGCCGCCGACCGCCAACGCGCACAATGGTCCACCATTCCCGATCATCGAGAATCAAAAAGTGGGGCCGTGCGTGATCGCGCTCTGGACGCATCCCGATGTGGGCACAGGAACTTTCTTCGTGCTCGTCGATCCAGTGCCGGGCGGCAAGGTCCCGGACGATTTGAAAATACAGATCGGCATCGAACCAGAGAGTGGACGTCTGCCGGAGGTTCTCTACAATGCTGACCGCGATAGCACGCGGGGACAGGTTGAATACAAAGTTCTCGCCCAATTCGATCGCGACGAATTCTGGCGCGTGCGCCTGATCTTGCAGAGTTCGCAAGGTGGTGGGGAAGCGGTCTCAAGGGTCGAAGCGACACCTCCGGGATATGGACGCTGGGATCTATTGTTGTATATGCTGCCGTTCCTGGCCGTCGCAATCCTGTGGTTCCGGGGTATCTCGCGCCGGCGGCGTCTGCGCTGCCGCTGCCGCTGCCATCTGACGCTCTAGTATCAACCATCTAGTGACCTGACTATCAGCAATGCATTATTGTTAGACTCTTGCGTTCTTTAGTCTTGCATTCTGGACTCTTGCGTTCAATGTGACGCGCTGGCGACTATGCATATCCGAGGATCTCGTCTTCAACTCACGGTCTTGCTTGTTTCGGTGGGAGCGCTGCTCGTGAGTTTCACGGGATGCCATCCAACGCCGAAATTTCCCGAGAAAAATTCCAAGGCCTACGCGGATGTTGTTTCGGCGTTCTACATCGGCCTGGCCGCTTTGCAGGTGGGCGATGACGTCCACGCCGAAAGCAAGCTTTCGGAAGTGACGCAGCTTGTGCCGGGAGAGCCTGCCGGGTGGGGCAATTGGGGGATCCTGGCGCTGCGCCAGAGAAACTATGATGCGGCGGCCGAACGGTTTCGACGGGCGCGTGATCTTGCCACAGACAACGATCAGATTTACAGCCTGTTAGGTACGCTCGAGAGCCAGCAGGGCGATTCTGCGAGGGCGCTGGCTGACTTACGCAAAGCGGTCAACCTCAATCCGCAAAACCTGCGGGCAATCTACCAGCTTGCGGAAGAGACGGAGCGCCTCGGCGACGCGAAAAGCGAAGCTGAGTTTCAGATCCTGATGCAGAAAATTCTGGCGGTGCAGCCAGAGAATCTGGCGGCATTGCTCGAGCTGTGCCGAATCGCCGCCAAGCGCGGTGATGCGGATGTCGTAAAGTCGGCGGTCGCGCAAGTCAGCGCTCGTTCCTCCGCGTGGCCGCCGGAGGTGCAGCGCCAGCTTGCCGCAGTGCAGGCTGCGGTTTCCGCTAACGACCTTCGGACAGCTGCCACCCAAACCACCTTCCTGCGCAACGTGCTCATGCGCATTCCGGACTATCGTCTCAATCTTCGGGCAATCAAAGCCGCTCCCGGTGAAGAGGCCGAGCCGTTCACCCGCTTCCTGCGACTCGCAAACCCGGATTTCAGGCCGGCACCGCCCGACATGGCGCTCACGTTTAATCCGCAACCTCTGGCAAATTTTGGCAACGCCAAGTGGAGCTGGATCGGAGCGATTTCCCTGGGAAGCGCGGGCACGCCAGTTGTCGCCGTCGCCAATGCTCACGAAGTACGTTTGGCCACCGGCGCGAAATTCCCATTTCCCGGGGGAAGATCTGCCGAAGTGCCGCTACCTGAAGGCATTGCGCCTCTCGATTTCAACTACGACTTCAAGACTGATCTCGCGTTGGCGGGAGCAGGCGGAGTGCGCCTGATGCGTCAGGAGAGCTCGAACTCCTTCACCGATGTAACCGCGCAGACTAAGTTGCCGAAGTCTGTGACCAACGCGCCCTACACCGGAGCGTGGGCGGTAGACATCGAAGCTGACGGCGATCTCGATATTGTTCTCGGCTCAAAAGACGGCGTGCCGACCGTCCTCAGAAACAATGGCGACGATACGTTTCTGGCTATTCATCCATTTGCCGGAGTGATGGGGCTGCGTGGTTTTGCCTGGGCCGACTTTGATGGCGATGGAAATCCTGACGCCGCCATCATCGACGGCGTTGGTCACCTCCATATTTTTATGAATGAGCGGCAGGGTCAATTTCGGGAGCGTCCGCTGCCGGACAATTTTCCGCCCGTGAAAGCGTTGGCGGTGGCCGATGTGGACGGCGATGGCGTTCTCGATCTGCTCGCCGTTCAGGCGGATGGCGCGATCGTGCGGATGTCTGACGTAAACGAAGGGCAACGCTGGGATGTCGCTGAGATTGCGCGCGTGCCCGGTGTGGCGAATGACGTAGCGAATAATCTTGCAGGCGGGGTCAGATTCGCGGTCGCGGATCTCGACAACAACGGAGCGCTCGATCTGATTTTATCTCCGGAGTCTCTGCTCGCCGCCAAGAGTTCGGGAGGGGTGCTGATCTGGCTCGGCGACGCTCACGGAAAGTTCACTCAACTGAAGCCGTTGGCTTCGCCCGCGCTCGCCTTTGATGTCGATGTTGCAGATTTGAACGGCAACGGCAAGCTCGATCTCGTCGGCCTCTCGGCGCAGGGTCAGCCCACCGAGGGAGTCAATCAGGGAACGAAGAATTATCACTGGCAAGTGGTTCGTCCTCATGCCGTACAGGCCGTTGGCGACCAGCGCATCAACCCATACGGCATCGGGGGAGAAATCGAAGTCCGCTCTGGATTGCTGGTGCAGAAGCAGCCGATCACGGGCCCGCAGCTTCATTTCGGATTGGGTGAGCGGACGCAAGCCGAAGTAGTGCGTGTGGTGTGGCCAAACGGCACGGTGCGCGCGGAGTTTGGTGTGAAGGCCGACATGGATATCATCACCGAGCAGCGTCTCAAGGCGTCGTGCCCGTTTCTTTTCGCTTACAACGGAAAGGAAATGGAGTTCGTGAAAGATGCGGTTCCGTGGGGGTCGGCCATCGGCCTGCGCATAAATACTATCGGCTCCGCGCAAGTCGCCACCACTGGCGAGTGGTATAAGATCGGGCGCGAACAACTCGTTCCGCACGATGGCTATTACGACCTCCGCATCACGGCCGAACTTTGGGAAGTCTATTACTACGACTACATCGCGCTGATGACGGTTGACCATCCCGTTGGCACCGAGATTTTTGTCGACGAGCGTTTCGTGATCCCTCCGCCGAAACTTGGCCTAACCGTAGTGGAAACGCCTCACCCGATCGCGCGTGCTATTGATGACACCGGTCAGGACGTCACCGACCTCGTTCGCGAACTTGATGGGAAAGCCGTCGCCAGTTTCGGACGCGGCCAGTTCCAGGGAATCACCCGCGACCACTACCTTGAAGTCGACCTCGGTGACGACGCGCCGAAAACTGGTCCTCTTTATCTGATTGCGCAGGGTTCCATTCACGACACCGAGTCTTCAGTGAACGTCGCCATCACGCAGGGAAGTCGCTGGCATGCGCACGGCCTCAGCGTCGAAGTGCCGGATGGCCGCGGTGGTTGGGTAACCGCGCAAGACAATCTCGGGTTTCCCGCGGGACGGAAAAAGACAATTCTCTTCAATCTCTCGAACGTCTTCCGTCCCGGAACTCCGCGCCGGGTTAGGCTACGCACGAATCTTGAAATTTACTGGGACGCGATCCGCTGGGCCAAGGGTGCTCCCGACGCGCCGCTGAAGGAAGTGACTCTAGACCCCACGGTGGCCGACTTGCACTATCGCGGATACTCCGTGATGCACATGCCGACGACCGCGGCGCGGGCTCCTGAAGTTCCGAACTACAACGAGATTGAAGGGACCAAGCAACGCTGGCGCGATTTGATTGGGTATTACACGCGCTATGGTGATATTCGCGAGCTTTTGAAAACTATCGACGATCGCTACGTGATCGTAAATTCGGGCGACGAGATGTCGCTGCGTTTCGCCGAGCAACCGCCTCCAGCCGCTGGATGGGTGCGCGACTTTGTGATCAAAGGCGATGGCTGGATCAAGGACGGTGACTACAACTCGACCTTCTCCAAGACTGTTTTACCTTTGCCCTATCACGCGAAGAACGAATACACCGCTCGGCCCGGGGCGCTCGAAGATGAATGGACCTACCGGCAACATCCAGACGACTGGAAAAATTATCACACGCGTTACGTTACCCCTTACGTTTTCAAGAACGCTTTGCGCAGCGGAATTTCCGGACCGGAATCCAGCAGGAGTGAAGTGAGTAAATGAAGGGCAGCCGGATCGCGAGAGTTCTTCTAGCCATTTTCTTTGTAGGGTTGCTGGCTGTGCCGATCGTCGTGAAGCGGCTTTCTGCGCGTCGTGCCGGCGATAAGTCGATAGTTGACGCGAGCACCGCTCTGGCGCGGCACGGTTTCTATCTTCAGGAAGTTTCTCATGCAGCGGGAATCAACTTTGTTCATCAGGCTCCGGTGCTTGATCCCAAGCTTGATCGCATCATGCCAGAAGTCGCTTCGATGGGCGCGTCCGTGTCGATCGTGGACTTCGACCGCGATGGCTGGCCCGATATCTATGTGACCAACAGCGCGATTGGCAGCAAGAATGCCCTCTACCGCAACATGGGCGACGGCACTTTCAAAGACGTGGCCGAAGAATTGGGAATCGCCGACGTTAATCAAGCTGGCACCGGTGTCTCCACCGGCGCGGTGTGGGGCGATTACGATAATGATGGATACGAGGACTTGTTCCTGATCAAGTGGGGACGCCCCGAGCTTTATCACAACGACCACGGTCACGGTTTTAGGCGCGTCAGCGATCAAGCCGGGTTGCCGCCCTGGATCAATGCCAACAGCGCAATCTGGTTCGACTATGACGGCGACGGACTTCTCGATCTCTTTGTGGCCGGATACTACGCCGAAGACATCGACCTCTGGCATCTCAACACGACGCGAATCATGCCAGACAGTTTTGAATATGCCAAGAACGGTGGCAGAAAATATTTGTTCCACAATCTCGGCAATGGCAAGTTTAAAGACGTCAGCGAGAAACTTGGCATCGAGAGCCACCGCTGGACGCTGGCGGCTGCGGCTGCTGACTTGCGCGGCAGCGGGCATCCCGATCTGTTTGTCGCCAATGACTATGGCGTTTCTGAACTCTACTTTAACGACGGCAAACGGTTTCGAGAAGTGGGGCTACAAACCGGCGTCGGCTTTGCGCCCAAGAGCGGGATGAATGCCGCCTTCGGCGATATTCTCAATCAGGGCCGATACGCGGTTTATGTTTCAAACATTTCCGAAGACGGCATCCTCATTCAGGGAAATAATCTGTGGATGCCGAAAGCAGGCACGGCTGGAGACGCGATCCAATACGAGAACCTCGCGCGCGACTTCGGCGTCGAACTGGGTGGATGGAGTTTTGGCGCGCAGTTTGGGGACCTGAATAATGATGGGACGCTCGACCTGTATCTGGCGAACGGTTATATCTCACTGGACCGGAATCGCAGCTACTGGTATGACTTTTCGAAGGTTGCCGGAGGCAATAGCACGATCATAGGGGATGCCAAGAACTGGCCTGCATTTGAAGGGCGCAGCCTGTCTGGTTATCAAACGAAGCGGGTCTGGCTTAATGACGGAGCCGGGAAATTTATCGATGTGGCCCAGGCGGTCGGCGTCAGCGACACTTACGACGGTCGCTCTGTCGCTTTAGCCGATTTGTGGAACCGGGGTGTGCTCGATGTGGTCGTCGCCAACCAGAAGGGACCACTGCTTGTCTATAAGAACACTGTTACTCCGGCGAACGAGTGGATGGAACTCGAGTTAGAGGGCACGGCCAGTAACCGAAGCGCGATCGGAGCCCAGGTCACGTTATTCTGGAACGGGCAGAAACAAGTGCAAGAGGTTTCCGGAGGCTCCGGGTTTGCAGCGCAGAACGACCGACGGTTGCATTTCGGTTTCGGCCAGAATCCGCGTGTAGAAAAGGCGATTATTCGATGGCCTTCTGGCAAACTTCAGACCATCGATCAGCCTGCGACGCGCCAGTTGCACAAGATTAAGGAGCCTGCATGAGTCAGCAACTCACCGCGCCAGTCATGCCGCCGCAGGCGCCTGCCAAACGGACTTCGCTCTTCAGTCTCGACAATCGTTACATCGCTCCAGCCTTCATAACCTGCATTCTGCTCGCCGGGCATCTTTCTTTCGGCATCCTCGAGAGTTACCAGAAGACCTTGCTGGCGATCGTCACCGCCATCGCGTTCGAACTCGTACTCGGCCGCATCTTCTTTCATAAGTGGTTGCATCCTGCGAGCGCCTACATCTCAGGCATCAGCGTCGGCATTCTGGTGCGTTCGCCAGCCTTCTGGCCCTATGCTCTTTGCGCGGCAATTTCCATTACTTCCAAGTATGTGTTGCGAGTGAAAGATCGGCACATCTGGAATCCGTCGAATTTCGGAATCTCCGCGATGTTGTTTCTGGCGCCTGAGACGGTTGCGACCCTGAGTATTCAGTGGGGGAATTATTTGTGGCCCATGATCGTGATCTGGATCCTCGGCTCCGTGATCATCGCACGGCTTCATCGCTTCCACATCACCGGAATTTATGTTGCCTCGTTTCTCGCCTTCGCATTCCTTCGAAGTTGGATGACCGGCAGTCCCTGGCAGTCGGAGGTCGCGCCCATCACCGGGCCGATGTATCAACTCTTCATTTTCTTTATGATCACCGATCCGAAAACCACGGTGCGCTCGAAGCGCGGGCAATGCATCGTTGTCTTCCTGGTTGCACTATTGGAAATGGTTCTGCGTCTGCGGCAGATTGTCTACGCCCCGTTCTATGCGCTCTTCATCGTGGGACCTGCCGCGATGCTGATCGAGATCTGGCTCGACACCCGGCGCGCGAATTCTGCCAGGGTTGCGGCCGCCGCGTGACGCCCGATGACTAGGTCCGGAAGGTGAGAAAGTATTTGATGCTGCGGCACTGGAGAACATCCTGCTTACTTCTTGCCACGTGTCTTCTACTGGCGGGCTGCAAGCGGAAACCAGCACCAAGTTCAACAGAAACGACTACGGCCGATACTGGTCTCGCGGCTAAGGCTGTCACTTCCGCGTCTTCGGCCGCTCCGTCGTCAGCTCCGACGGCATCGCCAGCATCTCCGTCGCCTCAGAGCATCTCTCCTGCAAATTCTCCTCGTCCGTCGGGTCCGATTGAATTCACCGACGTGACGGCGCAGGCGGGGATCCACTTCAAGCACAACAGCGGCGCGTTTGGGAAAAAGTATCTGCCGGAAACCATGGGTAGCGGAGTTTGTTTTCTCGACTACGATAACGACGGCTGGCAGGATATTCTGCTCGTCAATTCCATGGACTGGCCGGGGCACAAATCCGGCAACTCGTTCCCCGCGCTTTATCACAACAATAAAGATGGCACCTTCACCGACGTGACGCGGCAAGCCGGACTCGCGGTCGAAATGTATGGAATGGGCTGCGCGGTCGGTGACTACGATAATGACGGGTTCGTCGATATTTACATCACGACCGTCGGATCGAATCATCTCTTTCACAATCTGGGCAACGGTAAGTTTGCGGATGTGACGGCCAAGGCTGGCGTCGCCGATCCCGGATTCTCGGCTGGCGCCGTGTGGTTTGACTATGACAACGACGGAAAGCTCGACCTGTTCGTCGCCCACTACATCGACTGGTCGATCGAATCCGATCAATATTGCTCTCTCGACAATAAAAACAAATCGTATTGCACTCCTCAGAGGTACAAAGGGCAAAGCTCGACGCTTTTTCATAACCTCGGGAACGGAACCTTCGAGAATGTAACCCGCAGCGCGGGACTTTACGATCCCACTGGTAAGGCGCTCGGCATCGCCCTTTTGGATTACGACAATGACGGCTGGCTCGACCTCTTCGTCTCGAACGATACCGAGCCGAATAAGCTCTACCACAACAATCACAACGGTACGTTTACCGACGTTGGCGTTGCTGCGGGCGTTGCCTATGGCGAAGCCGGAACCGCGCGCGCCGGGATGGGGACCGATGCTGCTGACTATGACAATTCGGGTTGGCAGAGCCTGGTGCTCGGCAATTTCACGAACGAGGGCATGGCGCTCTACCACAACGATGGCTCAGGATTGTTTACGGATCAAGCCCCGGCCACTGGCATTGCACGGATGTCGACCAAGTCACTGACGTTCGGCACATTTTTCTTCGACTATGACCTCGACGGATTGCCCGACATTCTCGCTATTAACGGCCACGTCTCCGACGACATCAGCGTCGTGCAACCGAACGTCAAGTACGCGCAACCCCCTCACGTTTTTCATAACCTCGGCAACAACAAATTTGACGAAGTGACCGCGAAACTGGGCTCGGCGCTGCCGCGCCCGATCGTGGGCCGGGGCGCGGCATATGCTGACTTCGACAACGACGGTGATCTCGATCTCGTGATTACCGCTAACAATGGCGAGGCGCGATTGTTGCGCAACGATAACGGCAATCAAAACGACATGTTGCGCGTGAAGACCGTCGGCACTCGTTCGAACCGTGACGGGATTGGGGCGAAAGTCACCGTGACGACCAGCAAGGGCGTCCGGCTGTTTGGCATGGTGAAAACCGGTTCGAGCTATCTATCCCAAAGCGAATTGCCGCTGACTTTTGGACTGGGCAAGCCACAGGCGAACAAGACTGTGACCGTCGATATCCTCTGGCCCAGTCGCCAAAAGGATTCCATCCCAAACGTCAAGCCGAATCAATTCATTACAGTGCGAGAAGGCAAAGGGATCGTTTCCGCACTGCCGATACCGATGCTCCCGCATTCGCCACAGTGACTGAGTTCTTCAAGGCGGCGACTTTGCGGTACACAAAAAAGTCGTCGATTGGCGCGTAATCCGGAGTAATATGGCGGACTCAGGGATACGGATACCTCACGCCTCGAGTTGAAGGCGGAAGAGGTGAAGGAGGAACATGACTACCCAACAGTTGGTCCCGGAAAGAGTCACGACATGGTCGATCGGGTTGGCCGTGATACTCATCGCTTTTGGGCTTCTTGCTTTGGCCTTGCCGATGTTCACGTCCATCGGAGTGGTCAGGGTGTTGGCTTGGATCGTTGTCTTCAACGGCATCTTTCAGCTCGCCTACGCATTTCGCTCCCATGGCGTCGGCCGGATTGCCTGGAAATTTCTGGTCGCGGTTCTCTACGTCTTGTCGGGCATGTGGCTATTGTTCCATCCGCTGATCGGCGTCGTGACCTTGACCCTCCTGCTCGGCGGATTCTTCCTCGCCGAAGGCATCATGGATCTGGCCGGCTACTTCTTCGCGCTCAAGAACGGCATGCGCAGTGGTTCCAGCTGGATGCTACTCGATGGCATCATCACCATCATTCTGGCCGCGATGATCTGGGAACAATGGCCTTCGAGTTCCCTCTGGGTACTCGGAACGCTTGTCGGAGTCAGCCTGCTGATGACCGGTACGACTCGACTGATGTTGGCGCTGGCGGTTCGTAAGCTTGTCAAGGCTGATCGATTTGGCGTGGTGCAAGGGAGAGCGGCTTAGTGGGGTCACCGGGGCTAAAGCCCGGAGTTATTTCGGATGCGTTACGCGGCCCTGAAGGGCCGCTCTTCCACGATAGTGCGAGGAGTACGTGGTAATGCGACGCTGGGAGAACTCCGCAGTTGTGCGAGGCCGGGAAACGTCCGCGCGGGTGGCGTGAGTGGGGAAAAGTCCGTCCGGCTTCTGCGTTCAGAAAGAAGTCTCAACATTCGATCACACTGACCGCAAGGCCGGCCAGGGACGTTTCTTTGTATCTCGACTGCATGTCGAGCCCGGTTTGATACATGGTCGCGATTACCTGATCCAATGAAACCTTGTGTTCATCGGTCTCGCGCATCGCGATGCGACACGCGTTGATTGCTTTTACCGATCCCATAGCATTGCGCTCGATGCACGGGATCTGCACCAGCCCGCCGATTGGATCGCACGTCATTCCGAGGTTATGCTCCATGCCGACCTCTGCGGCGTATTCGATCTGACGGTTGGTTCCGCCGAGCGCCGCGACCAGTCCTCCCGCGGCCATCGAACACGCGACTCCCACTTCGCCCTGGCATCCGACTTCCGCGCCGGAGATCGAAGCATTTTCCTTATATAGAATTCCAATCGCTCCAGCGGTCAGAAAGTATCGCTCCAGGCCTTCCCACGAAGCGTCTGGAACGAAGCGCATATAGTAATGCGCCACCGCTGGAATGATTCCGGCCGCGCCATTTGTCGGCGCGGTTACGACTCGGCCGCCGGCTGCGTTCTCTTCGTTCACCGCCATCGCGAAGACGTTGACCCAATCGATCGCACCCAGCGGATCGGATGTACCTTGGACCGCTAACTTTCGTGCCAGCCGGGGAGCACGCCGCCTGACATTCAGTCCTCCCGGCAGAATGCCTTCTGTTTCGAGCCCTCGAGCTACGCAATCCTGCATCACCTGCCAAATCCGCCGGAGATAGTCGCGAACCTCGCCCTCGTCATGCCAGGCCTTCTCATTTTCGAGAACGATCTTCCAGACGGGGAGCTGGTGTTGATCTCCGATTTTCAGGAGTTCATCTCCGCTCGCGAAAGGGTAGGGAGGAGGCGTCTTAGCCGTTCCGGTCGCGGATGGTTCATCTCCCGCGCGAGAGATGAATCCTCCGCCGACTGAATAATAGACATCCGTTTTCAACACCTTTGCCGAATCATCGAATGCAGTGAACCGCATCGCATTCGGGTGGCCCGGCAAGATTCGATCTTTCAGGAAAAGTAGATCCGTGGCCTCGTCGAATGAAATGGCTTTTGTCGCCAGCAGGCGAAGCGTCTTACTCTCCCGAATCTCTCGTATCTTCCCCTCGATCTGCGCCGGATCCACTTCATCCGGAACCTCGCCCGACAGGCCGAGCAGGATCGCCCGGTCGGTCGCGTGTCCGTGTCCGGTGAGCGCTAGTGAACCATAAAGTTCGACTTGGAGGCGGATGACACGTGCCAAGAGCCCTTCGGGTTGAAGGGTCTCAACAAACTTTCGCGCCGCGCGCATCGGCCCGACGGTGTGAGAGCTGGAAGGTCCGATTCCGATTTTGAACAGTTCAAAGATGCTTGTACGCACAATCCATCCTGCCTGGCAGCACCACCCTATCTTAATCTTAGTCTGTGAAAATCAAACTGCACCACTACGCACGCCGCGCAACGGTTGACTGCCTGCCTGCATCTACTCTAACGTGGTAACAGCAGCACGTTTCGAACCTATGGCGAGCACCCTGAAGTTTTCCTGGCGGCACCTCATCATTCTGTTCGCTGTGTTCGCGCTATCCGCCAGCCTCGCAACCCGCACTTTCAGTGGGATTCATCTCGAGCATCCGACCGTCAAAGCCGATCCTGCCGACGCCATGCGCCAGCACCTCGCCGCGGACGCGACGGTTTCGACCAATCCGATCTCCAGTGTCGGCGTGATGCTTCCCGCCGCCCCGCCCCATGCGCCTCCATCTGAGGTCCGCATCATCACTGCCGAACTTTCTGATTCCCTCTACAACCGTCCTCCTCCTTCATTTTCCATCCTGTAGTTGACGGCCAAATCCAATAAGAAACAATGCTCCGCCAAGGAATAGCCAGCGGTTGCAAAACGCCGTCTTCGGTCTTAACGTTTAACGGAATCCGCTCATCCAATTCCATGTTGTTGCCATGGCGAGATCCGTTCCAGAACAGATTGGAGCTTGAATGCGCCGATTGTCGAAGCGAAATTACATCGTCATCGCCGTTGCCGTAGCGGCGATCGTCACTTGGGTCATTCTCAAATTTCCCGATCACGGTGCACAAGCCAGCCGCGAAGATTCGAATCTTCCGACCGTTGCCGTCGCCCTCGCGACTCGTGGCCCGATTCGTAGCTCTATCACACTCTCCGGAGCGTTCCGTCCCTATCAGGAGGTCGACGTTCACGCTAAAGTCGCCGGATATATCCGGCACATATACGTCGACGTCGGCGACAAAGTGAAAGATAAACAGATTCTTGCCGTTCTCGAAGTTCCCGAACTGAGCGCCCAGGTCGCCGGAGCCAAGGCCGACATTCAGCGCAGCGAGGATGCCATCCATCGCGCCCAACAAGACGTCAAACGCGCCGAATCGAATTACAACGCCTCGCATGCCGCTTACACGCGGCTGAAGCAGGCGTCGGAAGCTCGCCCCGGCCTGATCGCTCAACAGGAACTCGACGACTCTTTCGCTCACGATCAGGAAGCCGAAGCGCAGGTCGGCAGCGCGCGCTCGGCCTTTGCCGAAGCACAAAGTCAGCGCTCGATGGCAATGGCAACTCAGGATCGCTACGCTTCACTCGAAGCCTATTCCCGAGTCACCGCTCCCTTCAACGGCGTCGTCACCAAACGTTACGCCGATACCGGCGCGCTCATTCAGGCCGGAACCGCTTCTGACACTCAATCTCTTCCCGTGGTGCGGCTTGCCGAGTGGTCGCGGCTCCGCCTGGTTGTTCCGGTGCCGGAATCAGCAGTTCCCGATGTGCGCCTGGGCCAGGCCATCGAAGTCGTCGTTCCATCTCTTAAGCGCACTTTCCATGGAAAAGTCGCACGGTACGCCGACTCCCTCAGCGATGAAACGCGCACGATGCACACCGAAATCGATGTCGACAATCCTGACGGTTCGCTCGTTGAAGGCATGTATGCGGAAACCACTCTCACCCGCCGCCAGAAAGACGCCGCCCTTACCGTGCCCGTTCAGGCGGTAAAGCGCGACGGCGCAAACGCGACTGTTTTTGTCGTGGGTAAATCCGGCACCGTTGACGAACGACCAATCACCGTTGGCGTGGACAGCGGATCGCGCATCGAGGCCGTCACCGGACTGGCCGAGGGTGACCAGGTCGTCGTCGGGAATCTCAATGCACTGCAAGCCGGAGAGAAAGTTCACCCCAAATTGATTGCAGAAACTGAGTCGGCCGGGGAGGGGCAGAACTAATGTCCGGATTTGCCATTCGCTATCCCTACCTCATCATCGTCGCGTGTCTGATCGTCGCCATCGTCGGCGGCGTCACGCTCGTTCGCATGCCCGTCGACTTATTTCCGCCCATCAACATTCCTGTCGTCGTCGTCGCGACGTTTTACTCCGGTATGCCGCCCGAGCAGATCGAGAACGACATCACCGATCCCTTCGAACGCTTCTTCACATTGGGCAGCGGCATCGACCACATCGAATCGCGCAGCCTGCCCGGTGTGAGCCTGATCAAGATTTATTTCCAGCCCGGCACCGACGCCAGTTCTGACCTTAGTACGATTTCGAATCTGGCGATGGCTGACCTACGCCGCTTGCCGCCGGGAACTCTTCCGCCGGTGGTGTTGAAGTTCGACGCGTCCAGCCTTCCGGTCTGCCTGATCACCCTGAAAGGCCAGGGATTGAACGAGACTGAGCTACACGATATCGGGCAGTACAACGTAAGAAACCAGATTGCGAGCGTTCCCGGGGCATCGGTTCCGCAGCCCTTTGGCGGCCGTTATCGGCAGATCATGGTCTACGTCGATCCCATGAAGCTCGACGCCCGCCAGCTCTCGGTCATGGATGTCGTACGCACCGTTAATGACAGCAACCTGATTCTCCCCGCGGGTGACGTGAAGATCGGCCCCTATGACTACAACCTCTACACCAACAGCCAGGTTCCGAATACGGATGCGATCAACGCCCTGCCGGTGAAGTCCGTGGGCGCGAACTCGGTGTTGGTGAGTGACATAGGAAAAGCGGTCGATTCTCACCAGATCCAAACCAATGTAGTCCGGGTCGATGGCCAGCGCTCGGTCTACTTGCCCATCCTCAAGCAGGGAGGCAACACCAACACCATCGCTGTCGTCGACGGAATCAAAGAAGCGACCAAGAACTTGGTGGACATTCCGAAGCAGCTCATCACGAAGGTTGTGTTCGATCAATCGATCTTCGTGAAGATGGCGATCGAGAATCTCCTCCACGAAGGCGCTATTGGCCTCATTCTCACGGGATTGATGATTTTGTTGTTTCTCGGGAGCTTCCGGGCGACGGCCGCGGTTTTTCTTTCTATCCCTCTTTCGGCGCTCGCGGCGTTCCTCGCGATCTCTGCCGGAGGCGGCACCGTCAACACTATGGTGCTTGGCGGACTCGCGCTGGCCTTCTCGCGATTGATCGATAACTCGGTGGTTGTGCTCGAAAACATTTTCCGCCATCTGGAAATGGGAGAGCCCGTCGAAGTCGCCGCCGAGAAGGGTGGAAGCGAAGTCTCGCTTGCGGTTCTGGCTGCTACGATCACGACCGCAATCGTGTTTTTCCCGGTCGTTTTCCTCTACGGCGTGAGCAAATTTCTCTTCACGGCTTTAGCCTCGGCTGTGATTCTTTCGCTCCTGGCTTCGTATCTCGTGGCGATGACGGTGGTGCCACTGTTTTGTGCAAAACTTCTCGGTTCGTCCCATCACACTCACGAACACGCAGAGCCCACCGGTTGGTTCGGCCGCGTGGTCTCAAAGTTTAATGAATACTTTGAAAGGATGTTGCGCCGCTATGACCGCACTCTCGGACGCAGCCTATTGCGTCCAGCGGCCACCACCATAGGACTTGTCGGAGTTTCGCTACTTTGTCTTTCTCTCTATCCGCTCATGGGTGTCGCCTTTTTTCCGCGCACCGATCCCGGACAATTCGTGATCAACCTTAAAGCTCCTTCCGGAACCAGAATCGAAAACACCGAGCAATATGTGAAGCAAGTCGAAGACCTGATCAAAAGTGTCGTCCCGCCGAACGAGCTTGGCATGATTGTCTCGAACATCGGCCTCACTCCCGATTTCTCCGCCATCTACACCAGCAACTCGGCCTCTCACACCGCCTTCGTGCAAGTCAGCTTGCAACAGGACCACAAAGTCGGCAGCTACGAATACATGGAACGCGTTCGCCGAAAACTGAGCGACCAGTTGCCGCAATTGAGCGCCTACTTCCAAACCGGAGGTCTCGTCGATTCCGTCCTCAATATGGGTCTCCCTGCTCCGATCGACGTACAGGTCACCGGAAACCATTTGAAGCAGACCTATGCCAGCGCTCAACAGCTAGCACGCGAAATACGCAAACTGAACGGCGTGAGCGACGTCCTCATCCCCCAGGATATTGACTACCCAGCGCTGCGACTCGATATTGATCGTGAAAAAGCGAGTCTGGTTGGCCTGACGCAAAAAGAAGTCGTCGATAACGTCATCACCGCTCTGACATCGAACGGCATGATCGCTCCGAACTATTGGATCGACCCGAAGAGCGGTAATCCGTATCTGCTGACCGTGCAATATTCCGAAGACGAAGTGAAAAACCTCAACGATCTGAAACTGATCCCGCTTCGAGGCACGAACAGTAAAGAACCGACTCCGCTCGACACGGTCGTAAACATTCAAACTATTCCCACCCCGACCGAAGTTGACCACTATCAACTGTTCCGATCCATCGATGTCTACGTGTCGCCAAAATCCGAAGACCTCGGCCGCGTCAGCAGCCAGATCAACAGGATCATCGCGCAAAACCAGTTGCCTGAGGACGTACGGGTTACCGTACGCGGGTCCGTTCAGAGCATGAACTCGTCGTTTAAGAGCTTTGGATTGGGATTGATCCTGTCCGTGGTTCTCGTATACCTCGTGCTGGTGGCGCAGTTTGCGTCCTTCATCGACCCGTTCATCATTCTTTTGGCGGTCCCGCCTGGCCTCGCTGGAGTGCTGCTGTTCCTGCTCGTGACCGGCACAACGCTAAATGTCATGTCACTGATGGGTGTCGTGATGATGGTCGGAATCGTGGTCTCGAACAGTATTTTGATCGTCGAATTCACACGTCAGATGCGCAAGCAGGGAACTCCTCTGCGCGAAGCAACCGCCGTCGCGTCTCGCCTACGCCTCCGTCCAGTGCTGATGACATCGCTCGCGACGCTGCTCGGACTGATTCCGATGGCGATGAAGTTGGGCACCGGAGCCGAAGCCTATGCGCCGCTGGCCCGCTCCATCATCGGAGGTCTGCTTGTGTCGGTCGTCGTGACCGTCTATCTCGTCCCCGCCGCCTATCTCTGGATTCACCACAAAGAAGAGACCGCCGCTCCGGAGGCATCCGCGTAATGATCCGACTGACGCTGTTACTCGCCCTTCTCTCGACAGGTTATCTCCCGGCGCAGTCGAATCCAGTCTTGCCGGGCCAGACTCCAACCGCGCCCCCGCGGATGACCCTTACTCTGCAGCAAGCCGAAGCTCTGGCCATCAAAAACAACCCACAAATATCGAGCGCCCGCCTCCAGGCGCTGGCGGCGCAACAGGTGGTGCGCGAAGTCCGCTCCAATTACTGGCCCACGGCAGTTGGCAACCTGACAGCGGTCGATTCCAAAGACAACTCCCGCATCACTGCCGGCGGACTCAATAACCCCATCATCTATGAACGCGGTGCCGGCGGCGTGAATGTCAGCCAGCAGATCACCGACTTTGGCAGGACCGCTAACCTCGTTTCAAGCGCCGGCTTGAACGCGAAGGCGCAGGAACAAAGTTCTCTGGCCACACGTCAGCAAATCCTGCTTGCGACCGACCAGTCCTTCTACAACGTGCTGCAAGCTCGTGCTGTTCTCCGTGTAGCCGAACAAACGGTTAGCAATCGTCAGGATGTAGTCGATCAAGTGCAGGCCCTCACCCAGAGCAAACTGAAATCCGATCTCGACTTAAGTTTCTCTCAGGTCAACTTTGCGCAGGCCCGGCTGCTTCGGCTGGACGCGCAAAATAACGAAAAGCTCGCGCAAGCCACACTGGCCGCGATTCTCGGCTATAGCACCGCTCAGGAGTTTGACCCAGTCGACGAGACCACGGCGCTCGATGCTCCTCCAGCCGATCTCGATACGCTGGTACAGCAGGGAATCGACTCGCGCCCGGAACTGCGCGCCGCCGACTACCAATACCAGGCCGCGGAAAAATTCATGCACGCCGAGCGCGATGCATTCCGCCCGTCTCTGAGCGCTCTGGCCGCGATCGGCGGCACACCGGCGCGCGACGAACATTTGGGTCCGTGGTACGGCGCAGCCGGAGTTAATCTTCAGGTTCCAATCTTTAACGGATTTCTTTTTTCCGCGAGAGCCAAAGAAGCCGACCTTCGCGCCCAGTCCGTCCAACAGCGCCTGATCGACCTGCGTAATTCTGTAGCCCGGGATATCCGCGCCAGTTGGCTCAACGCCAAAACTTCCTATGATCGGCTGGACGTAACCAATCAGCTTCTCAAACAGGCGAACCTCGCTCTCGACCTGTCTCAAACCCGCTACAAACTAGGATTAGGATCGATTGTCGAACTGAGCCAGGCTCAACTCCAGCAAACCCAGGCCGAAATCAGCCAGGCCCAGGCAAGCTACGAATATCGCCTGGCGCTCGATGTGCTGCGCTATCAGACTACGGGGTTGTAGTTACGGGGTTGTAGTTTCAGGATTGTAGTTGTTCGCTGGAAGATGTTGTCGTACCCAACTCCATGCTCGCCTCGCGTCTGCGGGATCGACGAACAAAATGTAGCCGGACAAAATATCCCACTGGAACATCGGGATGTTGAGCGAATACTCCAGGCTGAGATGAAATACCACGCCCAGCGCAAGCAGGATGTAGCGCAGTTCCTTGACCCAGATCAACACGCCCAACGAAAACTCCAACACCAGCGCCGCCCAGCCTTCGAGTTTGAGCATGGTCGGGCCGAGCAACCATGCCGGCACCGGAAACCGCCTAAATTCGTCGAGATGATAGATGTAATACATCGCGGTTCCTTGCAGCCACGGCGCTCCCCTTACTTTTATGCAGAAGGTCGCGAAATAGACCATCGCCAATTCAAACTGAATCATCCGTTGCGCCCACGGGCTGCGCGGCCGGATCTCGGCCGTTTCCTTCCCTCGCCGCACAC
Organism: Terriglobales bacterium; assembly: GCA_035308395.1. Lineage (GTDB taxonomy): Bacteria > Acidobacteriota > Terriglobia > Terriglobales > Acidobacteriaceae > Acidiflorens. The sequence goes on from DATGGT010000085.1 coordinate 24,615, forward strand.
GAATGAGACGATCCACTGACAGGGCTGCCCCCGCTGGTGCGAATATCAGAAAAAAGCCGGCTACTCGCAGGAACGTGTCTCCTCCGTGCAGAATGGATAGGTTCCGTTGCTGCATCGAAGCCAGGCACAGATAAACAAGCACACTGTTGAAACGAGTCAGGAAGCCGATGGCGAGAAGCGTGGCCGACCCCAGGGAAATCCAGAAGAAAGCGTTGATCCAGCTATCGGTTTGCGGAATGACAGCGAACAAGTTCAGCCGCGTGCCCGGCTCCAGTGTGTGCATCGTCGATCGACTCACCCATGCGTGCGGACCGTACCAGGCCAGCCAGTCCGGACGCAGCAAGATAAGAGTAGCCACCACCAGCAAGCTGTAGACGATGCGAAACACTGAAATGGGGACAGGCGATTGCGGCTCAAAAAAAAACTTGTTCCATGCCGCAAAAAAGGATCTCAGTGTCACTGTATATCCTCGGGCCGCACTCCATAACCGTAGAGAACGTGCTGGTTCCACGGCTCGGGGACGTACGAGCCGTCTGGACGCGGGACAATGAACGACCAATGGTAGATGAGGATGACGGTCTTAACCGGATGCGCAGGAGTGCTGTTCAAACGCGCCACGCGACGCGCGATGTCGGCCAGCATGGGGTCGTTTTCATCCAACGTGAGAGTCTCTGCAAACTTGCGATAGCGCTCTTTGAAGTAGCGCTGGGTCAGGCTGAGCTGCTCCATGCGCGGAAACGCCCAGGTCGTTCTCGACCCGTCTTTATAAATGATGGTCGCGTCGACATAGGTGTTCGCCGCCTTCGGCGACGGCGAAAACATATCCCAGGATTGAAACAGTCCCGACCAGAGAAAATAAGGCCGGATTGTTTGTTTGCAAAGCAAGATGAGAGGACTGTCGAGCGGCAGGCACCAGCAGGAAATTGCCAGAATATGAAAGATTAAGAAAGCGTTGATCGCGACATATTTCGTGCGGCTCAAGGTCGTGCGGCTCCCCTTCATGCGGATCAATGAATCGGAAGTCTTTGGCTTCTCCATAGTGTCCGTAGAGGAACGAACCACTTCAGGCGACTTGCGTCTGATCGCGGATTACTTGCCTTTTCTGCAACATTCGCAAGATCCAGTAACCAGCAACCGCAGCCGCCAAATGCTTGAGCGTGTGTCCACTGATCCAATGTTCAGCCGCGAAGATGTTGCGGTCGAAGGTTTCCAAAATCTTCGCGAGCACATAAAACCCGACCACCACTGCCAAGTCCGCCCTACGCGTGAAATGCTGCGGAAAGATGAATGAAACCAAAAGCACGAGCACCGAATATACCTGTACTGCCGCGTACAAGCGCAGGTCCCCAGCCCCGCGTATTTCGCTCGCACGCCACAGCAGTACGCTGCCCATTCCAACCGCTAGCAGGAGTGGCAGCGACCACAGACCGATACTTAGGCTGACACGTTCCGTGATCACGGCGGCCACGAGCGACATGAATGCCATCATGATCGGCAAACGATCCCAAACAAGACGAGCGTTATTTGGCTGGAGATGATAGTAGGCAGAACCAAACGCGGTGAGCAGCATTCCCACGAAAACAAACAGATAAGGCCACCGCTCGCGTGGATCGGCGAAATGCCCCGCTCTTGGATCGGAGCCTGCCCCGAGTACAAATGCGATGCCCCACACTCCAACTACCGCGAATGGCAGATTGGAAACTACGTCACCAAAATTAGGAATGCCAAGAAAGCTGCGCGCGTCACCGAAGCGGTGATACGCCTGAGGCTGCGGAATCCGCGGCACAAAGAAGACGGCCAAAGCCACCACCAACGCCAGTATCAACAACAGCCAGATGCTAGCTTTCTGGGAAATCAATCCGTCTCTTTTCTTTTTAACTAAATCTCTTACTAAATCTCTTGCTAAATCTCTTATTGAATCGCATTCCCGTAAGTCGGCACTCCCTGCTGCAAAAGAAACAACAGCTCTTGGCCCCGCGATGACCAATCGCTCTGTGGATATTTGGAAATCAACTGCTGCGTCAGCGACTCTGCCATGCTCTTGGCCTGGTCCGACTTCTTCGGCTGCTCTTCCACTTTGTAAATCTCAATTAGCGCCGCCCGCCGCATCGCCGCATCATACAACGCTTCCGCAGCCGCGGGAGACTCAGGATGCTCCTTCACATACTTCTCGTAAATCTCCGCTTCTTTATCGGGACACTTCGACGATCCCTGCCAGTCCCCGCAGAGTTTGTTATCGATCAAGTGGAATGCCGCTAGCTGCGCCCACTTCGAATCCGGAAACTTCTTCATCACCAGCTTCATTGCTTCTTCGTCAATACTTTGCCGCATGTACGAATCTTTCTCACGCGCCGACGGACGCGACATGATGTCCGCTTTCTCGATCTGCCATTTGATATCGGCAGCGCGATACAGTCCTTCGCCGGCCAGCGGAGAAGTAGGGAATAGGTCAAAGACGCGACGGTAAAGCCGCACCGCCTCCTGGTCCGCCCCACGCCGCCCATGCCGGCGGCTCGCCTCATCTTCTGCATCGACCGCTGCGCCATATAAAATCCGATCGCCATTGGGAGTCGACGCCCACACGATTCCCGTGTCCACCACCCACCCGCTGATGGTCTTGCCTTCGTCTTCTTCCTCCAACACAAACGCCGGGTCCGGAGTTCGCGATAGGCCAAGCAAGGCCTCCACGTGCAGCCACTTCGGAGTCCGATCCAGCAGCACCAGTTCGCGCCCGCGCTCGGCCTGTCCGAGCTTGTTCGACGACGTATCCGGCGTCAAATAGATGACCGCCTCACGCACAAGCGTCCCACGCTCCGCGGCCAGTAGCCGCGCATTCCCCATCGCAACAAAAGCAGTCCCAAGCAACAGCAAAGCGATCCGTCTCACAGTCGTATCCATCTCCGATCAGAGGTTAGCACGTAGATTAAGATGCACGGAACCGGGGCGGCAAAAGGCGAGATTCGGTCAACAACGGGTGTTGACCCACACATTCTAATTGTTTGACTCCTGGCGTCACGCTGTATGCATCCGTGGTACCCACTCGCCGAAAGGCGCGGCGAGTGGGGCAACCGTTTTCGTGGCGGTGCGTTCGTGGCGATGCAGTTGACAAGAAGCTACCCCGTCGCTATACACGATGGGTCCACCATGACGTCACGCGCCTCGGCCCAGCAAATTCATATTCGCGACCTCAAGACCATCGATGACCTTAGCCGTCTGCGGGCTGTCGAAAAAGAAGTCTGGGGGATGGCCGATGACGACGCTCTGCCGCTGACGCTCGCGATCGCCTGCAAGGCGGCAGGGAACATTTTTGTCGGCGCCTTCGATCAAGACCATCTCGTCGGATTCGCCTTCGGCTTCCTTGGTCGCGAACACGGCCAAACCACAATCCACTCCCACATGCTGGCCGTTCTCGACGCCTATCGTCACCTCGATCTCGGTTCGCGCTTGAAGCAGGCGCAGCGTGAACGCGCCATGGCGATGGGCATCCACGAGATGACGTGGACCTATGATCCGCTGCAAAGCCGAAATGCTCATTTCAACTTCGCCAAGCTCGGCGTCGTATCCGACAACTACAAAGTCGATTTCTACGGACCTGAAACATCCAGCATGCTGCACCGCAACGGCACCGACCGTCTCTGGGTCCGCTGGATTCTGAACTCCCGGCGAGTCCGCGACCGGATCGCTGGAAAAAACTCCCGTGTCGAAACCCTCGACGCCTTGAAGCTGTTAGCGCCCCTTGTGCGCTTCGATCCCAATGGCAAGCCAGCTCGTGCCGATCTTGCCGAATCGCTCTCACGCCAGCGCATCAGCATCGAAGTCCCAGGCGAGATTCTCGAAGTCGAGCGCACGGACATGCCCTTGGCCCGCGAATGGCGCGAAGCCACCCGTTGGGCCTTTCGCGAATCGCTAAAGGCCGGATTCGTTGTCTCGGAATTCACCCGCTCCATCCGCGGCCAGCAAGGGCCGGGGGCGTATCTCCTGCAACGTGCCACAGTCAACGAGCTGATTCCCGAAGCGTGACGGCTGGGGCTAAAGCCCGTCTGCTCTGCGAGCTAACGCGGCCCTGAAGGGCCGCTCTTCCACGATGGGGGATGACGACGGGATTGCTGCGGGGCATCACGGGCGAGGCATCACGATGGGGAGTCGCGGCCGGGATCGCCGACGAGGCATCGGGGCGACTCCAACAGACACCTGCGCTCGCTCACACGCTGTAGAATAGTCCGTTCTCTGCCCGAGGGCTGAGATTGCAATTCATACTCCGAGGTCAATCATGGCCGAAACAATTGCGTCCCAGGTCAACATCGATTCCATACTCGACGAGCAGCGCAGCTTCCCACCGCCTGCGGAATTTTCTCAAAAAGCCCAGATCAAGAGTCTCGCCGAATACGAAGCGCTCTATAAAGAATCCATCGAACAACCCGAAAAATTCTGGGGACGCGCCGCCGAAGAACTGCACTGGTTCAAAAAATGGGACAAAGTCCTCGAGTGGAAAGCTCCGTGGGCGAAGTGGTTCGTCAATGGGCAGCTCAATCTCTCCTACAACTGCCTTGATCGCCACGTCCAAACCGCGCGCAAAAACAAAGCCGCCCTGATTTGGGAGAGCGAGCCGGGCGAGATTCGTACTTTCACCTATCAGCAGCTCTATAAAGAAGTGCAGAAATTCGCGAACGTTCTCAAGGGTCTTGGAGTTCGCAAGGGTGATCGCGTGGCCATCTACATGGGCATGACGCCGGAGCTGCCGATTGCCATGCTGGCCTGCGCCCGCATAGGCGCGCCGCACTCCATCGTCTTCGGAGGATTTTCCGCCAACGCTCTGGTCGACCGCATCCACGACTCGCAAGCCGTGGCCGTTATCACGCAGGATGGTTCCTTCCGCCGCGGCGCAGAAGTAAAGTTGTTCCCGGTCGTCGAAGAAGCGCTCAAGTCGTGCCCGTCGATCAAACACGTCGTCGTCTACAAACGCACAGGAAGCCCCGTCAATCTCGCCGCAGGCCGCGATCACTGGTGGCATGAGCTGATGGCGAAGGCATCCGACGATTGCCCCGCCGAGCCTCTCGATGCCGAGCATCCGCTCTACATTCTCTATACCTCCGGCACGACCGGCAAGCCAAAAGGCATCGTACATACGACGGGCGGCTATTCGGTTGGCACTTATCTCACCACGAAATACGTTTTCGATCTTCGCGAAGAAGACACCTACTGGTGCACCGCCGACATCGGATGGGTCACTGGCCACAGCTACATCGTCTACGGACCGCTGCAATGCGGCGCCACCAGCCTCATGTACGAAGGCGCGCCGAATTTCCCGGAGCCCGACCGCTTCTGGTCGATCATTGATCGCCATCAAGTCAATATTTTTTACACTGCTCCGACCGCCATCCGCACCTTTGCCAAGTGGGGAGATGAATGGCCAAAGAAACACAAGATGGAAAGCCTCCGCCTGCTCGGCACCGTCGGCGAACCCATCAATCCCGAGGCATGGATGTGGTATCGCGAACTCATCGGCCACAACCGTTGCCCGATTGTCGACACCTGGTGGCAAACGGAAACCGGCTCCATCATGATCACTCCCATTCCGGGCGCGATCGCGACCAAACCCGGCTCGGCGACCAAGCCATTTTTCGGAGTCGCTCCCGAGATTGTGACGATGGAAGGCAATCCCGTTCCCGAAGGCTCCGGCGGGTATCTCGTCATCCGCAAGCCCTGGCCCGCAATGCTTCGCACCATCTACGGCGATCCTGATCGCTACGAGAAGCAGTACTGGTCGCAAATTCCTGGAGGTACCTATTTCACCGGCGACGGCGCACGCAAAGACAAAGACGGCTACTACTGGATCATGGGCCGCGTTGACGACGTCCTCAACGTCTCTGGCCATCGCCTGAGCACGATGGAAGTGGAGTCGGCGCTGGTTGCTCACGAAAAAGTAGCCGAAGCTGCGGTGGTCGGCCGCCCGGACGAGATTAAAGGCCAGGCGATTTGCGCGTTTGTGTCGCTCGAGCACGGAGTCGAACCCACCGATGCGCTAAAAGAAGAATTGAAAAAGTGGGTCGCGAAAGAAATCGGTTCTCTAGCCAAGCCTGACGACATCCGCTTCACCGACATGCTCCCGAAGACGCGCAGCGGAAAGATCATGCGCCGGTTGTTGAGAGAATTGGCGAGCAGCGGGGAAGTGAAAGGCGATACTACGACGCTGGAAGACTTTGGTGTGATCGCGAAGCTGAAAGAGCAGGACGAAGCCTAGCATTTATTTCGGGACTGGGAATAATCGCCAACATAGGCAATCCGCCCCTTGCGTTGTCAGGGCAGGCTCTTCTTATGCCAAGGCAATGGAATCATCTGCCAATCTCCAGCTTCAGAATCCCCGTAGGAAAGCTCATTGTTGCCGTCTTAGCCTGCTCCGTTTTGCTTCCATCGGATACCTCAACATCGCCTTCGGCCATAAAGATCATCTCTTTCCTGTTAAAGCGTATAGTCTGTGCCCGAATTGTGTACCTGTCTGCCATAAGGGTTACGCGGAACGATACTTTGGAATTCCTGGGAACAAATGACTTATAGTCCTCCAAAGCTCCCTCTGGAATGTTTTTACCGAATGCGACACGTATCTCGGGACGCCCTAACCGTGTGTCTTTAGGAATCACTTCTTCACTGTACCCGGTGGCGGCAGTAAAAATCGGTTTCGCGTCAACGCCGCTGGGAAGGGTCTCAGCAATTGCTGGAGGACCATCGATAGCGTCACATGAAACTAATTCGAAATCGAAGTGCAGAGATTCTCCCGCGGAAACACCGAAATCGGGCCTTTGGGTCCTACATGCCCCGTCTTTTAGAACACGCATCCAGTAGGTACCGTATGGAAGGTCGATTTTGTACCTGCCAGAAGCGTCCGTTCGAGTCTCATAGCGAGCCCATTGCCCGTCGATGAAGACCAACCTGGCACCGGGCACTGGGAGGAGTGACGATCGGACCATTTGCGCCACGCTGCCCAGCACTTCCCCGCATTTCCCGTCACAAGGATGATCGTCGGCGACACCGAACGCGGGAACGAAAAGACACGCCAATAACAATGCTCGGAGTCCACGGCAACTTCGAGAATTCCACATTTGAGACTTGCACCCCTGGAACAATTCTAAATATCGCAGAAATCCTTGTTAAAGCAATCGGGGTTCCTCAACAGGGCGGGGGGTACGTTCAGCTCTGTGTCTTGAGCTCGGCGGCCGGTGCACGGCTGGGTAGCACAAACTACGAAGTCTTGGGATTTTTCTGACCGGTTTCTCCGACTTTAGAAAAAACAAACGCTAGCGCGCGCTGGCTGCTGTCGACTGTCTCTGCTCGCGCATCTGCTGCAAGAAACTCTCGACCGGAACCTGATACTTCTGCCGGAACAGATCGACCAGGGCATCCTCAGTGGCCGCGTTCGTCCCCCGCGCTTCTTTTGCCGACGCCTGGCTGGCAAAAATCTGGCTCCCCACGCCGCTCTCAGCGACCGGACTATCCAGTCCCTCGGGTTCCACCAGCAACTCCGGAGACTTATCCCCATTCGCCCGCAGGGTCGTAATCATCTGGTTTACGTGCTCGCGCTGCTCATCCGTTGTCTGGAGGAATTCCACTCCCATCCCAAACTCAGGATGCGCTACCAGCACGATTCCGTCGGCGTGCACTTCGAGGCCGCCGGTCTTCATCGTCAGGATGACGCGCGTGCCCCGCGGGAAGGGCGAGCCGGTCGTCAGATAACACGCTCCCAAACTCAAATCTGTAAGCCGGCAATTCACTGGGGGATCATCCGCCTCTGGCTCCGGCAACTGCGTGCCGAGCCAATACCGCAGCGCGCCGCGCTGCTCATCCGATGCATCCTTAAACCGCACGCCTGCCTGATTCCCATTGCCGCCCCAGGCCAGCTCGCCTTCGATATCGAGCTTCTGTTTCATTCCGGGCAATTCGAGTGAAAAGCGCAGCGAACTTTCTTTCGCCACGCGCCCTGTGAACTGAAGCGCCATCCCGCCTTCGCAAAGATCGATGGTCTGCGCCTTATAGCTGTTAATCCCCTGGCACTCCACCGGAATCTGTACCGGGACTCTCATCTGGAGCCGCCGCTCTCGCTTCATCAGCGCCCGCACGGCGCGAAAACTCGCCTTCGCCCGCTCCACCGCAAAGGGCTTGTGCAGGACAAAGTGCGCTCCCATATCAAAGCCGCCCTTCAGTCCCACCGAAGCTTCAACCAGGACAATCGTCAGCGCGCGCTTGTTCACAGGCGCCGCTTTCGCTCCTCGCAACACCCCGCTCGCTTCTTCCGGATTTACCCCGTCGACGATAATGGCCTCGAAGCGCTGGCGCGTAATCCGGCGTATCGCATCGTCTGCTGCCGTGCAATGCTCGACCCCGATTTCGAGGTCGCTCAGAACACGCCGCAGAATGCGCACCGTTTTATCGTCGGAACTCAGTAGTAAAGACTTCAGATTCATGTCTAAGTATCAGAATGAAGCGGCCTTGCGCGTGCGGGGGTTGGGCTGGGATCGCCTGCCGCCGCCGTCTTAAGCAGAAGATTCCAAGCGAAAGACTCCCTGCGGAAGATCCCCTTTTCGCACTCTAAGTCTACGAGATTCGTGGGTCAACGCCATGGCCCGGTCCTACGGTTACTAGAGTCACCGCAACCAGCCAAGGTCCCGCCAAAACGACGCCCTGATCTTCTAATCGACCACCGGCAGGATCTCAGCAGCAGTCCGGCAATGATCCAATTATTCATAGAAGTCGCGGGCTAATCTATGTCCTTCCGTACACCCCGACCCACCAAAGTCAACCGCGCAAGTAGAAGCAGTAAAAGGGGATACAATAATATGCCCAGCGCGCGTCACTTTTATGTTGACTATCTTATAAAAACCTATTATTATCAATAGCTTCCAAGGTAGCTGAGGGGATTGGAATCCGCGCCAGTTGGCTTGTTCAGTGCGCGGATCTTCGTATGAATCCTCTGCGGTCTCGCTGGAATCTAAGTTGGTAGCTTATAAAGCGAAGTCCTTATTTCACAAGAGGGTATACTTTTCATGGCCAAGCGACGCGGAAACCCCAACTGGGGCAAGCCCGAGCCCATCGGACCGGTGACTCCAACGATCACTGAGTTCGAGCAAGTGGTGCACGAATACAAACTTTCCCCCGATCAGTATTTGCGGTCGACCCGGCTGCGTGAGTGGGCGCGCCGGAACAAGAACTCCAAGTACATCCCCGAGCCCTTGCTCGAAGCTTGGGGTTTTGAAATCGAATCCACCCTGTAAACTGGACCAGGATTTACAGAAAGGGTCGCCAGAAGGCGGCCCTTTTTCTTGTGGCAAAGCGCATCGAGGTTGCGGGGTCAGAACCCATCGCTTCTTGCCCCATTGAACGAGTATGCTATCAAGCATGAAATTCGCCGGCTCCGAACTCGCAGGCCTCATTGTGGCCGTCAGCTTCGCCGCCGGGCTTAACGTCTACGCGACCGTAGCCACATTGGGACTCCTGTCGCATGCAGGCGTTCTGGATTTGCCGTCGGGACTGCATCTACTCGCCAGTTGGTGGGTGATCGCTGCCTCGGCAGTACTTTTCGCGATCGAGTTCTTCGCGGACAAAGTTCCGGCCTTCGATCTTTTCTGGAACGCGCTCCACACCTTCGTCCGCATCCCTGTAGCCGCCCTTATCGCCTACGGAGCAACCTCGCAACTCTCGCCCGAAAAGCAATTGCTGGCCGCGCTGGCGGGAGGCGCGATCGCCCTGGCCGCCCATGGAGGCAAGACTGCCGCTCGAGTTGCTGTGACGCCGTCTCCAGAGCCAGTTTCAAACATTGCCCTGAGCGCCGGAGAGGACACGCTGGCGATCTTTCTAACCTGGCTGGCCACACAGCACCCAATCGCCGCCGCTCTAATCGTCGCCGCATTTTTGGCCGTGATCATTGTCGTCATGCGATGGGTGATAAGAGCGATGAAGAATTTGTTTCTCGGCGCCGAAGGCGAACTAAAGCCGCCGACAACACGCAAACTCAACGCCGCCTAGGTTCTGATTTTTGTTTTTGAAGGAGCGCGGGTTCAGCCGCGCCGTTTCGAAGTAACTGAAGAGGGCTTTAGCCCTGAGGCAAAGATCGCCGATGACTCCAATTCCGCCATTCACCGACGTCCCGACTGCCATCGAAGAAATTCGCGCTGGGCGCATGATCGTCGTCATCGACGACGAGGACCGCGAAAATGAAGGCGACCTTACCCTCGCCGCCGAAAAGGTTACTCCGGAAGCCATTAACTTCATGGCTAAATACGGACGCGGCCTCGTCTGTCTTGCCATGACCGAAGAGCGCCTCGACCATCTCCGCATCGGCCCAATGACCGCCGAAAACACCAGCCAGTACGGCACCGCCTTCTGTGAAGCCATCGACGCCCGCCAGGGCGTGACCACGGGAATCTCCGCGCACGACCGGGCCCACACTATCCAGGTGGCGATCGATCCCAAGACGCGCCCCTCCGATCTTGCCCGTCCCGGCCACATGTTCCCGCTCCGCGCCCGCAAAGGCGGAGTCCTCGTCCGCGCCGGACAAACCGAAGCCTCCGTCGATCTTGCCCGCCTTGCCGGCCTCGTCCCCGCCGGCATCATCTGCGAAATCATGAAAGACGACGGCACCATGGCCCGCGTTCCCGACCTGGTCGAGTTCTGCCGCATCCACGAAATGAAGATGCTGACGGTTGCCGAGTTGATCCGCTATCGCATGCAGCACGAGCGCTACGTCCACCGGGTCGGCGAGTCGCTGGTCGAAACCAAGCATGGGGAATTCCGCCTCATCGCCTACGAAAGCGAAGTCGACGGCGGGAGTTCACACATCGCCCTGATCCGCGGCGATATCACCGATTCTGATGTCCCAGTTCTGGTGAGAATGCACGCTCACTGCCTGCTCGGAGACGTTTTCGGCGCAACGGCCTGCGATTGCAATCCGACGCTTGAGGCTTCGCTAAAGATCATCGCCGAAGAAGATCGCGGAGCGCTGATCTACCTGCACCAGACGTCAAAAGGCTTCACTGCGGAAAAAATCGGAGAGCAGTCATTCCTGACCTTCCACCGCGAACGCCGCTTGCCATCGCTCCCCGAAAGCGAACGCAAAATTCACCGCGAAATCGGGTTAGGAGCGCAAATTTTATCGGATTTGAATCTGAAGAGAATCAGGCTACTGACGAATCACCCAAGAAGAGTAGCGGCGCTTGAAGGGTTTGATATCGAGATTGTGGAGCAGGTCCCGGTGAAGTTAGCGACGACAAGAGATTAAATTGTCGTTTCTGAATCGATCCCGGGAAGGCGCCCCGGCATAAATTTGTGGTGCATGAGGTCCTTCGCTCCGCTCAGGATGACAATTAATTCGCGGCTGTTAGTGGTCACGGCACCGGATTTGCCATGCTAGAATCCGAGGATGAAGCCCCAGCGGAAATTCACGGTCGTTATCGAACGAGACGAAGAAGACTATTACGTCGCGACTGTGCCCGCCCTGCGAGGTTGCCATACCCAAGCGAAGAATCTTGACACTCTTATGAAACGAGTGAGGGAAGTTATTCAGCTGTGCTTGGAGGACAATCACTCCGCCCCCTCACTCGAACTCGTCGGTATCCAGCAGATTTCTGTATGACTCGTCTTCCGCGCCTGAAAGGCAAGGAACTCGTGCGTATTCTCGAAAAATTAGGGTTTGAGATAATACGCACTCGGGGCAGTCACTATTTCCTCAAACATGCGGATGGAAGGGTTACTACAGTCCCAGTGCATACGGGAGAAATCATCGGTCCCGGTCTCATGCGATCGATTCTCCGAGATGTGGAGTTATCGGCAGAAGACTTGCTGGCTGGCCGCTGAGCGGCTCATCGTTCGTAGCGCAATCACAGTATCTCGACTAGAACGGTTTCCTCGCCGTAATCTCCTCATCCTTAATAAAAAATTGCGCCGAGCATACCGAAGATCCGCAGATCGTCGGCAAGAGCCCCGCCATCTGCTTGCGCGTAATCAGACCCAGAGTTCCGCACGATGGGCACGAGAGTACCGCCCAGTAAGGATCCTCGCGCTCTCCCACTTCTCCAGCATTCTCCAGCACGAACACGGTGCCAGGCTCCATCTGTTCGGGAATCCATTCGTTGATAATGCTTAATTCACCGATCATCATGCCTCCCCCGTTTTCCCAGTGCTTGGTGCTCGATCACCTCGACCTACGCTCGGCGCGCCCGTCGCAATTCCCGAACGCGCTCCGAAACTGCTGTCTTCTTCCGCGACTGAATCTCCGCTCGCACTCGCCGCACTTCGTCACTCAAACAAATATCGAACATTGGCTGCCGCGCATTTTTCAGCAGGTCAACGACTTGTTTCGCGGATGTCCGCAGATACAAATGAGTGCCGTCGGTCAGCAGGTGATACTCCGCCGATGCGCCGACCGTTGCCGCCAAACTCGTGCCAAATTCCTTTTGCAGAAACGCAATCACTTTGCGCATCCGTTGCAGCGAAAACCCTCGCCGCCGGAGCTGGCAGATGACCGCGACGGTGACTAGTTCATCCCAGGTATAAATGCGGCGATGCCCCTTGCGCCCTGGAGCGACGATTCCGCGTTCATCCCACCACTGCAATTGCCGCGCCGTGATTCCAGTCAGCGCGATCACGTCGTTCGAACTGAACTCGGATGTGTACTGCTGTTGCATTTAGCGTCCCTTCTGTTTGAAACAAAAGAAACTGGAAATGTTTTGAACATTCTAGGCGGCATCGCCCCGAAGTCAACCAATCTTTCTTCGTTCCGTGTGTTAACCAGAGGGATACGGGCGGAGGATTGCGTGGATGGCGTCGGGCGCACACCCCTACGCATCTGTACCTTTCGTCCACTTCGCATTACCATTAGAGGCGGCAAAACTTCTTTCTCGGGGCCGTTCAAAATTCATGATTCAACCACTGCGCATTTCTCTATTTGCGTTGCTACTCCTGTCTCTGACCACGTCGACCTTCTCCCAACAAAAAGAGCGAAAGCACAAGCCGGATGCCACGCAAAGTGCCTCATCCTCCAGCGAGGCGACGAAAGACGACAACGCTGAAGACAAGGACAAAGACGAAAAGAACGAAGGCGACCCCATGTTCCGCGGCATGAAGTACCGCAACGTCGGTCCATACCGCGGTGGTCGCTCGCTGACTGCAGCCGGAATTCCCGGCGACCCGACCACCTACTACTTCGGATCGACCGGCGGCGGTGTGTGGAAATCCACCGACGGCGCCAACACGTGGCAATCGATCTTCGACAAAGACGGCGCGCCCTCCATCGGCAGCATCGCTGTTTCTATCTCCGACCCAAACATCGTCTATGTCGGCACGGGAGAAGCCTGCATCCGCGGCAACATCTCGCACGGCGACGGCGTCTGGAAATCCGTCGACGCCGGCAAATCATGGAAGAGTGTCGGCCTTAAAGACACGCGCGCCATCGGCAGAGTCATCATCAATCCGACCAATCCCGATATCGCTTTCGTTGCAGCTCTCGGTCATCCCTACGGACCGAACGCCGAGCGCGGCGTTTTCCGCACCACTGACGGCGGCAAGACCTGGGACAAAGTCCTCTACAAAGACGAAAACACGGGAGCCATCGACGTAGCCTTCGATCCGCAGAATCCCCACATCATCTTTGCTTCGCTCTGGGAAGCGCGACGCACTCCCTGGACGCTGTCCAGCGGAGGCCCCGGCAGCGGTATTTATCGTTCAACCGACGGGGGTACGACGTGGAAACATTTCAATAGTGACGAGCATGGCTTGCCGAAGGGTCCTTACGGACGCATCGGTATCGCCGTTGCCGCCAACTCCGAACGGGTCTATGCGCTGATCGAGGCCAAACAAGGTGGAGGCCTCTACCGCTCCGACGACGGTGGCGACTCCTGGGATCTAGTCAACGGCAGCCATGGGCTTTTGCAGCGTCCGTGGTACTACATGCACGTCATCGCTGACCCGCAAGATGCCAATACGCTTTACATTGCGGATGTTGAATTTTTCAAGTCGACCGATGGCGGACGTAACTTCAATAAAATTAAAGTTCCCCACGGTGACAATCACGGTCTCTGGATCGATCCGAAAAATACGAAAAGAATGATCGCCTCAAACGACGGCGGCGCGACCGTCAGCCTCGACGGCGGCAAGTCCTGGACGCGCGAAGACAATCAGCCGACCGCGCAGTTCTATCACGTCATCACCGATACGCGGACGCCCTATTTCGTCTACGGCGCGCAGCAGGATAACTCGACCATCGCCATCGCCAGCCGCAGTGACGACGGAGCGATCGGACGTGACGAGTGGTACGCCGTTGGCGGCGGCGAGGCCGGATACATCGCTCCCGATCCACGCGACCCAAACATCGTCTACGCCGGCGACTATCAGGGCAACTTGACCCGCTTCGATCGCCGCACCAATCAGATCAAGAGCATCGCGGTCTGGCCTGAACTCAGCGATGCGCGCGGAGCGGCCTCACTCGACCACCGTTTCCAGTGGACGGCTCCCATCGTGACTTCACCGCTCGATCCCAACACGATTTACTACGGTGGCGAGCGCGTCTTCAAAACTACTGATGGAGGTACGCACTGGGAAGCCATCAGCGGCGACCTCACGCGCAACGACAAGTCGAAGCAGCAGGCCGCGGGCGGCCCCATCACGATCGACGACACCGGCACCGAATACTACGACACTGTGTTTGCCATCGCGCCCTCACCTGTCGCCAAAGGCCTGATCTGGGCCGGAACCGACGACGGCCTGATCCAGATCACTCGCGATGAAGGGAAGAGCTGGACCAACGTTACGGCCAACATCAAAGAGCTGCCCGAGTGGAGCCGCGTCAGCCTCATCGACGCCTCTCCGCATGATGCTGGCACCGCATACGTTGCCATCGATCGTCACCAGAACGACGATCTCGCGCCCTACATTTACAAGACAGCCGACTACGGCGTTACCTGGAGCAAGATCGTCACCGGCATTCCCGACGGATCATTCGTCCGCGCTGTTCGGGAAGACCCGAAGAAAAAGGGTCTCCTGTATGCCGGCACCGAACGCGGCGTCTTCGTCAGCTTCGACGACGGTGCCCATTGGCGATCGATGCAACTCAATCTGCCTCTCACTCCCGTCCACGATCTGGTTATCAAGAACGACGATCTGGTATTGGCCACTCACGGACGCGCTTTCTGGATCCTCGACGACGTCTCGCCGCTCCGCCAGTTCAACGACGCGACGGCGGCGGAAGACATTCATCTTTATCAGCCTGCGACCGCCTATCGCATCCACTCCGGAGAGGCTCCGGCGCGACTTACGTTCGCCGGGAAAAATCCTCCGAATGGCGCAGTGGTTTACTACTACGTCAAACAAGCACCCAAACAGGAAGTCAAAATCGACATCCTCGATGCCGCGGGCAACGTAGTCCGCAAGTACTCGAGCAACAAGTCGGAGTCGCTCGAAGAGCCGCTTGATCCTGAAGACAAGAAGCCCGAAAAGCAGATCAAGACCGAAGACGGCCTCAACCGTTTCGTCTGGGATCTTCACTATGACGATGCCAAACGCGTTCCGGGATACTTCCTCTGGGAATACAACGACGGCGCGCGCGGGCCGCTGGCGCTTCCCGGCAAGTATCAGGTCAGGCTGACCGCGAACGGCAAGACTCTGACGGCTCCGTTCGAGCTGAAACTCGATCCGCGAGTCACCACCTCGCAAGCGGATCTAGAAAAGCAGTTCAAACTGGAACTTGATCTTCGCGAACAACTCGATCGTGTCTACGGCGCGGTCAATCAGATCCAGGACGTCCGCGAGCAACTCGATGGACTCAAGAAGCGTTTGGTCCCTGACGATTCGTCGAAGGCGCTCTTCGACGGCGCAAGCGCGCTCGACGCCCGGCTCATGGCCGTCCGCGATCCCCTCATCAACTTCAAGATCAGCGCCAGCGAAGATTCCCTTGCCTACGCCCCTGGAATCGACGCCAAGCTCGCATACCTCTCGCTCGGCGTGGCTGGTTTCGCCGACTCCGCTCCGACGGCGGCGCAGTATGAGGAATTCGACAAGCTGAAAAAGCAGGCTGACGAATTCTTAGCGAATTGGGAGCAGGTCAAGAACGCGGACATCACGAACTTCCAGAAGTTGGCCGCCGAACAAAACATCCATTCGATTTACGTCCCGGATGTGAAAAGCCCGCGCGTGGCGGGCGGAGGCGACGAATAGCCTTCGCGCGAATAGCGTTCGTAAGAAGAAGGGAATTGCGGGGTGACGGCCAAGCCACGCAGCCACACTAGATTAGATAAACAGGCTAGATAAACATCTCGTCTTGCGGCACGCCGTCGCCGTTCTTCGGATGCCGTCTTTTCGCGCCGAGAAAAACTTCAAATCCTGTGCTGATCGCCGCCATCAGTCCATTCACTTGTCGCAGCGGAGAGATGACCGTCTTGTGCACGGCGTCGCTCGTCTCCTCGACCCGGTCCATAGTGCGGTTCAGAAGCTCATCCGCGCGGATCACCTGCAACCGCGTCCGATCGAGCGCGTCCGTGAGCGTCGCGTCGAAGCGCGCCAGTTGATTGCGCACCAGGTTGCTCGACTCGGCGAAGTTCGTGCTCATCACGTCAATCTTCGGCCGGAGGTCGACCAGCGTGGTCTGTACCGTTTCCATGGCTGGCAAAGCTTTGGTCGTCAGCTCCGTCGCCAGCGCCTCGATCTTAATGCTGCTTTTGCGAAGCGTTAGAAAAAGAGCGACCAGGGCCACTGCCTGCCCCACGATCGCAATCGTAGTCACAGCGATGAAAATTCTTAGGAGATTGTCGTTCATAATTTCTCCTGCCGAGTCAGTTCCTAGATATTCTTTGACGGCTCCGCGCCGGCGGTCGTCGTCTCGTTATATGCCTGACGTCCTGCCTCATACGCCGAACGGAATTGCTCTTTCTGCTGATTCAACGCATCGCGTCCGCGGTCGGCCCACTCACTTGCCTGTTCGCGTACACGGCGGGCATGATGGCGCGCTCGTTCGCTGCCTTCCTGCGCCTTCGACCGCAGGACATCGCGCATCTCGTCACCCGACTTCGGCGCGTACAGCACTCCGACCACCGCCCCCACACCGAGTCCTGCCAGGAACCACAAGAAGCCGTTGCTGCCTTCATTATCCGCCATGGACAACCTCCTCAAGTTCTCTCTGTAACGGATGGTAGCACCGTGATATCTGAAAGACAATTCAGGGTCATACGGTAGATGGCCGTTTTCCCTTACTGAAGCGACGGCCGAAGCGATCTCGACTCCGTATCGTGCTTTACTCGATCTACCGCTGGCGCGGCTGTTCCCAAACAAGCTCTTGTGCGCCGCCCCACAAAGGCGGAGAATGAGGCGGTTTCAGGAGGCGCTTTTTGTCCGATCCCAAATACCGGCAGCGTGGATACCAGGATTCCGGCTCCGGAAAGAAAAGAGAATTCGACAAGGATTCCGCCAAGTCCGCTCCCAAAAAAGAGAACACCTTTGGACCGCGCCCCATCCAGATGCCTGGTACGCGCACCGTCTCCCGCTGCGCCGAATGCGGCGCGCTCCTGCAGAACCTCTCCGCGACCCTTGGACAATGCCCAAAATGCGGATTCGATCTTCATGCCTGTAAACAATGCGAACACTTTGACCCCTCGAGCCGCTTCGAATGCAGTCAGCCAATCCCCGCCAGAGTCTCTCCGAAAGATAAACGCAACGACTGCCAGTTCTTCTCCATCCGGGTCATGGTGGAAAAAGAGACTTCCAGCAAAGGCAGTCAGCGCCCCAACGACGCGCGGGCGGCGTTTGATAATTTGTTTAAGGACTGAACGCAGTTCTTATCGGCACTTTCACCGAAGCCATTCCAGCCGCGGTTGCCGCCTGTATGCCCATGTCTGAATCCTCAAACACCAAGCAACTTGATGGCGCTATGCGTAAGCGTTCGGCGGCGATCAGAAACGGCTCGGGATCGGGCTTGCTTTTCCGGTAGTCGCCCGCGCACACCAAAGTCTCGAACTTATCGAGGAGATTCAGCGCTTCGAGCGACGCTGTCACCGAATCTCGCGTGCTCCCGGAAACTACGGCAAGCGGAATTCGACCGTAGCTCTCCTCAATATGTTCCAGCACCTCCGGGACGGCCTTAAGCGAAGGTAGATTCTCAAAATACAATTCTTCTTTTCGCCGGGCCACATCCGTCACCGGCATGCTCATTCTGCGTTCCCGATTGAGCGTGCCAATGATTTCAACCACCGACATGCCGCCCCAGCCATAGAAGAGGTCTTCGCTGAAATCGCATCCCCATTCCGCTAGCGCTTTGTTCCAGGCGATGTAGTGAAGCGGCATCGAGTCGGCGATGGTGCCGTCACAGTCAAACAGGTAAGCCGCGAATAAACCGTCGGGCAACTTTAACTTCATCGTGAGTAGAGTTCCTTGTCTTGAATTATTCTCTTAAAAGCCGGAACCGGATGGGATCAAATTCATCATCTGTCAAGGCTTCTGCGTCGGCCGCAGGAGCACTTCGCTCGCAAAGCTCTGTGGCGCCTGCGTCACGAGCATGGCCACGACGTGCGCCACGTCCGAGGCTTGGAGCATCTTTTCTTCGTTCTTACCGGGATGCGGGCTGAATTCGGTGTGCACCGACCCGGGGCAGACGACGGACACGCGCACGTTGTGGGCACGCAGCTCTTCGGCTACGGAATAACTCAATCCGTTGAGGCCCCATTTTGAGGCGGCGTACGCGGCTCCGTTGGGTAGCGCGTTCTTGCCCGCCAGGGAGGAGATGTTGATGATGTGTCCCCCGCGGCCCTTGTCGTTAGCAGCTCCAGTATTGGCCGTTCGAATGGAAGTTTGAATCATCAGCGGCGTCAGGCCGCGAATGCAGTAGTAGACGCCGCGGAGATTTGTGTTGAGCACGCGCTCCCAATTGTCGGGCGCTAGTTGATGCAACGGCCCTCCCGGGCCGCCGATTCCGGCGTTATTCACCAGAATGTCCACGCGGTGGAAGGTGCGTTCGACGCGCTCGGCCATCGACTCCACCGAACCGAGATCGGTGACATCGCATTCGATGACGGAACTCCGGCCGGAATTGTGAGCTATGTTTTCGATGGCAGCCGCGGTTTGTTCGAGCGCAGCGCGGATGCGTCCGCAGAGTACGACGCGCGCGCCCAGGTCAGCGAGCTTGAGGGCAATGGCTCGGCCAATGCCGCGTCCAGCACCGGTTACGACGGATACTTGGCCGGCCAAAGGCAGGTTTGATACGGTTTCGGTCACGCAGGGGCTCCTCGAAGGGACGATTTCGCTTGCGCCATTGTATTCCGGGCTATCGTAGCGCCGGGATTGTGCGGCGTCATCTGCGTTGTGCGCCAGACCATTTGCCACCTAAACGGTGCAGAGTCTTTCGGCATCTAAGCTGGCAAGGGCAAAGTGAGCAAGCCGCTTGCCTTAGGGGGAGTACATCCTTATAATCCGCACACCGGAATAATGTTAGGTGTCAGAGGACTGACGGCCTGAGTATCGGATTCGGACCTCGTCGCCGACAGAAACGCGATGAGAAAAACGATTCTCGGAAGCACTGATTCTGGGAGTGTGGGGCGTTCGGCAGCATTGATATGATCGCAAGCCATAGCAAGTGAGTAAACTCCAAGTTTCCCCGATGAGTGAAGGAGCCACAGGAATGAAGAAGATTTTTCTCGCGATGTTGCTGGTAGCCGCAGTTACCGCCGTCGCGCAAACCCCTGCCGCGCCGGCCCAAGCCGCTCCGCAGCCTAACCCCGCACCTGCAGCCGCACCCGCGGCTCAGAAAAAAGAGATCAAAGATCCGGCTGAATATAACGCCTACGTGGGCGCGGTGCAGCAGACCGACCCGGCAGCCAAGGTCAGTGGACTGGAAGCATTTTTGACCCAGTATCCGAACAGCGTGATGAAGGAAGATGCGCTGGAACTTTTGATGGGCGCCTACCAGGCGACGAACAATCAGCCGAAGACGATCGAGACGGCGCAGAAAGTGTTAGCCGCGAATGCCTGCAACATCCGGGCGTTGGCGCTGCTAGCGTATGCCAACCAGTCGCAGCAAAAGTTTGCCGACGCTGGGCAGAGTGGTGACAAGGGATTGCAGTGCTTGCAGACGGCAACCAAGCCGTTTGGAACGTCCGACGCCGATTGGGACAAGCTCAAGGCGCAGACGACCGTGATCTTCGACGGTGCCGCTGGACTGGCTGCGTACCAAGCCACTGCGACTCAACCTGCCGGTCAGCCAAAGGACTTTGCCAAGGCCGAGAAATTGCTGCGGGCCGCGGTTGAAGCCGACCCGGATAATCTGCTCGACGTTTACGATCTGGCGCTCGGCTATCTGACGCCGGGTCCGGCGGAAGACGATGTAAATGGACTCTTCTTTATCGCCCGCGCGTCGAACCTAGCGCAGGGCGCAGGCAAGGCGCAGATCGCGAAGTTTGGATTGAGCAAATACACCAAGTATCACGGAAGCGACGAGGGATGGAATGATCTGCTGGCGTCGACGGCGACGACGAAATTGCCGCCAGCGGGCTTCACCATCAAGAAGTACGTGCCCCCGACTCCCGCCGAGCAGGCCGCCGATCTCGTGAAGAGCAAGAAAGTGGAAGAGATGAGCTTCGCGGAATGGCAGTTGGTTCTTTCCGAAGGCACTCCTGAAGATTCCGAAAAAGTGTGGACCGTGCTGAAAGGGAAGCCGCTGCAGATGGTGGGTCACGTGATCAGCATCGACACCACAGACAAGACCACGACCAAGCTGATGCTCGCCGGAAGCTCCGACGATATTGACGCCAAGCGTGCGGATATCGACTTGACCATGGGCGCGGTGATTCCGAAGGCCAGTATGCCTGCGGTGGATGCGGACTTCCAGTTCCAGGGAACGCCCGTCTCCTTCGTGGCTAAGCCTTTTGTGATGACCATGAACGATGGAGCTTTGCTCGTGACCTCGAAGCCGAAGCCGAAGCCGCCGGTCCACAAGAAGCCAGCACAGTAAGGGCGGTCTCAGAAAAAAACTAAGGGCGGTCCCTGACGGGACCGCCCTTTTGTTTGGTATGGGTGAGTGCGCGGCTTAGCGGACTTGCTTTCGCTCCATGGTGACCGGACGAGCACTGCGCGGCGGACGTTTGCCTCCGGCACGCATGGCTCGAACGTCAATTTTGAGTTCCTGCATGATGCGGCTCAGCGTGTTGCGGTGCATGTCGAGTTGCCGTGCGGCCTTGCACTGATTGCCGCGGTTCTCTTCGAGCACGGTCACAATGAAGCGCTTCTTGAATTCGCGGACTGCTTCGGAATAAAGAATGTTGCTCTTGTACATCTGAAGAATGAGTGCTTCCAGTTGATCTTTCACTTGCTGCCTCGTTTCTTATCTTTGCACGACGTGTTGCACAACGACTTCTGATGTTGCAGGACGATCTCCGGTTGGACTAGCGATTGATGCTAGCGACCGATGCGAGCGCCCGCCGCATGCGCCTGCCGCATGTAATCCAAGCCCTGGTAAAACCGCTGCCGTAATTCGGAGGGCGCAAGCCAGATTGCGGCCCGTCCTCCGACCAGAAAATACGGAGCCAATTCCGATCCTTCGAGCCACCTGGCCGCAGGCTCGAATGTGGTCATCGCCAATAGCACGATCGCAACTACCAACGCTCCCCGTGCCAAGCCGAGCACCGCCCCCAGTACACGGTCGAATGTGGTGAGGCCGGCCTTCTTCATCAACCAGCGCGCGGCCCGTCCGGCAAGGCCGGCAACAATCATGACCGCGAAAAAAATAAGCAGGAAAGCGGCGATCTCGCCCACCCATGGCGATTTCAAATGGGGCGCGAACCAGTCCGCGAGGCGGTGATATTGCCACGCGGCCAGCAGGTATCCCGCGACCAGGCCGGCCACCTTGAAAGCCTCATGGAAGAAGCCCGCGACGGCGGCCGCGACCACGGAAAACAACAGAAAAGCGATGATGACCCAGTCCGCGATGCTCATGATGGAAGCTCAGGATAAAGGCTCGAAGCGGCCAGAGCTCCGCGGGCTAAATCTCCAACTCGCGTCCCGTCAATTGACGATAGGCCCCGAGGTACTTTTCGCTCGTCCGCAGCGCAACTTCATGGGGGAGGGCTGGCGCGGGCGGTTGTTTGTTCCAGCGAATTTCTTCGAGGTAGTCTCGTACGTATTGCTTGTCGTAGGAATCTTGCACTTTGCCCGGTTGGTAACTGTCGGCCGGCCAGAAGCGCGAGGAATCCGGTGTGAGTACTTCATCCGCCAGCGTGATGCCCTTGGCGGTCTGTCCAAATTCAAACTTGGTGTCGGCGATGATGATGCCGCGCTGCCGCGCGTAATCCGCTGCCTTCTTGTAGATGCCGAGTGTGAGATCGCGCAGCTGATGGCTCAATTTTGGGTCGACCAGTGTACACATCTCTTCGAACGAAATGTTGATGTCGTGTCCTGTCGTTGCTTTGGTCGCGGGCGTGAAAATTGGCTCGGGCAGTGGATCCGACTCCTTCAGTCCGGCAGGCAGTTTAATGCCGCACACCGAGCCGGACGCTTTGTATTCTTTCCATCCCGAGCCAGAGAGATAGCCACGCGCTACACACTCGACGGGGAACATTTCGGCGCGCATGACCATCATCGACCGCCCGCGAAGTTCGTCGGCATGAGCACGAATCGCAGCCGGGTATTGGGTTACGTCGGCGGTGACGAAGTGGTTGGGCACGACGTCTTTGAGGAAGTCGAACCAGAACAAGGAGATCTGCGTCAGGACGCGGCCCTTGTGCGGGATGCCGGTCGCGAGTACGTAGTCGAAGGCTGAAATGCGATCAGTCGCCACGAACAACAGGTGGTCGGGATCGAGTTCGTAGACGTCACGCACTTTACCGCTAGCGTGTAGTTTGAGGTCGGAGTAGTCGGTGCGCAGCAGGACGAGGTCTAAAATTTGGGGGCTCATATTTAAAAGTCACCGGGAGAAAACTTTGCGTATTCTAGCCGCCGCTAAAGATTTGTCAACGCTTTCCGTCACACAGGCAAGGTTGTGCTCGACCCCTAGCATCGGAAATGTGTTGACACTTTAAGTGTAAGTCAGAAGCCGCGCCGGGTGCAGGTTTTCAAAGTAAGGCTATGTGGAAAAACTGAGGAAGGCTCTGGAAAAAAAGGCGGCATGCCTTCGCGTGGAAAAAGCAGAAAGGGGCTGACCTGTCAACGCAATTGTTCCGACAGTCGCCGTTGTTTTGAATCAGAACGAATGGGCTGCGAAGCATAGCACAACGACAAATCCGGCGACGATGATGCAGGGTATGGCAAGCCACCATTTGCTTCCTTGTTGCGCGGCGAGCAGACTCAGAACGCCGGATATTCCAACAGAAGCAAGACTAACTGGCTCACGCCAGTTCGGAAATGGTGGGATGAAGATGCTCCCCAGTAGAATTGAGCTAACGACACCTAGCTTTCGAGATCGCGTCATGCTGCTCGGCCTCTATCCAATCAGCATTTATCGGAGGGATGCCCGCGCGTCCAGCGGCTCAGTACCCGCTCGACTTCCTCATGACTGGCAAACTCGCCCCTGTCCGCCTCGGCGATAGCCTTCTTGATTTCCTCGATCTGCCAGCGATCCAAGTCTGCAAGCTCGTTAGCTTCGCCGTTTTCAGTCGACATTGTCTATGCCGCCCCGAACCTTACTGACACCAGCTTCGAGACTCCCGGTTCTTGCATCGTTACGCCGTAAAGCACGGGTGCGATGCTCATGGTCCGCTTGCTGTGCGTGATCAGAATGAACTGCGTCTGCACGCTCATCTCGCGGACGAGTTCGGTGAAGCGCGCGATATTCGACTCGTCGAGCGGGGCATCGACTTCGTCGAGGATGCAGAACGGACTCGGCGTGTACTGGAAGATGCCGACCAGTAGCGCCAGCGCGGTGAGCGCCTTTTCGCCGCCGGAGAGCAGAAGGACGTTTTGCAGCTTCTTTCCTGGAGGTGACGCGACGACGTCAATGCCGCTCTCCGCGCTGTTTTCGAGGTCGGTGAGACGCATGAAGCCGTGGCCTCCGCCAAAGAGCTTGCGGAAGGTGGCCTGGAAGTTCTCGTTGATCTTGTTGAATGCTTCCTCAAATTTCTGCCGCGAGACCTGATCGATTTCCTTGATCGTCGCCGCGGTGTTCTCGATGGCGTCGAGCAGATCTTTTCTTTGCGTGGAGAGAAACTCATGGCGCTCGGCCGTCTCTTTATATTCTTCGAGAGCCATCATGTTGACCGGACCCATGGCGTCCAGGCGGGCGCGCATTTCGCGCTGTTCCTGATCTTCGGCGGCAAGTTCTTCGGCCGCAACCAGACTGATTGTGGTATCCGCCATCAGGATCGGGCGTTCAATGCCGAGATCGTTGAGGCAGGTGTCGGCAAGATGCTGCAAGTCGGATTGCAGTTTGGCCGCGATCGCCGACAGTTCGCCGCGCCGGTCACGAGCCAGATCCAGCTGCTGGCGCGTGGAGCGAAGCTGCTCGTCGATCTCCGCGAGCCGCGCGCGCACTTGTTCGGATTCAAGGTGGAGCAGTCCTTCGCGGGCTTCTCCGGCGTTGCGCTCGGCTTCGAACTCGATGAGCTGTGCGGCGAGCTCCGTGTTTTCGTTCTGGCGCTGTGTCATTTCTGCGGTCGCCGATTCCATTTGCGATTGCAAAACGACTGCGCGCTCGCGCATTTCGCCGACCAGCGTCTCAATACGTTGCAGGAGGGTAGTCGCCGAACGGTGGCGTTCCTCTAAGGTAGCCACGCGCGCGGCACACTGCGATGTGGTTTCGGCAGCGGTGTCGCGCTGGGTGCGGAGGACGGTCAGACGATCTTGTCCGGCGGCGAGCTGTTGCTCGAACAGGATGCGCCCTTCTTCGATGGAAGCCAGCTCCGCTTGCCGCGACTGGATCAAGCCTTCCTGCTCCTGCCGTTCCGCCACAAGCCGCTGCAGTTCACGTTCGCTGACGGCAATTCGTTCGTGCACGCGCGACATCTCGCCGTCCAGTTGCTTGAGTAAATGGCCGGAGGTCATCGCCTGCTTCTCGGCCTCGCGTTTTTCATCTTCAAGACGATCGAGCAGGGAAGTGTGGTCTTTGATTTCGCGGCCGAGCGTGAGCGCCAGCATTTCCGTCTCGCGTAGCGCGCGCTCCAACTCTTCGAGCAGACGCATCACGTCACGCAACTCGCGTTTCATCGACAGCGGCCCCTCACTGCGCTGCGTGCCGCCGGTGACGGTCACATTGTGGAAGCACTCGCCGGTCTGTGACAGAAAGAACGCATCGGGACTCGACAGGGCGAGTTCGCGCGCGGCTGCCGGATCGGGCACGATGTATCCGTTGCCAAGCTTCGGCAGGATCACTTCGAGCGACTTGCCGAACCCGTTGAGCACGCGAATCGAGTTCTTCAGCGGGATCACCGTGTCGTTGACCGGAGCGTACTGCTGACTCTGATCGGCGACGAACGAAAACTTGGCCTGCGAATCTTCGGGATGCACGAGGAAAGTCGCGCGTCCGTTTACGTCGGACCGAAGCAGGCGCAGCCCTTCGTCGGCCGCTCCCCATGACTTGACGACGACGTAGTTAAGTTCGTCGCGGAGAAAGTCTTCGACCACGCGCTCGTAGCGCGGTTCGACTTCGAGGAAATCGGCGAGCACTCCGGCAGGCGTGTTGCCTCCCTGCATGGCGCCAGACTGAAACAGGCGGCGGACCGATTCCGTGGAGTAGCCGTGCTCGGCGATGACGGCTTCGAGCGATCCGCGTTTGCCGAGCGCGGTGGCGTATTCGGCGCGGATCGAGTCGAGATGCTTCTTGGTGTCGTTTTCGGAGGCGCGTTTTGCCGCCAGCGTCTCGCGCAAGCTCGTGATCTCGGCGCTGAGGCCACTGACGCGTTCGGAGACACTCTCGAATTCCATCGCGATCTGGCCGCGTTGTCCGCCGAAGGTTTCCGATTGTGATGAAGCGGTTGCGACCTCGGATTGCAGGCGCTGCTCTTCGCGTCCGATGCCAGCCAGGCGCTCTTCGGATTGCGTGAGCTGATTGCGCAGATTCGAAGCGCTGCCGACCGCCTTGAGAATGGACGCGCGATGGCCCTCCTGCTCGCCTTCGAGCATCGCCAGATTGATCGCGGCGTGGGCCGTTTCCTGGAGACTGAGTTCGTGTTCATGCTGCGCGGCCGCGAGATCGGCGGCGGCGGAGTCGAGGACGCGCTGATGGCCGTCGCGCTCCTCTTCAAGAGCGGCAAGCCGATTTTGCGCCTGCGCTAGCTCCGTTTCCGCGGAAGCAAGACGCACGCTCAATTCGGCACAGCGCTCTTCGTTGGTGCGGATACGCGCCTTGCCGCGATCGCCTTCGATGGCGATTTGGTTTAGGCGGTCGCGATTTTGCCGGGTCTCGCTTTCGATGGCGTAACCGCGCTGGGTGCGCTCACTGTGCTCGGCTTCGGCTTGTTGCACGCTCTCCGATTGCAGGCGAATTTCTTCTCCAAGTTGCTGGAGACTGCCTTCGAGCGCGACGGTTTCCTGATCCATCTGCGCGAATTTGCTGGCGAGCACGACGCGCAGCTTGGCCCGCATCTCTTCGCGCAGCTTGGCATAGCGCTCGGCCTTGCTGGCCTGCCGCTTCAGCGAATTCATCTGCCGCGTGACTTCTTCGAAGATGTCGTTGACGCGGTTGAGATTCGTCTTCGCGTCTTCGAGACGCGCTTCGGCGAGGCGCTTCTTCGTTTTGAACTTCGTGATGCCAGCCGCCTCTTCGATGATCGCGCGGCGATCGGTGGGACGGCTGCTCAGGATTTGCCCGATGCGGCCCTGTTCGATAAGCGCGTACGATTCAGGGCCGAGACCGGTGCCCATGAAGAGCTCCTGAATATCGCGCAGGCGGCAGAGTTTTCCGTTGAGCAGGTATTCGCTGTCGCCGCTGCGAAACAGACGGCGGGTCACGGAGATTTCTCCGGCATGGTGCTGTTGCTGATTGAATTTGCGGCGGCGGATTTTCAAAACCACTTGCGGTCCGGCCGCGGCTACGGCGGTGTCGGCATTGCTTTCTGCGGCTTCGCCAGTCGGAGCGGCGGTCGCGGCATCGACTGTGCCTTCGACTTCTTCGGTTTTCCCCGGCTGCGCTTCTTCGACGGCGACTTCAGTTTCGGCGGCGGCTTTGGCGCGAATTTCGGCTTCGTCCCAGTTTTCTTCGCCAGGCAGCTCATCTTTAATTTCGATTTCCGTAGGCGCGTTCGTGTCGGGGCCACCGTAGATTTCGGGATCGATCAGTGTGAGCGAAACTTCGGCCATGCCGGTCGGATTGCGACCGTTCGTCCCGGCAAAAATGACGTCTTCCATGCGCGAGCCGCGCAGTGACTTGGCCGACTGTTCACCGAGCACCCAGGAAATGGCGTCGGCGATGTTCGATTTGCCGCAGCCGTTGGGGCCGATGATTGCGGCAATGCCTTCGCCGTGGAATTTCAGCTCGGTACGGTCACAGAAGGACTTGAATCCCAGAATTTGCAGCTTCTTCAGTTTGAGCAATGTGGCTCCCTCGTACTCAATACGCAGGCGGACAGCAAAAATATTGCTGTCCACAGACTCGGTTTGCGCTGGCTGGAGTGCGCTGCAAATTGGGACCGGGCGGTTAACCTGTCTCTGTTAACTACCGAGGTTCCTCGGGTCGTCTGCTTGGATGCCGCTCCCGAACCTGCTGCCAAACTGCGGAAGCGTCACCCACGCTTTTGACCAACTCTAACGGCGAATACGGGGATGGGTCAAGTGATAAAACACCACATATTGTGGGTATCGTCCGCCGACCGCCTTTAGTTGCACACATACTGCAGCTATTACGCGCAATTTGCTGATGAGGAGTGAGAAGGACGGGAGAACGGCGAGAGCAATTTCACTGTAACGCCGGGCGCGCGGAGATTCAAGGGCTGGAAGTGCCGACGAGCGTTCGGAATTCTGACTCCCGCGCGACGGCGGGGTCGGCGAGCGGCGACTATACTGCTAGCCGGTTGAGAACCTTGTCTCTGAGCTACTCGCCCGAGAACAAACTGGGGGAATGCATGAGTGCCGCTCCGAACCCCAAGCCGCCACTTTTCGCCGTTAAGAATGCGCTCCTGGTTGGCTCCGACCCGGAGATCTCGCGCCTCCTGTTGGACATTCTCAAGCCTGGCGCATGGACCGTGATGAGCGTCCCGGATAATCTCGCAGCGCTGGCTGCGTCGCGAGCGCGTGCTTTCGATTTGATCGTAACCAGTGACAAAACTTCAGGCCGCGAGGATATCGAATTGTTGCGGCAAATTCGTAACCTCCGCCCTCACACGCGGCTGATCATTCTCGCCGGTGAAAGCACGCCCACGGACGTGATCGACTCGATGCGGGAAAACGTCTTCAGCTATTTTTCGAAACCATTTTCGTTTGAAACACTCGGCGAGATGATTCGCATCGCGACCGAAGGGCCGTGCTGGGACGATGGTATCGAGGTACTCTCCGGGACGCCGGAATTGATCCGCGTCCTCGTGCGCTGCGACGTGAAGACAGCCGATCGGCTTGTCCACTTTCTCAACGAGGTTGCCGATCTGCCGGAACCGGAGAGGCATCAGGTGGCCACGGCATTTCGCGAAATTCTTCTGAACGCGATCGAGCATGGCGGAAAGTTGGATCCGAACCAATATGTGGAAATCGAATACGTCCGCGCGCGGCAGATGATCTCATGCCACATCACCGATCCGGGCCCGGGTTTTACGCTGGACGAAATTCCACACGCCGCGATCTCGAACCCTGACGACGATCCGCTCCAGCATGTCGCGCATCGCGAAGAAAAGGAAATGCGTCCGGGCGGGTTCGGCATTCTGCTCGCGCGGCAGCTCGTTGATGAGGTCATCTATGGCCAAGACGGGAACGAGGTGCTGCTCATCAAGTATTTGAAAGACGAGGATTTGAAAGACGAGAGCGCGGGCGTTCTCGAAAAGTAAGGCCGGGGGTCGATCTTCCGTCTTACCGTGGCGATTAGGGAAGCGTGAGGACGCGCGGGTCCGTGAGATCGATTTTCGGGTCCGCAGTCGATGACGATGCGAGCGAGCAATAATCCTGCAGGGCCCCCGTAAATACCTTCTTGCCGTTCCACACGATGCGAATTTCCCCTGGCTTGGGGAACAACTCCGGGCGCAAATGCAGGCGAATACTTTTGACGTCGTGGCTGTGGATTTCGATCAGGCTGCTGGCGCTATCGGGTTTTATGCGGGCGTCGATGTCGGATTTGCCGGGCTTGCCGTCCAGAATCTCCACCCAGTAGGCTCGGGCGGCTAGCGCATCCGTTTCGATCAGATCGACGGTCCGCGGGAACGGGTCGCGGACTTTGTCTTTGAAAAAGGCCAATGCGAGGCCGTCGTCGGTATCGAGCGTGATCTCGTGGCCACGGTTGGGCAGGATTTTCAATTCTGGTTTCACGGCGGGATTCAGTTCTGTCAGCGCGGCGTGCGTGGTGGTCGAGCAATCGGGAGGGATGATGGGGTCGTTTTCTCCGTGAACAAAGAGCAGTGGAAGATTTCTGAGATTTGGCAGTGCGGCTTTGATCTTTTCGTTGCACTGTCCTGCGCCCATCAGCGAAACGACGGCGGCGAAGCGGTGGGGCCAGAACGCGGCGAAGTAGAGTGAGCCGGTGCCTCCGTTGCTGAAACCGGTGATGTAGATGCGATCGCGGTCCACGTTGTAGCGTTCGAGGACGTCGCGGAGAACGACGTCGAAACGGCGGGCGACTTCCGGCGTCCACCAGTAAGCCGCGGCTTGTGGGTAGAGCACGAGATAGTCGGTCGTGGAAACGGCGTCGTCCGAGGAATTCATGGCATCCATGGCGAAGCCGGATCCTCCGCTCAGGACCACCAGCAGCGGCGAGGGGCGCGCTTCGCTATAGGTCAGCGGGATGCGCAGCAGATAGGAGATTCCGGGATTGTCTTTGGTGGCTGGGCTGACTTCGAAGACCGTGCCGCGTTTGATGGGAGGCGACTTTGTGGGCAAGGAGCGGTGGCATCCGTCGAGTGAAGGTGATGACGAAGAATTCGCCAGCGAGGATTCGGACAGCAGCTTGAGTTGGGTCTGCACCAACGAGCTTCCACTTTGCCGGAGTTGGTTGAGAGTGTCTGGGGGCAGATCGATTTTGCGCGCAAGGGCAACGGCGAGCGCGAGCGACTGCGCGGCCGGTTCGCCGGAAGTGAGAGCCGGCGTCAGGGCCAAGGATAGTTGCACGGCAGAAATTGGCGTCGTGTTTGTTTGCAGGAGCGCTTGTAGCGCGGCGAGACGCGTATCGGTCGACGCGAGCCAACTCTCAATCGGTTCGTCGCGCAGGCGCGATTCCAGTTCCATCCTTGCGGTTTCCTGGAACGGGCCGGAGTTCTGATAGTTGGCCTCGTAGTCGATGCGCTCGATGACTCCCGATTCTGGCGACCACCAGTAGCTCAGCTTGAGCGATCCGTCGGGCGTGCTGGCCTCGATGCGATGGCACAGCTTGTCGTGGATGGACTCGTCACCAACCCACCGAAAATCCACGCCGCTCTCAGAGTCGCTGTGCCAGGTTGTTCCTTTGGCTATATTGGCGGGCGGAAGGCTCATCACTTCATGCAAGGCTCGGATCAGGTTACTGGAGGTTTCGCGCGCGATCTCCCAAGGATAGCTCGGCTCGCCAGAGGGAGAGATTTCCATGCCTTCAGAAAAGTGTGAAGGACGCTTCTGCATGCGTTTCTCGAAATCGATCTTTTCTTTGGCGAGGCGGTCTTTGCCTTTAGATCGGTATTCGGTCATTTCCGCGGCCTCACGGTTGCGCTGGAAGCCCAGGACGATGCGGTCGGCGCTCGATCCGACGTTCGAAACGACGTTCGGTGCGACAACCAGCACAACCGTGCGAAAGCGTGACTCGATTTGGTATTGATCCCCGTCGTTTTGAACTTTTCGGTGGAAAGTGTAGCGGTAGGTCAGGTGGTCTCCGGGGCGGAGATCGTAACGCCAGGGAGCGGTTTGCGCGGCGGCGGGACTAATAGCGGCGGGACTAATAATAGACGCGAGAATCGTGGCGGCTGCTACGAAGTGGGTCGCGAATGCACGGATAAATGCCGAGCTGCGCTCGGCTTGGACGGGCGAGACGCCCGTCCCCACACAAGTATTCACTTTTTGCGCTCGACCAAATAACGAGCCAGGTCTTTTAGAGTAGACGCGGCCGGGCCGTATTTGGTTAGCTCGTCGCACGCTTGATCGATCAGGGTGTCGGCTTTGCGGAGCGATTCTTCGATTCCGAAGAGCGCGGGATAGGTCGTCTTCTCGGCAGCGGTATCTTTGCCGGCGGTCTTGCCGAGTTGTTCCGAGGTTTGGGTTACGTCGAGTACGTCGTCAACGATCTGGAACGCTAGGCCGACCGACTGGCCGTACGTGCGGAGATGGGCGATATCAGCCACGGTTGCTCCGGCGTAGATGCCTCCGCTGACCACGCTCGCGGTAATGAGCGCTGCGGTCTTTGAGCGGTGGATGTATTCGAGAGTGGCGAGGTCTGGCTTCGTGCGCTCGGCTTCGAGGTCGACGACTTGTCCGCCGATCATGCCGTCGATGGTGCCGGTGTCGTGGGCGATTTCGCGGATGATCGCGACGCGCGCCTCAGCGGGACAAAGCAGTTGTGACAGCACTTCGTAGGCCTGGGTCTGAAGGGCGTCCCCGGCCAGGATAGCAATGGCTTCGCCGAAGGCTTTGTGGCAGGTGGGGCGTCCGCGGCGCAGGTCGTCGTTATCGAGCGCGGGCAGGTCGTCGTGGATCAGGGAATAGGTGTGCAGCATTTCGAGCGCAGCGCCGACCTGGGCGATGCCGACTGGGAGCGGTTCATGGTCCGATCCGGTAAACGAGGCGGCGATCATGCGGCCGGCTTCCATGCAGAGAATCGGACGCAGGCGCTTGCCGCCGGCGAAAACGCTGTGCCGCATCGCTTGGTGGATAGACGTGGGATGCTGCGTGGCTGGGGGTAAGAGCTGTTCGAGCGCGCGGTCGGCGGCTTCGCGTCCTACCTCCAGAGTTTGTGTCAGCATGGTTTCGCAGTATAACAAGCCGTGGCTCCGATAATAAAAATGGACGCTAGTCGAAGCGTCCATTTTTGCTCGAATATTCGGTATAAGCACACGCACAGCCCGCAGCTATGCGCGTAAGACTACGCCGCGGCGTGACGAGAGGTGTGCTGCAGTACGGAACGCACCACCTCTTCTTTACGCGGCTCACAGATGTCGGATGCGCCAAGGTTCAACGCCTCCGTCCAGAGTTTGTCGTCGGCGAGCCGGTGTGTCCCGACGATACACAAGCTCGGGAACTGACGGTGCAAACGCTTCACTTCATCTGGACCTGATGTTTCGAGATCCAGCACAACGGCTTCGGCGCGGTGCCGAGAGATCGCCGGACCGACTTCCTGGTAGGTTCCGGCCAAATGAACGCTTTCAAAATGTTGAGAAAGACTGGCCACTAGAGATTGGGCAGTTCTGGGGTCTTTCTGATAGAGGACAACGCTGACTGGTTCCATACATCCCCCTGACTGTCGCCGCAGTTTCGCGGCGGCCTTGGCTGCGAAAGCAAAGTGCTAGCACAGGCGTTATCAGATTCCGACAGGGACGGCGTGGCAATCGCGGTTGGCTTTCAGCAGTGAAAGTCAGCCGCTATCTGCGCAGCGCCTTCTCGGCCGGGGGCTCGAACGGTTCCGCTTGGAGCTTTCCGTTCTGTTTCAACAGAATTTCAACTTTTCCTTCCGCCTCTTCCAGCTGTTTGCGGCAAGTGGCGGAAAGTTGCATGCCTTCTTCAAAAAGCGTCAGCGACTTTTCCAAAGGAACTTCACCCTTTTCCAGTTCCTGAACGATTTTCTCGAGACGCTCAAGGCAATCTTCAAACTTCACCAATTTCGGGTTGCTCCTGCTTGTATTGTAATGCCGTTTTTGATGAGAAATGTCCAGAGAAAGTTTCGAATTTGAAAAATTTATAGGCAACCTGTTCCCGAAACGCAACCGGGGGATTCTCGACAGGAGAGAAAAATCAAAAGCCCGGCCGGAATAGCCCGGGCTTTGGTGTTGTGGGGTCGCCCGGGTTAGGCGGCCACGGATCGCTTGCTGCGTCCCTCCGCGGACGTCACAGGTTGCGCAACCTTGCGCACCAGGAAGGGCTGAAGATTCGCTTCATTGCCAACCCACTCGATACTGCTGATTGAGTGTCCCGGTTGGCACGTAACAAAGTAGCGTTCTCCGGTCGGGCTGGTGACTTCGAATTTGCCTTGCTCGCCCTGTAGAGCCTCGGCAATGTCATAGGTCGTGATGCTATCGTTCAACTTCATGGGGACCTCCTTCAGTCTCCAGAACAACGTACTGGTTAAGGTTGTCCCCCCTAGGGAAGGTATAGAGTTATTTTAGGAACGTCGGGGCCAGGCAGGCTTGCGTTGTTTGTCAAAGAATTATTCTTATCTACAGTGTTTACTGTAGGATCCATCGTTTGGAGGAGTTCCATCTTCTCCCGTTGGAAGCCCCTATCCGAGGGCTTCGAGAACGTCGACTGCGGTCGTGTAGCGCCCTTGCGGTGCACTGATCTGCGCGCCCTGTACACGGTCGCGAACAGCTTTCAGCATTTCGCGAGCGATGGCTACGCCTTCTTCGCGCGCGGCTTCGGGACTGGTGGCGCTGGTCATGCGGTTCAGGATCTCGTCGGGCACAGAGACTCGCAGCTCGTTCTTCATGAACTCGGCATTGCGGGCGCTGACGAGCGGCCAGATTCCTGCGACGACGGGAATGCGGCAATGCTCGATGCGGCGGAGGAAATTTTCCAGCAGGCTGAGGTCGAAGACCGGCTGCGTGACCACGTATTCCGCTCCGGCCTGCACTTTGTATTCGAAGCGCTTGATCTCCTCGTCGAGATTGGGAAGGCCGGGATTGGCTCCAACTCCGATGACGAAGCCGGTGCCGACTCCGATCGGGTTGCCTCCCAAGTCCAGTCCACGGTTCAAGTTGTGGACGATATTTACTAATCCAATTGAATCCACGTCGAAGACCGCCGTGGCGTCGGGATAGTTGCCCATCTTCGGCGGATCGCCGGTGATGCAGATCAGGTTGCGGATGCCGGTGGCTGCCGCGCCCAACAAATCTGACTGAATTCCCAGCACATTTCTGTCTCGGCATGTGTAGTGCAGGATGGCCTCGATGCCAACCGTCTGCTGCATCAAGAGGGACAGCGCCTGGTTGCTCATGCGTGCCGAGGCGCGGGGGCTGTCGGGAATGTTGACGGCGTCGACGCCGACCGATTTAACAAACTTTGCGCCTTCGATTTCCTTGCGGATATCGATGCCCTTGGGCGGGACGATCTCGACCATGGTGACAAATTCACCGGCGGCGAGTTTCTTGCCCAGACCCGATCGCTCGGCCATGGGGACACTCGCCGGGGCTAACGGCGCGGAGCCCGAATGAATCGCCTCCGAAATCGCGGTCTTGCCGCGAGCTTCGCGCACACGGAGCGCCGACTTCATGGCTCGAATGTGGTCGGGCGTCGTGCCGCAACATCCGCCGATCAACTGAACACCGGCTGCGACGAACTTGCGGGTGTAACTCGCCATATATTCCGGCGAACAGAGATAGATGTTGCGTCCCTCGACCGAACGCGGCATACCGGCGTTTGGCTGGGCGGCCAGGGGCAGGGAAGTCACGGCGCGGACGCGCTCGATGGCATCGAGCATCGCGACGGGTCCGACGCTGCAATTGATACCGATGACGTCGATTTTCCACTCGCTGAGGCGGGCAGCGAACGCTTCCGGGTCGGCACCGTCGAGGCAGTTGCCGTCTTCGTCGATCGTGACTTGGGCGACGATGGGAATCTTGGCGTCGACGTCGCGGCAGGCTTGGACGGCCTGATGTAACTCCTCGATGTAGCCGAAGGTCTCGAGCATCAGGAGGTCGACGCCACCCTCGATCAAAGCCGCGGCCTGATTGCGGAAAGCAGTGCGCGCCTCTTCAAACGAAGTCTTACCCAGAGGCTCGATGCGGACGCCGAGCGGTCCCATGGATCCGGCAACCCACACATCGAAGCTCTTGGCCGCTTCGTGGGCCACTTGCGCGCCGGCGAGATTGATGTCGCGGACGCGGTCTTCTAGGCTGTGGCGCGCCAAGCGGAAACTGTTGCCGCCGAAGGTGTTGGTCTCGATGATCTCGGCACCGGCTTGCAGATAATCGTGGTGAACGCTGCGGATCATCTCCGGCTGCGACAGGTTCAACTCGTCGTAACAGCGGTTAATAAAAACGCCCTTGGCATAGAGAAGCGTGCCCATGGCTCCATCGCAGAGCACGGGAGACTGCTTCAGCCGTTCAATCAGATTCTGTGGCATCTCTTTGAGAATACAGGAAGCGGCGGAAGCTAGGCATCCGGAGCCATGGGTCGAAGGACTTGGATTATGGGGCGTGGAACCATCGCGAACACGGAGCAAGCCAAAAATTCTGCGTCCGGACTCAAGTCACGCTGATCTACTCCGGGAAGCAGTCGAGTCTGAATCTGGGATTAACCAACCATGGAATCTGAGGTTCGCCCTGCGGCATGGAAGACGTTGCTGGCATTTTCGATCATCTATTTTGTCTGGGGATCGACTTTTCTGGCGATACGGGTGGGTGTGCGCGAAGTTCCTCCGCTGATTCTTGCCGGTATGCGTTTTGCGGTGGCTGGCCTCGTGCTTTTTGGCTGGATGGCGCTCAAGGGGACGCCTTTGCCGACGCGGCGAGAATGGGCGGCTGCCTCTGTGATAGCGATCTGCATTTTTGTGCTTGATTATGGCTTGTTGTTTTGGGCGGAGCAGCGCCTGCCGTCGGGGATTGCCGCGGTCGTGCTGGCGACGATTCCGGCTTTCATGGCGCTTTCGGAAATTATCTTCCTGAGAACGCAGCGGCTTACGTTGCGGCTCGCGGTGGCCCTCCTCATAGGAATCGGCGGCGTATTGGTTCTGGTGAGCCCGTCTTTGAATCTGAACGAAGTTCCGGTTGACCCCTACGGCGCCTTGGCGCTGCTGATTGGCGCGATCAGCTGGGCGATCGCTTCGGTTCTCAATCGCAAACTGCCGCTGCCGGCCTCTAAGGGCATGAGTTCAGGAGCGCAGATGCTTGTCGGAGGCGTCATGCTGGGACTGGTGGCGGCGGTCTTCGGCGAATACCGCGGATTCCACATCGCATCCGTGTCACGCGGCGCGTGGTTCGCTTTAGCGTACCTGATCGTTGCTGGATCGATCATTGGATTCACGGCCTATGTATGGCTGCTCCATCACCAGTCGCCGACCAAGGTGGGCACTTACGCTTATGTCAATCCGATTGTGGCGGTGATTCTCGGATATTTTCTCGGCGGCGAAGCGCTTGGGCCGAGGACGATCCTTGGAACGCTGTTCGTCTTAGTCAGCGTGATTATCATCACCACGACACCGGCTAAGAAGGTCTCGACGCGTCTAGAGCAGCGGCTCCAGGAAAGTGCCGAAAGCTAGTGCCGAGGATTAGAGCTTGACGGTCATCATGTGAATTCATCGTGCGAATTCAGGGCGTGAATTCAGCGCGTGAATAATGTCGACACACCAGCCTTGACCCACTGCCAGAGGCCAGGCGATTGAGTCCCAAACTCTGAAGCGGGTGGGTTGGGCTCGATCCGCTCAACTTGTTTGAAGCTGAGAGGAATCTCAAAAAGCGCGGGATCGACAGGGCCTTCCTCGAACGCCGTCACTTTCGTCTCAAACTTCGATTCCAACGGCTTCTCGGTTCCATCAGGTCGCCTCATTGTATTGTTGTATTGTTCGAGGTCACGACAGACCCCAGAGCAAAGCCTGTTTCCGGTTCGCCAATGTCGACAAATTCCGGCCGGTCCTGAGGTTGGTTCCCACCCAGTCGCACATACGAGTGTCCCGATTTGCCTTTCGAGCGTTGCCGATCGCAGGACAGACGCTGGTTCAGATCGATGTCGCTCGTTTCGTTCAGCGAAGAATCGATATACCAGCCATCCGTCACCCATTCTTGTGGCCGTGATCGTGAACCTTCCAGGGGAATCTGCTTCCGGGTCGTGATGACGTGGCGAGCGATGCGGCCAAAGATCTCTTTGCGCTCTCCGGTGTCGCTC
The DNA here is from genome assembly GCA_035308395.1 of Terriglobales bacterium. Classification (GTDB taxonomy): domain Bacteria; phylum Acidobacteriota; class Terriglobia; order Terriglobales; family Acidobacteriaceae; genus Acidiflorens. Next base: position 61,686 of record DATGGT010000085.1, read on the forward strand.
GTGGTTCTTTCGATTCGCAGCGTCGGTTTATCGGAAATGTACTGAATCGGATTCTGCAAGCCGCGTGCTTCGAGTTGTTCCTTCGTGAACGGCTGGGGCGGGTACGGGTGCACCGTATATTCGCTGGTGTCGAGGTTCAATTCAAAGGATCGTCCCAGATCGCAGCGGGTGATCGAGACCAGGCGCGGGCCGTAGATTGCTTTCAGCGATCCATCCGCTTGCTTCCGTCCAAATCTGTTCTGGAATTCGACTCGCTTGCGATCTGCCTGCAGATAGATGGTTCGTTCGGTTGTAGATTCAGGTTGTCCCATCTCGATGATCATCTTGATAGCGGGCTTTTCCGAGGCCGGCGAAGAGCGGGCGCAGAGTGGAAGCAGGCAGGGGACTATTAGCCAAGTGGCCGAAAGATTCATCACGTTCCCTCTACGATGAGCTCGGGGGAAGATCGTTGCCATTCAACCTATTCTTTCGAGCGACACGCGTCAAGACACGAGCCGCAAGCACGATCTTGGGTCATTCACATTTAATTCATCTCCGATTCACTTTGCATTAACCTCACAACCCCATGTTACGGCGAATACTTTGACCTCAAGTAGTACTTCAAGGAGGCTAAAGTGTCTCAACGTCGTTCACTCCCTCTCGCGCTGGTTGCTCTTGCGTTCGCAGGACTGTTCTCCTTCACAGCCGCGGCGCAAACAAACAGCAAGATTCAACACGTTTTACTCATCAGCATCGATGGCATGCACTCGCTGGATTTCGCCAATTGCGCCAAGGGCGTTCCTGTTTATGGGAACAATCCTTACTGTCCGCATCTGGCGTCGCTCTCCTCAACTGGCGTGCACTATCTCCAGGCATTGACTCCGAAACCCTCCGATTCTTTCCCTGGCCTTACGGCTCAGATCACCGGTGGAACACCACGTTCAGCGGGAATGTACTACGACGTCAGCTACGATCGCGCGCTGTCTCCTCCGAAGAAGACGACGCCCTATGGCATTGTGGGTGGCGAAAAGCTCTGCCCTAGCGTGATTGGCACGCAGGTTGGGTTCGATGAAGAGATCGATTTCAATTACCTGAAACTTGATTCCGGCAAGCCGAATGGCAGCTCCGGCGTCAATGGCATCAACCCCGACTATCTGCCGCGCGATCCGCAAAATGGCTGCGCGCCCGTCTATCCGCACAGCTTCATTCGCGCCAATACGATCTTCAACGTCGTGAAGAACGCCGGTGGTTACACCGCTTGGTCCGACAAGCATCCATCGTACGACTTCACCAATGGACCGAGCGGCGACGGCGTCGTCGACCTGTGGTCGCCGGAGATCAACTCGATTCCGGTGCCGATCGCCGCGGTACAGGGGTGCAGTCCTTTGCCTGACCCAGGTGCCGCCCAGTCGAGCAATGCTTGGACGGACAGCTTCCAGAACATCCGCTGCTACGACCAGTTCAAGGTGCAGGCGGTGCTGAACTGGATCGACGGCAAGACGCACGACGGCAGTACCACAGCTCCGGTACCAAACTTGTTTGGCATGAACTTCCAGGCGGTGAGCGTTGGTCAGAAGCTGGTGGAAGGTTCCCTCGGCCTCACCGGCGGTTATGTGGATTCCGTGGGAACTCCTACGTCGTCGTTGTTCGACGAAATCCAGTACGTAGACACCGCAGTAGGGCAGATGGTTTCAGAGCTGAAAAAACAAGGCTTGCTCGATTCGACGCTGATCGTCATTTCAGCGAAGCACGGGCAGTCACCGATCGATCCGAATCGCGTGCTCCGCATTCCCGCCGACGCGCCTTCGGATGAGCCGCCATCTCAGGTGATTTCTCCTGCTGGTGTCGGCCCGGGACTGCCGGTCGCGCAGGCGGACGAGGATGACGTCTCGTTGATCTGGTTGACGGATCAAAGCCAGACGGCGAGTTCGGTGGCGACCCTGGAAGCCAACGAGGCGCTGTTTGGCGAAGGACAGATCTTCGCCGGCACCGCGCTCACCCTGCAATTCAACAATCCGCTCACCGATTCGCGGACCCCGGATATCATCGTGGCCCCGAACGTTGGAGTGGTCTACACCGGCGGCAAGAAAAAAGTGTCCGAGCACGGCGGCTTCGCTTACGACGATCGTAACGTGTTGCTGATTGTTTCGAACCCGAGCTACAAGCCGTCAACGTTTGTAGATCAAGTCGAAACGCGGCAGATTGCTCCCACGATCGTAAAGGCGCTGGGACTGGATCCAAACAGTCTGAGTGCCGTTAAATCCGAGCACACGGAGACGTTGCCGGGCCTGCCCTTCACCCAGAAATAACCGGCGGTAGGAGTAAGAAAAAAAGCGGGAAGCGATTTCGCTTCCCGCTTTTTCTTGAGTGCTTGCCGGATACCTAGTAGCGGTTTTGCTTGGCCCAGAGACGAACCTCATCCTCGACCGAAAACCGGTCCGGATTCGGCCGCGCGAACCTTGATTCGAGAAGGAAGGCATGTGCTTCCAGCGGGATCAGGAAGTGAAAGCGGACATCGACAAAACCGCGCACGAAGAGCTCTGTGTACCGCTCCAGTCCCAACACTTGATACTGGGCGGCGTGCACCATCGCGTGAAACAGAGTTCGCTCGAGCATGTGCTCGTTGAATACCAGCACATCGATGAAAGTGAGCGAGTTCAGGTGTGCGAAGTCAGGCAGGTTGTTGAAACCGAGCGCCCGCATTTGCGGGTAGAAGGCTGGGTTCGAGACGCGTGCTCCTTGCAGTTCCACCACCTTGATCCGATTCAGCAGGTCTGCCGGAAAGTAGGATCCCAAACGGCCCGTTTGTTCCGCAGTGAGTGCCTTGGCCACAGGAAAATAATGATCGCGCTGGTCACGCATGAACGACGCCACGCTTTCCATCGCGAGAAGTAAGTGGCTCTCGTTCGGTCCCGGAGCGGGCGCGGCGACAGCTTCTTCGGATGGAAACTGCTTCTCAATTGAAGAATAGTATTCGTTGAGTGCGCTCGCGGTTTCGATCGACTTGCGGAGCACGTCGCGGCGTCCGTGACGAGCCAATAGTTGGGCGGGAAAACGGAGCCGAAGCTTGTGGGTGGCGCAATGAGCGCTCAATAATTCCAACTGGGCGTGGCGGAGCTCGGCATTCATTCGTACGATGGAGAGCTTATCCTCCGAGCTTTCGGTTATTGACATCTGTAAGAGACTCCCTGAATCGACAAAATCCCCCACTCCAAGGGGGTGCAGCAGTTCGCTGCTTACTTGTATAGTATTGACAGCGTACACGTTATAGTACAGCCTCTCTCCCATGCTTCCTAACGAACGGGAATCGATGACGGGACGACGGGGGCTTATTCACCCGAAATGCTGCCAATCGACGGCTTGCAGCATCCTGGGTCGATCTTGCGGATGCTCCTACCTCACCAGCATGGGAGAGGGGGAAGGGCTGTATTTGCTTTTTATATCAAATTATGTGTACACTGTCAACAGTATTCGTTAGCGTCCGAAAGAGAGAAAATCATGGCGCGAACACCCGACCCGGATCTCGAAGATCGCATTCTGGATGCAGCCCGACGACTGTGGAAAAAGGGGGAGGGAGGGGAGTCGCTCACGATGCGGGCTGTGGCTCGCGCCGCCGGCACGAATACCCCGGCGGTATATCGCCGCTTCAATCGCCGTGAAGAAATTCTGCAGGCGCTGATCCGCCAGATCAAGCAAGAAGTCTACCAGCAGATCGAGGCAGCGCCTTCGGCGGAAGAAGCCTGCGAGCGCTATGTCGATTTCGGACTGCACAATCCCCACGAATACGAACTCTACTATTTGCACGAGCACGAAGTATTTGCCCCAGACGGGCCCGTTAATGGCGGGCCTGGTAATGGCTCGTCAGCGACCAAGCCCGTCAGACGAAGGCGTCCTTCGGAAGAACTGATGAAGGTAAAGCTTGCGCAGCAGTTGGGTGGGGAGTCGGAGGATTACTCGCGCCTGACACTTGCGCTCTGGGCTGTGCTGCATGGGACCGTGATGCTGCTGATCCGAAAAACAATCCCGCCCCACTTTGAGCCGGAAATGCGTTCGGTTTGTCGTGCCTCGGTGAAAGCGTTGTTGCATGGAGAAGCGCGTCTGCGAGGCTAAGCCTTCATTTCACACCGACGTTATCGTTATCATGATCGTAATACTCGTAAGCCGACATCGGCTTCGCTCCGCCTTTTTTCCAGATACGGCTTTCGGCGGGCAGTTTCCCGAGCACCCGCGCCATCTCTCTTACATGCATGGCTACCGATCCGCAGCAGGAACCGATGTAGTTGATGCCGATCTCTTTCGCCTGCAACGCATAGTCTCCCATCTGTTTGCGCGTGAGCTGTAGCGGGTCGAGAGCGTAGGGGAATTCTGCCAGGCTGGTGAAGTCAGGCTTATCCGCGGGAGTGTTATAGGCAACGGGCTGGCAAGCGAGATAGCCGTCGACCGCTTTCCGCATCTGTTCCATCGGTCCGAGGATGTGTTGCGGCGGGCGCAGGCAGTTCATGCCGACGATGTCGGCTCCAGCATCGAGCAACGTCTTGGCCGCGGTGGCCGCGTCGATGCCTTCGGCGGTTTCGTCTTTGTTTTCGAAGCAGATGGTCACCATCGCCGGGAGTCCGGTTTTCTTGGCTCGCTCGACGCAAAGCAGAGCTTCGCCCAACCAGGAAAAAGTCTCGCCGATGATAAAGTCGACGCCTTCTTCGCACTGGACTTTGAGCTGCTCATCGAAAGTCTGACGCACGCGGTCCGCGGAGGCTGCACTGTTGGGCTCGTACATCCACGTAAGACTTAGATTGCCCGCGACTAAACACTGATCGCCAGCGACTTCCTTCGCCACGCGCACAGCGTTGCGATTGATGTCTTCGACGCGATCTTCGAGACCGACGGTAGCCAGTTTGTCGCGGCTGGCATAGAAGGTGAGGGCCTGGAGCACTTCGGCGCCCGCTTCGCGAAATTCGATGTGCAGTTCGCGCAAAGCTTCGGGATAAACAATGGCGACCTCGGGAGTGAAGGGCCCAGGACGAACCCATCCGCGCTTTTCTAGTTCAAGCAGGTAGCCGCCGTCGCCGAGGACGGGACCGTGTTTCAGTCGTTCCAGAATTCCTTGCTTGGGCATAAGTGCTCCTGTCGTTTGAAATGACGTTTGAAATAACGTTGAAATGACATGGAAGTAACTGGGGTTTGATCAGCAGACCGTCGTTCATGACGATACTCATGCGACGGCCTCTCTGAATTTGCCTTTTTTCAGGTCGCGCAGAACTTGATGGGCGCAGTTGTGCCCGGGGGCTCCAGTGACGCCGCCGCCAGGATGAGCACCGGCGCCGCATAAGTAAAGGCCGACGATCGGGGTGCGATATTGCGACCATCCGGCGACTGGGCGATTAAAAAATAATTGCTCAAGCGTCAAATCGCCGTGGAAGATATTGCCTTCCGTTAACCCGTAAGTGCGCTCAAGGTCGAGAGGAGTGAGAATCTGGCGGGCGACAATCGCGCCGGGAACGTTTGGGGCGTATTCGGCGATTTTCTTGACGACGCGATCGCCCAACAGTTCGCGATTTTCGTCCCACGTGCCCTGACGAAGTTTGTAGGGGACATACTGCACAAAACATGTCATGACGTGCTTGCCTGCGGGAGCGAGCGACGGGTCGGCATTCGACGCGATGACGCAGTCGACCCAGAGTTGCTCGGGGATTTCTCCGAACTTGGCGATGTCGTAGCAGCGCTCGGCGAATTCGAGCGACGGAATCAACGTGAAGAGCGACCGCTGTTGCTGCGCATAGTTCGAGGGCGTGCCGGTAAAGCGCGGCTCTTCGGCCAGAACCATGTTGACCTTGGCGCACGGGCCGTCCATCTTGATGCCACGGACGGCGCGGACAAAATCGGCGGGAAGGTCGGTTTCCGGCACCATGCCGAGAAATGTCCGTTTGGGATCGGCGTTTGAAAGCACAACGCGAGCCCGAATTTCAGTGCCATCTTCGAGCACCACGCCGCGCACCTTTCCGTCGCGCGAATCGATCTGGCCTACCGGGGTGCTGGTGCGAATTTCTGCGCCGAAGCCTTGCGCTGCTTTGGCCATGGCGCTGGTAATCGACCCCATGCCGCCCATGACGTGTCCGTAGAAACCTTGCTGGTCGTGCTCGCCACCGCTTAGTAAGTGAAACAGAAGGCCCAGCGCGGTTCCGGGCTGGTAGGGACCTCCGTGTTTGCCGTAGACGTTATTCGCGAGGAAAAGCGTCTTCACTTTGTCAGATTCGTAGTTACGGTCGAGGAAGTCGCCGAGGCTGCCAGTCAGGAACGATACGAGCTGCGAAATTTCAGTGGAAGAGATTCCGCGAAAGCGTTTGCCGGCGCGAAACAATTCCGACCATCCGTTGAACGATTCGGTGCCGGGTTCAGGCGGGGGCTCCAGAAAAAATGGTTGCAGGTAGCGCGCTAGTTTCTTTAGTTGATCGTCGACGCGGACGAAGGTCTCGGCGTCTCTTGGCGAAATCCTGCGAAGTTCCTCGACAACTTTGTCGCGATTGGCCCACCAGGAAACGAGTTGTCCGTCGGGGAAGGGGACTTGCAACGAGGGATCGCAGGGAACCATGCGCAATCCGTGATCGGCGAGATGCAGGTCGCGAATCACTTCGGGGCGCAACATGCTGGCGATGTACGAAGTGGTAGAGGCGCGGCAGCCGGGCGCAATTTCCTCGGTCACGCAGCAGCCGCCAACGATCTCGCGGCGTTCAAGGACGAGAGTGGAATATCCGGCGCGCGCCAGATACGCGGCTGCAGTCAGTCCGTTGTGGCCGGCGCCAATAACGATAGCGTCGTATACCGAGTTGCGGGAGCTGGTCATTCTCTGATAATTGTGCTGACCGATGGTCAAACGACGAATTCACCGGTTGAGGAAAACTATCGAAAGGCCACGAAAAAAGCCATTGAAAAATGGTTTACCGGTGCTGTATCTTGCTTTGACCGAGGGTCAAAATAAATTCGGAGTATGGGCCATGGAAGGCATCACCAGTAGTCTGGCAAAACCCACGCAGATGAGACGTGACGCGAAGCCGCGTCCGCGATCGGAGGCCAAGCGGGCGCGCATCGTGGACGTGGCGATCCGGCATTTTGCCGAGCGCGGATATAGCGCGGCGCGTGTCGAGGATATTGCGGCGCAGTTGGGTATTGCCAAGGGATCGGTGTTTCAACACTTCAAAAGCAAGGACGGACTTTTCTTCGAGGCGTACAAAAAGGCGGTGCAGTCGTTCCCGAAGTATATGGAAGCTCCGGCAGCGGTCCAGGAGCGAGGCCTGTTTGAAGTGCTGCGGTATTGGCTGGGACGGACCGAAAACATGGTGCGCGACAACTGGTCGGCATACCGGATTTATCTGGTCGGAAATTACGGAACGGATCTGGCGCTGCGGAGGGAAATCAACCGCTTCCTGGTTGCCGAGGATCCCTACGGTTGGCGCGAGTTTGTAAGTTTTGGAGTCAAGCGCGGGGAACTGCGCTCGGACCTGGATGTAGATATGATCGGGTCGATCCTGGAGTGGACGATGGATCGTTTTCAGGATGCGTTACTGACCGAGGAGTTAGATCCGGGACTATTTCGCAAGTCAGGCCCCGTGCCGGAGGAGAAAGAAGCTCGGATGGAGCAATTCGTGGAGTTGATGCGGCGAGCGATTGGATCTGACAAAGTTCAGGTCGCGGGGAAAAGAGCATGACCACGCACAATACCGTCGAGCAGATTCTCGCGAGCTACGATGCCGCTGCGCCTTTGGCGGAGGCGTCGACGATCCCGGGCCCATGGTATGTGGATGCGCGCATTGCGGAACTCGAACGGCAGACTGTGTTCTCGAAGACGTGGCAGGTGATGGGCCGCGTCGATCAGGTGGAGAAGCCGGGGCAGTTTGTGACCGCGACGGTTGCTGGAGAACCCCTCGTGGCGGTGCGCGGCACGGACGGCGCGTTGCGGGCCTTCTACAACGTTTGCCGCCATCACGCCGCGGCGGTCGTCACCGAGCCGTGTGGGCAGGCTTCAATCTTGCACTGCCCGTATCACGGTTGGAATTATGGGCTAGACGGTGCACTGAAGGGGATGCCGGAGTTCGATGGCGTCAAGAATTTTGAACGCAAAGAGAACGGGCTGGTTCCGGTCAAAGTCGACACGTGGGAGAAGTTTGTTTTCGTTAACTTGGATCCACACGCTGCGCCGCTGTCTGATTTCTTAGGTGGTATCGTTAAGCGCGTGGCGCCGCTTGGATTGACAAAACTGCATTACTTCACCAGCCAGACTTACGAGATTCATTGTAACTGGAAGGTGTTCGTCGATAATTACCTCGATGGCGGATACCATGTGCCCCATCTACATAAAGGTCTCAACTCGGTTTTGGATTACAAACATTACACGATTGAAAACGAGGACCGGTTTTGCCTGCAGTCGAGCCCCATGGTGAGCTCGAACGAAGATGCAGCGACTGGAACGACGCGTCGCGGCGATCGGGCATGGTATTTCTGGCTGCATCCGAATTTCATGTTCAATTGCTACGAAGGCTATCTGGATACGAACCTCGTGATTCCGGTGGATGTGGACCATTGTCGCGTGGTTTTTGATTTCTACTTCAGCGATGTGAGTGAGGCGGCGCGTGCCTATAACGAGGGTAGCGTCGCCGTGGGGAACCGCGTGCAGGACGAAGATTTGGGAATCTGCGAGGCGGTACAGCGCGGGCTAAAGTCCCGAGCCTACGGCGCGGGACGGCTCTCTGTGAGGCGGGAAGCAGGCGAGCAATTGTTTCATCGCTTACTGGCGGCGGATTTAAAGCAGGGACGGACTTCGTGAGACTTTTTCTGAAAATCTTCGGCGCGATCCTGAGCGCGATTCTGGTTTTGCTAGCGTCCTGCGATTTGGTTTTTGCGCAGGCCACGGTTATTCGCGCAGGTCGCTTAGTTGATCCGGATTCAGGCACGGTGCTCACCGACCAGAAAATCCTGATTGTCGGCAATAAGATCGCCGCCGTCGGGAAGGAACTATCAATCCCCGGCGACGCGAAGTGGATCGACTTGTCGGATAAGACGGTGCTCCCGGGGCTGATCGATTGCCACACGCATCTGGCGGATGGTGCTTGGGATCAGGAGCCTTTCAACAGGGTGCGTAAGTCGGCGCAGCAGTTAGTTCTTGAATCGGTTCCGAATGCCCGGGATATGTTGCTTTCGGGATTTACGGCTGTGCGTGACGTGGGAACTTACCGCGCGTTGGGAGACGTTGCGCTCCGCGATGCAATCGCCCGAGGAGATGTCATTGGTCCGCGAATGTTTGTGGCGGGAGCGTATATCACGATCACTGGCGGAGCCGGAGCGATGACCGGGCAGGCTCCGGACGTCCAGTTGCCCTGGGACTTTCATTACGGCGAAGCGAACAGTCCATGGGAGGTGCGGCAGAAGGTGCGGTTGCTGGCTCATAACGGCGCGGACGTGATCAAGATGCTCTCGACGGGAGCGGTCTTGACGCATGGAAGCAGTCCGGCGTCGCTTGAGTTCACAGAGGAAGAATTGCAGGCCGGAGTCGACGAGGCAAAGAATTTCGGGTTGCGCGTCGCCGTGCACGCTCATGCAGCGCAAGGGATCAAAAACGCAATTCTTGCGGGCGCAGCCTCAGTCGAACACGCGGAAATGCTCGATGACGAAATCATTTCCATGGCGAAACAGCACGGCACTTATCTCGACATGGATATCTACGACGAAGAATGTATCCAAGAGTTAGGAAAGCAGGGACACGAACCCGCGGATTTTCTTGAGCACGATGCAGCTCTCGGGAGAATACAGCGCGAAAGTTTTGGCAAGGCAGTGCGCGCGGGAGTGAAAATGGGATTTGGCACCGATGCCGGCGTATGTAGATACGGAACCAGCGGAAAGCAGTTTGCGTTCATGGTGAAATACGGGATGACTCCGATGCAGGCGATCCAGGCAGCGACGTCGAGCGCCGCCGATCTTTTAGGGCATTCGGATGAGTTGGGGTCGATCAAGTCTGGTAAGTACGCGGATTTGATTGCGGTAAGTGGAGATCCGCTCAAGGATATCAGCCTGCTTGAGCGGGTCGACTTTGTTATGAAGGACGGGAAGGTCTATAAGTCGGCCGGCGCGCCCGCCTGTGCGCAGTAGTCCCTAGCTGCTTTCGTTTACCGCTGAAAGTCTAGGGGTGAAAATTTAGTTCGATGAGTTCCGTGGTGTCTTGTGGCGCAGGCCCCCACTTCCACTTTTCGATGGCATCGATAGCGGCCTTGACCAGCACCGGACTGCCCCCGACGACTTGAGTGGTCTTTACTTTTCCGTTGGGTGCGACCAGCGCTTCGACTCGGACGGTTCCGGTGATCTTCATTTTGCTAGCCAGTTCCGGATAGTTCGGGACCACCTGGCTGACGATTTTTCGCTTCGCTTGAGGCTGATCTTGAGCCGAAGACGCGGAAGAGGAAAAGATGATGCCCAGAAAACACGCAGAAAGGGCCACTGTGAGAGAGGGTCGTATGAATGCCTTCATTTGCTTGTTAGACTACCGAAAATCAGCGGTGAAGCGAAGATAACCACAGTAACTCGGCTTAGTTCCCGCTGGGGTAACCGTGGGACACGTGTAGATCGAGATAGCAATGGGTCGCGGTCACAACAGCTCACCGCTTACTGATGGTCCCTTGGAATTGTTTCTTGCCATGTCTTCTGCCTGATTTCCTGGCCGTCTTTGAATAACTGGCGGGTGTACTTGTAGTAGAAGTTCTGCGCGTCGCTTGAGAGCGTGAGATGCCCCTGCCAGATCAGGGTGCGGTCCTTGAGATGGAACGCAATTTCAGCTTCGGCGTGCACGGAACTCGTGGCAGGATCGTCGTCACTGACTAAGTACGTGATTCCCTCGAAATCATCTTCCTTTCCCCAAGGATAAAGTTCCGCCGACTTACCTGTCCAAGTCACCTTTGTTTTCGCATTGACCTCGTCGCGCTCGGTTTTCCAATCGCCGGGCCATGGATAGCCTTCGTCCTTCATATCGCTCCGCTCCTCGGACGGCCCTGGCGGGTTGAATTGTGGCGTGGCGTACATCGAGGGTGGAACTAACGGCAGGGCGAGTCGCGATCCCATCTCGCCGCCCAGTTGTAGCGTGGTCGTCATAGCGTATGGGGTGGGCCAAACCATGGGCCAGAGGGCGTTCGAAATTGCCAGCCGGATACGATGGCCTTTGGGAAAGGTCCATGTGGCTAAGTGCATCTCTATGTCGAGCGGATAAGTTTCGTTCGCGACCAGGTCTTTTGGGTCAGACGAAGACTCTCGTTGCGCGCCGTTGATGCCGGCTCCAGTGATTTGAGTTACCGTGCCGTCGGGCGCGACATCAGACAGGCGGGCAAACCAGTCGGCCAGCGGCGCGGTGGAACTCACTCGCAGTAGCGCATGCGGACGGCCGAGGATGGTGAGATCTTGCGTCAGCACGGCCGAGTCATAAGTCAGGCTGAACGCATCTACTGGTCGCTGATCCGTGAGTAACTCGCCCCACCAGAATCCAGCTTCCGCGCCAATGCTCGGAACGTAGCGGAGCTGGTGAGCTGCGGGCTTCGCTGGTTCGGTCGAAAGCACATGCGCGTCGTAGAGATAAAGAGTCGTGTTCGCCGTGCCTCTCGGCGGCCATCCGCTCTCGGCGCGCCATTTCCCGGGCACGATTTTCAAATTCGCATCGGGAGGGTGCCAATCTTGCATGTAGATGGCTAGTGGTGGTTCTTCCATGATGCCGGTGTTGCGATTCTTGAGCCAATAGTCCCACCAGCGGAGAGCGTCTTCACGCCACTCGATCTCCGGTCCCATCGCGGAGTCATGAGGAAAAGTATGATTCCAGGGGCCGACGATCGCCTTCAGCGGCGCTTTGACTTGCTGGAACATATGCGGGATGTTGTCGCGATAGCCGTCGAAGAGGCCTCCGATGAGAAAGCAGGGAACTTTAATTTCGCTCAGCGGGCGCAGCGGAGCGTGCCAGAAATCACTGTCGCGCTGGTGTTTGAAATACATCAGCGACCAGGGCGGCGAATCGAAGCGGGGGTCAAGGACTTTCTCATCGATCGTATAGTCGGGCGCTCCGGTGATCGAGGGAGCGAGGTCCATGTTGAGTTCGAATTCGTCGAAGTGCATCATGCCGTCGACGTAGTGAACGTCGTCGTGGAAAAGTTGTTCAGTCGCGTCGACTGCAATGATCGCTTTAAGAGCGGGCGGGTTGCGCATCGCCATCTGGATCGAGTTAAAGCCTCCCCATGAAATGCCGAACATTCCGACTTTGCCCGTGGACCAGGGCTGCGAGGCGAGCCATGCAATCACTTGCTCGCCGTCGAGTTGCTCTTGCTCGGAATATTCGCGGTTCGTGGGTACGCCCTCACTCGCGCCGAAGCCGCGGATATCGACGCGCACGCTGACGTATCCGCGGGCCGCGAACCAGCTATGAACGGGATAGTCGCGCACGGCAGTGGAATCGTCTTTGCGATAGGGAAGGTATTCGAGCAGCGCGGGAAATTTCTCTCCCGGCTTGGTTTCGCTCGGCATGTAGAGCGTCGCGGCCAGGCGCACGCCATCGGGCATGGGAATCCATTTCTGGACCATGGTTACGGTGTGCAAACTGGCTGGAGTCTTGGGTGCAGCGCTCAGAATGGTGGGAGACATCAGTGCAAGCATCATCATGATGATGACCATGACGACGACCGGTGCAATGGCGGTTGTTTTCCACTTGAGCGGATGAGAGTTTTCAGTCATGAGCGTCGCAAATGATAGCAGAGCGGGTGCAGCGATGTAGCCGAGGCGGAGAGCCGCGCATTAGTTGTGCGCTAGTTGATCGGGGGCAACCCCACGTCGGCGAGCATTTTCTGGAAGGTGGGATCGCCGTGCAGATGGTCGAACTCGCGCATCGACGCCATTTGCACTACGCCGTCGGAATGCTGATCGTAGGCAATCTTCAGGTAGTCCAACGCTTTCTGCTTGTTGCCGACAACCGAGTAAGTTGCAGCGAGGAAAAGCGGAGAAAACCGCCCGCGATCATAGAGTTTTTGCTGTTGCAGGACCAGGGCATCGAGCAGGCCCTTGGCTCCTCCCCTGGCAAAACCTCGTTCGGTGGCGTCGGCGACGGCGAGAGCGGAGGCGTCATGCACCAGCATGGCTTCTTTCCGCGCCTCGACCAGGTAGTGTGGATAATCCGCAGTGATGAGATAAATTTCCTTCAGAAAGCGGTGAGGAGAAATAAAGTCAGGTTCGTTTTCTTCCATCTGTTTAAGCAACGCGATGGCCTCCTGCTGGCGGCCCGCGTCGAAGAGCAAGATCCCTTTGTCGGCCAGAACAGATTTCGAAGCAGGGTCGAGGGCCTGCGCGCGTTCGATTTCCGCCAGGGATTCCGGGAACCGCCGCATACACATGAGGTAGCTTGCATACCAGTGGTGAGCGATGCTGTTGTTTGGATTGAGTTCAATGGCCCGCAGGAATTCACGATCGGCGGTTCCGGTATCCGTCATTCCGAAAAAAGAAACGAACGCCAGAGAGGCATGGGCCTCGGAAGACTGCGGGTCGAGTTCGACGGCTTTCTTCGCGGCGGCCATCGCGCGGGGATATGCCTCCGAGGAGGGCATCACGGTGTATTCGCGGAGCAGGTTGTAGCAATCGGCGAGTCCCACGTAGGCCGGCGCGTAATTCGGGTCGTGAACGATCGCTTGTGTGAAGGAGTCCACGGCCTTGTTCAGGCTCTCGGGAGTGCGCTTCTCCCAGTAATAGCGGCCTTTGAGGTAGAACTCCTCGGCCTCGCGATTGGCTGGAGGACGAGACGAACTTGTGGCGGCACCAGATGGAAGAGTTGATGGAGATGAAGATGTGGACGAGGACGCCTGAGGGGTGCTCGCCTTGGGTGACTGATCGCGTCCGGCGTCGTGTTTCCGCCAGAAAGTCCAGAGCAAAAAGAGCGCCGCCAGCACAGATAGTGCCAGGACCGGTTTCCAATTTGCGGGAGACGGAATAACACCTGCTGCGGGATCGGGAAGTTCCGGTTTACCGTTGGCGATGGCTTCGGGCAGTGAATCCGTATGGGTGGACGGGATCTGGGTCGGCGCGATCCAGCGGTAGCCCCGGCGCTCGATGGTTTCGATAAAGATGGGATTATCGGCCGAGTCGCCTAGAGCATCGCGCAGCCGCTTGATGGCGCTGCTGATCCCACGGTCGAAATCGACAAAAATGTCCTGCGGCCACAGGGCTTGCCGGAATTCGTCACGGGTGACGATTTCATTGGGTCGGCTGAGTAGAAGTTTCAGGGTGCGGAAGGGCAAATCCTGAATCTTGACCCTGACTCCTTTCTTGCGCAGTTCACCCGTCTTGCGCAGTTCACCCGCGCGCAGGTCGGCCTCAAACACACCGAAGCGAACAACTGCCTGAGGCTCGATGGACACACCCATAGATAGAAGTCGGGGGGATGCACCAGTCTAGCATCGAGGGAACGCCCTGGGACTGGCACTTTCTGGCTACCTAATCCAGACAATAACTTCTCGTAACACACTGTACATAAAACAGATATTCCGTCGCTTCGATGCAGCGAACGCGTCGCGTCCAAAGCCTTGACCAGAAGCCCCGTTTGCGGCGACAGTCGGCGTGCATTCGCGGCCGTCTCCGCCAAGGGCCAGAGAGCGGATCAACGACCACGGAGCCATTGCCCATATCCCCAGAACAAACGGCAACTTTTACTCCCAAGGAGACACTTCATGATTTCGTTCCGCCCCAAAACTGGAATAAATCCCCACACGGCCGCATTTGCGCTCACCGTGTTGGCCATTGTGCTGATCGCCGCTGGAGTCTCGACTCGGGCTCAGGCGCAGACTCCCGTCGCTTTCCCGGCGCCCACCACTTTTACTGCCGCCTACTGCAGTTCCTACCCCTGCGCTAACTCTGTGACGGCTGCCGCTACCGGGGACTTCAACGGCGACGGCAAGCTGGATGTCCTGACCCTTGATGGCAGCAATCTCAACGTGATCCTGGGCAAGGGCGACGGTACGTTCCAGGCACCCATCTCGCTCAACGTATCTGCCACCGATATATTTTGGGAAGCGATCGCCACGGGCGACTTTACTAGCAGCCACCTGCTCGATGTTGCCGTGTGGGCGGTGAACGCTAATACGGGCAACTCGGAACTTCATATCTTCCTCGGCAATGGCGCCGGCAGCCTTACTTACAACGCAACCTATTCGGCTCCGAACAGCGGCAATACCAATCCCGGCCCGAATAACCTCGTCGCTATGGATGTGAACGGCGACGGCAAAATCGATATCGTCGCTATGACTCCCTACAACGGCGTGTTCGTGTTCCTGGGCAATGGCGACGGCACTTTCCAGGCGCCAATTGCTAACACCACAGTTTGCACGAATGCCATTGGCAACTGCGAGTCAATGGCGGTCGGCGATCTGAATGGCGACGGCAAACCCGACCTCGCCTTCGATTCCAACGACACCACCGGCGGCGGGATCAGCATTCTGTTGAACACGGGCAGCGGCACATTTGGATCGGCCGCATACTACCCTGTCGCGATCTCAGGTGTTTTTGCGGGCGCCGGCATCGCTATCGGTGACGTAAACGGCGATAAGAAGCCAGACGTCGTGGTCGGCAGCGCAGGTGGTGCCACAGCCATCGTCTACCTGAATCAGGGTAGCGGCACATTCAAGGTAGGCGGAACAGTCGGCAGCGTTGCTCTTTACGCCACCAACAACCTTGTCCTGGCCGACATCAACAACGACAAGAAACTGGATATCGTTGTTCCCGATGGGTTCGGTGACGTTTACACGTTTTACGGAACCGGCAAAGGCACCTTCACCACGGGGCAGGTCTACCCGCTCCAAAGCTGCAACGATTGCAGCAATTTTCTCGTTGTTCTGGGCGATTTCAACGGCGACGGCGCGCTCGATCTGCTGGATACCGACGGCTTCTTTACCAACACCGTCTCCCTAGGCCGTGGAGATGGAACTTTCCAAACGGCTCAGTCATTCCCGTTCGCCCTCGAAGTCCAGTACCAAAATATCGCCGTCGCGGATTTTAATGGCGACGGCATTCCGGATGTGGCCGCACAGGGACCAACTTCTGGGAGCCTGGCCGTTGTCCTTGGCGCTCAACACGGAACACTCACCGCCAAGCAACTCATCACCTCCGTGTGCACCAACACATTTACCTATGGCATCGCCGCCGGAGATGTGAACGGCGACGGCAAAGCCGACCTGGTAGCGGTTTTCGGCGGCGGTTCCGACAGTTGTAACCACGAGGTTGCAGTCCTGCTCGGCTTAGGCACAGGCAAATTCAAAAAGGCCGTTTTTTACCCCACAGGAGCTGGGACCAATGCGCAGGAGGAAGAAGTCTATCTGGTAGACGTGAACGGCGATGGCAAACTCGACATCGTCATCGCCAACTCCGATGGCACCCTCAGCGTGCTGCTCAACAAGGGCAGTGGAACCTACACTACAGAGGCCCTGGTTCCCGCCGTTGCCAACCTCTTTTACCAGGAGTCCTTAACCTTTGCCGACTTCAACGGTGACGGCAAGATGGACATCGCGTTGACGTCGAGGGGAGCCTATTCCACCGTCTGGGTGCTGCCCGGAAATGGCAATGGAACCTTCGGCACCCCTGTCCAAACCCAGACGTCGTACGTTGTGGATGCCGCCGTCGCCGGCGACTTCAACAAGGACGGAAAGCAGGACTTGCTGGCCACGGTCAATGGCATACCCAACTGCGGTTCTGGCGCTCAGTTTCTTCAGGGAAACGGTAACGGTACGTTTACCGCCGGCACAATCAATTGCGTGGGCGGGGGCGCCTTCAGTAATGCACCGGTTGCGGCCGACTTAAACGGAGATGGGAACCTCGATGTAATCATCCCCTATAGCGCGGGCAACTTTGAGTTCGGGCCCGCCCTACTTCAGGGCAATGGCAATGGCACGTTCACCCCCACGGAGTTCTATTACACGGGCACGGGTGACGTCGGCGCGGCAGTGGCGGACTTCAATGGCGATGGAATGCCCGATGTGGCATTGCTCAACAGAGGCAACGGCGCGTTCGTCAGCCTCATGCTCAATTCCACGCAGCCCGTGAGCATTTCGCCGCTGAACGTCAACTTCGGATCGGTCACGGTCGGCTCGAAAAAGCCGGAGACCGTAATTCTCACCAACAATCAGAAAACGTCGCTGGCGATCACCAGCATCACGCTGGGAGGCACCGACGCGAGTGATTTCAGCGCCAAGTCGACCTGCGGAACGAGCCGCAAGGCTGGCTGGGATTGCACCATCACCGTGACGTTCACACCAACTGTGACTGGTGCGCGGACCGCGACTTTGTCGATCAAGGACGCTGTCGGCACTCAGACTGTCCAACTCAACGGCACCGGCAAGTAGCAGACGGGCGGTAAACAGAATCACCGTGGGCTGGTCTCCTGGCTCCCCGGTGCCGGAGCGCGGATTGGGGAAATCCGCGCTCCGGATTAACTGTGTCATACAAAATTTCAGGCGAGAGCATCCGCGACTGGACCCGTGGCTTCATGCCACGGGTTTTTTTTGCGTCCGCGATTCCGCCCTATGCTTCCTTGACACCGCCTGTTGTCCTTCTTATTGTTGCTACCTGTCATTGAGAAATTTATGAATATCGTGAAAGCTACAAGGAACTTTGAAGATTGGCTCCGGCAACGCGTTCGCATTGTCGAGCCCGACTTGCAGTTCAAACACGAGCAGATGGCGGCAGCGCCGTTTCCGTTTTTCCGCGCGACTTTCTATCGCTGGCTCGAGATGTGGCCGGAAGGATGCGGCGAGCTGGAAAAAGCGCCGCACATCTTGTCGGTCGGCGACCTGCACGTGGAAAACTTCGGCACCTGGCGCGATACCGACGGTCGCCTGGTGTGGGGCATCAATGATTTTGACGAAGCGTCAGTGTATCCCTACACCATGGATCTGGTGCGGCTGGCAACGAGCGCGTTGCTCGCGGCTCGTGAAAAACGTCTGACGATGAAGGCTAAAGATTCGGCGACATCGATTCTTGAAGGATATGTGACTGGCCTTGAGGATGGCGGCAGCCCATTTGTGCTCGAAGAGAGCCATGCGTGGCTGCGGGCGATTGCCGAGAGCAAGTTGCGCGATCCGGTCCTGTTCTGGGAAAAAATCGATCGTTTGCAAACGGTGAAGGGAGAAATCCCAGAAAGCGCGCGCGAAGCCCTCGAACATCTGCTGCCTGAACATCGAATCGAATATCGCGTGGCGCGGCGCAGAGCGGGCCTCGGAAGCCTGGGGCGGGTGCGGTTGGTGGCGATTGCCCAGTGGAACGGAGGCCGCGTCGCTCGGGAAGCAAAAGCCCTGACAGGATCAGCGTTGCAATGGTTGAGGCCCGAGCGCGCTCCGGCTGAGATTCTTTACGCGGCGATTCTCCGGCGAGCGGTGCGTTGTCCTGACCCGTACGTCCAGATGCGCGGTCATTGGATCGTCAGACGACTATCGCCGCATTGCTCGCGCATCGAACTGGAGGCGCTGGGGACCAATAAGGGCGAATGCCGGTTGCTGGAAGCGATGGGCCGCGAGACCGCAAACATACACCTCGGAACCCCTGAAAAGCGAAAGGCAATTTTGAAAGATCTGCGCGGAAGAAAGGGAAGCTGGCTGCTCGCCGCTGCCGAAGCCATGGCCGAGGCTATGGAAAAAGACTGGCGCGTGTGGAGGGAGCGCTGGCAGAAATAGGCTCTGCCAGCGCTTTATTGGAGTGAGAGTCGCTGCGAAGAGTCAGGTCGATCGAAGAGCCGGAACTCCATTTTCTGCGGTTTGCTTTCGGCGCCGATGTTAATCAGCGCGTCGAGGATATATTCCAGAGCGGCGGGCGAGCCCGACCAAACCCGGGAAAATGACTCGCGATGGACGGACAGCTCGCCGACCAGGCGGCCGACCGAGTTTGGCCCGAGATCGGGATCGCGCAGATTGCCGTCGCTGCCAATCGCCAACGGCGGATTATGTGCTGGCGGAAGCCGCAGGCTGGCCTGCGTCAGCCAGTGACCGACCAGCGTCTTCAGATGCTGACGGCAGCAGACACTTTTCATATCCTTTTGCGTGGCAAGCGCGGGATGCCATGAAAGGATCTTGATGCGGTCGACCCAACGGTTTTCAACGACGAGAAACCACCCCGTGTGGCGGAAGGTGTCGAGACCGCAAACGCAGCACGGCGCACGTCTGGTAATGGCGTAGTCCATCGAGTTCCCCCCGTTTAATCAGCTGGCATTGCCGACGGCGTAACTTAGATACCGCGGCAGCACAGGCTCGTGGAGGGGGACAGTTAACATTCCGCGTGTGGCATCGAAACGCAGGGTGAAGTGCGAAGAGCAGGCATCGCACAACCAGAAGTGTTCACGACGGCGTATCTTTCTACGATTGCCATCGAAGGGCGCGTTAATGTCGGACGGAAAAGTTTCGGCCAGAAATAGTTTGCCATTGTGCATCGAACGAAAAGGTATCGTACATGCGGGGTTGGCGCATTTATGAAGCATGGAGGCTGGTCCATTCTTCTCTTCTGTAAGTTTCGGCCAGAGAGATTCCAACGACAGTGCACGCATGTGGCCGAATGTAACGCGCTCTTGGCAGGACTAGCTATGACTCGCAATCACAGCGACTTAAGTGACAAAGCCTGACATCGAGTCAACCGGGTGCGATCTTCGGGCGACGGACGATGGTCACGTGCGCCGAATCGTCGTCATCAAATAGTAAACATCTCCGTGTGATCCCGCTCACAATCAAATTGGTTGCGATGCATCCCTCGAACCATGCGTTTCGCCCCCGGCTCCGATCACTTCGAGCGCGATCAGTCGTCTCATAATTCGATAATCGTTCGGTAATCGTCCGGCTTGGCCAGTGATTTCGTGCCGCGCCCATCGAAGCCCATTTTGGAGAGAGACTGCATGAACAGAATTGCCCTGATCTTGCTTATCGCCGTTGCCAGCAGCTTCGCTCAAAACACCTTCCACGGAAACAACGCACACTCCGGGATCTATGGGGCGGCAGGTCCAAAACAGCTGGGCGGCGTGAAGTGGGCATTCAAGGCTGGAGGCCCCATCGTGGCTTCGCCAGCGATTGCCGACGGCGTGGTCTATATCGGTGCGATGGACGGACACCTCTACGCCCTCGACCAGGAAACGGGCAAGGAGAAGTGGAACTTCAAGTCGCGAATGCCGATCGCGTCCTCTCCGGCGGTGACCGCCGACGCGCTCTATTTCGTTTCGTCAGCGGGTTCGCTGGCCGCTCTCGACCTCAAGACGGGGCAGCCGAAATGGGTCTCGGGGATGGAATATGAGCGAAAATTTGAAGCCAAGAATCTTCATGGCTATCCGTCCGCGGCTCAAACGATTCCTGACGCATGGGACATCTTTACTTCGTCCCCGGCAGCGGCCAACGGCAAGGTTTACTTTGGCAGCGGAGACGGCAACGTCTATGCCGTGGACGCACAGACCGGAATGTTGCTCTGGAAGTTTCAGACCAAAGACGTTGTGCACTCTTCGCCGGCGGTGGTCGACAACACCGTCTATATAGGCAGTTGGGATAGTTATCTCTACGCGCTCGACGCTGACACCGGCCTTGAGAAGTGGTCTTTCAAGAGCGGAGAGGATAATACGATTCACAACCAGGTCGGCTTTCAGTCGTCCCCGGCGGTGGTAGACGGCACGGTTTACATCGGATGCCGTGACGCTCACGTCTATGCACTGGATGCCGCCACCGGCCGCAAAAAGTGGGACTATCCAACGGCCAAGTCATGGGTGATCGGCACACCGGCCGTGCGCGATGGGATGGTCTATGTCGGGACCTCCGACAGTTCGCGCTTCATGGCTCTGGATGCGAAGAATGGACGCCTACGCTTTAATTTCAACGCCGGAGCTTACATGTTTTCTTCGGCCGCACTGGCCGGAGACTTGGCCTACGTCGGCGACCACAACGGACGACTCTATGCTGTCGATGCCAAGTCAGGAAAACTCGCATGGGAGTTCCAAACCGAAGCCTCGAAAAAAGATCCGCTGAAAATCCTGAACGCTGACGGCACGCTCAACCAGGGGGCGTTCGCTCCGGTCTTTGGAGACTTTGAGGATATGTACATTGACATCTACCGCTTCATCTCCATCGGAGCGATTGTCTCGTCGCCTGTGGTGGACAAGGGCGTGGTCTACTTTGGGAGCTTGGACGGCAATCTCTACGCGCTGCAATAAGGCACTCAGGGCAGTCACAAGACGGCCGAACACGAGGCTCCGAGACTAGTGAAGCAGCAATGTAGAAGCTGCCGCGACAATACCAACGACCGCGAGCAACAGCCCGAGGTGCCAGAAGATGCGACGCCCGGAAAGCAGCGTGATCGAGGTAATTACCAGCGCAATCTCCAGAAAGACTTCGCCGAGATCGAAGCGGTCCGCCTTTCGGGCGGTGAGTTTAAGCTCGTTTTCGGTTTCGTGCGCCTTCGCCTCAAG
Organism: Terriglobales bacterium; assembly: GCA_035308395.1. Lineage (GTDB taxonomy): Bacteria > Acidobacteriota > Terriglobia > Terriglobales > Acidobacteriaceae > Acidiflorens. The sequence continues at coordinate 83,134 of DATGGT010000085.1, forward strand.
TTCCTTCTGCTCGTCTTTATATCGATCGGCCTCGCTCTTGTATTTCTCCTGTAGCTTGCCGAGGGTTTCCTGGTCCTTTGGATTCACCACGGCGGTTAGATCGGCGAACATCTCGTCGTTGTGGCGACGAATATTTTTGGCCTGATAAAAAGCCCACTCGTCGGTGACTTTATTCTGCAGGATGATTTCTTCAGTGTGAGCGCGATGCCCCAGCAGCGACGCTACCGCGACCAACACGGCGAGCACGGCCATGGTCAGCGTGACGGGAGCAATTTCTGGATGCTCGCGGGCATGTTCGGCGTGCTCGTGCAGTTCGCTCAGTTCATCGGACATGTTGTTAGGCTCCTGTCAGCTGTGGAAACTCGTGGCTTATGAGGATAAACCAAGTCGGCTATTCTCCCATGACTTTAATCAGCATCCGCTTGTCGCGCTGCCCGTCGAATTCGGCGTAGAAAATCTGTTGCCACGGGCCGAAGTCGAGCCTGCCGTTCGTGACCGGGACAATCACTTCGTGATGGATGATCAGCGACTTCAGATGCGCATCTCCGTTGTCTTCTCCGGTCTGATGATGCCGGTAGTTCTGTCGGAACGGAGCGAGCGTCTCCAGCCACTGGTCGATATCTTTGATCAGTCCGCTCTCGTTGTCGTTGACGTAGATTCCAGCGGTAATGTGCATGGCGGAGACAAGGATCATCCCGTCTTTGATCCCAGATTTTTTCAGAGCGGCCTCGACCTGCGGGGTCAGATGAATGTAGGCGCGCTTGGTTTTTGTGTGTAGGGTAAGGTATTCGGTGTGGAATTTCATGCACTACATCTATCACGTCATCAGCTTGTTCGTGAGGTACACTTTGACCGCCAAGCGCACAGAAACGCAGCTCTACGTTGACTCCGCCGAGGCTTTAAGAGGACAATCACAGCCGTTAACCTGAATTTAGGAAGAGATACCTATCTAATGTCCACTCCGCCAACGCCGGGCCTGTCGATTTCCCACGAAGCAAAGAAAATCGGTGGTCTGGGCTTTCGCGAGTATCACAACCTGAAAATCGCCTTTCATCGCGAACTACTCGGCCACATTGACTTCGACAAACTGGGAATGCAACCCGACGAACATACGCAACGCCGGATATACGCGGTAATTCAACAACTGGCGGCCAAGCTGACAACTCCTATGAGCACTCAAGAGAAAGAGCGACTCACGCTCGAGATTCTTGGGGAGGCCTTGCGATTCGGCCCGTTGGAGCCGCTGCTTCAGGATCCGACCATCAGCGACATTCTCGTAAACGGCGCCAAAGAAGTGTACATAGAGCGCTCCGGCATCCTGGAAGAATCCGCAACCGTCTTTAAAGACAACGCTCACCTGATGCAGGTTATCCAGAAGATCGTTTCCGCGATCGGACGACGCGTCGACGAGGCCTCGCCCATGGTTGACGCCCGCCTGGCGGATGGCTCCCGTGTGAACGTAGTGATTCCGCCAGCAGCGGTCGATGGCCCGCATCTTTCCATTCGGCGCTTCGGGCAGATCCCGATTACCGAACGCGATCTGCTCGCGGCCCAGATGCTCACGCAACCGATGCTGGAGTTGCTCCGCGCCGCCGTGAAAGCGCGCATCAACATTGTTGTTTCCGGGGGCACTGGCGCGGGGAAGACGACTCTATTGAACGTGCTGTCGGGTTACATCTCCGAGAAAGAACGCATCGTGACCATCGAAGACTCGGCCGAGTTGCAGTTGAAGCAGCGGCACGTCGTCCGCCTGGAATGCCGCCCGGCCGATCCGGACGGCAAAGGCGCAATCATGCAACGGCAGTTGGTGATCAACAGCCTGCGCATGCGTCCGAATCGGATTATTGTAGGCGAGGTCCGTAGCGACGAAGCGCTCGATATGTTGCAGGCCATGAACACCGGTCACGATGGCTCCATGACCACGGTCCATGCAAATAGCCCACGCGACGCGATCGCACGGCTTGAGACCATGGTCATGATGGGCAACGTGAATCTGCCGGAAAAAGCGATTCGCAAACAGATCGCATCGGCGGTGACGCTGGTGCTGCAAGTCGCGCGTTTCAGCGACGGCAGCCGGCGCCTCACCCATATCACCGAGATCACGGGAATGGAAGTCGATATCGTGAGCATGCAGGATGTCTTTCTGTTCGAAAAGCACGGAGTCTCTGCCGAAGGCCGAACGATGGGGACGTTTTCGGCCACCGGCATTCGGCCGCGGTTCGAGGAGAAACTTAGGTCCGTGGGAATTTCGCTGCCGGCAAACTTCTTCGAGCCGACGGTAAGGTACCGTCGCGCATAGAACAGGAGGGAGAAATCCCTACCGCATCGACTCTTCAACTTCCGAGAGCCAGCTGGGACGTTTCAGGACTTCGCGAGGCTTGGGTCCGTCGGCGGCGCCGACGATGCCGTCGCGTTCCATCAGATCGATGAGATGGGCGGCGCGGCCGTAGCCGACGCGCAGGCGGCGTTGGATGAGGGAAGTGGAAGCCTTGCCGAATTCGATCACAAGGCGCACGGCATCGTTGTAGAGCGGATCGTTGTCGTCGGCGGAAATTTCTCCGGAGTCATCGCCATCGGCCGAACCTTCGCGATCTTCTTTCGGAGTCTCCAGGAATTTTTCCTGATACTGCGCCTGGCCCTGCGCCTTCCAGAATTCGACAACGGCCGCGATCTCTTTCTCGGTGACATACGGAGCATGAAGGCGGTGCACACGCGCCGATCCCGAGGGTAGGTAGAGCATGTCGCCGCGCCCCAGCAGCGATTCGGCGCCGTTCGCATCGAGAATCGTGCGCGAATCGACTTTGGTCGCAACTCTGAACGACACACGGGCAGGGAAGTTCGCCTTGATCAGTCCAGTGATGACGTCGACCGAAGGCCTTTGCGTTGCCAAAACAAGATGAATGCCGACCGCGCGCGCCATCTGGGCCAGACGAGTGATGGATTCTTCGACGTTATTGCCGTCGAGCATCATCAGGTCAGCCAGTTCGTCGATGATGATGACAATCTTCGGAATCGGGCCGTCTTCGGGGTTCGTCTGCTCGCTGAAGAGGCTGGGTGTGTCGTCGAAGAGCCGGTTGTAACTGTCGATATTGCGGACGCCTTTCGCGGCGAGCAGTTTGAGACGGCGCTCCATTTCGCGGACGGCGTTGCGCAGCGCATTCGCAGCCAGTTTCGGCTCGGTGATGATCGGAGTGTAGAGGTGCGGCACGCCTTCGTAGTTGCCAAGTTCCAGGCGCTTCGGATCGACTAACACGAGGCGCACTTCATCGGGCGTCGACTTATACAGGATCGACATGATCATCGAATTGACGGCCACGCTTTTGCCGGTACCGGTCGAACCTGCGATCAGCAGGTGAGGCATGCTGGCCAGGTCGGCTGCGGCGATGCGTCCGTTGATGTCCTTGCCCATGGCGATCGTGAGCTTGGATTTTGTGCCGAGAAATTCCTGCGATTCAATGTTCTCGCGCAGCCAGATGATTTCACGCTCGCGGTTCGGTACCTGGATGCCGACGGTGCTCTTGCCCGGCATGCGCTCGACCAGAATGCTTTCCGCGCGCAGCGCGAGGCAGAGGTCATCGGTGAGTCCGATGATGCGGCTGTATTTGATGCCGGCCTCAGGCTTGAACTCGAAAGTGGTGACGACCGGGCCAGGATTGATCTGCGTGACCTGCCCGTGGACATCGAACTCCGCGTACTTCGCCGTCAGAACCTGTGCAACGGTTTTGAGTTCTTCTTCGTTAACGGATTGCTGCTCGTCCGGCCGGTGCAGCAGGCTTGACGGCGGCAGCTTATAGCTGCCGGCAATCTTCGGAAGCGTCGTCTTCACTCCGGATTTTTGCTCGGTGTCAGCTCGCTCGGTGACCGCAATCGAGGATGGCGATGACGGTCCGGCGCTCGGCGTCGGTGCAAAGTCGGATCCTTCTTCGACTCCCTCGTCGGCCATCATGCGCTCGATGCCAGTCCGCGGAGCTGAAGACATCGTCTGCGCTCCCGGCTGCGCTCCGGGAATTTCCCGCTCTCGCTGTACGGGTTCAGATCGGGGAGTCTCGAAGCGCGGCGCCGTCTGACGCGCCGGCACTAGCTGCGTGGTGACCACGGGCTTGTCGGCTCGACGCTTTTCCAGTTCTTTTTGTTGCCGCCTGCGCTCGCGGTCCGCCTTCCAGTCTTGGTAGCGGTCTCGTAATGCAACGACGAAGGCAAAGCGCGTCGGCGCCCAGAGTTCAATCGCCGAGAACGAAAAGGCAGTCGTCAGGTAAAGTGCGACCGCCAGAACCGTCGTGCAGACAATGTACGCGCCTGCAACGTTCAAGTAACGGATTAATACATCACCGACGATGCGGCCGACGAGGCCTTCGATCGGAATGGCGCCCATCCAGCGAAAATGTCCCGGCAAAATCGCCAGCAGCGCGGGTACAAAAATGAGTAGCCATGCTCCGCCAAGGGTCTTGGCAATCGGAGTCTGCACCGCGCGCGAGCGAAACCAGCGCGCCCCGAGCATCCCGAGAAAGATGGGTAGAAGAAACGATCCGATGCCCAAAAACTGCAGGATTATGTCGGAGAGATAAGCCCCGAAGATGCCGATCCAGTTGCGGGCCGCGTGCGATCCGGTGAGGATGGACGCGCTATTGAGCGAAGGATCGAGCGGCGAATATGACGCCAGTGCAAGGAAAAGGAGGAGCGCGGAGACGCACAACAGGAACCCGACGAGCTCGTTCAGACGCCGGTTCTTGGTGGGCGAAAAGACCTTAGAAAAAGATGTCATGTGGCATCGACAACGCCAGGCAAAGAACCTGCCCAGAACGCCGTTTCAGGCCAGAGCCTAATAATTATGACAAGAAGCAGGGATTCCGGCAACTTCGGAAAAGGGGCAGGGTGGCGAGTTGGGTGCGGGCGGCAAATGTGGCTCTCGGCGATTCGCCGCAGATCGAGATGTAACCTACTACTCCATTTCGCTTGACAGGACGGGCACAGTGATGTGATATCGACACGTCTAGCCTTTCCGAAGAGCAGGTCCCATCACGTGCACACCCCCTGAGGCGATGGCTTTAGATTTCGGCCCCTCCAGCAAGTAGCTTGTCGGCGACAATTCGTATTTTGGGCCATGGCAGTTCGAGATCAGAACGCCCGTAGCGCGTGATTCTCGTAGCTGAGTGATCGACCTAAACTAGGGCCCCCTGCTTCCATCCATGAAGGAGGTCTCCCATGACGCGCAAGCTCACTCGTAATTCTTCCTTTAGCCTTGTCGCTTCTTTCGTCGTTCTTTTGACTCTTTTGATCGCGGGCGCCGCGCTTGCGCAAGTAACGGGCGCAGGTCAGGTTTCTGGAAGCGTTGGATTAGGCGACCAATCGACGAACTCAGGATCGCCCCTTTTCGTACCAGCAGTTGCTTACGACTCAGGTGGATACACTGCCACCTCCGTAGTCGTGGGGGATATCAACGGTGACGGCAAACTTGACCTAGTGGTCGGGAACAGGTGCGCCGACAGCGGTTGTCAGAGTGGTCATGGCTCTGTCGGCGTAATGTTGGGCAATGGCGACGGAACGTTCCGATCGGCAATAGCCTACGATTCGGGCGGTGCACCGAACCCATTTTTTGATGAGGGAGTGGTAATTGCGGACCTGAACGGCGATCACAAGCCCGACATCGTGGTGGCCAATGCCTGCGGCGACTTCAGTTGTAGCTACGACGGTACTGTGGGCGTGCTTCTGGGAAACGGCGATGGCACGTTCCAGCCGGTGGTGATCTATCGCTCGGGTGGGTCGGACCCCGGGTCGGTAGTGGTCGCGGATGTGGACGGCGATGGCCGTTCTGACCTGCTGGTGACTAACGCCTGCGGCGACGCAAATTGCGACGGCACAGTAGGCGTGTTGTTGGGAAACGGCAACGGCACCTTCAAGGCAGCCATGATCTACAGTTCGGGCGGTGCACTGCCGAAATCGATGGTTGTTGCAGACGTGAACCACGACGGCAAGCCCGACCTGATAGTAGCTAATCTCCAGAGCCACGACGTAGGCGTTTTGCTGGGAAACGGCAACGGTACCTTCCAAACCGCAATAAGCTACGACTCTGGCGGTGGTCAGGCCAACTCGGTGGCCGTCGCGGATGTGAATGGGGACGGCACAATCGACCTGCTGGTGTGCAATGCGCAAGACACAGTTGGCGTGTTGCTGGGTAATGGTGACGGAACTTTCCAGCCAGCCGTGACTTACAGTTCAGACCCCCCTGGTTCGAAGCCCGGGGGAGCTGTCGCGCTTGCAGTCGCGGACGCGAACGGTGACGGTAAGCCCGACCTTTTGGTAGTGAACTCGTCTCTCGCTGGCGATGCTAATAATGGCGGCGCGGTAGCTGTGTTGTTGGGCAATGGCAACGGAACCTTCCAGTCTGCGGTGAACTACGCTTCTGGTGGGTATCAAGCTCTCGGACTCGCGGTGGGTGATGTGAACGGTGACGGCACAGAGGACGTGCTAATAGCCAATTCGTGCAGCGCCAACAGTCTTGCGTGCGGTGGCCCGGTTAATGAAACAAGGGGCGTGGTGGGAGTGCTTTTGAACAATACTGGCCCCCACGTCCCTACAACAACCTCACTGGTTTCAAGCATGAACCCAACACCTATCAACCAGGTCGTGATCTACACCGCTACGGTCGCGAACCAATCCGGTGGATCGCTGGTAGGAACAGTGGCGTTCAAACACGGTGGTGCCACGACCACGGTCCCTTTGGCCGGCAACCAGGCAACGTACCAAACTTCGTATTCAGCATCAGGGGTCTACTCGATCACCTCCGCGTACTCTGGTGACGCTAGTGATTTCAGCAGTACGTCCGCGACCCTAAGAGAATACGTGGGTCTTGCCCCGACGAAGACGCTTTTGACCACCTCGGGTTCGCCTTCACATGTCGGGCAGCCTGTGACCTTTACTGCGACCGTGGCATGGACCTATGGCGCGGTTCCCAATGGCGAATTGGTCACGTTCTTCGATGGCATAGCCACCATTGGAACCGGTGCCACATCGAGCGGTATAGCCTCGCTGACCACCTCCTCGCTCTCGGTGAATACGCACAGCATCAGAGCAACCTATGTCGGCGATGCTAGTTTCAAGCCGAGTTCTGGGTCAGTGAAGCAGGTTGTCGAGAAGTACGCGACGACAATGGCGTTGAAATCGAGTCTGAATCCCTCCGCTTATAACCAGGCGGTAACGTTTACCGCGAGGGTTAGATCGGCCGGCCCGACACCGACAGGCAAAGTTGTGTTCATGGATGAAACGCTCGCGCTCGGGTCAGTGACGTTGAGCGGTGGCGTAGCCAAACTTACCGAGTCAACTCTCGCCGTCGGCACGCACCCGATCACGGCTCAGTACCTGGGAGATGCAGTCTCCGGAAAGAGCATGTCTCCCGTCTTGAACCAGGTGGTGAAATAGGCTTAGCGGGAGACAGGATTACTCCGGCTATGAAGCTGCGCCGTACGCGCTACTTCGCCGGACCTTCTTCTAACCCTCGGTCCTTGAGCATCGCCTTCGAGTTCGGCGGAGCTCCGCGCCAGGCCTCATACATTTTTCCCAGGTCTTCCGTATTGCCGCGTGAAAGCACCATCTTGCGGAAGCGATCGCCGTTGGCTCGCGTCAGGCCTCCGTTTTCTTCGAACCACGCGTATCCGTCGTCGGCCAGCATTTCGGTCCAGAGATACGCGTAGTAACCAGCGCTGTAACCGCCTCCCCAGATGTGGGCGAAGTAGCTCGAGCGGTAGCGCGGTGGCACGTAGCTTACGTTGAGGTGGGTGCGGTCAAGAGCCTGCTTCTCGAAGTCATCCGGATTCTGTAGCGGCGCATCGGCACCGAGCGCGTGCCACTGCATGTCCAGTTCGGCAGCGGCGAGCAACTCAGTCATGCCATACCCCTTGTTGAAGGTGTCGGCTTTTCTGAGGCGAGCGACGAGATCCTCTGGCATTGGAGCGCCGGTTTTATAGTGTTTCGCGAAGTGCTGAAAGACCGAAGGATAAGTCGCCCAATGCTCGTTAAATTGTGACGGGAATTCAACGAAGTCGCGCGCGGTTGAAGTGCCGGCAAGCGTCGGATATTGCGCGTCAGAGAACATGCCGTGCAGCGCGTGCCCGAATTCGTGGAACATGGTGATGACGTCGGTGAAGGTGATGAGCGCCGGCTCGCCTTCGGCCGGCTTCGACAGGTTGGCGACGTTGTAGACCACCGGCGTCGTACTCAGCAGCCGAGACTGGCTGACGAATTCCGACATCCACGCGCCGCCTTGCTTGTTGTCGCGCTTGAAATAGTCGCAATAGAAAAGAGCCAGATGTTTGCCGTTTGCGTCGAAGACTTCGAAGACGCGCACGTCAGGCTGATAGACCGGAATGTCGTGCCGTTCTTTAAACGTCAGCCCATAAAGTTGATTGGCGGCGTAGAAGACGCCGTTTTCGAGAACATTATTGAGCTCGAAATAAGGCTTCACCTGAGCGTCGTCGATGTCATAGCGCGCCTTGCGGACCTGTTCGGAGTAAAGCTCCCAGTCAGCCGCCTGAACCTGAAATCCACCTTTCTGCGCGTCGATCACATCCTGAATATCTTTGGCTTCACGCCCGGCCTTGGCCGTCGCGGCCGGCACGATCGCGTCCATAAACTTCAACGCCGCTTCCGGAGTCTTCGCCATCTGATCTTCCAGTTTCCACGCGGCCCAGTTCGGATAGCCGAGAAGTTTCGCTTTCTGCGCACGCAGCTGGGCGATCTTGGCGATCGTGTCGCGTGTGTCGTTGGCGTCGCCGTGCTCGGCGCGATTCCAGGCATTCTCAAAAATGGTCTGGCGTGTGCTGCGATTCGTCAGCGAAACCAGGTCGGGCTGCTGAGTAGTGTTCTGCAGCGGGATCACGTAGCCGTCGACCTTGCGTCCCTTGGCCGCCGCGGCCGCAGCAGCAAGCCGAGTATCGGAGAAACCGGCGAGCGCACCCTTGTCAGTCGTCTGATAAGCGCCAGCTTTCGTCGCCGCCAGCAATTTGTTGCTGAAGGCGTCGGAGAGCGAAGAAAGCTGTTCGTTCAGCTTTCGCAGTTCAGTCTTGTCAGCTTCGGAAAGCGCAGCGCCTTCGTGAACGAACTGGTCATACACGCGATCGAGCAGTCTTCGCGACTCGGCATCGAGCTTGAGCGACTCGCGCTGCTTGTAGACGGCGGACACGCGCGCGAAGAGCTTGGTGTTGAGAATGATGAAATCCTGGTGCGCGGCGAACTTCGGAGCCTCGATCGTCCTGACATTCTGCAGCGTGTCGTTGGTGTTCGCGCCCGTCACTCCGCCAAAGGCATTCGAGGCGCGATTGAGTAAGCGCCCGGTCTTCTCCATGGCGACGATCGTGTTCTCGAAGGTTGGCGCGGCTGGATTGTCGGCGATCGCCTGGATCTCCGCTTCCTCCTGGACCATCCCGGCTTCGAGCGCCGGCTGGTAGTCCTCATCCTTTATCTTGTCGAAAGGTGGGGCCTCGAAAGGCAGCGTGCTGGGCGCATAAAAAGGATTTGAAGGCCCAAAGTCGGCTGCGGCAGCGTAGGCAGTGTTGGCGGAGCCAACGGTTAATGTTGCGGCGGTAATCACATTGCTCATAAAGAAAAGGGTGGCCTTTGTGGCGCTACGTCGAGTTAAGCTCATGATCGCTTTGTCAGTCCTCGTGTGAAAGATTGTAACGGGTGGGGTCGATTTGAGGAAAGCGCGGCGCGCACCCGAGACTCCACTACTGTTGGACGTTATTGAATGCAACTCGTTATCCATGATCCGAATCTATGGCCCGAGGATTGACACGCGCGAGGCTCGTCCATAGACTGCCGAAAGTACGAACCCGCACGAAATTTCCCCAATTTTCCAACTAGAGGTTGCGCATGCGAACGCGTTTCACGGCCGTCTGTGGCCTACTCGGTTTCATTCTCTGTGGTTTGGTCCCAACGGCACTCGTCTCTTCCGCCTACGCGCAAGCCGGTGCAAGCACCAAGAAAAAAGTCGCCAGCCAGGCTGACCTTCCGCGATTCAGTTACCCGGTAAAAGGCTCGGCCTCGGAGCTGGTCGAGGCGGATGACGCGACATTTAACGCATTCGCTTCCAAGGTGAGGGCAGACCTGGACAGCACCATTCGCGATTACGAGATCGACGACAAAGCAACATTGCGGTCATTGCTCGGGGCCCGACTTGACTTGCAGTATCTCGCGGGCGAATATCCCGCGGCTCTTGAAACGATCGATAAGCTCAGGGCGCTGCAGGAGAAACCATCGGCGAAATTAACTACGGGGTTTATCGATCGGGCCGTTCTGCAGGCGGTGATCGAAACAGGGAAAACGAGCGGACCGGCGTTCGAAGAATCGTTCAGAAAAAATGCGCGGGAAACGGTTAACGCGCTCCCATGGGACGTCGTTCAGGACAGCATTCGGAGCACGTATGCGGGTACTTACATTCTCACAAAATCATTCATGCTCGGCCAGGTCAAAACGGAACTTGATCCCGCGGTCCAGAAGTCAGGAGCACTCGATCATTCAGAGGCCTGGGACCTGATCAACGCCAGACGGATCTTGCAGTTCCGCGTCCCGCTGCAGCCGATTCTGGGGGATGTTCTGAAGCAATACGTAGCCGCTCACACCGTGTTGAAGCCGGATATCTGGGCGGCCCGCGAAGTGACGCTGACCAAGGACCAGAATCTTACTCCGGTGCTGGTTGCAATCTGGGATTCAGGCATCGACGTTTCTTTGTTCCCCGATCAGCTGTTTACAGATCCTCAACCAACAGCGAGCGGCGCGCACGGGCTGGCGTTCGAGGACTCCGGAGCGCCTTCGACCATGTGGCTGTATCCGCTGACTCTTGAGCAGCAGAAAGCTTACCCGGAAATCAGGGACCAAATCAAAGGCCGCCTCGACATCGAAAATGGTATCGATTCGCCGGAGGCAGGGCAGGTGCGAAAGAAATTCAGCACGCTGTCTCCCGATGAGCTGCATCGTTACTTTGAGAATCAGAAAGTGATCGGTTTCTATGTCCACGGCACGCATTGTGCCGGAATTGCCGTGCGGAACAATGCCGCGGCTCGGCTCGTCGTCGCCCGCTTCGACGACCAGTTGCCCGATCTTCCTTTCGCGCCGACTGAGGAATGGGCGCGGCGCATGGGCGCCGATTTTCAACAGATGTCTGACTATTTCAGAACGCGCAATGTCCGCGTGGTCAACATGAGCTGGGGAGACGATCGCGCGGAGTTTGAAGCCTGGCTGTCCAAAACTGGCGGCGGCGCCGATCCAGCCGAACGCAAGAAACACGCTGCCGACCTCTATGCGATCTGGCGTACTTCGGTCGAGAGCGCCATCCGCAACGCTCCGAATACGCTATTTGTGACGGCCGCCGGGAATAGTGACAGCAACGCTGGATTTACCGAGGATGTCCCGGCTTCTCTTCACTTGCCGAATCTGATCGCGGTCGGCGCGGTGAACCAGGCAGGAGACGAAACGTCCTTCACCAGTTACGGCGACACCGTGCCGGTCGATGCCGATGGATACGAAGTCGAAAGCTTTGTGCCCGGAGGCGCAAGAGTAAAGCTGTCGGGGACCTCGATGGCGTCGCCCAATGTCGTCAATCTTGCGGCAAAGCTCTTCGCGCTTGATCCTTCGTTGACTCCGGCGCAGGTGATCGACCTGATCAAGCGCGGCGCGACGGCGAGCGAAGACGGAAGGCGTCACTTGATCGATGAAAAGCGGTCGGTGGCGCTTCTGGAAGAATCGAAAAAGTGATGGTGGTTTTGAACCCCGCGGCCCAATTGGTAGCTGCGGGGTTCGGCTCGATGATTTGAAATCAACCTTGCTGATTTCGAATCGACCTTAGTGAGTTCAAATCTAGCTGGCGTCCGGGATCAGGTCCTCAGCCCAATAATCCCTTCGCCCACGCCAGCACCGCGATCCCAATCACGATGCGATACATCGCAAACGGAGCGAATCCTCGCTTGCGGACCCACCCCATGAACCAGGCAACCGCTCCGTAGGCGACGATGAATGAAACGATGAATCCGATGGCGAGGATCACCCATTGATGCGATGTTATGTCGTGCACTCCGATCGGATTTTCGTCCTTGCCCGTTAGAGACTTCATCAGCGTGTAGAGCGTAGCGACCGTCATGGTCGGAATCGACAGGAAGAACGAAAATTCAAGCGCGGCGGCGCGCGACATTCCGACGAGCTGTCCGCCAGCGATGGTCGACATGGAGCGCGATGTGCCAGGAAAAACGGCGGAGAGTATCTGGCAGGCGCCGATCCAGATGGCTTGGCCGCCGTGGATATCGTCCATTTTCCAGGTATGAATCGGAGAACCGGGCGCTCCGGGTCCGGCCTTTTCCCACGGAGCCTTCATAGCATCGATCACCCACATGACGAGGCCGCCGATCAGCAGCGATGCACCCATCACGTAGAGGCTCTCAAGATTCTTGCCAATCACTTTAGTCAGCAGGAAAGACGGAATTGCAGTTACGACGAAGGCGATCGCGACGAGGCTCAACGGATGGGTAAGGTAGTCGCAGTCTTCCTTTTCGCCTTCGGGCCAGGTTGAGATGAGCTTGGTGATGTGACTCCAGAAATAAATCGGCAGCACCAGGATCGCACCCAGTTGGATGACGATCGAATACATCTTCCAATAGCCGCTTGAAAGCGGCACGTGCATCAATTGTTCAGCGATGCGCAGGTGGGCTGTCGAGCTGACGGGCAGAAATTCGCTCAGGCCTTCGACAATCCCCAGCAGCACGGATAACAAATAGTCGTTCAAATGTTCACTCCCGGTTTATTCACTACGAGTTCAATTTACAGTGTAGAAACGCGGCTTTTAAAGTCCCGTACTTGATTCGGCGTAGCGGCGAAAAAAGCTGTTTGGCTTCCACTGCGGACGATGGTCGCTGTTTGCGGTATCAATCACGAGCGCCCGGATGATTTCTTCGTAAGTCGCAGCAGCGGCCAGATCAACTGGCTGGTTCACGTCGTCCGACGGAGCGTGGTAGCGCTGGGTCAGCCAGTCTTTGAATAACTTCTTTTGTTCCGTGGAATCAGGATCGGGCGCGACGCTCATAATCACCGATGGAATGCCGTGCCGAATAAAGTTGTATTGATCGCTGCGAACGAAGAGATTGCGCAACGGCTCGGGATCGGGCTGAACCTTGACTCCGTGTACTTCTGCGATGGAGCGCGCCCGGTCCCCGAGATCGCTGTCGTCAAGGCCGAGCACGGTGAGCAATTTCAGCGGCACGATCGGCAAGAACATATCGACGTTGATGTCTGCGATGATCGATTTTGGCGGTACGGTCGGATGGGCCGCAAAGTACTTCGAACCAAGCAGTCCCTTTTCTTCAGCGGTGACGAGAATCAAAATCACCGAGCGCCGCAGTTTTTCCGGATTCTTCTTGAAGCTCGCGGCCATGTCGAGTACCAGCGCGCTGCCAGATCCGTCGTCCATCGCTCCGTTGTAGATGCGATCTCCGTTGATGGGCTCGCCGATGCCGATGTGATCGAGATGAGCCGAGAGGACGACGTATTCGTCTTTAAGCGCCGGATCGCTGCCGGGAAGTTTAGCAACGATATTTGCCGACTCGATCCTGGTGACATCGACGCGGGTCTTTGCAGCGAGGGAAACTGTGAGAGGGAAGTGCGGCAGCGCTTTGCGGTCCTTGCCAAGTGCCGCGATCTCCGCAAAGGTATGTCCCGAGCCCGCGAACAACTTCTCGGCGCTCGCTGGATTAATGGTGACCGCGATCTTCGCACCTTGGGTCTCGTTAAATTCGGGATAGTCGAGGTCCATGCTGGGATGGGCGCGGTTCAGCGCCATTCTCGACCACGGGATATCCATCGACGCGGGATTTGGCAGTGAAACAATGCCAATGACGCCGGCCGCCCGAAGCACTTTCCATCGCTCGGCGGCAGTCTGGTAATGCGACGCCAGCGCTCCGGGAATTTCGGCGGACGATCCAGAGAGGATGACGATGATCTTGCCGCGCAGGTCTTGTCCGGCGAAGTCGTCGTAATTGACTTCAGGCACCTTGAGGCCGTAGCCGACGAAAACGAGCTGCGCTTCAACTTCAGGCGCGGGCATGATGCGCGTACCAATAGTGGCGTCTTCACCGAGGATGAGCGATTCACGTTTGCCGTCGCGCACCAGCGCCAGGCTGCAATCTTTTTCCACGATCTGGCGCGAGACGAATTTCACCGGCTGGTAATAGCCGTTAACGCCAGCGGGTTCAGCTCCGGCTGCTTTGAGTTGCTCGATAGCGTACTTTTGCGCTTCATGCTCGCCGCGGCTGCCAGTGTCGCGGCCTTCGAGTTTGTCATCGGCGAGGACTTTAATGTGATCCCACCACGTCTGGCCGTCGAAATGGAGCCCGCCTTGAGCAAAGGCGGAAAGTACAAAAACAAAGGTCAACGCAAGCAAAAAGACCGACAGCTTCATTCTCATTGTCTGCCTCAAAGGTCTGCCTCAAAATGGTGTTCCCTCAAAGTGCGAAGGTTTCTAGGATAGCAGGAAGAAGTTGCCGGGAAAGGCTCATTGCAGACGAGCACGCTCTCGGGGTCACCGGCCCGCTTCGAAACGGTAGCCGATGCCGCGCAGCGTTTTCAGATAACGTGGATGCCGCGGGTCGCGTTCAATCTTTTCGCGCAGGCGCCGCACGAATACATCAATCGACCGCGGAGTTACGAACGATCCTTCTTTCCAAACGGCATCGAGCAACTGGTCGCGGGTAAAGACGCGTCCGCGGTGTCGCGCAAGATATTCCAGAAGCCGGAACTCGCGGACAGTGGTAAGAACGGTCCTGCCTTGCACCCGCACCGTCATCGAAGCGATATCGATATCCAGTTCGCCGACCTGGATCACTTCCTGATTGGGCGCTTCCGGTTGCACTCGGAGCACGTTGCGCACCCGCGCGATCAATTCGCGAGGACTGAACGGCTTGGTGATGTATCCGTCGCCGCCGACATCGAAAGCCTGCAGCCGGTCTGGTTCCTGAGTCCGCGCAGAGAGGAAGATGACCGGCGTCTTGCCCAATCGCTCGTGCTGCCGGATCTGCCGGCATAGATCGAAGCCGCTGATTCCCGGCAACATGATGTCGAGCAAAAACAGTGCCGGCTGCGCCATCGCCGCCATCGGAACCACCGGCGCTCCGGAGAAGAACGTCGACACTTCATATCCCGCGCCGCGCAGATTGTGCTCGATCAGCCGTGACACATCAGGATCGTCCTCCACGACATAAATAAGCTCGGGGAAGCGTGATGTGTGCGTCATCGCCTCCATGGGTTCGATTGACAGAGAGGGGTCCTCGCGCATTTCAGCAATCTGTTTTGATCGTGCAAACCGTAGAACCAAAACAGTAGCCGGACTTTGTTGCGCCAATGTTTCGGTTACGTTACAGACTGATTAATTTGCTCGGAGACGCAATCAGAGGATCGAATTCTGGCCAGATCGTGGTTTAAGCTAGCGACGGGCTATGCGATCTGGTTGGGAGTCAAGAACCTGCAAAAAGGCGATGATGCGGCGTCAGCGCGGATACATGCTGCTCACGCTGATGCTCGGTATGGCTCTGATGACCCTCGGCATGCTCGCATTGCTTCCCGCGATTGGCGAGCAGATTCGCCGCGACCGGGAAGAAGAGTTGCTTCATCGTGGCACACAGTATATGCGCGCCATTCAGCACTACTACCACAAATTTGGACGTTATCCGACCCGCCTCGAAGATTTGGAAGGTACGAACAACACCCGCTTTCTCCGGAAGCGCTATAAAGATCCAATGAGCCGTGAACCGGAAAGCGGGCGCGAAGCGGATTTCAAAATCGTGCATCTGCAGGATGTCGTCTCTAACAATGTATCCGCGCCAGGGCAGAGTTTGGCAGGGCAGGGTTCGCCAGGACAAGGTTTGCCAGGACAAGGGAAATCAACCGTGGCTGGGAATTCCGACAGCCCTGATTCTTCGACTGCGGCGAGCGAAGGCGACGGTTCTGATTCCACATCATCCACATCGCCTAATCCCGGCGCAAGCCCGGCCAGTGCGACTTCCAGCACCGCTGACCCCGGCGGGCAGACATTTGGCGGCGGTGCTATCGTGGGAGTCGCCAGCAAGAGCAAGCAGAAAACGATCCGGGTATTTAACGATAAAAATCACTACAGTGACTGGTACTTCATTTATGACACGACGGCGTTGGCACAAGGGTTGCTGGTTGGACCGTGGCGTCCCAGTTCGATTGTTTTGAATGGCGGGCCGGTCATGGCACCGGGGCAAGCAACATCGAACCCCGCTGCGGGCCAATCGAATATCGGACCTGGGGCCCTCCCACCCGCCCAACAGAATTCTTCGAACAATTAGCCCACCGCACTCAGCAACCTGTGCTTTCCACAACAATCCTGGACAAACGGTCAGTTGGCGCGAAGGCTCCCATGAAACTGAGGTTGCGGCTTTCTATTGTTTGATTGGGCCTCGTCCGGCATCTCGTCCTACCTAGCCGCCGATCGGGAAAGAGATTTCTTGTCCAGCTCATTCAACCTCGCTTCGATCCTGGCAACGTCGGCGGCATATGTGTCAGGCTCGCGACGGGAAAGGTCCTGATAGATACTTAAAGCCTGGCCGTAGAAAGCACGGGACTCCTGAAAACGGCCCTCGGTACTATAAAGGAGCGCAAGATTATTCAGTGTCCCGGCCAAGAATCGTTTATACGTGCCCGGATCCTGCGCTGAAAGTTGTTGGTACAGTTTCAGCGACTCTTCATATCGCTGGCGGGCTTCATCACTCCGGTTCTCGATGCCGTACAGAATTCCAAGATCATTCAATGTCATTGCTAGGGAAGGTACATTCGCACGGTCCTGTTCGGCCAACTGGCGACGCACGGGCAACAGTTCCTCATAGTATCGCTGGGCATCACTCCAGCGTTGTGCGCCCCTTTCTATGACGGCCAGATCGTTGAGCATATCGGCGACGTTGGGAAGGTACTGCGCGGGATTCTGTTTTGCCAGTTGACGATAGATCTCGAGCGCATTGCTAAGGTGCACGAGCGCCGTATCCGTTCGAGACTCGTTTGCTTCCAGAGTGCCCAGGTTGGCGAACGCCGCAGCGCCGTCCTCTGGAAGTGAATCCTGCTTTTGCTGAATCAGGGTCGTGTGGATCCCCGCTGCCTCCTCGTAATCCAGGCTTGCTTCCTTGTTATTGCTTGCGTTCCGCTCCAGATTGCCGAGATTAATTAACGTAAAAGCGACATCGGGCAGGTATGCTGACGGTTTATCGCGCGCCATTTCCTTTCGTATAGCCAGTGCTCGCTGATAGTGAAGGTGAGCCTCATCCGTCCGCTTTCTCTCTGAGTCAAATGCTTCCAGATTTTTCTCCGACATCGCGACGTCGGGTGCCGTCAATGCCGATCCAATCGCATCTTCAGCGAAGGAGTTCGCTTTCGTCACCTCCAAAGTGTGCGCCCACACGTCGTACTCGCTGTCCCAATAGCCGATCTGCCGGTAGGTGACGACCGAGAGCGCAATCAACACACACACAGCGAACCCTGATATCAACCGAGAGTTCCATCCGTTCGCCTTCTGCAAGTCGTTCACGCCCCAGACGACCATCACAAAGATTCCGACTAAGGGAAGATAGCCATAGCGATCGGCCATCGAGGCGCCACCCACTTGTACTAAGCCAATCACTGGAACCAACGTGCCGAGAAACCATAGCCATCCAACAAGCAGATATCGCCGGTTGCGAAAGCCGACAGCGAAGACGGTAATAAATATCAGAATTAAGCTGGCTAAAATCCATTGCCATGGCAGAAGATCGGCGGCACTATGTGGATAAAACGCAGCCAGCTTTGACGGCCACAATGTTTTCCACAGGTAGAGACAATAAGCCACGGTGGCATTTTCGACTCGCGAGAACAATGGCACCCTATCCAAAGTTTGAACCGCAGATCCTAACCGCTGAGCCCTTAGAGTGACCGCCGCGCTCGCCGCGGAGAGAACAAGAAGAGGAAGTTTCTCGAGAACCAGTTTCGAGACTGCCGTCGGTTGCGCGGCAAAAGCCAATGGCGGACTACCCAGCGTGCGACCGAGCGGCCAATAATCGAGTAGAAGCAATACAAACGGCAGCGTGATGACCATCGGCTTGGCCATCAGTCCCAAGGCAAACAAGGCCACAACCACCAAATATCGCTTCCAGCGCGGGTTCCGCGCATACCACGCATAAGCTCCAATTGCTGCCCAAAACAGAGCCGTGCTCAAGACGTTCTTGCGCTCGGCCACCCATGCCACCGACTCAACATTAAGGGGATGGATAGCGAACAGTGCCGCGACCATCAAGCTTTGCCACTCAAGACCAGTGAGCCACCGCAGCAAAAGAAATAGTAAGACCGCGTTCGCAGTATGGATCAGCACGCTATCGGCATGATGGGCCGCCGCGTTCAATCCAAACAACTGACAGTCCAGAGCATGCGACATCCAGGTCAGCGGGTGCCAGTTCGCCGCCGCCATAGTTGTGAACGCCCATTTGATCGTGCTCCAACTTAGGCCATTTTGGACGTGGAGATTCTTGGTGACATACTCGTTATCGTCAAGGACGACAAACGGATTTCGGAAAGCAGGCCTGTAAACTGCAGTCGTTGCGGCCGCCAATAGAACACAAAGAATTCCCGTTCGGGTGGGGCCAGCGTGAAAGAATTTCGCGGGTCCCTCTGGGTATCGGGAGGTCGACTTACCCCGGGATTGGGCACTGGTTTCCCGTGCAGTCTTACGGTGGGCCATTTCGTTTGAATTCAGTCGGCCTTACTATGACGGATCGAAGCGTTTCAGACCAACGCTCACGCGTATCCTGGATTCTACGGACAGCTGGAGCACAACGGGGTGCGCGTTTGGTAAAAGCCAAAGGACACTTGCGCCGTTTGTGCAGTCACCAAGTCCGTTTCAATCCAGAATCCGAGATCCGAATCAACGAAGAAATAATCCACCGTCATTGGGTTTCCGGCGCCAACCAGGGGAAACACGTTGTTCTGAGTATTGTCCGGTGGGTTGGGATTGGCAAAGAGAGTGCCGGGAAAAGGCACGTCGGAAGTTGGCCCGCTGAAAGTGCCGAGGAAGCTGTTGTTCTGACCTTCGTTGCTCGTATCCGCTATGCCGGAGATGGGTGGCGTGTTCGCCAAGTTCGCATTCATCTGAGCCGTGCCATCGTCCTCGGTGCCATTTTGCTGCTGGACGAAGCTAAAGCCGTAGTCCCCAAGAAGGATAGGAGCTGCCGTCGATTGTTGATACGCGATTCCCGTTCCAACGGACGGGTAGAAGAGACTACCGGCCGTAGTGTCCCCGGCAGCGAGAAGCAGGGCCGACGGGTTTCCGGCGCCGGAGGATCCGGTGAGATACAAAAAGAATGTGGGGTTGTATCCATGTCTCGGGCTGGGGTTAAAGGCGAAGTTATTCAAAACCGTGCGACCGGTGGGATCCACAGCGTATGTGCCATTAAATGCACCGCTAATTTGAGCGCCCGTAATCGGATTGACCATGGTCGATTGGGCGGTGTTGAAGAGCAAAAAGGTGTCCGTGAAACCGTTGGTTACGTTTCCGCCGCCATCGGTTTGGAACAACCCAGCCGCCATGAGGGTGTTCGGAAGGGAACCGTTGTTGACCGAGTTGGTCGACAGATCAATGCCAGTGACACCATACACAAAGGAGATGCCCGAAGGCAGTGATGCATCGGTGAAGGTACCGGCTGCACTGCCCTGACCGATGGCCGGTCCTGCGGTTGTACCGAAGCCAACGCCGGCGGACTCGTCGGTTTCAATGAGCTGCATGTGTGTGGCGTCCTGGATATAGGCCGTAAGCTGCAAATTGACGTTGGTGTGCGACGTATTGGGGGGGCCAAAGGGAGCCGTCAAATTGAATATGACGGTACCAAATGCGTCATTCGGTACGGCAGTGAAACTTCCCGAAATTGAGACGCCGTTAGCACCGTTTGCATTCAGCGTTTTCCCGAACACCTCATCGGCAATGCCAGTGACATTGCCGGGCGACGCAACATTAAGAACGCCGCCGAAACCAATGGGCATGGGTGGCAGGTTCGAAAACAAAATAGCGGTTCCGTTCGACACAAACGCATAGCTGCCGGATGGCGCGGCCTTGCCCGTTTGAGGATTCATGGTTCCGACTCCGGAAACCATGGGGCCCGAGTTCACGGAAATCAGTGCCTGCGAATTGGAGTTGTTCAGGAATACGAGGTTAAAGATCTCTGCGCCAAAAGCAGGGTCGTTCAGAGTAATTGTTCCACGTCCATCATTGCCGATGAAGTAATTACCGGTGATCCCTTGGTCCGTAGTGGAAGATCCTGCGGAATTCAACGTTTGCTCACCGGCCGTCACGCTCCCAGCACCATCAAGTGTGATCGCTGCCACAAACTGGCTGCCGCTGCCTTGGGCCTGAAGAACATAATTACCTGCAGGAAGACCGAAATCGAACGAGTTGACAGCGAACGAGGCGAAAGTGTTGGTGGCATGACTGGCGGTGGCGTAGGCGATAATTGTAACGCCACTCAAGTTGTTTGAACCGATGGTTGAGGGAGCCGTGTAAATTACGGGCGAGCCACTCGCCGTGTGGGCGGCACTGAGCGTTCCGCAGCTGGTCACTCCAGTTGGACAACCGAGCGCCCAATCCACGCCGTAATTGTTTGAATCATTGGTAACCGTCGCCGTGAGCGTTATGCTGGCGCTCACAGGGACCGAAGAAGGTGGTGTGGTCTGAAAAGCGATGGAAAGATCCGCGGGCGGCGGCGGTGGAGGGTTCACCACGTTGAAGGTGCTCCCGCTGTTGCATGCGGCGAGCAGAGACATCGTTGCCGCCAACAGCAGTAAGAGAATCCATCGTCTGGTTGCCACTGCCGTCCTCCCGAAGAACTCCGTTGTCCTACCCGCGTCGAAATCTTGCCCAATTTTGACTCAGTCGTCGCAGACCTTATTGTCCAGTTCCGTGCAAAAACACAGTTTGCGGCACATTGCCTGGTGCCGGCGTGTAATTGATGGTGAGAGTTCCCGCGTTATATCCCGCTGACTTGGGCTTGAAAGTCACGGTAAGAGTGCAACTGCTACCCGGAGCCAGACTGAAGGGGCAATCGTCGGTCTCTGAGTAGTTGCCACTTGTCAGCACCTTGCCGACGAAATTTACCGTCGGCGCATTTGCTACGGGATCGTTGAGCAGGGTAATGCTTTGCGCGATGCCCGACTTACCCACCGGCACATTGCCAAAATTCAACCCCGCGCTCGGAAGCATTCGCAACGGGCTTGGCGGATTGGTTTTTAACTCCACCGGAAATCGACCAGCATCGATCTCGCAATCGGCCGGAGGAGAGTCGGGAGGCCAGCATTGCACCGTGTTCAGTTCCAGAAAGAAATCCAAACCATTGTCTAAGCTGGTAGCCGGCTGCGGCACATAGGTGATCTGTACACTGCAAGATCCCTGAGAAGGTACTAATGCTCCCGTACAGCTGTCCGATGAGATCTGGAAATTTGGCTGGTTGCTCGACGGATCGAGATCACAGTTGTAAGTGACGGTCGTGAAAGACGGGATATTCGGAGTGATCGAGTTCGGAAACCCGCTCCCGCTGACCGCAATCTGGAGGCCCGGAACTCCGCTGCCAAAGGTCAGCGGGTCGTACGGCAGCGTGAGTGGAATGGTCCCGGGTGGGTTCGTGCAAGACCCGCTACCCAGGATCTGCACGGGGTTCGGGCCATTGTTGGTGAAGTTTAGCAACTGCGGTTGGCTCGCTTCTCCTACTGCCTCTGCTCCAAAATCAATTTCGGGCGTCGCGGTTTGAATAAAGCTCAACCCGATGCCGGTGATGGGAACAGCGAACCTGTCATCGCCGTCAGCACTCGCAGGGCTATTAATGATGATCTCCGCGGTCAGAGGTGTTGGACAAGAGGATGGCGCGCTCGGGGCAAACGGCAACCAGCCGCAACTCTCTTGAGGAACGAACGAAACCGTAACGGTGCAAGACTGGCCCGCAGCCAGAGAGAAGGTCGACCCCTTCACGTTGGGGGATAAAATTTCACCACCACTGACACAATTGTCGGTTGCGGTGTAGTTTGGAAGCCCGTTGAAATCGCTGAAGCCACTGAAATTTACCGATCCTGGAAGTTGGAATTCCACGAACAGACCGTCGAGGGTAGCACCCGAAGGATCGGTATTGCTAAGAGCGACGGTTTGCGTTGTCGGGGAGGAGCCCAGCAGTTGCGGAGCGAAGGTCAGAAAAGCCGGAGACAGAGAAAGCGGTTGCTGGCAAGGAGTTGATCCGTTCAAGGCCAGACAAATATTTCCAGCGTCGCTGTTGCCACCCGAGCAGGACGGCGAGTTCACAAAATATGCTGGCGTGACCGCAGACTGCAGAATATATCCACTTGGCGCCACGGATCGGAAAGTAACCGGATTGACCGTGGAGCCGGTTGGTCCGCCGATCTGGCCGATATTAGTACCGTCAGTTCCGATAATCTGCAGAGTAACGTTCTCGCCACTGATCTGGCCGTTGACGGATGCCATTGCAATACACGGGTAATCACTGATGAGCGTTATCGGATCGACAAAGCTCAATGTGCCCGTGACGGTCGCGTTGCTGGCCCCGACGTTTTCACCCTGCGTAAGGGTGCCCGTGACTTGGAAATTCTGATTTAGCAAAGCGCCGGATGTGGCGCTGTGGAAGCTGCCCGTTATCGATCCCGTGAGTGGAGGCACGGACAGGGCTGAAAATGTCAACGACGTTCCGGACGTCCCTATGCCGCAAAGTGTCGGCGTTCCATTGACTGAAACCGTCGGACCTGGAGTAGCGCTATAAGTGCCGGTAAGCGAACCGTCGGAGTTCAGCGTTCCGGTGAGCGTATAAGTCTGCGCCCCAGCGATCGCCGTTAGGGTTACCGATTGACCGCTGATCGTTCCCGTGACTGACGCGGCACCACTGTTGCACGGCGCTGCCGCATTCTGGAGCGTATTTGAATAGACCAAAGATCCTGTGATCGAGTTATTGCTTTGCAGCAAAAAGCCGCTCTGCAAGCCACTGGTGCTGGTGAGATCCGGTGTATTCGCAAACGCGGTGAATTGCCAGTTGCCGGAGACGGCGCCTGCAGTCTTCGGCTGTGAAGAGCTACCTCCACAAGCTGAAAGCATCAATAACGTGCCAATGAGCAACAACACTGCGAGGCTTTTCGGAGCTTCTGCGCACAACTGAGCCGAAAGCGCCTCGCGGTCAGTGCAACTCATCATTGAAGTTGTGGTAGATATCTGCATTGTGCTCCGCGTTATTGTGTTCCACGTTCTCGACGGCTTGAGGCGGACAATGCCTGCACCGGGTATCTGCCGGTGTTGCCCGACAGCCAACGGGGATCAACCGCCTCCCACAAAACTTTCCCATCCATATCGAGTCTGCCAGTCAAGGCTGCACTCGGCGTGACCCCGCCCACGATGGGCAAGCTAAAGATGGACTGATCGCTGGGACTCGTAACGATGAGAGTTGCAGTTAGACACTGCGCGTCCACGGTCCCGGGAGCGCAGTTTTCCAGAGGAGCAAAGGAAATCGTGATAACGCAAGATTGACCGGAACCAAGATTAAAAGGTTGTCCTTGAGAAGCGATGCCGCCCGAGCCACACGTGTCCGTCTCGGTAAAGTCGGCCGCGCCACCATTGTTCGCTACCGTTAGCGTCAAACTGCCGAGGCTGGAGCCGGAACTGTTGACCAACGTAGTCGTCTGCATGGTTGCGATCGAACCTACCGTTTGCGACGAAAAGGTTAGAGCAGAGGGAGTCAGCGTGAGTGCTTGCTGACAGCCGTTTGACCCGTTCAACGCCAGACAGAGGCTCCCGAAATCTCCAGCCGTGGTCGTGCTCCCTAACGTGCCCATACATTGGCCGGTCGAAGTGGCCACCAGGTAGGCCGTCCCAATACTCTGCAGAAAGCCCACGCTCTGCAGCAGGTTGGCTCCCGGAGCCGCGGTGAAAATCACTGGACTTAGGCCCGTGGACGAACCCGTCGACTGGCCGATCCGGCCCGCGTTCGATCCACCCGTCCCGAGTATTTGTAGAACAACCGTATTGCCGCTGATCTGGCCACTCAAGGCGGCAGTTGCGAAACAGGGGTAATCGCTTAAATCTGTCGCCGCGTTGACGAAGTTTAAGTTGCCTGTGACAACAGCGCTGTCGGCCCCTGTATTCGCCGATTGAACAAGACCGCCCGTCACGGCGAAAACTTGTTGGTTCAGGCCGGCAGTGCCGCCTGCACTGTGGAAGTTTCCTTCAATCGAACCTGTGAGTGCCGGCACGAGAATCGCGCTCCACGGCAACCCGGTTTGCGCCGTTCCACAGCCGGCACCGTCGGTTGAAGTGTAGGTGCCGCCCATCGTCGTGCCATCCAAACTCAGGGTTCCGGTTAATGCAAAGGTCTGGGTGGCGGTCGTCGCGGTGAGAGAAACGGACTGACCGGTGAGGGTTCCTGTAACCGAAGCCGATCCATTGCTGCACACAGTCGGGTTGGGATTGGTTGGCAACGTGATGGAGTAAGACACTGCCCCCGTTACGCCAGTACTTTTCTGCAATAAGAATCCGCCTTGCAGACCACCCGAGAAAGACCCGTCACCGGGAGGCGCCGGGGTGAACTGCCAGTTGCCTGAAAGGGTGACAGGGATCTGCGTACTTCTGTTGGAGTCGCTCCCTCCGCACGCTGAAAGCAGAATCGTCCCGACCAGCACCAAGAACAACAGACTCTTCATATATGCCCCGCAGCAGGGAACTGCGAATAACCCAGCGTGTCCCAGCGGCGGCTTCGGATCTCTGGTCGAAGTGTGCATGATCGTCAACATCCTAGAAACCCAGCTTCAGCCCAAACTGAATTGTTCGAGGGCGATGCGCATTGAGTGGGTGCAAAAAGGACGCTCCGGTTGCGCAGTCAGCGCCAGTACCTTGAAACCCAGCTGAATAGACTGGCCCCGCATAACAACTGATGATGTTGTTCCCGCTGCTGCCCGGGTTATCCGGGTCATAGATCCGAAACTGCGTGTGATTAAGAACATTGAATGCTTCGGCGCGGAATTCCAGGTCAGCGCTTTCGCGAATCCTGAAGTGCTTCAGCAACGACACATCGAAGTTCGTGCGTCGTGGATTGTTTAGGAAGTTCCGGCCTGCGTCGCCGAAAGTAAGCCCACGAGGAGCCACAAACTGCGAGGGATTGCCGATGAGCGGGCCGAAGCTTTGAGAATTATTGAATGGTGCCGCCAATCCCTTCACCACGTCGGGGTAGGAGGCAGCGATGCCAAGCCCGCTTGAAACGCCAGCATTGTCAGTCACGGAAACACCGGTGTTGCCGGCGCTGTTGATGACGGTAAACGGCGTGCCCGAGGCAACCAGCGTGACCCCGGAAAGCTCCCAGCCATCGAGAAGCGCATTCGCCCATGCGGAGCAACACTTTGTCTTGGGCGCTTCGGCATCTTTCGGAGGCGTTTTCTTCGGCTCTCCGTCTGGTTCTTCGTTCGCCCAATCGAGGAAGCGTCCGAAATCCTTCAAGGGCAGCCGATATACATAGCTGATGTTGAGCAAATGACGTTCGTCAAAACTTGAACTTGCCCGGTTTTCACGCAGGTCGTAAGAATTAACCAGAACAGGATCGCTTCGATCGGATGCGTCGTCGATTGAGTGACTATAGGAGTACGAAATTCCGAGCGTAAATGGCCCGCTGGTGTCCCGCACTGTGCCCTGGATCGCGTGATAGCTGGAATTAGCGACATTCTGCAGCGAGAGAACTCTGCCCAAGCCGGGATAGGGCCTCCCGGGAAGCGAATTAACATTCGGGATGTTCGGGCTTGTGCACGCTGCTTGCAGATTAGTGTATGCCGGGTTTGTCGGCGTCACTTGCGTCCCGTTCTGCAGGAAAAAAGGAGTTGAGCCGTCCCCTGGGACGCCATTCACTCCCGGGGCGGGAACAGTACAATCCGCAATGGTAATCGGCTCGTTCGGACCAAATGGGTTCTCGTTCGCAGGCAAGGGTTTCAACTGGTTGAGCTGTCGCTCGACTGTCAAGTGAGTTCCCCTGCTTCCCACGTACGCGAGATTGGCCACCACAGCTTTTGAAATTTCGCGTTGCACTCCGAAACTCCACTGCTGGGCATAGGGCCAAATCGCCTTGGTCGGAATTGAGGTCACATCGATGGGAAAAGCCGAACCCGCCGGCGGCAATAAACCGCCGTTAGTTGTACTGTTCCGGCATTCAGGATTTGTGGCGTTGCCATACCCAACGTTGCCGATGCATGGATAGCTGATAGGGAACTGTTGTGTCATGCTGAGAACCAGAGGCGCGCTCGCCTCAAGGGAGCCGGTGTTCGCTTCATTTCCGGTCCCATGCTCAAAGAAAACGCCGTATCCGCCGCGGATGGATGTTTTGCCGTCCCCCCATGGGTCCCACGCGAAGCCAACCCGTGGAGCGGGATTGAAAAGATGGCCGCTCATGCAGCCTGCAGGCGTACCCTTTGTATTGCACTGAACCAGACCCAGGGCACTCACGGTTCCACTGCCCGCAACCATGTCGCTGAGGGGTACTGGCGAACCGCCATCCAGAAGTTCGCCATACACCGGATCAACGCTAAAGCGATTTGCATCGAAACGTGAGGCAACCCAGTTCCAGGCGTTTTGGTTCTTTTCGCGGAAAGTGCCAAATAGACTGACTCGTAAGCCCAGGTTCACGGTGAGATTCTTTCTCACCTTCCAGTCGTCCTGGAAATACGGCTCGGCAATCTGGAAGCGCTGATAATACCGGCGCTGCGTCGAATCCTGCGTAAAGTTCTGGATGAATCCTTGCTGATTGGATCCCGATGAACTGCCGCCCGGCGCAAATTGAATCAGAAAATCAGCGAAGGCATTGCCTGTACTGTGTGCAAGATTGTCGAAAGTAAGCAGCCCTTGTTTGTCGCCAGAAGCGGCTCCAATTGCGTTGTTGTCCTGATTGCGCTGGGAGTATACGTACTGTGCGCCGAATTGCAGGGTGTGGTTGCCGAGCGCTTTGCCAATGTCGTCGCGTATCCCGAAAGTCGGATTGGTGTGCCCCCACGGCATATAAGAGGGATCGGCGGTGAAGCCTCGACCGCCATAAGCCGCGTTTGTACCAAGCAGATTCACTCCGGTCATCTTCCCGCCGAAGCCATTATTAAAAATGTAGCCGATCGCGCACTGCGGGTAGCCAGTCGCGGGGTCGATGCTGACGCCCGGATTGCACAGTCTGGGATTCGTCGGGTCTGAAACAACCAGCGCCTGGTCCAGCAAAGGATTGCGCTGGAACTGCGCGCCGCCCGGCCCGTTCTTGTCGGCTAACGTGATGCCCGAATTTGAGTAGCTGAGAACCAGATCGTTCAGCAGCGTGGTCGATATCGTGTTTGTTACTCGCGCCACCAGGCTCACACCGGGCCCATCGAATGTGTTCTGCACCGTCGGAAAGGTGTTCCGCACGACGCCCCACTGCGGCGTCAGCACCGTGGTGTTCCACTCGTCGTGAATGTAACGAAACGACAATTTCATCTTGTCGGTTAACGTGTGGTCGATGCGAAACAACTCCTCCCGCCAGTAAGTGGACGGGGAAATCGCGGCGTTGTAACAATGGTTGGGGTCGGCCGGGTCTAGGTTCGTTCGGTCCGTATTGAGATTCGGCAGGCTGAAGTTACATCCGTAGGGCGCATTCGGCAACGGAATCAGGTTCGCGTTCAAGAGCTGCAACGCGTTCTTGTCCACTCCCGCATCGCCGCCGGGGAACCCCAAAATGTTCGTGTTGTTAACCGGTATGTTCGCGACTCCCGCCGTCGTCGGGCAGTCCGGGTATTTCGAACGGGAAAACACTGCTGCAACCGGCGGGCATACATCGCTGAAGTCGAATGCCTGGTAAAGGATTCCGCTGCCAGGTTGAACCTGAAGGTTCTTCACGATCCCCTGCGACGTCGTGACCTGACCGCAAGGTGACAAGCAAAGTCCCCGTTCTTTCAAGCCGGGAACGGCCTGGTTATATTCCGTAGGCGTTTTCTCCAGGCGGAATTCCTCCGAGAAGAAAAAGAACGTCTTTTCTTTCTTGGTGTTGAAAACTCCAGGAATGTAGAGCGGGCCTCCGATTGTTCCGCCGAAATCCTGGCGTCGATATAGCGGAGCATGGTTTCCGAACGTCTGCCCACAGCAGACTTGCCCCAACGGAGCCGGAGTCGTAAATTCCACGTCAAAAAAATTGCGCGAATTAACCGCTTCGTTACGGATGAAATCGTAAAGGTTCCCGTGCCACTTCGGGAGTCCCGACTTGGTGGTTACCTGCACCGTCCCGGATGCCGTGCGCCCATACTGAGCACCATAGTTAGATGTGAGTACTTTCACTTCCTGAATTGCATCTAGGCTGGGATAGACCATCAGCGTGCTCGAAGCACCGTTAAGTCCGGTGTTCAGCACATCGCCGCCATCAACTTCAAAGGTGTTGTACTCGACGCGGCCGCCGTTCACACTATATTTCACGCTGCCAACCACACCGACCTTTGCCTCGTCCTGACCAGTCTGATTGCTTACGCCGGGCGCCAGCGCGATGAGTTGCGTGAAGTTACGGCCGTTGAGGCCGATGGACACGACCTCCTTCTGTGTAATCGTGCCCGAAACCGTGGAGCTCTCAGTCTCTACCTGCCCGACGCCACTCGACTCCACATTAACCTCTTCAACCTTTGCTTTGGCGGGGACCAGCGGCGCGTCGAGCGTTAACTCAAGTCCGGCAGTTACGTTGACATTGTCAAAGGGCATGTCAGCGAAATTCGTCGCGGAGATCACCAACTTATAAATCCCAGGCGGCAAAGCACTGAACGAATAGACACCTTTTGCATTCACTGCAGCCTCGAGCTTCGAGCCCGCGGCGTTGGTTAGTGTCGCTTTCGCGTCCGGAATCACCGCGCCGGTCGCGTCGGTAACCGTTCCACTGATCGTCGCGCCTCCCGGGTGCATACCCGCTAACACCGCATTCTCCGGCGCAGCCTGACCGGCGGGGGCGGCTGCCTCGGTTTTCGCGGGAGGTTCGAGCGTGGCCTCAAGGTTCAGTTCAACGTCGGGTCTGACATTGAGATTCGAGAAAACTTTGTCGGCGAATCCATCAGCCGTCACCGTTGCGCTGTAAACGCCGGGATAAAGTCCCACTATGTGGTATTCGCCCTTCTCATCAACCGGCACAACAAGATTTGCCCCGAATGCGCTGGAGAGAACGACTTTCGCGCCCGCAACGGCCGCATGCGATTGATCGGTCACCGAGCCCTTGATCGAACCGGAGTTTTCCTGGGCCACCACGCAACCCACCCCAACCAGCATCAATGCAAACAGACTGATGACGCGGAACAATGCATGTTGCAGACAGAACCTCACACGCATGGCTCCGGCACAGCATTGTATTTTTGGCTGTAAGGACAAGCGCGGATTCTAAACGCGCGTAAAGATCGGTAAAGTTAAAAGAACGTGAATTTCGTTCAGTTCAAAATTCAAGTTTGAGATTTTGATCTTCGCAGGCACGCGCTCTTTCCGAATCTCTCTTGAAGTCTCTCGCAAGATCTCTCGCAATGCTTCTCGCAGTTCATGGTTCCTCCGCAGCACACGTCACCGGCGCTCATTGATCTCACGTCGGTTCATTTCGCTATCATCGCTCGGATCGCGCACGTTCATTCGATTGAAACAACTCGTCCTGCTCCAGGAGCTGTTTCCCGTACATCATCAGCAACGAACTCCGCAGCGCTCCAAGAAGCGAGCTCGCGCGAAACTGATCTCACGATGAATCGCTCTGCGGAACTCGCCCTCGCAACCGCAAAAGAAATTTGCATGAAAATAAATACTTACTGGCGGAAGATAATCGACTTGGCTGATCGAAAGCTTCGCTTTCATCTCATTTCGGGTCCGCGCCGTCCCCCCTCAAGTTTTTCCACAGAAATCTCACCCTAAGCACTGGTTATCGCTTTGTTTGCAATCATATTCACATTTATTAGCGGAATATTCATGAACATGTCGCAGAGCCTTAACATACCGGCCGGGGTCCTCCGGCTACACTCACACCCGCAAGCGAAAACTCCCAGCGAGATTTTAGAGTCCGGGGTATAGCTGCCTGTCGTTCCGGTTGTAGCTGATGACAACGATTGAAAATTTGATCAAATCGTTTGGCCAACCTCTTTGCTCCCTGCGCGGGGCCTTTCCCCGCGTTAAACGACCATCTCGAAACAATGCGAAAGGAATCTCCTATGTCACGTTTTAAGTGTATGTTCGCGGTAGTGGTATTGGCTGCGATCGTCGGCATCGTGCCTCTGGCATCTGCCACCACAACAGTTGAAGTATCCATCGCAGGTTCGTCAGCACAGTGGCAGTCGTTGGCTGTTGGCGCGTTCTACACTGCTGGCAGTGCTACCAGCACTGCCCATGCTCACTGGACCAGCGCCAGCAACGTGATTAACGTCAACGACAATCGTGGCGGCATCAACAACAACGACGCCGGCACCCTGTGGGCTGTCTGGAATTGCGGCACCTCGACCTGCACGCCGACCGAAGTATGGCTCTTCCTGAAAGTGGACTCGGTCATCGGCGACCGCTGCTTCTTCGCGAATCCTTCTTGCACCATCACCGGCTCTGCCGCAAATCTGAGCGGCGCTGGCAGCAACAAAATCAATGGTGCTCTTTTCGCGGTGAGCGGTGCGGCGACCACCGACATCGCGCTGCCGCCCGCGGTCGTAACTTTGCTTGAGAACGGTGTGACGGTCAAAACCGCAGCCACGGATATTCGTCCCGAAGATGCGATGTGGGCAGTCTGCCGCGTAAACTCGCCACTCGGTTCTGGTACCGGTGTTAACTCCAGCGATGGTCTTGACGGCCTCGGCTATAACTCTAACGTTGCCAGCCCGGGTGTATGCCCTCAGCACGGTGACTTGGCCAGCGCATCGCTGTACGTCGGATCCGCAGTAAAGAGCGGTCTACCGGGAGAGCCGGCTACGGATGCGGCGAACCCGATTTCTTTCAGCATCACTGGCACTGACCCCATCACTGGCAATCCCATCCCAGCCTACTCTGTGATCAACGTCGGAGTTACTCCCATCGTGTTCTTGACGGGCGCTCAGAACTCGCTGGCCGGCGTCACCGACGCTACCTCTGCCCAACTGCAACAGGCGTTCTCTGGCACCAACTGCGATTCCAGCGCGCTGGGCGCGGCTACCGTGGGCGGAATGAACATCTTCCTGCGTGAGCCTACCTCCGGCACCATGAACACCACGGAAGCGACCGTTTTCCGCGGACCCGATGTTCACCTTTCGGCAGGTCCGAACGCCAGTCTTGGCTTGAGCCAGGAAACCGGGGTCGGCAGCCACAACCCGCTCGGCGATTCCAGCGTAGCCCCTTGCGGTGGCACCCATGGCGGTCGCCGTTACCGCTCAATCGGCACCGGCGAGTCTGTTGATGGTGTCTTCAACTCCAACCTCACCACCGGCTTCAAGGCTGGACAAACCGGCGCGTTCAACAGCCAACAGGACGGCTTGGCGTACGCGTTCTTCAGCTTCGGCAACGTGGCCGACCTCGCTGACAACACCAAGTTCAACTACATCACTCTGAACGGCGTTGATCCTATTTTCTCCACCTACGCCAATCAGATCTCAACTGGTAAGCCCTATGATCTCGCGCAGGTCGGCGCGGGCAACATCCCGGGCTTCAACGATCTGAAAGCAGTCGCGGGTTGCAGTGCGACCAACGGCTTCCCCTGCCCCGAATACAACATCTGGACGGGCGGCTACTCCTACCCGAACGTTCGCAGCGGCGCCTACCCGGCGTGGTCTTTGCTGCGCTTGGTCACCGCTACCACGGGAGGCCAGAAGACGGCCCTCACTGCGCTCCTCGCGAAAGCCAGCAACGTCAACGTAGCTGCAGTCCCAGACTACATTCCGTTCGCGACCACAACCTGCCTTCCGACCTCGACCCCGTTCCCTTGCGCTACGGAAATCGAGGATCCAGGCGTGCTGCTCGTTCGTGCACACTATCAACAAGTTGATGGCGCTGGCACCGATATCGGCGCTGCTTCCGTTGAGAACTTCACCAAAACTGGCACCGGTGGTTTCACCGAGGCTGGCGGCGACATGGGCGGCGCAGTATTCACCTGCCCGACCGCAACCACCTGTCCGAACAACGCTACTGCTGGCATTGTCGGAACCACTCACCACTACTCACCCCAGAGCCAGTCTGTTCTGCAGGGCTTCGGAAACCAGACGAGTGCTTCCGGCGGAACCGCTGGTGGCTTCCAGGTAAGACAGTAGTTGTAACGTGTTGTACCAGGGGCGAGCCCGTCTCACACGGCTCGCCTTTT
The DNA here is from genome assembly GCA_035308395.1 of Terriglobales bacterium. Taxonomy (GTDB): domain Bacteria; phylum Acidobacteriota; class Terriglobia; order Terriglobales; family Acidobacteriaceae; genus Acidiflorens. Next base: position 115,479 of record DATGGT010000085.1, read on the forward strand.
TTCTTGGTCCGCAACCAGGGTGACGAAATGATTAAAAGTCACGGCAGCGGCCCAATTCATGGACGATCACAGTTCGTTACGGCCATGATCTTCAAGCGTGCTTTGTGGCACGAACATTCACACCGGGGGAAGGATCTGTGGCGAAGGTTGGGCAAGCGGCACCGAAAACAACAAGAATAATGATGACGACGAAATCGAATCGTTCTTTAATCGGTCGCTCGAGCATTGATCGTTCAAGAGCGCTTCTGCTTGCCATCTTGCTGCTGCTTTTAGCGGCGTCCAGCGTGCCGCAGGAGTTGCCTTCGCCTATAGCCGACGCTCGTTTTCAGGATGTCACGGAAGACTGGACAACACCCGCGCTCGGAACCAGCCACCTGATACCCGTTCGTCCGCTGGTCATGCCCGACAAATCTCACACGGGGTATACCCTGGACCTGTTGCAGGTGCAGTGGCGATCGGGTGATCCGCTTGACCTCTACGTGCTCAAGCCGAAGGATGTAAAAAATCCGCCGGTCATCCTCTATCTCTTCGGATATCCAACCGACACAGATATTTTCAAGAACGATGTTTTTCAGGAGGCGGTCACGAAGGATGGATTCGCCGCCGTCGGTTTTGTTTCCGCGCTTACCGGTTCTCGATACCACGACCGGCCGCTCAAGCAGTGGTTCCTGAGCGAACTCCAGGAGTCGCTCGGCGAATCGGCGCACGATGTGCAGATGGTCTTGAATTACCTCGATACGCGCGGCGATCTGGACATGAGCCGAGTTGGCATGTTCGGGCAGGGATCGGGAGGCAGCATTGCGATTCTCGCTTCGGCAGTCGACCAGCGCATCAAGGTGCTTGATGTCCTCGATCCATGGGGCGATTGGCCGATCTGGATGGCGGAGTCGCCCTTCGTGCCGGAAAACGAACGTCCGGACTATGTAAAAGCCGACTTTCTGAAAAATGCCGCCAAGCTCGAGCCTGTGGATTGGCTAGCCAAACTTCAAGCAAAGAAATTTCGATTCCAGGATGCAGTGACTGACGCAAAGACACCGAAAGAGGCCAAAGAGAAACTTCGAGCGGCAGCCCCTCAGGGCACAACATTTGTTTTCTACAAAACTGCGGACGAATTCGCCGCCGCCTACCCGCCAAGCAGCATGAATCTGGAATGGATGCAGCACGAGTTGCGATCGCTGCCCGAAACTGCCGAATCATCGGCGCGTCCGCCGTTTGGAAGCGGCCACCCAAGCAAGAAATAGTATTCGTTTTGTAGTCGTGCCATGAACGGATGGCGGCAGTTCCGAGATCGCCATCCGTTCGGGTAGATCAGTCCTTCTTAGTTCTCCTCCGCGGTGGGCCGTTGTTTCTCACGAATTCTTTCGTAAGCCCTCAAATTTAACCTGCGGTTAACCTGATTCAATCGAGAATATGTCAGGTTCGAGCGGGTCAGGATGTCTGACCCCTATTCCTGGGTCTCTGGAAATGATGTGGTAGCACGTCGACCCGCGCGCCAGTCCGACAATTTTAGGAACTCGGAGGAATTATTTATGTCCGAACATAACCGGTTGCGCCTGCCTTTGTTCATGGTGGCGGCGATTGCGGTCTGTTTGGCAGTACCGGCGGCCCATGGGAGCATCGTGGTCGTCGGGAATTGCAAGGGTGCAAGCCCTTACGCGACCATCGCGGCGGGGATTGCATCAGGAGCGGCTACGGTGCAAGTCTGTCCTGGCACTTATCCTGAGCAGGTCTTCATTGATAGAGACATGACGTTGACGGGAATCGCAATCAGCGGTGGCGCCGCTGCGGTTGTCATACCGCCAGTCGGCGGATTGGTGGCGAATGGTACGGACATTTTTGGCAACCCGGTAGCCGCTCAGATACTCGTGTATCACGGAACCGCGGTCACGATTTCTAACCTTGTGGTTGATGGGACCGGCAACAATCTGGCTGGGTGTGGCGCGCCAACTTTGGAGGGAATTTATTTCGAAGCCTCCTACGGCAAAATCCTCAACAATGTGGTGCGCAATCAGTATCAGACAGATTTCGCCGACTATGGTGGGTGCCAGAATGGATTGGCGATTAACGTTGAAGCGACCGTCGGAGTCACCGTGTCCATCACAGGCAATTCTGTACGAAGCTATCAAAAAAATGGGATCACGGCCACGGGGGCCGCGACCGGGCTTAATGCTTCCGGGCCAGCGGTCACGATCTCGAGGAACTATATCGTCGGTCTCGGCGCAACGGCGATGAACTGGCCCGGAGGTGCTGCGGAAAATGGCATTCAAGTCGGCTTCGGGGCAACCGGAACGATCTCGTCCAACACCGTGAACGACAACATCTGGTATGCGGACACTAATAGCCAACCTCAAAACGCGGCGAGCGGAATCCTTATCTACGCTTCAAGCGGTGTCACAGTGTCGGCGAATAGTGTGGGGAGTGCGCAGTTTGGCATCGTCGCCGACACCGATCCAACTTACGGTCCGGCGGACAATACCAGCATTACGACAAACAAGGTCGTGGGCGCTCAGATCTTCGACGCAATCGATGTGTGCAGCAGCTCGAACACCGTGAAATCGAACACGATTTACGGCAGCACACAGTCCGCCGTACATGTGGATGATACTTGTGGCAGCGGCAATAACAATAGTGTGACCAGCAACACAATCAACGAAGCTTGTGCCGGAATTCTACTTGGCACGGGCACGGGCACGACCTCCAGTCCGAACACATTCCGCAACGTGACTAACACGACGCTTGCTGGTGATATATGTCCTGCCGCGCCGCAGACCGCACGGAGTCTTGCTAAGCGGTCCTCGCCGCGAGCATCGCCATACATGCCAAAACGAAATTGAGCACTGTTTGAGGTCGCTAATGGAACGCCCGGTCGCCTGGGTACGATTTGCGCGCCAGAGCGAGGCCCGTGTACTCCGTGGGTGCGTAGTCGTCTGTTAGCAGTGGGCCACGGCCGGAAAGATCGCGAACGCGTGAAGCTTCGAAAGAACGGAGGTTATCCTCCGTGAGAGCCTGACCGCCGGTGGCAACAATGATGCTATTCTGCGCCTCGGTCGGCTCGGCAGGATTAGTGGAGAAATAGCGGTCTGTAGGGAAACCTCGCTGATGGTCGAGAACAGCGCCTCATAAACCGCACCCATCTTTCCCGCGTTGTCATGAGCAACTCGGATCACTCTCGGTGTCGTCGCCGAGTGCTTCCTCGTTCCATGCGCGGCCACCAAACAACATTCGCGGTTCGTTCCTCGCGCTACTCGGATTTCGATCCGGGCCGTTGGTGGCAATCCTGCGTCGGGATCCGAACTGAAGGTGCGGAACTTGAGAAGCTATTGCGCGACGTCGTGCGTCATCCGATTTCGTGAATCGTGCTACAGCTTTGCTCTTTGCTCCCTGCGCGGCCCACGCGTTACACTGCAAAATATGAATACCGCGAACCAACCGAATGTGAAATTCGTTCAAACCGAGGACTACCGCGAGGCCTATTCCAATAGCGTCCAGATCCGGGTGAACGTCTGGGATTTTTTTCTCGTTTTTGGGACCATGCAGCAAAGCTCGGAGACTCAAGTAGAGTTGCGCAATTTTCAGGGCATCTACCTCAGCCCGCAACAAGCCAAAGCGCTGATGGCGCTGCTGCAGCAGAACGTGAGCAGCTATGAGTCCACGTTCGGCGAAATCAAACTTGAGCCACGCGCTCCGGGTGGACCCGTCCACTGATGGCAGCGCGGCCGGCGCGTTTCGATCCTAAAGTGAAAGTGGAAGCAAAATCGCAAGCGCCGCCCTCGGTATGGGCAGGGCAGGCTCTTCTATTCTCATTGTTTTTTGCCGTATTGATGCTGCTGCACGCTCCCCTGTTGCGGCTGCCTTATTTTTGGGATGAGGCTGGGTACTACGTTCCGGTGGCTCGCGATCTGTTTCTGACCGGATCGCCGATTCCCCTATCCACGCCGTCGAACGCTCATCCTCCTCTGGTGATGGCGTGGCTCGCGCTCGCGTGGCGCGTCTTCGGATATTCGACTCTGGTTACGCACACGGCCATGCTGGCGGTGAGCGCATTTTCGCTGGTGGGATTGTTTCGAATGGCGCGAGTCGCTGCGAACTTGCCGGTGGCGTGGATCACGACCATCCTGGTGGCGCTCTATCCCGTTTACTACACGCAAAGCTCTTTGGCTCAGGTTGACCTGCCGGCAGCCGGATTTACTTTCTGGGGACTAGCGGCGTATCTCGCGGATGACGCGGAATCCCGGTCTTGGGCGAGCACGAAAAGCGTACTCTGGTTCTCGCTTGCCGCTTTGGCGAAAGAAACCGCCATCCTGGCGCCCCTGGCGCTGTTTGGGTGGGAGGTGATTGCTCGTCTGATTCGTCCTCGCGTAAAGCAGACTCGGTGGAACGAATTTCTCCCCGCTTCGGAAAGACATCTCCATCTCGCGCTACTCGTTCCCGTCATTCCGCTCGCGGCCTGGTATGCCTATCACTACGCGAAGACCGGTTACGTACTGGGCAACGCTGATTTTGTTCGCTACAACCTTTCCGAAACGCTCAACCCTTTGCGCATCCCGCTCGCTCTTCTGCTCCGGCTCTGGCAGCTTTTGGGATATTTCGGCTTGTACTTGCTGACGCTTGCGGGGGGGCTTGCCATGTTGCAACCGCCCCGGGTGGATAGCGGTGTCGCACGACCGAGAATCGCGTTCTGGATGCAGGCCGCCATGCTTTCGGTCGTGGTCGCGTATATGGCTTTCCTGTCAGCCGTGGGCGGCGCAGTCCTTGCCCGCTACATGTTGCCAGTTGTGCCGCTGGTGATCCTCGCGTTCGTCTCGACACTGTGGCGTCGCGTGCGGCAATGGAAAGTGATCGTGGGCGCCGTCGCCGTCGCGTTCGTCGCTGGACTCTTCATAAATCCGCCCTATGGATTTTCTCTCGAAGACAATCTGGCGTATCGCGACTACGTCGTGATGCACACCGAAGCCAGCCATTTTCTGGCGCTTGCCTATCCTGGTACGCCCGTTCTAACCGCTTGGCCCGCATCGGATGAAATCAGCCGTCCCTGGCTTGGCTACGTCAGTAGGCCGTTTCGCGCCTGGCGAATCGAGGATTTTTCCGCACCCCAAATCGCCATCGCGGCTCGGGCGCGAGATCGCTTCGATGTGGTTTTGGTTTTCTCCACGAAATACCAGCCGTCACATGCACTTCTCGAAAATTGGACCGCGTGGCAACACCTCAAAGAGAAATTCTTTGGCTACCATCGCGACCTGCTGCCGGGAGATGTCGCCCAGCGCCTTGGTGGAAGTATTGTTTACCACGACGAAAAGAATGGCCAGTGGATCGCTGTGATTGCTATTGATCAGACGCGCCGAACCATGCCGTAGCGCCGCCGCGCTGAGACGACCTACGTCCCCATCAGATGGCAGGAATGCGTTTTAACCACGACCCAAATTTCTTTCCCCGGAACAAGCTGAAGGGCGTCGCGCGCTCCAAGCGTTAAGTGCACCTCGAATTCCGTGCCGTCGCAGTTGACCATGGCCGAAATGATGACATCTCTTTGCTCCAGTCGCAGAATCTTCCCAGGCAGAACATTTCTTGCGCTCAGTCCGCGTGGCTGCTCGATGGCAAGCAATAAATCCCCCGCCCGAACGCCGATTCGCACGTTGGAGCCGACCTCGGCTCGCACCAGCGGCGTCTCTAGCTCCAGCTTCCCGCCTCCTAAGCGGCAGGTCATGGTTCCACGATCCTCGTTCTGCGCCCGCACCGTCGCGGAGAAGACGTTTTCGAATCCTGACAAGCGCGCAATCGTCTCTAGTTGTGGAGCGCGCATCACTTCATGGGGCCTGCCCTGCGCCACGATTCTGCCCGCTTCAAGCATGATCACTTCGTCGCCGAGGGCAAACACCTCCTCGCTATTGTGGGTGACAAACAGAATCGGGACGCGATGATTCTGGTTCCACTTTCTTAGATCGCCCACGAGCAGTGATTTCGTCGAGCGGTCGAGCGCTGCCAACGGTTCGTCGAGCAACAAGGCGCTTGGTTCAGTGACGAGCGCCCGCGCCAGAGCCACGCGCTGCCGCTCGCCTCCAGAGATTTGTCCCGGCCTGCGGTCGCGCACCTGATCGATGCGGAATGCGTTCATGATTTCCCGGGCGCGAACTCTGCGCTCACTCGCATTTAAATCGCGAAGTCCGTAGGCAACATTCTCTTCAGCCGTCAGGTGAGGGAAGAGCGCAAGATCCTGATGGACGTATCCGATGCGACGCTTCCACGCAGGAACGCTCAGCTTCTTTTCCGCGTTGTAAAGATCAGCCCCGCCGACGGAGACACGTCCATCGCCTGGATCGACCAAGCCAGCGATGCAATCGAGCAGAGTGGTTTTTCCGGCACCCGACGCCCCAAACAAAATCGTAAAGCCGGCCAACGCCCGAAAATGAACGTTAAGATTAAAGCTGCCTTCAGGATTAAAGAAGCGCTTGCGGAGCCGGACCTCGAGTTCCGACGAGATCGGCTGAATCGACGCCAGCTTCGCTGGAGGGGCCTTCACCGCCATGGACCCACCGCCCAGGGACGCCGATTCAATCCATACACAACCGAAAGTACCAGGAAAGAGATAACCAGCAGCACGAGCGCGGTCATGTTCGCACTGTGATAGTCCGCGATCTGCACGCGATCAAAAATATCAATCGAGATAGTGCGCGTTACTCCGGGAATGTTGCCTCCCACCATGAGCACCACGCCGAACTCGCCGAGCGTGTGTGCGAAGCTGAGGGCAAAACCCGTGACCAGCCCAGCTTTTGAAAGTGGCAGTACGATGCGTCGGAAAGTCTGCAACGGAGAATGTCCGAGAGATGCCGAGGCGCGGAGCAATGAGGAATCGACCGCGCCGAATGCCGCTGCGAACGGCTGCACCGCAAAGGGGAGACTGTATAACAAAGACCCAATCACGAGCCCTTCGAAAGTAAAAGCCAACGTGTGGCCGGTGAGCGATTCCCACCAGCGACCGAGCGGACTCCTCGAACCGAGCGCCACCAACAGATAGAACCCGAGGACGGTCGGCGGCAAAACGATGGGAAGGGCCACCATGGCCTCGACCAGAAATTTCCAGCGCCACCGCGAATACGTCAGCCAGTACGCGATAGGAATCCCGATCGCGATGAGCAGCGTCGAAACGATTCCGGCAAGACGCACTGTCAACCAGAACGCCCCCCAGTTCATTTCAAATCCCTCTCCATTCGCTAATGCTTCTCCTCCGCAGGCAGGGTAAAGCCATAGGCGGCGAGCAGGGAAGTAGCTTCCGGAGTGCGGATGTAATCAAGAAATTTGCGCCCGGCATCTTGTTGCTTCGACTTCGAGAGCATAACCGCGGCCTGATTCAGCGTGGGATAGGCGTCGAGCGGAACGGCCCAATACCGCCCCTTATTTTTCATCGCAGGAGCGAGAGCATGGGAGAGAGCGATAAGTCCGGCCTGGGCGTTGCCAGATTCGACGAACTGAGCTGCCTGGGCGATGTTTTCTCCGAGGACAAGCCGGTTTGAGACTTGATCATAGATTCCGAAGTGTTGCAGTGTGGCCTTGGCGGCGCGGCCATATGGCGCAGTTGCCGGATTCGCGATTGCTATCTTCTTCACCGAAGGGTCCAGCAAGGCGTTGATGCCAAGCTTCGGTAAGTCCAGCGTTGAATCGCCCGGTATCCAGAGCACAAGGCGTCCGACGGCGTACCGATATAAAGTTTCTTTCGATCCGAGTCCCGCGGTGATCAGTTGTTGCGGATACGCTTCATCAGCCGAAAAAAATACATCGAATGGCGCACCATTCTGAATCTGCGTCGTTAGGTTGCCCGACGCGCCGAAAGTGAGTTTCACCTCTTGGCCTGTCTGAGCCTTATACTTTGCGACGATTTCGGGCAAAACCGCGCTTAAGTCAGCCGCGGCCGCCACGGTAATTTCCTGGGCAAAGGCCGATGCGCACAAAAGCAAGATTACCGCGAGGCGACGGAACATGAGGCGACAGAACATGTGGGCCCTTTCGAATGACAACATGAATCTTGGTAAAAGCTACAGGCCTAACCCGCGCCCGTTCCCTCCGGTGACGGCGCGGGAGTGACCAGAGCCTTTTTATCGAGCCAGGCGAACGCTCCGCGCACGATGAAAACGTTGAGCAAGATCGAAATCAGCGACGCGGCAATCACCGTGCTAAAAACATTCTCCGCGATCATCCCCGCCGAGCGCGCCACTTGTACGACCACAAACGACAGTTCTCCAATCTGCGTCAGTCCGGCTGCCACCGCGATCGCCGTCCAGATTGGATATCGAAACAGCCACGTGATCACCGTCCAAACGAGAAACTTGCCGAAGACGATCAGAACCAGCATCAGGCCGAGCAGAGGCAGGCTGTTGAGAAGAACCTTGGGATCGATCAAAGTTCCAAGAGAAACGAAAAACAACGCCACAAAAGTGTCGCGAAGCGGTGCAAGTTGCGCATGCGCATCGTGCAGGTCGGGCAATCCGCTGATGGAGAGCCCGGCGAGAAACGCGCCCAGTGCCACTGAAAAACCAGCCGCCTGCGCCAGCGCAGCCGCGCCCAGGCAAATTGCGATGGCGACCAATAAAAATAGTTCCGCATTGCAGGTCAGCTTAACCAGTTGCAGTAGCTTGGGGATCGCCTTGAGCGCAAGAAAGGCGAGTGGAACGAATAAGAGCACCGCCTTGCCAAGAATCCATGCAGCCTTCGCGAAACGGCCCTCACCAGACCCTGCGAATACCGGAAGTACTACCGTCATGCAGATGACGGCAACATCCTCGACCAGGGTGATTCCGATCGTCACTCGCCCGTAGGTGGTGTTGAGTCTCCCGGAATCGGTGAGCACTCGCGCGAGCACCATCGTGCTTGCAACTGAGATCGTCGCTCCGATCACGATCCCCTCGACCATGCTCATCCCCATGATTTCCGCAGCGCCGATCGAAATGCCCACAATCGCCAGAATTCCCAGCGGACCGCCGACAAGGGCAACCCATTTCACACGCATCAAATCGGGGATGGAAAATTCGACGCCGATAGAAAACATCAGGAGAACGACGCCAGCCTCCGCGAACACTTCAAACGGGTGCAAATCGGAGACTTGAGGTCCCGGAGTGAATGGGCTGATCACGATCCCACCCAGAATGAAGCCCAGAATCAGAGGCAGGTTGAGCCTCCAGGCGACCAGACCGCCCAGCACGGCCGCCAGAAAGATGTACGTCAGATCGCGAAATACAATCGGGCTCGGTTCCATTTTCGGGTTCCGTTATCTGACTCAAACTAACTTGGTTTTCGATAGCGGAAGCTCGCGCACACGTTTGCCAGTGGCCGCGAACACAGCGTTGTAGAGCGCCGGAGCAAAGGGCGGCACACCCGGTTCGCCAACTCCAGCCGGAGGCGCCTCGCTCGCCACGATCTGGACCTCAACGTGTCGCGGCGCTCGATTCATGCGCGCCACCTGATAATTATTGAAGTTGCTTTGGTCGATGACTCCGTTGGTCGCCGTGATCTCTCCAAAAAGAGCCAGACTCGTTCCGAATACGGCTGCGCCCTCGAACTGATTGCGCACATTATCCGGACTCACAACCGTGCCCGCGTCGACCGCCGTCCACACTCCCGGAATATGCACCTGTCCCCGGCTGTCGACTTCGACTTCGACGACTGTGGCGACATAGGTGAGGAAACTTCGGTGCGCAGCGATGCCCATGCCGCGGCCTTTACCGAGGCCCGCGGACCGTTTCCCCCAGCCCGATTTCTCTGCCGCGACTTCGACTACCCGCCGGAGTCTTGCGGTGTCGAGCGGATAGCGATCCTTCTCATCCGCTTCATCATCTTTATATGTCAGCGGGACGATGCGCGCCGGCCCGATCAGATCGAGCAGGTACTGCACCGAATCTTTTTTTGCGGATTTGGCCAATTCGTCGGCGAACGAGTGAATCGCGAACGCGTGATAAATATTCGCAACGCTACGCAGCCATCCGATGCGTACGTGATAATCCGCCGGACCATTCTCGGCGCGATGATTTGGAATTTCGAAAGGAAGGTTGTTCCAGCCCAAGCCCATCTCGTCGTCGGCGTACGTGGCCGAAGCGTCAAAGGTGGAAGCAATCGGCGGATATACAGTTCGCTGCAACCAGGCCGACGGCTTGCCATTCGGACCGACTGCGGCTTTCATATACATCGCCGCGACCGAGTGGAAGAAATCGAAGTGAATATCGTCTTCGCGCGACCAGACCACTTTCACCGGCTTACCCAGTTGTTTCGACAAGACCGCAGCTTCCGCCACCTGATCCGGTTTCGACTTGCGCCCGAACCCGCCGCCGAGCAACGTCACGTGGCACGTCACATCTTCTTTCTTGATGCCGAGCACACTGGCGATCGTATCCTGCACCGCCTGTGGATTTTGCGTCGGCGCCCAGGCCACAACTTTTCCGTCCCGATATTCCGCGACCGCGACCGGCGGCTCCATGGAAGCATGCGCCAGATGCGGAGCGTAATATTCGGCCTCGACGATCTTAAATTCGCCTCCGCTCGCTTTGGCGACTCGCGCAAACTCGGCGTCCACGTCTCCCACATTGCGCGCAACTTTGCCCGGCTGGCGTGAAGTCGCTTCGAGAGTCTTGCGGAATGGCCCCGAGTTATAAACGGCGTGCGGACTTTCGCTCCACTCGATATTCAAACTCTTTCGTCCCTTGAACGCCGCCCAGGTATTGTCGGCAATCACAGCAACGCCGCCCAGTGGCTGAAACAAATGAGGCGGTTTAAAGGGATCGATGGTCAGCGTCTTCTGCACTCCCGGCACTTTGAGCGCGGCCTTGTCATCGTATGATTTAATCTTCTGGCCGAGGACCGGCGGATGTTCAACGGAAGCAAAGACCATCCCCGGCATAGTCGCGTCCATGCCAAATACAGCTTTGCCCGTAATAATTTCCGGCAGATCAAACAGGGAATTGCTTTCCTTGCCGATGTAGCTCCATTCCGATCGCGCCTTGAGTGGCACGTCTTCTTTCTTGGGGACCGGCAATTTTGCGGCGGCCCCCGCCAGTTCGCCATATCCGAGTTTGCGCCCGCTGGCGCGATGCACAACAAAATGCGGTTCGGTCGAACACTCTTTGGGAGACACTCCCCATTGCGTCGCTGCCGCGCTGATCAGCATGACGCGCCCAGTCGCGCCCACCTGTCGCATCAGGTCAAACGAACTGCGAACCGAGTGCGAGCCGTCGGTATCCTGATCGCCATATTTCGGATCGCCCGGCGCCTGCTCAATCTTCACTTTTGACCAATCAGCATCGAGTTCGTCGGTGACCACCAGCGGCAAAGCCGTCCGGCTGCCGCAGCCCATCTCCGAACGATGCGCGACGATCGTCACCGTTCCGTCGGAAGCGATCGACATCCACAGGCCCGGCTCAAACGGAGCCGGAGGCGCCTCACCTTCAGCGGCCCACAGCGGCTGAGAAACGAAGCGCGCGCTCAACACAAAAACACCGCTCGCCAACGCTCCCTGCAAAAACCCGCGACGGCTGAGGCTGACTGAGCGGCCGGGTGATCCCCTGAAAGACTGGCTGACGTTTTCAATCATTTTTGTTCCGGATACGCTCGTCTCACCAAGTTTTGTGTCAGCGGTTTTCATGCCATCTCCTTCGCTGCCTGATGGATGGCCGCGCGAATCCGCTGATAGGTTCCGCAGCGGCAGATGTTGCCCGACATTGCTGTATCGATATCCTGATCGCTCGGAGTCTTATTTTCTTTGAGCAGGGAGATCGCCTGCATGATCTGGCCCGTCTGGCAGTATCCGCATTGCGGCACTCGAATCTCCATCCAGGCCTTCTGGACTGGGTGCATCGGGGCGATACCCTCGATGGTCGTGATCTCGCCATTGACCTCTTTCATCGGAGTGCTGCACGAGCGAATCGCTGTGCCGTCCTGATGCACGGTGCAGGCGCCGCACAGCGCCATGCCGCAGCCGAATTTAGTCCCGCTGAGGCCGGCCACGTCGCGCAAATACCACAGCAGCGGCATGTCCGGATCGCCATCAAAAGTCTTTTCTTTTCCGTTTACTTTAAATCGGATCATGGATACCCCCGAAACTCGCGATGAATCAACCAACGCTAATGAAATTTGATTCCCATATCCTAGCCGCAGAGTGCGAATTGTGGAAGCTCTGGGATTCGGTACTGATTGGTGTCGGCGTCATATAATCGTCTGTCATTCGTCTGAATTGCGTCTGGATTGCAGGGAGGAATTTTGGCCTACGACGATCTGCGGGACTGGATCAAAGCGCTTGATCGTGCCGGCGAACTCAAGCGTATCGGCACCGAAACCGACCCGATATTAGAAATTACAGAAATTGTCGACCGCGTCTCGAAAAGTAAAGACAGCCACGGAACCGTCGGCGGCAAGGCACTGCTGTTCGAGAACGTGAAAGGCTACACTGGTTCGAAACTCCTCATCAACCAGTTCGGCTCCCCCAAGCGAATGAAGCTGGCGCTCGAAGTCGACGCGCTCGACGAAATCGCCGACCGCATCCGCGCCTTTATGGACGTGAAATCACCGCAGGGCTTCCTCGATAAAGTAAAAATGCTGCCCATGCTGGCGGAAATGGGCAAGTTTTTCCCGAAAACAGTCGCCACCGGCCCCTGCAAAGAGGTGATTAAGCACGATAATTTCTCGCTCTTGGATTTTCCCATCCTGCAATGCTGGCCGAAAGATGCGGGACGTTTCATAACTCTGCCCTGTGTGATCACGCGCGATCCGAAGACCGGCAAGCGCAACGTCGGCATGTATCGCGTGCAGATCTACGATGAGCGCACGGCTGGCATGCACTGGCAGCGCCAGAAAGTGGCCGCCGAACATTATCGCGATCACCTGCGAGCGGCCGCGACGGCGGGCGCGGTAGACATCATGGCCAAGTCGTCAGGAGGGTCGGTTCAACCCGAAGGCGATCGCCCGACGGGCAAGATGGAGGTCGCTGTCGCCATTGGCACCGACCCCGCCCTGACTTTTTCTGCGATTGTCCCCGCGCCGCCCGACGTAGAAGAATTCATCATCGCCGGATTCCTGCGTCAGAAGCCCATTGAGTTAGTGAAGTGCGAGACGGTCGATCTCGAAGTTCCAGCCAATGCCGAAATCATCCTCGAAGGCTACGTGAATCTGGACGAACTGCGCACCGAGGGCCCTTTTGGCGATCACACCGGCTTCTACTCGCTCGAAGACCAATACCCGGTCTTCCACGTAACCTGTGTCACGCACCGAAAGGATCCGATCTACGCCACGACCGTCGTTGGCAAACCTCCGCAAGAAGACGCTTGGATGGGCAAAGCCGTCGAGCGCATTTTCCTGCCCCTCATGAAGCTGACCATCCCTGAACTGGTCGACATAAACCTGCCGATCGAGGGCGTATTCCACAACCTCATGCTGGTTTCGATTCGAAAGTCCTATCCCGGACAAGCCCGTAAAGTGATGAACGCGATCTGGTCGCTGGGCCAGGCGATGTTCACGAAATGCATCATTGTTGTTGACGAAGACGTCGACGTACAAGATGTAGCCGACGTTACCTTGAAGGTCTTGAACAACATCGATCCCGAACGCGACATCCAGTTCACGCTGGGCCCGGTAGATTCGCTGGACCATGCCGCCCGCCTCGCAAACTATGGTTCAAAGATGGGCATCGACGCCACGCGCAAATGGTCAACAGAGGGATTTGCGCGTCCTTGGCCGGACGAGATTGTGATGGACACAAAGACCCAGGCGGCCGTCGATGCGAAGTGGAAGGCGCTGGCGAGGGAACTGGGGTTGGAGTAAATCGCAGCGACGGGTCCGCCCTCCCATCCGTTGGCATCCCGCCGGCTAAGTGCGGGCAGCACTAATGCCCAGTGACCTTTTGGCCGATAATCAACAGGGACGCGGGTCTCCGTCCGCCGTACACTCAGAGTAGGTCTTTCGGAAAGCCGAAAAAGAGTTGGACCTTCAAAAACATCCCGAGGCCGGCACTATCCGCGAAATAGTCGATGCCCGCGCTAAGCCTCGTTTCAAAATCGGCACCGACATCACGGTCTATTCCCGCACCACGGGTACTCTCAAGGGCTATACCGTTGACATCAGCGAATCGGGTATTTCCGCCATCTTACGTATCGAAGTCGCGCTCGATGAGATCGTGGAGTTGGATTTCACCGTCCCGCTCGGCCGCGTGACGACCTGTGCCATCGTCCGGCAGCGAAGCGCTTTTCGGTATGGCTTTCAGTTCCTTGAACTGAATCTCATGACTGAAATCATCCGCTCCACCTGCCGCGATCTCGAGATGGAACAATCCCTCAAGAACAATCCCTAGGCTCGCAGCGACGCTTGATGATCGAGATGGCTCCTCATGATGCGCTTTCTTTGGGCGCAAAAACGGAGAGTCCCTCCGGTCGGTCGGGGTTGAGCAGTCCCCCGATTTGTGATCTCATTGAGGAAGTCTGCGGGCCGCAGTGGCCCGCCATCGCGCCCTGACCTCAACCCTCAACCTCACCTTTTGCGATGATTGATGATGAACGAAGAATCGCGAAGAAAATCGAATCGAGAGGAGAAAATCATGAAAGCAACCAGCTACATTCCCGAGGGATACAACACCATCACGCCGTACCTGGTCATCAAAGGAGCGGCGAAAGCGATCGATTATTACAAGAATGTCTTCGGCGCGACCGTCGTCGCGCGCATGGACGGTCCCGATGGCAAGGTCGGCCACGCCGAGTTGCAGATCGGTGACTCACGCATCATGTTGGCGGACGAAAATCCCGCCATGGGCCACCGCAGCGCTGAGAGCATCGGTGCTTCTCCGGTCAGCCTCTACGTCTACCTCCCCGACTCCGATGCGGTCGTCGCCAAGGCCGCAGCACAAGGAGCAAAAATCATGCGTCCCGTCGAGGACCAGTTCTATGGGGACCGCTCCGGTTTCATTCAAGACCCATTCGGTCATCTTTGGGGCGTCGCGACTCATAAAGAGGATGTCTCGGCGGAAGAAATGAAAGAGCGCATGAAGAAGTTGGCGCCGGCGGCTTGAAATCACCGTTAGCCATCACCATTTAGCCGTTAGCTTGCGCCTCTCCACTTCTGGCGCCGGCTAACGGCTGAGTGCTCAGTACTCCGTCACTGCTAGAATATTGCCTACCGTTTCTCGAAAGGAATACTCCCCAATGCTTGCTGCCGGCAATCCTTTTCCCAAGTTTTCTCTCCCGAATCAAGATGGAAAGATCACAACCCTGGCCGATTTCGCGGGAAGCTGGCTGGTGATTTATTTCTATCCGAAAGACGACACACCCGGATGCACCATTCAAGGCAAGTCGTTTACTGCGACCAAGGCAGATTTCGATGCCGCGGGAGTCAAAGTCATCGGCGTCAGCGCCGACGATGTTGCCTCGCACAAGAATTTCTGCGACAAATTTGCCTTCTCGATCGACCTGCTCGCCGACACCGATTCCAGCTTGATGAAGTCGCTCGGGATCGGTCAGGCGGAATGGAAAGGGATGAAGTTCTGGGAGCGCACCAGTTTCGTGGTTGACCCGCAGGGCATCATCCGCAAGGTTTACGAAAAAGTAGACCCGCAGGGCCATGAGCGAGTTCTGCTCGACGACATCGCGAATCTGAAAGAAAAAGCGGCTTAGATCCGCTACTCCGCCAGCAGATCGCCGCCCATTTCGCCGCCCTTGTTCCAGGGCCAACGCAGTGTTTCCGCGATGCTCTCGGCCATCACCGTGGGCAGAATCGCCATCAAGCGCGAGCGCAAATCTTTGTAGCCCTGGATGCCGGCAAAAAGATCGCTCATCAGATCTCGAAAGCTGGCGCTTTGCGCGGTCAGAGAAATCATTCTCTCCAGAACGCTGTCCCCGAAAATTGTTCCGTTGTAGAAACGATGCGAGACTCGTGCGGCCAGTTTCAATTCGCCGAGCACCTCGTCTCGCAGCACCGCCGAGTACTCTGAAGGCCTCTCTGCGAGCAACGCGTTGGCGCACAACTCCGCCGACCGCAGGGCGTAGTAGAGACCTTCGCCGGTGATCGGATCGACCAGTCCGGCGCTGTCTCCGATCATCGCCCATCCATCTCCAGCGACTTCAAGCGATTCGAAAGTCTCTGCGCGCAATGACGGAAGAATGTGGGAATAGAAGCGAGCGTCCTTGAGACTAAATCCATTATCTTCGAGCCAATGTTCCAGTGTGCGGCGCAGTGCGGCGGTCGACGTCTCTCCCATTTTGCCGGCGATTCCCGCCGACACATGATCCGCGCGCGGAAACACCCAGATGTAGCCAGTGATCCCTTTGAGAAACTGAATCTGCATCAAAGACGTGCGGCCGGGAATGAAGTATCCGGCGGTAACCATCAGGTCGCTCGGCGAAATTGGCGAGAGAAATTTGGAACGAAACGGATTGCGTGCTCCTGCCGCCAAAATCAGAAACGACGCCTGATATTCGCCTTGAGCGGTGATCAGTCGCCAATCCCCGGCGCTGCCCTCGATTCGTGTGACGCGTTCCTGCCGCACGTCAGCGCCAGCGCTCCGCGCACGTTCCAGCAGCAAGCCGTTGAGTGAGAGGCGTGAGAAGATCGCGACCGGGTGTCGCAAGTGGAAGCATACCCGTTGTTGCGTGCGACTGATCAGTTCGCAGTGTTCAACGAAATTACCGGAGTGCTCGGCCAAGGCCGTAGCCTCGGCCAAAAACGGATATTGCTCGAGAGCTTTATGGGTGAGTCCACCGCCGCAGGGTTTTTCCCAAGCAAGCTTTTCCTCAAACACAAGGACATGCTCGCCGGCAGCAGCCAGTCGTTCCGCAGCCAGCGCCCCTGCCGGACCGCCTCCAACAATCGCAATCGGATGGAGCGCAGTCATTCCGGTCAGGAATTATTCAGAGGGATTATTCAGAACGATCGTTTGCGTCGCCGTTTGTAAGCAGCCGTTTGTAAAAGCAAATAGGGCCGACGGCGGACGCACCCGCTCCGCCGCGGCACGAAGATTTACTCGAACATTTGCATCAGGCGAGGTAAGCGAGCAGCCCGCCTGGTTTGGACGATCTGGCTATTGCAGAGTGGTGGCGCTGTTCAGTCCCTGATAGACGAACAACCCCGCAATCACCAGGATCATGGCTCCTGACAATGCGCTGAGCACCTTGACGATCGGCGTGATCTTGCGCATCTTCACCAGAACTTCCATCTGGTCTTTGTGCATCTGGGATTCGGTATCGTTGAGGAAGATCGAGTCGTCCTCGTGCATCGTGAGAGTGCTGCGATAAATCAGGAGGAGAATTAGAACGCCCGTTAAGACGCCCCACGAAACAAGCAACCCGTACATTGGAGACATGTGCCACCTCGGCGCTGATATCGAGGCAATCCCCCGGAAGTGCACTTTCATTTCCAGCGGAAACTTCGTGGAATCCGCCGACGCTCGGGTGACGGCCCCGTTACTGCCCCCGATTATAGCCCCGTTTGGCCAATCGGCAAGGCGACTTATTTCGCCTGGATAGCATCGAATAGTCGTACCCCGGAAAACACCTGCCCGCGAAAATGCTTGTTGGGCCGCAGACGACCTTTGCTATAATGCTTAGTTACAAGGAGATAAATAGATGGCGACTACTACCGCACCCACCCCGAACGAAACTCAGCCCCAGGCCCAGCCGCAGCCCCAAACTAAGACAACGGCGCCTGTCCTGACCCCCAGCGCCATTGCCAAAGTGAAGGAAATCATGGCCTCGCAGACGCCGGTACCGGCGGGATTGCGCTTATCAGTGGTTGGCGGTGGATGCTCCGGATTTCAGTATTCCATGGCTTTTGAAAACAGCGCCGGCATGATGGACAAAGTGTTCGACTTCGAAGGATTGAAGGTTTATGTCGACGCCACGTCACTGATGTACCTCGGCGGAGCCCATGTCGATTATGTTGAGACGCTCGAAGGAGCAGGCTTCAAGTTTGAAAATCCGAATGTGAAGAGCACCTGCGGTTGCGGATCGTCTTTTAACGTCTAAGAGTAATCTACGAAATTTTGTGGCAAAAGTAGCCCTGCGAAAGCGGGGCTTTTTCATTGCTGCGATTTTCCAGTCCAGTCGAACTCTATTGCTCGGGCGGACTCTGCGGCTGATTTTGTGGTGTTGGCGTTTGAAGTGTCGGGAACTGCGGCTGCTGCAAACCGTTCGGAACTCCCTGTCCCGGTGTGATTCCGCCGCCAAGGCCTCCGGCAGCACCGGGATTCACTCCACCGAACCCCCCGCCAGTCGGCATTCCGGGATTGATCGGACCTTTGAGCAATCCTCCTTGCTCAGACCCCGGCACATAAATGAAGAGCCAGTCCTTATAGTGATCTTTTTCGTAGAAGACGCGGATGCTCTTTGCTTTGCTCGTACTGACAACTCCCAGGATCGGACCCCCGCCGAAGGTGGGTCCATTAAACCCCGAACTGGAATCGGAACTGGCCTTCGATCCGCTAGAACCGGAAGTTCCGCCCGAATTTCCTCCCTCTGAATCTGCGTCGCCGTTGGCTCCGGCTTGCAGGTTCGGAGGTGTCGTCTGTTGAATTCCGCCGCTTGCCTGCGCGGCCATGGCCCCGAGCGCGCTGGCTCCGAGTTGCTGCGCGGCGGCATTCAGCGCACCTCCGGGTGCACCACCCGCGAGTCCTGGCTGCCCCGGAGCTCCAGGTATACCTTGCCCCGGTACACCTTGCCCCAGCACGGGCCCGATATTCAGGCTGACATCGCTCTGGTGCAGGAATTTAAAATCGCGCTCCTTGCCGGTTTCGGGATCCACGCTCATCGGATCTTTGTAGCGCTTGCGAATGAAGTGCAGGTTGTTGGTATTTTCCAGTTCTTCGACGCGATTCGGATAGCGATTATACTTCTTGTAGAAGTGCTGGATGGCGCGCATGTAGGCGGTGCCGCGATGCCGCATTTCGTCTTCGCGGTCGCGCAGGATTTGTTGCTTCATCGCCGGCAGCACCGCCAGCAATCCGATTGTCAGTAACGCCATCGACAACATGAGGACGAGCATCATGTAGCCGTCCTGGCGATTTCCTGATCTTGCAATCGGTGAATTTCGAAATTTGCCGCGCCGAAACATAACTTGATTGCCCTGAAATGACCTACCCCTGAACCAGGGGCAAACTCTGCCGATTGTTATTGATCACGTCTTCGACGTCCACCGCGTTGGGAGAAATGCGCAGAACGCGATAGCGGCGGTTGACGATGTCGCCTTCCGCGGCGATAAAGACGTCTTCGCCTTGCGACAGGAAAACCTTCTTCGTCTCACCCGGACGGTTGGCGAAGCCGAAAAACTTCAGAGTGATGGGTGGCGGCGGCTGAATTACCGGTGTAGTCAGAGTAGCCGATTGCGGTTGGTCGGTGACGCCATGACCCTTCGGCGGTTCGATCGACGGGCTGGATCCGGCAACAAAGATGTTCCTGCCATTCCCCGCGTACTTGATCTCTTCGCTGCGAGTGAGCAGATTCAGATCAAGCGTGGGATCGAGCCGTGGTTCCACCACAGGAACCATTTTCCCCGAAGACGTACGCCGCATGGCGGGCTTGGCCAGTGCCGCCGGCAGTTTCGTGGCTTCGGGCGCGCTCGACGAGGACGCGGGCCAGAATTCATAGGCGAGCGCCAGGACTGCGATCCCGCCGAGAACTGCGAGCGCGATCAACTGCTTCCGGTTTTCTGTTCCGAGTTTCACTCAATTTCCCGTCTAGCTCACACACCCGAACGCAAATAGCTGTGCATCGATATTTGCAGCTTGACTGCCCCGGTACTTTCGCCTGCCAGTTCCACGCCGTCCACGCTAAAGAAAAGCTTCGAGCGCTCGAGCGCGTTGATGAAGCGCACCAGTTGCAGGTAGTCTCCGGAAAAGCTGCCTTCGATCGAGACCGGAACGATCCCCGAGGTTTCCGGGTCTTCTTCCTTGTATCTCGCCGACTGGATGTGGACCCCGTTCTGCGCCGCGATTTTCCCCAGCTCGTTGGCCAGGTCGGAATCCCTGGCGGCAAAGCGGTCTTTGTAAAACAGGCCAATCTGTCCTTTGGCCTTCACGATCTTCTGGTCCATCCCTTTGAGCGGTTCGATGTCGTGCGTTTTCCGGATCAGTTCCACGCGCATCGTATTCAATTGCAACTGGCGCGAGTCTGCCGAACCAACCAGGGGCGAAAACAGAACAGCGACAGCGATCACATCGGCGGCGATCATCGCGCCAATTGCGATCTTCAACTTGCGTCGTGAATTTCCGAGATCCGGCATTATTTCCCGCTCCTCTCGGCCACATCGGGAATGTAAATCGCGTCGACGGTCGCAAGCACCGTCGCCCCCTCAGCGGAATTTTCTCCCACCAGCTGCGCTTGCTGGAAATGGGTGGAACCTTCCATGCGATGAACCAGTTCGATGGCGGCGGAACGCGTGTCGCATGCCACTTTCATATCAAGCTGCAGCTGATTCTGCTCGTTCAATTCCGGACGCAGCGATACCACATGCAGGTTCGAAGGGGTCACCCGTTCCAGATCTTCGAATACGCGCGTCCACGAAAAAGCTTTGCGTTGAATCAGCCCGTTCAGGAACTGCGACTGATCGCGTGTACTGCGGTTGGCGGCCAGGTCGAGGATTGCCTGATCGGCGGCGCGTTCCTTATCGCGGTCGGCGATCTGCTGCTCTATCTGCGCGATGCTGTGGCGATCCCGGCCAGCATTGATCCATCCTCGGACAGTCATGCCGAGCAGGCCGATCGTGAGCACCGCAAGCAGGCCAACGCCCAGTCCCCAGCGCCCCCAGAATTCGCGGGCATCCTCGTAGGGTCGGGTCGCGAGATTGATGTCTAAACGCATAATTAGCTTTCAGCCATCAGCTGTCGGCTTTCAGCGTACCGCTCTCAGCTGTGGCTTTTGACTGAGAGCTGACCGCTGATAGCTGACGGCTGTCTTACGAAATCAACGCTCCCACCACGCCCGCCATGCGCCAGCGCGGGACTGTACCCGTGGTCGATCCGATCTGTGACGCGGTGATCAGATCCTCGACCGTCGCCCCCGATTGGTTCTTGAGCGCAGGCGCAGCGCCGCCCGACTCGGGCAGGCCGGCGACATAAACGCGCTCAATGTTGAGGTTGTACGTGTCCTGAAAAAACACCACCGAGGGATACACTTCTTCCGCCAGTTGATCGCCCGTGATGGTTACGCCGCGAACATTTTCGAGCGTGCGGAACAGCAACAACTGTTCCTGATCGAGAATCGCGATGCTGATGGTGCGTGCATCGACTTTGACAACCAGCGTAGGGCGCTCCGCGTCCGCTGCTCCGAGAGCCGCCAGCATCGACGGCATCACCATCCCCGGGTTATAGCCCGCATCGCGAAACGCCGATTCATATTCCTCTAGCACCTTGTTCAGCACGACCGCCGCAACCGCCCGCACGCCTTTATTTGTCGTCTGCGCGTGATACGAAATGCGAGCGTCACCTGGATCGAACGGCAGCGACTTCTTAAGCCGGAAACGCACGACGGCTTCGGCTTCGTCGCGTTTTGAGGGAAGAGTCTCGAAGTCGAGCAGCACCACGCGTACCGCGGTATCGGGCAGAATCGCGATCACGTCTTTCGAACGTCCTCCGACCCCTCCGAGCGCGCTCTCAATCGCCTGCCGCACCGCCGTGCCATCGCGCAGATTCGCTTCCATCAAGTCGGGGACAACCGTCCCCGGCGCCAGTTCGCGCGCCGAAGACATTTCCACCATCCGCCCTGTGTCGGCTGCGCGGCCGGCGAGCACGCGGTCGGCTGCGATTTCACAAGCGAGTGTGGGACGGCGCGCGGTCTTGGAAGAACTGGTCATCTGATATTCGATATTCGATTGATGTCGCTAATCGTGTCGCTAATTCCCATTGTCGTTAAGAACTGATGATATCGCCTACGTGCGTCACCGAGTAGTTACCTATGGGGATGCCTGGGCTGTCCAGTAGGCCGCGATTCGAAAGGCCATAGTTCGGAAGCCATGGCTCAGAGCGCCACGACACCAGCCGCGCTCGTTCCGAAACGCAGTCGAGCCCAGCCTCAGCGCATGGTCTCGATAAAGGTGACCTTGTTGATCTCTTTCAGGGTGGTAAATCCACCGCGGACTTTGTCGAGCGCCGACTCGCGCAGGAAGCGCATACCCTCTTCGCGGGCGGCCTTGCGAATCTCCGACGTGGGCCTCCGCTCCAGAATCATCTCGCGAATGCGGTCGGTCAGATCCAGAAGCTCATGAATTGCCGTCCGCCCGCGGAAGCCCGTCCCGGCACACTCGATGCAGCCTTGTCCTTCATAGAGCGCAACCTGCGACCACTGCTTCGGATCAAGCCCGCTCGCCTCGAGCACATCGTCCGGATAATGCACTGCCGTGCGGCAGGATTCGCAAATGATTCTGACCAGCCGCTGCGCCAGTATGCAGTTCAGCGCCGAGACGAAGTTGTAAGGCTCGACGCCCATGTTCAGGAAACGTCCCAGCACGTCAACCACGTTATTGGCGTGAACCGTCGTAAATACCAGGTGGCCGGTGAGCGCCGACTGGATGGCGATTTGCGCCGTTTCACTGTCGCGGATCTCGCCGACCATGATCTTGTCAGGATCATGGCGCAAGATCGAACGCAGTCCGCGGGCGAAAGTCAGTCCTTTTTTCTCGTTGACCGGAATCTGGGTGATGCCACGGAGTTGATATTCGACCGGATCTTCGATTGTGATGATCTTGTCTTCGTCCGTCTTGATTTCGTTCACGGCGGCGTAAAGCGTCGTGGTTTTACCGGAGCCCGTCGGTCCCGTGACCAGCACCATGCCGTAGGGTTCTTTGATGTAGCGGCGGAAGCGCCGCAGATCGTCTTCGTCAAAACCAACCACTTCGAGCGTGAGCTTTTTGAACTTCTCGCTCATCGACTCTTTGTCGAGCACGCGAAGCACGGCATCTTCGCCATGAATTGACGGCATGATCGAAACACGGAAGTCGATGGCGCGCCCGTTGTACTTGACGCGGAAACGTCCGTCCTGCGGCACGCGGCGCTCGGAAATGTCGAGTTCGCTCATGACCTTGATGCGCGAAATGATCGTGGAGTGGTGCTCTTTGCCGATCGGCGGCATGGCATTGGTCAGCACGCCGTCGATACGGAACTTGATGCTCACCGAATCGTCCCGCGTTTCGATGTGAATGTCACTCGCCCGCCGCTGCAACGCCGTGAAGATCGTGGTATCGACCAGGCGGATGATCGGGCTCATGTCGGCGCCGGCCGTCGCCGTCAGCTTGTCGATCGAAATGGTCTCGTCGTTGCCCGCCTCATCCTCGCGGATCACATCGAGCGTGAAGCCTTCGCTGGCATCCTCGAGCACGCGCTTCGATTGCTCGGTTTTCTGCAGGATGTCGGAGATTTGCTTGAGCGTCGAAACCTTGGTGACGATCCGCTTGCCGAGCAGCAGGCCGACCTCATCGATCATCATCAGTTCGCCAGGATTGGCAATGGCGATGACCAGACGGCCGTCCGCAGTTTCTTCGAGCGGCACAAATTTGTAGCGGAACATCAGGTGTACGGGAACTTTTTCGAAAAGATCGTGGTGCAACTGAAAATCGGTGAGATCGATGAATTCGCAACGGTAGCGCCGCGCAAGATCACGCGCGCGTTCGACCTCGTCGGGAACTGACGCCACTTCCGGCACCAATTTTCCGCCGCTTCCGCCATTCACCAATGCTGTTTTCTTGTCTGCCATCCCCATACCAGTTTACAGCTTTCCACCGCAACATTCGGCAAACCGGCACCTCGGTGCCGCTTAGTGCACGTTTGCCCCTAAAGTAAAGATCGGCATATAAAGCGAAATCAATATTCCGCCGACAAAGACCGCCATCACGATTAGAATCAGCGGTTCAATCAGCGCCATCGCCGCGCCCAGAGCCGTCTGCACGTCTTCTTCGTAGAACTCCGCCACCGAACTGAGCATCGCCGGCAAGGCTCCGGTCGATTCCCCAACTTCCAGCATTTCGACCGCGAGATCAGGGAAGAGCTTTTGTTCTTCGAGGCTGTGGGCCAGAGTCTGACCTTCTCTCACACGCACCGCCGCAGCCGTCACGCCATTCAGCATCTTGCGGCTGCTGAGCGATTCACCGGCGGTTTCCATGGCGGGCACGAGCGGCAGGCCGCCTTGCAACAGCGTCGCCAGAATGCGTGAAAAATTGGCCACCTGATACTTCATCCGGATCTCGCCGACAAGCGGCAGAGAGAGTAGAAATTTGTCGATAGTCTCGGCCCCGCGATCGCTCTGTTTCCAGCGCCACAGGAAAAAACCGCCGACCACCGCAACCAGCAACACGATCCAGCCATACTTCTGGGCGTTGAGACCGATGTTCAGCATCATCACCGTGATGGCCGGCAAGTCCGCTCCCAGGTTGTTAAACAGGTCGGCGAATTTCGGGACGACGTAGGTGATGAGGAAAATCAGCATCACCGTGACCACCGAAATCAGCAGCGCCGGGTACACCAGCGACACCAGCAGCTTCTTACGGAAAGTCTGCACCATGCGCTGATAGGTGATGTAGCGGCTCAGAACCTCTTCCATGTTGCCGCTCTTTTCACCAGCCATCAGCGTGGTGGTGTACATCTTCGGAAAGACCTGCTGGGCGGCGAAAGAATCCGAGAGCAGTTCGCCCCCCTTGACCCGCTCGCGCACGTTCTCGAGCAACTGCAAAAGTGATTTGTCGCGCTGCCGCTTGATCAGCAGATCGAGCGCCGTCAGGATTGGCAAGCCCGCTTTAATCAGCGTAAGAAACTGTTGGTTGAAAATGAGGAAGGTGGACTGCCGCAGTTTGCCACGCTGTCCAAACTGGGCGCCCGTCGTGCTAAGAAGGGTGCGGGGCTTAACCCAGTAGACCAGGTATCCCTGCTGCACGAACCGATCGTGGACTTCGGCTTCGGAATAGCCGTGTTCCACCTGCTGCCGCAGATGGCCCTGTTCGTCGGCGACTTTGACCAGGAATTGTGCCATGGCTTACTGTCTGAATCCGTGCCCGGAACTCGTCTTGCGGAGTCCGTTAGAGCAAGTGTAACACTGTGTTCCGAAAGCGCTTACCGCGATCCGTCCATCCGTGTGGTACGCAAGTAACCCGCGAATTACGGGCCTAAATCACCCTCCACCGTTTCGACTCCCGGCGGAGCTGTGAACTGAAACCGGCTGTCGCTCAACTCCCCATTTTCCTTCCAACCGGCAAAGCGGAACTCTGTTGTCGCCCCGTCCGCCTCTTCTAATACGATGCGGACAATCTGGTTCGATGGCGTGATTTCGAGCAGCACTTCATTCACCTGCGCTTGCCCCGGCATCGCCTTTGGGACTCCGCGCAACACCGTATTGCCGGGGAGCAGAGGGGGTTGATCGATAGCCTTAGAAAGTCCCTGTAATTCATTCTCTAACTTAGTCTTACCGAGCAAAAAGGCGAGCGGAGATCGTAGATCGTCCAGCTTCTTGAGCGACGTCTTCCTGAGCTGCCGTTCGGCAGGAAGGTAAAACCACACAGCCTGGCCGTCGCTGACAAACAGCTTCTCCCTGGGAGAACGGTATTCCCAACGCATCTTGCGCGGCTTTTTCAGCCACAAGGTGCCCGACTCAACCCGTTCGGCCCCATCGCCGTGATAGATCTCGGTGAAGTCCGATTGCAGGCTCCGCAGGTGGTTGTAGTGGTCGTCGACGTCCCGAGCCAGTTGGCGGATGTCTTGCGCATGGACGGGAACGAGACTCCCGAGTAGCACTAACCAGCAAATTGAGAGGTGGCGTCTCATCCCTGTCTTGATTCTACTGCTCCGGCTGGATAGCACGCGGTAAATGCCAGATGAAAGTTCGCTCCAGCACCCACTGCTTTTTATTTTCTTGAGCGGAACTTGCAGCCGTGGCAGACTGCCAACTTCTATGGTATCCCGTGCCAAATTGTGCCGCGCTGAAAATGGCTCGATCGCATCAGCGGTCGTTGTCTACTGCGTGATTGTCATTGCAGCAGCTACAGTGGTTGTAGCGCAGGATACGGTTGTGGCACAGGAAGTAAAAGTGTCTGTCAGCGCCACGAGCGAATCAACCCAGACTTTCAAAGAAGCGCAGGCGTTCTTTCGCAAAGGTTCTTTCGATCGAGCAATTGAAAAATACAACGAAGCACTAAAGTCTGATGCGCCGTCGACGCAAGCCTACGCCGGTATCGTTCTTTGTTATTTGAAGCAGGAAAAAGTGCGCGAGGCCTCCGATGCCTTGGAGAAGGGCCTCCAACTCAAACCCTCGGACACCGATCTCAAAGAGTTGCAGGGCGAACTGTTCTTTCGTCAAGGCAAGATACACGAGGCAGAGTCCGTCTTCGTCCAACTGGTGAATTCCGGCCATCCTCCCGCGCGAGCTTGTCTCGGCTTGGCGCGCATCTATTCCGCGATTGCCATGTACGCCCGC
Organism: Terriglobales bacterium; assembly: GCA_035308395.1. Lineage (GTDB taxonomy): Bacteria > Acidobacteriota > Terriglobia > Terriglobales > Acidobacteriaceae > Acidiflorens. The sequence goes on from DATGGT010000085.1 coordinate 141,875, forward strand.
GAGCACACCTTCCTAGTGCGCGCTCACGAATTGGATCCGGACGATCAGGACATCCAGAAAGAATGGATGATGACGATTTCGCGCGCCGATCGCATCAAGTTCCTCGAGTCTTACCTCGCGCAAGAAACGAGTGACGATCCCGATACGCGGCGTGAACTGGGCACCTACCTCGAGTTTCTGAAAGCCCGCCAGGCTGGTTCCCGTCGTCCGTGCCGGCCGGTCTCCGACGTCACGACTGCCGAAACCGAACTGCTGGCGCTTCTGGAGGATCCAAGCCACCTGCGTGGCGTCGGCTTGCCCGTCATCATCAATGGCCAGAAGTCTAAGCTCATGCTCGACACGGGGGCCGGAGGAATCACGATTAATCGTAAGTTGGCTGCGCGAGCCGGAGTCGAACGAATGGCGAGCGTGCGCATCGGCGGCGTCGGCGACAAAGGCGACGCTGAGGGCTACGCGGCTTACGCAGATTCAATCCGCATCGGCAATCTCGAATTCCATAACTGTCCGGTGGATGTTGTCGACAAGCGCTCGGTCGTCGAGGAAGAGGGACTGATCGGCGCCGATGTGTTCCAGCAATTCCTGATCGAACTCGATCTTCCCGCTCGTAAATTGAGATTGAGCCAGCTGCCGCCGAGGCCCGGAGAGACGCAGGTCAAACCTTCTCTTGCGACCGACCCCGACGACGAAGGCACGGACTCGGAATCAGAGGCAAAATCAGATGCGGCCCAGGGCAACGCGACGAATCGCGAGCCAACTCCCAGATATTTCGACCGCTACGTAGGCCCTGAAGTGGCTTCTTACACTCGCGTCTATCGTTTCGGCCACATGTTACTCGTCCCCACGGGGATCAATCAGGTTCCCGGCAAACTCTTCCTGATTGACACGGGCGCCTGGAATAACATGATCACGCCCGACGCCGCACGCGAAGTCACCAAGGTTCACGGGGACTCCGATACGACCATCACGGGTCTCAGCGGGAAAGTGAACAAGGTTTACGGCGCGAACTCGGTCGTTCTGGAATTTGGCGGCCTGCGCCAAAAGAACGAAGACATGGTGGCGTTCAATCTCTCCAATATCAGTCGCGATGTTGGCACAGAGGTGTCAGGCACGCTCGGCTTCGCGATGCTCAATCTGCTCAAGATCAAGCTCGACTATCGCGACGCCATGGTCAAGTTTGAATACACTCCAAGTCCGTGGCAGCGCTAAATCGATTTCTCAGTGCCACTCTTTGCTCGATACACCGAATATTGCGCGAAAGTGAATGCTTAGCGTCGCACGGCGGTTTCTCTTGACAGTGTGTTGCTGAGTGGGCAGACTTCTTGGCACACCCTGTGGGGCCGGTTTCTACGCCCTGAAATTCCGGCCGGAAGAAGCACAACTCTCCGAGGTGTCCTATGCCTTCGTTTCGTCTTGTCTTCGCAGTTACCATCCTGCTCAGCACGCTGGGGCTGGCTCAGTCTGTTTCACCTGCCCATTCGGCGCTCGTTTCGAAAGACGCAGCTTTGTCGCAACCCGACCCCGCAGCTCAAGCTAGAGTCGTCGCCGACTACGGCAGACTCCCGCTTGCCTTCGAAGCCAATCACGGACAAACCGATGCGCAAGTAAAGTTTCTCTCCCGCACGAGCGCCTACTCCCTGTTCCTCACCGGGGATGAAGCCGTACTGACCTTGAACGCGAAAAAGACCAATGCGGGAAGTAAAGATTCTTCGTCGGATTTCGTATTCGCGCATCGTGTCCTGCGCATGAAACTGCGCAACGCCAACGCCGCCAAACTAACCGGAATCGACGAACAAGCCGCGACCACCAACTATTTCCTCGGCAACGATCCCGCGAAGTGGCGCACAAACGTCCCCACTTACGCGAAAGTAAAATACGAAAACATCTACAACGGCATCGATCTGGTCTACTACGGCAACCAGCGACAATTGGAATACGATTTCATCGTAGCTCCCGCGGCGAATCCAAGAAGCATCGCGTTCAACATCACTGGAGCTAATACAATCCGCCAGGATGCGCACGGTGATTTAGTGTTCAAGATGGGCGACGAAGAAATCCGCTGGCATAAGCCCATCGTCTATCAGGAGAAAAATGGGATCCGCGAAGAGATCGCGGCCCACTACACCATCACCGACAAAACCCGCGTCGGCTTTGAACTGGCGAAATACGACGCAACGAAGCCGCTCTACATCGATCCCCTGATCTACTCCACATACCTCGGCGGCAGCGGGGGTGACGTTGGCCTCGCCATCGCCGTGGACAGTGCGGGTAACGCTTATGTTACTGGCTTTACTCGATCAACCGATTTTCCGGTCACATCCGGCGCTCTTCAGACAAACGCCGACTGCAGCGTCAACGGCTGTGCAAACGCTTTTGTGTCAAAGATCAATCCCTCCGGCACAGCCTTGGTTTACTCCACCTACCTAGGGGGCGGCGTGGGCGCACAAGGCACTTCAATCGCCGTGGACAGTACGGGCAATGTCTACGTCACCGGTCTCGCCGGCGCAAATTTTCCACTGGTGAACCCTTTGCAACCAACCTACGGTGGCAACTTTGACGCCTTCGTGAGCAAGATTAATCCTTCGGGATCGGCCTTGGTCTACTCCACCTATTTAGGCGGAAGCGGACAGGACTTGGGCTTTGGCATAGCTGTTGACAGCGCGGGCAATGCCTACGTCACGGGCAACACCGGTTCACCTAACTTTCCTACAACCCCCAATGCGTTCCAGACTGTTTGCAACGGGGGCGGTAGCCCCTGTGGCAATCCCAACCGGGACGCCTTCGTGGCCAAGATCAACCCCAAAGGATCGGCTTTGGTTTACTCCACATATCTAGGGGGCAGTGGGGACGAAAGTGGCGACGGCATCGCCGTGGACAACGCGGGCAACGCTTACATAACCGGCTTCACCGGCTCAACCAATTTTCCCACCAAGAGTCCTCTGCAGCCGGGCAACCATGGTACTTACGTCGGCTGTCCCTGCAATGCCTTCGTGACCAAGCTCAACTTTTCGGGATCGGCTTTGGTTTACTCCACCTATCTGGGTGGCAGCAATAATGACAGTGGTCTCGGCATTGCGGTGGACAGCGCTGGCGATGCTTATGTCGCCGGCTTCGCCGGATCTGGTGACTTTCCCACGATGAATGCGTGGCAACCGACCCTCGGTAGTGGTTTAAACGCCTTCGTCTCCAAGATCGACCCTTCAGGCTCGGCTTTTGTTTATTCCACTTATTTGGGCGGGAACGATCATGACTTCGCACAAGGGATAGCCACCGACAGCAAGGGCAACGCATACGTAATCGGAATTGCCTTATCGACGAACTTTCCCACGATGAACCCTGTACAGCCCGTTAACGCTGGCGCTGGCGACGCCTTCGTGACCGCGTTCAACTCCACAGGATCGGCTTTGCTTTACTCTACCTACCTCGGTGGCACCAATGCTGACATCGGCTACGGCATCGCCGTGGATAGTTCGGGTAGCGCTTACGCCACAGGCACGACCAACTCCAGCAACTTCCCTGGAATAAGTCCCTTACAGCCAGCCAATGGCGGCTCCGCCAACGCCTTCGTGGCCAAAATTACAGCAGATGTTACGTTGACACCTCAAATCGTCAGTTTCGGCAGCCAGCTAGTGGGTACGACCAGTGTTCCACAGATTTCGAAGTTGACCAACACAGGTAGGGTCACGCTGAGCATCACATCCATCGGCGTTACCGGCGCGAACAGCGGCGATTTTGCTCAAACGAATAACTGTGGCACGTCCCTGCCAGTTGGAGACAGTTGCAACATTACCGTCACCTTCGCGCCGACGGCGCTTGCAACCAGGATCGCCACCGTAACAATCAAAGACAACGGACAGGACGGTCCTCATACGATCGGCCTCAACGGCGTTGGCACGAGCACTACGACCACCACACTTACTTCCTCTCCCAATCCATCGGGATTGCATCAATCCGTCACTCTCACGGCTGTCGTAACTCCCACACAAAGTGGGACTCCGACGGGGACCATTACTTTCTATGATGGCACGACCGCGTTGGGCACCGTCGCCCTGAGTCTCGACAAGGCTGTACTGAAGTTCGCCAAGCTGTCAACGGGGTCGCACTCGTTAACGGCTGCCTACAGCGGAGACTCTGTATTCCAGCCCAGCACTTCACCGGTTGTGATTCAAGTGGTGAAGATACGCACCACGGTCAAACTCGCGTCGAGTCTCAATCCCTCCGTCTTTGGACAATCGGTGACTTTCTCGGCAACGGTCGCCTCCAGCATTGGTGCACCGCCGAATGGGGAGACGGTCACCTTCAGGAAGGGCTCGAAGGTGTTAGGAACGGGAACGCTCAGCGGCGGGATAGCCAGCTTGACGACCTCAACGCTGCCGGTTGGCACCGACGCGATCCTCGCCGTGTACGGCGGTGACTCGAACTTTCTTGGTAGCACTTCGAACACCGTGCAGCAGGTGGTAAACAACGCTGCCGAGTGATGTTGGCTGGGGTACTGGCGTGAAACCTTCGTATTGCAAAGGACCTTTGAACATGCTGCAAGTCCAGCGTGTTAACGAATCGTCCGGTACACCGAATATTGCGGCGTCCCACCCGCTTTTTGCAGAAAGCCCGACGTACCGAGGACAGATTCCAACAAGGGATTGTGATAGACCACCCAAACTGGGCGCGGAGTTTTTTCGAGTGAACTCTCCAACCGCCGTAGAACTTCGGACAACGCCCGTTCTGGCAGCGGATTGAAAAAGTAAAGCACCAGCGGCTCGACCGGTAGTTCACAATCACGGGCGTTCGCGAGGACGGACTCGATCTCGACACAACGCTGCGTGGGACTTCGATAGTCGCGAATATTCTCTTCCGCCGCCTGGTGCAATTCCGCAATCAATTCCACTCCGATAATCTTCCGGAACGGATAGTCCGACGCCATCAACAATGTGCGGCCTTTGCCAGATCCAATATCGATAAAAGTGAATTGATCGAATTCGATCGGCAGGCTGGCCATCATTTCGCGAAACAATATCGGCTCGGTCGGCTGGTAGGGCGAGTGAAACATTCCGAGCAGGCGGGCACGCCAGCTTATCGTGCCGCTGGTGGTGTTGACGCGATTGTCCCAGTCGTACTCCATGTCGCCGTAACGCTGTCGGCGCAAGTTTGGTGTCGACTCACGCAGAAAGGTCCAGAATTTGCCGAGGAGCAGGGAAGTCGCCGCAACGGGTCCGTTTGCTTGCGACTGTTCGCGCCAGAAGTCGCCGAGCGATAGCCAAAATTGTCGGGAGAAACCTGAAGACACGCAACGATGCTAACAAATCGCCTTGTCGTTGGGCTGCGTTGCCGAATCAGCTCTAGTCCGAAGAGGGTCGAGCCGCTTCGTCGCTCGCTTTGGTGATGATCGGAAGTCCTTTGGTGATGAAGGGGATGCTTTTCGCGTCCTGCACTTCGATGCGTCCGTCCGGAAGCAGACGGTACGGATTTCCCTTTGGATCGGTGGGCACGCCATGGATAAGCCCTACACGGCCGAGATCGCCCATGCTGGTTGGCAAGTGCCCGGTTTGCTGGCGGTATTTCTCTACCGTTTTTTCCAGTCGCGTCACGTCTTCGTCCACCTGCAGCGCCACCAAGTGTTCGGTCGCGTTCTGCCGGATCAGCGGGTCCTGGTTACTCTGATAGGTGGTGAACCACAACATGCGCGCGGTGTCGAACTCGCCGGCGTGCTGCGCCATGCGTGCCGCCAGAACTTCAAGAAGTTTGTTTGTCACCGGAAGCTTTGCGCCCTGAGCAAATGCGTCCGCCGCTTTGGCATAGTCTTTAAGCTCGGTGTAATACAAGAATCCGAGGTTGTAATAGAGCCGCCATTGATCAGGATTGTGCTCGATGCCATATTTCATCAACGCAACGGCTGCGCCAGGTGAGCCCGCGCCGTCCGGCGGCCTTGGGCCGAGAAAATTGGCTCCGAACTGGTAAGCCGGCAGAAGTCTTGGGTCAAGCTCGGTGGTGACTTCAAGCAGTGGCGCCAGTAGGCGGTAATCGCTTGAACCGACGTGATGCTGGGTCCCGAAATACTGCACCGCGCGGGTCCAGTAGATGTCCGCCAAGAGACCGGTATAGCCGAGACTCAAGCGCCGCAACACGGTCGTGGACCGAATATAAAGGGCTCCCTGGACTCCGGGTGCGAGTCGCGCGGTGTCGATGGCGCGGAGCGTGAATACCGCGCCTGCCATAGAAAGCAGCAGGGCGGTCCCCGCCACGAGATTCACGCGCCGCGTAGCAGTCATTTCAGGTTTCGGCGCTGAAAGATCAGCACCGCTCCCGAGATAGCCACTGCCGAGTAGAGCAGGGCGTAGACGGTGTTGAAGAGGATCAATCGTCCGGGTATCGGATCCCCATGTGCCGCCTGACCGATTACGTTTAGCGCGGAAAAATCCGGAACCAGATAAGCAATCGCGTTGGCCAGCCAGCCGCTGACGCCCGGCACGGTTTTCGCAAAGCCGCGCAAATCCTGCGACAGGTTCCCGATCACGAACAGGGCGAAGGTGAACACCGCGGCCATCAGAGGGGTCGAAAAGGACGAGAAGAGTAACGCCAGGGCGCACACAACGAAAAATTGCAGGACTATGAAATACACCGCAGCCAGCACCGGCACGTCCATCTTCTCGAATCGGTGGGCGACGGAAAGCAGTGCCACGAATACGCCGACGGCCATGAAGAACGTATTCACCACCAGTGTGCCTGTCAGCCCGAAGAATTTTCCGACGACGAACTCCCAACGACGAACTGGTCGCGAAAGAACGGTGTAGAGCGTGCGCTTGTCGATCTCTTTCGAAACCAGGCCAATCCCGATAAAGATCGCGATCAGCACTCCAAACAGCGATACCGCGGTCAAGCCGAGGTTCACCACCACCAGACGCTCGATGTCGATCGAGACTTGTCCCACGAGCAGAGCCGTGGCCGACAGCAGCAGGGCGAATGCGATCAGGTTATAGAGAACCCGGTCGCGAACGGCTTCGCGAAAAGTGTTAAACGCGATATAGCCAATGCGGGAGCTCATACGACCGCACCTTTTCTGTTTTCCGCGGGCTGGAGTTTCTGAAGGTAATACTCCTCGAGCGATCGCCGTACCGGCGCAAGGGAAATCAGCCTTATGTGCTCACGACGCAGAAGGTCCAAAGCCGCATCTTGCTGTGCGTCTGGCAACACCGCGTTTACCATGTCGCCGCTGACCCGCGCCTCGGCTCCGAGGGCCGTCAAACCCGCCGGCACTTTCTGCGCGTGAAAAATAATCTCGATCTTGCCCTGCGATTGCGAGGTCAATTCCGCGACCGCTCCCACGCCACGCAATTCTCCGTTTTGAATGACTCCAACCCGGTCGCAAAGCGCTTCGGCGTCTGAAAGTATGTGCGTCGAGAAGAAAACGGTCTTGCCTTCGCTTCGCAGTTGTTGGATCAAGTCGCGTACTTCGCGCCGGCCCATGGGGTCGAGGCCCGACATCGGCTCATCCAAAAACACCAGCTTCGGATCATGCAGGACGGCCTGCGCGAGTCCCACCCGCTGCAACATTCCCTTGGAAAACTTGCGCAATTCCACCCCGGCAGCGTCGCTCAATCCGACGCGCTTCAGCATTTCTTCCACTCGGGCCGACCGGCTCCTGGCCGGCATTCCAGAGAGCTGTCCGTAATAGTTGAGCAACTCGCGGGCGCTTAGGTGATCGTAGAAGTAAGGCTGCTCGGGTAAAAATCCGATCTGCGACTTGACCCGCGGATCGTCCATATCCATTCCGAGGATCCGAGCCGTTCCGCCGGTGGGAAATACCAGTCCCATCAGAAGTTTGAGAGTCGTGGTCTTACCAGCGCCGTTCGGGCCGAGGAACCCGAAAACCTCTCCCTCTTCGATGGTCAGACGCAGCGGCCGCAGGGCGAGCTTCGGGCGCTTACGCCAGAATCCGACCAGGTAGCTTTTTTCGAGGTCGATAATTTCGATCGCAGACATGGCTAGTTTCGCAGCGCCCAGGGCGTTCTGTGAAATTGATAGGGAACCCGACGAAGAGAATTATAAGCAAACGCTATGCACCGTGCCGGTGCACACAGTCATGCGCGGTTACGAAGGTAAACCATCGCATGACTCGAAGTGACAATAAACGCAGGGGTTGGAGTTCGTACAAACTTCTTGATGTTTGTCCGAGACCTTTATCCGAGCTACTGTAACGGAGTCACCGTACCGTCGCAGGTTGAGATCGTCGCCACGCTGTAGCGCACAACGGCGTCGGCGTACGAGCAAAAATAGCGAACGCCGGTATTGTTCGGAACCAGAGGGTTCGCGAAAGCCGAATAGCTTCCGGAAACGCCCGATGCGGTGAACGTGTAGCCGCTCTTGGTGCCACCAGCCAGCTGGGAATCGACCAGGCATGCGCTGGCCGAGGTTGGCACAACCGCGCCGGTGCAGGTGCCGCCCAGGGTACTCAAGTTCGATGCGTAGCCCGCCGAAGGATAGCTGGAGTTGTAGGAGACCATCGCGGTATTGATAGTCCGAATGGACGCCACCGCCGACGACTCGTTTGCCACCTGGCGCGCGTGCAGATAACCAGGCACTGCGATCGCCGCAATGATCAGAATGATCGCAACCACGATCAATAGTTCGATAAGTGAAAATCCCTTGGCCCTTCGCATTGCGTCTCCTTGATCCCCGGATACGTCTTAAACCCGATCAAGCTCTCTTACGTTGTTGCACGTTGAATACCGCAATCAGCCGATCCAACTCATGTCCTAAGTTATTGAGACAGCGCCGTGATTTGCGTCTTTGTCGGCTGAATTGCTGAGATTGTCATTCCGGCACAGCCTCAATTGACATTTTTTGTCACTCGATTTCTCGAACCAGCAGCGATTAAGATCGGCCAGCATCGCAAAAGGCAACAGCATCTTCCGACAAAAAAGAAAGCAGAGGATTGCTCCTCTGCTTCGTTTCGGCGCGTACCCTCCCCCAGGTATTCGCCAAAAACGTATTCGGCAAAAAACCAAACTTATTGCAACGGGGTTTCGGTTCCGGCGCAGCTCGTGACGGCAGCGGTGCCGGTCTTGCGCACAACCGCATCCTGGATCGAGCAGAACGAGTTCACACCCGTGCTGTTCGAAGTGACCGGGTTGCCGTACACGTAGTAGCTGCCGGACGTGCCCGTTGAGTGGAAGGTGTAGCCGCTCTTGGTGCCGCTAGCCAGCTGGGAATCGATCAAGCAAGCCGTAGCGGATGTCGGTACGGTCGTGCCGGTGCAGCTGCCACCCAGCGTGCTCAGGGTGCCCGCGAAGCCGACCGTCGGATAGCTGGAGTTGTAAGAAATCATGGCCGTGTTCACTGTGCGGACAGACGCGACTGCCGACGACTCGTTCGCAGCAATACGTGCACGCAACAGGTTCGGGATAGCAATCGCGGCGATAATCAGGATGATCGCCACCACGATCAGCAGTTCGATTAATGAAAAGCCTTTTTGTTTCTTGATTTGTTTCATATGACTCCGCCCCTCGGGGTCTGATTTTAAATAGCTAAGCAACACCTAGCTGTTGCACTCCAGGAGCCATTCTTTCGGGATAGGATCGTCCGGAGGTTCGAGATTAAGCCGTTGTTAACAGGGTGCTTACAAGGGCTCTTCTCGGTGGTCGGTGCGCCGAGATTACGAAATGTCAATAATTGCTACAACGGTTCTGGACGATCCGCCACATTATGTCAAGCATCATTGATAGTAGTGGTCAGAGCAAAAAATGCGGATAAAAAACAAAGAAGCAGAGGATTTCTCCTCTGCTTCTTGTCGGCTTGTACCCTCCCCCAGGTATTTTGCCAAAAACCAAACTACTGAAGCGGGGTTTCGGTTCCGGCGCAGCTCGTGACGGCAGTGGTGCCGGTCTTGCGCACAACCGCATCCTGGATCGAGCAGAACGAGTTCACACCCGTGCTGTTCGAAGTGACCGGGTTGCCGTATACGTAGTAGCTGCCAGAAAGGCCTGCAGCGTTGAACGTGTAGCCGCTCTTGGTGCCGCTAGCCAGCTGGGAATCGATCAAGCAAGCCGTAGCGGACGTCGGCACGGTCGCGCCGGTGCAGCTGCCACCCAGCGTGCCCAGAGTCGCTGCGAAGCCGACCGTCGGATAGCTGGAGTTATAAGAAATCTGAGCTGTGTTAACTGTGCGGACAGACGCCACCGCGGACGACTCGTTCGCCGCAATACGTGCACGCAACAGGTTCGGGATAGCAATCGCGGCGATGATCAGGATGATCGCCACCACGATCAGCAGTTCGATCAGTGAGAAGCCCTTTTGTTTCCGCATTTATATTGTCCTCGTCTCCGTTTGACTGTTTTGGTTGGATGACCAACTCGCATGTACTATGGCACTCTGAGGGCCAGATACCCAAGTGACGGAAGTCAGATGTCCTTTTGGACCAAGGTCCAGCATTTTCAGTCATCTCCGCCTAACGGTAACCTCGTCAGCGGCTCCATGATTTGTTCAGTATGACACTTTGGGGGAGCAAGACTGACAATTTTTGCCAGCCGCGCCATCTCCCGCCCCATGCCTCTGAACTCCCAGCCAGACAAGGCAAGTCCCATTGTAGCGAACGCGCGTGGTCCACGATCTTGCGTCTAGAGGTGCTTCTGAGTCGCGGCGGCGTGGCAAGTAATCCGAGCGCGATCGCAGGAACCTTTCTACAAAGCTCGGCAATGCCGCCAGGCATTACCGTCGATTCGTTAGCAACCGCGAAGCATCCTGTCGAAATGTGGATCGCGCTAGAATCGTTCGGCGACCAACATGATGGCTCCCCAGCGAAATCGTTCGCTCATCCTCGGTCTGTTGCTGGTGGTTGCCACTCTCGCCTTCTACAACCCGGTCGTCCGCAACCCGTTCCTCGACTACGACGATCTGTCATACATTCAGAAGAATAACCATGTCCTCGGCGGCCTGACCTGGGAAGACATTAAGTGGTCTTTCACGACTACGCGCGACGGAAATTGGCACCCTCTGACCTGGATGTCTCACGCACTGGATTGCCAGCTGTTTGGCCTCAACCCGGCCGGCCATCACTACGTCAATCTCTTGTTCCATGCTGCCAGTGCTGTGCTGCTCTTTTTGTTACTCCAGCAAGCCACCGGATTCACCTGGGGCAGTCTCTGCGTGGCAGCCTTGTTTACTCTGCATCCGGTTAACGTAGAATCGGTCGCATGGGCCGCTGAGCGCAAGAACGTACTGAGCATGTTTTTCTTCTTGCTCACGCTCATCGCCTACGACAGGTACGCGCGCGGCGGCGGACGTCAAACTGGACGTCAACGATACGGACGTCAACAATATGGACTGGCGCTCCTGTTTTTCGCCCTCGGATTGATGGCGAAATCTCAGATTGTCACCCTGCCTTTTGTCCTGTTGTTGTGGGACTTCTGGCCTCTGGAGCGCATGATTCCCGCCCGCATGGCTCCCGCAAAAGACTCGCCCGAAATTGGGCCGCCACGCTCCTTTTCCTATCTCGTCATCGAGAAATGGCCATTCTTCGTTCTAGCCGCAGTTGATTCGGTGATCACTGTGTGGGCCCAACGCGCGGGCGCTTCCGTGCGCACACTGGCGGAAGCCCCAATGTCGATCCGCCTTGAGAATGTTCTCGTCTCGTACGTGCGTTACCTCGGCAAGGCGGTGTGGCCAACGCGTCTGGCTCCGATCTACCCGCGACCGTCGACTCCTGTATTGCCCTGGCAGGTGGCGGGAGCGGCGGTGATCCTGCTCCTCATTTCAGCTCTGGTGTGGCATTGGCGCGAACGCCGCTACCTACTCTTCGGCTGGTGTTGGTTTTTGGGAACACTGGTTCCGATGATCGGCATCATCACCGTCGGCGAACAAGCGATGGCCGACCGCTACGCCTACATACCTTTCATCGGTTTGTTTATCGCGGTTGTGTGGGCCGCGAGTGCCGCTGTTTCCGAGCACCGAATCTCACCGGCCTGGCCTGTCAGCGTTGCCGTGGCCATCCTTCTTGTTCTCGGATGCCTCACCTATCGTCAAGTCGGCCGATGGCGCGATCCTGAAGCTCTGTGGCGTTATACGTTGTCGGTCACGGAAGACAATTACGTAGCCCATAACAATCTCGCCATCGTGTTAGCCAAGCAAGGCCGAGCCGACGAGGCCGTTGCTGAATATCGCGAGAGTAACGCATTGCACCGTTTCCAACCCGCCCAACTACTCGAGCTCGGATACTACGAAATGCTATTGGGCCATCCCGATCAAGCGATCAAGGATGCCAACGACGTCCTGCAAGCGTCGACCTCGCAAGGCGATGCCAAACTCCAGGCGTCCGCCCTGGGCCAGCTCGGTGAAGCGCAAATGGACTTGGGCAACTACGCGCTAGCCGCCGAAAGCTACCAAAACGCCTTCCAGCGCAATCCGCAAGACAAAGCCGCCCTCGTCGGCGCCGGACTTCTAGCCATGCGTCAGGGACGGTCCGATCTCGCCGTGCAGCTTCTGTTGCAGGCCGTGAGGGTTGAACCAAGCGATGCTAACGTTCTTCTCTATGCTGAGGCGTTGCGCCGTGCCGGTCGAGCCAGCGAAGCGGATTCGGCGTTAGCACAAGTGCAGAAGCTCGCGCCGGACGTTCACGCGGCGCAATTTGAAGCCGGGCAGTTGCTGTCGCTCGCTGGATTGAAGCCGCTGTAGAAGCAAAAAAACTCCCTCAAACCGTTTTCCCGCACCCGATAGGAATCATGGGTTGCGGCGCACCCGCAATGACATCACTCGCTGCCGCCGTCCTAGTCTCGCCCCGTTGCATTCGATGCAACAGCACGCTGGAGAGAGCAATCGTCACGATTGCCAGCGTCCACGGAATTACCGGTGAAATCCAAAACAGGGAATTGGCAAAGCTGACCAGCGCCATCCACGCGAGACTAGTAAAAGCCCCGAACAGAAAGGCGACTCGCCTCGGTCCGTGTTTGAAAGGCAATGGATAAAGGCACAATGCCTGTACCATCAGGGCGAACGGAAACGCGACCACCAGGTCCACGAAATAATGTTCGCCCGTTCCGAGAGTCGCGAGGACCGTAAAGGCGACAAAGGCCAACGCGATCGCGCGGATCCAGCGCGCCAGCCCCTTGGAGTTCCACCACACCAGCAACACCCAAGCCATATGCAGCGAGGGGATGGCATTGCGCGCGCCCGGAATTGGGATGGTCTCCAGAACCAAATGCCGCGCCTGTATCAGCGACAACGGAGCCCACGGAAATCCAGGCCCAAAGACATGAACCGGCCCAGTCGCCGGAACCATGTTGTAATACAGCACTCCGAGCGGCCCGGTCAGCAGGAATGCCAGCATCACGGGGAAAGCTTTTTTGCTCTCTCGACGCAGTTGGGCGGCATAAACCAATGCCAGCGGCAGCGGCAACGCGATATAAAACACGAGCGCTGCGAACCGGAGCCACAAATGACGCGAAAAGATTTGTCCAACCAGAAAGCTCAGTTGCACGTGCAGGCTGCAATCGAAGGAATACAGGAACAGGTCGAAGGTCTTCGGATGCATCGCCTCGGTGAAGTCGAGCAGAGTCGACGCCATATATTCCGAGGCTACAAACAGAATCGCCGGTAGAAACGCGTAAAGCAGCAACAGACGATCCCCGCTTCGCGCCCAGATCGTCCTAGCGCCGAGAACCACCAGGCTCGACAGTCCTACGAATGAAAAAGCAACGATGAACTTGGGCTTGAACCCCATGACGCGATAGTCGAGACCCGCCAGCACAAGAGCCCCTGCGACCGCCGCCGCGAAATTCAGCCAGGACGGTTGGATCACCAGCAGCGTGACCATCGCGCCGCCGAGGGCCATGGCCATGAAGGCATCCACCATCGAGGAATTGTAAAAATCGGCATTCAGCGCAAGTGTCAGCACCATTGCGACAAGCGCAACCGTGAGTGCGATTTTTATTGAATCGGCGCGACGCAAGCGACACTCCTCCCCTCCCTCGCAGACTACCAAAACGCTGACGCTCGACGAACGGTACCCGTAACGATTGAGGCACGAGAGTAATTACGGTTCCTGCCGTCAGCATAAGCGCTGCGCTAAAATGATCCCGGCGAGCGCTCATGCCAAACCTTCAACTGAAATCCGAGCAGGACATCGCGCACGCCTCCACGCTGCCTGCTCCGCTGTATTTCGAGCCAGCAACGTTTGAGGACGAAAAGAAGAAACTCTTCAGTTCGACATGGCAGGTGGTCGGCCATGTCCATCAGGCGGCGAATCCGGGAGACTACTTCACCTTCGATCTTGTCGGCGAGCCGCTCCTGATCGCACGCGGCGAAGACGGCGTTCTGCGCTGCTTTTACAACGTCTGCCGTCATCGCGCCGGTAACCCGGCCACTGGCTGCGGCAATCGCAAGCTCTTCCGCTGCGGCTATCACGGATGGACCTATCGCCTGGACGGCGCGCTGCTCGTGACCCCTGAATTTGATGGCGTAGCGGATTTCGATACCACGGAGTTTGGCCTCGCGCCAGTGCGTCTCGAGGAATGGTTCAATCTCATCTTCGTCAATCTCGACGACGAAGCGCAGTCACGGATGGAAGCGTTAGGCGATCTGCCGGCCCATGCTGAAAAATTCGCCTTCGGCAGCATGAAGTTTTCCGAGCGCCGCACCTACGACATGCAGTGCAACTGGAAAACTTACATCGACAATTATCTCGAGGGCTATCACGTGCCGAGCGTGCATCCGGCGCTCAATCGCGAGATCAATTACAACGAATACACCGTCGAGCCTTATTCGCAGTACGTCCGGCAGTGGACGCCGATTCGCGGCGCTCAGCCCGGAGACGCCACGCCGCGCCAATATCAGAAATCCGGCTCTGAATTGACGGCCGATTATTTCTGGGTCTTCCCCAACTGGATGCTCAACTGCTATCCCGACAACATTTCCCTCAACATCATCCTTCCACTTGGGCCAGAACGGACTCTCGGGATTTTCGAATGGTATGTGCCGGAAAAGGACCTCGGAAGTGAAGCCGCAGGCAAGGCTCTAGCGTTTAGCGATGAGATTCAGAGGGAAGACATGAAGATCTGCGAGATCGTGCAGAAAAACCTGCACTCCCGCAGCTATCATAGCGGGCGCTACAGCGTGAAGCAGGAAAAGGGCGTCCACGCCTTCCACCAAATGTATCGCGAACTGATGCCATAATGTCCTCGTCGCGAGAAACGCACGTCGTCATTCTTTGCCTCGTGCTGGTAGCCGCGACTCTCGCTTTCTACAGTCCTCTCACTCACAACCAGTTCATAGCTTTCGATGACACCTCTTACATCCTGCAAAACCCCTGGGTCCAGAGCGGGCTGACCTGGAACACCGTGAAGTGGTCGTTTACGACCTTTCGCGACGGAAACTGGCATCCGCTGACTTGGCTCTCGCACGCATTGGATTGCCAACTCTTCCATCTCAATCCCGTCGGACATCACAACACGAGCCTTCTGCTGCACACCGCCAACGCCGTTCTCCTATTTTTATTGTTTCGGCGGGCGACGGGATTGATGTGGCCGAGTCTCTTCGCAGCCGCGCTCTTCGCTCTTCATCCCATCAACGTCGAATCCGTAGCATGGGCCGCTGAACGCAAAAACGTCCTCAGTATGTTTTTCTTTCTGCTCGCGCTCCATGCCTATGATTGGTACGCCAATGATCGATACGCAAACGATCGCTACGCTCGCACCAGCAAACGATCGTTTTATGTGGCAGTCGCTGTTTGCTTTGCCTTCGGCCTGATGGCGAAGCCGCAAATCGTCACGCTCCCGTTCGTGCTGCTGCTCTGGGATTACTGGCCGCTCGGTCGGCTGGCTGCCGGAGGATCCGAACTTGGTTCTCAAGTGTCGCGCTCGTTCGCCTATCTGCTGCGCGAGAAGCTGCCTCTTTTCCTGCTGGCCAGCGCGGATTCAATCGTCACCGTCATCGCGCAACGAGCGGGGCACACCGTCCGCACATTTACCGAAGTTTCGTTCGCGGCACGCTGGGAAAATATTTTCGTTTCCTACGCCCGCTACCTCGGCAAGGCGTTCTGGCCGACGAGCCTGGCACCGATGTATCCTCGGCCTGAGGGTTTGCTCCCCGCAGGGCAAGTGGCTGGAGCGATCTTCTTGCTCCTCGTGATTTCGGCCCTCGTGCTGCGCTGGCGTGAGCATCGATACTTGCTTTTCGGATGGCTCTGGTTCCTTGGAACGCTGGTTCCGATGATCGGCATCATCACGGTCGGCGAGCAGTCGATGGCCGACCGCTACGCATATCTTCCGTTCGTCGGTCTGTTCGTCGCGGTGGCTTGGGGCGCGCGTGATTTAGCCGCCAGATTCCGAATCCCGACGGCGTGGCGCGCTGTCGCCGCTGCTATAGTTGTCTTCGTCCTCGGATGCCTGACCCATCGTCAAATCTCCCATTGGCACGACGAAGAAACTCTTTGGCGCTACACCTTGACCGTGACCGACGGGAACTGGAACTATGTTGCGCACAACGATCTGGCCCTGCTTCTGGCAAGGCAAAACCGGGACGACGAAGCCGTCGCCCAATTCGAAGCTGCCGCAGCCGAGCACCAATATCCCGCCGCTCAAGTTCTAACTCTGGCCGCCTACGAGCTGCGCGTCGGCCATCTGCAAGAAGGGATCAGACAGGCCGAAGCGACGCTCGAACGTTCCAATTCCACCGACCCAAAAGTTCAGGCTGCGGCGTGGACCACGCTCGGTCAAGCTCACATGCAGCTTCACGACTACGATCAAAGCGAGGCAAGCTATCAACAAGCGCTGCGCCTGAATCCAGAAGAAACGGGCGCGTTGATTGGCTCCGGCCTGCTAGCTCTTCGACGGGAAGACTTCAACGCCGCAATCAATCAGTTCGATCGCGCCGTGAAAATCGATCCCAGCGACGTAAACTTTCTGCTATGGGGGCAGGCGCTGCGGCGAGCCGGACGCTCGGCCGACGCCGATTCAGCAAACACTGAAGCGCAGAAGGTATCTAAGAATTTCGTCCAGGCGCAAATAACCACCGCACAACTTCTCAACGCGGTCGGCCTGAAGCCGCTGTAGCCGCGCTGTTCTCCCGACTATGGTTCCCCCGGCTCTTCAATCGAAACCGGCGCTCCCTGCTGTGTTGTCGTCTTCTTTGGCTTTTTGGCGTGCGTCGAGCCTCGCGCATTATGCCCAGCCTTCTCAACGTCATAATCCGCCGGCACTGGCGGAAACAAAAGGAACGCGCCCTCGCCTAACTGCTGCGTACGACGCAAAACAATCTCAGGTCGCCCCTCATAATCCTGAATCGTCCCCTTGATTTCAATCTGCCGTCCCTCGAGCTGGCGAATGTCGCCGACCTTCTTACGATCCGCCGGAAACACGACCACGACAAACGGGCACGCTCGAGCCTCAGGGCAAAAAGTTAGAAACGTAGTTCCATTCGAGCCGTTCTCGACGTGCATGACGGTTCCAATCACGCATTGACTGGAGCCGACGTGTTTCGCGGCCTCCGCCAACGAAACGCAATCTGTGTTGGATGGCTTATTTGCAGATGCTTTGCCGGCGAAAACAAATTGGCTCGCGCCAAAAACGATACTCGCGAGAAAGAGCAGCGCAGAAATACGCATAGCGAAAGAGGCACCAAAAATCCTCGGCCTCGTTTCCGATTCTAGGCGTGAAGGAAGAAGACCTAACGCGAGCCGCGAAAATAAATCGCACATTCGCCCAAAATTCGTCCCAAAAAGGGAACTGGCAGGACGGAGTCACACCCCGGCCTGCCATAGTTTTTGCGCGGGTCAGCGACGCGCGTTCGCTACTTCGTAAATGATTTTACGGCCGCTGCTTCGTCGTCCTTGACGTCAAAGACGGTATAGAGCTTCGTGATCTGCAGCAGGTCGTGGACTTTCTTGGTGAGGTTGAGCAGCTTGAGTTCGCCACCCTGGTTTTTGGACGTGGTGAAGGCGCTGACCAGCTCGCCAATACCTGAGCTGTCGATATAGTTCACGTCGCCGAGGTTCAGCAGAATCTTTTTCTGCCCTTTCGAAAGCAGGTCGCGCACCGTATCGCGCAGCACTACGCTGCCTTCGCCGAGGGTGATTCGGCCGCTGAGATCGACAATCGTGACGCCATCCACCTGACGAGTACTGGACTTCATGCTCACTGGGGAGCCTCCTTGGAATCCGCGGCATTGCCGTGGACATGCTTGATCATTCTAAGTTCGGTGCCGCTCTGCGACGGGTGGATCTCCACCACATCCATGAACGAGCGTATCAGGAAAATGCCTCGCCCCGATGTCTTCATCAAATTGTCCGGCGCCAACGGG
This sequence comes from Terriglobales bacterium, assembly GCA_035308395.1. Classification (GTDB taxonomy): domain Bacteria; phylum Acidobacteriota; class Terriglobia; order Terriglobales; family Acidobacteriaceae; genus Acidiflorens. The sequence continues at coordinate 160,154 of DATGGT010000085.1, forward strand.
TCCGGAATCTTGCTCGCGTCGAGCCCCTTGCCCTGATCGCGAATCGAAATCACCAGGTCCTTGGGCGTGACCTCGAACGCCATCGTAACTTTCTTCGTCGGGTCGTACGCGTTGCCGTGCAAAACCGCATTCACCGCCGCTTCCCGCACCGCCATGGAGATCTTCATGATCTCCTCGTCATCAAATCCCGCCTCGGCGGCCATGCGGCCCGCCGTTTCCTCGGCAGAATTGACTGTCTCCAACGTCGAATCGAGCGTATAGGAGACCCGGTTTTGAGACATATCGCGAACGGTTCCTGAGCCGGCCTTTCGGTATCGACGAATGAGCGACGTTGCTCCGGCTCTACCTGCGTCGCCCGAAAACAGTTTCACGGGCGAATTGAGAGTTTGCCTGTAGGACCAAGAAAAGTCAACGCGAACGGGCATCTCGGCGGTGGGTCAGCTTGAACTTGCTTTGAAAGGCACGGCTTCAGCCGTGCCGGAACTGCCGCCGGTCTTCAAGCAGCCGGGCGGCCAATAAGGATACCGATAATCCCTGTAGCCCTGTAAAATAATCGTGGAAATAGAAGTAGAGTGCAGAGAAACGAAAAGAGAGTAGACCCTATGTCGCAAAACAACGGACACAACACCAGCCTCCGCCTGAAAACCGGCCTCGCCGAGATGCTCAAAGGCGGAGTGATCATGGACGTCACCACTCCGCAGCAGGCCGAGATCGCTGAACGCGCCGGAGCCGTCGCCGTCATGGCCCTCGAGCGCGTCCCCGCGCAGATCCGCGCCGAAGGCGGCGTAGCCCGCATGGCCTCGCCCAAAATCATCCGCGAAATTATGGCCACCGTCGACATTCCCGTCATGGCCAAGTGCCGCATCGGCCATTTTGCCGAGGCGCAAATCCTCCAGGAGCTGGGCGTCGACTACATCGACGAGTCCGAAGTCCTCACCCCCGCCGACGAGGCCCACCACGTCGACAAGCACGCCTTCAAAGTCCCCTTCGTCTGCGGAGCCCGCAATCTCGGAGAAGCTCTCCGCCGCATCGCCGAAGGCGCCGCCATGATCCGCACCAAAGGCGAAGCCGGCACCGGAGACGTAGTCCACGCCGTAAAACACATTCGCCAGATCGTGCAGGAGATGAAAATCCTGACGGTCCTAGGCGAAGAAGAACTCTACGCCAAAGCCAAAGAGCACGGCGCGCCTTATGAACTGATAAAGATGGTAGCGAAAGAAGGGAAGCTGCCGGTCCCGAACTTCAGCGCCGGAGGCATCGCCACCCCCGCCGACGCCAGCTTAGTAATGCAGCTAGGAGCAGAAGCTGTGTTCGTAGGCAGCGGAATCTTCATGCAGAGCGCCACAGAGTTCGCCAACCCGGTTGAAGCAGAGAAACGCGCGCGAGCAATCGTGCAGGCGGCCACACACTACAAAGATCCGAAAGTGTTACTTGAAGTCAGTGAGGACCTGGTCGGAGCGATGAAGGGACTGGCTGTGTCTGGGCTGGACGAAGCGCAGATGCTGCAAACGCGGGGATGGTAAAGGTTTGTGGGACTCAGATTGTACCGGACGAACTTAGCTCATACCGCGACGCGCTCAGAACGACCCTTAGTTGTGCTTGACATAGATGTCCCCGTGCCAGCCCATCATTGCCCTGCCCTGCAAAATCTCTTTGGCCTCATTGGGATTGCTCACCTCAACCAAGGCTGTCGGGGTCTGGACTAGGCAGTGTCCATTGGCGAGGGCGGCGAAGACCTCGATTTCCGGGGTGTTGCCATTCCAGCGCCAGAGTTCTTTGCCATAGCGGACGTCGAACGCGATCAAGAAGTTGCCGCGGGTAGTGAAGCCGACCTCCTCTTGTCCCAGCACCATTTCGTCGTGAAGCGCGCCATCGTATCTCGGTAACGGCAGCTTGTAGACCACGTGGCCTTCTCCGTCGATACGGTAGATAAGCTCGTCGGCGGATGTATGCACTTCACCGTCGATGGTGTCATGAGACCAACGGACCGAAACAAGCACGCCGCCCAGACCGTCAGGGATGATCGCACCAGTAGGGGATGGCGGACTGACTGACTCAGTAATGGGACGCTTGTTTTTCGATTCCTCAACGATGGTGCTGCGATAAGTTCCATCCGGATGAATTTGCCAAAGTACCACCCGCTCGTCGCGTAAGAACGCAACATGGCTGGGGGCGACCGGTGATCCGGGAACGCATTTGGCGGTTTTCAGCGACCAATCGTGCTGGGTGAAAGCGACGTAGGCGAACCCGTCGACGTTGACGAAGATGCGGCTGGCGATTGTGCGGATCGGGCCCGAGAGCGGTTGCGCGATACAGACATAGTTGGTGCCAACTCGTTTCACATTCGTCAGCACCTCCGTGGATGCGAGTGGGGTTAGTTGGAAGTTTCGCGCTCCAGTTACCTCGTCAAGTCCGGTAATGGTTGTGTGAGTCCCGTCTTTAGACTGGCTGATCACGTGTATGAGATGATTGAGCGTATACGCGACACCTTTACGAATTCCGGGCAGCGTGTACTGCCAACGCAGTTTTCCGTCCTTGGCGACCGTGTAAAGGGTGTAGGAATCGGCGCGGTTGGCGCTGATCAATGCACCTGCCAGCCAATCCCCACAAACCAACTCCACGTCACGTGTCTGTTCGGGCATGCGCCACGACCATACTTGGATGCCATCATCCTCGAACGCCCGGAGATAGGTGTTACCGGTGGGCGTTTGTTCCAGCGAATAAATCGTAGGCGCGTCCTGGCTCGGGACGGCCGGCAGGTCCTTGACTTCGCGACCGATCGGTTCCGTTCCCCACTTCGAAGTGCCCGGGGGCAAGGGCTCGTCCGCGGGCCAAATTGTGATCTCGCGAAATCTCATCTCACCGCCAAGCGCGGCGGTTACACGGACTACGCCCGGAGTTTTGGCGCGCAGCACCACGCGGCCGTTCTCTTCGTGAAGCTCCGCTTTCTCGGGATCGTCCAGTGACCACATGGCGCCGTCAGTTCCTGCGCCGTATCGTCCAGCAACTGCAGACGACGATCGTTTCCCGGCTGTAGGTTGAGGTGATAGGGAGAAATGCGCCAGCCCGAATCTTTCTGAGCAGTTAGACAGGTAGAGGATAAGGCAACAAAGACGGAGAAAAGAACCGCGCGTCTAACCCGATCCGACATGCAAGTGGCCTCCGGATGACGGTAGGCGCGAAGGAATGCTGTCGCAAGTTACACCTGTAACGATGCCTGTTGGGGGGCGGCCCGCACAGTCGATGTCAGTAGGTACGCTACCCTAGGAGCCCGTACGGAGGACGACGGACTCGAACCGCGCGTCTTCGTGCTTGCTAATAGACCTCACTCCACCCGTCCTTCTCGTGTTATTTCTCCGTATAACTTCCCCTAACTCTTCCCTGAGTTGTTCGAACTAGTTTTTTCGAATCTGGTTTCGTCGGGCCCCGTTTGTCCAAACGCAGCCACTTCGGAGTCCATCCATCTTTAAATTCATCACATCCGCGCTGTGTCCACCATCACTGACTCCATTCCCGTGCTATGCGAGCATCATTCGCAGATCGGGTGAGCGAAGCGTGTGCCCGCCTCGAGAGGTGGCCAAGTCTTCCGCGTTAAGCAGCAGACGCTCTTTGATATCGACATTCTGGATCCCTCCCTAGCGGGCGTGACAAACTGAAGCGGGTCCCTGTCACGGCCTCGGCTTTGTTAAGCTTGACTTTTTGATGGGGACGAAGCGCTGTCAATCGCTGAGAAACCAGTCGAAAACCCGTAAGTCCTTATTCCGGAATACTTTAATATAAGTCCTTATTTTTCAAAGACCAGATCCGAAAATTGCCCGTAACTTCATGATTCCTATAGACCAGGGGGAGGGGGGTACCGGTACTACACAGTAAACATTCGAGCCGATTTCGATCCCGGCCATTCGCGCCGCTCACCGTCAACGAAAATTTATTTTCGGTCTCGAAAAACCGGCCGGGTGCCCCACATTTCGCGGTTTTCGAAACGTGGGATTCCCCAACTCCATACATATTGGGCTCTTGATTTGCTTCCTCCTTAATATCGCTCCATTGTTCCCCGTCATGAACTGTCATATTATGAAGCCATGTCCATGACCTCGCTAAACATCTCTCTCCCCGAAGCGCTCAAAGAATACGTAGAGGGACAGGTCGCCTCCGGAGACTGGGGAACGCCAAGTGAATACGTCCGCGAACTTATACGTCAGGACAAAGCGCGCCGCCTCGGCGATCTTGAAGCCAGCCTTGTCGCTGCCGCCAAGGGTTCCAAAATAGAACTGAGCGTTGCCGAAATTCGCCGCAAAGGCCTCGTTCGCACGCTCCGCGAACATACTATGAAGAGGTGACCAAGAATCGCCTCGCCCTCAGCGACGCAGCTGTAGTCGATATCGTAGAACAAGCCGACTGGTACTCGACGCAATCTGGCAAATCTCTCGCGCAACGTTGGGAAGATGCGGTTACGTCGACCATCATGCGAACGCTACATCGACCTAACACAGGAACGCGCTGCCATTTCCAAGCCGGTGAACTTCATGATCTAAGGCGCACTGCCGTTTCTGGCTTCCCCAAGCATCTTCTCTTCTACCGGTTTGATCGTGGCGTGGTCTTAATACTTCGTGTCGTTCACGGTGCGCGCGATTTGGAAGGACTCCTGTAGGGAAGCGCTGGGCACCGAACGTTTTTGCGTAACCCACTCCAACGCCTGACGAGATATCCTTGCGAGGTGTCTTTGGGACGACCGATAATCGACACGCTCTGAACGGAGGGTCATTACAAGTATGAGTGCCTACATGATTTTCACCCGCGACAAGACGCTCGACCAGGGTGAGATGGACGTTTACTCAAAAGCGGTGCCGGCATCGATCCCGGGCCACGAATTAAAAGCTCTCGCGTTTTACGGCACACACGAAGACTTGGAAGGGGCGCGCACCGAGGGCACGGTCATACTCGAGTTCCCGAGCACGTCCGCGGCAAAAGAATGGTACGACAGTCCGCTCTATCGCGAAGCTCGCGAGCATCGCTTCAAAGGGGCAACCTATCGTGTCACTCTGGTGGATGGAGTCTGAGGCCGAAGAAATATGGCGCGCATATTCATCACCGGCTCTACCGACGGCCTAGGCCGCATGGCAGGCGAACTTCTCATTAGCCACGGGCACAGCGTAGTCCTGCACGCCCGCAACGCGCAGCGCGCTGCAGAAACGCAACAGGCTGTTCCCAAAGCCGAAGCTGTCGTCATCGGAGACCTCACCAGCATTGCGCAAACCCGTAAAGTCGCCGAACAGGTCAACGCGCTTGGCGCGTTCGACGCCGTGATCCACAACGCGGGTATCGGCTACCGCGAACCCCGGCGCGTCGCGACCGAAGATGGCTTGCCCCACGTCTTCGCGGTCAATACTCTCGCGCCGTATATTCTGACCGCGTTGATTCACCGGCCGAAACGGCTCATCTATTTAAGTTCTGGTCTGCATCGCGATGGCGATCTCAGCCTAAAAGATCTCGTTTGGCTCGATCGTCCCTGGCGCGGTCAGCAGGCCTATTCAGACACCAAGTTTCACGATGTGCTCTTGGCTTTCGCCATCGCGCGGCGTTGGACCGATGTTCTCTCGAACGCGCTTGAGCCCGGATGGGTAGCCACAAAAATGGGAGGTCCGGGAGCTCCCGACGATCTCGACGCCGGCTACGAAACTCAGGCCTGGCTTGCGGTGAGCGATGACAAAGCCGCGAAAGTGACCGGTGAGTACTTCTATCACAAAAGGCTGCGGGCTCCGATTTCAGCAACCAGAGACTCCGAGCGCCAAGACAAGTTACTCGACGCCTGCCGGCAATTCTCTGGCATCGATCTTGACTAGCATCGATCTCGACTCGCAGTAAGAGTCCCATCATCCGTTAAGATTGTCTTTGTTCCATTCTCCACGCTGCCATGAAGATCGGTGTCCTTGCCCTGCAGGGTGATTTCGACGCGCATCGCCGCCGGCTCGAAGAGCTGGGCGCCGAGGTTGTGCTGGTCAAAAAGCCGGAGCAACTCGACGATATCGACGGTCTGGTCATCCCCGGAGGCGAGTCGGGTACATTTCTCAAGCTGCTGGGCGAAGCCGGATTCGCAAAGCTAAGAGATTTCGTCCATGAGAAACCAACCTTCGGGACCTGTGCTGGCGCGATTCTGCTGGCATCTGAAGTAGAGAATCCGAAACAAGCCGGACTCGGCGCGCTCGACATCACCGTCCGCCGCAATGCCTACGGCCGCCAGATCGATAGTTCGATCCGCGAAGGGCAATTTCTCAACCAGCCCATTGAAATGGTCTTCATCCGCGCGCCCAGGATCGAACGCACCGGTGCCGGCGTCGAAATCGTTGCCACTGAAGGCAAGGATCCTGTACTGGTTCGGAAGGGCAAGACACTGGCGGCAACGTTTCATCCTGAACTGAGCGATGACACGCGCGTTCACAAATATTTCCTAGATCTTGTGGCGAAGGACGGAAAGAATCAGGCCGAGGAAGCCCTCGACCACTGAAAATAGCGAGAGAAAATTAGTCGCTTAAGTGGCGTCGAATCAAAGTGGCCAGGCCAACCAGACCGCCTCCGAGCAGTGCCAGGAGACCTGGTTCCGGAAAGACCGAAGACTTGACCACCGCGGGCGCAGCATAGGAATTTGCAGCCAAGACCAAGACAAGCAGAGCAACAGAGCTCAAGTTTCGCACGACGGAAAATACCTCTCAACCCTGTAGTGGCAAGTTATGCTCCAACCGGGCGATTTTGTCGGTTAATTTCCTAACTATGGTTTTTTCAGCTAAATCAGGCGCTTTAGAGTGCGGAAGTTACGGAATTTCCAGAGGATGGTCGAGTTCTTGCGCATCGTTTTGCACATGTTTGCCCCGAAGAGTGACTTCTGGCTCCCAGCAAGGGGTTTGGCCAGCCTTGCACCTAACAAATTCTGTCACTTGACCTGCTTTTTGCGCCCTGATGGAAACTGCTCCCGAGTTGCAACTGAGTTCGGTTTCGTTTCGCTCCTACGTGCGTCTACTCCGCGCGAACGCAAATTTTCGCCGTTTGTGGGGCGCCCAAATTGTCAGCGAGATTGGCGATTGGTTCTACACGCTGGCAATCTACAACCTGCTTCTTCAACTCACCGGTCGCGCCAGTTCGGTTGCACTCGCGCTTGTGCTGCAAGTTCTGCCCCAGACCTTGATCGGGCCGACCGCGGGACTCGTCAACGACCGCCTGCACCGCAAGCGCGTCATGATCGCCTCCGACATCGGACGCATGGCCATCGTTCTCTGCATGCTGCTTATCCGCTCAAAAGACATGGTGTGGATGGTCTATCCCCTCCTCATGGCGGAAACCGTCCTGGTTGCCTTCTTTGAACCGGCACGAAATTCGATCATCCCGAACATCGTCGATAGGGAAGACATCGTAGTCGCGAACACCCTTTCCTCGACCACGTGGTCCGTCAATCTGATGTTGGGCGCGACCCTGGGTGGATTAGTCGCCGCGTTCTTTGGGCGCAATACTGTCTTCCTTCTCAACGCGCTGTCGTTTGTGGTTTCGGCACTGCTGATCTGGAGCATGAATTTCATCGAGCCTCACGCCGAAGGAGCGCGTCCGTTTCAAGCAAAAGAGCTGGTGGATTTCTCGCCGATTCTGGAAGGTATCCGTTACATCCGTTTTCAGGCGCGACTACGCGCCGCCGTCTTCGTGAAGTTTGGCAACCTGATCATTGGGCCAGGATGGGTGCTTTTCACGGTGATGGGACAAAACGAGTTTGCAGTCCGCTGGCGCGGAATGGCACCAGAACGCGCAGCATTTCTCGGGATGAGTCTGTTACTCGGCGCCCGCGGATTGGGTGCTCTGCTTGGGCCACTACTGACGGCCCCATGGGCGGGACATTGGAAGCGTCGCTTAGAGAACGCGATCTTCTGGGGATACCTCGCGGCGGCAGTTGGCTACACGTTTCTCGGAGTCGCTGGCCATCTCTGGCAGGCTTGTCTATGCATCGCCTTGGCGCATTTCGGCAGTTCGATCGTATGGGTATTCTCGACGACGCTCTTGCAGATGCAGAGCGACGACAAATTTCGCGGACGAGTGTTCGCCGCCGACCTGGGACTGTGCATGTTTATGATCGCCACCGGAGCGTATCTTGCAGGCCGTTTTGTGGATATGGGATTCGCCGCGCGCAACGTTGCCAGCGTCTCCGGCATGCTTATGCTGATTCCAGCGGCGTGGTGGGGGATGTCGATTCGGAGTCGATCGGACTGAAGTAGTCGAAATGAAGTAGGGTGACGTGAACTGGCCTCAGAGCAGTCGGTCGATCTTCGCCGCGAGAATGAAGTCTGATTCAGTCAGACCATCGACTGCGTGCGTCCATGTCGTGATCTCGACTTTGCCCCACCCCAGCAGAATATCGGGATGGTGTCCCTGCTCTTCGGCCACTTCACCCACGCGATTCACGAAGGCGAGCGCCGACTTAAAGTCGGGGAATTTGAAGGCGCGGACGAGGTGATGCTCGTTGACGATGCTCCACCGCGTCGGATCGCTCAGTAGACGGTGAGTTTCAGCCAGATCGTTTCCACGCAATGGCGGAACGCCTCCACGGCAGGGGATGCAGGTTCGGTCGGCGAGAGGCAGGTTATTCACAGTGATTGAGATGCCCGCGCCGCGAGGGTGACTCGGAAAAACCAGCGACTAGCAACAATTGTCGTGATCTCAATTCAGCGGTTGCTGGCATTGGTCAAGTCGTTCTTGCTCAAGATATCGTGCAACAGCTGCTGAAAGCGCGGATCGCCGTGCAAAGGTGCAAACTCCGGGTCATCGCGCATGTTCGTGACTGATGGGCTGTGCTCGCGATATTCCTGTTGCAGATAGGCAATCGCGGTGTCGGTGTCGCCGAGAGCAAGATGTACCTTCGCAAAACTATCTGGTCCCACCATGGGATCGGGCTTCCGTTCGATGCGTTCAAGGGTGGCCCGAGCAGCTGCACGATTACCTTCCAACGCCTGCAAATAAGCGAGACGCATAAGGTTAACGTCTTCCGGGCTGCGTTCCACCTGATCTCGATAGATGACTTCCGCTTCGGGATACATGCCCTTGGCCACATAGGATGCTCCAATCGCCCAGGAAAATGGCGCGTATTCGGTCGGATTGCGCGCAATCAGAGCACGGATGGTCTGGATAGCTTCGTCGAAATGGTGCCAGGCGTAATAGTTCTCAAACAAACCTTCAGAGATCATCGGCGATAGTGGATCGAGTTCCTGCGCCTTGCGCAGTTCCGCATCGGCGGATTCAAATTTTCCCATCGCAATAAAATTCAGTCCCGCCCAATGATGGCCCGTAGCGTAACCGGGATTGAGAGCGAGGCAGCGGCTGAACTCCTCCTGCGCTCCGGCGAAGTCCCAATCGAACTCGAACTTGAGCAGACCAAGAGTGGCGTGAGGTTCGGCAAGAGTGGGATCCAGTTGCAGCGCTTTGGCTGACGCCTCGCGCGCCAAAGGGATGGACTTGGCGGTCGGCATCTGCCCGTTGACCGCCATCACACCATACGAGTCCGCGAGCCCGGCATAGGCGCGGGCATAGGAGGGATCTTTGGCGATTGCCTCCTGGAACAGCTCAACGCTGCGCCGCATAGAATCGGCATCGCGCTTACTCCACAGGTAGCGTGCCTGCAAATAGAGATCGTGGGCTTCAGGATTTTCAATATGGCGACGCGCCCACTGCTCATCGATGCTGGCAGACCAGGGAAGGCTCAGCGCATCGGCCGTGTGATGGACAATCTGCTCTTCCACGCTGGGAATGTCCGAGACGTCGGCGGTATAAACTCCAGACCAAAGTTCGCGGCCATCGCGACTGCGGATCAACTGCACCGCGATACGATATTGCGCGCCCGACTGCCGCACGCTGCCTTTCAGTAGGCTCTCGACATGAAGGCTGCTGCCGGTCAAGATCGGATCTAAAGCCGCGCGAGCGGCCGACGCGGAAACGGTCGGGGGCGAGAATCGTCCGACAACCACTTTCAGACCTTGCAGTCGAGCCAACTCAGCCGTCAGTTCCTGTGTCAGGCCATTCGCGAGGTAGCGCCGTTCGGATTCGCTAGAGGATCCAAGGTCGTCGAAAGGCAACACCGACACGGAACGTGGTATCGGCGCAAAATAAGTTGATCGCAGCTTGGAGGCGAGTGGCACGGCGCCAATCAGCAGCAGTATCGCGAGGAGCGCCGCAGCGTAGCTGGCCCATTTTCCAAAGACGCCGTTCGTTGCCGCGTAAAAGCTGACAGGTTCGTGGGCGCTAGCAGGTGGAGCAGACAAGACTCCGATCGGTGGCTCGGACTCGGGAGCCAATTGGGATTGGCTCCCGGCTTTGTCTCCGGTTTGACGAACTTCCGCGACGAAGGAATAGCCGCGTCCGGGAAGCGTTGCGATGTAGTTCGGCTGCCGCGGGGTGTCGTCCAGAACCTTGCGCAGGACAGCGATGCATTGGTTCAGATTGTGTTCCCCGACAGCAGTCTCGGGCCAAATCTTCGCGATGAGATCGGAACGGTTAAGACTTCGGCCGTTGTGTTCGACCAGCACGAGCAGGGTGTCAAAGACCTTCGGAGTGAGGGCGACAGGCAAACCGTTGCGCAGAAGGCGGCGTCCGTGGGGGTCCAACCGGAAGGGGCCAAACTCGTAGAAGTCCCGTGCCATAAGGAGGATGACGCGCTCTTATAACTATTTACTTCTTTTGAGTTGCTGGTAGGGGGAAGGTTCGGGTAACTAACTGGAGATGCGCCCCGAACAGAGGGAGTTTAGCATAATTTGCAACCAAGAATCCTGAGTCCGTCCCCCCGCAAAAGCCTGGAGCCGCTCTAAGCGACGGCGAAATATCCTGGCTTTGTCATATGTGCGCCAATATGTCTTCGCCAGAATCACGGAGGTCAAAATGCCACGCAAAACTTGTCCATTTCTCCTGCTTTTAATCCCATTATGCTTATTTTCCGCCAACATCCACCTGTCGGCGCAGACTTTTTCTACCTTGTACTCTTTCGACTGCACGACGGATGGCTGTGGCAACCAGCAGCCGATCCCGCTGACCCAAGGGCGGGACGGCGAGCTCTACGGTCAGAGCTATGGTCAGGGTCCGAACGGCGATGGCACGGACTATAAAATCAGCCCGACCGGGACTTTTGCGGTGATCTTTGCGCGTGATTCCATGGGCCACAGCAGCAACAATGTCGGCGGGGGGTTGGTTCTCGCGTTGGATGGCAACTTCTACGGCGTAGACCAGTTCGGCGGGGCCAACAACATCGGTGATGTTTTCAAGCTAACGCCGGCCGGCGTTCGGACCGTTCTGTACTCTTTTAATCCCAGTACCGACAACGGCTTTAACTTGATGCCGCCTACACTCGGTCCGGACGGCAACCTGTATGGGATTGACACATTTACCAACAATCTCTTCAAGATCACGGTTACCAGCGGAAAATTCTCTATCGTGAAGAAGAATGTCGCCGTCCCAGGCGGAACTGTGGGGCTGACATTGGGTGTTGACGGAAAATTCTATGGAGTGACTGTGAGTGGAGGGACCGCTGGGAAGGGAACCGTCTTCAGCATGACCACCGCTGGGAAAGTCACCATCCTTCATAGTTTCAACGGAACCGATGGACTCACTCCGGTTGGGATTCCTGTGCAAGCCTCAGACGGCGATTTTTACGGGACCACGACAGGGACGACGGCGAATTCGACTCTAGGCACGATCTATAAGATAACGCCTTCCGGAACTTTCACACTTCTGCACACGTTTGCCAGCGACGGGTCGGAAGGATCGAATGCCTATGCCGGACTCGTCGCGGCGTCCGATGGCAACCTTTACGGCTCAGCCAACAACGGTGGCCCACCTCCCAGCAACAACGGCACATTATTCAAAATCACCCGTACCGGAACCTTTAGCGTGATCCACGCATTCGACAACACAGATGGTAATAATCCCTGGGTGCCGCTCCGGCAGGATACTGATGGCACTCTCTACGGCGTCACCAATGGAGGCACGGCTGGTGGCGGTGGAGGCATCTACGAACTCACCGATTCCACCTTCACACCGTTCATTGTGGTACAGAACTATTCCGCCAAATCGCCCCAAACGATCAACATTTTTGGGACGGGCCTCACTGGAGCGACGGCGGTGAAGTTCGGCTCAGTCGCGGCTACTAGTTTCAAGGTAGTCGACGATGGATTTATGACAGCCGTCGTTTCTCCGACGGCGGTAACCGGTCTGGTGTCGGTGACGACGCCCTCTGGGAGCGTCAGCTCATTGCGGAACATTAAGATCCTGCCCACTATTACCGCATTCTCCCCGCCGAGCGGTCCGGTGGGAACGTCGGTCATCATTACCGGGACAGGACTGACGGGCGCGACCAAGGTCGCATTCGGAGGAGTGAAAGCCACCACGTTCACAGTGAATTCAGGGACGCAAATCACTGCGACAGTTCCAACGGGAGCACTGACGGGAAAGATCTCGGTGACGACTGCTGGCGGGGGCGCGACGAGCAAGAATGTATTTACGGTGAACTGAAGTTGGACGAGAAGCCGAGTAGGGATAGGGCCAAGCCCCGTCCCTACTCAGTCTAACTAGAACGGAATATCTTCGTCCGTGATTGGAGAAGCGCCGACGGGAGCATGCTCGGGCTCGGGACCACTCTGGTCAAAGCTGTTTCCGCCCGAGGAGGCCGACACACCGCGCGAGGTTCCCGAATATTCTCCGCCTCCCTCGCCCCGTCCGCCGAGCAACACGAGATCATTGGCGACAACTTCTGTCATGTACTTTTTCTGGCCTGACGTCTTGTCATCCCACGAGCGGGTTTGCAAGCGGCCTTCTATGTAGACCTTGCCGCCTTTTTTCAGGTATTCGCCGGCGATCTCCGCCAGTCGCTGCCAAAGAACGACGTTGTGCCACTCGGTTCGGTCTTGCCAGTTTCCATCTTTCCCTTTGAAACGTTCGTTGGTCGCCAAGGTGATCTTTGCCACCGGCGTGCCCTGCGGCGTGAACTTCACTTCGGGGTCCTTGCCCAGATTCCCGATCAGAATAACTTTGTTTACGCTTTTGCCGGCCATGTTCGCGGACTCCTTTTACGGGTCACTATAACAGAAGAGCGAGGGACGAGGCTGTGCGGAACGCACAGCGAGAATGTGATGAATCAGCTAGCTCCGCGCTTCCGGACAGAAAGCACACGAGGCTAGGTGGAAAGCTGAAAAAGCATCAGGTAAACGATCACGCCCGTCACCGAGACATAGAGCCAGATCGGAAAAGTCCAGCGCGCAATGGCGCGGTGACGTCCAAACTGCCCGCGCAGCCCACGGCTCAGAGTGATCAGCACCATGGGCACAATGACGATCGCCAGAATCGTGTGCGAGATCAGAATGGTGAAGTAAAGCGTTCGGATCCATCCGGTGCCGTGAAAATAGACGATGCCGCCGTGATGGGGCCAGTGATAATAAAGGTAGGACACAAGAAACAGCGACGAAGTCACGAACGCGGTCAGCATCACAAACCGATGCGCCGCCATCTTGCCGCGCGCGATCAGCGTGCGACCGATGACCAGCAGCACGGCGCTGCATCCGTTAAGCGTGGCGTTGATCTTGGGGAAGATTGAGTAGTCGGTCATGATTGGCGATGATTGACGAATTGGTATTGTAGAACATTGTTCGGACGGGACAGGGCATGCACGGGAAAACGGGGACAGGCTACGACTTGGCAACTGCGTATCGTCGGATAGAATGGAACCACGATGCCCGATTTGCCGTCTGAAGTGCCAACCGAGGCACAGCACCAAGTGTCATCCACTGCGCCCCCCGCAGCGCCGCCAACAGGCCACTCCGATGGACTGAACGGTCCACTCTCCGCAGCAAACGGCCCCGCCGGCACCGAAGTCAGCACCAAAGAACGAGCAGCACACCCGCTACCCGTAGTCGCCGTATGGGCGCGCGATCTTCTGGTTTCGCTCGCGATCTCGGCGTTCATTATTGTTTTTCTTTATCAGCCGGTAAAAGTCGAAGGCACCAGTATGATGCCCGGCCTCGAGGACCAGGAACGCATCTTCGTCAACAAGTTCGTCTATCGCTGGGAGCCGATCCAGCGCGGCGACATCGTCGTGTTCCGCTATCCGCGAGACACCTCGAAAAGTTACATCAAGCGCGTCATCGGAATTGCCGGCGACCGCATCCGCATCGAGAACGGCCAGGTGTACGTCAACGGAGACCCGCTCGACGAAGACTACGTTCCAAGCGATTACGCCGATGCTCGTTCCTTCAACGAGCTGGTCGTTCCGCCCAACAGTTTCTTCGTCCTCGGAGACCATCGCACCATGTCAAACGACAGCCGCGACTTCGGGACAGTGAATGAGCGGTTTATCTACGGGAAAGCTGTGTTCGGGTATTGGCCGATGGGAAAACTGGGAAGGCTACGGTAAGCACCCTGGCGACACCGTTGCCTTAAGTGCGATTTCATCGTATCTTGGGCCCATGGAAGTCCAATTCAACTCCGATCTGCAAGCCCGCCTCATCCAGCGGGCGTCTCAGCAAGGGGTCAAACTAAATGAAGTCGTCCAAGATGTCGTGGCGCGTTACTTCGAGGAAGAAGACCGTTTCGTCGAAGCCGTGAAACGGGGCGAGGCCGCATTGGAACGCGGTGAATTTCTCACCCACGACCAAGTGGGCGAACGGCTCCGGCGCTTCCTGCAACCTTAATGCAAGTCCTTTGGTCCGTGCCCGCAGCTGAAGACCTCGAACGCATTTGCGCATGGATCGAGCACGACAACCCAGATGCTGCAAGACGTGTGGCGAAGATCATCTACGAAGGTTGTGCTCAGTTGAAAGATTTTCCCGCCTTGGGACGAATCAGCAGCCGGATGAGCGGGCGACGAGAACTGGCATTTCCACCGTTGCCCTACATTGCGGTATATCAAGTCAAGCAAGACACCGTCGAAATCTCGCGCATATTTCACGGCGCGCAGGACTGGCCGTAAAGCGTGTAGACGTCTGTCCGTCGTGATCGGAAGTCAGGCTCAAAACTTTCTTCGGATTCACACCCTCACCTGCTAAAATCTCTGAAATCCACTCCCAGGAGCTGCAATGCAAGCAATCCTTGCACTCGAAGACGGCAGAGTCTTCCGAGGCAAAGGCTACGGCGCCAAAGGCGAATGCTCTGGCGAAGTCGTTTTTAATACTTCCATCACTGGCTACCAGGAAATTTTCACCGACCCGTCCTATGCGGGACAGATCGTCGTCCTGACCAACCCCGAAATCGGAAACTACGGCACCAATCCCGAAGACAGCGAATCGCAGCGCCCCTACATCGAAGGCCTGATCGTGCGCGAGTTTTCGAAAGTCAGTTCCAACTGGCGCTCGCAGCAGGTCACCGACGAGTTCATGGAGCAGTTCAAGATTCCGGTGCTCGCCGACATCGATACGCGCGCCCTGGTGCGCCATCTGCGCGACAACGGCGTCATGCGCGGCGTCATCTCGACGCTCGAAGCCGATACCGACAAGCTCGTGGCCAAGTCGCGCGCGATTCCGAAAATGGACGGCCAGGATCTCGCGAAAGTCGTCTCCACCAACCACACCTACGTGTGGGAAACCGGCGAGCGCTCGCACCTCCCCGACGAAGTCGTCGGAGTGAAGGACGAACCGGCTCGCTTTCATGTAGTCGCCTACGACTTCGGAATCAAGCAAAATATCCTGCGCAAGCTCCGCGGAGAAGGCTGCAAAGTGACGGTCGTCCCTGCGCAAACGACGGCCGAAGATGTGCTCGCGTTAAAGCCAGACGGCGTATTCCTGTCGAACGGTCCCGGCGATCCCGAGCCCTGCACCTATGCCGTCGACAATATCCGCCGCCTAATGGGACGCCAGCCCATCTTCGGAATCTGCCTTGGCCATCAACTGACAGGCATTGCGTTGGGAGGGAAGACCTTCAAACTGAAGTTCGGCCATCACGGCGGAAATCATCCCGTGAAGCAGTTGGTGAGCGGCAAGATCGAGATCACCGCCCACAACCACAATTTTGCTGTCGATCCCGACTCGCTCCCGCAAAGCGAAGTCGAACTAACGCACATGGACCTAAACGACAATACGCTGGAGGGCATGCGCCATCGGAATCTTCCATTGTTCACTGTGCAGTACCATCCTGAAGCCGCGCCGGGTCCACACGATTCGCATTATTTGTTTAAGGATTTTGTGAAGATGATGGAGGAGTGCAAACCCAGTAGCCGGTGATCAGTATGCAGTGGCCAGTTTCAGCAGGAGGGCGACATTAGAAATTACCTCGTGATTCTCGCGATGTTCTGCGTTTTTTCGTTGCGAGCAAACGCCTGCTGGCAGATGGGCCAGGAACCCATCCGAATTAAAGCGAGGTCACTCAATGGTCGTGCGACCGATCATGATCGGCCCTATAGCGGACTGCGCTTTGAGTTACACCGAGCCATCACCTTCGATCGCGAGGAGAGCCGAAAGACGGGCCTCTGGGAGCCAGCGATCCTCAAGTTTGCCACCGCAGATTCTGGCGGTTTATTTAGCTTTGGAGATGTTCTCCCGGGCCGATATTGGGTGGTTGTGGGCAGGGGATCAATGAATTTCGGCCTAGAGCTTGTCAATTCTTACGGGAAACCACCGTACGAGCGGCTTTTGTACAAATCCTTTGCAGATGGCTGCGAAGAACTGAAAGTTGAGAATGCGCGGTAGTAGGAAGTGGCGACACCTTTGGTTCGACTAACGACTAATGACCGACGACTAATTTTCAATGTCTGAGCGCACCCACATCTCCAGAAGCCTCGTCATCGCGGCCAGCTTGCTGATCTCGGCGGCGGCCTTCGCGTCCGATGCGGTCGACATCCAGACCGCTCATCGCAGCGTGCGCGAAGTCCAGGAAAAAGCCGAACTCGAGCAGCTCCTAAAGAAATACGATCTCAGTAAGTACACTTTCACCCGCACCGTCGTCATCGAGGAGCGCGCGATGAACCACGCGTTTCCGACGCTGACGCTCAACGTGCATTTTCTTGGCTCCGACGACGAGTTGCTCTCGTCATTTCTTCACGAACAGTTGCATTGGTACCTGGCGCAGCATCGCATTGCCATGCAAGACGCAGTTTCGCGGCTAAAGGAAATGTATCCGCACGCTCCCGTTGGCCTGCCCGAAGGCGCCGACACCGAATACAGCACCTACGGGCACCTGATCGATTGCTATCTGGAAATTCAGGCTGACCGTGAAATAATCGGCCGCGACCGCACCGACCGCGTAATCAAGAACAAGCCGTGGTACACCTGGATTTACAAGACAATTTTGCAGGATGAAGACCGAATCGCCGCGCTGGTCAAGGCGGAGCGACTGGAACTTAACTGACAACCGGCCACTGGCCGCAGACGACTGATAGTGACAACTGGTGTAAATGCCCAAACGAACCGACATCTCGAAAATCCTGATCCTAGGCTCCGGCCCGATCGTCATCGGCCAGTCCGCCGAGTTCGACTACTCCGGCACCCAGGCCTGTAAGGCCCTCAAGTCCGAAGGCTTTGAAGTTGTGCTCGCGAACTCGAATCCGGCCACCATCATGACCGATCCCGAGTCGGCCGATCGTACTTACATCGAGCCCCTTACGCGCGAATATCTCGAAGAGATTATTCGCGTCGAGCGCGAGATGTCGCCAAGCGCGGGCTTTGCCATTCTGCCTACCGTTGGCGGCCAGACCGCGCTCAACCTCGCCATCGAACTTTCCGACGGCGGTGTGCTGGAAAAGTACAACGTAATACTGATCGGCGCCCAGATCAGCGCCATCAAGAAGGCCGAAGACCGTCTATTTTTCAAAGACGCCATGCAGCGAATCGGACTCGATGTGCCGAAATCTGCCCTCGTCAACAATTTGAAAGACGGCATCGAATTCGCCGGCAAGATCGGCTTCCCAGTCATCATTCGCCCCTCGTTCACGCTCGGCGGAACTGGCGGTGGCATCGCCTACAACCGCGAAGAGCTGATGGAAGTCCTCGCCCGCGGCCTCGACCTCTCGCCTGTGCATGAGTGTCTGATCGAAGAGTCCGTTCTCGGATGGAAAGAATACGAACTCGAGGTGATGCGCGATACCAAAGACAACGTCATCATCATCTGCTCGATTGAAAATTTTGACCCTATGGGCGTCCACACCGGCGATTCCATCACTGTTGCCCCCGCGCAAACGCTCACCGATCGCGAATATCAGATGATGCGAGACGCGTCGATTGCCGTCATCCGCGAGATCGGCGTCGAGACTGGTGGATCGAACATTCAATTTGGTGTTAATCCCTCCACCGGACGCATGGTCATCATCGAGATGAACCCGCGCGTCTCGCGCTCGTCTGCTCTGGCCTCGAAAGCTACCGGATTCCCCATCGCCAAAATCGCCGCTAAGCTGGCTGTCGGCTATACGCTCGACGAGATTCCAAATGACATCACGCGCAAGACTCCAGCCTGCTTCGAGCCCACGCTCGACTACGTCGTCGTAAAAATTCCCAAGTGGCAGTTCGAAAAATTCCCCGGCGCGGACGAAGGCCTCGGACCGCAGATGAAGTCCGTCGGCGAAGTGATGGCCATCGGCCGCACCTTTAAAGAGGCGCTGCAAAAGGGAATTCGCTCTCTCGATACCGGCAAGCGCGTTGGCTCGCAGCAGATCGAGCCGAAGATTCTCACGCAGCGTCTGGTCACGCCCCACCCCGAGCGCCTGACTTATGTGCAGTACGCGATCCGCCAGGGCTTCTCGATTAAGCAGATTGCGAAAATGACGTCGATCGATCCATGGTTCCTCTACCAGCTCAAAGAAATTAACGACATGCAGCTTGAGCTGGAAAAGCATCCCATGGAATCGATTCCCGGCGACGTGCTGCGCGAGGCCAAGCGCATGGGCTTTTCCGACGGACGCCTGGCCGGAACCTGGCGTCTGGACGGCAAAGGCGGCCAGGAAAAAGTCCGGCACTTCCGCGCAAAGCATGGACTGAAGCCAGTTTACAAGCGCGTCGATACATGCGCTGCCGAATTCGAAAGCTACACGCCCTATCTCTACTCGACCTACGAAGAAGAAGATGAAGCGGCGCCAACCAAAAAGAAAAAAGTCGTCATTCTCGGCTCCGGCCCGAACCGCATCGGGCAGGGAATTGAGTTTGACTACTGTTGCTGTCATGCCAGCTACGCTCTGCGCGAAGATGGCTACGAAACCATCATGATCAATTGCAATCCTGAGACGGTTTCGACCGACTATGACACCAGCGACCGCCTCTACTTCGAGCCGCTCACGCTCGAAGACGTATTTGCCGTCTGCGAACACGAAGCCTCCGGAGGCGCGCCCGTCGGAGTCATCGTGCAATTTGGCGGACAGACTCCGCTGAATCTTTCTTTACCGCTCAAGGCCGCCGGCATCAACATCATTGGCACCACGCCCGAGTCGATCGACCTCGCCGAAGATCGCAAGCGTTTTGGCAAACTGCTCGACGAACTCGACATCCCGCAAGCCCCTGGAGCCATGGTTGCCTCGGTCGACGAAGCCGTCGAAGCGGCCAAGAAAATTGGCTTTCCGGTGTTGGTCCGTCCTTCCTACGTACTCGGCGGACGAGCGATGGTCATCGCCTACGACGAAGACACGATTCAGCAGTACATGAAGCAGGCCGTCGAATATTCGCAGGACCGCCCCATCCTCATCGACAAGTTTCTCGAAGATGCAATTGAAGTCGACGTCGATGCGCTCTCTGACGGCCAGGACGTCGTCATCGGCGGCATCATGCAGCATATCGAAGAAGCTGGCATTCACTCCGGCGACTCGTCATGCGTGCTGCCTGCAGTCGATATCCCGGAAAACTTGCTTAAGCGCATGCGCGAATACACTTTCAAATTGGCGCGCGCTCTCAAGGTGATCGGACTGATGAATGTGCAGTTCGCGATACCGCGCCCGCACGGACAGAAGACGAACGGCGATCATGAAACCAAGGTCTATGTCCTCGAAGTAAACCCGCGTGCTTCACGAACCGTACCGTTTGTCTCCAAGGCAACAGGCGTTCCGATGGCCAAGATCGCGGCGCGGCTGATGACCGGCCGCAAGCTGCGCGAGTTCCTTCCTGAGCACGTCGATCGCGGCACCGATCTCGACACTGGCCGCTGCTTCTATGTGAAGTCGCCGGTGTTCCCGTGGTCGAAGTTTCCCGGCGTCGACACCGTGCTCGGTCCCGAGATGCGGTCCACCGGAGAGGTTATGGGCATCGCCGACAATTTCGGCGAAGCCTTTGCCAAAGCGCAAATCGCCGCAGGCCAGAAGCTGCCGACCAAGGGCACGGTCTTCATCAGCGTGACCGACCACGACAAACCGCAGATGGTCGAGGTTGCGCATCGCTTCGTCGACATGGGATTCAAATTGGTGGCCACGCACGGCACGGCAGACATTCTGGAGGAAGCGGGCCTAGCCGTCGATCGCGTCTATAAAGTGAAAGAGGGACGCCCGAATGCGGTCGATTTGATCAAGGCTGATCGCATCCAGTTGATCGTCAACACGCCGCACGGGCCCGATCCGTATTTCGACGAGAAGGCGATTCGTCGCGCAGCTGTAACGGCGCGGATCACGACCATCACGACGCTCTCCGCTGCCAGAGCCGCCGCCGAGGGCATTGCCGCACTTCAACGCGGAGAAGTGCGAGTGCAGGCTTTGCAGGTGTTGCACGCGGAGCGAATTGCTGCCAAGTGACGCGACCTGAGTCCCAACGTCCTCGTCCATATCTATCTCGATGACCACTCTATGACCAAGGCGCCTTTTGCGATCACGGCTGTTCTTGGCCTCCCACTGTTCATCGGCGCGGTGATCCTCGGTCCGGCAGCGTTCGACCTCCTGTTCCACCGCCGTCCGCCGGAACGTTTTCTAATCCCCGCCGGATTCAACGGATGGGCACGCATCGAGTATCGCCAGAAAGGCGCGCCGCCTTTGCCGAGCGAGGATGGCCGTCTTCTCCTGCAACTCGACGCTCACGGAACTCTGAAAACTTCGTCTGATCCGCTGTCCGGCCACGGCCGAGACGATTTCTACTACTACCCATTAAATCAAGCGCCAGGCGGGGCAACCAGCCAACGCACGCCGCTCTCGAACGTCGGCGTCTGCAAAGGCGGGATGATCTGGCAAGTCGAGACCATGGTCGACGAACCCACCTCCATACCGTTCACGCGCTTTTACGTCGGGACTGAGGCGCAATATCGCCACGAAGTCGACCCCAACGGCAAAGACTCGGCGGCCTGCGAATGATCCTGATCGGCCTGATCGCTTTCCATGTGATTGCCGTCTCTCTCGGAATCGGCATATTGACCGGAGTCATGCCCACGCGTCTGGTCGCCGATCTGATCGGCTATTTGCACAAGTCGATCGGAATCACTACACCATCTTCGGCACAGGTGAAGACTGCTGCGCTCATCTGGATTGCATCGGCCATTGTCGGCGTCGACGGAATTCTGGCGTTCTTCATAGTCATCACTTCGCTGTCGCGTCCCAGATGACAGTCCTCCGGCAGCAGCGGTACCCTATAAACAGACTATAAGTGGAGTTCACATGCTTTTATCTGGCATTTTCCCCGCGCTGACCACGCCCTTCTATCCCGATGGCGAGGTCTATTACAAAAAAATCGAGTCGAACGTGGAGCGTCACTCGCGCACGCCAGTCGCGGGAATGGTGGTGCTCGGGTCGACGGGCGAGGCCATCCTCCTCTCCGACGAAGAACGGCGCAATACGTTGAAGGCCGCCCTCGCTGCGGCTGCGCCAAACAAAGTGATGATCGCCGGCACCGCCGCCGAGTCCGCGCATGAAACTCTGCGCCTCACCGAATACGCCGCCGAACTCGGATACGATGCCGCGCTGGTTCGAACCCCGCATTATTACAAAAAACAAATGCTGCCGGCGAACCTGCTCGCGTTTTATCGCACAGTCGCCGATCGCTCGCCGCTGCCGATCGTTCTCTACAATTTTCCCGGCGTCACTGGCTATGACCTGCCGGCAGAATTGGTGATCGAACTGGCGGCACATCCGAACATCGCCGCGATCAAGGAATCCAGCGGCAATCTCGAAAAAGTGAAAGCCATGGTCGAAGGCACGCGCAACGCCGGCATTAAAAAGCAAGCGACCGTCACCGAGACATTCGAGGCTGTGACTCCGCGCATGGTCAAAGCGGCGGTGGCCGAGAGCGAAAAACAAAGCAGGGAACTGGTGAGCGTAGCGTCGCTCACGGCTTCTGGTGGGAACGATAAAGATAAAGACAACGTCGCCGCAAAGCCCTCGTCCGCTGCCGTCACCGTACTTGGCAAAATGAAAACTCGCCAGAAAGAAGTCGGCTTCCAGGTGATGGTCGGAGCAGCCGGCCAGCTCGAACCGTCGTTCGGATTGGGTGCGGTGGGAGCCGTTCTGGCCTTCGCCAGCCCCGCGCCCATGGCGTGCTACGAAATTTACGCCGCCATCAAAGACGGTGACAGCGCGCTCGCCCGCGAAAAACAAGAACGCGTAAAACAGGCAGCGCAACGTATCGGCGGCGAACTCGGTATCCCCGGCCTGAAGTACGCGATGGATCTGAACGGCTACTACGGCGGAACGGCGCGTCTCCCATTCCTGCCCCTTACCGGCGAGCAGAAGGCCGAGATTGACAAATTAATGGCGGGGATCAAGAGCTAAGTTCACACCAGAATCATGCTGCGGGCCCAGGGAGGTTCAGACAAACGGTCTCTGAGCAACAACGCTAAGTCAGTCATTGCCGTTCTCCAATACCTATGCCACAATCCCGTGCATGCGCCACGTTCTCCTGCTAGTACTTTTGCTCGCTGTTGCGATTCCATACCTGTCCGCCAAGGATGTGCCCTTCCAGGTTGTAACCTGGCCGGAGTCTGGGCCACCGGCTTTGCGTTTCACTTTTTCCAAGTTCAAGGAGATCGGAGAAATGGGGAGGGAACACACATACGTTACCGACATCATTGCCGAGAACCTCTCGGCCAAAACTATCGGGAACGCGACTTTCTCTTTTTATGTATTCGACAAGAACAAAGCTCGCATCGGCGACGGCAATATTTACCTTACAAATGTGAGTGCAGGTCAAATCGTCAAGTTTCAGGTCACACTTACCGCATCAGGGGCTCCCGCTTCTTTGACCGTGTCCCGGTCGGATACGTCACGCGCTGTCTCCATAACCGTGAACTCAGTTCCGCAAGGTGCATTGCTACGCCTCGACGGCAAGGAAATGGGCACGACACCCAAGATTGTGGAAGTCGATATTGGCAAGCATGTGCTGGAATTCAGTAAAGAGGGTTTCAATTCAGGGAAATTTCCCCTGGAGATCACGTCGCACGACGCTTCCGGAGGGAGCGTCAGCTATGAGCTTGGTAGCGCTGCGCACGATACTCTCGAGTTGCGCGATGGTTCCGTGCTCTCCGGAGACTTGGTGTCGGTCAATGGTATGCAAATTGTCGTCAGGATTGGTGGAAACGCTCAAACCTTCGATCGGAACCAAGTCAAGCGCATCCTGCTGACGGAGCGCGATCCGGCCAACTGAACGAGCTAGGAACCCCAGTCTAACTCGGTCGTCGCCCGTTGCCGTTGCGTTGTTACTGTGCCACAATCCACTGCATGCGTCGCAAACTCTTGCCACTGCTGTTAGCTGGTTGCTTCTGCTTGGTCGCGTCTGCCAAGGACTCCGATGCCGACCTGTTTATGTTCTGGCCTAACCAGGAAAATGCAATCTTGAAGCTCACCTTCTCGAAATTTCAAAACATGGGATCGTATGGCACGCAGATGACCTTGGTCTCAAATGTCCTCGTACAAAATGTCTCTGAGAAGCTGATCCCCAAAGCTTCGTTCACCGTAACGTTGCTGGACAAAGATCGCGTGCGCATCGGTAAGGGTGATCTATTTCTCGATGATCTGAGCCCGGGTGAGTCGGCCAAGGTTCAATTTCAATGTGCCTCTGCTGGAGTTCCACAGTGATGTCGATTTCCGCGCGCAACAATGGCGGCCTGCCCACCTCCCTTAAGACGATCCCGATGACGGTGATCTCTGTACCCGCCGGTGCGAGCCTTAAAGTTGACGACAAAGACGAAGGATTGACTCCGGCACGGATCAACGTCGGCATCGGAACGCATCAGTTGGAGTTAAAGAAAGAAGGCTTCGCCGTTGCCACCACGCCGTTGGAGGTGGCTCCCGACGAAGCTCCCGGCGGCAGCATCACGATCACTCTCGGTGGGCTTAGCGACGACACCGTGGAACTGCGCGATGGAACCATCTTGACCGGGGAAGTCGAATCCATGACCCTGGAATCCGTAGTGGTTGTTGTTCAAGGGCAGCGGCAAAAGTTAGAACGCAATCAAGTGAAGAAAATGTTCCTCGTCGAGCGCACCGTGACCAAGACCGTTGTGGATCCACGCGAACCCGTGAAGAAAAAGGCCACCAGCGCTCCATCGCCGAATCCTTAAAGCAGGAATGCGGTTGTCCCGAACTGCGAACCCGTTTATAATTGGAACGAACGTTCGAACTATGCCACAAGTATCCAGGTCCACGGCCTCTCGTCGCCCACGCCGAGTCAAAGGCTCGCCCCGCGTCACGGCGTCGCGCTTCGATCGGCGTCTCGGGCACATCCTCGACCACGCCACTGAAGTCTTCTGCGTTAAGGGTTACGAGGGCGCCTCGATGCGCGATCTTTCGCGCGCCACTGGCATGTCACTCGCTGGACTTTATTATTATTTCGAATCGAAAGAACGGTTGCTCTTCCTCATTCAGAAACACACGTTTACCACCATTGTCGAAAAGCTAAAAGACCGGCTCGATGATGCGTCTGACCCCGAGCAGCGCATCCGCATCTTTGTCCTCAACCACCTGGAATATTTCGTCAGCAATCAGCAGGGGCTAAAGGTCCTGTCGCACGAAGACGATTCCTTAACCAACGGCCTGAGCTCAGAGATCGCGGGCATCAAGCGCGAGTACTACCGTATTTGTCTCGGCCTGATGGAAGATCTCAAGAACAGCCGCGGACTCAATTTCAACCCGCGCACGGCCGTGATGAGCCTCTTTGGCATGATCAACTGGATTTACACCTGGTATAACCCGCGGGTGGATGGCGATGCCAAAGAACTCGCGGAGCAGATGGGCGACATCGTTTTGAAGGGGATTATGCGCGGCAACAAGTCGCGCCGAAAAAACAGTGCGACTAACCAGCGTGACTAACTAAGGAGCAGCCTATGGCGACCACAACGCAGCCGGCGACCGGCGAAACCACCAAGCAACTCATCAACTATCGCACCGATGCGGGCGTGGCCGTGATCGAGATGAACGATCCTCCCGCGAACACTTACACCTACGAGATGAACCGCCAGCTCGACGAGGCCATCCTCAAGGCGCGGATGGACAACGACGTCTACGTCATTGTCCTCACCGGCGTCGGCGACAAGTTTTTCTCCGCCGGGGCAAACATCAAGATGCTGGCCTCGGTCGATCCAACTTTCAAGTATTATTTCTGTCTCCACGCCAACGAGACCCTGCTCCGCCTCGAGCACACGCCCAAGCTCGTAATCGCCGCCATCAACGGCCATTGCGTCGGCGGAGGGCTCGAGATTGCCATGGCTGCCGACCTTCGCATCGCGCGAAAAGATGCCGGTAAGATCGGCCTACCCGAAGTCAACCTCGGGGTACTGCCCGGCACCGGCGGAACGCAACGCCTGTCGCGTCTGGTAGGGAAGAGCCGCGCCATCGAGCTAATGATCACCGGCAACACTTTTTCTTTCGAAGAAGCGCAAGAGTACGGAATCATCAACGATATCTTCGAACGCGACGGATTCATGGCCAACATCATGGAATACGCGCGCCAGTTCACTCCGCCGAACAAGGCCGCCAAAGCCGTAGGCCGCATCAAGCGTGCCGTGCAAACGGGATGGGAGATTCCCATGGAATCAGCGCTGGCCGTCGAGCGCGAGAATCAGCAAATCCTCTTCCAGAGCGACGACGCGAAAGAAGGGCTGGCAGCATACGTCGAGAAGCGTCCAGCGGTGTTCACCGCCAAATAGCAGTGGAACTTAATTGTTTTGAAAGGGCACGGCTTGAGCCGTGCCGTTCAAGCCACCAATGATGCGGGCTTTAGCCCCTGAGGTTCTATGCCAGGCAAAGTACCCAAAATCGGTAGCTTCAGCGAGTGGGTCGGAGTCTTCAACGAATGGCGCAAAGAAGTCGGGGTCAACAAAGATGACGTCGAGGCCTTTCACTTCGACACGCTTTACGGGGCAATAGAGACAGAAGAGATTCAGTTCGGCGCCTACAAGGGCCGCAACAAGTGGGAGAACCTGCGTCAGGTTCCCACCCAGCAGATGCGCGACGCCCTGATGAACATGATCATCTATCAGGGCGACACGGAATTTGCCAGCGTCGAGCAGCAACGCAACCTATTTGAAACCGCTCCCACCGAGTGGGACCGCCGCGCCATCACCCGCGTCATGATCGAAGAGATGCGCCACGGCTGGCAGATGTGCGCGCTGCTCATCGACTTCTTTGGGTCATCGGGCAAGGTGGAAGCGCAGAAGATGCTAGAGCGCCGCGCCTTTGAAAATCAGCGCCTGCTCGGCACCTTTAACGTCGAGGTTGACAATTGGCTTGACTTCTTTACCTACACAGATTTTGTCGATCGCGACGGCAAGTTCCAGCTCCAGATGTTGAAGTATTCTTCCTTCGCGCCGCTTGGACGCTCGACTTCATACATGCTGCGCGAGGAAGCCTTCCACATGGGGACAGGCAACGACGGCCTGCGTCGAGTCGTCGAAGCCGGGGTCATCCCACGCTGGCTCCTGCAAAAATATTTGAATAAGTGGATCTCGAGTTCGTTCGATCTTTTCGGCACCGACCATTCTTCGTCGGCGCACTGGGCCTATGTCTGGGGAATCAAGGGCCGTTACGATGAACTGCAAAATGACAAGGCTGCCGACCTCGACGATCTCAACGACTACAGCCGCCATCTCTATCGTCAGGAAGTTGCAGGCCTGGTTGATCGATTGAACGTTTTCCTGAAGCCGGGCGAAGCCAAGTTCTATACGCCCGACATCCGCTTCAACCGTAACATCGGACGCTGGGCCGGGCAGAAGTTTCACTGCGAGACTGGCGAACCACTCGACGACCGCGCTTACGAGCAGCATTGCGAGGAAAATCTGCCGAGCGCAAAAGACAAAACGCTGCTTCTCGACATTATCCGCAACGAGAAAAAGTGGATCAAAGAGAAAGCCGGCGCACGCGATCCGTTGTCGACGATCGGCGAGCCGCGGAAGTCGGCCATCAACCTTTAACTCGATCTGTAGTTAAGATCTGTAGTTAATATGATTTGACATGGCGACTTCCCCCACAACCCGCCTCAAAGTCGAGATCAAAGGCCCGGTGGCTCGCATCACGCTGTCGAACCCGCCACTCAACATCATCGACGTCCCGATGATGCTTGAACTCGAGCAGCAGCTCAGCCAGATCGAAACGAGCACCGAAATTTCAACCGTCGTTTTTCAAGGCAGCGCGCGCGCGTTCTCCGCTGGCGTGGATATCAAGGCGCACGTCCCCGAGCAAATTCACGAAATGCTTGGCAGCTTTCACGCCGTCATCCGCGCGATTGTAGCTTCGCGCACAATCACGATAGCCTCCGTTCGCGGAATCTGCCTTGGCGGCGGCGCCGAACTTGCCGCCGTCTGCGACATGGTTTATACCGCGCGCAATGCCCGCTGGGGATTTCCTGAAATCAAGCTGGCCAGCTTTCCTCCCGTTGCTTCGGTGGGGTTGGCCGCGCTCGTCGGTCAGAAGCGCGCTGCCGAGCTTGTCCTCACCGGCAGAACCTTCTCGGGACACAAAGCGGCTGCGATGGGACTGGCAAACCGGTGCGCGCCTGCCGATAAACTCGAATCAACCGTCGCACGAACTCTGGCGGAACTCCAACGACTCAGCCCGTTGGCGCTTGTCCTCGCCAAGAAAGCGCTTTACGCCTGGGATTCGATCCACTTCGATAAAGGGCTGGCCCGGGCGGAAAGGATTTATCTCGAAGAACTTATCTCGACCGCGGACGCGCGCGAGGGTATCATGGCTTTCCTCGAAAAACGCGTTCCCAAATGGACAGGCAAATAGAAAACGTCGCGGTCAGCGTCGACCAGAAGGCCGTCGCCAAGACCATAGCAAAGAGTAGCTATAGCTCCGGCCACCTGATGTGCCGCGCCCCTTTGTGGGGAATCGCCGGCTTTCTTGGATGTGCCTACTTCGCCTGGGTCTCGTTCAGCCACGTTACTCACAACGAACTCGAGTGGCCTCACGATCTCTGGACGGCCGCGACCTATCTGGTTTGGATCCTTTTGCTTGCCGGTTTAGCGCTCGACACACGCTGTCTGCGCGAGCGCTTGTTTTTCGGCGTCCTCGTCGTGAACTTTATCGCGGGTTGCGCGCTGACGCTTTGGCATCAAGTTCCGCCCGCTGACGTGCGGACAGCGCGAATCGCAACGGGAGCACTCTGGGCGCTAGCGGCCCTGCTGAGTTTGACCACAGTCGGAAATCGTTCGCAACTGGGGACACAGTGACTATGGACTTCGAGATCTCTCCCGGCCAGGTGAAGTCGCTGCAAAAGAGCGGCGCAACGTTCATCCTGCTCGATGTCCGCGAGCCCTGGGAGCTCGCGGCGTCGCACCTCGAAGGCACGAAGGATATTCCGATGGGCGACATCCCTACGCGAGCCCATCAGGAACTCGATCCCGATGACCATATTGTGGTCATGTGCCATCGCGGCGTGAGGTCATTGTCCGTTACCAACTGGCTGCGTCAGCAGGGATACGAAAAAGTTCAATCCATGCGTGGCGGCATCGACGGCTGGGCGCGAACCGTGGATCCAAAAGTTCCGTTGTACTGAGGATAGAGCGAAGCTTCTAGCCGCTAGCTCCTAGCTTCTAGCGAGCCGATACGAGATTGCTAGACGCTAGTAGCTAAAAGCTAGGAGCCGGTTTTGATCACTGACTGCCACATCCATATCGAGCCGTTGGAATTATTCAAGCCACAGGCGCTCGAACTGATCAAACACAAACGCGAGAATTGGGATGACATTGTCGAGTACTGCCGTTCGCCAAAGGCCTTCTTGAAATATCTCGACCGGTGCGGCGTCGACCGCGCCGTCCTGATCAACTACGTTGCGCCGGAAGTAATCGGCTTTACATCGGCTGTCAATCAATTCGTCGCCGACTATACCAAGCACGATCCCAAGCGCCTGCTCTCCTGTGGCAGCCTTCACCCGCGGCACACCACCAACATCATGGCCGACGTCGAGCATATCCTTCGGCTCGGCCTGCGCATGATCAAAATCCATCCGCCGCATCAACTGCTCTATCCCAACGACTATTTGCACGGCGTCAAAGAACTGGAAATCATTTATCGCGCTGCCGAGGCCAATGGGATCCCGGTAATGTTTCATACGGGGACATCGATTTTTCCCGGCGCGCGCAACAAATATGGCGATCCCATCTATCTTGACGATGTAGCCGTCGATTTTCCGAAACTCAACATAATTATGGCCCACGGCGGCCGACCGCTCTGGATGGACACCGCCTTCTTTCTCCTGCGTCGCCATCCCAACGTCTATTTCGACATCAGCGGCATTCCTCCGAAGGCCCTGCTGAAATATTTTCCGCGTCTCAGCGAGATCGCACACAAGACCCTGTTCGGCACCGACTGGCCCAGCCCCGGCGTGGTCGACGTCAGGCGCAACCTCGACGAATTCAAGAGTCTGCCCATGACCCATGAAATGCGCGAACAGATATTGAGCACAACAGCGGCTTCGCTGTGGCCGGAATAAGAATCCGAATCTTTCATTCACTCTGAGCTACTACCAAGCCCCGTCCTGCCTTGGAAAGCCCCGCGCAATAGGCGTATAAAAGAAGGTTGGGCTGTTGCGGATTCTTCTCACGAGAATCCGAGGCCGCAATTTTTCGATCATACGTACGATCACTCGTACGATCACTCGAACGACGAGCGAGGGTTTATGTCCAGCGTCACCAGCCTGAACGCCCCCAAGGGACTCGAAGGGGTCGTCGCCACTACCTCCAGCATCTGCTACATCGACGGCGATGCGGGAGTCCTCGCCTATCGCGGCATCGACATTCACGATCTCGCAGACAATTCGACTTTCGAAGAGGTTTGCTACCTGCTTTGGTTCGGACGCCTGCCCAAGGCCGACGAACTCAAGTCGCTGAAGCAACGCATGGCGGAAGACCGGAAGCTTGATGCATCCATTATTTACCGCCTCCAGTTGGCGCCCAAGCATGCGCTTCCAATGGATGTGTTGCGAACGCTGGTTTCAGCACTGGCTTTTTACGATCCCGAGTACGATCGGAACGATCACGACGCGAACGTCAACAAGGCGATTCGTCTCACATCCCAGATCGCGATGCTGGTGGCCAGCTACGATCGCATCCGCAAAGGGAAGCCCGTAGTGGAACCGGATCGCTCGCTCTCACACGCGGCAAATTTCCTGCTCATGCTCAATGGCACCGCGCCTTCAAAAACGGCCGAGCGCGCCTTCGATATCGCGCTCATTTTGCATGCCGATCATGAACTGAATGCTTCGACCTTCGCGGCCCGGGTCACCGCGGCGACTCTCTCCGACATGCATTCCGCCGTCACCTCGGCCGTCGGCACCCTCAAAGGCCCTTTGCACGGCGGCGCCAACGAAGCTGTCTTCAAGATTCTCAAAGAAATCGATGCCAGCGGCGCCGACCCCGTCGAGTACATCAAAGGCATGCTGGCCCAGAAAAAAAAGGTCCCGGGCTTTGGGCACCGCGTCTACCACACCGAGGATCCCCGAGCCACACATCTCCGTCAGATGTCGCGGGACCTCGGTCAGTCGAGCGGCGATCCGCGCTGGTTTGATTACTCGGAAAAAATCGAAAACTTCGTCAAGGCCGACAAGAATCTCAACGCCAACGTGGACTTCTACTCCGCTTCCACCTACCAGACCCTCGGCATCGACGTGGACCTGTTCACGCCCATCTTCGCGGTGTCTCGCGTCGGTGGATGGACCGCGCACGTCATCGAACAGCTCGACGATAACCGTCTTATCCGCCCGCGAGCGGACTACCTGGGCCCTGTCTATCCGCAGAAGTACGTTCCTGTCGAAAAGCGCTGAGTTTTTGCGAGTCAAAATCTGCCCATCATTCCGTCTCCGCGCGGAAGTACATGTCCTTGAGTGACCTGTACTACGTCCATGCGTTTGCTATCGTAGTACTCAAGTAACAGGCGGGACAGTAACTGCCCGTTCCAAAATTCCAGGAAACCGCTGACATCCTCAGTCAGGCCCGGGTTTCCCGCCTCGAATGAGGGCCTGTTGGCCCGAGGCGACGTTCACGGTGGAGCCTATGAAGTTCCGGTCGCAACTTTTCGCCTTTGTGGCAGTAATTCTCTTAGCGGCATTCTCTGTCGCTCAATCTTCCTATCAGGTTGTTGCCTTCAATGACGGTGGCACCATCCGCGGCACCGTCAAGTGGCAGGGAGCGCTGCCACATCTGGTCGCCTCCGAGATTAATAAAGATCCGCAGATTTGTGATCCTCAGGGCGAAAAGCACCGCGACCTTGAGCGCCTGCTCGTCGCTCCAGACGGCGGAGTCGCCAACACCGTGGTCTTCCTGCGCAATGTCACGCGCGGAAAAGCGATGGAACTGCCCGTCGCACGCCGCTCCCTCAACCAAAAAAGCTGCCGCTACGAGCCCCACATTCTTCTGGTGCCAGTCGATGCGACGCTGACTGTAAAGAGCAGCGACCCCCTGTTGCATACCGTCCACATGTCTGGCAGTTCGGACTACAACCTGCCCTTCACCGCCGCCGGTCAGGAAATCTCGCGGCCCATGAACCGTGAGGGCGTGGTCAGCATCCGTTGCAACGCCGGCCATGTATGGATGAATGGTGAAATGGTGGTCGCCAAGCATCCTTACTATGCAGTCACGGACGCCGACGGCAACTTCGAACTGACCAACGTTCCTCCCGGCAACTACGAGATCGTCGCCTGGCACGAAGGCTGGAAAGTCGTCGGCGAGAGCCCCGTGTACGACCTCGCGACCCAAGTGCGCGTCAGCCGCCCGGTTTTTGCCGATCCGGTGATCTGGAGCAAACCCGTCACGGTGGCTCCCCACGGAGTTGCCGACATAAGTTTCACACTCAGCGAACACATGCCGCTGATGGCGATGGGCCACTAGGTCTAAAAGTCGGCACTCGCGGTACACTCGACCGCTATAAACTAAGGGTCGAAAAACCGCATGTCTCCGCAAGTCGAAACCACTCCGCTGCCGTCGGCGCCCTCCCCTTCAACTTGGGCGAGTGACTTCGGTATGCTCGCCGCGGTCGCCGCGGCGACAATCGTCGCGCAATTGCTGCTCGGCTCGCGCTTCGGTTTTCATCGCGACGAACTTGCCACCCTTGACGACGCGCGCCATCTGGCATGGGGATATGTTGCCTATCCGCCGATCACACCATTGTTTGGCCGCCTGTCTCTGATCCTTTTCGGAAAATCGTTGTCTGGGTTCCGCTTCTTCTCCAATGTCGCCGAAGCCGTCGTCGTCGTTCTCACGGGACTAATGGCCCGAGACCTGGGAGGCCGTCGTGGTGCTCAACTCGTTGCGGCCGCCGCAGCCATCCCGTTTTGTCTCGCGGGCGGCGCACTCATGCAATATGTCTCGTTCGATTACCTGTGCTGGGTGCTCGCAGCTTATTTCGTCGTTCGTCTGCTGCAAACCGAAGACCAGCGCTGGTGGCTGGCCATCGGTGCCGCCATTGGTTTCGGTATGCTGACGAAATACACGATGGGATTCTTTGCACTCGGCATCGTGGCGGGCGTTCTGCTCACCAACACACGCCGGCATCTCACCAGCAAATGGCTTTGGATCGGGGTGGGTTTATCCGTTCTGATTTTTCTGCCCAATCTGCTTTGGCAAGCCCAGCATCATTTCATCTCGCTCGACTTTCTCAAGCACATCCACGAACGCGATGTCCGCATCGGACGCACAAAAGACTTTCTTCCCGACCAACTCAAACTCACGCTCCTTGCTGCCCCTCTCTGGATCGCCGGCCTCTACTTCTATCTGATCTCAAAACAAGGCCAGCGCTTTCGCATGCTGGGGTGGATGTACATCGTCCCACTCCTCCTCTTTATCGTCGCCAAGGGCCGTGGATACTATCTGGCCGCAGCCTATCCGATGCTCTATGCGGCTGGCAGTGTGTGGGGCGAACAGCGTTTGAGCTCTCTGAGCAAATTCTGGGCTGGTTGCCTGCGAGCCCTGGTCCGGGCAGCATTGGTCGCGGACATAGTTATGGTTGGAGCGATCGTGCTCCCGCCCACGCCAGTTAACTCACCCCTGTGGAAGTTTGCCAGCGAACGCAACGGCGACCTCTTCGAAGAACTCGGCTGGCCCGAACTGGTTCAAACCGTCGCCCAGATCCGAGACACGCTGCCGGCCGAGGACCGGGCTCACCTCGCCGTCCTCGCCGGAAATTATGGCGAAGCGGGCGCGATCAACTTATATGGCCCCGCTTACGGACTGCCTCCTGCAATCAGCGGAATCAATTCCTTCTACGAACGCGGCTATGGCAATCCGCCGCCCGAAACGCTGATCGTCCTCGGACTATCTAGGGAGTTCCTCGACAGCACCTTCACTTCCTGCCAGGTCGCCGGGCATACTCCTAACCCCTACGCCATCCATAACGAAGAGACCAGCGATCATCCCGATATCTACGTATGTCGCGGTTTGCGCCAGCCCTGGCCAGATTTCTGGAAGACTTTTCGCTATTACGGATAGGCGACAGCCGCATTCTCGCCTGTATTGGCGCACACACCGCCAAAACCTCAGTACAATATAAAGGGAAGAGAAGAATATGACGCGCCGAGTCTATCTCGACAACAACGCGACCACGCCTGTTCTCCCCGAGGTCTTGGAGGCCATGCGGCCCTACTTCGCCGAGCACTTTGGCAACGCTTCGTCCATTCACCACCATGGGCAGGAGACGCGCGGGGCCATCGAGCGAGCCCGCGGTTCCGTCGCCACGTTGCTCGGGTGCAGGGCGGCCGAGGTCGTATTTACCAGCGGCGGCACCGAAGGTGACAATCTCGCGATCTTCGGACTCATCCAGGCCGGCGATCACATCATCACTTCGACCATCGAACATTCGGCAGTCCTCAACACCTGCCGTCACATCGCGAGGAATCCTGTACTCGCGGGATGCGATGTGACCTACATCCCGGTCGATGGCCGATGCCTGATTGATCCGGCAGACGTGAAGCGCGCCATTCGTCCGAATACCAAATTGATCTCAATCATGTTTGCCAACAACGAGACTGGAGCCTTGCAGCCCGTAACGGAGATTGCAAAGATTGCCGCCGAAGCTGACATTTATTTCCACACGGATGCTGTACAGGCGGCAGGAAAAGTTCCGCTCAACGTTGACGAAATCGGATGCGACCTGCTGACCATCTCCAGCCACAAGATTCACGGCCCACAAGGAGTCGGTGCGGTCTACGTGCGCAAGGGAACGCAGCTGGTTCCGATTCTCTTCGGCGGCACTCACGAACGCTCTCGCCGCGCCGGCACTGAAAACGTTCCCGGCATCGTCGGTTTCGGCAAGGCTGCCGAATTAGCCACTGCGGGATTCGAGCGCGGAGACCACCAGAAGATGGCTGCAGCGCGTGACCGACTGCAAAGGGAACTGCTGGCAATCGAAGGAACGGGACTGAACGGAGACGGTGCGCCGCGCGTACCGAACACGACTAACGTCTATTTCGACGGCATCGAAGGCGAATCGCTGGTCATCGCGCTTGACTTGAAGGGGCTCTCGGTCTCGTCCGGCGCTGCGTGTTCGTCGGGAGCAATCGAACCGTCGCATGTCCTGATCGCGATGGGCGTTCCTCATGACCGGGCTAAAGCCAGCATCCGTTTTAGTCTAGGCAAGCAGAGTACGCCAGAGGATATAGACTTCGCCTTGCAGGTGATCCCCGAGACAGTGACTCGTTTGCGGGATTTATCACCGACCTGGAGAGGAACCGCAGTAAGCATTTAAATGCATCCCGAAACCATCGCCGTCGCTATGTCGGGAGGAGTCGACTCCTCGGCCGTTGCGGCCATGCTCCGCGCGGAGGGCCGGAGCGTCATCGGCCTCACCATGCAGCTCTGGAATCAGCGCCGCCTCGCCGGCCACGAAGGCATGCCGGAGTCCGTCCAGGGACGTTGCTGTTCGATCGACGACGTGCATGACGCTCGCCGTGTAGCCGAGACGCTCGGCATCCCGTACTACGTGGTCAATCACGAAGAGCGCTTCGAGCGCGACGTCGTTCGTCCCTTCGTTGAGGAGTATCTCGCCGGTCGCACTCCCATCCCCTGCAGCCTCTGCAACAATCACTTGAAGTTTGATCAGCTTTTGATTGTGGCGCAACAGATTGGCGCGGACAAAGTTGCCACCGGACATTACGCCCAGGTCGCTTTCGACGAAGATCGCCAGCGCTGGCTCTTGAAGCGCCCTGCTGATCGCTCGAAAGATCAAACCTACTTTCTCTTCGGCCTGACGCAAGAGCAGTTGAGCCGAACTCTGTTTCCGCTCGGCGGCATGACCAAGCCCGAAGTCCGGGAACTCGCGCGCAAGCACAGCCTCGTCATTGCCGAAAAGCCCGACTCCCAGGAAATTTGCTTCGTCCCCGGCGGCGACTACAAGCGCTTCATCGAAGCCTATCTCTCGGAACAGGGAGAATCGCAGCGTGAGATCCCGTCCGAGATCTCCGGCGAAATGGTCACCACCGACGGCAAAGTGATCGGGGAGCACGCCGGCGTTCACAACTTCACCGTTGGACAGCGTAAGGGGCTGGGCGTCGCGACTGGCTCGCCGCTGTATGTCATCCAAATCAAGAACGACACCCGGCAAGTCGTCGTCGGCAAGGACGAGGAACTCTACTCGCGCACTCTCGTTGCCAACCGCGTAAACCTGATTTCAACCGCGGAACTGACCGAGCCGATGCGGGTCACCGTCAAGATCCGCCACAAGCATCAACCCGCGCCCGCGATGATCGAAGCCGACGGCGCAGGCGGTGTTCGAGTCACTTTCGACGAACCCCAGCGCGCACTGACTCCGGGCCAGGCCGCCGTCTTCTACGACGGCGACATCGTAGTCGGCGGTGGCTGGATCGAAAACCCAGCCTAACCAGCGCGTTGCTCTGCGCCCCTCCCAAACTCTGTCATCCCGACCGGAGCAAATCATCGCGAAGCGATGATTTGCGAAGTGGAGGGACCTTGTGTTTTTGAGGCAAGAACGGCAAGCCAGGACACTACCCAGTGGGTGTGGAGTATACTGTGGAGTAGGATCAACATATGCAAATCGTCCAGATTGTCCTCGATAAAAAGTTGCTACACGCCGCCGACCAGGCCGCGAAGCGCACCCGTCAAAACCGGTCCGCTCTAGTGCGCGACGCCCTGCGCGAACATCTCCGCCAGTTGGAATTGCGGGCCAAAGAAGAACGTGACCGCCAGGGCTACTCCCGAGAGTCGGCGGCCGACGCCGAGGCGCAGGCCTGGGAATCGGAGGCGACGTGGCCGCAAGAATGACCGCAGCAAGAATCGCCCGAGGCGAAGTCCGGCTCTACCAGTTTGCCGCGCCCGATAAGAGACGGCCTGCTCTCGTGCTAACGCGCAACTCCGCCCTGGCCTATCTATCCACGGTCACGGTTGCGCCCCTCACTTCGACCATTCGCGGTGTCCCGTCGGAAGTCCTGCTCAACGAGGAAGATGGCATGAAGTCCCCTTGTGCCGTTAACCTGCACAACGCGATCACCGTATCTCAGCAGCGATTAGGAAAACGCGTGGCCCAGCTTAGCCCAACACGGATGAATGAAGTGTGCGCCGCCCTGCGCTTCGCCCTGGGATGTGATTCAAACTAGACGCGATCTCACAAATAACCGTTCGCAATGCGTACCCCTTAGGCGCGCCAGTGGTAACTGGCGCCCTCCACGAGCCTATGCCACGATAAAACCGATGAAGAAGCAAACCGCCGCCGCGCTCGTCCTCCTGTTACTGATTCCAGTGGTCTTTACGCTGGGAGGATGGCTCCTCAGCGCTATTGATCCCGAACTTGCGGCTGGCCATCCGAATTATGCGCGCAACTACCACTACCTAAGCCTCGCGCGGATCGTGTCGTTTAGGGCCATGTTGGCAGTTGTCGCAGTCTTGTGGTTCGGCGCATGTTTCCTGTTGATTCGCTCCAAGCAACGATCTTCGTGGTGGTTACTTCTCGCGGCATTCGGGCCCTTTGGATTCGCCGTCCTGGCAATGTTGCGCGACCGGGTGCCTGCGGAAGCAGACCGCCACGAACGGTCCGTGTGGAAACTGAACTGGTTTGTGCGCGCCGGCTACCACCTATGCAAATTCGCGGTCATCTGGATGCTCGCCTACGAGGCCATGGTTCTCAAGCGCAACCTGATGATCCAGTATCAGTCGGCCACCACCGGAATGTCACCCACAGAGATCCTCGCCCAGCAGAACGCCTCGTCGGGAATGTGGGCGTTCGCCGAAGGGAACGAGGTGATGTTCATGGTGGTCGTTCTCTATCTGCTTTGGCCCATCGTTTTCAACGTCGTATCCAACCTCGTGGCTCGCATCACCGCGACGACCGCATCAGCCAAGGCGCGCTGACCGACCCGTCCCCAACCCATTATTCGTCAATGAGATGGAGCGAATCATCGGAAATCGTTATCCCTCGTGTGGGCGAAACGAATCGAGCATGTCTGCGGCGGTTCGCTTATCCCTGGTTACTGTGCGAGTTACCCACAATTACCTTTGGTCGAATCGATAGCACCTTCGTGGCCTAGACCCGCCGATAAAGCAGCAGTAAGGTGAAATCACGACGGGGCCTTCGTAGTCTCTCTCCCAGTACAAGGTCCGATCGTGGGGGAGCGATCTATGAAAATCTGGCATCTGGCTTATGCAGCGTTGGGGATAGCGGTGGCTCGCTGGGTTTTTAAGCGGCAACCAATGCAGGTAGTCGATCCGATCACCCGTTTTCGTAGTTCTGGCCTGCTGTAGGTAGTATCGAGTGAAAGGGCATGGACGCGCCCCGTTGCGCGTCGCTTCGATCTGAGCGCGTCCATGCCGCTTTCCCGTTTCTTCTTCCCGTTTTTGTAATCTCCGTGCCAAACTCCGGAAGTGCTAGCACCATCGTGTCCCTCCGGTAACTTCAATTCCTTCCCATCTGGCCTAAACTTCTTTTAGGCGCTCTCGCCGTCGCGCAAACGCGTTCGTCGGCGAATCCTGGCGAATTCAGAATTCGAACGATGCGATCCGAATCCCTCAACGTGCGGTTGATTGTCTTCGCTGCCCTCGTGGTCGCGTTGCTCAGTCCGATCACCATTTCCGCGCAAGACGATACCGAGTCCCTGGGAGATTTGGCACGCGACATCCGCAAGAACAGGATGGATCACCCCCAACCGCAACCAGGTCCAGTCGGAACCGTAATCGACAACGAAAACCTGACGCAGGTGATGGATGAAGTCAGCAGCGCCCGGCCGATCAAGTCGGACAAGACAGTCTTCTCCATCGATACCGCAAGCAACACCCTAAAAGTGTCGATGCCCGACGCAACCTGCAGCATGTCGTTCAATTCGAAGTCGAGCGCGCTGATGATCCGTCCAGTACTAGTCGAAGATTTGCCGCTCACCGAACTGCTCAAGATTGATGGACCTGGTTCAATTCAGGATGAAAGTCTGCAACTAGCGGTTTTCAACGGGACGGATTGGGACATCCGCGAGATTACGGTTGGATTGACGCTTGAACGCAAGCCCGGAGAGAATGCCGAATTGGCCGCGCGCGCCCGAGTGATTCCCGCTGCCGAAGGACTTACGCCTCCCTCGGTCGAGCGTCGCTCCGACGTGACGCTGCTCTACCACCTCAAAGCACAAGCCAAGCCCTTCAGCACGACAGAATTCCGGGAGAATATCGGAATCACTCCCGGTCCAGACGAAGACTGGCGATGGTCGATCGTAGAGGCCAAGGGAGTCCGTCCGTCGCAGACACAGCCAGGACCAGAGTCACAGCAAGATCCGCTGTTCGCCGCTCCGTCGGCGCTGCTGCCCGGATCGTCGGGATCGCCGGGACGGAACAACAACGACAACATAGTTCCGCTAGCGCCCGTAACTCCGAACCGCGACGCACAAGTCAAGCCGAGCGTTCAAACCCCGCAACAGTAAATCTGCACTCAGGCTTTTTTAATTAGACGGGTAATCCAGACCAGAATCACCGCGCCGATAAACGCTACCACGATCGAGCCGATTATCCCGCCACCGGGCCAGATTCCAAGCATCCCGAACACCCATCCACCTACGATTCCACCGAGAATGCCGAGAATGATGTCGACGAGTACGCCATACCCGCCGCCTTTCATAACCTGGCCGGCGAGCCAACCCGCAATCAGTCCTACCACGATCCATACAAGAAATCCCATGACTGGCCTCCTTGGAATCCGCTTCGAATGCGAGGTGGAATGTACACCTAGCTCGGCAAATACTCAAGCACCCTCCAGTCGCAACTCAGATTGAAGGGTTTCGCATGATGTATTGCCGTGCTCACATGCTGCAACGCTTTGTCCAGAACTCGCACAATGAGAGAGAGCAAACGCGGTCATCACGAGGCGTAGGGGCACGACACTAAATAAAGCGGCGGATCTTGAGACGATCTTTCCGCTTTTTACGCATTCCAATGTAGAGACGGTTTTCGCCCTTCGTGGCTGACGCCAGGAAGCGAAAGCCCGATCTGATCGGAGCGTTGTGTCATGCACCAACGTCTCTGCTCGCCCCTTCCCTGAGCCCGAAGAGAAATTCCTGTCGGGCATTTGCACGCCAACAACCAGGACGAAACAACCATTTGGCACAATGTTGCCGAAAAAAGGAGAACTACAATGAAAAAGCAAGCAGTGTTGACAGTCGCCGGATTCCTACCCCTAACGGCGTGGAAGACTCGTGAAATGCACGGCGTTATTCGAAAGGCATTCGGCCTGTTGTTCGGCGGAGCCTTGCTTATAGCTTCTCTTACTGCCGGCAGCACCTCGGCCTTCGCTCAGTTCGCGGGTCCGGCGCCGCTGACACTAGTGAATGGTTGGTCCGACGCACCTTTCAGCACAAGCCATGTGACCGTCGAGGAAGTTGCAGGAATTGTCCAGTTCAGGGGAGCAATCGCGGGCGGGACCAGCGCTGCGGCGTTCACGCTTCCCGCGTCGCTGAGCCCGGCGGCCAATGTCTACATCCCCGTCGACATGTGCAACGCCACGAACGGCCGGCTTCTTATTCAGCCGAACGGCAGTGTTAGCGTCCAGGCCGAAAACGCGTTCACCAACGCCCAGTGTTTCACGTCGCTTGACGGTGCGTCGTTCGCGCTGACTACAACCGGATTTACAGCTCTCACGCTGATCAACGGGTGGAGCGGCGGCTCGTTTGGCACCGGCATTCCGGCGGTCCAGAAAATCAACGGGATCGTACACTTTCAAGGTGCGATGTCGACTTCCGGTACAAACGCGGAGCCTTTCGTTCTGCCCAAGGGCTTTCGCCCGATCACCAATGTCTACATCCCCGTGGATCTATGTAACGCGACCAACGGCCGCCTTAACATCGCACCGACTGGTGTCGTGACGGTCGAGGCCGAAACCGTGTTTAGCAATGCCCAATGCTTTACATCGCTGGAAGGTGCATGGTTCGCGGCGTCAGCCAGCGGGTTTAAGGCCCTTACGTTGATCAACGGTTGGACCGAGGCCCCGTTTACCACGAGCAAAGCGGAAGCGGCGAACGAATATGGCATCGTCTACTTCAAAGGCGCGATTGCCACTGGTGGCACCATTGCACAGCCGTTCACGCTGCCAGTAGCGTTTCGCCCTGTCACCAATGTCTATGTTCCCATGGACCTGTGCGGTGCTACCAAGGGTCGACTTCTTATTCAGTCGAACGGGAGCGTCACCGTTCAAGCGGAGACCAATTTCGCCGACGCCCAGTGCTTCACCTCGCTCGATGGTGTCTCTTTCGTTCAATAATCGGTCAGTGACTATTCAATGACGTGGGTTCAATGCTCGATTCGAGCGTTGGCTAAATCGAACCGGGGTCGGCAGAGATTTTCTGCCGGCCCCGGTTTGCAAAATACCCGATACTAATTGGCAATCTCAACGGCCTTCAGAAAGCGTGGTTGTTTTCGCGCCTTCGTCAGTTGCTCGAACGCGTAGGCGATCTTCAACAGTGTGGGTTCGCTCCAGGCGCGCCCAAAAAAAGAGATGCCAACCGGCAAACCCCAGAGATTTCCGGCCGTCACGTTGATGTTGGGATAGCCGGCAACGGCCGCGGCGCTTGAACTGCCTCCCGGAGCATGGTCGCCATTGATTAGGTCCGTGATCCACGCAGGGCCGCCTGTCGGGGCGACCAGAGCGTCGAGTTTGAATTTGTCCATCACGAAATCAATACCTTCAGCACGACTCAGTCGTTGGTTCAGTGCCAGCGCGTCGAGATATTCCTGTTCTGTCATCGGGCCTTTCTGTTGTGATTTTAAAAAGAAGTCTTGCCCAAAATATGGCATTTCGCGGTCACGATTCTGTTCGTTGAAGTCGATTACATCTTTCAAACTTTTGATCGAAGGATGACCGCGACGGGCGAGATAACTTGCTAAGTCCGCTATCAACTCATAGTAGAAAACGGTCGACTCGCTCTCGTCGAATTTGCCAATCGTCGGAATATCAGCGGGATCGACGATCTCAGCACCAGCACGTTTCATCTCGCCGAGCACCGTGTCCATCAGTCGGTCAACGGCGTCGTTGAAACCACAATATTTGCGGACAACTCCCAGGCGCGCGCCTTTGAGCCCAGAAGCATCGCAAAACTTTGTGTAGTCAGTACCAATCTTGCCCTGACTATTGGCGGTCGCGCCGTCTTGCGGATCAGCGCCCGCCATCGCGCTGAGAAGAATAGCCACGTCGCGCACAGTGCGCGCCATGGGTCCGGCTGTGTCTTGACTGTGGGAGATTGGGATGATGCCGCTGCGGCTGACGAGTCCGACGGTCGGCTTCAGTCCCGCGAGTCCGTTTGCCGACGAAGGGCAGACCACCGATCCGTCCGTTTCGGTGCCGACGCCTGCTACGGCGAGATTGGCAGAAATGGCAGCTCCAGTTCCGGAACTCGAGCCGCAAGGATTGCGATCGAGAGCGTAGGGATTGCGCGTCAGGCCACCGCGGCCGCTCCACCCACTGGTGGAATGACTGGACCGAATGTTCGCCCACTCGCTGAGATTAGTTTTGCCGAGAATCACAGCTCCCGCCTGGCGCAACTGCGCGGCAACGAAAGCGTCGTTCGCCGGGCGCGATCCCAGGAGCGCCAGCGATCCGGCCGTCGTGTTCATGCGATCGCCGGTATCGATGTTGTCTTTGATCAGAATGGGAACGCCATGCAAAGGACCGCGCGGCCCTTTCGCCTTGCGCTCCTGATCAAGCGCCTCGGCAATCTGGAGCGCATCAGGGTTGAGTTCGATGATGGAGTTGAGCATCGGTCCAGCCTTGTCGATCTTCGCGATGCGCGCCAGATATTTTTCGGTCACGGAACGCGAAGATAGGTGACCCGACTGAAAAGCTTTCTGCAGATCGTCGATCGTGATTTCGTCGAGTTCGAAATTAGGGTCGAAGTTGACGTCGAAGCCGACTCCGAACTTGGCCGCCGACGATGCCGAGGCGGTCGCAGAATCCACTACGCGAGCCGCGCCCATTGCCGGACCAGCGGCCGTGGCCAGAGTTGCCGTAATGCCCGCTTGAAGAAATCTGCGGCGAGACTTAATCGTTGGAGGAAGGGAATCGGCGGACATGAAGGCTCCCGCGACCGCAATAAAGTCCGACGCAAGTCGCAAGCGGGAATCTTACGGAGAGCACGCGAGAAAGGCAAACAAGCCCGGGTGCGTCGCTGTGGCTCCCTCCGGAAAAACCTTCTCTCACGGTATACACAGAAGGCACGGACCAGGCCTCTAAGAGCTTGCTGTCGATGGGGCGTTGTCTTGGGACAGAGACGAATGGTAGTCTAACCAAGTTGAGCGGGAGTAGTTCAGCGGTAGAACGCCAGCTTCCCAATTCTCTCCTATTTAATCTTTTCAACAACTTAACCGGCTACAGGGGACTGCCAAATACCTGTAAGTACGCGGTAAACGAAATAGCAGCGGGTGCTAGTGCGGGCGCTCTCTTTCTACTTGAGTGAATTAGCTACCTGTCCTTGAACACCAGTGCGAAATGCATCTGTCCATTGCCGAACTGCTTGCTGGTCTCAAGCTCGGATAGTGAGTAGGTGAACGGTTCAGAAGTTCCGCATCTTAGTATGGCGACTTCTTCATCACAGTCCACGATTATGCCTCTACCGTGGCTGTCGCTCTTTTTGTTGAGCCACAGCACCTCTTTGCCTTTTTGTTCAAGGATGCGTTCACGCAGCGCATCCCGTTCAGGATTCGTGACCACCTTTTTCTGTTGCTTCTCGCTGTAGTCTTTCCATTCCTGAATCAACAGCCGTGCGTCGGCTCGAAGATGTGCTGGGAATAGCGCCACCTCGATGGTTGGTGAGTGAGTAAGCTTCCTCAGCCCGTTGCCACGGGGGTCGGGGTCAAGAGCGCCAATCACGACACGAGCGACTTTCGATGAAATCAACCTGTCTACGCATGACACCTTTGGATCGCCACGATTGAGGCATGGTTCCAATGTCGTATAGATGGTGCAACCATCAAGCTCAGCACCACT
The DNA here is from genome assembly GCA_035308395.1 of Terriglobales bacterium. Taxonomy (GTDB): domain Bacteria; phylum Acidobacteriota; class Terriglobia; order Terriglobales; family Acidobacteriaceae; genus Acidiflorens. The sequence goes on from DATGGT010000085.1 coordinate 203,922, forward strand.
GAGCCTGGTGCTAAGGCGAAATTCCGCATGCTGCCCATTCATCTTGCCGTTCGACATTACAGCGGTTCGGCAGTCCTTACCCAACAGTTGACCGTGCTTCACTGCAACCGCACCGACCTTGGGACGAGGTTGAGTATCTTCGGGCGTGCTCCTCTGGGCTTCTTCGATTGCCATTTGAGCAAAACGGTCATCCAGTTCAGCTTGAACATTTGCGACCGTGTTGACATTCTGAAACTGCGCACGGCTACCGTGGATGTGTCCCGTCACTTGGGCAGTTCGTTCGCTTACAAATTTGATGGTGAGATGCATGAATTCCTGCACAACATCGCCTCTTGGGTCGTCAGTGATAATCGAGAATTTCTGTCCCACCGGAAATCCATCCGGTCGTAGATTCTCACCCTGGAAATTGACGAAGCCAGACAAGTGACCGTCGCCCGTGGCGTCCAAGTCCAACACCACCTCGAACGGCTGCTGATACAGGTTGTGGATTGTGCCTACTTGATGCAGTTTCACCGCCCCATGATAACTCAGGCAAACGAACGGGATTTGTGACCTGGTTCCAGGGGGAGTTTCGCCGCAAAAACCGACACCGTGTCCCGTTGGGACCAGGTGTTTATGCTCTTCGTATCCGAGGCATTGAGCTGCACCGCCCCTTTTCCTCGCCTACAATCAAGACCCAAGCGGGAAGGTCTGAATCCCTGAATTGCTGCTCTACATGATGCACCGTATTGAATAGTGCCGAGTCGTGGATAGCCTAAATTGGGGCGTGGTAGTGCTCAGACGATTGGAAGACCGAATCAGGGAATTGTGTGCCAAGGCCATCGTGGCCCGAAGCCCCGATGAGCTGGAATCAATTTTTTCCGAACTTAAATCCGCCCTTCAGGAACATACTGCGCGACTCAGAAAAGTGGCTGCGGCGAAACTTGTCTCCGGCGAGACCGGCCCACATTCTGAAAGGCGCTCAGCACGGCCCACTTGAGGAAAGAGACTCCCTCGTATACCCCGGCGGCGGAAGTTTGGATGGCCTACCTTGCGCAAATGGACTCGCGGACCTCAAAGGCCGCCCGAAATCCCCTCAACCCGAGCGGCCCTTGGTAGTCCGATAGCTCGCACCCCGATTATAGTGCTGCTTAGGGCCATCCCGCGCCTCTCTCGCGCTCCTAGAGGCTCTAAACGCAAAAGCAGGGGCATCCTGGTGGAGATTCCTAGGATTTCTTAGATGCTTTCTGTGGCACTAGCTCTCTTGCTGCCATTCTCGCCAAACCGAGAACTTTTGCCGATTTGGTAATTTCCGCATCCGGCCAGCGTAGCGCAGCGGCCTGGTTCAGGAGTTTCCAATCTTCGTCGGTCATCTTGACCGTCACTGAAACTGATCGTTTGGCCATACGTTGCCGATTGCCCACGGAATTATTCTCCGCCAGAAACACTAACAGATGCCAGGCATCTTCCGGCCTACTTTGATGAAACGACGTGGCACTTCAAGAAATTCACAAAGGCATCGTGTTGTGGCCCTGACACGTGATAGTAGAGCCCTTCGTATATGCCACACACGCAGTTGATTGCAAAAGCGGATGCACATCGTCGTTGTACTTTATGACGATGAAAATATATAGAACGCTGCTCCCGTCATCTATAGCCTTCAATAAGCGTGGGTCGGCGGGGTGTTTGAACAGATCAGCATATTCGTATCTCCACGAACCCTTCTGCTTAATTCCAATGTCGTTAACACCGAGGGGCTCCTTCTCATTCCATCCTTGGAATTCATCCCATAGTTTGTCAACTTCTTCTTTCGATTGAAACCCACTTGCTACTGCCCCGCGTTGCAGTCTGACTACCCGTCTAGCGGTCAATTGCCCTACATTTACAAAGTTAAGGTCTACATACAGTTTGCCCCCCGCCAAATCTACAGTTGGGGTTATCTCCATCTCCAAGCTAGCCGTAGCCCCATTTTTACTTGCCACCTTTGAGGGCGATGAAGGCTTAACTGAATCTCGTTTACTTTGCGGTAACGGTACAGTGGGAACAGGGCTAACAGAAGGAACAGGGCTTGAAGTTGTCTGGGGGCCTGTTTCTGCTAACATAACGCGCGTATGCCTGTCTGTGGCCCAATTTAAAGACGCAAGGGCACCGACTGTCGCGGCTGCGACGAATAGCCCTGAGACTAGCAATCGCTGAAAGGATGGCGACGTTGCATCAAAATACCAAAGTCCGACGGTGACAACGATTGCTAACCAACAAATGCAAAAGCACGCAACGACAAATACATACTCGCCTTTGGTTCTAGTGTCCATACCGACTGCCACCCCAAGGCCTAAAATTAACGTCACGATAGCTACGCCAGTTGCGGCCCAGAATTCCGTTGAGAAAGTTGTCACGTTCACGCCTCCGCGTTGATCCCCGTTGAAAATAAACGGAGGATCGTGCTTTCAACGCGGAATCGTACTCCGCGTGCTGTCCCTGAGTCAACTGCATTTCGCTTATATTATCTTTAGTTTCTTATGTTTATGCCATTTTTGCGTCTCGCAACGACGGCGAATACTTATCGAACATCAACAGGCATGTCGGCGGTAGAATCCCCGAATGCCCGCCCGTAAAAAGATCAACCTGGAAAAAGTGCTGGCGTCCCTGGCTACGTCATGCTCCAACTGCGGATATCAGATTCCACCGGCTGAATTGCTCCGCATCAGTACGGATCAAGTGCGCTGCCCGAAGTGCGGAGTCACGTTCACAACCAGGGCGTCGGCTTGAAGGGGGACCGTTACTATTTCAACCAGGCAGCGTCAACGTCCTCGAAGCCAGCGATAATGCCGATGCTTCCATAATTTCCGGGGTTTCCGTAGTTTCCGACGTTGCCATAGTTTCCATAATTGCCGTAGCTCATACCCCGATGTGGTGAAGATCGGTTGTACATCAGTCGATTCGTCGAAATAATTTCGCCCAAATATCGCCCGTGCATATCGATGAAAATCTTCTCGTTTTCAAGGTAATGCCCGATATTTTCGCCGTTAGGCGCGTGGAGCTGTTTTCCAACCATGTTCGCGATGTGCTGGCCCCGGCTGTTAAACAGGAATGTCATTGCAGGATTTTACTCCTAGAAAACCTCCGCGCTGGCCTCGGACGGGTTTGCGCTGGCTGGCAGACCAGGAGAGGGAATAGAGATCGTGGTCGGGAATTGAAAGTCAGACGGTAGGAAAAGCAGTTAAATCCCAAGATTCGATCCTCCCACCAACGGCACCGACTATTTCAGTGACCGTTATCCTCAGAGGCAATTTATTCTGAGGATCGCCAGGGTAAAAAAACGAAACATTTCTTATGGAAGGCGTTGCCGTTATCTCGAAATACAAGAGCAAATCATCATCGCCGCCATTTCCAAAAACAAGCACTTTCACCGGCAACGTGATGCGGCTTTCTTCGATAAATTTATCAAGTGCGAGAGTTACTGCGTTCGCTACGTACTGCCATCTACCATTCGCAACTAGAACCAGATTGTCCACGCTGATCCTCCGGGCCAAGTTTGGCCGCGCCGGGGATTATACCGCTGCCCGCTGCCCGCATCTTTTTCCGTGGGCAGTCATCAAATCATTGCTGCTCGAAATGCCGACCTCCCCGGTCAGGCGGAAAGGAATTGCGATGCAACACATTCCGAAGTAACGAAGGAGCAGTAGAAATGAAGAACAAACCTGTCACGAAGGCCAAGCCGCCAGGCAAGGCCGCAACCACAACCACCTCCGCGAGAACTCCCCTACAACCAGGCACTTTCCTCGATGCCAAGATGCGCGTGTGGAAGCTCGACTTGTGGAAGATCGATTCAATCAAGTTCCGTGACGCTGTGAGGTCCGGCGATGAATCGGCCCTCGAACGTTTGGAGCACGAAGCCGATGTAGCTCTCTGCCGGTTGGGCGACAAATTCGGAGTAGAGATCGGGGCCACCGATTGGCTACTAGATGACGGACTAGAACACATCAAAGAAATCCTTATGGATGGCATCGAAGAGCTGGCGGATAGTGATTCGATAGAAGAACGAGGTGGTGCCGCCTAAAGTTTCGGCCCGAATGTTGTTTCAACCGTGACGGGCCGGACTCAAACGGGGGCGGGCCGAGGATTCCACACCCGTTTTGAGAAAGCTCGTAAGGTCTCTGTGCGTACCTTCTCCGACAAACCGCCAGACGCGCCAGGGCGTGACCCTGGCATTTTTTATTTCACCAGGCGGTTAATTCGTTCGTGGATGTGCGCCCGGAATCCCGTATTTTTCACTTGTATGTCAGGTGGGCTGCTCGGCGATTTCCCATCGAAAATTCGGTTGTGTACCTATTAGGTAAATAGTCGTCATATCAGCAACTTGCGTTCCATATTTAATCATTTTCCTGACACTTTTCCACAACGTCTGGCGAGGGGATTGCTAGATCGGCGCAAGCCTTGGAGTAAGCCGGGTGTATCAACAAAGGGTCGTAAAAACGCTCTAGCAGATTCAGCGGGTTACAGACGAAAACAAATGTATTGACAATTGTACAATTCTTGATACGCTTACAGTCGAGGTGGGACTATGCGCGTTGGAATCTACGCTCGGGTTTCGACAAAGAAGCAGGACGAACTGAATCAGTTAGCGCAGTTGCGGGAGTTCGCCCGCCAGCAGGGGTGGGAGATCGTCTTTGAGTTCGTAGACACTGTTAGCGGATCGGGGAAGCGACAACGTCCGCAGTTCACGAAGATGCTCCTAGCCGCGAGTCAGAAGCAATTTGACCTACTGTTGTTCTGGGCGCTGGATCGTCTGAGCCGCGAGGGCATCGTTAAGACGATTGGATACCTGGAAGAACTGAAAAAGTGGAATGTCGGTTGGCGCAGCTACACGCAACCGTTTCTCGACACTGGCAACGAAATGACCACCGGCATCGTTCTGAGCGTCCTGGCCGCCGTCGCAAAGCAAGAGCGGATCACGATCAGCGAGCGCACGAAAGCCGGTCTAGCGCGTGCCGTAAAGCAAGGGGCGACTCTTGGACGCAGGCCGGTCAAGGTAGACGTGCACAAAGCCCGCACAATGCAGCGCGACGGGCTAGGGCTGCGACCCATCGCTAGGAAGTTGGGGTGCTCCGTCAACACGCTACAGAACGCTCTGAGGTCTGCATAGTAAAAAAGGCAACCGGCGAACCGATTGCCCTATGTGGCTTTTGGACCTCCCAACCACGGGGAGCAAAGAATTCGCAATCGAAGGCGCTGCACCGCGCCTGTACTCCCCGAACCCTCGATTGCCCGTCTTTGAACGGGAGCAAAGCACCGGGGCAGGCAACTTTACAAAATTAACCCCAAAGCGCAGCCAGTGCGTTAGCTAAGGGGTTTTCCGCTTTGTGTCTCTGTCCGGTCAGGAAATCCGGTGCGCTTTCACGCCACATCGCAGAAAACTTTAGCCCTAGCGGTGAAATCGACCTACCAGGGCGTCGTAACCGTAGTGTTTTTCCAGAAACTCTGCTTCGCGACTGCGATTTACTTTCTTCGCCGGACGCGCAATCTGTCGGCGAACCTCTGTCCGAAGTGCCGACGCGAATTCTTCTCGTATCTGGTCGCCAACGTCTAGGATTGCCACTTCGTAACCGCCGTGACTCTGGGAGCAAGGTTCGTCGCCATCACAATTGATACAATCCTGCGTCCTGCAAAATTGACAACCGCAAGCGCAAACCGGCTTGCGCGGATCGTTGATCCGTTCGGGAACTGGCGCGGTCAGTGACGGTTGTCCGCGATACGTTGAGGTAGCCGGTTCGATTGCTGGCGACGGATTCTCTGCTTTCATCATGGCGAGAAATTCATCTCCGAAAATCGCTTTGATTGCGTGCTCCTGGTGCAGCGGATTGCGGGCGAGCCGTTTAGTGTCGCGTGCTTCGTCGATGCCCGGACACGGCGGGATTGAGATTGATTCTGCTGGCATTTCGCCAAAAATATCGTGAAAACTAGACATGGGTTATCTCCGGTAGCGCTGATTTAGCTTTGTCAATTTCGTAGAGCAAAATATTTTTCTTCTGTGCCAAAACCGGCAACCTGCTTTGCAATTCGGCAATCGTCTGCCTGGTGGTATAGATTTCAGCGTCACAGGAGCGCAGTTCGTTGAGTCGCGCTTGATAGAGACGTTCGGCATTTTCTCGCGCCAGGCGTTCGATTTCGCGCTGGCGTTCTGCGTCCAGTTCCATTCGTTTGTTACAGGCGATCCGCGATGCTGCACTGACCCTTGATTCTTGCTGTGAGATCGCAGCACGACGGGCTGCGTAATCACCAGGCGCTAAGCTGTCGCCGACTCGCTCCAACTCCAGCGTCAGTTTGCGGAGAGTAGCTTGCTGCTTTTCTAGCTCCTGATCGGCCAGCGAGCTAGTCGTTTGTAGTTCTTCAACCCTCATTGAATCACCTCGTCTTTCACGTGCAGTTTCCTCGTTTGATCTAGTCGGAGAAGAATGTTGTCGGTGTACCTGCGAATAAAATTCGCTAGTTCGGGTGACCAGGTTTCGGGTTCGCACGGATCGGCAGACGCGAGAAGTTCGTCGCGTTTCTCCCGTTCCGCTTCACGTTCGGTACGCTGATTCAGTGCAGCGAGACGGACCCGTAGAGCGGATGCTGCGGTGCTGAGTTCGCCCTTGCTGGCTGCGACAGTGTAGGTTTCCAACGCGTCGAACGCGACTTTTTCAAGGTCATCGTTGCTGGGGCGTGCATCTAACAGTTCGGTAGAAAAATCATTCGGCATTATTCTTTTGCTCCTTCAGTTTGCTAATTCGTACAAGTTCACTCCACGGAATTCGATGACTACCTTTGTCCCCAAAGCGGACGCTGCGCAGCAGACCGGCTGCGATCATCCTCCGCAAGTGAGCAGAACTGCATCCCACAAATTTGCTCGCTTCGCGCACGGACACCAGGCGGGAAACGTCCTCGGAGGGTGAAGTCGTCTGCTGCTTATGCCACCAGGCATAAGGCGAAGTCGCGATTTCGTTCGTGGAAATTGTCATGCGCTATTGAATGTCACACGATGAGTTAGAAAGTTCTAGTCACCTTGGTGACAGAGAAATCGACGACACGCGGAGCCAGGTGTACGAGAGGAAATTAGATATAAAAGCCGGTGGCGAATCGTAGTTGGGTGATTTTTGAATCGTCTTCAAAACGGGGTACCTACCCCCCACCCCCCCCGAATTTGGTCTTTCTCTTATGATGTGAAAAACCTTTGTTATATATAATACTAGTAACTCCAGCTACCTCAGTAACTTACAATCGAGTAGAATTCTGAAATCGAATTGAGTTCCTCCCCTGGCATCGGGGGGGGTTGACTACCTTCGAGTTGATGACGATTCGCGCCGACGATTCGGACCTCGATCCCCGCTCGCAAGGGGAGGGGTTGCCCCACAATTGACGACGATTGCCACTTAAGCGGAGTAGAACGACAGACATAAATCGTAGTCAGATCCTGCCGACGATTTGACGACGCTTTGATTGCTGTCATAGGATCGCGTTCTGGGTTGACTTCAGTTTGAATCCCTCCACTTTGAGCCGTGAGCAGTTTCTTCGTCGCGCCGATCTTCCCGCTGCTGGTTGGGTTTTGGTCGCAACGATAGATAACTTCAGCGCCAACTTCGTTTGTCAGAATTGTGGCTTTCCCCATGTCCGCTACGTGCATGAGTTGGAGAATCGCCGCGCGAAGCGCCGTGTGATGGTTGGCTGCGTATGCGCCGAACACTTGACCCAGGACTTCAGCACGCCCCGATTGCGTGAGCGGGAACTCAAGGGTTGGGCAGGCCGTCGAACCCGCTTTCCTACCCTGAATTGGAAACTTTCGTTGAACGGCAATCTCCGTCTAAAAAAAGAAGGCAGGATTTTTGTCGTGAAGCAAGGGAAGTGGGGCGGTTGGTCGGCAAGTTACCTCCCTCGCGACGACTACGAATGGATTCCGGTTCCTGGTTGGCATAAGACCGCAGTCGATGCCAAGCTGGCTGCTTTCGATGCTGTCTATCCTCGACCTGGTGCGCAACGGGCAAAGACTCAATAGGAATCGCATGGCAAAGAAAAAACCTGTCCCGCTCGACTGGCTCGACTCGCCGAAGATCGAATTGCCGAAGGTGGTAGACGCTCCAACTGATTGGCTCGGCGCTCCCGATATTGTGGTCGGCCAGGACGAAACCTTGATTGGCATAGAAGAGAAGCCAGGCAGCGAGAACAGCCAGCGACGGAGCCAGGCCAGCAAGAGAGAACAGAACAGGGAGCAGAGAGACCAGCAACAGGTCAGCGTCACGATTCCTACCTCCGTCACACCGAGGATATGGCAAGGAAAGACAGTTGATCTCGCTGAGAAAATCATCGACGATCACCGCACGGAACTTGCGGCCGGAACATTAACCACGCACGGCCTCTTTCACCGTGAAGCAGTTCGCTGGCAAAAACCTGACGGAGAGCCTTTCAGTGCCGCATCACTCCGCCAATCTCACCGTCGCCGTGAGGAACGTGCTCGGGGAAGGATCGTAAGCTAGATCATCCTCAGTATCCACGATTTGTTGCGCAACAAATTTGCAACAAACGCAACATTGAGCCTCCCTCTGATCCGCAGTAGGCTGACCGCAGACTCAAGAACGACTCGCGAGTCCTGAAGGTGACCTGATGCGTGTACATCCGCAAAACGAAGTTCCGCCGGTGCTAGTCACCGAAGAAGAAGCCGCACGATTGCTCTCGGTCGATGGTGCGACGGTCGAAGACTTGATTGCCACCGGCGAACTGCCGGTGAAGAGACTAGGCGGGAAGCGCCTGATTCCGTATCGCTCCGTGCTGGTGCTGGCGGGAGTGGCCCGCTGGAAGTTTCAAGAGATCGTAGAGCTGTGAATGGTTTTTCCTGAACAACAACAACGAAGACTGCGGCCTGGCCTTATCTGGCAAGGTGAAACCAGGCCGCAGGTTTTAAGAGGCAAGCAATGCAAGTAGAACGTAACGAAGAAACGTATCGCTCGCAACGTCTCGCGACAATCGAGCAAACCGCACGGGTGCAGGCCGCCCGTCGCAAGTGTGAAGAAGCTGAAGCAGAGTACCGCTTTGAGCGAGCGTGTCTCAACGAATTGATCGGACTAGAGATCGATGCCTGGAAGCGCGTTCATTACTCTGATCGCAATGCGGAGCCGGTCGCGCAATGACCGTAGCCGCACAACCTGAGATCGTCCGCGCTGCCTACGACTACCTTGCCGCTGGCTGGTCGCCCATACCCGTGTTGCCACGATCAAAGAATCCAGGCCGTGACGGCTGGCAAACTTTGAGGGTGGTAGCAGCGGACGTTCCTGATTTGTTTTCGCCGGATTCGAACATCGGATTGTTGCTAGGCGCGAGGGGTGAGGGATTAGTCGATGCCGACTTAGATTGTCGCGAAGCTGTGGCCCTGGCTCCCTACTTTCTGCCGGTGACTGGATTTAAGAGTGGCAGGCCGACTAATCCGCAAAGTCACTACTGGTTTCGGGGAAGTCCGCTACCTGAACATAAGAAATTCGAATTCGATGGCGAATGCCTGGTCGAACTCCGCTCCGTAGGCCAGACCGTCGCGCCACCATCGCTTCACGACAAAACCGGCGAACAGCTAGTGTGGCATGAGGCGACCGGCGAACTCCCAACAATCGCGGGGGGAATTCTCTCTCGCGCCGTTGCCGAACTAGCGGCTGCAACGCTCCTGGTCCGTCAATATCCGAAAACGGGCGTGCGGCATGACTTTGCACTCGCGCTGGCGGGATTCCTGCTACGGCGCGGCTGGCCCCTGGAAAAAGTCCGCCAGTTCGTGCAGGCCGTTGCCACAGCCGCAAAAGATGAAGAACTTGAGGATCGGCTAACCTGCGTCGAAACCACGGTCGAGCGGTTAGCGCTCAGCGACGAAACCATCGGTGGCGGGCGACTGCGAGAGATCTTAGGCAGCGCGGTTTTCTCTACTTTCTGCGAGTGGCTTGGGTTCTCCGTGCAGCCAACTGTTGAAACCATCGAGGCCGACCAGGTACCGGAGGAATCAATTCCGCTCTGGCCTGCGACGGCGCTGGATGGCGACTACATCGGAGAATTGACTTTCTTACTCACGAACGGAACCGGCATTCCTCCGCAATTTGTACGCGAAGAAATCATCCTGGTGCTGGCCGCAATCGCAGACGGCAAGTTCGGTTTTCCCCGTCACCCTGATTTACCCCTACGTCGATACCTGGCAGTGCTTTCCGAACATCCACAAAGCGGCAAGGGTGAATCGTGGAAACGAATCGCGGGTAACACTCCTGAAGGTGGATGCCTGTTACCTGTAATTCGTGGAACGGTGCTCGGCGATGGCACACGAGAGTTACAAATCTTGAACGGTACCGGCATCGGTTCGGGCCAATTTCTCGCCAAAGAACTAGAAGCAAATCCCTATGCAATCTGCGTTTGGGATGAACTCTCGCAACTACTCCAGGTGAGCGGTCAGCAATGCAGCACGGTGTTCAGCAGTTTGAAAACGTGCTTCGAAAGTAATTCGCTTTGGACAGGCTCACTCACGAACAAAAAGCATGGGAGCGACGACGCCCACCTGTCAGTACTCATGCAAGGTACGCGCAGCACGTTCCGCGAAGGTTTTGCGCTACGCGGAGCGACGGGCGACGGCCTGCTGAGCCGCTTCGTTATCGCCTTCTCTGCCGGTCAGCCGGTGGTACCAGAGTGGGAGCAGCGCGATTTAACCCGAGAACGTCAAGTAATGCAGACGATTCGGGAGATGTTGCCGACAACTCTCACGATTCCAACCATCACGGAAGATGCCCGCGAACGAATGCGAGACTTCGCGCTCGTTCTCAACGGCGATCCCGAGCAGCCCGATTTTGCTTACGCCCGTCGCCTGCACGAACACGCGAAAGTTGATGTGCTCATGCGTTGCATTTTTTCCGGCTCTCGCGAGATCACTTTGGAGATGGTCAATCGGTCGATTGCGTGGGGGGAACACCAGCTTGCTCTTCGTCGTTTCTTATGGACGCCCGACGCCAAGAATGCAATCTCGGCTATGGCGCAGCTTTTGTTACGGCGATTGCAAAAAGGAACGGCATCTCGCAACGATCTACGCCGAGCGGCGAACGTTGACCGCGACGGCACATTCGAAGAATTTAACCGCTGCCTGACCGCGCTCACACGGAGCGGCCAGGTAATCACACTCCCCCAGCTCAATCGCAAGGGGCAATCAATTTACGCACTATGCACCGACTAGGAATAGAGATGACGAAGCAACTAAAAGCGAAAGGCAATATCACACCGATTCGGCGCGGAATATGCCCGCGTCCGACAACCGCCGAGCAGGCTGCCCAACTCTATCTCTGCTGGCAGATGTTGAGCCGCGAAGAACACAGCATAAGCGAGATCAGCATCGCTACCGGATTAGGCGAAGCGCTGATCGCTGCACTGCGGGAAAGATTCCGAGGCGACTAGATGCCAGCTTTCGATTACAAACCGCGCACGTTACGCGACCAGGCTGTGCGCGTAGCGCAAACCGCTGACGAAACCGATAAATCGCCGAAAGTGGAGTTAGAGGAAAAGTGTGGGCGATGCGGTCACCAACGCTTTCAGCATTGCTTCGTCCGTCGCACTTTGAAAACCCGCTCCACGCTGTTCGTTCTGGAGTACGGTTTGCCGAACGACCGCCAGCTTCTTTGGGAACGAACGTGCGGAACCTTGTCGGGTCCGCGTGATCGCCGGTTGCTTCCGGTGAGATGCAAACACGCGGACGGCCAGGCGGATTTCCCTTGCTGCACGTCAACATCGTGCGTGCGCAAATCATGCGATTGTGTTTCGTTCAAGTCACCCTTCGCAAAGCCGAAAAAGGCAGCGACGGCGAAGACACCAGGGACGCGCAAAAAGCGGGCGACGAAACCGCAGCAACAACTCGACTTTGAACCACAAGATGACCTGGCTACTCCTCACCCGTTTTGAGCGGGCGCGATCCGTTGCCAGGCTATGCATTCTAACGGACGCGAAACTCAAACAAGGCTCATCGGCTACCTTGTTTCCAAAATTGCCGAAGCAGGGAGCCAGGTCTAACCGGGCTTGGCTCCCTCAATTTCAAACTTTAGGAGAATTTGAATCATGCCAATTTCAGGAACCAACAACAACGGCCCGTACACCGGACCAGCGAACAGCGATACGTTTCCAACCTACGCACCGACAGCGACACCACCGGCGACAGGCGGTTTAGTTCCGCCACAATCGCCAAGCGGCTCCGTGACGAACCAGGCTTCAACTTCGGAGTACGCGAACAGCGAACTAGCGGCTACCAACTTTACGACGCAATTGCAGGATGCCGCGCAAAAGGGCGATGCGTTTACCAATTGCCCGGCTGTCGCACCAGGGGTAGCGCCGTATGGCCCATGCGTGGGGTTGAAAGAAGACGTTCAGACCACGCCTTCGGCTCCGTCTGGAAGCTACGTTCAGCAGGGCTAAAAATAAATATCAAAATCGATCCGCGAACTCAGTATAGATACAGGTAGAGACACACAACCAGGAAAGGGGGACCGATGCACCTAGACCAGACGTAAAGAAGCGAGCAACCGATGCCGGATCAAAATCTAGAACCTTTTGTCGGAGCAGACCGCGCAGCCGACTTTCTGGGAATCAGCCGTCGCCTGCTCCTAACGCTGGCACGTCGCGGGTTGCGCGGAGCCTACAGTCTCGGCACCGGAACCAAGCGCAAAATGTGGGCTTTCCGTTTGTCGGAACTTTCCGCTGGCATTACAGCCGGTGGGAGTGACGTTGGCAGCAATAGCCAACCAGCACCCGCACGCGGTACTATCCCGACCGGCAGTCCCCGAAGCCAGAAGGGAAAACTCTGATGGCGGCGAAGGGATGGTTTCGTAAGAAGAAAGGCAAGTTAGTGTTTTGCTGGTATAACGCGAACGGCGATGAACGCTCGAAGGTTGTGGGGTTGGCGACCATGACCGAAAACGAGGGTTGGGCAAAAATCGGCGAGTTAGGTTTGAACACGCTCGTCGATAAACCTGATCCCACGAAAACGACGTTTGGCGAAGTGCTGCAACGGTACCTCGCATACGGCAAGAACAAAACGGGAGGAGACAAAGCAGCATCCACCAAAAAAACCAATAAGAAAAATGCAAGTCATCTCAACTACTGGTCGGAACGCATCGCGAAAGATATTGAGCCAGTCGAAATTCAAGAGTGGCTCGATGGTCAGTCCAAAGGCTTGCGCTCTCCGCTCAGGAACCTAATGTCTGCGGTCTACCACCACGGACAGAAGTTCGGCATGATCCCACGAAAAGAGGAATGCAATCCGATTAAGTGGGTGAGTGCTACGACGGTCACGGATTACGAGGCTGTCAGTCTCAGCCCGGAAGAGTCCTTCGCAATTTTGGAAGGAATCACTGATCCCCTGGTGCGGGTCCTGGTTGTTGTGGTCGCAGTCACAGCCACACGCATTGGAGAAGCTCTCGGGCTGATGTGGTCGGACATTGATTGGAAAAAACTCAAGATCAATATTCGACGCGATTGGGTGTATGGCGAACTCGGCCCGCCGAAGTCGCTGGCATCTAAAGCACCAGTTGAGATGCACGAGACGCTGGCCGCGTTATTGCAGGCATGGCGTCAGCAGACACCGTACAGCGCGGACTCAGACTTTGTGTTCGCATCGGCCAAGTTGCACGGTAAGAAACCCCGTCTCGGCAGCATGATTGTTCAGGACTACGTCAGACCAGCGGCTATAGCGGCTGGCGTGATTACAGAGGATTGTCCGCGATTTGGGTTTCACAACCTGAGACATGGGCTGTCCACATTCCTGATAGGGAGTGGGCGCGATCCGGTAGTGGTGCAGCGTATGCTCCGCCAGTCGGATGTATCCATGACCATGCACTACGTTCACAACCGCAGCCAGGCTAGGGAAGCTCAGGGACAGTATTTAGGCGCGTTCCTACCTAATGCGGGGGACAGAAAGCTGCTAAGCGGGGGCTTGTGCGGGGGCGTTGAAGTGGTCAGTGAATTGGCAAGTGCAGTAGAATGAGAGAGCGAGCGGGAGTAGTTCAGCGGTAGAACGCCAGCTTCCCAAGCTGGATGTCACGGGTTCGATCCCCGTCTCCCGCTCCAGTTTTCAGCGTCGTCACTGGTCTGATCTACAAAGGTGTGATGTGCGCCGTCCGAGTCCGAAAAAGTTCCAGTCAGTGAATAAACAGGGAGTCTACAAGGCGGAGCTGTTTGTCCGAGAGGCTGAGCGGTGATTCGAAGCGATTGATTCGAGGTGGCCGATAGACTTCGCGAAACTTCTGCTCGGCGAAAATCAGGCACTACTTCGTCGCGCTGGACGAGGACGAAGAAGCAGCTTTCATTTGCACCAGGCCAACTCCGAGGCCTCCCACTGCCCCGGCGAGCAGTCCGAGCAGCACTAACATGGGGACGGTTTCCAGAATCGACTTCTTGGCTTTCGGCATTGTGACTCTCCCGGCGAATCTTCGTTGTCGAGTATAGTTTAGCATTTATGCGGCCATTCTCCCCTTTATCGCGCCTCGCAACCTATTGCGGCAGCGCGAGATGCCGCGGTTTCTTTAGAGGCGCTTCCCGGGATGAAGAATTTTGCACCAAAAAGAGCTGGGTTTCGGGCAGGGCACGGCACCACCTGCGGACGCATTTTCCGGGGCAGGCTATGATAGAAACTAGGGACCAAGGATTCGACAACCGAGAATTTGAAATACGACGATTTGAAATATATTGAACCCTGGACTATTCAAGGAGAGACTTCATGACCGAACCAACGTATGAGGAATTAAAAGCTCGCTTGTCAGAGCTGGAAAAACAAGCTGAGAAAAAACCTGGCCGCTCGATGGAGTTTCGTGTGAGTGAAAAGGGCGGCGTCAGCGTCTATGGACTCGGGCGCTTTCCGGTGACGCTCTACTACGAACAGTGGACCAAACTGCTCAACGCAGTCCCCGACCTTAAGGCTTTCATCGAAGAGAACAAGAGCAAGCTCAAGCTGAAAGAGAACTAGCAAAGAGAGCCAGTAAAGAGAGCTAGTTTCAAGTTGTTCTGGCGAGTGATGCCCTTGTGTCTTCCGAAGATATTCTCAGCAAACCGCAGCCGCCGCCCGACGATCGCGTTGCCTATGGCGCCGATCCCAACCAGTTTCTCGAAGTGCGGTTGCCTCCTGTCAAAGGACTGCATCCAGTTTTACTGAATATTCACGGCGGCTTCTGGCGCGCGAAGTATGGCCTGGCATACGCCGGCCACTTGTGCGAGGCGCTCCGAGCTTCTGGCATCGCGACTTTTAACCTTGAATATCGACGCGTTGGAAATCCGGGCGGCGGATGGCCTGGGACGTTCGACGATATCCGCTCCGCCTATCGTTTCATTCAGCAGGAGCGTTCCCGATTCCACCTGGACGTCGATCGCCTTGTCGTTATGGGACACTCGGCGGGCGGCCAACTTGCCTTGTGTCTCGGGGCGCACGAAAGTTCGCTTCGCCGGGTCATCTCGCTGGCCGGACTCGTCGATCTGAGGAAGGCCTTCGCGTTGCACCTGAGCCACGACGCTGTGGCTGAATTCCTCGGTGGCACACCTGACGCGGTACCGGAACATTATCATGAGGCCGATCCGGCGGAACTGGCAATTCCGCAGGCCCGGCAATGGTTGATCCATGGCAAAGTAGATGACACCGTCCCACCGGACTTTAGCCGCGATTACGTCTCTTCGAGGAAGAAGAAAAAGACCGGAGAGTCAGCGGAACTGCTCGAGATTCCAGATGCAGGACACTATGAGCTGATCGATCCGGGTTCAGAAGCGTTCAAACAGGTTAGCGGTACGGTCCTGCTGGCAGTGGGAAACAAGTAATGAAAAAAGCCGCCAGGATTGGCGTATGGTGCGCCCGGAGAGAATCGAACTCCCAACCTCATGGTTCGTAGCCATGCGCTCTATCCAATTGAGCTACGGGCGCGTTTAGAAGAATTGCGTCTCAAGATTATAACGGAAGCGGAATCATTTCCCCAATTCGAATCACTGTGGGATTGTGAATAAAGAATCGGAATCGCTTCGCGTTACCACCCAGGTTCACGCCAAAAGCCGCGCCAGTTCTGGAAATCGGACGAATGACTCATCTCCAGTTCGTAAACTTTGCGTAAAAGTTTCCGGGCCAGCGCAAAACCTACCCGCTCGCGGATTCAGTTCCTGCGTGTTGGCAAGGTTTTAGCAATGGCATGCGACATGCTTCCCGTTAGAGCAGACGAAGTGGCGCGCAACGGGGCATTTGGAAAACAACTTCGGCCAGAGGTCTTTCCGGATGCCCCTTTGCAAATACTTCGTGCATCGACCATAGGGTCTCCGCCCGATTTCTCGGCCGCCCTCCCCCGAGAGTCCTCACTGTAATGCCTGAGGATTAAGCAGGGAAAACGAG
The DNA here is from genome assembly GCA_035308395.1 of Terriglobales bacterium. Lineage (GTDB taxonomy): Bacteria > Acidobacteriota > Terriglobia > Terriglobales > Acidobacteriaceae > Acidiflorens. The sequence goes on from DATGGT010000085.1 coordinate 220,291, forward strand.
CGGAGCCCATTTTTTCCCGCCTTAGAATCCCGCAGAAGTTCCCCTCAGGCAGTTCTTGTAGTTTCGGCCGTTTTCACTTGTGTGGCCGCCAGATAGCTCTAGTAAGAACGATCACTCTAGGCAAGAACGAGTTGATCCTGCACGTCGATTCCGGCTTGGCGCAGCAGTTTCATAACAGAATCGGTCTTAAAGCGAGAGGCGTCGAACAGAACCCGCACCGTCCGCTCTTTCTCGTTGAAGTGAATCCGCTGGATACCATAGACCTCGCGGACACTGTCAATGGCTCGCATTGTCGCCTCTCCCGGCGGAGTCAGATAGCGGTAAGCGGCTTCGAGGTAGGTCATTAGGGCTTCTCCCAAAAACTAGGTTCGATGATGACCCTCCAAGTATCTAATAACAGCCGGGTTCCGCCAAGCGCGAATCTCGATACTCTCACCCAGTATAAACTTCTGACAAGGAACTGATGGCTCATCCCAACACCGCCTCGATCTCTGGGCCCGAAGCCGGCAAGGCGAAAGATCCTGTCTGCGGGATGGTAGTCGATCCCGCAACCGCCAGATTCAAGACAGTGCACGCAGGCAAAGAGTACTTCTTCTGCTGTGCCGGTTGCCTGGGAAAGTTCCAGGCGAATCCTGAGAAGATTCTCGCCGCGCCGCCAAAACCGATGGGATCTGGACTGGTATCGCTCGGCGAGCCGGGTTTGGCCATGTCGACCACGCCCGCGAAAGATGCCACGGCGAAGGCAGTGCCAGGCGAGCCATCCGCGGACACAATAAAATCAAAAAACACGCGCGCCTACGTCTGCCCCATGTGTCCCGAAGTACGGCAGTCTGCGCCGGGCCCGTGTCCGAAGTGTGGCATGGCGCTCGATCCTGAATCGCCGGCTCTGCCTTCGACCAAAACCGAGTACACCTGCCCCATGCATCCGCAAATCGTTCGACCGGCGCCTGGGCACTGCCCAATCTGTGGCATGGCACTCGAGCCACGCACCGTCACGGCCGACGAAGAAGAGAATCCCGAACTGCGTGACATGACGCGGCGCTTCTGGGTGAGTCTGGTGCTGGCGACTCCGCTGCTCGCGATCGCCATGGGCGGCATGATCCGGCCGACAGCTTTTCGGGGTTCCGGCTGGTTGCCGTGGCTCGAACTTCTGCTTGCGACCCCAGTCGTGCTCTGGTGTGGCTGGCCGTTCTTCCAACGCGGGTGGGCCTCGATCGTCAATCGCAGCACCAACATGTTCACGCTGATTGCAATGGGAACCGGCGTCGCCTATGTTTACAGCCTCGTCGCGACTCTGTTCCCACAGATATTCCCGGCATCATTCCGCAGCATGGGCGACCGCCCGGACGTTTATTTTGAAGCCGCTGCTGCCATCGTCACACTCGTGTTGCTCGGGCAAGTACTCGAACTGCGCGCGCGCAGCCAGACGTCGAGCGCCATCCGCGCCCTGCTGGATCTGAGTCCGAAGCTTGCGCGGCGGATCGGCGAAGACGGTTCGGAGCGCGATATCCCGCTCGACCAAGTGAAGCCGGGAGATCGGCTACGAGTTCGTCCGGGAGAGAAGATTCCCGTCGATGGAGTGGTCCTCGATGGATCGAGCCTCGTGGACGAGTCCATGATCACGGGCGAATCCGTTCCCGTCGCGAAGACGGCGGACTCGCGAGTAATCGGCGCGACGGTGAACGGGAACGGGTCGCTCGTCATGCGCGCCGAGCGCGTGGGCAGTGAGACCATGCTGGCGCAGATCGTGCAGTTGGTTAGCCAGGCGCAACGCACGCGGGCTCCAATCCAGAGGCTGGCCGACAAAGTTGCGGGCTGGTTTGTTCCGGCAGTGATTGGGATTGCGGTCGTGACCTTCATAGTGTGGGCGACGTTCGGTCCGGAACCGCGCCTCGCGCATGCCATCGTAAACGCGGTCGCTGTGCTGATCATCGCGTGTCCCTGCGCGCTCGGTTTGGCGACACCGATGGCCATCATGGTCGGCACTGGACGCGGCGCGCGCGCTGGTGTCCTCATCAAGAACGCCGAGGCTCTGGAGACGCTAGAGAGAGTCGACACCATCGTCTTCGACAAAACCGGCACGTTGACCGAGGGAAAACCACAAGTGGTGGCCTTCTCGACGACGGGGATTTTACAAGACCTGTCGGGCAACGAAATTCTGCGTTTGGCTGCCAGCCTCGAGCGCGGCAGCGAACATCCGCTGGGCGCGGCCATTGTACGAAAAGCGAACGAAGAGAAATTGCGCTTGAGTGATTCCGTCGATTTTCAATCCACGCCGGGCCAAGGTGTACAGGGAACGGTCGACGGCAAGAAAGTGGCGTTGGGAAACGCAGTGCTCATGCGCGCCACGGGAGCATTCGAAAGCAAGGCTGCAGTCCGAGCGCCCGACTCCGCTGGTTCAACGGTGATTTATGCGGCCATCGATGGTAAATATGCCGCGTATTTCGCGGTTGCGGACCCCGTCAAACCATCCTCCCGTGGCGCGCTCCGCGAACTCAAAGCGCAAGGGATGCGTTTGGTGATGCTCACGGGAGACAACCAGGCTACAGCGCAGGCGATTGCCGGAAGCCTCGACATTGAAGAGTTTAAGGCCGAAGTTTTACCAGCGCAAAAGGCCGAGATCGTGAAGAACCTTCAGAGCGAAGGCCGCATAGTCGCCATGGCCGGGGACGGTATCAACGACGCTCCCGCGCTGGCGCAGGCCAACGTCGGCATCGCCATGGGCACTGGCACCGACATCGCCATCGAAAGCGGCGGCATCACCTTGCTTAAAGGAGACCTTAAAGGAATCCTGCGCGCGCGAAAACTCAGTCAGGCGACGATGCGCAACATCCGGCAGAATTTATTTTTTGCGTTCCTCTACAACTCGCTCGGAGTACCGATCGCCGCCGGCGTGTTGTATCCGGTGTTCGGATTGCTGCTGAGCCCCATTCTAGCGGCCGCCGCCATGAGCTTCAGTTCGGTATCGGTGATTACGAATTCGCTAAGGTTGCGCAGCGTGAAATTGTGACAACGCAGCACCTCGTGGGGCGCTGCCGACAGAATGGAATCGCCCGTCGTCAGATGATAGCTGATAGCCGAGAGCTGACAGCTGATAGCTTCCTTACAGCTTGTTCAAATAATCCGTAATCTCGGAGCTCGACCAATCCACCGCACCAATGAACTTGCGCCGGATCACTCCGTTGCGGTCGATGATAAAGGTTTCGGGCCAGCCGAAGGTGCCGTAAAGAGTGCTCGATTTGTGCGCGCCGTCGCGGACGGTAACGATGTTGAGGTTATAGTCCTTTAAAAACTTGTGGTAAGCGGCGTCGTCCTCGTCGATGCTCACACCCAGCACGACCACGCCCTTCGACCTCAAGCGTCCCTGCATGCTAACGAGAGAAGGAGTCTCCTCGACACATGGAGGGCAGAAACTTCCCCAGAAATTCAGCACGACAACTTGCCCGCGAAACTGGCTGAGCGTGACCGAGTGGTCGGAGTCCTGCACGGTGAAGTCCGGCGCCTTCGAGCCAATGCGAGTCGGACTGCCTCCGCTGTAGCAGCCAATCATCATTGCTAGCAGGACCGCCAGCAAGGCAACCGTCAATACCGGGGCAGGGAAGCGAAGTCTCACACCGCTATAATAACGAAAAAGTGTTCGTCACTATAATGGATCATTCGTTTCCAGCCACGTCGACGCAAGTTTTGCCCCATGGCGTCCCAGAAGTGACGATCATCGTCCCCGCGCGCGACGAAGAATCGAACCTGGCCGCATGTCTGCAATCGTTAGTTACTCAGGCCGGAGTAGCGTTCGAGATCATCGTTGTTGACGACGCCTCCGTCGATCGCACTCGCGAGATTGCCCAGAGTTTTTCCGGAGCGAGCGTTATTTCTCCCGCACCTGCCCCGCCCGGTTGGACAGGGAAGAACAATGCTGTAATCGCTGGAGTTCAACAAGCCCGCGGGGAGTGGCTGCTCTTCACCGATGCCGACACCGTCCATCGTCCCGGGTCGTTGGCCAACGCCCTCGACGAAGCGAAACGAGAGCAGGCTGATTTGCTGTCGTATTCTCCCGAACAAATCGTCGTCGGCTTCTCAGAAAGGGTAGTAATGCCCGTTGTCTTTGCGGAACTCACGGCCCATTTTCCGCCGCATAGAGTGCGCGATCAGAAATCAGGAATCGCCGCAGCCAACGGGCAATACATCCTCGTTCGCCGCTCAGCCTATGAATCCGTGGGTGGGCACGCCGCGATCGCTACAGAAATCCTGGAAGATGTTGCGCTGGCCCGCCGCTTCCGCAATGCCGGGTACCGCATTCATTTCCGCTACGGCGGCGATGCCGTCCGGACGCGCATGTATCGCAACTGGTCACAACTTCGCGAAGGCTGGACGAAAAACCTGGCGCTGTTGTTTCCGAAACCAGAACTTCTTGCGTTAGAGAGTCTGGTCATGTGGCTCGTCGCCTGGATTTCGCTAGCCATCGCCGTCCGTGGAGCGGCGACCGTTCACTTCTTGTGGACTGTCTTCGCCGCGTTGTGGCTCCTGGTATATCGCCGAATCCGAGTCGCGCACTTTTCCATACCGAATAACCTGATTGCCATCGCCTTCGGTCCACCGATATTCGCTTACCTCTTGCTACGTTCAAAGCACGCCTTCTCGCAGGGACAAGTATCATGGAAAGGCCGAGCCTATACAGTCGGCGGTCCGGCCAAGCTCTCAAAAAAGAACCGCAACGAGTCTAGTTCCAACTCCAAGTCCAACGAAAGCGGGAATCCAAGCCGAGAGCTAGAAGCCAGGAGCTAGAAACATAAGAGCTGCCCTATGGTCTACCTCACCCGCAAAGCCGAGTTCTCCGCCGCGCACTTCTACCACAATCCGGCTCTCACCCCGGAGGAGAACCTTCGCATCTTCGGCAAATGCAACAACCCAAATGGCCACGGCCACAACTACACTCTCGAGGTCACGGTGAAGGGCGAGGTCGATCCCAGGTCAGGATTTGTCGTCGATCTGAAGCAACTGAAAGACATCATGGGCAGGGAAGTGCTCGCTGCGCTCGACCATCGCTTCCTCAATAAAGAGGTCCCCGAGTTCTTCACCCAGATTCCGACGACCGAGAACCTTGCCATCGCCATCTGGCAGCGTCTCGCTCCCAAACTCAACGCGGCGCGCTTGCATCGCGTGCGCGTCTACGAGACGCCTGATCTGTTCGTCGATTTCTACGGAGAAGCATGAAAGCCCATCTCACACGTCGATACATGTTCTCGGCGTCGCACCGCCTCCACAGTGACGAGATGTCGGAGGAAGAAAACCGCGCGATCTATGGCAAGTGCAATAATCCTTATGGGCATGGACACAATTACTCGGTCGAGGTTACCGTCAGCGGACAAGTCGATCCGCAGACCGGCATGGTCTGCAATCTCGTCGATCTGGATGGCTTTGTGCGCCAGCAAGTTTTCGAACGCTACGACCATCAGAATCTGAATCTGCTGCCTGAGTTCGAAAGGGAAGTTCCGACCACGGAAAACCTCTGCATCGCGATCTACGATATTGTGAAGCGCGGCTTCCACCCGGCTCATCTAGAAAAGGTACGGATTGAAGAGACGATGATGAATTCGTTTGAGTATCTCGGAGAAGAACGTCGTTAGTTGACAGCCCCCCTATGAAATCGCCCATCGAGCCCAAAGCCGAACCCACGACCCTGACCAGCGCCTCCTACGAGGACCTTGTCCACGAAATGATCGTTCGCCTGGGAGAAGATCCCGATCGCGAAGGCTTGGCGCGGACCCCCGAGAGGGTTGCGAAAGCGATGCAGTTTCTGGTCAAGGGCTATAAGGAAGATCCCGAAGCGCTCTTGCGCGAAGCCTTGTTCACCGTGAGTTATGACGAGATGGTGATCGTGAAAGACGTCGAGATGTTTAGCCTCTGCGAACATCACCTGCTGCCGTTTTTTGGAAAAGTACACGTCGCCTACATACCCAACGGAAAGGTGATCGGGCTGAGCAAGATTCCGCGGCTGATCGAAGCCTTCTCGCGCCGCTTACAGATACAGGAGCGACTGACCACGCAGATCGCCGAAGCGATTCAGCACGCCGTCGAACCGCAAGGCGTCGGAGTGGTGATCGAGGCGCGGCATCTTTGCATGATGATGCGGGGCGTCGAAAAGCAGCATTCGGCCGCGGTTACGTCGTCCATGCTTGGCTGCTTCCGCAGCGAAGAAGAAACGCGCAGCGAATTCCTGTCGCTGATCCGCCAGCGCCCGAACGGCGTCTGATGCCATCGCGTGCTGTTGCCGATCACACTCTTGCCGTCAGCTGTTGCCGAACCGCTATTGACGAAATATAGACATCTCCTCGAAAGACCCCAACGGTTGGACTAAGCTGAACCGTAGCGCATGGTGTAACGCATGCCAATGCCACGCGGATCCGCACTCTCCGGCCGTCTCGCCCTTATCACCGGCGCCAACCGTGGCATCGGACTTGCTATCGCTCGTGCTCTGGCCCGGGAGGGATGCAATCTGGTCATCACCGGCCGAGATGAGCGTGCTTTGCTCAAAGCGCGGGCTGAACTCGAGAGACTCCAGTCCAGTCACAACCCGGCGAAAACAAAGACGAAATTGTTTGTTCTGGCGCAATCCTGCGACGTGCGCAGCCCGCAATCGGTGGACTATCTTTTCGCTCTCGTCCGCGGACTACACAAACCGCTGGATATTCTGGTCAACAACGCCGGCATCGGTCATGCGAATCGGACGGTCAGCGACTTACCCTATCCAACGTGGATGGAAGTCATCGACACCAACCTCAACGGTCTGTTTCTGATGACGCAAGCCGCCCTCGCCGTCATGAAGCGCGGTGGAACCATCGTCAACAATCTTTCTATCGCTGCCGAGCGCGTCTTCCCAGGTTCGGCCGCCTACAACGCTTCGAAGCACGCCGCTCTTGGCTTCACCAACACGTTGCGTGAAGAGTTGCGTCCGAAGGGGATTCGAGTGATTGCGCTTATGCCGGGCGCCACCGATACTGCGATCTGGAATACGCTTTGGCCCAAAGCGCCAAGGCGCAAAATGATGTCAGCCGAGACCGTGGCCCGCGCGGTGATTGATGCGCTACTTCTTCCGGACAATACGACCGCCGAAAAGATCGTAATCGCGCCTTCAATCGGCATACTCTAGCAGGCGTACTCTAGCAAGTGAGTGAACTGCGACTCGCAGGCTTTACTAAGCATCAAACCTAGTGACGTTTCGCCAGACTCTTGTGCAGCGAGATGCGGCGAGCCGAGGGAATATGTCAGTTCTGGACCAATTCAAAGATCAGTTCAAAGCCCATTTCAACGCGATACAGGAACCAGAGCACCGCTTGGCCTGGGCTGTAGCCATTGCCGCCGACGTCCTGCAGATCGGCGCCTTCCCAATGTTTATTGAAGGCGCGATATCTCCGGCGGATTCGTTGCTCGATCTGATTGTAGGGTTCGCGATGATTCGTCTGCTCGGATGGCACTGGGCTTTCTTGCCCACGGCTGCGGCGAAACTGATTCCGGGAGCTGACCTGTTTCCCACATGGACGGCGGCCGTCTGGTTCGTAACCCGCCGGCAGATCAAAGCGGCTCCAGATTCCACCAAGACGTCCCAGGAACCAGAGATTCTGCCGCCTGGACCCGCTCCCGCACCGAGACGTTGAGACTTTACTGACAGCTGAGAGCTGACAGCTGACAACTGACAACTCCCTACCACGTCCCATATCGATAGCGGTGCGACCGCTCGCGGAAGAGGTTAATCATCACGACGCCAGCGACAAATCCTCCAATATGCGCCCAGAATGCGATCCCTCCCGAACTCTGGCTGGTCTCTGCGATCGCGGTCGTTGTTCCGCTGACGAACTGCACTACGAACCAGTAGCCCAGCATAATCCAGGCCGGAACGTGAAAGAGGAATATCGGGGGAAACCAGACCAGCACGCGGGCCTTGGGGTAAAGAATCAAATACGCGCCCATCACGCCGGCAATCGCTCCACTGGCACCGATGCTTGGGACGTCCGATCCTTGATTCACCAGAATGTGAGCGGCGCCTGCCGCCAACCCACTGATCAGGTAAAACGCGAGATAATTGAAGTGTCCAATGTAGTCTTCTACGTTGTCGCCGAAGATCCACAGGAAAAGCATGTTGCCGGCCACGTGCCAGATATTCGCGTGCAGAAACATCGAGGTGAATAACGGCACAATCGCCGTCGCCAGGCCGTCATAGGAGTGCCCAGTCAACACCTCTATCGTGTGCTGAGGAACAATGCCAAACTCCCCAATGAATGAGTTCAACGCCCGATGGCTCTGCACTCCGAGCGAGTATTCCCACAGAAAGATCAGCACGTTCAGAATGATCAGGAAATAGTTGACGAACGGCGTCGAGAAGGTCGGTTGATCGTCGCGAAGAGGGATCATTTAATTGGAAAAGTTGTAATTTGTAATCGGCAATCTAAAAACCGTTGTCTCTGATCCTGATACTGTAGCCACTGGCCTCAATCACCAATTACAAATTACCAGATAACAAATCCTCATGAATGGTGTGGTAATCATCGACAAACCGTCTGGGATGACTTCGCACGATGTCGTCAATCGGGTTCGGCGAATTCTCGGACAGCGCTCGGTCGGCCATCTCGGCACGCTTGACCCGTTGGCCACAGGAGTCCTCCCGGTTGTCCTCGGCAATCTCACGCGCCTGGCGCAGTTCTACGCGCACTCTGAAAAGGCCTATGAAGGAGTGATTCGCTTTGGCTTCGCTACCGACACCTACGACGCCGATGGCGAGCCTACCACCACGCCTCAGGAAGTGACTCTGGACGGTGGCGCGTTGCGAACCGTGGCATCGAAGTTCCAGGGACTGATCCAGCAGATGCCGCCGCCGTTCTCAGCCAAGAAAATTGCTGGAGTTCCCGCCTACAAACTGGCCCGCAAGAAGCAGGACGTGGAGCTGAAGGCGGTCGAAGTGGAAATCAAGGAATTTGAGATTCTGGACACGACTGCCGACCGGGCGACTTTTCGGGCTCACGTGACGTCGGGGACATACATCCGTTCGATCGCTCACGAAATGGGTCGGGCGTTAGGCTACGGAGCTCACCTCGCGTCGTTGCGGCGTACTGCCGTTTCAGAATTCTCCATCGCAGACGCTCACACGCTTGAGGCCTTGCAGACCGCCGCGCAGCAGGGAACTGCCCTATCGCTGCTTGTCCATCCCAGAAAATTGGTGCCGCAGCTGCCATCGGTCACCGCCAGCGAAGACAGCGCCGCCTTTATCCGCAGCGGACGCTCCGCCAATTTGCCCGAAATGTCCCGCGCCCCGCAAGTAAAGGTTTTTTACGGACAGAGCGAGCTGATCGCCATCGCGACCCGAATCGCAGGAACGCTTTTCCACCCAGGGATCGTGTTCACCGGATCTGGGGAGTGAGGCGGATGTGCAACGGGCGGATCAGTTTCAGTAGCAATGTCCGATAACAGGTATTATGTTAACTACGAACCGTGGTTCATCCTGATTCCGGCTCACCCTTGATCACCTGCGTCAACTGCTCCCGAAACTGTTGCAGCGCTTCCAGTCGCTCCGGCGTAGCCTCCTGAGTCTCGTCTTTCGCTTGAAAGACTTTCTTGCCGGCCTTTTCCGTCAGCACTCCCATGACTTCGCCCATCCGCCAGCCAGGAGTGCCCAGAATCTGGACGCCATCCACGCCCGGTACAAGTAGCGCAACACAGTCTCCGCGCACTACTCCGATACACTTCGGATAGCGCTCGAAAGTCTGAAGCTCGAATCCCGCAAGGTAAAGGCGTTGTAGTTGTTCGGCAGAATCAGGCATGAACTAACGCTCTTCTTAGGACGGCTGGGGAAATGAAAGCCGGCAACTGAAAGCTGAGAGCTGACGGCTGATAGCCGGTTCCTACATCTTGTACTTGCCCAGATCGTCGTCGCCCAGGTCTTCCAGCCACTTCCGGAGTTCCTCGCTATTCACCGCAGGCACCGGATTATTGGCATTCTGCTTCGAGTTCTTCAGGACCTCATCCTCGACGAATATCGGGCAATCCACACGCAGGGCAAGCGCCAGAGCGTCTGAGGGACGGGAATCGATGCTCACGACGCGGCCTTCCCTTTCAAGCCAGATCACGGCGTAGAACGTGTCGTCCTTCAATTCCGTAACCACAATCTTGTGTACCAACGCGTCGAGACCCGTCAGGACGTTCTTGATTAAGTCATGCGTCATCGGTCGCGGCGTATTTACTTTTTCAATCTCGAGCGCAATGGCATTCGCCTCATACACGCCGACCCAGATTGGGAGCACCGTATCGCTGCCCACGTCCTTAAGAAGCACGATCGGCATATTTGAAACCGGGTCCATCATGAGGCCTCGAATTTTCATTTCTACTTCCATGATCAACCAGCCATTTCTCCGAGCAAACTGTTCGGGAAACTTGCCGTGACGCACACATTGACGTAGCTTCCGGTGACCAGTTCGATGCCTGCGGGCGCGGTAAAGTTCATCACTTTGATCTGCGAAGTGCGTCCCACCCACTGCCCGCGCGCCGCATTGCGTCCTTCAACCATCACTTCAAGGATCTGTCCGATGTGTCGCCGGTTGCGTTGCGCCCCGATCTGCTTTTGTTTGTCATTTAAAACGGCCAGCCGGCGCGCCTTTTCCGCGTCGGGTATCGCATCCTCCAGGCTCAGAGCAGGCGTATTCGGCCGCGGAGAATACTTAAAGGTAAACACGCTGTCATACCCAACCACCTCGAGCAGCGAAAGCGTTTCCTCGAATTCCCTTTCCGTCTCGCCCGGAAATCCCACAATCAAGTCGCTTGTGATCGATATATCGCGCTTAGCAGAGTGAATCCAGGAAATGCGCTCCAGATATTGCTCGCGCGTGTAAAGCCGCTGCATAGCGTCGAGCACGCGCGTCGAACCGCTTTGGACCGGTAGATGTACGTGATCGCAGAGCGCTGGAACCGCGTCGATGGCTTCGATAATGTCGCGCCCAAAATCGCGGGGATGCGAGGTCGTAAAACGCACCCGACGAATGCCAGAAACCTCCGATAGCGCTATGAGCAGCTCAGCAAAGCTTTTCTTTCCATCGGGATCACGGTAAGAGTTAACGTTTTGTCCGAGGAGTTGAATTTCCGTATAACCCAGATCCGACAGCTGCCGCGCTTCGCCAAGCACTGACGCGGATGTCCGGCTCCGCTCCTTGCCGCGCGTGTAAGGCACGACGCAGTACGCGCAGAACTTGTCGCACCCCTCGATGATCGTGATGTATCCGCGATGCGGATTCGTGCGGGCCGTGAATTCCGTCTCGAAGCATTCGTCGGTCGCGCGGTCGTCGAGACCCGTGACGCGCGGCGATCCCGCTTCCAACTGCACCAGCATCTGGGGAAGGTTCCGGTAAGAAGCCGATCCGCACACGAGCGACACGTATGGAGCGCGCTCGAAAATCTTTTCGCCTTCCTGTTGCGCCACGCAACCGAGCACGCCAAATTGCTTGCCTTGCGCTTTGTACTTTTTGTAGTCGGAGAGCCGGTTAAACACCTTCTGCTCCGCCTTGTCGCGAATCGAGCAGGTATTATACAGCACGAGCCCCGCTTCTTCGACCGTGGGCACCTGACGATATCCCTGCTGCAAAAGCGTCCCCACGACCTTTTCGGAGTCGTGCGCATTCATCTGACAGCCAAAGGTCTCGAGGTAGAAAGTCTTGTCGGCGCTCGCTGACATTCCCTCAGTATAACCCGACCCAAGATCGTGTCAGTCGTCGTGTCAGTCAAAGTGCCCCAGGTTCGCGCCCGTCCTTTTGGGCGCTAACCTGGGACCTCTGGGGGAAGGAGCCACGTTCAAACCGTCGACTTCTCCGAAGCCGGCGGTCGCGTCTCCAAAGTCTCGCCTGACTCCACAAACGACTGCATCCAGCCAAGCACCCGCAGCCATCCCTGGGAGTGAGCTTTTGCGGAATCGAGATTACCAGCGAAACCGCTATGCCGGATTGTCAGGCGCGTACCTGTACCTGCTCTTTTCGGTCCGTTGGGATGCAGGCCGTGAACGTCGGCCGGTTCCAGTTCCCAACGGACGACCGTGTCTTGCTTGCCACTCCAACTGGCCACCCATGTATGGACAAGCAAGCGGGGTGGATCGATCTCGATATACTCGCCGTCCACTCGGAAGGAATGACCATCGTCGCCAACTCCGACGCTCGACCACTTCCCTCCCACCCGCAGATCTCCTTTCCATTCCGTGATGCGATACAAGCCTTGCTGGCCCCACCAGCGTGGCACCTGGTTGGGATCGGTGATTGCCTGGAACACCCGCGCCGGCGGCGCGGCCACGAAGACTTCTCCGATGATGGTGTCCTGGTCGGGAGCAATTGCTGTGGTCGCCATAGTAGTAGCCATAGAGGTAGCCATCGTTAATTCGTCCTTTCGTCTTTAGTTTTAGTCGTAAACACTATGCCGAAAATCTTTGTTCGGCGAACTGTTTGAGGCCTTCCATCACACCGGGCCATCCGCCGCTGTAGTCCTCGCGCGCCGGCGCATCCTGCGCCAGACCGCTGTGCGTGACCTTGACGTGGGTACCCGATGCCGTCGGAGTCAGTTCCCAACGCACCGTCGTTTCCTTGTGCTTGTCCGTATGCCAGTTGGCGATCCATGTATAAACGAGCAGCCGCGGCGGATCAAACTCCACGATTTTGCCGTAACACTTGAACTCGTTTACCCCGTTCACATCCATCTTGCTCGGGAGAGTCGCGTAGCTGTAACCCCCGCCAAGGCGCGCCTCCATCTTCCAGAACTTCACCGGACAGCTCTCGTTGGTGAACCAACGGGTGAGCTGGTCCGGTTCGGTCAGTGCGCGGAAGACGCGGTCCGCTGGACTAGCGATCTCGATCTCCGAGATGACAGCGTCCTGGTCGGTAGTGACAGTGACATTGGCTTTGGACATTGAAGTTCTCCGAAACGCCGGTCTACTTTGCCGGTCTACTTCACTCGTTCGAGCGTGAAGATCTCCTTCTTCTCGACGCCGGGACCGGTTAGTACCCACTCTTCGACATGATGATCGGCGTCGGGCTGAGAGAAGGTGACGTGTTGCATACGTGCGTCGCCCGGTCCCATATTCGTTCCGTCCATGAATTCAAAGCTGACGGATTTCGCGTCGGCGGAGACGACCTTCATACGCGGCTGGTTCCCGGCTCCGCAGTAGTGCGTCATCAGCAGGCGGTCGCCATCCATGTGGAACATCGTGATCATGTTTTCCGGACCGTGTCCGTGAATTTCGCTCATCAACGCCGAGCCGCCGGCCGTTGATCGAAACGTGACTTCGACGACCTCGCCCTGCAGGCTCTTGCCAGACCACTTCCCTTCCAATCCCTTGAGCATGTCAAACGTTTTGCGTCCGTCGGACTCAGCCGCCACCAGACTGGCGGACAGTAGAACGACGAGGGTTGCGACGAGGGTTGTGAAGACGGCTGCGAAATTGCGAGTTTTACGAGTTTTCATTGTCTTTCTCCTGAAGAGTTATTTTTGTTTGCCCTTGGTGACCGATTCGCCCAACTCGCGGGCGTACTCCTGTTCTACAAATGCCTTCAAACTGCCCAGATTTGTCTGCCAGAACTGACGATATTGTTCGATCCACGAGTCGACTGCCTTCAGCGGCTCGGCATTGAGTTGATAGACGCGGTGGCGTCCGCTGCGGGTTTCGACAACCAGTCGCGCCTTCCGTAGTTGACGCAGGTGCTTGGAAATTGCGGGACGCGATATTGGGAACGCCTCGGCGATTTGCCCGGCCGGCCGTGAGCCCTGACGCAGCAGGTCAAGAACAGCGCGGCGCGTGGGATCGGCCAGAGCGTGAAACGTTGTTTCAGGTAGATATGTAACCGAGCGGTTCCGCATAATGCGTAACTGTACGGTTACGCATCGACGTTGTCAAGAGAAAAAATCAGGGGGATGTCTAAAACTGTCTGGAACCGCTTTGTTAGGATTTAGCCTATAGCTAAGATCAAGGCCTATGACTCGGAAGACCGCTACCCTCATATTCCTGCTTGCTCTCCTTCCGAGTCGCCTAACCGCGCAGACCGATACGCCGCTTCCCTCTTCAGCTATCCCCGACAAGGTGGTCGTGCTCAAGCACGAGCGAAGATTGCTATTGCTGCAAGGCGACAAGACGCTGAAGACTTACCGGATCTCGCTGGGCGCAAATCCTGCCGGAACCAAGACCCACCAGGGCGACCACAAGACACCTGAGGGCCAATACATCCTCGATCGACACAATGAACACAGTCTCTATCACCGCTCGATCCACATTTCTTATCCCAATCCTGAGGACGTGGCGCGGGCTCGCCACCTCGGCCTTTCACCCGGAGGTGATATTTTTCTTCACGGCTTGCCGAATGGATACCAACTGGCCGCAAACCAAACCCCGGGCGATTGGACGGATGGCTGCATTGCGGTCACGAATTCGGAGATTGACGAGATCTTTCGCGCCGTACGCGACGGGACGCCAATCGAGATCAGGCCTTAGGTTTCTTTTATTTCGGATACGGGTAGCCCTTGGCGAGCGCAGTGTCAAGCGCGGCGTCGTGGCCATAAATGTCGCGATAGAAGTGAACTTCACCGTCATCTTCGACGATCGCGGTTGTGTAGATGATCAGGATAGGCACCGGATTTGTCAGATTCACAGTGAAGTTATCGCGTCCCTCATGCATCGCCTGCTCCACTCGCTCTAGAGTCCATTCCGGTTTGTCGCGAAGCAACCAGGCTGCGAGTTCCGCTGGTTTCTGAAGGTGAATGCACCCGTGACTTTGGGCTCCCGGACCACCGGAAAACATATCTTTGCTCGCGGGCGTGTCGTGTAGATAGACGTGGTGGTCGTTTGGAAAGATGATCTTGAGCAGACCCAGTGCATTTTCGGGACCAGGCTTCTCTCGCACCGTGAACTTGCCGGCACGGAGCTGTTGCAAAACGCTGTCGCTGACCGCTCCGGTCGCGACGACCTTTCCATCGATCGTCGTCACCTCCATATTGCCATCGTGAACATAATTGCGATCGTCTTGGATATCAGGAATGACCTCATCGTGCAAGATGCGAGGCGGCACGTTCCAGTACGGCCGGAAGACCAGGTAGCGAATGTTGTTTTCGAACACCGGTGTTTGAAAATCATAGGCATCGCCGATATTAACCGTCATCGCCAGCCCTACCTTGCCGTCGCGATCAAAAGCTCGCAAACGAAACTCAGGTAGATTGACGACCACTGGCGGTTGCGTAAATTCATAGCGCAGCCAACGATACCGTTCGAGGGCCAACCGCAACTGCTCGACGCGATCGCTCAAAGGGACATTCAGTTGCGCGACTGTCTCTTTTGTCAGGTAGCCATCGGCTGCCAGACCATGGCGCTCCTGAAACTTCTTCACCGCCTTTGATAGAGCTTCGCTATAGGTTCTGTCGTCCGGCGGCACGACAACATCGGGCGGTAGATCTCCAAGTCGGCGAAGCAGAGTCGTCAGGCGCGCTGTTCCGTCGTACGGACTCCCAACAAACGCAATTCCCGGCGGAGGCGGCAATTGTTGGCCATCATCTTCTTTTGCGAGTTGCTCATAGCGCAACAGGGCCCGGCGCGTATCTGCGTATTCCTTAAAGGGGGGTTCGATTTTGGCGAGTTTTGACTCGATGCCGCTGGGTTCGGAGATGAGATCGCGCAAAAAGCTGGGCAGGTCGAGCTTCTTGTGTTCGATATCCAAGCCGAACTTGAAGTGCTTGGGATTGATCCTGCCGATGCGAACGTCGGAGATGTAGCGCATCGCGCACACCGTTAGCGCAACATCGAATCGCGCTTCATCTGCCGGCATATGCTGTTGCTCAAGATGGGCAAAGCGTTCGCTCCATTGGGGAGCGTCGTAATCGACGGGATTGAGGCCTTCCTTGTCGGCCTGTGCAAACACGGCAGCCATTTCCTGGGCGTGCTTTGTCGGCTTCCCATCCGCAATCCACGCCAGGCCGTAGCCGGTTGGACGATAGAAATTATCCACATGCGCACGATAGTCAGGGAAGTCTGGCCAGCGAAGGTCGTCAAGGCGTCCGGACTGGATGATCGCGCTGAGAAGTTGTTCGGTTGGTGCTATTTTGGCGGGCGAACTGGCGCCCGTATGCCCGCTCTTGCGCGGCCCTTCAGCCGCGCTTACCCAGACAACAAGAGTCAGCGAGAGCAATAGCGAGAGAGTCGGCGATATGCCCCGACGAAGCGCAGCCTGCAAGATCGCGAAACTCACATACACCTCGCCTCAGGACGAACGGCTCAGAAATGCTCGTGCTCGATCCTAGGTGGCGTCAAGCGGCAAATTGGGATTTCCACCGCCAAGCTTCTGGGTCAGATGAGCGGCAATCAATTTTCCGTGAAAGCGGCCATTCTCAATAAAGATTTCGCTAGTGCGCGAGCCGGCGACGATTACGCCGGCAACGTAGACTCCGGGAACGTTCGACTCCAGGTTCTCCGGATCGCAGACGGGACGCAATTGCTCCGCCGAGAGTTCGATCCCCACGCTGCGCAGGAAATCGTAGTCGGGATGGTATCCGGTGAGCGCGAACACAAAATCGTTCTTCAGGCGTTTTGTGCCCGACGGCGTCCTTACCACCACGCAGTCCCCATTGATCTCCTGCACATTGCTGTCAAAGTACGCGTTGATTTGCCCAGCCTTGATGCGGTTCTCAATATCCGGACGCACCCAATATTTAATGTTCTTGCGCAGTTGCGATCCGCGGTGGACGAGTGTGACCCGCGCTCCGTGACGCCACAAGTCCAGAGCCGCTTCCGCGGCCGAATTCTTCCCGCCAATCACCACCACGTCGGTGTCGAAATAAGGATGCGGATCGCGGTAGTAATGAAAAACTTTACTCAGTTCTTCGCCCGGTATCTTCAGCCGGTTCGCCAGATCGTAGTAGCCGGTTGCGATCACGATCTTGCGCGCGCGGTAATCGTGAATGGCGTCGTTACGGTCCGTGGTGGTGACGCGAAAATCGCCGTCCGCGCCCGTCACCGTTTTCACCCACTCGTATTGCCGGATCGGCAGACGATAATGTTCGGCTACCCGCCGGTAGTATTCGAGAGCCTCCAGCCGATTGGGTTTGGGCGACGCGGTTGTAAACGGGACATCGCCGATCTCGAGTAATTCGGGCGTCGTAAAGAACACCATGTTGACCGGATAGTGATACAGCGAATTCACCAGGCATCCTTTATCGACCATCAGTGCACGAAAGCCGGCTTTCTGCGCCTCGATGGCACAGGCCATACCCGTAGGGCCGGCGCCGACGATCAGAACATCACTCGGGGGATCAGGGCCCGCGTCGGCCCTCGTTCGCGGGAGAGTTTCGGGAATCTGCTCAGCGGCTAAAAGCGTAGGTTGCTTCATCGTGAATATGCAAAAGGGTCAGGCGCAACGAGGGGATCGGAAACGACAATTCTAGCATCGGGATGTTTCAATCCAATTGAGGCGAAAACCGAGGTCACTTTTTCACACAAACTGCCACTCCGTCGCGGATCGGCAGCATCGTCGTGAACAGTTCCTTTGAGTCGTAAATCAGTTTGTTGAATTCCAAAATAGCCTTGGTTTCAGGCGCTGGATTCGGTTTGGCGACGCGTCCGCTCCACAGCACGTTGTCAGTGATAAAGAGTCCGCCTTTTTTTAGCCGTGGAAGGGCGAGTCGAAATGCTCGCGGATAATCGATCTTATCGATGTCATTGAAGATGATATCGTAGGGCTCTTTCTCCTCAGAAAGGAACTCGAGGGCATCGCCAACGCGAATCGTGATTTGATCGGCGACTCCGGCGCGCTCGAAGTAGCGCCGCGCTTTTTCGCCGCGCTTGGGATCGCCATCCGTATAGATAACGCGTCCGCCGGTGCCGACCGCTCGCGCCCACCAAATTGTCGAGTACCCGATCGCCGAACCCATTTCGAAAATCTTCTTCGCTCCGCTGATGATGGCCAACTGGTAGAGAACGCGAGCCACCGCTGGGCCTACGATTGCGACTTTATTCTTCGCTGCGTCGGCTTCCATCTCCGTCAGAACTTCGTCGCGCGGCGGCAACATCGAATACACATAGTCTTCGACGTCGGTTACAGTGATTCCCCCCATGCGCCAGTACGCGTTTGCTGCTTGATCAGGCATTCGTGCTCCTTGTGTCAGTAATTCCCAAATTTACGAAATGGTTTGCCCGGGCTTTATTTCCAGCACCTTGACTTCCGGGACCAGAGTTTGCAGGTCGCCGGGTCTTCCCGTCAGCACGGGAAAAGTCCCAAAGTGCATGGGAATCACGGTTTCCGGTTGCAGCAACTTGCAGGCGTACGCTGCCTCGCGCGGAGACATGGTGTAGTGATCGCCAATCGGCAGCATCACAATCTTGGGCGCATAAAGATCGCGAATGATAGCCATGTCGCTGAAGACATTTGTGTCGCCCGCGTGATAGATCTTGATTCCGTTGGAAAATTCCATCACGTATCCGCAGGCCTCACCGCCATAAATAATTTCATCCCCGTCCTGGATCCCGCACGAATGAACCGCATGTACCATCGTGATTTTCACATCGGCAACGGTCTGCGTGCCCCCTTTATTCATCTCGGCAGTCTGCTTGACCCCTTTTCGTTTTAGCCAGCCACAAAGTTCTGGAATACCCACTGCGATCGGATTCAGCGCCTTGCCAACTTCCACCGCATCTCCGATGTGATCGAGGTGCCCGTGCGTGCAGACCAGAACGTCAGCTTTGCTTACGTTCTTCTCGCTTTCGGGACACATGGGATTCCCCGCGATCCAGGGATCGACGTAGAAGGTCTTCCCTTCCGGCGTCACGATGCGGAAGGTTGCGTGCCCGAGCCATGTCAGATGGATTCCTCTGAGATTCAATCGCCGCTCCTTCTATCTAGTTGCGAACTAGCATTTTAGTAAGCCGCGAGGAAGCGCGCAAACGGGAACGACGAGGCTCGTGATCCGAGACGCGCCCGATTTAAACCATGTCAGCTCAACTCAACTGGTGTATAAAATGTGCACCATGCCCGAACCCAAAGTATTGATTTCCCGCGAAGCGATTGCCAAGCGGATTGCTGAACTCGGAGCCGAGATTGCCCGGGATTTTGGCGGTCAGTCGATTATCCTGGTCGGCGTTCTCAAAGGCGCGGCCATTTTCCTGAGCGACCTCGCTCGCCAGATTCCGCTCGATGCCACCTTTGACTTCATCGGCGTTTCGAGTTACGGCAACCGCCCCACCGTCAAGGACGATCCCGCCGGCCATGCCGCCTGGGACTCGCTCGGAGAAGTCCGATTGACCAAAGACATGGATAGCTCCATGACCGATCGCAACGTGATTTTGGTCGAAGACATTCTCGATACCGGCCTGACGCTGAACTACATTTCAAAGCTCGTGCGTGCACACCAGCCGCGATCCTTGAGCATTGCGGCTCTGCTCGACAAGCCTTCCCGGCGCAAGCAACCGATCAAGGCGCAATACATCGGCTTCACCATTCCCGACGCCTACGTGGTCGGCTACGGACTGGACTATGCCGAACGCTATCGCAATCTTCCGGATGTCTGTGTACTAGACAATCCGCCAGAGCAGTGATGAGTCGCTCGTGATTAGTGATTAGTAAAATCGCAGCGTCGCGTCTGCCCGGAACACTAATCACCAACCACTAACCACTAGCCACTGTTTCGCGCTGCTATGATGAATCTTGTGAAAACCACCGCCTCGCAACCTAAAATCGCATCCGAGGTGGAACCGCTCCTGCTCGAAGTAGCCGACGTCGTAAACACGACGCTCGACCTCGAGACCACGCTCCGCCGCGTGGCGGAACTGGTCCGCAAGGTCATCGATTACGAGATCTTTGCCATCCTGTTGCTAAACGAACAGCGCCAGGAGTTGTACGTTCGCTTCAGCGTTGGCTATCCGCCGGAAATTGCCGATAAATTGCGCGTGAAATTGGGCCAGGGCGTCACGGGACGCGCGGCCGAAACGCGTCAGGCCGTGCTCGTAGCCGACGCGACTCAGGAAGATTTCTATCTTGAAGCTCTGCCCAACGTTCACTCGGAGCTCGCGATCCCCTTGATCGTCAAGAACCGTGTGATCGGCGTAATCGATCTCGAAGCGCGCGAGAAAGGCTATTTCACCGAAGAGCACAAACGCCTGTTGACGCTGATTGGCTCGCGCATGGCGGTAGGAATCGAAAACGCACGCCTGCATACGCGCACCACCCGTCAAGCCCGCACTCTGCTTCTGTTGAACGAAATCGCGCGCGAACTCTCCTCCATTTTGAATTTGGATGAATTGCTCAAGCGCGTTGCCGAATTGCTCAACCGGCTGATCGATTACCAGATGTTCAGCATCCTTCTTCTTGACAAGGCCGGAGAAAAGCTCCAGCACCGTTTTGCCCAGCGCTTCGAAGAACGCCTCCATCTGAAGCACGATATCCCGCTCGGCCGTGGAGTAGTCGGCTACGCCGCGCAAAGCAAAGAGGCAGTCCTTGTGCCCGACGTGGCCAAGAGCGAACGCTACATTCCAACCAATCCAGAGACGCGCTCGGAGCTGGCGGTCCCGCTGATTTATCAGGAGAAAGTGATCGGGGTTCTCGATCTCGAGCACACCCGCAAGGGCTATTTCACCGAGGACCACAAAAGAACTCTGACGACGCTCGCCGCGCAACTAGCGATCGCCATCGAAAATGCGCGCCTCTACGAAGAAATCGCCCGTCAGGAGCAGCGACTGGAGCGCGATCTGGCGCTCGCGCGTGAACTCCAATTTCGTCTACTGCCGCATTCGCTGCCTAAAATGCAGAACCTCGAGGTGGAGGCGAAGTTCGTTCCTGCTCGCGCCATCGGCGGCGATCTCTACGATTTCGTTCCTTATTCGTTATCGCGACTCGGCATCGCGATCGGCGATGTCAGCGGCAAGGGTGCTCCCGCTGCAATTTACGCCGCGCTGGTGAGCGGCATTCTGCGTTCGCACGCGCCGATTGAACCGGGACCGGCGGAGATGTTGTCAGCCGTGAATCTGTCGCTCGCTGAGCGCAGAATCGCGGCGCAATTCGTCTCAATCATCTACGCCGTGTGGGACGACGAAAAGCGCACCTTGCTGGTCGCCAATTCCGGCCTTCCACGACCGATTTATTGTCACGACGGAAAAATCGAAGTGATCGATGCCATCGGTTTGCCCTTGGGGCTATTTGACGAAGCCGATTACGACGAAATCAGTTTCAAGGCCAAGCCCGGCGATCTGTTTGTTTTCTACAGTGACGGTATTCTCGACGCGCGCAACCGGAACGGCCATTCCTTCGGGCAGGAACGTGTCGAAGCCATTGTCGCCGGATGTGCAACCAAGTCGGCCGATTGCGTGGTTAACGAAATTTTCAAGGCCGTCACCGACCATGCTGCCGGAGCCGACGCGTTCGACGATCAGACGGTGGTCGCTATTAAAGTGAAAGCCGGTCCGGGCAAACGCAAGTGAAGCTCGCGCCCGCATCGCAAGTTTTGCGCGCACCGGCGTTCGCCTATCGCAGCGTCAATTCGCAGGCCCGCGGACCGGCACACAAACAACTCTATTGTGAACGCGTAGATCTTGAAGTGCTTGCCGAGCGCCACGGCACTCCTCTCTACGTCTATTCAACCGCGATGATTCGCGCCCGGCTCGATGCCTTCGCCCGCGCCTTTCATGCCGTTCCCCACACCGTCTGCTATTCGGTGAAGGCCAATTCAACACTTGCTATTCTTCGCTTGATCTCGAGCGCCGGCGCTGGTTTCGACGTAGTCTCAGGCGGAGAACTGGAACGGGTCCTGCATGTAAACCGCCGAGCAGCCGGCAGAGTTGTTTTTTCCGGAGTCGGCAAAACGTCCACAGAGATGGAGCTTGCGCTTCGCTCAGGAATATTGCTGTTCAACGTCGAGAGTGCGTCGGAATTGAGCCTGCTTTCAGCGACCGCCACGCGCTTGAAAAAACGTGCGGCCATCGCCGTACGTGTCAATCCCGACGTTTCGGCGAAAACTCACCCCTACATTTCGACAGGACTACATCAGCATAAGTTCGGCGTCCCGATTCCCGAGGCCAAAACACTCTACGCGCTGGCCGCAAAGCAGCCTTACCTGCAAGTCGCCGGAGTGAGCGTTCACATCGGATCGCAGATTGCTGATGTCTGTTCGTTTCAGGCCGCGGTTGAGCGCGTCGCGGATCTGGTGCGGGCACTGCGAGCAGAAGGACACGACCTGCGCTACGTCGACGCCGGCGGCGGCCTCGGAATCTCCTACGAGGGTGCACAGCGCAATTTCGAAATGCAGATTGCGGCCTACGCCAAGGCGGTGATCGCGCCATTGCGGGCACTGAAACTGCATTTATTGCTCGAGCCGGGGCGCTCCATCGTGGGCCCGGCAGGCGTTCTGCTTACCCGCGTCCTCTACCGAAAAACAAATCATCGCAAGCGTTTTCTCATTGTCGACGCGGCGATGAACGACTTGCTGCGCCCGTCACTCTATGGCGCGTACCACGAAATCGTCCCCCTGCGCCGAACTTCGAGCAAAACGGAGACCACCGATGTGGTCGGCCCTATCTGCGAGACCGGCGACTTCTTTGCGCGCGACCGAAAACTTCCAGTAGTCAGCGAAGGTGATCTGCTGGCGGTTCTAGACGTAGGCGCATATGGCTCCGTGCTCGGGTCGAACTACAACACGAGGGGACGAGCCGCAGAAGTCCTGGTGGACGGCACTCGAAGTCGGCTCATCAGAAAACGAGAAGCCCTGAAAGACCTATTAAGACAGGAAACGATGTAGGCAAGCAGCCCCCGCCCGGTCTTAGCTAGAAGCCAGAAGCTAGCAGCTAGCAGCCGGTCCCCTACAACGCTTCCAGGAAATTCATCACGGCCCGCAGCACCGGCTCCGGCTGCTGAATAAACAGTGCGTGCCCCAGATTCCGAAACTTGACGTGCGTGTGATGTGGCAACAACCGGGTCGCCAGCGCAACGTCCGCCTCTGACATCAAGCCTCCCAATTCATGTGCGCCTTGTAAAAGCAGCGTCGGACAGGTGATTCTGCGCAAGACCGTCTCTCCATCCCAGCCTTCGAGTGATGTCCCGTCAAGCGTCATCTCATAGGCATCAGGGTCCGCCTGTTGCACAGACCGCGCCCACGACAGCAAATAAGGCTCATCATTGCCAGGCAGTTCGTGAATAGCGACCGACCCGCCGCTCGGAACGGGCAACACGATTTTCCCAATGCCCTGAGCAATCTGCTCGACCGATCCCCCTTTGCGAGCCAGATCGCGCAATCCAGCAAACAAAGTCGTGTACATCGGACTCTTCAGCTGCCTGACAACAATCATGTTGTCGCCGAGAACCAGCGCCCGCACCAACTCCGGATGGTGCGCCGCGACCCACATTCCCAACATGCCGCCAAGAGAATGGCCAAAGACTACGGCCGGCGCGGAAACCCGCTCGCGCAAAAGGCAAGCAACGTCCTCGGAATACTTCGGACCAAAATAACCGCGAACCACTCGCGAAGACTTGCCATGGCCACGCAAATCGGGAGCGAAGATGTGCCAACGTAAACTCAGCGCCGGAATCACCGGCATGAATACTTGCCAGCGGCGTCCGAGACCATGCAGCAGAACCAGTGGCGGACCGTTGGCAGGCCCTTCCGCATAATTCAGCTGCACTTCTCCGGTGTCGAACGTGTGTTCAACCAGGCCTAAATGATTTTCATTCACTGCATTTTCGCCAGGAGGATTTTCGTTGTGCGGAATCAGTGGTTCGCCACGTCAGCATCGTACGTCACTTTGCCGCCGACCCAGGTCTTCAGAACTTTGACGTCGCGAATCCTCACCGGGTCGATCGTGAGCACGTCGTCACTCAGCAAGACCATGTCGGCGAGCTTTCCGGGAGTGATCGATCCCTTTTCGTTCTCCTGAAATTCCGCGTATGCCGAACCCATGGTATAGGCCTCGATGGCTTCTTTGATCGTCAACTTCTGTTCGGGAAACCATCCATTCGGATTCTTGCCATCGAGCGTGGCCCGCGTCGTAGCCGCGTAAAGTGTAAGCATCGGATTGAGCGGCGCGACATTCCAATCCGTACCCAGCGCCAGGCGCACACCGTGGTCAAGAAAAGTCCGGAAAGCATATGTGCGGCTGGCGCGGTCGTGGCCGATCCGTCCCTCAGCCCAGCGGCCATCGTCAATCGCGTGGTAAGGCTGCACCGACGCGATCACGTGCAACTGCGCGAAGCGTTCGAAATCCTTCGCTGCCATGTGCTGCGCATGTTCGATCCGCCATCGGCGATCACGGCTGCCGTGTTCCTTGTCGATATCCGCATAGATGTCGAGAATGGCAGAAATCCCCGCGTCTCCTATGGCGTGGGTGCAGAGCTGCAACCCCGCGGCATCAGCTTTCATCATCCGATCATGCATGAGCGAGATGGGATGCATCTCGTCCGAAAGAATGCCTCGATTCGAAGGCTGATTCGAAAACGGCTCAAAGAAATAGGCCGTTGCTGAACCGAGCGAACCATCGGCGTACGCCTTGAGCGCGCCAATTCGCAGGTACGGCCCGCCAAACGCCCGCCGGATACCGATCTTCACCTGATCGTCGACCTGCGTGATCAGCGGAGCGGCGTAAATCCGCGTCGTCAGCTTTCCTTCATCGAGCAACTCGGAATAAATCGCGATGTCGGCATAGTCGGGATTCATGTGCTGCACGCTCGTCACGCCGAGCGAAGCCGCGTGCGCAAGCGCTCGTTCAATCGCGTGTCGCCGTTGATCGTGGGTCGGGGACGGGATGGCCTTGAACAGCATATCCATGGCCGCATCTTTCAACGCGCCCGTCGGATTTCCTTTGGCATCACGGACAATGACACCGCCATCTGGATCGGGAGTCTGCGCGGTGATTCCCGCAAGCTTCAAAGCCAGCGAGTTGGCGAGTACCATGTGCCCGTCGTACCGGCTCACGGCGACTGGAGTCTCAGCAGTCGCCGAGTCGATCAACTCTTTCGTCGGCAGCTCCGCCGGACTCCACTTGGTTTCGTCCCAATCGCCATTGAGCACCCACTCGCCCTTGGGCGTCTTGGCGGCGCGTTCCCGAATGCGGCGCGCGAATTCCTGAGCACTCGTGGCGTCGTTCAGTTCAACGCTGTCTAGTTGCGACCCGCCATCGAAGAAATGGACGTGCGCATCGTTGAAGCCAGGCACAAGGCGCTTTCCACCAGCGTCAACAACGCGCGTTTGAGGCCCACGCCAGGCTTCAACCTGCGCTGCCGATCCAACCACCACGATGCGATCACCCAGAACCGCAACCGCGTCCGCTTCCGGGCGCG
This sequence comes from Terriglobales bacterium, assembly GCA_035308395.1. Classification (GTDB taxonomy): domain Bacteria; phylum Acidobacteriota; class Terriglobia; order Terriglobales; family Acidobacteriaceae; genus Acidiflorens. The sequence goes on from DATGGT010000085.1 coordinate 245,595, forward strand.
AGGCATCGACAGTCCAAACCCGCGCGTTGTCGATGATGAGATCGGCCGCAGGCCTGGCCTGGCCGATGGCACAGAGCGAGCAAATAAGAACCGAGCAAAAAAGAACCGAGTGAGTGAGAACAACGACGTGTTGCAGAAAACTACGCATTCTTGACCCTGCTCTCCAAAGTTCCGTCAGCGTTCCCCCCACTTGAGTTTCGTGCCCAGCACTTCAAAGAATGTTTTTTGGAAACGTATCAGCTGTGCCGGATGCTCGGCCTTCGCGGCACGCACGATGTCGCCGTCGCGCACCGGCATGCCGACCTGCCCGTCGAGACTTAGATAGGCCTCTTCTTGTCCGGTCTTGACCTGGATTTCAATTTCGACGCTGTCGCGTACCACTACTGGACGATGGGTCAATCCGTGCGGCGAGACCGGCGTGATGACGAAAGCCGCGACGTCTGGTTCGAGAATCGGACCACCGGCGCCGAGCGAATACGCAGTCGATCCGGTCGGCGTCGACACGATGAGGCCGTCGGCCTTGTAGTTCGAAACGAACTCGGTGTCGACGAAAAGCTCAAAATGGTTGAGGCGCGCAATGGCGCTTTTACTTACGACCAGTTCATTCAGAGCGGAGTGGGTAGCGACCACGGCTCCGCCGCGCACCAGCGAACAACTCAGCATCGAGCGACTGTCGATAATGTAACGTTCTTTGGCGATGGCCTCGAGCGAAGGATACAGATCGGGCAGCTGCAGCTCGGTCATGAAGCCGAGCGTCCCCAGGTTGACGCCAAGAATGAGCGTGCCCGCCTTCGATACCGCGCGCGCCGCAGACAGCAACGTTCCATCTCCACCGAGCACGATCGCGAGATCGGGAGTCCGCGCCGCCAGTTCGCTGCGTGCGACCACCGTCGAGGGCGAAAAATAAGCGGCGCTTTCCTGGTCGGCTACAACCGCGTAGCCGTGCTCCTGTAGCCACTTTTCAAGTGCGGGCAGCACTGAAGACAGTTCGGGACGGTCTGGTTTCGACAGGATGGCAACAATCTTTTGCCGGGATGGTTCTTGGGGAGTTTCGGACATTTCTTCGGAGTCTTGTTCTCAGGTCCGGCCGCCGCTCGAGACACATACCTTCCGTAACCGGACACCCGATTGTACAGAATCATTCGGTATTCAGACATATTCAGACGACGGCTGCTGAAAACTCCGCATGCAGCAGGAATTCGCGATTGCCCTCACCGCCAAGAATCGGCGACTCAATCCATTCAAGACTCGTGCAACCGAGATCAGTGAGAGACGCTTCTACTCGCGCAACTGCGGCGTGCTGGGCAACCTCATCTCGCACGATTCCACCCTTGCCGACCAGTTCCCTGCCTACTTCGAACTGCGGCTTCACCAGCACGACCAATTCAACCGATCGCGGTCCGGAACTCTGTTGATTGCATGACGCCGCCGCTCGAAGCACCGCCGGCAGCACCAGCGTTGCGGAGATGAACGAGACATCCATAGCAATGAAGTCGATCAGCTCGGCAATATCCGCGGCCTCGAGGTAGCGCGCATTGGTTTTTTCCAGCAGCCGCATGCGAAGATCATTGCGCAGCCTGAAGTCCATCTGCCCGTAGCCTGTATCCACGGCAATCACCTTCGCCGCTCCGTGTTGCAGCATGCAATCGCTGAAGCCACCGGTCGAAGCGCCGATGTCGAGACCGACCTTGCCGTTCAGATCGATTCGCCAGTGTTCAAGCGCCTTCTCCAACTTGAGTCCGCCGCGGCTGACGTAGCGCAGGTCCTCACCAAGCAACCGCAGACTTGAGTCGGAGTCGATCGACGCTCCTGCTTTTTCCACCTTTTGTTCGTTCACCAGAACTTTTCCCGCGAGAATCAGCGCCTGCGCGCGTTCTCGCGACGGCGTCAGTCCTCGATCCACAAGCAATTTGTCGAGACGTGTCTTCACAGAGATGGAAGCCGGCGGCGAGCCGATGCGTCTAGCACCCGATGCGGTGCAGAATGATGAACCATAACTGTTAACACGAAGTTACAAGATTAAGACCCTGCTTTTCCACAAACTTTTCCTCAAGGGTGTTGAAAACTTCGATGACCGCTGTATACCCGACAAAAAAAGCCGCCCATCTCGGGCGGCTTCGCTTCAAACTCGTACGTTCCAAACTCAAATGTCGACCTAACTATCCGGCCACTTCTTCCAGCAGCTTCTCGTCGATATCGAAGTTCGCGTGCACATTCTGCACGTCGTCGTTATCTTCGAGCGCTTCGAGCAGGCGGATCATCTGCGTCGCCTGCTGTCCCTCCAGCTTGATGTACGTATCCGGAACCATGGTTACGCTCGAAGAAGCAGGCGTGATTCCAGCTTTCTTCACCGCCTCCAGCACGCCTTCATAAGCCGAGGGTTCGGTCAGGATCTCCCAATTTTCGCCCTCGTCCTTCAAATCCTCGCCACCCGATTCGAGGATGATATTCATCAAGTCATCTTCCTTGGCGGCCGACTTCGGAATCACCAGGTTGCCCTTCTTCTTGAACATGTACGAAACTGAGCCCGCCTCGGCCATGTTGCCGTTATTCTTGCCAAACACATGCCGGATTTCGCTCACTGTGCGATTCCGGTTGTCGGTTGAAATTTCGGCCAGCAAAGCGACTCCACCCGGCCCGTAGCCCTCAAGCGTGAACTCTTCATACGTGAGGCCGGGCAATTCGCCCGTCCCGCGCTGGATGGCGCGCTTGATGTTGTCGGCCGGCATGTTCTCAGCCTTGGCCGCGAGAATCGCCGTGCGAAGACGCGGATTCATGTCGGGGTCTCCACCCGACTTTGCCGCCATAGCGATTTCTTTAATCAGGCGGGTGAAAATCTTGCCGCGCTTGGCGTCGAGCGCGCCCTTTTTGTGCTTGATTGTTGCCCACTTGGAATGGCCGGACATAACTCTACCTCGTATCTTTTCTTTCTAAAACTAAGCGTAAATTGCGCTGATTCTCGGAATTCTGATGGTCGGCACGATCGATCCGCCCGTGGAGGAAATCATCGGATCAGCCTCGACGTAAATCATTCAGGCGAACGGAAATTATAGCATGGCAACGACACCAGTCCGGTCGGTTGACCTCGGCCCTCCCTGTGTACTCCGTGGTTCAAGCGGTTCTCAATCTTCCGGATAAACCGCCGAAATACGATAGCCTTATCCCGAATTGCCCATGTCCGCCAATTCTCCCGACCGCTCTCTCGACCCTCAGTTGTCCGAACTCGAAGCCTGCCGCTACCTCTTCGGCAAACAACAAGCCGCTCGCGTCGTCCAACTGCTGGCTCCACTGGATGCAAAACAATTCCCCGACCCTCCTTCGCTAATCCGCTTCCACGAAACGCTTCTCTTCCTGCGCGCGTTTCCCCAAGGCCCGGCGGTCGTTCGCGCTACCGGGCGCGTCCTGAACGCCTTCCACAAGAGAGTCGCAGCGCTGCGCAACGCCGGCGTCGACATGGACGCCTTCGATACCTTCGAAACCTCCGGAATCGCCGGCACCGAAATGGAAGACACCCTCAGCTTCGACGTCGCTCGCTGGCTCATTAAGCGCATGCCCGGTAAAGTTGAAATTGCCTGGGGTAACTACGAGGACAGCTACGAACCTGGACGCGAGCTAGGCACCACCGGCCCGCGCTTTATGCCGCTCCTCGAAGACGACGCGTTCGTCGAAGCCGACACTCCGTGGCAAGACTGGATCGAAGCCGCCGCGAGCAAAAAGAAAGCCAAAAAGAAAGCCGCTCCAGAGTGGCTCATACAACGCTTCGAACAATTAGCGCTGCCGCCACAGCAGAAATCTGAACTCTACGAGTCGCTTCGCATCCCTTTGCGCTGGAAGCTAGAAAACTCCCCCCTCACGCGCACCCGAAACATCAGGCCGGTGCGCCAGATTTTCTACCACAGCGAACCTCTTATCAGCCGCAGCCAGGTATCGCTGGCCTCCGAGCTTGCGAAGCGCCCTCCAAAACTAACCAGGCTGTCGCCGAAGCAAGGCGCACAGGTCATGGACCTGATCCGCGAAGTCATGCTCGTCCGCTACCGCGAACTCTACGGCACAACGCTGGGCGATCCACGGTCGGTCGTTCGCGCCGATCTTGGAGGGTACAAGGCAGGCCGCGGCGTGACCATCTATCTCTGGAACCTGCCGCCCGACCGACGTCTCCCGCTGCGCGCCTACGTCGCCGGACTGACTCTGAAAAACGGTGTTCCCATCAACTACATCGAGTCCATCGGACTCTGCGAGTGGATGGAAGTCGGCTTCAACACCTTCTACACCTTCCGAGGCGGCGAGGCCGGATGGATCTACGCGCAAGTGCTGCGCTGCCTTTGTCACCTCATGGGGACGACCTGTATCTCGGTCTATCCCTATCAACTCGGCAAGGACAACGACGAAGCCATCGAATCGGGCGCATTCTGGTTCTACCGCAAACTCGGATTCCGCCCCGGCCACGCCGATCTCCAGGAGTTGGCCGAGCGCGAAGAGAAGAAAATCGCCGCCAACCCGAAATACCGCACCGCTGCGCGCACCCTGAAACGCCTCTCCGCCGAGCACGTATTCTACGAACTCCCCGGAAGCGAAGTCGGCGCATGGGACCGATTTTCGACCCGCAACATTGGCCTGCGCGTGAATCGCCGGATGGCGCGAGATTTTGGCGGAGACGCCGAGCGCATGCGTGAGTATTCAAAGCGTACGCTGGAACGCGCGCTAGGCGTGAATACATCTTCGTGGAGTCAACTGGAGAAGGCAGCTTTCGATAACTATGCTCTTGTCCTCGGCCAGGTTCCGGAACTGGACGCGTGGAACAAAGAAGATAAAGAGGGGTTGGTCCGAGTCATCCGAGCCAAGGCCAGCCGCGACGAAATGCTCTACTTGCACCTCACCCAACAACACGATCGGCTGCGGAGTGCTTTGCTGCGGCTGGGTCGCAGTCAATGAGAGTAATCGCCGATGTTTCGCCAATCAGCTTGGCATCTTTCTCGCAGCATATACTTCGCTCATGGACAGAAGGTTTATAGACCGACCAGCCTCAGAGTCCGAGCGCCAGAGGCAAGCGATGTAGCGCAGGCCGTGTTGGAAGGTCGAACCACAGTCCTAGAGGCAGTCCGAGACTTAGTTTCTCTGGCATACACTGACGCAATCGCGGACGTGGAGGATCGGAGGCTGATTATTGGCATTGGAAGCGAAACCGATCACCTTCCTGTCGGAGAGGTACGGAAGGAATGGGCACCATACGCGCTGAAAATGAAGGATGTCGAAATTGCGCGTTGCGAGGAGCTTTATCGACCCCGGTTTCTTGAAACCTGCAAGAGGATCGCCGCGCGTCTGCGCCAATGAGTGAAGTGAAGATTTTTTCGCCAATCACCGCGACGGCAGCCAAGACCCATATTCTTTGTAATTGTTTATTGCATATCCAAGCTCGGGATTTGATTTGCCGTGAATGCCAGCAACAAGTCCTTGAGAGGTCACCTGGAGCACTGAGAACTCGTTGAGAACCCATGCCCCAGGTTCGCGCCCTGCACTCCACACTTCGTACTCTGTGACTGTTTGTGCTTTGCCCAAGAGGGTTGCGGTTTGCTTTCCCGCATACGTCAGTTGGATGGGTCTATCTGAACAGATGCGCGTGTCCGTCCATTGTTTCACGGCCTTCAGGTCGCTTTCCGGTTTATCGGGAGCGCAATAGGTTGTGTAGACGTTGACTGCGGCATTCTCGGAGTGATTATGTTCCGTGAGATGCACCACGCCGGTCATCAACCATATTCGGTCGAGAGCGTAGAAATCGCCGGGGACAAAAACGTAAGGCTGTTGTGGGACGATTGAGTTGGCTGACTTCTCACCGTTGTTTTCGCCCTCGCAGGTCAGATCCTGGAGCGTGTAACGGCAAGTAACGATCGTTGGATAGGATTTCCAAGGTGCTTTGGAACGCAGAGCCTTTGGGCGTTTTCGATCCGTGTCGATCGTAAGCGAAAACCCATTCGGCAGGAACTGTGAATCGAAGTGGAAGACCTGCATGACGTAGGTTGGTCCGGCGAGGGTTTCCTGAACTTCATATTCGCCGTTTCGAAGATGCCAGAGTTTCCAGTGAGCCAGAGGTTTATTTGGGTTGCTCTGCGCGACATAGTCTCCTTCCGCCGCCAGCGTCCGATCTGATGCCAGCGTCGGACGACTTAGAAGAAAGGTAATTGAGAGAAGAAGTAGCAGCATCCGACCCATCGCGCAACTGTGCCCAATGATGGACCAGAAGTCAATTGTTGTAAGCAGGCGATTTCACTAACTATCGTTAGGGAGCCACTGCGAGCAAAAATTCCTTGCCCTCAGACCGCCTAACCTCGGAGCGAACGATTGAATCGGGCGGGAACTCCCAGACCTCATCCCCTGGGTCGTAATTGGGCGTGGGGAGAACTTTGAGCAAGCCGTTCCCCAAATCAAGCGCCTGAGTCGGTCGTGAGCATTCTGTTCCTTCGTGTAGTAGCCGGACGCATATCTCGACGGAGTGCAGCATGAGGAACCCGGTCACCATGATAATTGTTGAGGTCAGGCGATGTCACAAACCGGGTTTCGCCCGTCGCGCCCGATACGCATACACCACCGCCAGCAGCGGAGGTGCCAGCAAAAATCCCCAGAACGGAATCACAAATCCGAGCACCAGCGGAGCCAGAATTGAAGCCCACATCGGCACCCGCGCAACTCGCCGCATGATATACGGCTGGAGCAGAAATCCATCCACCAGCACAATCACCGCATACAGAATGCACACGTAAAGCGGATGCTGCCAATCCGTCCAACGCAGATATGCCGCCAGCACCGGCCCCAGCAATCCGAGAATCGGCCCAAAGTGCGGGACGATCTGCACCACCGCCGCCACCCCCGCCCACAGCGGAGCCCACGGCACGCCGATGATCCACAATCCGACCATCCAAAGAATGCCGACCGCGATCGAATCCTGCAATTGAGCGATGGCCCAGCGCTTAAGCGCTGAGGCGGTGATTCGGACGTGATCGGTTGCCGTCATCGATTATGGGGCCCTTGTGCCTGAAAACTTTCGAGCGAAATCCTCCGGCATCGGCGGAGTCGCGCCAGCCCTTGTACAAACATAGCGCGCCACTTCGTTTGCAATGTGATTGATCTCGTCCAGATCCATCCGGTGAAGCAATCCCATAACCAATGCGGCGGTAAACGAATCGCCCGCGCCCACCGTATCGATTACTTTCACAGGCTCCGACGCGCAAGCGGACCATCGTCCGTCGCTCTTCTGATACAGCAGGCTCCCGTTCGATCCGCGCGTAAGCGCGACCACTCCCAAAGAGAAAGTCTCGGCCAGAGTCTCAATTTGTTTCTCCAGTTGTTTCTCCAGCGATCCCGCCAAGTCGAACATTCTCGCGAGAACCGGCAGCTCATCGTCGTTGAGCTTCACCACGTTCGCCAGATGCAACGATTCCTGGACCACCGTTCGCGTGCAGAACGGCTGCCGAAGATTGACATCAAAGACGCGCAGAGCAGTCGGCGGCGTCTCCGCGATCAGATGTTGAATGCTATTCCGTGACAACTTCGAGCGTTGCGCGAGGCTGCCAAAGCAGATCGCATCCGCCGCGCTAACGGCCGCCGTAGCCTCAGGAGGCTCGGCAATAAAATCCCACGCGACGTTTTCCTGAATGGTGAAATGAGCGATCCCGTTGCCCGAGAGCGCAACCGACGCCGTACCCGTCGGCCTGTCCGGATCAACCTGAACCGTATCGTCGGGCAGTCCCAGATCATCGAAGCGACGAATGATTTCGCGCCCATAGTCATCGTTCCCGATGCAGGTGATAACCTGCACCCGCGCTCCGAGAGCGTACGCGTGGTAGGAGAAGTTCGCAGGGGCGCCACCCAACTGCGGCCCCTCCGG
>DATGGT010000086.1:0-2117 GCA_035308395.1 Terriglobales bacterium
GTGGGTTCGTCGAGAACTAGAATCGGAGTGTTGCGGACGATTGCGCGGGCAATCGCGATCCGCTGGCGCTGCCCGCCGGAAAGCGTGACGCCACGTGCGCCCACCATTGTTCCGTAACCTTCGGACAACTGCACGATAAACTCGTGAGCATTCGCCTGTTTAGCAGCACGTATAATCTGGTCGGGCGAGGCATCAGGCTTGCCGTAAGCGATGTTTTCCCAGACCGAGGTATGGAACAGCAGCGTTTCTTGCAAGACGAAGCTTATTTGTTCACGAAGAGACTTCAGCTTGTAGCGACGAATATCCACGCCGTCAATTTTAATTGTCCCTGACTGCGGATCGTAGAGGCGCGGGATGAGACTGATGATTGTACTCTTGCCGACGCCGGACGGCCCGACGATCGCCGCCACCTGGCCGGCCTCGGTTTCGAAGCTCAAGTCTTTTAGAACCGGTATTTTGTCGTCGTAAGCAAAATTGACGTGGTCAAATTCAATCTTTCCTTTGAATCGTGGCGCCTTTCGCGCCCCCGGCAAATCTCGCACGCGCGCTTCGATGTCAAGGACTTCCTCAATACGCTCATAGCCAACAACCGCCTTCGAAACTGTGTCAGTGCTTTTCGAAAGGTCACGCATGGGCTTGTACATTTTCCCGAGATACAAAAGGAAAACGACCAGAACACCCGCGCTAATCTGTCCGCTCAGGGCCAAGCGCGCACCGTAGGCAAGTACAAGACAAGTCCCAGCGGCCACCATCACATCAACAATGGGCGAAAGTTTCGCCTTAATGCTGCGGGCCTCCAAAGCCGTCTCGACGTTCTCTAAGCTTTGTGATTCGAATCTTGTTACCTCGAAATCTTCGCGTGCGAAAGCCTTTACCACCCGCACAGACGTGAGCACTTCCTGCACGACGGATACGAGCTCACTCTCTTTTTTCCGTACTTCGCGCGAAGCTTTTTTGATGCGACGGGTGAGGTAGTAGACAACTGCAAAAAGCGCAGGTGCAATCGAAAGTGCGATGAGGGTAAAACGCCAGTTGATGTAGAACATGACGCCGGCCATACCGACCAGCGTCAGGACGTTGACGACGATGCCAAGAAGAGCGGAGTTGATGAAGTCCTGCACGGCATTGATGTCACTCGTCACGCGACTAATCAGGTCGCCCGTCTGGGTCTTATCGTATTCGGCCAGTGAGAGCCTCTGAATATGGTTGTACAGGGTGCGTCGAAGATCGTGTGTCACCCATTGGCTGACGCTGGTGGTGAGGTACTTTTCGACATAGGAACTGATAGCGCCGACCACTGCGATTCCCGCGACAGCTGCTACGGCGAAATTCAAGACTGCCAGTTTGTTCTGGCCAAAAGCTCCCCACACAAAACCGGCTAACCAGCCGGGGAGCTTCTTTGATTGCAGGATGTTGTCGATGACGACTTTGATCGGCCAAGGTTCAAGAACGTCGCTGAAGGTTTCGCCGAGCACGGCGACGAAGGCAAGAGCGAGCTGCTTCCAATACGGCCGGATGAGGCGAACGACACTTAGTTTTGCTGATTGACTGGATAACCAAAGCTTCTTAGGACTCTTGGGCATGATCGTTTCGAACGGTGAGATAAGTCCTCATTTTTGCACACGAGCGGAACTTAAGAGATAGATGTTTTCCTTTTTGACGCAACTGCCTAATGGTGGTGAGATGCGCCGCGAATGTCCGGCCAGAATTCTTCGAAGATGTGCCAGCCAACGCTCGACAACAGAGCGGTTGAACCCCGCTCAAGCGCGTGACCCGCATCGTTCTGGCTCCGAGGCTCCCAGGCGTTGGCGATGAACCCTGCGCCGTAAGCACCGGCAAAGCGAGAAAAGGCAGGCATTGAACCCCCGGTAGGTGTTCGCGATACAAACGTTCCTACGATTGCGTGGCGGGTCCGCCGCCAGATTCCTGTTTCGCTTGAGGGAATGAAACGAGAGTCTTCATGGTCAGCGGTGGCGACTCCCAGTGCAATGGTGCGACTTATCACGCTCCGACCAAATCCTGATGCAAACCGCGTTCCGTAGGCGCCAGCGCCTTGTCCCCATTCCGGCGGCGTGTCTCGCCATTGACCAATGCCGGCCCCGAGCGCAGGCCCGATT
>DATGGT010000087.1:0-3042 GCA_035308395.1 Terriglobales bacterium
CGTGGCTGTCTCGAAAGCGCTGGTCCCGCTAATGTCCGACGGCGGCGCGATCATGACGCTCACTTATCTCGGATCGACGCGGGTTGTGACGAATTACAACATCATGGGCGTGGCCAAGGCCGCGCTTGAAGCATCGGTGAAGTATCTCGCTAGCGAACTTGGCAAGAACAAGATTCGAGTCAACGCGATTTCCGCCGGTCCCATCAAGACGATTTCCGCGCGGGGGATCAAGGATTTTTCGAAGGTGCTGGAGTTTGTCGCCCAACACGCTCCGCTGCGCCGTAATACCGATATCGCTGAGGTCGCCGACACTGCGGTTTTTCTTGCGAGCGATTTGGGCCGCGGTGTGACGGGGAATACAATCTATGTCGATGCCGGCTTCCAGATCATGGCTCTGGACCCGCCGTCTTAAACAACGTCACGTCACCGAGAAAATCCCGCAATCGTCGTGAATCACGATCTTCCGCGTGTCCTCGGCGACGTGCTCGAGTTCGATCCGTATCACGGGCCAATCCGTTCGCAATGTAAACCTCTCAGGCCACTCGACAAGCACCACCGCTGGCTCTGACAGCACGTCCTCCAGGCCAAGCGTCTCGAAATCGTGAGAATCGCCGATCCGGTAGAGGTCCACATGATAAACGCGCGAGCCGTTTCCGTATTTGTGTACGAGCGTGAAAGTTGGGCTAGTAACTTCATCTTCGCGAGCTGCACCCGCTCCGCTGACAATTCCCTTCGTAAGGGTCGTCTTGCCGGCCCCCAGTTCGCCCGATAGTAAAATAAGAACAGGCGGCTTGAGCCGCGCTCCAAGGTCGCGGCCTAATTGGATGGTCTCTTCGGAGGAGTGCGTCACGATCTCGCGGCTAGACACGGCCCGACTCGGCGAAAAACTGTTGGTAGGCGCGCGGAATTGAGCGGACCAAGTCTGTTGCCATCAGGGGCGCTTCGCCCGAGTCTGCGTAGGCTATGTCGCCGGCGAGGCCGTGCAGGTAGACGCCCAAGCAAAGCGCAGCCGCGCCTGCGCCGTGTTGAGCTATGAGGCCAGTCAGGATCCCAGTCAGCACATCTCCTGTGCCACCCGTCGCCATGCCGGCATTCCCCGTGGAATTGATCCAGGCGTCGCCATTGGGAGCAGCAATTACGGTTTGGTGCCCCTTCAAAATGACGAACGCGTTCCACTCCGCCGCGGCCTTTCGAGCTACTTCGAGGCGCCGCGACTGAATCTGTTTTGTATCGCTGCCAACCAGCCTTGCCATTTCGCCCGGATGAGGAGTCACAGCCAACATCTTGCGCGCTGCTTTCAAGTCTTGTGCATGGCCGCCGAAAGCGTTTAGCCCGTCTGCATCGAGCACGATTGGTATGTCCAAATACTTTGCGACCACCGTGCGGACAAATTGTACGGTTTCGGTCTGCGTCGTCAGCCCGGGTCCGATTCCAATTGCGCTCTTGCCCTTCACGATCCCGTTGAAGCGCTCGTATTCGAGTGCCCGCAAAGAAATACTGCCTGTCTCGGTTGCCGGCAACGGTTCCGTCATCACCTCTGGATTCGGCACAGCCACGAGTGGCAAGACAGGCTCCGTCACTGCCGCTGTAACGAGTCCTGCCCCAATCCGCAATGCCGCCCAAGGCGCCATGACCGCCGCACCACTCTTTCCGACCGAGCCTGCAACGATCAGCGCGTGGCCGTAGTTGCCCTTGTTGCCATCAGGCTTGCGAGGCAGCGCAAATTCAGAAAACTCACCGGTTTCGAGCCAACGCACAGTCCCCTTTCCAATCTCTTCGACCAATTCGCGGGGTGAGCCAATCTCGCGAACAAGCAATTCACCGACATATCCAGCCGCGTTGCCTAAAAACATTCCTATCTTCGGCGCTGTCAATGTAACTGTGTAATCGGCGGTAACGATGTTGCGACCCGAATCTTTCGTCTCCGCCCGATTTTCCAGGGTGGCACCATCCACATCAGCGGGCAGTCCTGACGGGATGTCAACCGCAATGACAATCCTTCCGCGCTCACGACCGTTCACTTCGTGGATCACTTCGCTCAGCAAACCTTCCACCGAACCCTTCACACCAGTCCCGAGTAATGCGTCAACGATGAGGTCCGCGGCGTTGACAGACGCCTTCGCAGTCTGCCAGTCGGAAGATGTACGCACCGTGCGAAGCTCGCCGCCCGACTTTTGCCAGCGATCTCGATTTACGGCTGCGTCCCCACGCATCTCGTCCTGAGCGGCAAACAGGATCACGATAGGCATCGCGCCCGCGTCAGCCAGATGTCGCGCAGCCACAAAGCCGTCCCCTCCGTTATTTCCCTTCCCGCACAGCACAATGATCCTCCGTGATTCGAGCCTCCGAAACCGCGCGGCCATAAAGTCAACGATGCTCTTGCCCGCGTTTTCCATCAGTGACAGGCTGGGAATACCATAGCGTTCGGTTGTGAGGCGATCGACTTCCCGCATCTCCGCGGCGGTTAGAATCTTCATGGCCAAAGTCTCATAGCTGCGTCTTTCCGAGTATATCGTGCCGCGCTCCATTCCAGCTGGCAGAGCTTGGCCTCAGGCCTTAAGTCACGTCGACACGGCAAAAAAAAGGGGCAGCGAGTATGTGCTCGCTGCCCCGAAAAGCAATCCTCCGTTCAGCCAGCTACGGGTGAACGATCGGACGCGTATTCCCGCTGCCGGCTGCGGCTGGTACACAAACGGGACCGGCGTCGGTGGTAAACGTGTCGTTGTCGGAGAACCAGTCATGGATCCCGGTCGAGTTAGACGAGTAGAACCACGAGAAGAACGCCAACTCCTGCAAGTGGTAGGTGAACCCGTTGCGGCCGCCAATCGGAGAGAAATTCGTCCCGCTGAGCGGGTCGCCCACCTCCAGATTGTTCTGGCAGAAACCCGGCGGCACTTGACCCACGCCACCCCAGGCTGGCGTTGGATTGTTGCCGAAAGGATCGTTCACGAACTCCGCGACCTCGTGGGACAAAGTGTTCGAGTCCCCTTGCGTCGGGCCAAAAACACCCGTGGTATCGAAGTCGGAAGGCGAATAGGCCTG
>DATGGT010000088.1:0-2582 GCA_035308395.1 Terriglobales bacterium
CGTGCCCGGGCTCGAGCGCGAGAGATCGCTGTACGATTGGCGCTGGGCGCCGGGAGGCTGCGGCTTATCCGGCTGCTGTTAACGGAGAGCCTGATACTGGCGACCCTCGGTGGATTGGCGGGCGTCGCGATTGGATACGGCGTCATTGAGTGGTTCCACAGCAAAGAAAGCATCGTTTTTATGACGGACTTGCCGAATGCCGTGCCATTTCATATGGACAAGCGCGTGCTGCTGGCGTGCGTCGCATTGTCGGTGCTGTGCGCGCTGCTTTGCGGCTTGGCGCCTGCGCTCCAGAGCACTCATGTCGACCTGGTGAACGCGCTAAAGTCCGCCGATGTGGACGTTCCCGGGCGCAAGCGCTTGTGGGGCCGCAATATGCTGGTGGTGGCGCAAGTGGCCATGTCGCTGATGCTGCTGACTGCGTCGTTCCTGATGGCCCGCGGCTTTCAACACGACTTGATGCAGGATAGCAATTTCACGAAAGATCATCTGCTGATGACCAGTTTCGATCCGCGGCTCATTCAGTACAACGCGGCGCAGACGCAGCAGTTCTACAAGGTGCTGGCCGAACGAATGCGGGGAACTTCGGGAGTGCAGAGCGTGGCTCTGACGCAGAACGTGCCACTGGGGCAAACCGACTTTGACAGCGTGACCTTCGTGCCGGACGGTTTCCAGATGCCGCCGGATCGCGCCAATTTCAGTTCGATGATGGACACGGTGGACGAGGGATACTTTGAGACGATGGGGATTCCGATCTTGCGCGGCCGCGCCTTTCTGGCGTCCGACACCGCCGATGCGCCGCGGGTCGCGATCGTGAACATGCGCTTCGCGAAGCACTTTTGGCCGGGAGGCGACGCTGTGGGCAAACGCATCCGCCTCGATAGCAGCACTGGGACGACGGTTGAGATCGTGGGAGTGGCGGAAACCGTGAAGTATCAATCGACGCAAAGCGCGATGGACTTCGTGTACATGCCGCAGGCTCAGCATCCTGTGGCGCGGATGGTTTTGATGTTGCGCACGGGCGGGGATCCGAGGCAACTGATTCCGTCGGTGAAGGATGCGGTTCGTTCACTCGATTCGAATCTACCGATATTGCAGACGCGGGCCTATGAGGAGTTCTACCTCAACCAGGCGGTGTACGGACCGCGGATTGCGATCGATCTGGTGGGCAGTATGGGTTTGGTGGGACTTTTGCTGGCCGTAGCAGGTCTATACGGACTGGTGGCGTACAACGTGATTCGCCGGACGCGCGAGATCGGGATCCGCATCGCGCTGGGAGCGGGAAGATCGGATGTGCTGCGACTGGTGATGGGCAAGGGGCTGGCGCTGGTAGGGATTGGAACGGGGGTTGGGCTGGCGATGGGTTTCATGGTCGAGCGGCTGATGAATTCGATGCTGTTCGATTCGGGCGGAGTGGATATTTTGGCTTATGTGGTGGTGGTGCCGACGCTGCTGTTGGTGACGATGCTGGCGGCTTATGTGCCGGCGCGACGGGCGTCTCGGATTGCGCCGACTGAGGCACTGCGTTACGAGTAGTGGGCTGAGTGTGTCTTGCCGCGTTGAGTCCGCAAGAGTGGTTCCCTCCTAAAGTGGGTCTCGCGCTTCGCCGATAAGACTGTACTGGTGTGCACGATCGCTCTCAGAGCGGGCGTGTGCGCGAACGATACACGTCGAGAGGACAAGACGGTGCGAACGTTCCGATTTGTGATGTTCGTCACACTTTGGCTGGCTGCGGCAACATCGGCTGCGGCACAAGCTGTGCGTCTCACGTCGAAAGAAGCGAAGAATCATGTGGGGGAGAAGGCTACCGTTTGCGGGAAGGTAGCCGGGATCCATTTTGTTTCGAGCGGGAAAGGGCAGCCGACGTTCATTCACTTTGATGAGCCGTATCCGGACCAGATATTTACGCTGGTGATTTGGGGGAGCGACCGGCCGAAGTTTGGCCGTCCTGAAGAGATCTACCGAGACAAAGATTTATGCGTGACCGGCAAAATCACTATCTACCTGGGGATTCCGGAGATTGTGGCTACTGCGCCGAACCAGGTCCAAGTGCAGAAATAGTTGACGGCCGCGGGAACGAAGCGACAGTGCGGGCGGCGAGAGCATTGACGGCTTCGGTCTTTTTATCGGCTCAACGGCGACGCAGCGGATTGCTGAATGAACTTTGCGTTCATGGTTTTGGCAGCCGTCATGGCGAGACTGCCGCTGGCGGCGGCAATGACGGTGGAAGCCATGCTGAGCGAGTCAGGGCTGAAGCGATAGATCACCAACCCTACTGCGATGGCGCCGGATAAATTCAGGAGGGCCCATGTCCATTTGCCCAGATATGCGAATCCGGCACCGGCAATTAGGAAACTGAGCAGGAAGGCGAGCCACGGCTTTTTCACGTAAACCTCCAGGATCATTCTGCTGACCGTCGAGGCGAAATTCGTATGACTCTTCTCGAAACGCATTGCGCCAAAGCGTAACAAAATCCGTCACGCGAAGCTGTGTCCTCTTTTCGTAAACGTCGGCGTGGGGAGTTCCATTGACCGAGCCCCGGGTAACTCGTAAGATTTTTGGGACATCTGAGCAGAGGGGCA
>DATGGT010000089.1:0-1787 GCA_035308395.1 Terriglobales bacterium
CTCCCTTCGAGCGCAAATTCCTCCAACCGAGAACGATCTAACCTATCGCAAACGTCTGATTCAAGGCGAAGTTCACGACCAGAATGCCTGGGCCATGGGCGGAATCGCAGGCGATGCGGGTCTGTTTTCAACCGCCGGCAACGTGGCCATCTTCGCGCAGATGATTTTGAATGGGGGCATTTACGCGCATCGTCGCGTCGTGTCACGCGCGACGATCGCCGAATTCACGGCACATCAGATGATTGGCAATTCCGCCCGCACACTCGGTTGGGATGTGGCGCTTGACCCATCCGCCACCGGTCGTTTTTTCTCGGCACACGCTTTTGGGCACTACGGATTTACCGGCACTTCTCTTTGGATTGATCCTGACCGAAACCTTTTCATCATTCTGTTGACGAATCGCGTGAATCCGTCCGTAGACAATATCAAGATCCGGCGGGTGCGCCCCGAACTGCATGACGCGATTTCTGAAGCTTTAGGCTTCACTTCGGCGCCAGCGCCTGCCCGATAGCTTCCTTACATCATCGCGCACCTTGTCTTCCGTCGAGAATACGCCACGCGACTGAACCGGTATACTGTAGGTTCGCATTGAGGCATACGGTTGAGGCTAGCCAGCACCGAACAGAGAAATCCGCGCTCGCGAGGGCTCGATAAAAAATCGACGCTTGAGATCCTTCGCATGATCAATCGCGAAGACGCCCGCGTGGCAATCGCTGTTAGGCGGGAGTTGCCGCACATCGCTCGCGCGGTCGACTCCATTGTGCATAGCCTTACGAATGGTGGCAGGCTTTTTTATGTAGGGGCCGGGACGAGCGGCCGATTGGCAGCTCTGGATGCCGCTGAGTGCCCTCCGACGTTCGGCACGCGCGCCGAGTCGATTCAGGCGCTGATTGCCGGCGGCGCAAGAACGATGCGCGGGGCAAACGAAGCAGCCGAAGACTCGGCGACAAGTGGCGCAGGTGATCTCGCGGCTGCGGGCCTCTCGCATCGGGACATTGTTGTCGGACTTGCCGCAAGTGGTACGACACCTTACGTTCTTGGCGCGATCGAGTTCGCTCGGCAACGTGGAAGCGTCACGATCGGGGTCACGTCGAACCCGCGGTCGCAGCTAGCTCGAACGGCAAAAATTGTGATCGCCCCGAAGACGGGCCCGGAGGTCATCGCAGGCTCGACGCGTCTGAAAGCTGGCACCGCTCAGAAAATGGTTTTGAACCTGCTTTCAACAACCGCGATGGTGCGCCTTGGTCGCGTTTATGACAACTGGATGATTTACGTGGCGCTGACAAATAAGAAGTTGCGGCGGCGCGGGGCGCGAATTCTTGAGGAAGCCATGGGCGTGACCACGTCAGCTGCGGAACACGCACTGCGGCAAACGGGACACAGTTTGCCGGCAGCGCTTATCATGCTGAAAACCGGTGCGAATACGCGCCATGCCAAGTCTCTTCTGTCGAAATCCGGCGGCAGTGTGCGCGCCGCCCTTGAAGCGTCGCAGGCTCTGCGGACTCGGATAAAGATTAGGAGCAAGTAACAGTGGACCGTTTCAAAATCCAAGGCGGACGCCGTCTCGAAGGAAAAGTACATATCAGCGGCGCGAAGAACGCCGCACTTCCTGCGATGGCAGCCGCGCTGCTCACCAATGAGCCGGTGCATCTCCATAACATCCCGAAGGTCCGCGACATCATTACGATGGCCAAGCTTCTCGCCCACATGCGCTGCCGCGTTGAGAGTCCGGACATTCCGCCCAGCCAGTTTACGATCCAGGCGGAAGCCGTTTCACACACTGAGGC
>DATGGT010000090.1:0-2489 GCA_035308395.1 Terriglobales bacterium
CGCCCGGCGTGGCAGCAGCGAACCTCCAGGGCGGAGCGGCTCCCGCGGCTCAACTCCGATTCGATCCGCCTAGTGTGGCGATGAAGCCGGGCGACAAGACGACGCTGGGACTGAGCGTCTCCAACGTGACGGATCTTTATTCGATTCCCTTGCTTATTCATTACAACCCGGCCGTGGTGCAGGTGGAAGAAGTGCGCAACGGCGGGTTTTTATCAGGCGGCACACAGGAAATTGCCATCGTGCAACGAATTGACGAGCAGCGCGGCGAAGTGATTATTTCCGCGACGCGCCAGCCGAACACTCCAGGCGTGAACGGAACCGGAACATTGCTCGGCATCGTGGTGCGGGCGGTAGCGCCAGGAAATACGGTGCTACAAATTCTTCAGGTCAACGCGCGTGATTCTCAACAGCGAAATATTCCAATGGTCTCCGGAGAAGCCGCCATCGGGGTGCAGTGAGGCACTATGAGCGGCGCAAATCGCAATTTGGCCTCCCGTTTTCTGGGCTCTCGCGCCTTCTCTTTGCGATCGGCCCACGGACACTGCGGCAGCCGAAGAATTCGGATGCTCGCTGCGGGTTTCACTCTGATCGAGTTAATCCTCGCGTGCTCGATTCTTTTCGTGCTGGCGGCGGTCGCCGTGCCGCTGGCGCGCGTGGCGGTTAAGCGCAGAAAAGAAGCTGACCTTCGCTACGATCTCCGCGAAATGCGCACAGCGATCGACCGCTACAAGGATGCTGCCGACAAAAACTTGATTCAGGTGAAGGCTGGAACCGAGGGCTACCCTCCCGACCTCGATACTTTGGTCAAAGGCGTTCAACTGACCGGCGCGAAAAGCCAGCACGTGCGCTTTCTGCGGGAAATCCCGAAGGATCCGATGACTGGCACCGCGGATTGGGGCATCCGCTCGGTGCAAGACGACGTGGATTCGACTTCCTGGGGCGGGCAAGATGTGTTTGATGTCTACTCGAAGGCCATAGGAACGGCGCTGGACGGAACAAAATATTCGGACTGGTAGCAATTGCTGTTCTTTGCTCGGATGCGATGAAACTTTCTCACCACAAATCGGCTTGCAGGTGGCGAGATTCGGTTGGGCGTGGGTTTACGCTAATCGAACTGATGATCGTGATGGCGATTATCATCGTGCTCGCGACAATGGCCAGCGTGCATTACCGGAATGCGGTACTTCGTTCTCGTGAAGCAGTGCTGAAGACCGATCTCAAGGTGATGAACGATGCGATCAACTACTACACGAGGGACAAGGAAGCCGCGCCGCAATCGCTGGATGACCTCGTTTCCGGGCAGTATCTGGGCGCGATACCGGAGGACCCAATGACGAAGGCGAAGGATTGGGTGCCGGTAAATTGCGATACCTTGCTGGACCCTGACCAAACGATAACGGGAATTTGCTCGGTCCATTCCGCATCGGATGGGGTCTCGCCGTTCGAGAACACGCCGTACAGCAGCTGGTAGCTCTTTTCAGAATCGCCCCTCTATCCCAGATACTTTTTCAGTGGGTCCCAATACCGCAACCCCCAGCCCTTAAACAGCGAATCATATTCCCCTTCCGGAAATCCGGTATGGTCGAGGATCAACGTTGTGCCGCTTCCCTGCGGTTTCAATTCAAATTTAACGACTGAATAGACGCCGGGATCCCAGTGGGTGGGTCGCCAGGCCTGAACGATCCGTTGACTGGGTATGAGTTCGACGTTTCTCCCCACGATCATTCCACCAAACATCGAAAAGGCACCGCCAGCCGCGGGATCGATCGTCGCCGGCATGCCGGTGAAGGCGGCGAACTGTTTCGAA
The DNA here is from genome assembly GCA_035308395.1 of Terriglobales bacterium. Classification (GTDB taxonomy): domain Bacteria; phylum Acidobacteriota; class Terriglobia; order Terriglobales; family Acidobacteriaceae; genus Acidiflorens. The sequence continues at coordinate 1,808 of DATGGT010000090.1, forward strand.
TCGAGAATGATTTCGTAGATGCGTTGCGGAAGGGCCTTCAATTCGATTTCCTGGTGAAGCGAGGTGCGAGCCTGGTTTGCGGCGGCGCTCGGTGCTTCCTTCGGGTTCTGCTGCTGCCCACGGGGCCAAACGTCGCGGCTGGCGGCAATCCCACTTAACGCGGCTGCTGCGACGCCAGCGATCATTTGGCGGCGTGTGGAAGCGCCGCGAGGATGGGTGGGGATTGATCGTGCGAGCATTGTATTTCTCCTGTTTTCTGTTTGAGTGCCGTGGCATGAAAGCACACGACCCCATCATGTTCAAGGTGATATTTCTGGCAGGCCGGAGGTGTCTGTTCGGCGTAATAGTAGGGAGCATGCCCGCAGTTACGCGACTCCGCTCTGAACGTCGCGCGGCCCCTTCTGGAGATCAACAGTCAGGCAATCAAGTGGCGCGAGAAAAGAAATGGCGCTAGTAGTTTGTCCTGCGGCGTAGAAGGCTTGCAGTCGAAGACCGAACGGAACCTCCACAATCGAACATGGTCGGGAGTTGCCCTATTTTGAAGAGCCATCACTCACAAGCCACAACTTCGAGGTTCCGTCCAGCGCATTCGAGTTTTTCTTTATTGACCAGTTTCTTGCGCAACAGCGGTGCCCGCCGGTACGAGCTTCAGATGAACGTGAATGTTGAGATGTTTGCCGAC
>DATGGT010000091.1:0-26613 GCA_035308395.1 Terriglobales bacterium
TATCAGCCCGTCCGAAATGAGAGAGCCGGGACTGATCAGCAGCTCGTTGCCGGCAAACGACGACATCGATTGATACGGCGAGTTTCCGTAACCAGTCGGGCCCAGCGGGAGCGACTGCCACCAACATTGACCGGCATCGTGGAGACGATCAATCCACGAGAATGCGGAGGACCCCAGATCGCCTATGCCATACGGAGATGGCAGAGAGGTGACGTGTAGCAGCAAACCAGAAGCACGATATTCAGGCGGAAACGGCGGAACGTTGGTGAGCCCGCCGTTGCCGCTCATGTGCGGCCTCCGCGCTCAGGAACGACTGCGGACGAACCCAGGGCATTATTCACCATCTCCTCTGCCTCGCGAAGGATCGCCTTCAAGTGGGTCTGGCTCTTAAAACTCTCGGCGTAAATCTTATAAATGTTCTCGGTACCGGAGGGTCGGGCTGCAAACCAACCGCTCTCCGCCACAACTTTCAAGCCGCCGATTGGAGCATCGTTGCCCGGGGCTTTGGTCAGCTTGGCGGTAATTGGCTCACCCGCCAGGTCTGACTCCTTTACCGCGTCCGGGGTAAGTTTTTCCAACTTTGCTTTCTGCTCGGGCGTGGCAGGCGCATCGATGCGCGTGTAGTACGGGATGCCGAACTCCGTCGTCAGTTCGCGGTAATGTTCTCCGGGATTCTTGCCCGTGCGCGCGGTAATCTCCGCCGCCAGCAAATCCATGATCGGACCGTCCTTGTCGGTCGTCCATACTGTGCCGTCAAGGCGAAGAAAACTTGCTCCAGCGCTTTCTTCACCGCCGAAACAGTACGAGCCATCGACCAGACCCGGCACAAACCATTTGAAACCCACCGGCACTTCGCGCAGCTGGCGGCCGAGCTTTTTGACGACCCGGTCAATCATGCTGCTGCTCACCAGCGTCTTTCCTACCGCGACTTCCTTGCGCCACTGCGGGCGGTGCGCAAGCAAATATTCGATGGCAACGGCAAGGTAATGATTCGGGTTCATCAACCCAGAAGTCGGGGTCACGATGCCGTGCCGATCAGCGTCGGTATCGTTCCCGAAAGCCACCTGGTACTGATCTTTCAAACCGACCAGCCTGGCCATCGCATAGGGACTCGAACAGTCCATGCGAATTTTGCCATCGTGGTCAACTGTCATGAACGAAAATGTGGGGTCGATTATTGGATTGGTGACGACGATGTCCAGCCCGTAAACAGAATTGATCGGTTCCCAGTAAGGCAATGAAGCCCCGCCCAGAGGGTCCACGCCAAGTTTGAGGTGGGCGCTGCGAATCGCATCCATGTCGACGACATTTTTGAGATCGCGAACATACGGCAGGATGAAATCTTCCTGGTGAGTGGTCGCGGACTTGATGGCTTTTTCGAACGGAATGCGCTTGACCCCTACATTCTTCGCTCGCAACAATTCGTTCGCGCGATTTTGTACCCAGCCGGTTACGTCGGTGTCAGCCGGGCCGCCGTTGGGCGGGTTGTATTTGAAGCCTCCGTCCTCTGGCGGATTGTGCGATGGCGTGATCACGATACCGTCGGCTAGATGGTCTTCCTTCTTGCGACCTCGGTTGTAAACCAGAATCGCTCGCGAGATGACCGGCGTCGGAGTTATCCCATCGCCTTGCTGAATGATTGTTTCCACGTTGTTTGCAGCCAGCACCTCGAGGGCGCTGCGCTGCGCGGGCTCAGAGACGGCATGAGTGTCTTTTCCCATGTAGAGCGGGCCGTCGATTCCCTGACCGTGCCGGTATTCGCAGATCGCCTGGGTGATTGCGAGGATGTGTGCTTCGTTAAATGTGCCGCGCAGAGGCGAGCCACGGTGTCCGCTCGTACCGAAGCTAACGAGCTGGGTTGGATCATCCAAGTCAGGACGCCGCTCGTAATATTCCTTCACCAGTCGAGCCACATCCACCAGCAACTCCTTGGGCGCCGGTTTGCCCGCCAGCGGCGAAATGTTTTCACCAGTCATCGATTGTGTTTCTAGAGTACTGGGCATGGTTGCACCTTCCAAATCTCGCTAGCGTATTCCGCAATCGAGCGATCACTTGAAAACTTCCCAGAGCTGGCGACGTTCAAGATTGCTTTCTGCGCCCATGCGCCGGGGTCCGAGTAGAGCGTGCCGAGCCGATCTTGTGCATTGCAATACGAGGTCAGGTCGGCCAGGTTCATGTAGTGATCGCCCTGGGTCAGAAGCGTATCGCACAAGGGAGCGAACACTCCTGGTTCGTTGCGGCTGAAGTGGTCAGAGAAGATCAGGTCCAGAGCGGCTCGCGTCTCCGGCTCGTGCTCGTAGTGCCAGTGCGGGTCGTACCAGGCACGGCTCGCCTCGACTTGGTCTACGGTCAGCCCGAACAAAAACATATTCTCTTCTCCGGCTTCCTCCGCCATTTCGATGGTCGCACCGTCGCGGGTTCCGACGGTTAAGGCTCCGTTCATCATAAATTTCATGTTACTGGTTCCGCTCGCCTCGTAGCCGGCGGTCGAGATCTGGTTAGAGACATCGCTCGCGGGAATCAGCCGTTCCGCCAGCGAAACGTTGTACTCAGGGAGAAAGACGACGTTAAGCCGGCCGCGCGCCACCGGGTCGCCATCAATCGTGCCCGCCAGGTTGTTGATGAACTTTATGATGAGTTTGGCCAGCGTATAAGCTGGCGCCGCTTTACCCGCGAAGAAGAATGTCCGCGGCACCATCCTCATGCCGGGATTTTGCCGCAGCCGGTTGTAAACGATCACAATCCGTAGCGCATTCATCAATTGTCTTTTGTATTCGTGAATACGTTTGATGTGGCAGTCGAAGATGGTATCCGGGTCCACGACAACCCCCGACGTCGATTTGAGCCAATTGGCAAACTGCACTTTGGACTCTCGCTTTGACTTGAGGAAGCGTTCACGAACATTGGAGTCTTCCGCGAACGGCTTGAGCTGTTTAAGTTGGCTAAGATCCCTAATCCAGCGATCTCCGATGACCTCCGTGATTTCGCGGGCCAGCGCGGGATTGGCCTCGAGCAACCAGCGCCGGGGCGTCACTCCGTTTGTCTTGTTGCTAAAACGCTCGGGAAACATTTCCGCAAGATCCTTCACCGTCGTAGTTCGCAATAACTTGGAGTGGACAGCGGACACTCCGTTGGTGCTATGCGAGCCGACAATGGCAAGATTAGCCATCCGGATTTTGCGCCGGCCCTCTTCCTCCACTAGGCTTATGCGCTGCACGCGCCCCTCATCGCCCGGGAAGCGCAGCCGAACTTCATCGAGCAACCGGCGGTTGATCTCATAGATAATCTCAAGATGACGGGGAATTAATCGCTGAAACCACCTCACCGGCCATTTCTCCAGAGCCTCAGGCAGCAAGGTGTGATTTGTGTACCCCAGCGTCCTCTTCGTCAGGTCCCAAGCCTGATCCCATCCCAAGTGCGCATCGTCAAGCAGGATTCGCATCAGTTCAGGAACTGACATGGAAGGATGTGTGTCATTGAGTTGAATTGCAGCTTTCTCCGGGAACTTTTCCCAATCCGAGTTGTGGCGCTTGAAACGGCGCACCAGATCGGCCATGGAACACGCGACCAGGAAATACTCCTGCAGAAAGCGCAGCCCTTGCCCCTTCTCCGTAGAGTCGTCGGGATACAGCACTCGCGTAAGCGATTCCGCCTGCAGAGTTTCGCCGAGGGCGCCTACGAAGTCTCCGGTGCCAAACTTCTCGAAATCGAAATAATCGGGCGCCGCCGCGGCCCAGAGACGGAGCGTGTTGATCGTCTTTCCACCATAGCCCACCACAGGACGGTCAAAAGGGATACCGATCAGGCTCGACGGCCGGTCGGGGATCAATTGAAAATTGCCGTCTTGCATCTTGAATGATACGTTCAGCCCGATTTCCACCTTTTCGTGAAGCCGGGCAATCTCCCAGGGATCGCCATCGCGGAGCCAGTTGTCTGGATTCTCCTTTTGCCAGCCATCCACGACCGACTGCTTGAACATGCCGTATTCATAGCGGAGACCATAGCCGGTGCCCGGAAGTTGCATGGTCGCCATCGAGTCAAGAAAGCACGCCGCGAGCCGACCCAAGCCTCCATTGCCAAGGCCAGCATCTGGTTCCTGCTCGACCAGTTCAAGCCAGTCGATACCGTTCTCTCTGGCTGCATCCGGCAATAGCGGATCGAGCAATAGGTTGGTGATGTTGTTGGCCAACGAACGTCCGATCAGAAACTCCATGGACAGGTAATAGATCCGTTTGGCGTTTTCTCGCTCATAGGTGTTCTTGGTCAGCACCCAACGCTCTGTGAGAATTTGTCGCACGGAGTGGGAGAACGCCTCAAAGCGCTCACGCGCACTCGCTGCTTTGGGATCGATCGCCCTGTCATAAACCAGGTGTCTTTCATAAAGGCCATTTTCAGTCCCGATAAATGGCATCGCGCCGTACCCATACTGTTGCAGAACATCTGAAACGTTGGTTGCGCTGGAGGTCATGGGAACGACTTCTGCGGAGCTTGGGCGCACGGCGCGATTGGTGCTCATGAGATGGTCCTTAAGTTTTCCTTAGTTTTCCTGGTTGTGGAACCGTTCGTGTTCAATTTTCAAAGCTATGCCGCTCAAGAGTACAGATCCTGGTCTGGCCCCAGTTCGATTCCTGACGCTAAAAGATACGTTCGCACGGCCTTTTCCGCCGCGAACCAATCAGTTTCCGGCGATCCAATTGGACTGCCTCTTTTTTCCCATTGTTGGTAGGCGAGTTTTTGAACCAGCTCATGACGACCCTCGCCGTAAAAGTCGGTCAGTGGCTTGGGCCGCCCTACGGGGGCTTCGCTTCTGGGCTGTTCAGTCATGGAACCTTAGTTTGCTCTTCGGCCCAAAACCGGCATTAGGATGCCCCATAGCATTACGCGGTGATGAATCGACGGTCATACTCTCACATGCTTCCTCTCACATGCTTCGATTTATGGTTTGATTTAACCGACTGCCTTCAGGTTGCTGCTTTTGTTGAGCGACACCATTTTTAGAAGAATCCCGGTTACTCTTTTCGATGCCGAAGATCACACGGTCTTGGGCCATGTGATCGGCCAAGGCGCAAGAACCCTCCGTTCCCATAGGTCGTGTCGGCCGCTACCGGCCATCCGCTCCAGTGCATTCCGTTGGGTTATGCGAATGAAAAGCGATCACATACGGAAATCGCGGCGACTGAGAAGTTGATTTTATTTGCCTACCGGTCAACCTTTGGGGGAATCACCCACCGGTTCTTGGTAGTTATTGTTGCGATGCGTTTTACCAGAAGTATTCGGCTTCCATCTTTGGAGTACCCGGTTGGCCGTCGATGATCTCTGTACTCAGCACGATCTCCATGTTCTGCTTGCCCGCTGCGTGCGCGGCGCGGATCGCTTCCGCAAGATGTGAAGGGTCGATGAGAAACTCACCTGCGACATTCGTGCCCCCACGGCCCACGCCTGCTGCAACAATCGCGATTTTCCCTGTGTTGGTATCTGTGAAGCGGGTGACGATGGCGTAGTCGCGGTAGTTGTTGGTGGCTTGTTGCTTTGCTCGATCGATCGCCCAATCGGTGCGCTTAGGATCGTTGCTGTCTGCGATCCAAAAGCGCGTCATATCGGCATTATTCGCAAAGTGGTAGCGGAGAGATTTAGTCAGTCGAAGCGTCCACGCGTTGTCGAATGCGCCGACGAACACGGTTGGACCGCTCCGCAAATCCGTCAAAGTGGTTGAACCTTCACCCTTAAGACTGTATTTCGTTCCGTGCGCCTGCAAGACACCAGCGATCTTTACCACAGTGCTTAAGTCATCGATGACGACAGCCGTCAAGTTGTCTTTGAGGATGGTCTGATGTGCCGGATCGTCAGCGTCTCGCAAGGCTATGGCTGTGTATTGGTTTTGATCCGCGATACAAAAAAGAACTGGATCGCCGGAGTTGAGAATGGGCTCCCAGAAAACATCAAAGGCAGAGCGCTGGAGCGACCTGTACCATAGAATTCCGGAAAACGCTGCGCAGATACCCAGTAGAGCGACGCCAAAACCCATCCAAAAATTCCAGCCAAAATTGTGAGATTGTCTCGTCGGACGGACGACCTGACCCGAGAGCGGCAAAACGGCAAGTGCTCCCGTCTCCGCTGCGCTTGTTTGTTCGTGAGCCAAAACCGGAAAAGAATCGGCAGAGGTCTGGACTTGAGGGCCGTGAAATTGTGGAACATAAGACCCAGCGGGCAGCGAGATTCGAATCTCCTGCTCGTGTCCCGGCTCTTGATAATACTGTGCGATGCGCTTGCGAATCTCCGCAGCCGTTACACGGACAATTGGGTCAGAGGAAGTGTCGTAGGTCGCGCTGCGACCAAAAATCTCGATTCCGAGGGTTCGCTCTTTTACAAGGTCTGCCTGACCAGCCAAGGTATGACGCACGACGAAGCGCAAGAATGTGGGGAAGCGTCGGCTGTTACTGAAATGCGGGTTCTGCAGGAGGCGTTCGACCTGTTCCTCGATCGACGCTTTCTCGACTTCAGTAAAGTCTGCGGGATTAGCCGCCGACAATTCAACCTGCATGGGATTCCTAGAAAATCCTCAGTGATTATACAACGATTTATGAAACGATAAAGTAGCTCGAATTGGCCGGGGAGCAGCGGTAAGCTATTGATAACATGAAGGCATACAAAGAATTTACCTGTTAAGAGCCGTACGGCTAACCGCAAAGACCTTATCTGTAATCTGTCATTCACCCTATAAACCCTGCGGATCGAAAAGTCTGCCGAGAAGCAGGCAATTCCTCGCCAACTCAAGCGATTGGGTCGATCCGGGTAACACATCGAGGCTCAACGTGGAGGCTCAATTGACTACCAATATTCAACAGCGCTCTCAGAAGGGACTTCGGTCCCGCGGTCACCACCTTTTTTCTTCCGTCCTTTCTCTACTGGCGCTCGGGATCGTCTTTCTTTCCGGGAACGTCTCAGCGCAGGTAGGCAGCGCGAGTCTGAACGGAGTCGTACTTGATTCCTCGGGCGCTGCCGTCCCCGGCGCTCCCGTCGTTCTCGAAAATGCGCTGAGCGGAAGCCAGCGCACGGTGACTGCAAACGGCGTTGGAGCTTTCTCGTTCGCGGCGCTTCCGAGCGGTGACTATACGCTGAAAGTTGACATGAAGGGCTTCTCGAGCTTCGTGCAGACGGGGATTCATCTCGATCCGGGCGACAGTCGCACCCTCACTGATGTTCGACTGGCCGTGGGAGGGCAATCGCAGACGGTGACCGTGGACGCCGTGGTTGCTGGGATTCCACTGGATAGCGGTCAGCTCAGCTCGACCATTACCGCTGCCAATCTGGAGCAACTCTCCATCGTCGGACGAGACGCTACCGAGCTGCAAAGAACTCTTCCCGGCTTCGCCATCCGCAATCTCGGTCCAACCAACACAGCGCCCGACTTCTCCGATATTCAGATTGGCCAGGAAACTCCATACGCTTCAAACGGCGCGCCCATCGCCGGCGTCACCTTGAAACTGGATGGCGCAAACTTGACAGACGCCGGCAATTTCGGCGCGAACCTGCAGAACATTAATGATGCGATGGTTTCCGAAGTGCAGGTTCAAACCTCGAACTTTGGCGCCGACCAGTCGAACGGCCCAGTCGTCATCACCGGCGTGACCAAGGCTGGCGCCTCGCAGTATCACGGTTCACTTTACACATTTGCTCGTGCGCCGCAACTAAACTCAAATGACTGGTTGGCGAACTTCAATGGCATCGCGCGACCTGGAGATCACTACGTTTATCCTGGCGTTACTTTCGGAGGTCCGGTACCGCATTTAAAGAAACTTACTTTCTTCTTTGGTGCTGAGTACGACGCGCAGCGCGATGTCTATGCCTACGGGACGGCAGGTAGTGCAATCATCCACGCTTTGGTTCCGACTCAGAATATGCGCAACGGAGACTTCAGTGCCGCTGAACTTTCCAACTACCTCGGTCCGAACTACCTGGGCGGTGCTTACGGCAATCTGACGAATGCCCCCACGTTCGCTTCGGACGGGACGCCGCTCACCAATGGTCAAATCCCCACGCAATATCTGGATCCCGGCGCGATGGCTTTGATCAATCATGTTTTACCGTTGCCTAGCAAACCCACGGGCACAGACGGCTACAACTACACCACAGAAAACCTGGTCGACAACAACATCTTTCAAACGACCGGGCGCGTGGATTACGCACTCAACGACAACAATCACATCTTCGGCCGTTACACATACGAAAAGGAAAAGCAGGGCCAACCTCAGGTTCCTTACTACTCCCCAGGAGCGGTCATGGGATCGGTAAATACACCGGGCGGCGGTGTGTTGAATGACATCAAGGTACACACGGCATCTGCGAACTATGCGCGCGTTTTCTCGCCAACCCTGACCAACGAACTCTTTGCAACGCTGGTGTATTTCACGCAAGCCTTCGACGCGAAGACGCCGTCCGCTTTGACGAGAGCGGCGATCGGTTATCCCTATAACGGAACGTATGACAACAACAGCATCGACTTCCCGATGTTCCAGGACTACGGCTTCGATGGTCTGCCATTGGCGATCCAGCCCGACTTCTCGTTTGGATCACCCTCGTTGAAGAAGTTCCAGCCGAGTGTCGGAGACAACGTCACTAAAGTCTGGAACCATCACACCATAAAGGGTGGCGTCTTTCTGCAACGTGTCACGAACAACCAGACCATCACGAATGGCACTACCAATGGAAACATTCGCGATTACTTTTTCCCAGGCGCGGGATCACCTTTCCATACCTATGCCGGAACGAACCCTGACGGCACGCCCGCCTTCGGACCGCAGTTCTTTACCAGCGGCAACTACCTCGCGAATTTCATGGAAGGTGAAATTCAGAGTTTCGATCAGCAGAACATCCTCCCCCGAACGAATCTCTACTTCTGGAACATTGGTTTCTACGGCGAAGACAGCTGGCGCGTTCGTAAGAACCTAGTTGTCACGCTGGGCCTGCGATTGGAACACCTCGGGGCCTGGCAGGATGCGCACAATCTCGGCGCCGCGGTCTGGGATCCGGCGACGATCGGACTTCCGGTTTCGTCTACGAACCCGCTGCCAGGATTTACCTGGCATGCTCTAGATCCTTCGGTGCCGAATTCTGGAACAGGCTCGACGCCGATATTCTGGGAACCTCGTGTTGGTGTGGCGTGGGACATCCGCGGAGATGGCCGGACGGTGCTACGTGGCGGCTATGGTTCTTACCGGGAGCACGACTCTGTCGTGGATGTAACCAACGCGTTCGCAAATTCCGGAGGTCTACGAGAGCCTAATCTGTTTGGCTTCGGCGCGGTAACTCTGGCTGGAATTGATAGCCTGCACTTCCCAATCACCAACGGCCCGCTGAGCACGAGCGCTTTTGGCCTTCAGCCCGGAGACGACAAACAGCCGGTCACCAACAGCTATAGCGTGAGCCTGGCGCAGAAGATGCCCAAGAATTCTGTTTTCCAGCTTACGTACGCCGGCAACAACAGCAATTCGCTGATGAATAACGGTTCTACACAAGCAGTCGTACTCAACAACCTGAATGCGATTCCGATCGGCACGCTGTATCAGGCAAACGGAATCGGCCATACCGAGGGAGTGTGCGCGGCTGCCACATGTACTCCTCAAGAAGTGGCGGCAATGAATTCAAGCAACATTCAACAATTCCGCCCCTATCCGATCTATAGCTCAATCATCGTGCCCCGTCACAATACATATGCCAACTACAACGCTTTGCAAGCGGTGTGGCAGAAGCAGAGCGGGCGACTCAATTACGGCTTCAACTACACGTGGTCGAAGGCGCTCGGAATTCTGGGCTCTGCCGCAAACTTTAACTGGACCGGCGCGATCGATCCGTTCAACATCCGCAGTAACTATGGTCCTATGAATTTTGACCATACGCACATTTTCAACGCCACCTACTCTTATTCGCTCGGCAAGTACGCGACCGGCCGAACCATGGGCGCGTTTGTGAATGACTGGCTTATCTCCGGCATCACCAGCGTCCAGAGTGGGGGAAATATGCAGACTGGAATCAGCGCCAGTCCGAACTTCAACCTCAGTGGATTCGTCGGGCTTCCGGGCGGCACGGTTCCGGTCAACAGTCAGGTGTTCCTCGGAACGCCGGATGTGAGCTTGCAGCCGGTACTGAAGTGCAATCCTTCGTTGGCACTAACATCACACCAATACATCAACGGAGCATGCTTCGGACTGCCGAATATCGGAACCAACGGACAATACATCTTTCCATACGCTCAGGCTCCGACCTACTTCAACACCGATCTCACTGCGGAGAAGGGGTTCAGCTTGGGAGGAGAGAGGAATTTGCGCTTCCGCATCGCGGCGTTCAATTTCCTCAACCATCCGCTGAATAGTTTCGGCACGGGATATGCCCAGCAAACAAACCTGTCGCTCAATGGCAGCAGCATCGCCAGTGCAGCCTATGATCCCTCGTCTGGCTTCGGGTTCGCTCCGCAAAAGCTAGGTCGCCGTCTCTTGGAGGTCTCCGCGAAGTTCTCCTTCTAGTAACGTCCCGCAGAGGAGTACCTTATGACTCTTCCGCTGCCGCGCTCTCACGCCTCGTTCCCCCGAGCCCGTGAGAGCGTTGTGAAGGCGGTTCTCGAAATGTGAATCTGCGCGTGATCGGTCAAAATTAGCTGCAAATGAGTGGAATACGCCCGATCAGTAGAAGATTTTCCGAAAACTCATTTTTCTAAACTCAAAAGGCCCGCGATCATGAGGATGTCTAAGTTCTGCTTCAGCTCAGCGCTCTTGGCATCGTTTGTTTTGTGCTCGCTTGCGGATGCTCCACTACTCCGCGCACAGAGTGGATCAGCGAAACGTGTGGCCTTCCAGTTGGATCACGTAACTTCTTTTTCCGTACCACCGACCAGTGACGGAATTGATCTGCGTGATGGTGATGCGCGGATGCAAATCCTCGCTCTCCGGGAAGACGTACTTCGTATCCGCGTGTCGCGATCCGGCGAGCTTCCCGAAGACGCTTCGTGGGCAGTCCTCAAAAATGCCCGCGGAAGTCGCGTACCGGTGACGCCAACCGAAAGCAAAGACACCGTCGGTTTTCGGACAAAACTTCTGCGCGTTTCAGTTAACCGGGAGAACTTCGCGCTAACGATTTCCGATTTGAATGGCAACACCCTGCAACAGGATGCGCGCCCAATCGAATTTCATGGTGATGAATTTCGCATCTACAAAACGATGCCGATCGACGAGCACTACTTTGGCCTTGGCGATAAGACTGGGCCATTGGATCGACGGAATCAGGCGTTCACGATGTGGAATACCGATGCTTATAGTTTCCAGGAGTCCACCGACCCGCTTTACAAAAGCATTCCCTATTTCATGGCGTTTCGCGCCGGGCTGGCGGTCGGAGTTTTCTTCGACAACACGTGGCGCAGCAGCTTCGACTTCGGCAAGCAATCGCCGAACACCTATTCTTTCGGTGCAGTGAACGGTTCTCTCGATTACTACGTGTTTTACGGGCCCACTCCAAAACAGGTGACCGAGACATATGCCTGGCTGACCGGAACGGCGCAACTGCCTCCGCTCTGGAGCCTTGGCTATCAACAGTCGCGATATACCTACACGCCACAATCGCGAGTGATGGAAATAGCTGATCGATTGCGAGCCGATCACATCCCGTCCGACGCGATCTATCTGGATATCGAATTTCAGGAACAGAATCGTCCTTTTACCGTCGACAAAGTTCATTTTCCCGACCTTCCGGGACTGGTCTCTCAACTCGCGGCTAAGAATTTTCACGTCGTCGCCATTACAGACTTGCATATCGCTAAGTTCCCGGACCACGGCTACCTGCCTTACGACACAGGCTTGACGGGCGATCATTTTGTGAAGAATGCTGACGGCACTGTGTACTCCGGCGAGGTGTGGCCCGGGCCTAGCGTTTTTCCGGATTTCACTCGGCGACAGACTCGCGATTGGTGGGGCACGCTTTATCGCAGTTTCTCGAAGATGGGCATAGCAGGATTTTGGAACGACATGAACGAGCCGTCCGTCTTCAAAACTCCATTGATGACAATGCCCGACGATGTAGTGCACCGCATCGACCAACCTGGATTTGTGAAGCGGACGGCAAGCCATGCAGAAATTCATAACGTTTACGGGATGGAAAACTCGCAGGCGACTTTCGATGGGTTGCGAGAGATTAATCCCGATCTGCGACCGTTCGTGTTGACACGCGCGACGTATGCCGGTGGACAGCGTTACGCCGCCACCTGGACCGGCGACAACAGCAGCACCTGGAACCATCTTCGGATGACCACTCCCATGCTCGAAAATTTAGGTCTCAGCGGCTTCGCGATGAGTGGCGCCGACGTTGGCGGTTTTGCCGGAACGCCACAGCAAGACTTATTGACGAAATGGTTCGAGATCGCAGCTTTTCAGCCGATCGATCGTGACCATACAGAGAAATGGACCGGGGATCAGGAGCCATGGGTTGGCGGTGCCGAGGCTGAGGCAATCCGTCGCCGATTTATTGAAGAACGCTATCGTCTGATGCCATATCTATACACGGTCGCCGAAGAAGCGTCCCGGACGGGTCTACCCATCGAACGTCCGCTGTTTTTAGAATTCCCCGATGCCGCGCGTGATCATCATCCGATCGACATCGATCTTCAGGCGTCTGGAGAATTTCTTCTTGGCCCTGACATCTTGGTTGCCGCACCACCGTATCCCGACAAACTCGACAATTACGGTGTCGAGTTTCCGTCAGAAGATTGGTACGACTACTGGACTGGGCTGCCCGTCAAAAAGCCGGCAGCGGCAGTGTCGACCCCAAACGCGCCGGTAAGTCCCGGCGATCTGGTACCGCTAACGATCTGGATGCATCCGGAACTCAACTCTCTGCCAATATTCGTGCACGCCGGAGCGATTCTGCCGATTGCACCCCTTGTGCAGAGCACAAACGAAACACCTCAAGGTCCCCTTACCCTGCGCGTATATGCGGGCGATTCGTGTGCGGGACATCTCTACACGGACGACGGACGGACCTATGCTTATAAAAATGGTGCAAGCTTGCAAATGGATTTCAGATGTCAGATAACAGGCGATGGCCTACGGTTGGACCTCGGAGAACATAAAGGTTCGTATCCGGCATGGTGGAGGGAGATTCAAGTCGAGATCTATGGTTGGTCGCCACAACAACGGACGGCCAGCCTCAATGATCGGATCATTGACCGGCAGATCGACTCATCCCCTGGAAAACTCACAATAACAATTCCCGATAATGGTAAAGCCGCAGTGTTAGAGATTAGGTAAGCCGGGTTCGATTCGGGCGATGTTGAGTTCGAGAATTCGGAAGCTAGAGGATTACGAGCAGAAGCTGGGCAATGACCAAAATACTTCTTCATGATGGTCTTAATTGCGCGTAAGTGGCGCGCGAGGTTGAATTTACACTGGTGTCACCCTGACGTTTACCAATTCGTAATAAAGTGCTTACCTGATGGTCGAGATCGATCCGTTTTGTCAATCTAGCAGTGGGGTTCCCTTGAAAATCTGTCGGCGGACCCTGCGTGGTCTGGCTTGGGAGACATCGTGAACAACAATCGACCGTCGTCGGGAAACCCATCATCTTCAATGGCTCCGCGTTCAATTGCCCCATGGAAAGAGCTCTACCTTGAGGCACTCTTCGAAACCGATAAATCCAAAATTGCGATGAAGATCGTTGAGGCACAACTTTCTATCGTTGCTCAAAGGCGAAAAATATTCGCGGCGGGAGCCATTCCAAAAGAAAGACAAGCTCTTGATGCGGCGCTGCTCTCTCTTCAGGCACTGGCTAGCTGCCTCGGAATTGGACCCGGTTCGGCTTCAGCGATTCGCGCTGCAAACAAGCGCTCCAAGGCCGCTCTCGCCGCCTGAGCCAACACTCCCTTCGTCGGCATTCGAGTACGGCGTTAAAAGAGTTTTTGGTTGCGGCCTTGGGTTTTGCCCGTTTACAGACAATCGTTTTACAGACAATCATGTATGTACTTGATCAACCGGGCTTTGTATGGTTTCCGCGACTGGGAAGCGTTCGCCATCGGCGCTTCCTGCGAAGATCACGACAATAAATGTCCAATCAATCCCAGCCTATTTTGTGGCCTGGCCGCCCCTATCCGTTGGGGTCAACTTGGGACGGCGAGGGTGTTAACTTCGCTCTCTACTCCGAACATGCCGAGAAAGTAGAGCTCTGCCTGTTCGATGGTTCCGGACGACGCGAAACGCTTCGCGTCGCTCTCCCTGAGCAGACCGATATGGTCTGGCACGGCTATCTGCCCGAAGTTCGCCCCGGTCAACTGTACGGGTACCGCGTTTACGGCCCCTACGCCCCTGAGGAAGGCCACCGCTTCAATCACCACAAACTACTCCTCGATCCTTACGGCAAGCAGATTCAGGGGTCGATCAACTGGACCGACTCCAACTTTGGGTACCGCGTCGGCCACAAGAACGAAGACTTATCTTTCGATCGGCGAGACAACGCCGCGAGCATGCCCAAGAATCGCGTCATCGATTCTGCGTTCACGTGGGGAAACGACGCGCCGCCTCGCATTCCCTGGCATGAGACTGTGATTTATGAACTTCACGTCAAGGGATTTACCAAGTGTCATCCCGAAGTTCCATCGCACTTGCGAGGAACCTACGCCGGCCTCGCCACGGCGCCTGTGATTGATTACCTGACTCGGTTGGGAGTTACCTCCATCGAACTGATGCCAGTACACGGTTTTGTCGACGATCGCCAGCTGGTCGAGCGCGGTCTGCGCAATTACTGGGGCTACAATTCCATCGCCTTCCTTGCGCCCGAACCGCGTTACATGTCGTTGAACTCGGTGCGCGAGTTTAAAACCATGGTCAAGACCTTTCATTCGGCTGGGCTGGAAGTGATTCTCGACGTCGTCTATAACCACACCGCCGAAGGCAATCATCTCGGACCCACGCTGTCACTGAAAGGAATCGACAACCGCAATTACTACCGTCTCGTGCCTGACAATCCCCGCTACTACATGGACTACACCGGGACGGGGAACACTCTGAATATGCGTCATCCGCGTGTTCTGCAGTTGATCATGGATAGTCTGCGTTACTGGGTGCTCGATATGCACGTGGATGGGTTCCGCTTCGATCTGGCCGCCACGCTCGCTCGCGAATTGCATGCCGTCGATCGCCTGGGCGCGTTTCTCGACATCATCCACCAGGACCCCGTGCTCTCACAGGTCAAGCTGATTGCCGAACCGTGGGACGTCGGCGAGGGAGGCTATCAGGTTGGCAATTTCCCCGTAGGCTGGGCTGAGTGGAACGATCGCTATCGCGACACGGTTCGTTCTTTTTGGAAGGGTGATGAAGGAGTTGTCGGCGACCTCGCCTACCGCGTCACGGGCTCGAGCGATCTTTACGCTCACAGCGGCCGCCGTCCCTATGCGAGTATCAATTTTGTTACGGCTCACGACGGTTTCACTTTGCAGGATCTGGTCAGCTACAACGAAAAGCACAACGAAGCGAACGGGGAGAACAATCGGGACGGCAACAACAACAATCTCAGTTGGAATTGTGGAATCGAGGGACCGACCGACGATCATGACATTCAGGCGCTGCGAGCCAAACAGAAGCGGAATTTTATCGCCACTCAGTTGTTGTCGCAGGGTGTCCCGATGCTCTCTCAGGGAGACGCCATCGGCCACACGCAACTGGGCAACAACAACGCGTATTGCCAGGACAATCCAACCAGCTGGCTCAACTGGGAACTGACGTCCCGCGACCGCGATCTGTTTGCCTTCGTACAGCGCATGATCAATCTCCGCAAGCGTCATCCGATATTCCGCAGGAGACGCTTCTTTCAGGGGCGGCCGATCAAAGGCGCAAACGTGAAAGATGTATTGTGGCTGAATTCGGCTGGGAACGAAATGAGCGAAGACGAGTGGCGCAACTCTTCGGTTCGGTGCCTGGGAATGTTTCTTTCCGGCCAGGGACTGGACGAGACCGATGATCGTGGCCGCAAAATCATCGACGAAAGTTTTCTCGTCCTCTTTAACGCGCATCACGACGACGTAGAATTTACGCTACCGTCTTTTCGTTCCGGCTCATGGTGGGCCGCGTGGATGGACACGTCTCGCGACGATGGGCTCCGAACGGCTGACAACCATGACGCCGGCACAGGTTATCCCTTGCAGGCGCGCTCCCTGGTGATTTTGATGGAGCGCAAGAAGTGCGGCAAGCAAGAAGTGCGGCAAGAAGGATGAGTCGCATGAAGCGCAGCCATAACATGCCATTTGGCGCCGAATGCCGTGACGACGGAAGCGTGCGTTTCCGCCTGTGGGCTCCGGCTGCGCGGCAGGTGGAGCTTTCTCTAGCCGGTGGACATCGAGCCAGTGAATGTCGATGTCTGCAAATTCCACTCTCCAAGGGGGACGATGGCTGGTTTGAACTCGTCACCGATGCGGCGGCCGCGGGCAGTCAATACCGATTCAGAATCGATGAACGGCAAGAAGTCCCCGATCCAGCCTCGCGCTTTCAGCCACAAGATGTGCACGGACCGAGTCAGGTTATTTCGCCGATCGAGTTCGAATGGAATGATGGCGCATGGCGCGGGCGACGATGGGAAGAGGCCATCATCTATGAGTTGCATGTCGGCGCATTCACTCCGGCCGGGACATTCGCGGGGGCCAGCGAGAAGCTACGGTACATTGCCGATCTTGGAGTCACCGCTATCGAGTTGATGCCACTCGGCGACTTCCCCGGACGACGCAACTGGGGCTACGACGGCGTTTTGCCATTCGCCCCCGATAACACGTACGGTGGCCCCGACGATCTCAAAACTTTCATTCAAGCCGCGCACAACCTCGGCATCATGGTGTTTCTCGACGTTGTCTACAACCATTTCGGTCCCGAGGGAAACTACCTCGGTCTTTATGCGCCGCAATTCTTTACTAGCCGGCATTGCACCCCCTGGGGAGATGCAATTAACTTCGACGGCGTCGGCAGCCGCGCCGTTCGGGACTTCTTCATTCATAACGCGCTTTACTGGCTGCACGAATTTCACTTTGACGGATTGCGGCTGGACGCCGTACACGAGATTGCGGACGACTCCACGCCTCACATACTGACGGAATTGGCCGATGCGGTTTGGAAATCCGTTCCGCCCGATCGTAATGTTCATCTCATTCTTGAGAACGATCGCAATCAGTCTCGCTATCTTCGACGCGGCGCCAACTCCCGCCCGTTGGCTTACACAGCGCAATGGAACGACGACATTCACCATGCCTTGCATACCTTGGTGACGGGCGAGGGAGAAGGCTATTACCGGGACTACGCGGAGCTGCCGCTCGATCAACTTGGCCGCAGCCTGGTCAGTGGATTCGCCTATCAGGGCGAGGCGTCCATTCATAGGAACGGCAAGCCCCGTGGAGAATCAACACAAGGTTTGCCGCCGACTGCGTTTATTTCGTTCCTGCAAAATCACGACCAGGTCGGTAATCGCGCCTTTGGAGAGCGAATCGCTTCCCTGGCCGATTGTCATGCGGTTCGCGCCGCGGTTGCCATACTCATGCTCGCTCCATCTCCGCCGATGCTCTTCATGGGCGAAGAGTTTGGCGCGAAGACACCATTTCTCTTTTTCTGCGATTTCAAGGGAGACTTGGCCGCTGCGGTCACGGCTGGACGACGAAACGAGTTCGCGGATTTTGCCGCATTTAAAAATCCAGCCGTGCGAGAAACTATCCCGGATCCCAACGCTGTTTCAACTTTTGAACGTTCCCGACTCGATTGGAACTCGACTGCGCAATCGCCACATCGAACCTGGGCCGATTTCTATCGCCAGCTGCTTGCTCTTCGGAGTGAATCCATTGTTCCGCTGATATCGATATCGATATCAAAGCGCGGCAATCCGACGGCTGATTACCAGATTCACGATGATCACGGCCTCACCGTTCGCTGGAGCTTCCCCGACAATCGTGAGCTCACGCTCGCCGCAAATCTCGGACCTGCTCCGCTGTCGAATGTTCCCATCCCGACTGCGCCGATTCTTTATTCCACTGACTCGGGAGCTCTTAGTCCGGGTAGCCGACAAACACTCCGACAGACTCTCCCACCATGGACTGTGAGCTGGTTTCTGCAATCATGAATTCGCCTTCGCCCATTCCGCGCGCCACGTATCGCCTGCAGATGAATCGCGATTTCAATTTTCACCAGGCGGCTGCCGTGGTTCCCTATCTGAGCGCTCTCGGCATCAGCCACTACTATCTCTCGCCAATTCTCAAGGCGCGTCCGGGCAGCATGCATGGATACGACATCGTCGATCACAACTCCTTCAATCCGGAGATCGGTTCTGCCGAAGAATTCGATTCGCTCGTGTCCATTCTCCGCCAGCACGGCATGGGACTGATCATGGACATCGTCCCCAATCACATGGGTGTGATGGGAAGCGACAATGCCTGGTGGCTCGATGTACTGGAGAACGGAGAGTCTTCAGTTTATGCCAGTTTTTTCGACATCGACTGGCAACCGCTCAAAGCGGAGCTGCACGGAAAAGTTTTGATCCCGATTCTTCATGACCATTACGGCGCGGTGCTTGAAAGTGGAGAGCTCAAGCTGGTTTTTGACAGTGCCCGCGGCGAATTCAGCATCGTATATCGAGGCCACCGGTTTCCCATCGACCCGAAAGAGTATCCCCGTATCCTGCAACATTGCATGAAACATCTCCTCGATAAGCTCGAGCAGAACCCGGATGTATTGGAGTTCCAAAGCCTGGTCACGGCATTGGGTCACCTGCCGGCAAGATACGAAATTGCATCCGATCGCGTGGCCGAGCGCAATCGCGACAAGGAGATCCTCAAACGCCGGCTAGCCGAAGTTAGTGCAAAGTGTCCCGAAGTCTCCAAGTGCATCGCGCAAGCCGTCGTTGCCATCAACGGCAATGTCGACAACCCGGCAAGCTTCGAAGACATCCACGAACTGATTAAAGCGCAAGCCTTCCGGCTCGCCAGTTGGACCGTTGCTGCCGATGACATCAACTACAGGCGATTCTTCGACACCAACGATCTAGCTGGAATCTCTATGGAGAGCGAGCAGGTCTTCGAAGCAACGCATCGATTGATTCTCAAGCTGATGGCCGAGGGCAAAGTAGATGGGCTGCGAATCGACCATCCTGACGGTCTCTACGATCCCGCGGGCTACTTCGAACGCTTGCGCCGAAGCACCCCGCCGGACGCATATCTGGTGATCGAAAAAATTCTCGTCGGCTCCGAACAGCTTCCCGAAAGCTGGGCGGTCTCGGGTACCACGGGATACGATTTTCTAAATCTGGTGAACGGTTTGTTCGTTGATGGGGCCTCGGCGATGCGGGTTGAGAGAGTCTATCGAAACTTTGTCGGCCGGCAGATCGACTTCGAAGAGCTCTCCTACCGCTGCCGTAAGCTCATCATGCGCGTTGCTCTGGCCAGCGAACTAAATGTGCTCGCCAGCCACCTGGCACGAATCGCGCTCTCCAAGCGCCGCACATGCGATTTCACGCTCAATAGCCTTCGTGATGCGCTCACGGAGATCGTCGCGTGTTTCCAGGTCTATCGCACTTACGTCAGTGCTGCCGGCATTTCCGAGAAAGACATCCACTACATCCGACTCGCGATTGCAGCCGCCAAATGGCGAAGTCCGGCTACGGATACCAGCATCCTTGATTTCATCGAAAATGTGCTTCTCACGCGGATTACCGACGGGCAAGACGCCGCGTACCGGGCAGCCGTAACCAGATTCGCGATGAAATTTCAGCAGTTCACCAGTCCAGTGATGGCCAAGGGAATCGAAGACACCGCCTTCTATCGTTACAACCGCCTGGTCTCATTGAACGACGTGGGAAGTGATCTCTATCGCTTCGGACTGGCGCCAGCCGAGTTTCATTCGGCGAACCGCGAACGTCTTCGCAGCTGGCCGAACACAATGCTCACGACGAGCACTCACGACTCGAAGCGATCCGAGGACGTTCGCGTCCGCATCGATGTGCTCTCTGAGCTATCGGGACTGTGGCGGCTGCGAGTACGAGACTGGCGCCGCTTCAATCGCGTTCACAAACGAGTTGTGAAAGATCGGCCCGCCCCTTATCCGAGTGACGAATATCTGCTCTATCAGACCTTGGTTGGGGCGTGGCCGCCGGAGTTGATGGCGGATACGCCGAGCCCAGGCGACAATGATAATTGGGATAGTTTTTCCGGACGCATCGAAGCCTACATGCTTAAGGCTATCCGCGAAGCGAAAGAGAATACGAGCTGGATCAATCGAAACGCTGAATACGAGTCCGCCCTGTCTTCTTTCGTAAAGCGATTGCTCACACCCGGTGCACGGAACAAATTCCTCACGGATTTTATTCCATTCGAGCGGCTCGTCGCTCGCCTGGGTATCTGGAACAGCCTCTCGCAGACTTTACTCAAACTGACCTGTCCCGGCGTTCCCGATATCTATCAAGGCAACGAAGTGTTGGATTTTAGCCTGGTCGATCCCGATAGCCGACGTACCGTCGACTACGGCCGCCGCCAGCGCCTGTTCGACTGTCTTCGCGGTTGCTCAGACACAGCGGGCCCATCGTCATCATTATCATTGCTGGCTAGTATGCTCAACACTCCCGAAGATGGTCGCCTGAAGATGTATGCTATCTGGAAAGCCCTCGGCTTCCGTAAGGAGTTTCCGTTTCTCTTTGAGCGAGGAGACTATCAGCCACTCACCGTGGCCGGGGCCAGAGCCGATCATGTGGTCGCTTTCAGCCGGACCGTGAACTCCAAAAGCTTTGTTGTGATCGTTCCCCGCATGGTCGCCGGCTTGCTGGGCGACGATGTAAATGTCCCCCCGATCGGACAGCAAATCTGGTTAGACACTCATGTACTGTTGAGCGACGGTGGCGGAGAGCGAAGCCAGAGCTGCCGAAACGTTCTCACAGGCGAGGTGTTCGCGGTCGAGGATAAGCTTGACCTTTCGCGTTTACTGAAAGATTTCCCAGCTGCGCTCTGTAGTTTTGTGTGATTGCCAATCGTCCCTCCCAGTCAGCTGGTTCCTTGCTGATTTGGGCAACGCGCTGGCCCCAGACAGAATCTACAGCCGGGAGAGATTTTCGTGATCCAGAAAAAGGCTCTTGCGGCCGGCAGTGCAATCCTGATATCGCTGTTACTTTGCTGCATGTGCACTGACGCCGAACCCGTCGCTTATTCGCCACCCGATCGTCCTGCAATTGACGGAGACGGGCTCGGTGCCATTCTGACCTACATTTCTGCAAGCTGGGTAAACTTGAAGCGCTCCACGACGACGTGTGTTGGCGTAGCGGACAGCAAGCTCACCGAGACATCGATTCTCTATCTGCCGGCGGATTTTCCGACCCCGGCTGCAATCGGCGCAATGTCACCAACATGCCGGATCACCGTCGAACGTCTTCCCTCTGTGCTTCACAAATTGGGTGAGGTGCAGACAAATGGCATTGAACCGCCCGGCTTGCTCTACCTGGAAAATCCGTATGTCGTGCCCGGTGGGCGCTTCAACGAAATGTACGGATGGGACAGTTATTTCATCATTCGGGGGCTTCTGCGCTCGGGAGAGATCGACCTGGCGCGCGGAATGGTCGAGAATTTCTTCTTCGAGATCGAGCATTATGGCGGCGTCCTCAACGCCAATCGAACCTACTATCTGACTCGTTCTCAGCCACCCTTTCTCAGTTCTATGGTCGTCGCGGTGTACGAGGCCGAAAAAGCGAGCGGACGGCCCGATCGAGCGTGGCTTTCGAGAGCCGCTCACTACATCGCAGAGGACTACACGTTGTGGACGCAAGCTCCACATTTGGCCGGAGACACAGGCCTGTCGCGCTATTACGACTTCGGCGACGGGCCGGTTCCTGAAGGATTGCACGATGAAGTCGATTACTACCACGACGTCCTTGCCTACTTCGTCCGCCAAAATAGGGAAAGCCCTTATCTGGTCGAATCGAACACGGCGGATTCTTTGAGGCATCCCGAATATTCGCTGAAGCTCTGCGAAGATAATTCTTCGGCAGCGAATCCAAAGTGTGACGTGGTCAAGCATGTTGCCCTAAGCTCGGAATACTACAAAGGCGACCGCAGCATGCGTGAGTCCGGCTTCGATATCACGTTTCGTTTTGGCCCTTACGGCGCTGACACTCTCCATTACGCTCCCGTCTGCCTGAACAGCCTGCTCTACAAAACGGAAACCGACATGGAGAAGATCAGCGAGTGGCTGGGAGACGGCCGCGCTGTCAAGGAATGGCACGATCGTGGGGAGAAACGACGGAAGATCATCCAGACGTTACTCTGGAACGATCAAGACGGATTGTTCTTCGACTACGACTTCAGTACGAAGAAGCTGTCGTCCTATGAATACGCCTCGACGTTCTATCCTTTATGGACGGGCGCGGCGACGTCTGAACAGGCGCGTGCTGTGGTTCACAACCTGCGAAAGTTCGAACAACCCGGCGGGTTGGCCATGAGCACCCGTGCAACCGGTGTGCAATGGGATTATCCCTACGGCTGGGCTCCAATCCAGTTGATCGGCGTCGAGGGACTGCGGCGGTATGGTTACAACGAAGATGCCAACCGTATTTCCTTGAAGTTTCTTTCTTTGGTGCTCTCCAATTTCGAACGCGATGGCAATATCCGCGAAAAGTACAACGTGGTGAACGACTCGTCCAACGTCGAATTGACCGAGGGGTACCGCAATAATGTCATCGGCTTCGGCTGGACCAATGCGGTCTTCCTGGAATTGCTGGCGCACCTGCCCCCAGACCTGGCCGGTCGGCTGCGGAATCCACCGAAGCACGATCGACAGGACTGAGTCAGGAGCGCTGGCCGATGCGTTTATGCCGCCTTGTCGGTCTTTGGCCGATCAAGCCCGGGACGATCAAGCCCGGGACGATCAAGCTTCTGGCGATCGAGCTCGGAGCGATTGAGCCTCGCCTCATCCAGTTTCGAAGTTCCGACTTTCGAATCTTCGAGCTTCGAATGATCGACCTTTAACCGATTTTGTATTTCCGTCTCAGCCTTCAGCCAATCTTCGACTTCAAAACCATCCAGCCTGCCCCGCTCCTCATACAGCTCGTATGCGCGGCGTCGTACTGCTGCTTCCGTATCAATAAAAGCTTTGCCCTGAGGTTGTTTCTGGTCTATCTCAATTTCAATGCCTTTCACTCCGAACCCCCTTTCATATTGTTTCTGGCCTGACCAATCGCTGGTTGTTGACATCGGTCCGGTTAGAAAAAATCTCCAGAACCGATCTATGATTTGCATCTTGAATTCACCCTACACCGGCGAACGCCAAACGGAACTACGGTGGTTGCTGTATCTTTTCGGCATTCAACGTCTCGGCGTTCGACGGCGTCTACTGAAGTGTCGCACCTTGATCCCGTTGGCAAGTGCCGTCTGAAAAATCCGCACTGCCTACTCCGTGAAGGGAACTAAACGGCCGTCCCCTACGGTGAATTGCCGATTGTCTTGAATGACTGCCGACTGCAGAGTGGAATTGTGCGATCGGTTTCAGCGATCGTTGCAGACGTTTGCGAAGTCAGGAGGATCCAATTCGATGCCCGAACGAGAGACGTTGGAACGAGCCAGGCAGGATGCACGCGAGGGGAAGTCACCTTCGACACAAGCCGGAGAATTTGTGCGCGAAGAGATTCATCATCTTCGCGAGGGGAAACATGGAACGGAATCGAAGCAACAGGCCGTCGCAATCGGGTTGTCCAAAGCGCGACGAGCCGGCGTGAAGTTAGGTGCTCCGAAGGGCTCGGCGGCTCTGCGAAAGAAAGCCGCGCAGGATTCCAAGGCCGGCGCGCGCAAGTCCCATAAACCTTCATCGAAACGCTCTCGTGCGGCCTGAACTGTCATGCTGAGCCTTTTCTTCTCATTTCTCGTCCCCGCGAGAGTTCTCCTCGTCATTGTCATGGTCATTCTCCGAGAGACCTCTCCTTGGCCCCGGCCTTCCTGCGAGCCCGTCTTGAGATGATCGAATTCTTCGCACGAAACTGGCACAACCTGTTGCTGTCCGCCATCCTTCTGGTTGCGGCCATCGCCGTCTCGCTCGTCGTTCATCTCATCGCGTTCTGGATGCTTCGGCGATTCGCCGCTCGCAAATCCACACTGCTCGATCAATCGCTCATTGCTCACGGCCAGGGACCGACTCGTTGGATATTCCCGCTGCTCGCCGTGCTGGCGGTTCTGCCGGGCCTTCCCTTGCCGCCCACTTTGATGGCAGCGCTTCAGCATATTGCAGGGCTCGGCTTGATTGCCGCCGTGGCGTGGCTCGCCACGCTGCTCATCGATGTCACGTCCGATGTCATCGCCGGCCACTACCGGATCGACGTTGCCGACAACCTCGTCGCGCGACGGATTCGCACCCAATTCCAGATGCTGCGCCGAATCGTCGGCGTCTTGGTCGTCACCATCACCCTGTCCATCATGCTGATGACATTCCCCGCGATCAAGCACATCGGCATGAGCCTCCTTGCCTCCGCCGGACTCGCCACGCTGGTCGTCGGTATCGCCATGAAAGGCACTCTGGCAAACCTTGTCGCCGGTGTCCAGATCGCTTTCGCTCAACCCTTCCGCCTCGAGGACGCCGTAGTTGTCGAGGGGGAATGGGGATGGATCGAAGAAATCGGCGCCATGTATGTGGTGGTCCGCCTTTGGGATCTGCGCCGCCTCGTTGTGCCTCTCTCCTATTTTCTCGAACACTCTTTCCAAAATTGGACTCACACCAGCGCTCATCTGCTCGCCAATACCCTGATCTATGCTGACTACAGCGTCCCCGTCGATGAACTGCGCCGACAACTCCGCCGTATCTGCGAATCCACTCCCCTCTGGAGAGGTCAGGTTTGCATTCTTCAGACTACCGATGCCACCGAGCATACCGTCCAGCTTCGCGCGCTCATGGACGCGCGCAACTCCAGTGATGCCTGGGATCTCCGTTGCCTGGTCCGGGAAGGGCTGATCGAATATCTGAAGCAGAACCACCCCGAGAGTCTGCCGCGTTACCGCGGAGAGTGGGAGCACAGCGGCTCACAGCAGCGCAGCCAGCCCGCCGAAGTGAATTCGCAAGCAGAGCTTCCTCGCTCGGGCGCAACCTCCGAAAAAGTCTCTTCGCCGTCCCGCGGTAATGACTCGCGACGGAGTGCATAGTGTTGTCATCGTTTCGATAACGAGAGATGTATACTCAAACTCTGAAAATGACGAGGGTGACGCAGGGGCAATCAGGATTCCGAACCGTGCTTCCTTCGCTCTCGGCAAAAAAGTGGTGCGGGCGGAGGGACTTGAACCCTCATGGGCCGTTTAAGCCCTGCGGATTTTCATACCGTCTACGGCTTTCGCCGCCCCGAACATGACGCTTCAGAAAGCCCACGCCGGGTTTGTGGTCTGGACTATCCCTTCACCCTCCTCCGGAAAAAATTCCGGAGCTTAGGTGCTGCCCGTCTAGTCTCTACACCTTCCCGGCTGAGTCTCTCCGGGCTTGGCTCGGGATTGCCATTTCAGGGTTCCCCGAATTTGAGCAGTTCTGCATCGCCGGTTTCCCAGACGAGCACTCAAGTTTTCCTTAAGTCCGCTGCGTATGCCATTCCGCCACGCCCGCGCGCGGCTGCCTGACTGCATTTCTATCATAGGGCAGATTCGCCGGGATTGACACGTCCGTCAACACTAGAGATCAAGCATGATCCAGGTTGGTGCGTGGTCGCTCGCGTTTTCCTGGCCACGAGCCCATCGATCAACACCGCCGTCTACGAGGCGGGCCGACAAATTCGGGGAGAGCAGAAAGTGATCGAGTCGCATGCCTTTATCTTTCTGCCATCGTTCAAATTTGTAATCCCAGAATGTCCAGAGCGGCCCTTCCGGATGCAACTTCCGCATGGCGTCGGTCCAACCTTGAGCCAGCAAACGCGCAAAGGCTTTTCGACTCTCGGGTTGGATCAACGCATTGTTATCCAACGACCGAGTCGGATAGATGTCCTGCGGAGTCGGCACGACATTGTAGTCACCAGCCAGAACCACGGGAGCTCCGCTTGCCATGAGTTCGGCGGCGTGGGCGATGAGGCGCTCAAACCAGGCCAACTTGTAATCGAATTTTGGTCCCGGCTGCGGATTCCCATTGGGGAGATAAATGGAAGTGATCAGAACTCCCTGAACTGCCGCTTCAATGTAACGAGCTTGCTGATCTTTTTTATGATCTTCCTTATGATCTGCGGAATTTCCCGGCAAGCTTGTGCGAGTCACCACGGGAGCGTGGTTTCGCGCGAGAATGGCCACGCCGTTCCATGAACGCTCCCCTTGCCAGACCGCTTCGTAACCGAGAGCCCGAAGCGCTTTCACGGGAAAAGCTTGCTGCTCTGCCTTCAGCTCTTGGAGACTCACCACGTCCGGCTCAGCTTTCGCTAACCAATCCAGGAGATTGTCGAGCCGCTTATTGATGTTGTTGATGTTGAAGGTGGCGACTTTCACCAAGTGATTTTCAGTGGTGCAGGGGGCAGCGTCAAGATTGCCGTGACGGATGGAACACGGATGGAACTAGGAGTAGACCGACGCGCGCACGCTGAAACCTATCCTCATCCTTAATAAGACACCGAATTTGATTTTGTACCCCC
>DATGGT010000092.1:0-2317 GCA_035308395.1 Terriglobales bacterium
GCCGCCCAACGCCAGCGGTACTCAGTATCTATATAGCGCCGACGCTTTGCCAGGCCGCGTTTACAAACTGACTCTGGATGGCAAGGTGCTGGGCTGGATGGGCAGTTCCGGTCGCCAGATGAAGCAGTTCGGCTGGATCCATGAAATGTCGTGCGTCAGCGAGAACGAAGTTTACGTCGGTGAAATTCTCAACTGGCGTGTGCAAAAGCTGGTGATGAAGCCGACTTCGTCGTCACACTAGCTACTTTCCAGCGCAAAAGTGACGGGTTCTGATCAATGTTTTCAGGCCTTGGGTTGTGGAGTAACGGCCAAAACATTTCATACGCCTTTTGTTTCGATGATCCGCACTCGTCACCACCAGCCCTCGTTATGGACGGGAGTTCTGGCCGAAGAAGTAGACGATCTCTGGGAGCCCTGGATGCGCACAGCCGACAGGCTGCTCGATGATGAGCAACTGATTGAGCATATCTTCGAGGCGCAGGCGCGTCGCTGTCTGAGAAGCCGAACGCGCGGCCGGAAGCAGACTCCGGCCGAAGTTGTGCTTCGGCTTCTCATCCTCAAACATATACGTGACTGGAGCTATGAAGTGCTGGAGCGGGAAGTCCGGGCCAATCTGGTGTACCGGATGTTCGCCCGCATCGGCGCTGAAAAGGTTCCGGATGCGAAGACGCTGGGGCGTCTGGGACAGGTAGTGGGGCCAGACGTGGTCGCGGATCTGCATCGTCGTATGGTTGAAATCGCGGTCGAGAACAAGGTCGTCGCTGGCAGGCGCATGCGAGTGGACACCACGGTGGTGGAGACCAATATCCACTATCCGACTGACAGCAGTCTGCTGGGTGATGGCACACGGGTGCTGACGCGAGTCATGAAGAAAGTGGAGCAAGCGGCCGGTGGCCTTATCAGCAAAGTGCGAAACCGGATGCGCACGGTACGGAAGAAAGTGGTCGCGATTGCGATAGCCGCCCGGCAAAAGGGTGCAGCCGGGGAAGAGAAGCGCCGCAATATCTATAAGTGCCTGCTCCGTACCACGCGGAAGATCGTCAACCAGGCCAAACGAGTGATATGCGAAGTGGATCAGTTGGGACGGCGCAGGAAAAAGCAGTTCTCCGGACTACGCAGCCAACTGGCGATGATGGTCGGGAGAGTCCAGCAGGTGGTGAGGCAAACGCGGGCGCGAGTGTTCGGCGGAAACACGAAGTTCGAAGAGAAGCTCGTGAGTGTCTTTGAGCCGCAGACCGAGATCATCCGCAAAGGAAAAGCGAGCAAGCCCACCGAGTTCGGCAAGCTGGTCAAAGTGCAGGAAGCCGAGAATCAGATCGTGACGCATTATGAGGTCTATGACGAGCGGCCGACCGACTCGGCACTTCTGGTGAATGCGGTCGAGATCCATGAACAACAGACAGGCTCGCCGCCGCGGATTGTAGCGGCCGACGCCGGATTCTATTCGCAAGCCAACGAAAAGCGCCTGCAGCAAATGGGCGTGAAAAATGTTTCGGTCCCCAATCGGCATTCACGCAGCGAACAGAGACGCTCTCATGAGAAAAGGCGAGCGTTCAAACGAGGTCAGCGCTGGCGTACGGGATGTGAAGGCCGCATCAGCGTTCTAAAACGGCGGCACGGACTGAATCGATGTCTCTATCGCGGACAGGATGGCATGAGGCGATGGGTTGGATTGGGCGTGATCGCCGACAACCTGATCAACATGGGCCTCTGCCTGGCAAAATGAAGGCCGGTAGACCGCTGAAGGGGTAATTACGGACCAGAAAACCGACTTCGGTTCAGACCACCGACCGTAACATACTCTCCTGTGACCTTGTCACATCCAAAAAAACAGACTTCATCCCGAAAACTCAATTTTGCGCTGGAAAGTAGTTAGTTGGCTTTCCTCACTGTCCGGGACTCACTGTTCCGCCCAAACGTG
The DNA here is from genome assembly GCA_035308395.1 of Terriglobales bacterium. GTDB lineage: Bacteria > Acidobacteriota > Terriglobia > Terriglobales > Acidobacteriaceae > Acidiflorens. The sequence goes on from DATGGT010000092.1 coordinate 1,922, forward strand.
CTTCACGACATTCCCGATTCCGCCCAAACTTTCCCACCCCGGATATTTTCCGCGAAACTCTTCCGTGATACGCACAGTTGCTTCATCGGCGGTTTTGCCTTCGCGCTTCATAGCCGTCGCGCGCGATTGCAAATCCGAAAGAAATGCGCGTTCCTGCGCCACCAGAGATCCGTCGCCCAACTGCCCGTGATCCGGGACCACATAGCGCGGATGCATCGCTTCGATCTTGTCCAGCAAAGCCAGCCATCCTTTGACGCTGGAATCGTCGTTCGGCATTGACGGGACCAGCTTGTTCTCCACAATGTCCCCGGAAATCAATGCGCTGTCGGGTTCCACCATAATCAGTTCATCGCCTTTGGTATGCCCGCCTCCGAGCCACATCAGCCGGGCCGTGAC
>DATGGT010000093.1:0-1599 GCA_035308395.1 Terriglobales bacterium
TGTCCGTGAGTGCGAAGTAGGGAGTCGGAACCACGACCACGTAGCCGACCATCTCAGCATGCATGTTGCAGAGCAATTGCGCGGCGCCGAGGTCATCGAATTCGAACGATTTTTTTTGCCCCGGCGAGACGATCGTCAAGCTGTGCTTCAAGTTCTTGTTGCCGCCTACCGATGGCCAGTACACGTTGTGCGCCACCTGGTCGCTATTGAGAAAATCCACGGTGGTTCCACGCAGGATCACCAGGGTGTGCGGCACGAAGACCATATTCTTCTGGTCAACCGATACATGCTCGGTCGGCCGATCGAATTTCTTGCCGGGAATTGCGTCGATGTAGACGGCAATACCGCCGGCCGACTTCAATCCCGTCGCTGTTACTTTTCCTTGCACGTCCCCCGCCTGCGCAGGCTTTGCAATCGAAAGCATGCCCAGTAAAATCACCGCAAACGCGGTTCTCCCAATCGTCTTCATCCCAGTATCTCCTCTCAATCGCTTCGTGAATCTGTATTCAATGCCCGGCCAGACTAACCTTCTCGGCCACGCGCTTCTGTGATTTGCGTCGCCATTGCTTGTGACGCCCGTCACATCTGAAATATCGGCTTTATTTCCTGGCAACGTGACCTACTCGGCTTCTAGGAAGCGCGAAATTTCGATTTTTCCCGAATTGGCACTCTCAGTCGCCTCGTACCGCTGGCTTACCCTGAGGCGTGCGAGGCATCCTGCGCGCAGTTTGCGTCCCGCCCGAATTTCGCAAGGCCGGCGCCTTTGCCTTTTTCTGTTCTTGCCCGTCATCCCGAGCGCAGTCGAGGGATCTCTCTTCTCTTCCGCTGTCTGACCGAATTTTCTGTGAGTCACAGTCGCCTTGTACCCCCTTTTACCGCCTATTAGAAATTCTTAAATCGCTGACTGGTCATGGGTTGCCGTACTTTTTAATCACGGAACCGTAGATTAACTTTGCGGCGCGCTGGGCATCTGTCTCGCGCGGCGGGAGCAGCGCAGCTGGAGTCGTCATGTGGATTTTGTACTGGACGCGGCCCTGGGCATCCGGCTCGGAGATCTCCTGGTCGGGATAGCCGGGGCGTGGGTGCCAGATGCGGCCGTCGGCGTCGGGCTTTGGTTTTTGGGGAGCGGCCGGTTGCGTGGGTGGGGCAGCGCAAGCGGTGGTCTCTTCGAGACGGTTGGTTTCTCTTTTGTTTGTTGGATCGTTGTCCGAATCATTGTCTGGATCGTCATCGGAGTCATCTTCAGGTTCATCTTCAGGTTCATCTTCAGGTTCATCGTCTTCGAGTTCACGGAGAGCGGCGACGCGCTCTTTGAGCGCGTTCTCTTCGCCTTCTTCTAATTCTTCGTCGGAGTCGATGTCGATGACATCGGAGCTGACATTCGAAGGGCGGGTGGGCGGCTGCGGTGGGTGAGGGTCGGTGGAAGTGGAGAATTGGACGTGGGTGGGGATTTCGGTCCAGCGGCCGTGGCTGTCGATGCAGCTGTAGGCGCGCATGGCGCGGAGGATCGTGTCGCCGGTGAAGGTTACGTCATCGACGGATTCGACGAAGGCGTCGAGCGCGGAGTGCAGACGTTCGCGGCGCTGGAGGAGCAGGCCA
>DATGGT010000094.1:0-1832 GCA_035308395.1 Terriglobales bacterium
GTTGATTCGCTCGAGACGCGCGCCATTCGAAAGATGAAACGTGGCGACGGAATCGTAGAGTTTACCGCCTTGGCGCACCTGTGTGAGATACGCGAGAGCCAGACGCTCCAGCGGCCGCGTGAGAATCTCTCGATGCGCCAGAGGCTGCTCCAGCAGGTGGAAGAGAGCTTCCATCGGGTCCCGACGCCGGCCTGCGTTAGTGAGATTCTTGGCATCATCGGCTAGTAGGCGCGAGAGGCGATCGCGCGTGAAACCGTTTTCGTCTTGTTGATCCCGCAAGGCTCGCGAGAGGTACGGCAGAGGCGATAGCGTACTGTAGTTTTGAATATTGGGAAGCTCAGCAGCCAACTCGTCGACTACCTGCTTAATCAGAAAGTTACCAAAAGGAACGCCACGCAAACCGCGGAGGCAGTTGTTAATGGAATAAAAAATGGCCGTGTCGGCTTTCCCGGGAGGGAGCACCGGCGCCTGAATATCCAGTAACGGCTCAAGGTCGCCAGTGAGTCCGCGGGACAGGGCCACTTCCACAAAAATGATCGGCTCGTCGATAAGCGCAGGATGAAAAAAGGCAAAGCATCGGCGGTCGTCCTCGAGGCGCCGGTGGAGATCGGGCCAGCCATTGATTTCATGGACTGATTCGTAAGCGATTAGTTTTTCCAGGATCAGAGCTGAGGTGTGCCAGCTGATACGTTCGAGACGCAGAAAGCCGCGGTTGAACCAGGACCTGAATAAGTGCCGCAAATCGACATCAAGCGCGGCCAAATCTCCGTTGCTGGAGGCCAAGACATGCTCGCGCATCACGACGAGAGTTTCGGTGCCGCGCGGCGCTGTGTTAATCCGTCGGAAGAGTTCCTGGCGCGGAGATTCGACAGCGGCCGATAGAGTGGCTAACGACTGGGGCCCCGGTGAGCTTTGATAGCCAGCCGCGGCGCTAAGAATCGAAGCCGGATCGGGCGCAAAATCACGGGACAGCATTTCATAAAACTGGCGCCGCTGGGTGTCGTTCATCGCCCTGTAGGCGTTGATGATTTCCTGCGCAAGAGCAGTTTGCGAAGCTTCGCCGCGCTCAGAAAGAAGATGGCGGCACATGAACGACATATCCGTGCCGCGCCGCTCGCGGAGAACTCGCAACAATCTGTCGAGGAACCGAGCCATGGTTTTAAATTATAGCGAACCTCTCATTGGGCTTCGTCAAAATACGGTTTGCCGCGTGTTTCGACAGCATTACGTTGCCGCAGTTGCGTTGTCGCCGACAGACGAAATGCGATAATCGTATTGGCGTGAAGTAACCGTGAAGGTGTCCGAAGAGCGGGAGACGCAAGCGATGGAAGAGAGTGTGCGAGCGCAGATCGAGACCCAGCTGTCGCACCTGGACGGCCTGATCCGCCGCGGACGCCAGATTCGCGAAAGGCTACAAACCGGTGCGAACAGCCCAGCAGTAATGGCCGAAACGCGCGCATGGCAGGAACATTGCGGCACGACGATCAATCAACTGGCGGGAGGGAGCAAGGCCCATTGGTTGGCGCGCTCGTTTAGCAATGCCTTCTTGCTGCGCACCGCAGACGGGCGAGCTGCCGAGGGGGTGCCTCCGGAGGAGATCGTCAAGCGGCTGCTCGACGTCCTGGGGCAGGCGGTTGCGTCGCTATCAGGAATGTCGGGCAGCCCTGCTCTTACTGAAGCTTCATCTCAAGCAGCGGCCGGGTCATCTGATATGGGAATTCGGGATGCGGGGATTCGTCGCCGATTCGAGTTTGTTCACAACCCTGAACTGCGATCTGTGGTGGAGCAAGCTTATGCCGATAGCCGGCGCGCTCTCGAGCAAAAAGAGTACG
>DATGGT010000095.1:0-1751 GCA_035308395.1 Terriglobales bacterium
CGCAGAATCCGGCGCAGTCTGCAACGGCACCGCGATCGAGCCGCTCAGCAAGCCGCCGTTGTCATCGATGATCTCGACAAACGCAACGGTCTCTCCCGGGCCGGGCGGCAGCTTCACGGTGGCGGAAGCGGCATCGGTGGCTACGATTTTTGCGGAGTCGGATGTCCACTTGTAGTACCGCGGTCCCGGACCTACATCCTGCACCTGCACTTCGAGCACGATCGTGCTGCCGGGCTCGGCCATGGAGGTCGGTGTGCCGTCGCGGCTCATGGTGACGGAAACGTTACGGGTTGCGGCGCCAATTGCTTGTTGCTGCGCAATACATCCCTTTAACGTAACCATCGCAGCATCGTAACGATCCTTTAATTCCGTAACTGTGCGTTTGGCAGGAGCCCAATATATTCCTTGACTGCCCTCGTACTTGTGATTCACGTCTTTAATCAATGCCGGGACGATGCTCTCATAGCCGGATTGGCGAAGCTGAAGTCGGGAAAACCTGACTTTGTCGTGCTTGAGAAACTCACATAAGAACGAATAACAGACCAGCTCGGTCAGCAGTATAACGATAGTATGTTCGGCGCGGGTTGGTTCGAATTCGGTCAGGTCGATGATGGCTTTTCTCCCGCTCTCGTAGCCTAAAAACAACACGTAAATTAAATCTGCCACGGTCTGATGCCACGTATCGACTTTGGCTGTGCTGTCAGGTGTCGCGATATGCGAAGCTTCGATGGAGGCCAATTTGCGCAGCAAATCCCGCGCCGCTTTCATATAGGTGTAGTATTCGGTGATGGATTCGACCACCAGCGCTTCCAGAGACTCCAGATCGCTGGAATTATGATCGAAGACGGGAAAATACTCCTCTTGCGAAACGAATGATTGTGATGACGCGGCATGTTTTGCTGCGACGTGTTTCTCTGCGGCGTCACCTTTGTTGTACATTTCGACGTAGATTTTGCCGATATCGAAAATCGTGCCGACTCGACACAGCGTGCTGATTTCACAAGCGAACAGATCGACAATGCCAAGCCGCTTGGAGGCGGAAAGATAGGACCACGCGACGATGGCGCCGTAAATTGTTATGGCCGGACCGACATAAGTGAACAGCGATGGAAAGACACGCGTGAAGAGCACGTCGACGGCATGCTCAAACAAATCCGTGTGGCTATGATGGACCCCCGGGTTTGCAATGAGATGAGCAATCGGCAAGCTAAGCGCATACGTTACAACGAGCGAGACGTGGAGCGACAAAAGGATAAATGCCAATTTGGCGAAAAGCTTTAGATCGGCAACGTGCTTGGAACGAAAGAATCGAAATAGAGTCGACGCCGCATCGTCCGCTGAGAGTTCTTCGTCGTCGCGAACCCTCCATGCGAGCCACAGGGTCCGAAAGGATCCGCGCCGCTTTCGCGATTCAGTGCCGAACTTTCCGCCCGCGTAGCCGATGCTCATTTTCGTCTGGGGCTCCTTGGGATGCCTTCGGTTTGCGGCTCATTCAGTCATCGTATTGTTACACTACCCTTGGTTGTTGACAAGGCCGTTTGCGCCGCGCCGCGGGCGCTGCCCCGATCCGAGGCGCCAGGCGCTCACCGGCTGAACGGCACGAGAGTCAGCGCCGCGCCGCCGATCGCGCAGAACGCGACGACCAGCCACGGCGGCGTCTTCCACATGAAGAGCAAAAGAAACGCCGCGACGCCGAGCGCAAAGTCACCGGCGCTGGTGATGCCCGAGGTCCACACCGGGTTATAGAGCGC
>DATGGT010000096.1:0-1770 GCA_035308395.1 Terriglobales bacterium
CAAATGTCAACTAAAAAGTGACGAAGGCAACGATCATGGTCTCCCTCTCCCCGCAGGGGAGAGGGCGGGGTGAGGGGGTTCGGAAGCTTCAGAATTATAATCTCCACCGTCCGAACCCCCTCAACCTGTCCTTCTCCCCCATAGCGCGTCAAAGACGCGCGTAAACGCGCTGATGAGGAGAAGGGACGCAGCGTGCATGTTGCGACCGTGATGGAACCGATGCCACCCGGAAAGCCTTTCCATTGGGGCGCCGATGTGCGCGCCCGGGGAGATTGCATGCGAATTGAGCGACATGACAAGAGTCACATTGTCGAACTTGAAGACGGTTCCAGATGGCAGATTTGGCCTGGCGATATTGCGACGACTTTGCAGTGGTTGCCGACCACTGAACTTCAGATATCGGCAATTCATGACGAACTGTGCTCCCACGCCCTCATTGATCGAGAGGGCGGTTCAAGGGTGCGGGTGATCGAAGCCAGCGCCGCGTGGCCCGTAGCCGAGGTCCGACAGTCATTAAAGGACGGGTGAATAACCCGCGCGCGGGTGAGAGGGCTCCTCACGTCTCGAGATCGCGGTGAGGCCCGTCGTCAATGTTGTCAGTCGTCATCCGACCAAAGGAGAGATCTCGCATGTCCAACCAAACACACCGTGCGGAACTCGAAAGACGGCATCATGTGCTGGAATTGGAGATTTACGAGGCGCAGAAGCATCCTTCGTACGACGACCTGGAGATCATCGAGCTAAAGCGTCGCAAGCTGCTCGTGAAGGACGAGATCGCGCGCCTGCCGTAGGGCATCAGCGTACACGACCACGATAGAGTGGGCGCGGTCCGGCCTGATCAGATTATCGGCTGACGATTACTTTTCCCTCTCGCACAACGGCGGCGAGTTGTAGGGGTGGATTTGGCGCCGGTCCGTGGATAACCTTGCCGCCGTCAGCGACGTCGAACACGCTAAAATGGCACGGGCAGCCGAGCACGGGATTTTTCACATCAACATCGAAAGTGTCCCGCGCGACATCGACGTCCTTGAAATATCGCGCGGTGCATTTGGCGTGCGGGCAGATCAGGCTCGACGCGTACCATCGCTCGTCGGTAAGCTTGATCAGGATACCAGGCAACTCTTCGCCGTCGAGATGGAAAGTGAATTCGGCGGCGTCCCAGGTTTTGGCGACGCTTGCTTGATCGACCACCGCCAATGCGGATTGATCCGCAGCGACCGCAGCGGATGTGGCGAGGGCCGGCAGCGCGACCAAACCCAATATCAGTTGTCGGCGTTGCAACTGAAGTTCAGTCGCCGCCGAACATGAGATTGGGCGTTGATCGCGCGCCGGCAAGGAATCAGCGCTCCGTCCGCCGCTCGAGCCCGAACATGCCGAGAAAGTCGTCGTTGCTTAAGACTTTCGACCACATCGGATATGTGTTCTTCAACATCTGCTCGGACTGCTCCGGAAAATAGCCGGCCATGGCATCGCGCAGCGCGTAGACGTGATATCCCAAGTCATAGGCGCTGGTGACCGTGGCATAGACGCAGACATCGGTGGTGAAGCCGGCGACGGCGACGTTCTTGATCCCCTTGGAACGCAACACCTGGTCGAGACCGGTGCCGCCGAACGCAGTGGTTTGAATCCGCGGCGGCAGGAACAAATCCTTGTCGCCTTCGCCGGGTTGCAGCGGCTCGTAATACGACGTTTCCTTGGTGCCTACCTTCCAGGCTTGGCGCAAAATCTGGCCGCGATGGAAGCCGCCGGGATTGGCCGGGTCGAGCTCGC
>DATGGT010000097.1:0-1887 GCA_035308395.1 Terriglobales bacterium
GTGGACGTGGGCTTCACGCAAACGACCGACGCCTTCCAGCGCGGGAACTTCTTCCAGGCCCTGAATTTCGGAAACGTGAATTTTGACGACAACCCTGTCTATCACGTGATTCTGAGCCCGGTGAACACACTCGCGGCAGTGATAATCGACATTCCGGCGGGAAACGGCATCGCGTATCCCAGTGCGGTGTTTGGCGGCTGCCCCGGCGGCGCGATCGGTATTGTGGATATCGCGGTATATGAGCCGGACCTCTTTACGATCCTGGGCAAACTGGCTCCCGGCGTGAACCCGACGACTTTTCCGTTCTTCCTTGAGCACAACGTCGTCGAGTGCGAATCGGCAGCCCCAGGGATAAACTGCGGCGACATACTGAACCCCAATGCTCTGTGCTGCATCCTCGGCTTCCACGATAGCAACGGCCCTCAAACCTTCGGTACCGGTGATTTCGACACCAGCGAAATTTTCGTCAACCCGACGCCGGACGTGAACAGCATCTCGCACGAAGTGGGAGAATGGATGAACGATCCATTCGGCAATAATCCCACGCCGGCGTGGGGCCACATCGGACAAGTACCCGGGTGCCAGAACAACCTGGAGGTAGGTGATCCGTTAAGCGGCACGCTGGCGCCGCCGATTTTCAATCCGGCGAATAAATTCACCTACCACATGCAAGAGCTGGCGTTTTTCTCCTGGTTCTATGGAGCGCCATCCGTAGGAGTGAATGGATGGTTCTCCAACAACGACACCTTCACGCATGACGCCGGGCCGGTCTGCCAGTAGGAAGGCACTCCGACCGCAGGCTCGATTCGTCAGATTGAGACCGACTGGTTACAGGCTGCCTTCGCGGCGGCCTGTAGCCGGTTGGAAAAATGTCGTTGCGTGTGCTTTCGGATAAGCACGCGTGATTCATCCGGACAATGCCGTCCTTCCCATCGACAAAAGCTGGTTCCGTTCAGGCGACTAACCCAAATAGATTAGATATATTTTCGAGTTGCGCTGCAGCTCCAGATTGTGACGCCCCTACGCGAGGGATTGCTTGGTTGTGGGGTTTCGCCCGCGGATATAAGATGGCGCGGAAAGCCAGGAGCAACCATGGCCCATCAGCCTCCACTCAAGTATGTGTTCTACATTGCCACCACCCCAGAGAAGGTGTGGGAAGGCTTTATGTCGCGGGAGTCAAACAGGATCATCTTCTCGGGCGCTGAGTTTCAAACGGACTTTAAGCCTGGTGGCTCGCTCGCGTGGGTGGGCCCGGGACCCGACGGGAAGCCCATGACCTATGTTCGAGGAAAGGTTTTGCGGTTTGAGCCGCCAAAGTTTTTTCAGTACACCTTCGCGATGGGCGCAAACGATAAAGAGTCACGCGCAACTATCGAACTGGTGCCCGAGACCGAAGCGACAAAGGTAACGGTGACGCACGACGAGTGGGCGGAGGACGACTCAACATACGCCGCTTGCGCAGATGGGTGGCCACGCATTCTTTCTCGATTGAAGACATTGCTTGAGACGGGGAAGACCTTCAAGCCGCATTGATAAAGGCGAAGACTGTCAGTTTATCCCGATCAGGCTCGGCATCGTGCCGAATGCAGAAAGTGGCACACCCGCGGAATACAGCTTGGTGACCGAATTCCTCGATTCGTCATTCTCACAATATGCTGTCACAGGTAAACTCACTAATCCTTGAGTGAGACACCTAGCATCGGCGTCGCGATTGGCGAAACACCCACCGGGCGGGACTTAGCAATGAATGCGCCTGCGCAGGTGCTCTTTGCGAGTCTCGTAGGAACTACGATCGAGTTTTTTGATTTCTATATCTACGCGACCGCGGCGGTGCTCGTCTTTCCACGGTTGTTCTTTCCCGCGTCCGACCCGGCATCAGCTACGCTT
>DATGGT010000098.1:0-1819 GCA_035308395.1 Terriglobales bacterium
ATTCCGATTTCTCTCGAGCCAGCCGCCCGGTCCGAAAGAATCAGTTTCAATCAGATTCACTCGCCGTGCGGCAGCCGCATCAAGCAGCCGACCTATTGCCCGACGTGTGAAAAGTTTGTGGATCGCTCGGAGGTGGTGAAAGGCTACGAGCACGAGAAGGGTCAATATCTCCTGTTCACGAAAGAGGAGCTGGAAGAGATCGAACCCGAGTCGGCGCGAACGATGGAAATCCTCAGTTTTGTAAAGAGCGAGGAGATCGATCCTGTATACTTCGAAAGCTCTTATTACGCCAAGCCTGATGAGAGTGGCGTACGAGCCTACGATCTATTGCTCGATGCGATGCGGAAGACCGGATATGCCGCTATTGCCAAAGTGACGATGTTCGGTCGCGAAAATATCGTGATCATTCGCGCGCTGGAGAGTGGCTTCACACTTCACACGATGTTTTACGAAAATGAGGTTCGGGCCGCCGGGGAAAAACCAAAGAAGTCCGAGCTCAAGGACGCGGAATCGAAGTTGGCCATGCAACTGATCGATACCCTGGCCGCGCCGTTTGAACCGAGCGAGTACGTTGACACCTACAGGCAGGAGCTGGAGCGGCTGATCGAAGCAAAACGGAGTGGGAAGAAGCTGGCGGTGATGCCGCGCGTGAAGCGCGAGAACGTCGTCGATCTGATGTCCGCGTTGAAGACGAGCCTTTCGAGGGAATCGTCGAAGCGAGACCTTCTGCGAACGGTCGCAAAGCCGAACAAGGAACAGAAGAAGTCGCGGGCCAGCTAATTCAGCGCCCAACTTCGGTGTGTCGAGCAAAGGCCACGGGCGTACGATCAGATTCAGAAAAATCGAATCGGAAGTTCTGATGAAATCCGCGTCGCAGTTGCCGCTCCTATTGAGCCTCGCCGTACTTGCTGTTGCGAGCGTCTCCGCGCAGAGCGCGAAATGGCAAATTGACGCGGGCCATTCTACCGCTAGTATCTTCCTCGCGCAGTCTGGTGATACCGATCCCGGCATCAACATAGCTGTCGCCATCGCCGCCGGCACCATGGAGATCGACTCTGCCGATCCCTCCAAGTTCTCGCTCCAACTTAGTATCATCCCGGCCGACCAGGGCGATGCGCTTCTTGAACCTCACGGCGCACTCCGAGGCGGCGCCTATGCTGCGCTCTCGCGTTACACCGTGATGAGCTTCCGATCGACGTCGGCCGTCCGCGACCCAAGCGGCGAACTCCAGCTCACCGGCGATGTCACCATTAGCTACGTCGAGCGTGAAGCGCCCTCGGACTGGAACATTGCCTACAGCGGACCTACTGTGATCACGCCCGTCAGCAAGAGCGCCACGCGCACCGTTACTTTCACCTTCGACAAGTCTGCTTCGGAGATTGCCTATGGCCGGAAAGTGGGCTGGATGGAATTCACAGGTCGCGGCAAAATCCCGCTCGAAGATTTACCCGCTATGCGGTTTTGGTTGTCGAACTCAGTGTGGCCGACAATGGTGGAGGATCGCAACTGCTACACGCCGAATTACTCGGCGAGCATGCGCGATTATCACGGCGCCGTTTGCACTGGGAACGTGGTCGAGACGAAGCCCCGCAAGCGGATTGCTGACGGTTCTACTTCCGGCCTCGACTATTCCGGACCTCGCTATGAAACTCCGCAGAAGATCAATGAGGTACGTCTTGTCCTCGACCTGAAAATGCGCGAACCCCGGTAAACCGCCCGCCGAGGTTGATGACTGGTGGCCCCGAATGTTTCAGGCAGCCTGTTGCGCCGCTCTTGCGGGAACGCTTGCCAGCAAGCGTACCAAGCCTTCAGCCGCCGT
>DATGGT010000099.1:0-1729 GCA_035308395.1 Terriglobales bacterium
ATTCAAAACTGTCGTTCTGGGTTAGCTTGAAGCGAAGATGTCGGCCATCGTGCGCATCTTCTTCCACAAGATAAAGCGAACCTGCATCAGCGCCCGTGATCTCCCGGGCTTTCTTGAGGATGAGGGTGAGCAGTACGCTGACGTTTCGCTGCGAGGAAAGCGCAACACCGATTTCATTCAGTTGCTCACGCTCGCGTTCCGCCACCTTCAGCAATTGGCGCGTGGCGCGTAGCTGACTCGCAAGCTTCTCGGCTTTCGAGCCCGTTTCACGGAGGAGTCTTTTCTTCGTGGGCATTCGTTTGAAAATCAGTTCCAGTGTTACTCCGAAGGCGGGTCACAGTATAGCGGAAGCGAAGCGGCGGAGCACGCGAGCGCACTCGTCGAACCGTATCGAGGTTCTTGTCTTGAATCCAACACGGCCGTTTGCTAGCCTTGCGCCGATCCGTTCCCTTTAATCCGTCACAGGTGGATTTACGGTAAGCATGGCGAACCGCGTCGGCCAACGACTCGTCAAGATTGTGCGGCAATGGCGGCGTCACAAGGGTTCGCTCGCCATCAGCCTGATTGTTACCCTTAGCGCCCTCGCGATCTACGCGGCCACTTTTTTGGGTGAACGCCCTACTCCGCTCTTCGACTCCATCTATCGACTGGAGTTGAGCAGTCTTGATTATCGCTTTCAAGTGCGAGGGCGGACAAACATCGACCCGCGCATCGTCATCGTTGATATAGACCAGCAGTCGCAGGAAGCTCTTGGTCACTGGCCTTTCCCGCGATTTTACTTCGCCCGCCTGCTCGATAATATTCGCGAAGATGGCGGCCGCGTCGTCGCCTTTGATATCACCTTCAGCAAATCCGACGAAACCGCTAAGCCGCTCGACGAGCTTTCGTCTGAGCTCGCCGAGCAACAAAAGAAAGGCACTCCAACAAATCCAGCACTCTTAGCGCGAATCGAAGCGCTGCGAAAAGAATATGACTACGATCAGCAGTTCGCGGATGCAATCAAGCGATTCGGGCGGGTTGTGCTTGGAAACTATTTCCTTTACACGCAGACCGACCTGAAGGGTGTCACTCCCCAGGTACTCGCGAATTACGCGAATGCCCTGGCATTCTTTCCGTTCCCGCAGGTTCGTCCAGTGCCGTCGTTCCGGAATGCTGGTGACAAAGGAAGGGTCGATCTAGTTGATAAGTACGAGGATCTCGGACTTGTTCCCCGTGGCGCCGAAGCGAATAGCGACCTGCTCACCGGCGCAGTGGCTGCCGAGCTGGGCGGTACAGGCTATTTCAATTGTATTGTCGATGCGGATGGCGTCGTACGTCGCATAGCGCTCGCAACGCCTTTCGGCCTCGACCCAGACCGGGCTAATTGGGACATGTACGCTTCGATTGATGTGCAAGCGCTACGCCTTTATCTCGGACTTCCGAATCAGCAGACAATCCTGTGGTATTCCCGCAATGGCGTCGCATCGGTGGAGTTCGGCCCCAAATTAATCGTCCATCCCGATGACGTCAGCCGGCTCATGGTTAATTTTCATGGCCCGGCGCGCACATACCCTTACGTCTCATTTGCCGAAGGCGCACAGAAAAAATTCCCTCCAGGCACATTCAAAGACAAGATCGTCCTGGTTGGCGCCTCTGCCACTGGCATTGGTGACCTTCGCGTCACGCCGTTTGGAGGTCTCGATTTCCCAGGCGTTGAGATTCACGCCAACTTGATCGACAATATCCTCAA
>DATGGT010000100.1:0-3289 GCA_035308395.1 Terriglobales bacterium
GGATTGATCGACGTTATAACCCAGCTTTTCGGCACGCCGTCGTCTCTCGCGGGATTAACATCTACTCAAATTGCCTCCCTCTTGGGCTCCGGCCAGGTCGGTATTGGATCATTGGTCCCGCCGCTCGTCGCATTCGGGGGCGGCTCTACCACATTTCTGGCAACGGTGCCTGGCGCCAGCGCAACTTTCTCCGCGGCTCTGTCACTTGTCCGCACAGGGCGGCGCATTTTGCTGCGCGCCGAAGATGGAAAGCCGGCAACATTCTTCGTCGGCGAGCGGTTTCCCGTCGCCCTGGCGCAGTTTTCACCCAGCCTCGCAGGGACGGCCACGGGAGTCGCAGGACTGATATCGGCGAACCTTCCGACCACTACTTTGGCTACGGGCGTAGCGCCCGTTTTTGTGACCACCGCCAGCGTTCGCAACAACGGCATCGAAGACATCATCGTCGCCAATAATACTGACAATACGCTCTCGCTCTTTCTCGGCAACGGCGACGGCACGTTCGTCACTCCCACCGCCGCCATTCCCACCGGGGCCGGTCCCGTCTGGATCACCAGCGCGAATTTCAATCCAACGGTCAACAACGATCTGAATCTGGACCTTGCCGTCGTCAACCACACCGCCGATACAGTTTCAATTCTCCTTGGCAATGGCGATGGCACGTTTAAGCCGAAGGTAGACATCTCAACTGGCACAGGAACCGGCCCCGTCGCGGCAGTTGCCACCACACTGACAAGCAGCGGGTTCGCGGACCTGGTTGTCGTGAATAATGCGACCAACTCGCTGGGCATTTTTCTCGGTAACGGCGACGGCACGTTCAAGGCGCCCTTTTTCATAAGTACGGGCCGAGCACCATCTTCGATCGCGGCGGCGGACTTCAACAATGACGGTCACATCGATCTCGCCGTAACCAATCAAAATGACAACACGGTCTCGGTCTTTATCGGCAATGGTGACGGGACATTCAAGAGTCGGACAGACCTTGCCGTCGGGACGGCTCCGGTGTGGGTATCCACAGGCGATTTCAGCGGCGATGGATTCCTCGATCTTGCGGTGGCAAATAATACTGACAACACCGTCTCGGTTCTCACTGGCGTCGGCGACGGAACTTTCCAGGCGCAAAGTGTGTTTCCGGCTGGGAATGGTCCTACTTCGCTTGCCGTCGCCGACTTCAACGTCGACGGTCGGCTCGATATCATCGCTGCGGATCAAACTGACAACGCCATTTCTGTTCTTCTCAATCTGGGCAGCGGATTATTCGGGCCCAATTTCGAGCTGCCGGTTGGAACCACGCCTGTCGGCGTTGCCAGTGCAGATTTTGACGCAAACGGGAGACCGGACGCCGTGTCGGCCGACAAGGGTTCCAACACCGCGACAGTGATTCTGAACAACACGAACTTCACGGGAGCAACCAATCCGCTGGCAGCCACTGCATTTCCAGGAGTCGAGTACCTTGATATTGGAACGAAGGTGAAAGCTACAGCGCGGATTCATCCCAATGATGAAGTAACGCTGCACCTCAATCTCGAGATCAGCAGCCTCGGAGCTCAGACCGTGAACGGGATTCCTATCATATCGAACGAATCCGTGGAGCAGACGATTCGGCTCCGCGAAAATGAGACGACGATGGTGATGGGTATTCGGCAGCCAGAAGTCACAAACACGCTGAATGGCTGGCCGTACGTCTCTTCGGTGCCCGGCGTCGGATTGCTGGGCAGCGACCAGGGGAAAACCGATCAGGATAGCGACATAATCGTGATGATCACGCCGCGTTTGGTGGATTTTTCCCCGCGCAAAGATCGTTCGATCTATGCGGGACGCGGCACCGCGGAAGGCGAGGGAGGATCGTTCGGTGGCACGCGCGGGCTTGATCGCAGCGCTCCAGTCCAACTGCCCCAACCGCCGCAACAACCACCACAGCCCCCGCCTCAAACCTTCCCGCAACCGCCTCCCGCGCCACAGCCGAGTCCGAATCCTGAAAATGACGCGCCGCCGCAGCCTCCCCCACAACCTTAAGAGTAAGCGCGGCTGAAATACTCTCGCTGCAGTTCGAGCGCTATGACGTCCCTTCCAGCACGACGAGTGGCTGATATGTCCGAGGAACCACGGGCTCGGCAATCGCGATTAGTTGCCCCTGTTGATTGAACACACGCAGCCGCGCAGGCCTCCATTCACCTGAATTCAACTGCTCCGGCGCGCCTTGCGCGACGGTGGCGTGGCCCGGCTGAATTTGCGCGATCGACAAATTGAATTTCGCGCCGTGCTGCACGCGCTTCTCGACAATCGGCAGCACGGTCGCTCGCGGCAACTCCGGCAACATGCCTTCGAGCTTGATTACCCGCTCTGCTATGCGTCCGGCCTTCGCGTCCTGTTCGAGATCCTCCAGCGATGTAGCTTGATCCAGCGTGAACTCGCCAACTGCCGTGCGCGAGATTTCCGCAAGATGAGCGTTCGCGCCATGCAGCTTGCCGAGATCGTTGGCGAGCGAGCGGATGTAAGTGCCGGCGCCGCATTCCACCACAAAGCGAGCCACCGAACCTTCTACGCCCGTGAGCCGAAATTCAAATACTTCCACTTCGACCGGCTCAAGATTTACCGGCTTGTGCTTTCGGGCCAGCTCATGCGCCGGCGTTCCGTGAATTTTCTTGGCGGAAAACGAGGGCGGCGTCTGCTGAATATTTCCGACGAACTGCGCCGCCAAAGCGGCGATCCTTTCGGCATCAAGCGCAGGCGCCGAATCCGGACCAAGCGGCTCTCCATCTGCGTCATATGTATCAGTGGCAAAACCGAACCGTACCGCACAGCTATATCGCTTTCGACGACCTGCGTAGAAGCGCGCAAGTCGCGTTGCGCGTCCCAGCGCCAGCACCAGCACGCCTGTCGCGAGTGGATCCAGAGTTCCGAGATGGCCTATCTGTCGAAATCCTACGAGACGCCGCACCGATTCGACGATGTCGTGCGAAGTTTTTCCGCGAGGCTTGTCAACCACAAGGATACCGTCGATGGCAGGAGGCTGTGGCTTCCGGGGCATATGCTTCGGCTATTTCCCCGGACTTTTTGCGTTTCGCAGGAGCTGATCGATGCGATCGCCAATTTCTTCGGACTGATCGAGGATGAACAACACTTCCGGAGCGCGGCGAAGCTGAAGCCGTTCGACGAGTTCGTGGCGCACGTAGCCTTTCGCAGCCTGCAATCCAGCGAGCGTGCTGGCGCGCTCCGTTTCGTCTTCATCCGCCAGGCTCACGTAGACGCGCACGGTCCGCAGATCGGGCGTCACACGCACTTCCGT
>DATGGT010000101.1:0-1672 GCA_035308395.1 Terriglobales bacterium
GCCTTTTGTCCGCCTCGGCCCCCAGCACCATGACACGAAGAGCAGTAGTTGGCGTAAACCTCCGATCCGCGCGAAGGATTGCCGGGTTCAGGCGAGGAATATGGAGGTGGGTTCGCACCCCGTAAAACATCCGGCTTCGACCAGCGTTCGCGAATACCGCTGACAATCAAATCGATTTGCTTGCTGGTAAGCATGCCGCCGGCGCTCTGTGCGAAGGCGGGCATTGAGGTCCCTGCGATCCCGTTCGTCGCGGCGCGCCGAACCACTGCGTCGTCTGCAATCGCGAGATACACGGGATCGGCGAGAGAAATAGCGGCTCCGCCTTTACCATCCGGGCCATGGCAGCCCGAGCAGTTCTGCGCAAAGAGAATCTTGAAATCTGAAACGTCGTTCGGAACGATCGGAACTTCGATAGTGGACGCCCCCCTGGGTACGCCACTACACCCGGACAAACCAAAAGCATAGAGGCTCGCGATCCCGAGAAAAAGGTGCCGGAGCCTCATCTTAATTCACCGGGTCCCGGCTTTTCCTTGGTCATTCCCGGAGCCTCAATGCCCGCACGCACTGAGAACGGCACGAACTGTTCCGTTGGCACGCGCTCTTGTCGCATGACCACCAATCCGGCGACGATGCCGAAAGCAAACTGCGAAGCAATGAACCACAGCCAGTCGATATGCTTGTTCAGCAAGGGATTCAGGAGCTCAAGTATGCTGTAGAGCAAGCCCGTCCAAAGAATCGGCGCGATGATTCCTCCCAGAAGAATTGGGCGTCGTGGAAACATCGGCAGCATAGCTCCGTACAGCAGCCCTACCAACAGAGACGTGAGCAGATGGATGACGACCGCAATAGAAAAGCTACCCAAGTGGAAAGTATCGAGCGACGCCGTTCCAAACCGGAGGAATTGAGAATAGGCGGTTGCTGCCAGCAGATTAATCGGATACCAGATACTTCCTTGTTTGAGCAATCCGTAGAGACAGGCAAGCACGGCCATGGCCACGCTTCCCGCGAGCCCGCCTTTGATTCCCGCGGATACCGGATACGTTTCCAGCGGAAGCAGTGCGCGTGAAAGTTCCGGCGCCACCGCGAGCCGTTCGACTACGCGGCGGGAAGTAGTGACGACGGGCACTTCGGCGGCGACCCGTATCATTTCTTCCTTTTCCTGGGGAAGGACATCGCAAAACCAGCCGACGCACGCGATAACGGACAGGATTCCGCCGAGTATGCTGAGGGAAGCGTTCGTCACCAGGCCTGCGAAGAGCAGGGTGAGGCCGAAGGCAAGAGTGATGGGCCATGGGGTCGGCGCGGGCAGAATGATGGTGTTTGACGCGGTGGCGATTGCCTCTACTCGTGAATTCGGAGAATCCATGTGACTTTGCTTCCTTCAGCGTCCGATGATGTAAACCACCGTGAAAACGACGACCCAGACCGCATCCACGAAATGCCAATACATCGAAAAGACGTCGACGCGCTCGCTGTGCACCGGTTCCACTTTGCCTAAAAGCGTAAAAATCATGGCAAGGAGAATCCCGATCAATCCCACGGTGACGTGAAAAGCGTGCAGTCCGACGAGCGAGTAGTACGTGGTGCCAAAGAGGTTCGTGCTGATGGTCAGTCCCTTGTCAAAAATCAGATGCCACCATTCGCGGCCTGTTCCGACCAGAAAAATAGTGCC
>DATGGT010000102.1:0-2176 GCA_035308395.1 Terriglobales bacterium
CTGTGTGGAACGTGACGTTGCCTTCCACCTTTTGCATGATCTGGTGGATGTGGCCGTTCAGGACGGAGACCGAGCCGAAGCGCTTCAAGTACCCGAGCGCCTGCTCGCTGTCGTCAGTGCCCCATCCCCAGTCGGGATAAACCGTCCAGAGCGGAATGTGCGCGAAGACGATCACGGGCGTGCTGCTCTTTAAATCCCTCACATCATCTTGCAGCCATTTGAGTTGGTCAGTGCCAAGCGATCCGAGGCCGCCTGCCTTGAGGTCCACTACGTTGACGAGGCCGATGAAGTGCGCGCCCTTGTGGTCAAAGCTGTACCAGCCGTTTCCTTTCGTGTCTTTGCCGAAGCGATCCAGGTATTGCTGGCCATTGTCGGTGAGGACGTCATGCTCGCCGGGAACATAAAAAATCCGGCTCGCCTTGGCGCCCTTCAGGACCTGCTCGGCCGTGTCAAACTCAGACGGTTTGGAGAGCTGCGAGATATCGCCCGTGTGCAACAGGAAATCCGGGGGCGCCGCGGCGCTGTTGATGCGATCGACGGCGACCTGCAGTGTCGCGGTGACGTCGGGATTGGCTTCCTTGTTGAATCCGATGTGGGAGTCGCTGATCTGGATGAAGCTGAAATCCGCGCCTTTCATTTTGGCCATGTCTTTCCCGCCCATGGCGCCCTGCATCATCGGCAACGATTTGAGAATGCCGCCGTGAACCGAGTAGAGCACTCCGGTGCCGGCCCAGGCCATGCACCGCAGAAAGCCCCGGCGGTCAATGCCATCCTTGTTGATGTTGTCGCGAATAAAGTCAGCCATTCTGTATTCTCCTTCGGCAGGCGTGGGCTCTAAAATGCTTGCCGCGCGCGGCCTTCGGGATGTAAGACTTGCGCGGCTGTCGTTTATTCCCTCCCAATGGCATATTTTATGAGCGGGAATAAAAAAGACCGGCCCGTGGTCTTATAGAGCGGGAAGCAAGGAGCAGCGACGGACACAAGAGTGCCGGAGACAGCGAGACGCGAACGGTTCGAGCAAACCGTCCTGCCTCATCTGGACGCGGCGTACAGCCTCGCGCGCTGGCTGACCCGGAACGACCAGGATGCCCAGGACGTGACGCAGGAAGCCTGTCTGCGGGCCTTCCGTTTTTTCGACGGGTATCAAGGCGGGAATATGCGGGCGTGGCTGCTCACGATCGTTCGCAATACGTGCTACACATGGCTGCACCAGAATCGGGCACCGGGTTCCGCGGAAGTGTTCGACGAGGAAATTCACAGCGAAGAATCGTCCGGGATTGCCGACCCTGAAATTCAGGCACTGGCCAGCGCGGACAAGGAAACGCTGCGCCGCGCGCTCGAGGAACTGCCGGACGTGTTCCGTGAAGCGCTCGTGCTGCGCGAACTGGAAGGAATGTCGTACAAGGAGATCGCCGACGTCACGTCGGTCTCCATAGGCACGGTAATGTCGCGGTTAGCACGTGGACGAACGCGGTTGCGGGAGTCCCTGAGTGTAAGCCTGGGTAAGGAGTCCTAAAGTGAGCTGCGAGCTGACACAACGCTATGTTCCTGGCTACCTCGATGGGGAGCTCGATCTGGTTCGCACGATCGAGATGGAAGCGCACCTGAAGGGATGTCCTGCTTGCGCCCAGGAGATGGAAAACCTGAAGGCATTGCGCGCTGCCTTGCAACGCAGTTCGCTCGCCTATGCCGCGCCGGCGGCTTTGCGAGAGCGAATCCAGTCATCCCTGCGCGCATCGAGCGCGGCTGAAGTTCGGGAAAGTAAGTTTAAATGGCCATCTCTAAATATGTGGCAACTGGCCGGCGCGTTTGCGATGCTCGCCTTGATTTCCATTAGTGGTTGGCAGTGGACAGCCCGTCTTCGGGCGCCTTCGAGTGACCAGCGAATCGCAGCGGAAGTATTCTCCAGCCATGTGCGATCGCTCGAAGGCAACCACCTCATGGACGTCGTCTCCACCGACCAGCACACCGTGAAACCCTGGTTCGACGGCAAACTCGATTTTTCACCGCCGGTCGAAGATCTGGCCAGCGACGGATTTCCATTGGTTGGCGGGCGCCTGGATTACCTCGAAAATCGTGAAGTCGCCGCGCTCGTCTATCAGAGACGCAAGCACATCATTAATGTATTCGTGTGGCCAAACCCCACTGGAACGAGCTCGACCCAAGCAATCGAATC
>DATGGT010000103.1:0-1516 GCA_035308395.1 Terriglobales bacterium
GGGGACGAAATGCTGGGCGGCTTCGGGTCCCATGCTTTTGGCGAGGTATTCGTAGCTAGATTTCGTGAGGCTGCGCGTGACGCCGCGCTTGCCGTCAATGCCCAGAGCGATGTGCGCGGGATGGTAGGTGTCCCAGAGCGCGTGCAATTCCGAAGGAATATCCGGCTGCGGGACATTCGATTTCTCAAAGAACTTCGCGACGCTTTCCTGCGAATAGCCGGTGACGGCGATTTTCTTCAGTTCTTTGCCGCCGGTATCAACAAAGACAAAAAAATCTCGGTTGCCGGTGTAGGGCCGCGGAGGAGCGACGAATTCCGTGAGCGGATCGTCGTGAAATTCTTCGTTGACGACGATCCACATGTCGACGTTATGGCGGCGCATCATGTCGAGCAGCAGTGCTTGCCGCTTTACAAGCCAACCCTCGCGCACGGCAATCTGCCGCGACCAGGGCAGCAGGTGCGGCATTTGGTCCTTGAGCGATTGTGCCGTCGCTGCCTGCGACTGCGCAGCAGCCGGTGAGGCCAAGATCGCGCAAACGCCGAGAACTACCAGCCATCTCCGAAATTGCATGTGGTTCCTCCGCGGCGCATCCTAACTCAACTTTCTCCCCCGACATCAGCCATTTTGAATAGTTCCAAAAAAATAAAAGCCGCGCTGAAACTCCTTGGAGTTCGGCGCGGCTTAGGACAATAAAACATCCGGGTTATCGCTACTTGGGCTGGATCAGATAAAACTCAGTCTGGCGCGGCTGAAAGAATTTGTAGCCGTCAGGCGTGAGATATGCGTCGTCCTCAGCCATGACGTAAATTTTCTGGCCGCCCCATTCGAGGATAGCCGTTTTTGTGTTTAGCTCGATGGATTGATAGGAGCCATCTCGCAGGCGCTCCATTGACGATGGGCCCACGGCTTCGTGCGTGGGGTTCACAGTTTGCGACGCACGAAAATCGATGCTTGCGCCGAGCCCGTGCCCCTGATTGCCGATGGGATGGCTGTAAATCATGGCTTCGATTCCCTTTTCCTTCATCTCAGCCATGGTGAGGTCGTAAACTTCGCCTCCGGTGCGGCCCGGCCGAGCAGCGCGCAGCATCAGGGCGTCCTGCAGCGCGTTGGTGTTGTCCATCGCTTTCTGCAGGCCGGCTGGAACCGTTTTCTCGCCGGGAAGCAGCACGTAGGCCATCTTCTGCCAGTCGGTGCTCATACCCATGTAGGAGATTCCGAAATCGAGATGCACTAAGTCTCCGGGCTCGATCACGATTTCTTCTTTCGCGACAGCGAGGAAACCGCGCGAGGATTCCGATGGCATGCCCTTGCGTTGCACGCGTAGATCGGGCTGGAACCAGGTGCCGACGCGATTGCGCCACATCTCGTCATAGAGCCAGCGCCGCACATCGCCGACGGTCGTCTTCCCCGGAGTGATTATTTCATTCGAGAGAGCGCGCTTGGTGATGAGGTCGGTGAGGATCACTTCCTGATTGTAGGTGTCGAATTCTTCGGGAATTCTCGTGGCAAGGTATTC
>DATGGT010000104.1:0-2611 GCA_035308395.1 Terriglobales bacterium
GTAGCCGGCCCGCCGATCCACTACCGTCACCACTCCGTCAGCTGAAGCCCGTATGCCGTCGCCATAGTGCGACGCAATGTCCATCCCAGCGTGAAACGCGCCTTCGCCGCTGAACGGATCGAGCCGCTCGCCAAAGTGACCGGTAATTTCACCCACCACAGGCCACAACGTCGGCACGATTCCAAGCGCGCTAAGCTGCATCGAAGGCATCAGCCGCAATCCGCCGTTCGACACCGTCACGAGCGAGGCATTTTTTTCAAGATAGCTTAACTGGTCGAGCGTCTGTTGAAACTCTGCGGTCGTCCCTTCGGTGACGTCGGTCATCGCAAAAGGAGTCTGTTGGAAGCGGTTCAACCCGTAGGCCATGGCCACTTCGCTTGCCAGCGATTGCAACGAATTCAGGCGCTGGTTCGTATCCTTCACTTCCGTCTGCAGCTGTTTGTATTGCTGTTTCAGACTGTCCTGCTCCCGGCGAAGCGTGTTGTAGTTGGTGGCTTTCAGCAGCATCCGGGAATAGGAGCCAATACCGGCCAGAATCGTGATTCCGCCCACGACGGCCAGCACCAACAGCAGGTTCAGGACGTAGAAAGGCACCCGCAAGCGCCGCATACCGCCAGAAGCGCTAGAGGCAATAAAAAACGTGTATGACTTGCCCTTCATCCTCAGTTTTATCCTGAATTAGTTTTCCGCTAGTGGCCGAACGCCGTGCGCCCTTCGCCACGGCTAGCCGGTTCCCTCAGAAGTCTGAACCGCGAGCTTTGGTCCGAAACGGCACGGATTGTAGAGAGCATATTGCTTGCCGTCAACCCTAATCGTCCGTTCGCCCAGAGCCTCTCGGGCCTTTTGCTTGCCCATTCCGCCCTAAGTCTATAATACTGCTAGCTCTACCTTACTCTATCGGCGAACTCTGCCACAACTGTACTGAAGTTCAGGCATGCACAAAGAAGACCAGCTGGTCGAAAGAATCGGCAGGAAAGTTCCTTCCATGGTGGGACATGGGGCGTCCCGTGTGCTGCGTCTCGGCATAGGTGACGACTCCGCGATCTTATCTCCTGGCGGTGGCAGCGACTGGGTTTTGAGCTGCGACGCCTTTTTAGAAGGACTCCATTTTCTGGCGAAAGCCCACCCGCCTGATTCCGTGGGGTATAAGTCCCTGGTCCGTGCCGCCAGCGATCTCGTTGCCATGGGCGCGTCGCCTCGATACTTCCTGATGACCCTCGCATTACCAATGTCCCGAATTGGAACTTGGCTCGACGCGTTCCTCGCAGGAATGGCCCGCGCCGCCCGTTATCTCGGAATGCGCCTGATCGGTGGAGACACCACCAAAAGCAGCTTCGTCTCGATTAGTATCACCGTGCTTGGCGAGGTTTCTCGCGGTCACGCTCTTACCCGCTCGGGCGCCCGCCCTGGCGACCTTATATATGTTACCGGGAAGCTGGGCCGCGCCCAACTCGGTCTGGAGCTTGTGAGGAGGAAGCTGGCGCACCGACGCGGGGTTCAAGACTCGCTGCAGCAGCATCTGTTTCCTCGAATACCGCTGAAGCTTGGTGAATGGCTGGCCCGAAATCAAATCGCCACCGCGATGATGGACATCTCGGACGGCCTCTCGACGGACCTTGCCCGCCTCTGCGCCGCCAGCCGAGTTGGTGCCCGTATCGAAGCCCAACGCGTACCATGTGTCTTGATCCCAGCGGGTCTTTTCCGCGGGAGCAGGAAGCTGAAGTTAGATCCCCTCCAGATGGCTCTTCACGGCGGGGACGACTACGGTCTGCTTATCACGATTCCCCGCCGGCGTGTGAACAGGCTTCGTCATGCCCCGGATTTTTCGAGGCTTACTTGTATCGGTGAGATCACGTCGGAGCGCAGAATCCTGCTCGCCAACAACGGTTCCGTAACGTCCCTAGAGGCTTATGGCTGGGACCCGTTCAGGCGCAAATGAATTGTCCGGCGTGGTAAAGTTCATCCACAATTACGAACTGCGAGGATGTGCCGAGCGATGCGATTTGCCGATTTGAGCTTCGTGCGACAGTATAAAGCCATCTCGATACTGCTCGTCTTGTCCACTCCTGGTTCGATCCTTGCACAGTCGACGGTTCGCAAACCCGGCCCCGCGCCGGTAGTCGCTTCCGGCCCCATTGCCGAGCAGCGCGCTGCTCGCGCGCTCGAATCGGTCCGCCAGAATCCGCTCGAGCTGCGCGACTTTCTAGTGCGCATGCCCAAAGGGGCCGACCTTCATAGTCATTTGGCCGGAGCCGTGTACGCGGAATCATGGATTCGTGACGGTGCCGACGACAAACTTTGCGTCGACCTCGACACTCTCTCTTTCTTCAAAACCGATGCGATGACGCGCAGCATCCCGCCGCAGCCCGTTTGCGGCGAAGGCAACGCCGCCGTTTCGCGCGCTTTTGAAAATCAGCATCTCTACGATTCGCTGGTGGACGCGTTCTCGATGCGCTCATTCGTTCCCTCTGCCGGCGTCAGCGGCCACGATCATTTCTTCGACGCATTCGCAAAATTCCAAATCGTTGACCCGCGCCACACCGGCGAATGGCTCGACGAAGTTTCCTCCCGCGCCGCCGCGCAGAACGAGCAGTACCTCGAACTGATGGAC
>DATGGT010000105.1:0-2157 GCA_035308395.1 Terriglobales bacterium
AGCTTGACTTTGGCCAATTTTAGAAGAGTTTCCAGCGGCGTGGAATTTGGAACATGGGATCATTTTCGATGATTTCATGTGCGCTGTCGAGCATGAGCTTCATTCGCCCCATATTGCCGAATGTGGTCCAGCGACCTTTGGTTTTCGACCAATAGAAGAGTTCGAAGCGATCGGTGCTGGGAATGGGTCGCAAGCGCGCGATCGGCTCTGACGTGCGAGGATCAACAAGAGTGTAGCCGCCGCGGCCAGGCTCGATGTCAAACTTTTTGAAGCGAGCTGCGATTTGGGAAAGCATTGGGTTTGGCTTGCTCATGTGAGGCAAGGTGCCAGCTGACTGCTTTCCAAGCGAGACCTGACGAACTACCTGAATCAATTTGTCGCAGGCGGTGAATGTTGCCGCGATTCAGCGCGTTGATTCTACGGATGGGATGCTACACTCCCATTCTTGGGCTTTGCCCGGATCTCCGCTGCCCGATCGCTTCATGGCTCGGTTGGTGGATTTCGCCCCTCTCTTCACATGCCCGACGTGGCCACATGTTGTCGTTCTACTTGCCGGCGCCATTTTGGCGCCCGGACGACGGACTGTCACCGCGGTGCTGCGAATCCTGGGGAGAGACCGCGATGGGGACTTCTGCACCTTCCATCGTGTCCTCAATCGCGCCCCGTGGTCGTCCCACGCCATGGCCCGGCATCTTCTCCAGTTGCTGGTGAAAGCATTTCTCCCGTGTGATGCTCCCATTGTGATCGGGCTCGATGATACGATCGAAAGGCGCTGGGGAGCCAAGATCAAAGCACGCGGCATCTACCGCGATCCAGTGCGCTCGTCCAAGGGACACTTCGTCAAAACGAGCGGTTTACGCTGGCTTTCTGCCATGTTGCTGGTGCACGTGCCGTGGGCGGAACGCGTCATGGCGCTGCCTTTCCTCACGCTGCTTGCTCCCTCCCGACGCTTCTATGAAGGCAAGCCACGCGCTGCGAAGACCATCGTCGATTGGGCCCGGCAGGCGGCCTTGCAAATCCACCGCTGGCTTCCAAATCGTTACATCGTTCTTGTCGCCGACAGCGCTTTTGCGGCCATCGAGCTCCTGGCTGCCGCCGGCAAGCATGTCTGCGTCGTCACGCGTTTGCGGCTGGACGCCAATCTGTTCGAGGCTCCACCGTCAAAACGCAAGCGCCGTGGCCGGCCACCAATCAAAGGACGGCCTCACAAAAAACTTTCCGCTCTTCTCAAGGATCGCAAAGTTCAATGGAGGGGTTGCCGCATTAGCTTGTGGTACGGCCGAACCAATCGTCGCGTGCAGTTCGCAACCGGCACAGCCATGTGGTATCACAGCGGCCTTCCGCCGGTTCCGATCCGTTGGCTTCTGGTTCGCGATCCGTCCGGCGAACTCGCTCCGCAGGCCTTTCTCGCAACCGATCTCAACGCCGACCCGAAAGACGTCCTTGCCTGGTTCGTCCGCCGTTGGCAGGTCGAAGTCACATTCGAAGAGGTGCGCGCGCATCTCGGCGTCGAGACACAGCGTCAGTGGACTGACAAGGCGATCCTGCGCACCACGCCGGCTTTGCTTGGCCTGTTCTCAATCATAACCCTGTGGACGCACGATCTCGCAAAAGACAAAAAACTCAAGCCGAGAATCGCGGCGTGGTATCCAAAATCAGTTCTGACCTTCAGCGATGCCATCGCGGCAATACGCCGCGAAATTTGGTACCATCAAATTTCTCGCATGTCCCGGCCAAGCCCAGACAGTATAGAAATTCCGCGCCATATTTGGCGGCGCGTTGAAAACGCGCTCGCCTACGCAGCATAAATCGGCCAAAGTCAAGCTAAGAGAACGATTCACCGCGATTTCGGATGCCTGGGCACTTGCCCAGGGTATTGTCGACACTGTCCGCGAGCCTGTTCTCGTGCTCGACAAGGAGCTGCGCGTGATCACCGCCAGCCGCTCCTTCTATTCGGGGTTCAAGGTCAGCCCCAAGGACACCCAAGGCAGGCATCTTTACGCGTTGGGCGACAGACAATGGAACATTCCAAAGCTTCGCGTGCTATTGGAAAAAATGGGTCTTCCGGAAATTGAGTGGGTGATTTTGAGGGATCATAGCGGCGGAAACGCTTGTGGATAGGGCTTTTCTCGCGCTTTTGCTTGGGCTCGATTTTGG
>DATGGT010000106.1:0-87019 GCA_035308395.1 Terriglobales bacterium
CCAGGATATGTTTCAGGCGCTCTGGTCTTTTCTGGTCTGCGTAATTGTGACTGTAGCGGTAAGTTTCGCAACCAAACCGAAGCCCGATAGCGAACTCAGCGGCTTGGTGTACGGGTTGACGGAGGTTCCCGCCATTGGAGATGTCCCTCTATACCAGAAGCCACTCTTCTGGGCGGGTGTGGTTACGGTCGTTTTCGTCGCGTTGAACATTATCTTCTGGTAAGCGGAGGCATGCAGAATGATCTCCATCTGGTTCTTTATCGGTATTTCACTGGCAGGCAACGGCGCGCTGATCCTGGCTGCTGGAATCTACCAACTGGTGAAGCCTCCGTTGAATCCCGGCGTCGTTCTCTATAACTTGCACGCCAATGTGTGGTGGGGAGCGCTGCTGTTGTTATTCGGTCTGGTCTATTGCGTTCGCTTCGCGCCGCGCCGGCAGCACTGACAAACAATAAGGATGAGGTGTGCTTGTCATATAAGCCTCTGCCGGATAAGGAGTAGTCCAATCGTAGCCTATGCTCTCCCGATTCAAAGTGTGCCTCCTCCTGGCCCTGACCTCTGGCCCAACCCTATTCGGCGCCGATTTTGGCATGAGGGTGACCGATAAGAACTACCTCGACACGCAGGGTTTCAGCGTGTTCCTCTACGACAGCACCTACCATCCCGTTTTTGTAGACCAGAAGAACACCGCGATGGAGATGATTCTCCACGGCCAGCGCATCGCCACGAACGGCGACGTGCGCCTGATGCCGACGCCCGAGCAGTGGGACCTGGTGGCGACCCTCAAGGAACGCCATGCCGACAGGGAGAACAATCGGCTCACCGCCAACCTCGCTTTCCCGACCTTTGACTTCAGCTACACGCTGGAAGTCGCAGCTGAACCAGGCGGCGTGAGGGTCAGCATCAATCTCGACAAGCCCCTACCGCAGAAACTGGCTGGCCGAGCAGGCTTCAACCTGGAGTTTCTGCCTTCGATCTACATGGGCAAGGCATACCTTGTCGACGGAACCCGAGCCGGCATCTTCCCGCGAACACCGAATGACCCGATGGTCAAAGTATTGCCGCTGCCTGATGAACCGAAAAAGGCCTACTACCTTGAGGACTGGGATAAGGCCAAGGGATACACTCAGCCGCTTCCCTTCGCCGACGGCAAGAGCATCACCCTGGGAGTTGACGATCCACTTGCCCGCATCACTGTGAAGTCGGATACCGCCGACCTCATGCTCTTCGACGGACGCAATCGAGCACAGAACGGCTGGTTCGTCCTGCGCTCGCTGATCCCCACGGGCAAGACAACCGGCGCCATCGTATGGCACATCAGGCCAGACCTGATCCCGAACTGGACGCGGACGCCAATGATCGCGCACAGTCAGGTCGGCTATGCACCAGCCTTCTCCAAGGTTGCAGTTCTCGAACTCGACCCAAAGTACAACGGCCCAAAGGCCGCCAAAGTGCTGCGCTTGGCGGAGGACGGATCGTATAAGCAAGTCTTTGAGGGCCCGGTTACGCCTTCAACACCCTGGCTGCGGTATGTATATTCGAAATTCGACTTCACTCCGGTCAAGGACCCGGGCCTTTATGTCATCGAGTACGCAGACCAGCGCACGGCGCCCTTCCCCATCTCCACCGATGCGTACGCCAACATCTGGCAGGACAGCCTCGACCATCACCTCGCAGCGCAGATGGACCACGTTTCCGTTCGCGAAGGCTACCGCGTGTGGCATGGCGCTTCGCACCTCGATGATGGCCGTATGGCGCCAGTGGTCGGGGAGCAATTCGACGGCTGGAACCAGTCGACCGCGACCGACGGGAAATATAAAGGCGGCGATCACATTCCTGGGATGAACGTGGGCGGCTGGTACGATGCCGGCGACTATGACCTTGAGGAGCCGGCGCAACTGAACGTGATTCAGAGTCTCGCTCTGGCATATCGCGAATTCAATCTCAAGTACGACGAGCTTACGGTGGATGAAACCGCCCGTGAAGTTGAGATGCACCGCCCCGATGGCGTGCCGGATACGGTACAGCAAGTGAAGCACGGTGCACTGCTCATCCTGGCGCAGTTTCACAACATCGGCCACGCCATCCGCGGCACTCACGAGCCAGATTTGCGCCAGTACACCCAAGTGGGCGACGGAGCGTCGAAAACTGACGGCCGCATTTACGACGCGAAGCTCGGCCCGAACGAGACAAAGGGCGATTACTCCGGCAAACCGGACGATCGCTGGATCTTCACTACGAACAACTCGTACTTCCAGTGGAATGCCATCGCGGCGCTGGCCGCAGCGGCGGATACGCTGAAGGGCTGGGACGACGCATTAGCGAAAGACTGTCTAGAGACCGCAATCAAAGCATGGAAGGACACGACGGCAAATCCAACGCTGTATCCGACAAGCGCCGGGCCAGACCGAGAGGCTCCCGCAGGTGGTGTGCTCGCTGCGTCTCAGGGTGCTGTTTCTGGTGCCCAAGGCGCTCCTAAGTCAAAGAACAACTCAGGTGCTCCAACAAGTTCGGCCGCACCCGCCACTCCGCCGGCTGGCGGCGGCCGTGGCCGATCTTTCGTCGGACTAGACTGGCCCGCGGCTTTGGAGTTGACCATCGCAACAAATGGTGCCGAGCCCTACAAGTCCCGCCTGAAGGAATTATTCCCTCGGATGATCACTCCGGAACAGATGGACTTCAATGGTTGGAAAGCAGTCCGGGCATTGCCTTACTTGGACGCCAACGCGAAAGATCAAATGCGAGAAGCGGTGAAAACATACGTGGCAGGTTTGGACAAGCGGCTGGACGAGACGCCATTCGGCGTGCCTCCTAGCCTCGGCACCTGGGGCGGATCGGGTGCCGTGGTCGATATGGCGATCCGAATGTATTTCCTGCACAAGGCGTTTCCGGATCTCGTGGGCTCTGAATACACACTTCGCGCCGTCAACTACATTCTCGGCACGCACCCGGTATCCAGCACTTCGTATGTAGCCGGCGTCGGTACGGTTTCGAAGACGATGACGTACAGCAACAATCGCGCCGACAATGCTTACATCCCAGGTGCCGTAATTCCCGGATACATCATCATCAAGCCGGATTTTCCGGAGTGCATCGACGACTTCGGATTCCTGTGGTTCGAGGATGAAGCCGTCGTGGCCGGGTCGGCAAGCTGGGTCGTCGCCGGCAACGCCGCGGACGCAATCATTAAGGAATCGAAGTAGGCCCGCTACTAAAATCGTCCCAGCAGTGCCATGCTGCCGGCAGTTTGGAAAGCGTCTTCAATTTGCGAGCACACGCAGTTCCGCGATTTGAAGGATTTTGTACAGAGACTCTTCTGATCCAGCCCGGGCTCGATGGTCGAGGCTCTGGAACCCTGAGATTGCGGGAGAGGCGTCTAAGCTACACTCACTACAGCATTTTGTAAATAAATTGATTATGTTCAGTTGGATAAACTAAAAGCTGGTTGGTTATATATTGGCGCAAAGTCGGGCGCGTCTGCTGAGCGGCTTCATCGCATGCGGAGAAAGAGCCAAAGTAGTTGCGGATTTTATGGGTTCTCGAAATGGTGCCGGGAGGGGGAGTCGAACCCCCAAGACCCGAAGGTCAGCGGATTTTGAGTCCGCTGCGCATTCACGTTAAGTATTGACAATAAGATACATAGCTGAAGTGAAATATAAAAACTGTGAAAGGCACTGTGTAAGTCTCACGGATTTTATGGATCATCTCGCTCCGCCTTTTTCGACAGGCGTCACATGTTTATGGATAGGGAGGGGCATGACCCGATTCGCGAAACCATCTCAGTTTCCGCTCGGGATCGGACGATCCATCAATCCGGATTGGACGGGGCCCTCCATCCGGCGTGAACGATACCGCTGCGCGTTCGCATCTGATCCGGCGAACGGATACGTTGGGAACTTGAAGCAGAAGCTACCGCATCTGATACTTAGTAGGTTCATCCGCATCCAAGAAAGTATGCAGCGAGTTTCTGTAGACTCCAGCAGCATTGCCAGCATCGGCTATGCTCCTGAGAAACAGGTGCTGGAACTGGAGTTTAGACAGAGTGGAGAGGTCTATCAATACTTCGATGTTCCCGCCGAGGAGCACGCTGCCTTCCTCGCCGCCGATTCCAAAGGCACCTATCTCAACCTCCACTTCAAGCCCCGACAGCATCGCTATCATCGGGTCTGGCCACAAGAAAAATAGCTCCAGCAGTTCCTACGATGAGTGTCCACCGCAACGCTTTTTCGGCGTATCGATATCGACATGACGTTTTATTTTACGATATGTTGTCACTTGTGATAATATGCATGCATATAGTAAAAATGCGCCATGGCTGTTTCGAAGGCAGAACTCGTAGCCCGCATGGTCCGAAAGGCTGGAGTATTCCGGCCACGCGAACTGGATCGGGTAGCTATCCCTCGGGAATATCTCCGCCAGGCGAAAGACCGCGGGCTAGTGCGACAAGTGGGAAGAGGGCTTTATGTGGCAGATGGTAGCCGGGTGACTCAGCACCATACGCTTGTGGAGGCAGCGAAGCGCGTACCGCATGGTGTGATCTGCCTGCTCTCTGCGCTGCGCTTCCACGGGCTCACTACGCAATCGCCGCGTGAGGTTTGGATAGCGATTGCCCACAACGCTCGTCGCCCACGCGCGGATTATCCGCTGATGCGTGTTGTGCATTTTTCCGGGAAAGCCCTTTCCTATGGCATCGAGCGGAAGAAGATCGAAGGAGTTGCCGTGCGAGTATTTGGTCCCGCAAAAACTGTCGCCGATTGTTTCAAGTACCGCAACAAGATAGGGCTGGACGTCGCTCTAGAAGCGCTGCGCGATTGCTACCGACAGCGGAAAGCCACGATAGATGAACTCTTCATGGCCGCGAAGGTCTGCCGGGTGGCACGGGTGATACAACCATACCTCGAGTCGCTCACGTGAAGAAGCCTGTTGCAAACCTGTCAGCTTCCGTCCGGCAGCGGCTGTTGAATCTGGCGACCGAACGCAAGGAAGATTTTGGATTTCTCCTCACCCGATATGGATTGGAACGATTCCTCTATCGCCTGAGCATTTCTCCTCATCGGGACGCCTTTGTCCTCAAGGGTGCACTGCTACTACAACTCTGGACTGCGGAGATGTATCGTCCGACCCGAGATCTCGATCTGCTCGGACGGGGGCCGTCCGATATCAACTTCCGGAAAGTCTTCTCCGAGGTGTGCACGCAAAATGTGGTGAACGATGGCCTGACGTTTCTACCAGACACGATTCGTGTGCGAAGAATCCGTGATGAGGAAGCCTACGAAGGGGTTCGGGTACGCATAGAAGCGCGGCTTGGGAATGTGCGCGTTCCCCTTCAGATTGACGTCGGTCTCGGAGACACGATTGTTCCCGCATCAGAGGAAGTGGAGTATCCCACGCTCCTTAAATTTCCTGCACCCAAATTGCACGCCTATTCCAAGGAGAGTGTGGTTGCGGAAAAGTTCGAAGCCATGGTCAAACTCGGCGTCGCGAATAGCCGAATGAAGGACTTCTATGATCTCTGGGTGCTGGCACAAAGGTTCGAATTCGAGAGCAGCACTCTCGCCGCGGCAATTCAGGCAACATTCAAGACGCGGCACACGACTCTGCCAAGATCGTCGCCGCTAGCATTGAGGGCCGCATTTTATGAACTTCAAGCGAAGCAGATGCAATGGGGAGCGTTTCTGCGGAAGAGTGGGCTTAAGGCAGATTCTTCCCTCAAAGAAATAATCGAGGTCATTCGAGAGTTCGTACTGCCGGTTGTGGACGGCGTTTGGAAGGGGAACGAGGAAAACGAGGTGTGGCAGCCGGGCGGACCGTGGCGGAGGAACCGGAGACTCTGATTCTTTCCTTTCGGGCAAGTGTGTAATAGGTATACAAGTCCAGTTCGTTCGTAGAACTCCAGATAACATCAATTATTTCATTTGGATATGACTACCGTCGGGAATCGTAGCGGACGCGAAATCCGCCACGTCTGTTACGAACCGTTATCTGCGGCGAAGTGCCGACCATCCAGCTGCTCATTCTGTGGAGGTTATGATGGTGCCGGGAGGGGGAGTCGAACCCCCAAGACCCGAAGGTCGGCGGATTTTGAGTCCGCTGCGTCTGCCAGTTCCGCCATCCCGGCACTTCGTGGAAGTGCTCGACTTTAATGCCTGTACCGCACTATGATTTGGTGCCTAGTCTGAACCGATTTCGTTGCGGATATCGCTGATGCCGACTCCCAAAACAGTCAAATTGTACCACCCGTCCCGCTCGCAGACCCGTCCCCAAACGACGCCCTTTATCTCGGGTATCGGTTTTTTAAGCACTCCATCCGATTGTAAGGCAGGGCGGAGGAAGCAACTATGTCGGATGCTAAGTCTGCTTCTTTTTCACACGCCACGCGATTGTGAGCGGATCAGGGCCTTTGCCGGGACTGATGAGTCCGCGCCGTTCTAATGCCTTGATCGTATTACGATTGGCGGAGAGAGGCCGAGTTTCTTCGTTATCTTTCAACCGCCGCAGCACTGGGTTGCCGCCTAGCGAATCAGTTTCAAGCTGGTATCCGTCTTCGATGTGCGAGAGCAGGTCTTGTTCCGTCTCTGTGAGTTTCGGCAGGTCACTGGCAGCTTTCTTTTTAACCATACGTCGAATCCACTGGCGGGCGGTTATCTCTCCCTTTCCCCTAAGTACATTACAGGGGACTCGGTTCGGCAGCAGACGCCAAAATGCTGCCACAGCCGAAACCACGGGCTGTGGGCTAATGACTCATCGTGTCTTCGATTGGCAGCGGAGACATCGCTCGCGCTGAGTGGTCGAATGTCTGGCAATTCGAACATCTCCTCTATTTGTGTAATCTCGTCAATGATCCGTTCAGCGTCCATGTGTCACAATATTTAACAGAAAGACACCCATTTCGTCATGCACTTTCGCTTTCCTTTTTCTGCACCTTCCCTTCGAATTCAGAGAAGATGAACCACGAACCGAACATCCGCGGAATTGAGGGACGGACTCGCAAAGCGGTCGCCATCTACACTCCGTTGGCTCTGGCATTCTACGACCTGGCGGTGTTGGGGTTTTCCAATTCTTTTGTCTGGCAATGTCCGTCGCGCGTGCTCCTGGACTTCTACAACCAGCACATTTCTGCCAGGCATCTGGACATCGGCGTGGGAACTGGTTACTTTCTTGATCGATGCCGGTTTCCGTCTAACGCGCCGAAGATTGCACTTCTCGATTTAAACCCTAACAGCCTCGCAAAATCAGCCAAACGCCTGCGTCGTTACAATCCATCCTGCTATAAGGGTGACACTCTGCAGCCGATCGATATCGGCATGTCTGGATTTGATTCCATCTCGCTCAACTATCTTTTGCACTGCCTCCCCGGTGATTTGGCGAGCAAGAGCATCGTGTTTGAGAACGTGAAGCCTTTGCTAAGGGATGGTGGGATCATATTCGGCTCCACGATCCTCGGAGAAGGTGTGCGGCATAACCCGCTGGCCAAACAACTGATGAAGATTTATAACGCGAAAGGAATTTTCAACAATTTGTCAGACCGGCAATCTGATCTTGAGGCGGGACTCGATGCACATTTCGATGAACACAAAATACACATTGCGGGGTGTGTTGCGCTGTTCAGCGCCAGAAAACGGATGATCTGACCGGAACCAGCATGCGTTCCGGCCAGTCACTAATCCGCCCCGCCGACAGTTTCTTGTTAAGAGCTACTTCGCGTTTTCGTTTGCTTCGGCAATCTTGGCCTGTTGGCCAGCTTCTGAAACGGCTTTCAAGAACGCATCTGCACTTCGCGGAGCTGTCGCTTTCCCCGAAAGAATGTTGCGGAACATCATGTGCTTGCCGTAAATGGCGTGAGTGGAGTCGTTGTCCTGCTCGACTACCGCACCTTCCAACGTAAGGCCTGCGAAAACGCCCTTGGAGCGCGAGTACGTCAGCATTTCGGTGTTCATCTTCCAGTCAGTTCCGGCGGAAGCGTGACGGCCGACCGGCCCTGCGGCAACCGATCCCTCGCCCGTAAGTTCAAACTTGCTCGACAGCAGATGCTGCAGACCGTGGTCGTTCATGACCAGCATGATCAGATCTACGTCTTCGATTCCGATCTGCAATCCCCAGCTTCCCCCGCCAACGGAGACGAAAGCCGGCGCGCTCCACCCTTCAGAAGTGCGGCACGTGGCCACACCGCGTCCGTGCTTGCCACCAAAAACGAAGCCGCCCTTGATCAGGTCAGGCACTACCAGAATGCACTTTGCGTTGCCCAGTACTTCTTCGGGGATGCCTTTGTCCGGAGCGGACATGATCGCATTCAGAACGGTTACGGACCGTTGCAGGCGGTCGACCGAATCTTCGCGTGCCGAACCGGCAAACGCGTACGTTCCAACCAAGCCCATGACGCTCATCAATAGCAGTGACATTATTTTTTTCATGAATGTTTTCCTTTATGACTCAGAACTAAGAGGAGAAAGCTTCAGATAGCTGACTTAGTTCAGAGGATCTGAAAGAGAGAGAAGACCCGCTCGTCTCTGAAATCATGATCGCTCACGCAGAAAGCGATAGCTGGTCTGAATTGATCAGTTCTTAAACAACGCAGATCCACCGCTCCGCAGCAGCTGATGGAAGAATCATGGTAAATGTGAGCAATCCTGCACAGAATCACGAGCCTTCCCCTGTCATGGTTTTAGTGTCTCGGTTTTTAATCGCTCAGTTTTTATCGCTCGCAGACTAGCGCGATCAGCCGAGACCCCGCAGAGGAGAGATCGAATGGAACCGTATTATCCATCCCTGGGTCGGCGTCTGGCTTCTGCCCGAAAATTCGTTGGAACATTGCTGACGTTCTTTAAGCCGGGGAGCCAGGAAGTTCGAGCACAAAGGATGTGTCCGTTTTGCGGGTTGATCACGCCACGAAACAAGCGACATTGCCTGGAATGCGGGAAGTCGCTCAACTCCGTTCCCCTTGAGAAAGCCGAAGTGAAACAGGGATAGCGATTACGACCTATGCTTTGCCAGCTGTTCGGCACGACGATGCCGTATCGGCACTTTTTCAGTCAGCGCTTTCTGAGTCAGCACTTTCTCACTCAGCTTTGCCTGCTTGCCAGGCTTCACATTCAAGATAAAGTGAACGGTAGCCCACAGAAAGTGGGCGCCGTCGGCCTTGGTTACGAGAGCATCGACGGACTTCAGCGCGTCGTCGGGCAATTCCACGTTGTCGACAAGCAAGACGATGGGGAGCTTCGGCTTGGCTTTCTTGATCTCTGTTGCGATAGCTGCACCGTCCAGCAGGCCCAGATGATGCTCGAGCACAATTGCGTCCACCGAGTGCGTCATCAAAAGCCGGAGGCCATCCGAGCCGTTCGTAGCGGTGACCAGTTCGTATCCGTTTTCTTGCAGCAGAGTTAATTGAGCCGGATCCCGGTGGATACAGAGTAAAGTACCGTTGTCACCCATACCTGTGAGGTATAACGCATGGGGTCGCTGCAATTCTGCCCACAATTGCTCACAAGCCTACGGCGCGTCAAAAGAGCGGTGGTGTCTTGAGAGCGCGTTAGACTTGATCTTTGGCAATCACTCGGAGGGCTTGTCAGGCCCGCCGTTTTAACGGAGAGCCATGAATCGTGAATCGGCGCTGAAGATCGCGCTGGCGCTGGTGGGATTGCTCTTTATCGCTTTGGCCTATCCCATGGTGATGTTTATCCGACAATCCCCTGCGCTGTCTATGCAGTTCAGCTTATACGTTACGCTGGGCGTTTTTCTGCTTTTGGCGATCCGAAATCCATCGGCGAGCCGCAGCGTGATTGCCTTCACAGCGTGGTCGAGTTTCGCTCACGCCGCACTCATGGGTACCCAGGCATGTCGCAACATGGTGGCACGCGAAGAGCTGATCGGGGTGGCTGTTCTGGTGCTCATCGGAATCGTGTTGATCGCGCTCGCTCCATCGAAGCAACTCCTGGGGTCAACCGAATCATGAGTTGCAAAAAAATAACTGCCGTGAAGCGCAGACTCTAGTCGTGGAGAACGACGTTGAGCAGAGAGCTGTGGACTTGCAGCGCGCCCTCGGCTCCTCCGGCATAGTGAATGAAGCCCAGCTTCCGGAATCGGTTCATAAAGAAGCTGACGCGCGAGCGGGTCGTCCCAACCATCTCTGCCAGTGTTTCCTGGCTGATCTTCGGGACCACGGTTTCGGGGATGCCCTCCTTGCCAAAGTGGGCGAGCAGGAGTAACACGCGGGCCAGCCGCTTTTCGCTGGAGTTGAAAAGTTGGTCGACGAGATCCTCTTCGTAACGGATATTTCGCCCCAGCAAATAGGCCACGAACATTTCAGACAGTGCGGGCTCACGATGAAGAGCATCCATCATGGTCTTCTTTTCTAAGCGGAGAATCTCGCAATCAGTCATTGCCGCGGCTGAGCCCATCCTTAAGAGCTGGCCCGCCAACGAACCCTCCCCGAAGAAGTTGCCCTGGTTGACGATCGCAATCGTTGCTTCCTTGCCGATTTTGGAGACAACGGTGAGCCTCACTTTGCCTTTTTGCACGTAAAAAATGGCATCGGCGTCATCCCCTTGAGAAAAAATCGTCTGCTTCTTGAGAACCGTGAGGATCTTCCTGCCATCGCCGATGGTTGCGAGAAACACATCGGGGTCGAACGCGCCGTTCTTTTTCTTGGCTGCTTTCGAAGAGGCCATCTTCATGAGTATAGTCCGCGGACGGACAGCAACCCCACAAATCGCGATTCACACTGATTTCTGGCCCGCGATGCGGCCATCGCCGAACCCGCCTTGGCCCGAGGAATTACGTTCCCGAACTAGCTAGACGGCGATCCCGATGTGGCTCCGTGCGGGGGAGGCCCGTGCTCAGTTCGCATCGTTCTCCGGGCTTTGCGCCACACGTCGGGCAGCGAACCGACAAGGCCGGTTTCTTTTTGGCTTTCATGGCTTACACCTTCTTGGGATACACAATGGGACATTCCTCCCGATCAAAATGATCAATAGTGACCAGTCTTCAACCCACTTTCGTTAAATAATTGGGCCAAAGAAATTCCAGCCGGCGCTGGCGCTGTTTCTTTGGTCATCTGCCACTTGGCCCACTCTTTCGCGTGCCACCCTTCGTCGAGTCAAGACATGAGTCAGGAAATAATGTCGCTACCGAACTTAGTACCGAAGGCCCTTTTGGAAGTCGTCGGGTCGCGCTCCCTCATCCGTGAGGAGGCAATACCACCGCGTGTCCGGTCGCACTCAAAGGCATCTCTGCCGAGTCGAATTGCGGTGATTGGCAACTATCTTCCGCGGCATTGCGGAATCGCCACGTTCACTACCGACCTGTGCAGCGCGATTTCGGCGGAGTATGGCACCGCCCGGCTGATGGCCCTTCCGGTAAACGACACAGAGGAGGGGTATGACTACCCTTCGCGCGTGCGATGGTCGCTCGCCCAGGACGACGAGGAGTCGTACAAACAAGCGGCCGACTTCCTGAACTTCAACAATATCGACATGGTGTGCCTGCAGCACGAGTATGGAATCTTCGGAGGTCCAGCCGGAAGCCACATCCTGCATCTGCTGCGCCGCCTCAAGATGCCCGTCGTCACAACTCTCCACACGGTTCTGCGCGAACCCGACCCGAACCAGTTGATGGTCATGGAGCAGATCGCTGAACTCTCAGACCGCCTGATTGTCATGAGTCAGTTGTCGTCCCAGTTCCTGCAAGAAATCTTTAAGGTGCCCGGCAGCAAGATCGACATCGTGCCACATGGAGTTCCCGACCTGCCATTTCTTGACCCCAACTTCTACAAAGATCGTTTTGGAGTGGAAGGAAAAGCAGTTCTGCTCACGTTCGGCCTGCTTTCACCAAACAAGGGAATCGAGAATGTAATTCGGGCTTTGCCGGAAATTCTATCCAAACACAAGAATGTCGCTTACCTCGTCGCCGGCGCGACTCATCCTCATATCCTGCGTCGCGAAGGAGACAAGTATCGAGCCAGTTTGCAGGCCCTGGCCAAGGATCTGGGAGTGGAATCGCAGGTGATCTTCCACGACCGTTTCGTCAGTCCCGAAGAAATGGTTGAGTTCATTGGCGCCGCCGACATCTACATCACTCCGTATCGCCACGAGGCGCAAGTTGTATCCGGAACGCTCGCCTATGCGCTAGGCGCGGGCAAGGCGATCATCTCCACACCCTACTGGCATGCGATTGAGTTGTTGGACGACCGCAGAGGGGCGCTCGTCCCATTCCAGAATCCCGAGGCGATTGCGCATAAGACAATCGAACTCCTTGACACGCCTGCGATTCGTCACGCCATGCGCAAACGCGCTTACCTGTTCGCGAGGGAAATGGTGTGGAAACGAGTGGCGCAAGGTTATATGGAAAGTTTTGCGCGGGTCCGCAGTGATCGCATGGAAGTTCCAAAAGTACAGTTCGCCGCCACGCTGATTCCCAAGTTGCTGGACCAGTTACCGGAATTGAAATTAGATCATCTGCGCCGTCTGACCGACGACACTGGAATGCTGCAGCACTCGATCTTTACGATCCCGAATCGTGGAGAGGGATACACCACGGACGACAATGCGCGCGCGCTCATTTTTGCAGTGCTGCTGGGTCAGGACGAAAAGCGTCATTCCGGTGGAGTCCATTCATCTACTGAAACTTTGGCGCTCCGTTATTCAGCATTCCTCGAAAATGCTTTCAATCCATCGAAGGGCCGATTCAAGAATTTTCTTCTGTATGATCGCCGGTGGAACGAACCTGTCGGCTCCGAAGACTCCCACGGACGCTCATTGTGGGCCCTGGGAACGGTTCTGGGCAGGTCGAATGATCCCGGACTCAGGGGAGCAGCGGGGCGGCTCTTCGAGTTCTCTCTTCCTGCGGCGCTGGAGTTCAACAGTCCACGTGCATGGGCATACAGCCTGCTCGGAATTCAGGAATATCTCGATTCGTATCCAGGCGATCGCGATGCGCAGAGGGTCCGATCCTCCCTCAGCCGGCGATTGCTCGAAATGTACGAGTCGATCCGGCGGCCAGATTGGAAATGGTTTGAGAACGTCTTGGCTTATGGCAATGCGAGATTGCCCCAAGCACTCCTGCTGGTAGGTACAGATTGCTCAGACGATCGCATGGTCGCCGCAGGTTTGGAATCGCTCGATTGGCTGTCAACCGAGCAACACTGCGAGACTAACCGCCACTTTGTTCCGATTGGTTCGCAAGGCTTCTATCACCAGGATGGTGAGAAGGCTCGCTTCGATCAGCAGCCGATCGAGGCCGCTGGCGCCGTGTCTGCGTGCCTCCAGGCGTACCGCATCACCGGCGACAGCCGCTGGCGCAAAGAAGCTTGGTCGGCTTTCAACTGGTTCCTCGGAGACAACGATCTGCAATTGCCTCTCTACGACTCCGTGACCGGCGGATGCCGTGACGGTTTACATCCCGATCGTGCCAACGAAAACCAGGGAGCCGAGTCAACGCTGTCGTTCTTAATGGCCCTCCTCGAAATGCGCTCGCTGCAAGAGCCCGAACAAAAGGAAATCCTTTCATGACCGTACCCGTAGAAAAGCAGGAGAGCGTGCTGAACACCCCGTTCGAACCGCTACTTCATCGACATCCCACGAACCCGATTCTGACGAGTAAGGACTGGCCCTATCCGATTAACAGTGTCTTCAATGCGGGAGCAACGCTCCTTGCCGATGGCACGACTCTGCTGCTTTGCCGCGTGGAAGATCGACGGGGGCTGTCGCATCTCTCCGCCGCGCGATCTCTCAACGGAGTCGATGGATGGCAAATTGATAGTGAGCCCACACTGATGCCCGATCCGAAGAATTATCCAGAAGAGATCTGGGGCATTGAGGATCCTCGCATAACCTTCGTTCCCGAACTGCAACAATACGTCATTACCTACACGTCCTACTCGCGCGGTGGCCCCGGTGTGTCGCTGGCTCTGACGAAAGACTTCCGCAGCTTCGAACGCTACGGGGTGATTATGCCGCCCGATGACAAAGACTCGGCGCTCCTGCCGCGGAGAATCGACGGTTGCTGGGCGCTGATTCATCGACCCATGACGACACTCGGGTCGCATATGTGGATTTCCTATTCTCCCGATCTGCGCTATTGGGGCCGACACCGGCTCATGCTCGAAGCTCGCCGCGGCGCCTGGTGGGATGCCAATAAAATCGGATTATCGCCGCCGCCAATCGAGACCTCCAGAGGATGGTTGGTGTTCTATCACGGAGTGAGGCATACGCCCTCGGGCTGCCTCTATCGATTGGGCTTGGCTCTGTTCGCTCTGGAGAATCCAGAAAAATGCCTGCTGCGCGGAGATTCCTGGATCTTCGGGCCAGAAGCCGAGTACGAACGCCACG
Source organism: Terriglobales bacterium (assembly GCA_035308395.1). Taxonomy (GTDB): domain Bacteria; phylum Acidobacteriota; class Terriglobia; order Terriglobales; family Acidobacteriaceae; genus Acidiflorens. The sequence goes on from DATGGT010000106.1 coordinate 14,322, forward strand.
GCGACGTTGACGATGTCGTATTCCCCTGCGGATACACGATGGACGCCGACGGCGACACGCTGAACATCTATTACGGAGCGGCGGATTGCTCGATTGCCCTGGCTCGGGCCAGCGTTCGGTCGCTACTCGAATGGTTGGACGCTAACGGAAGTTGCGAACGCCGCCAGCGTGCGCAGGATTTATGAGAGTCCTGCTCGACATGCTCCATTTTGTCTTTGGCTGCCGCCACCGCCACCTCAGCCGTGTCTTCACGATTCAACGCCGTACATACAAGGTTTGCTTCGACTGTGGCCGTGAGTTCGACTTGCCGGACGCTCAAGCGCCAGAAGGATCCGTAGTTTCGCTAGGCGCGGTTTTGTCCGGTTCCGGCACCCAAACTTGATTGTTCCGATGTGAGCTATCTTGCTCAGACGCACAATCGCCGGCCTGTCATTCTTAACTCTACTGACAGTGGGTATGAGCAGCGACCGGCGACTTCTGATTCGCTGCTCTCATTCTTAAGCTGGAGCCGAGGCTAATCAGCATCCTTCATCCGTCCCGCCTCCAGCAACCCTTCCGGCCGAAAACAATTCGACCCTAGTCCGGAAAATTCAAATCAGGGCAACGCCTCCCGGAAGATCGGGAGCGCTAGCCTGCGGCGCTTAGCTCGCGAAAAAAGGAAGGTGATAACATGCCTCTAATTCAACTCCTGGAAGTTCTCATCGTGGTAGGCGTACTGCTGTGGCTTGTAAATCGCTTCATTCCCATGCAGTCATCCATCAAGTCAATTCTCAACGGTGTTGTGGTCATTGCCGTTGTGTTGTGGCTTCTGAACGTATTCGGGCTCTTCCACTCGCTGTCCCGGATTCACGTCGGAACATAGCCGGTAAAACAGGTCACCGCAACGCTGACCGCGCAGTACAAGATCCACCAACGATATGCGGCACGATTCTGCCGCAAGGAGTCATTTTGAAATCGAAACTGATATTAGCAGCGGGAATCATACTCAGTTTGAGCGCGTTTGCTCAAACTAACTCTCAAACCCTAACCGTCGAGCCTATGAGCACGACGCCCACGTTCCGTGTGACTGTGATCAGCCGCAGTGTGCAAGCGGTCAACTACGAGCATCGCAGCGGTTCTTCAAAGCTCGATTTTGCAGGCACCGACCTGATGCCCTCTGCGAACGGCGTAGCCGAAGTGAACAGTAAGCGCGGATCGATTGCGATCGAAGCGGAATTCGCTGACCTGCAGAAGCCGACAACGTTCGGTACCGAGTATCTGACCTATGTTCTATGGGCGATTTCACCTGAAGGCCGTGCCGTAAACCTGGGTGAAGTTCTGCTGGGCGGCAACCACCGCAGCAAACTCAATGTAACCACCGATCTTCAGGCTTTCGCTCTGATTGTCACTGCGGAACCCTACTACGCGGTCAGGCAGCCGAGCAATGTGGTGATTCTCGAAAACGTAGTTCGCGAAAAAACCAAGGGAACTACGGAAGCGGTCAACGCGAAATATGAACTGATGGAGCGCGGCGGCTACATACCCACTGGCTACAAATTTGATCCCGTGATTTTGAATACCCAGTTGCCACTCGAATTCTTCGAGGCGCGGAATGCGCTGCGCATCGCGCAATCCGAGGGAGCCGAGCAGTATGCCAGTGACAGCTATCAGCACGCCGTCAAGCTGATGAACGATGCCGACAGCTACGCGACAGACAAGCACATCGACAAGAAGCCGTTGATCGCAGTCTCCCGCGAAGCAGTGCAGACCGCGGAAGATGCACGCGCTATCGCAGTCAAGAAGATGGATGAGGTCCGTCTGGCAAATGAGCGCCAGGATTCAGCGGACGCGCAGGCGAAATCGCTGGCCCAAGCCGATGAAGCTACGCGCCGCAAGGAGCGGGCTGAGTCCGACGCGGCAAAAGCGCAAGCAGCAAAGATCCAGGCAGAATCGGATACGGCGAATGCGCAAGCAGCCAATACTCAGGCTCAGTCCGATGCAGCGAAAGCACGCCGTGACGCTGCCGATGCACAGGCAGCGACCGCCAGAGCGCAATCCGACATGGCCAACAACCAGGCTGCGTCTGCGACAGCACTATCGGCTGCTCAAGCGGACGCCGATCAAGCCCGTCTTGCGGCAGAGAAGGCGAACTTGAACGCGCAACAAGCGGAAACAGACAAGACCGCCATGCGCGCGAAGTTGTCCGAACAGCTGAATACCATTCTTCAGACTCGCGACAGCGCGCGCGGCCTCATCGTCAGCATGTCCGATGTTCTATTCGACACGGGAAAGTATTCGTTGAAGCCAGGCGCGAGAGAGAAGCTGGCGAAGGTCGCTGGCATTCTGCTCTCCTACCCCGGACTCAACATCGAAGTCGGCGGATATACAGACAACGTTGGCGGCGATGCCATGAACCAAACGCTGTCTGAGAATCGTGCCGGATCTGTGCGCGACTACCTTGTGCAGCAAGGGGTGTCCACGAATTCGGTGTCGGCCAGAGGCTTGGGGAACACCATGCCCGTGGCCTCGAACGACAACTCTGCGGGCCGCCAGCAAAACCGCAGGGTAGAACTTCTCGTTTCGGGCGAAGCCATCGGTAGCCCCATCAATGCAACCACAGGAAGCTTGCGGTAAGCCAGAAATAAATAGCAATTCGATCACGGAGGAAACACTTTATGAAACTCGTTGGAGCTATCAGCACCGCAGTCCTCACTCTGTCACTCGGAATCGGTATTCCGGCATACGCACAACAAGAGCAGCACGAGCAGAAGGAAGAAAACAAAGACAAGCCTGCGCAGGAAAAAGAGAAGAAGGCACAGCCGGAGAAATCCGTGAAGCCGGAAGAGAAAAACGCGCGACAGGAAGAAAAGAGCGCCAAGCCGGAAGAAAGGGCTGCACAGGAACAGCACGCCCAGCAAGCCAAGCCCGAGCAGAGGGAAGCACACGCTGGCGGCGGCCGCATTCCCGCCGACCGATACAAGGCTAATTTCGGACGCGAACACAGCTTTCGCGTCAGCGAAGGCGACTACCGCAATCACCGCTTCCAATACGGCGGCTATTGGTTCGGGTTCGAGTCTGCCTGGCCGAGCAACTGGCTCTACACACAAGACGTTTACGTTGTCGAAATCAACGGCGTGTACTACTTGTGCAATGCGAGCTATCCAGGAGTGAACTTGGTACTCAATGTCACGATGTAGCACGGTCCACAATTAACGAAGGGTGCGTGCCGTTTTCGGCCCGCACCCTTTTTTAACGCGCGTCTGACCCGCACTGCTGGCGCTTTTATCCCGATCAATCATCGAATAAAAAAGGCCGCCTACGAACAGGCGGCCTTCGAGTTGTCGCAGTCTCCGAACTACTTCACATTAATTACACCGAACGTCCCCGCCAGGTTGTTCTTCGGCCCGGCAGTGAAGAAGAGTTGGTTGGTGCGGCCATTATTTGCTGAGCCTCCGCCGAAATCGATGCCCCAGAGCTGATCGATGACGATGTTCTTGCCGTTGGTGTCGCGGAGCGTGCCCAGCGACTGGCCTGTGACGGCATTGAAGGCATTGATTGTGCCGTTGTTGGTGTTATTCGAGACAAGGAGCGCGTTGCTGAACTTCCCAAAGTTCTTGGGCGCAACTGCCATGCCCCAGGGCTGGTTCAGCGGCTTGCCATGGGCCAGCGTACGGACGAAGGTACCATCCTCCTGGAAAATATCGACGACGCCATCGGCGGACCCGTCAATCGGGGCGAAGGTGACATAGACAAAGCCACCAATGTCCTGAATACCGAAGGGACCAAAGCCGGCAGGCAGGGTCGGGTCGGTGAATGACTTGACGAGGTTGAAGCCGCCGTCATACAGGTCGACCTTGTTATTGATCAGGTCGGCTGCATAGAGAGAATTTCCGGACGGTTTGCTGGTTATAGCGAGTCCGGTGTAAACCGCGCCGGAAGCAGAGTTGTCGATTGCCACGATCGCCGAGTTGGGATTGGATTCCGGAGTCCATCCGCTGATGGTGCCATCCAAAGTCGCGAAAAGGAATATGGACGCCCATCCCTCGACCTGGAAGTCTCCCGAGGCTGGATTGCTGAAAACGATTCCTGTCGGCGAGCCGGGCCCCGCGCCGGTTTCCGACGGAACCACCACCTTCAAGCTTTTTGCGACTCCGTTGCCGTCGTAGAGCGTGGACCAACCGGAGCCTGCGTCACTAATCCAGAATGGCGAGCCGGGTCCATACACCAATCCCCAGGCATTGACCAGAAGCGGATCGACGTGGGGTGCTTTTCCTACCTGATTGGAAACCAGGTTTCTGAGTTGATATTGGGCCAGGGCTGGGCTGGAAACCAATACGACGGCCGCCAGGACGAGGCAAAGAGTGAAGGCAATCTTGTGACGCTGCATGACGAAATCCTCCTTGGATTCTGAGAGGCCAAGCAGGTAGCAAGGGAGACACTCCGCGAATGCGAGGGACGGGCGCTGAACCTGAATCCTGCCGGCCTTCGAATCCTAGGTCCGCGCGGTCTGCTGGGTTGTCAACAGGTTGTCATGCGTTTGCACAATTCTTGTCGCCAGAGACGGCGCGGCCGCCTGCCGGGCGCGGGTTTCGAGCCGAGAGAATCGCAGCGGTAAGCCATTGTCACGGGAGGAGTAGTGCCTGCTGACCGGTCGCCCTATCGGCCCTAAAGTTTTGGCATCGGAGTGCCGATGTACTAGACAGGCTGGAGTATGGAGAGAATACGGCGAGGTCAAATCTATGTCAATCAGCCCCATCTCGGCGGCAAGTCTCGGTCAGTATGTTCTTTCTACCGGCAATCCCGCGGCCCTGCAACAGGGATTGCAAACACTGCAAGACAGCCTGGCATCCGGTGACCTCAACTCTGCAACGGCAGCACTGCAATCAGTACAGACTCTCTTTCAAAACACGGCGACTGCCAGCGGCGCCAGCCTTCCTTCGCAGCTTTCCACGGATTTGGCCGCGCTTGGCACCGCGCTGAACGCGGGCGATCTGTCGACGGCGCAATCGGCATTTGCGACGATTCAGAGCGACTTGAAAAACGGCCTTTCGCCGTCACAGGCAAGCGAGGCCAACGCCGCTTCCCAATCCGAGCAACTGGTCGCGGAACTGCTCGGCAGTCTGAATTCGAACAGCTCTTCGTCCGGCAATGGTTCCGGCAGTCCTGACCTGACGACTTCCGTGCTTGATAAAGTCTACGGCACTGCGGGCGGGCTCAACGTCCACGCCTGATTCCTCCACAGACCCTCAAACTTTTTTTGAAACGATCTACGCCCTGTCCGCACTATCCAAATAAGTGGAAGACATCGCAGAATGAGGCGATGAGCCACAGTTTAGGATCGCGGTCCAGGAAACTCCTGGCTGGGATCCAGTAAAAGTGCCGGAGCCGACGGGGAAGCGGCTCCGGCGCTTTTTACTTCACTTCTCCAGCACAAGTCATAGGAGTCAACACTCTTCCCAGTGCGCGCCCATCGCTCCATTCCGCCGATCGTTCACCGCGCTGCCGGCCAAGCTGCGAAGAATCGCTCGGCCCTGACTCTTGTTCCGGAAAACGGGCACAGCACGCCGTTTCAAGTGCTACACTGTCTGCCACTTGCGGGTAGCCGGGGTAAGCTCTTGCAATTCCACTCCTTTGACGACTCCTACATTGAACGGCTGCGGGCGGGGGATGGTCGCACGCAAGAGCACTTTCGCGGATACTTCACCGAACTGATCCAGATCAAGTTGCGTTCACGCCGGCGGTCACCCGAAGACATCGACGACGTTTGCCAGGAGACCTTTAAACGGTTCTTGCAGGCGCTGACTGACGGAAAGATCCGCCAGCCGGAACGGCTCGGCTCGTACCTGAACTCGATGTGCAACAACGTCGACCGCGAACTCCATCGCGATAATTACGATCCGCATGAGTGTTTCCTGGATAGCGAGTCACAGCAGGAACTTCCCGGAGCGGATCCAGATGCCCTGAGCATCCTCACCACCAAGGAAACAAGGGAAATCGTCCACCAGGTTTTGGAGCAGCTTTCGGAACGCGATCGGCGCCTGCTGCGTGAGGTTTTTCTCGAAGAACGTGACAAGGACGACGTGTGCCGGGACTTTGGTGTGGATCGGGAATATTTGCGTGTACTGCTACATCGCGCGAAGCAGTCTTTTAAGTCTCAGTATCTAAAGGACAAAGGAAACGGTCCGCCGGAGTTGGTTTCGGCATGAGAACCGTGAAACGCTGGGCCACGCCAGCGCACTATTTGTTATGCGAGGGGGCATTTTACTAATGGACCACGACGCGGTGGTTCGCCAAAAATTGACCGAGCGCTATTTGCTCGGCGAACTCGATCCCGAGGCGCGGGACGAATTTGAAGAACATTATTTCGATTGCCAGGAGTGCGCGCTCGACGTCCGAGCCAGCGCGCTGTTCGTGGAGCAGAGCAAAGTGGTGCTGGCGGAAGCTACGACGCAGAACGGTCTCCGAGCGCGGGTTCCGGCGCCCTCGAAGCCGGGATGGATCGATGGGCTGCGGAATGGATTTCGTGGTATATTGCGTCCCGCATTTGTTTTACCGGTGATGGCTTTGCTGCTTGCGGTAATTGGCTATCAGAACTTAGTTACTTATCCGCGGCTGCAGGAGGCGTTGAACCGTCCGCAGGTCTTGCCGTGGGCGTCGGTGAACATCGGAGCCTATGGGTCGGAGGGTCCGACACTCACCACGCGGCCGGGGAAGGGGTTTTTGCTGCTAGCAAGGATTCCGCCGGAAAGTGGCTACTCTTACTACAGGGCAGATTTGTATAATCCTGCGGGGAAGGTGGAATCGTCGCTCACGTTTGCGGCGCCTGCGAGTCTTGTTAGTCAGGATCGTGTTACAGAAGATACTCCTATTCAAGATCGGTGGTCGCTGCAGATTCCCGGAGCGAACCGTGCAGCCGGAAGTTATAAGTTGAAGATATACGGCATTACTAGCGCGGGTGGGAGCAAAGAGGTCGGTCAGGCATCATTCGAGTTGCAAATTCAACAGTAAGCTCAGTGGGAGGGCGACATGAGGACCGCAATAGACGATTCGACCGAGACTACGATTGCCGGCGTGGCCGTCGAGCCATCGCATGAGTATCACGCGGAAGCGCACGCGCTCAGTGGCTTTTTGCACCATCCGGTGTATCAGCGTATCGACGAGAAAGCGTCGGTCAAGCTGAGAGAGTATCGCGGCGACCACCGCCAGGAAAAAGAGGCCCGCTACAATCTTGAAGGCGTCGTCACCTTTGAATCCGCGCAATCGCGCGTCTCGGGCAGCCGCAACCTCAAAAACAAGGGATGGATCACGCTCTCGACTTCGGTGTTGGAAGGGTTCAATGTTCTCGAAGTGATCACGGCCGACCGTGTGGTGTCGCAGGTTTCGACCGAACACGCCTATGTCGACGGCCATGTGCCGAGCGTCACTTTCCTCGGGACACAGTTCGTCAACCTGCGGCTCAGCGGCTTCCCGCTGCAACCAACGTTTAATTTCGGGATCTGCGCGAAGAAGCCGTCTGGAGTGACTCCTTATGTAAAGCACTTGGATTTTCTGCGCGAGGTCAGGGACCAGACCGAAGTGGTCACGAAAGGGGATCTTCCGACCGATGTGCGCGCCACCTACAGTGGTAGGCTGAAGGACATCGACGGCCTGATTAAAGAAGTTGAGAACGGCGGGAACGGGCGCACGGGCCGCGATCCAATCGTCGTCACATGCTCACTGATCACCACCATCGACATTACCGAGATCAAAGAGATCATTCCGGGTGTCCAGGCGGCGGGGAATGTCCTGTTCATTCCGGAGTTTGGCACGGTGGCTCTGGCAGAGATCGACGTAAAGAGCACGCTCCAGGACGACGGAGAGTACGACAACTACTTCAACCTGAAGATGCTCGAGATGAAGCTGGGTTGCGTGGGGAATGGCAGTCTCACGGGCGGGTCTTCGGCCAACAACGGCACCCACAAGCCGTAACGCTTGCCCTACTGGCTCTTTCGATCGCGTTTCTGCTCTCCTGCAGCGGTCGTGACGAATCCCCCGAACTGGTGTTCGAAAAAGCCAACCGGGCATTTGTGACCGGCGACCTGCAAAACAGCAAGGACCAGGCGAAAGAAGGATGCGAGAAATTTCTCAAATCCAGTCCGCAATGGGCATGGAAATTTAGGATCCTTGAGGCCAAGGCTGCGCTTTGGCAAGGGCTTTTCGAAGAAGTGTTGATGCTCCTCCGAGCTGAGCCTCGGCCCAGTCAGCCGGAATTGGTTATCCCCATGTTAACGATCCGCGGGGTGGCCAATGTACATATCGGTCAATTCCCAGCTGCGGAAGACGCACTGCGAGAAGCTGATGAATTGTGTGCGACCCGCCCCGATCCTGCCTGCGGGGAAGTACTTCAAGCGCGCGGCCTCCTCGCTAGCGAGCAAGGCGATTCCGACTCAGCTGAAAAACTTTACGATCTCAGCCTTTCGTTCGCTCGTACCCACCATGATTTGTTCCTGGAGTCCACTGCGCTGCTCAATCTGGGTGCTGAGTCGCTCACGCAAGGGCGCTTCGATGAAGCTCTAGATCGGTCGGATGCGGCTTACCGAGCCGCGAAAATTGTAGATGCGAGGATTGCGGAACAGGTGACCCAAGGAAACGCGGGTTGGGCATTTTACCGACTGGGCGATTCGGAAAAAGCGCTCGGACTTTTCTTAGACGCGGAAAAGAGCGCCAGCGGACTTGGTGACCTCGTCGACCAAGGGGTATGGCTCAACAATGCCGGCTACATATACATGGACGCTCGTAACTTTCCACTTGCCGAGCAATCTTTCACAAAAGCCCTGGTAATCGAACAACGGATCAATCGGAAGGAGCATATCTACAACTCCCTCCGGGCATTGGCACGACTCGCATTACAGATGGGTGATCTCGCCAACGCAGGCAAGTACGCCGACCAAGCGCTGGAGAAAGCACGAGAGAGCGGGAACCGCGGCGACGAACTCTACCCAATGCTCGTTCAAGGACAGGTAGCCGCGCGCCGCAATGATACTGCAACAGCGGAAAGTACATTTCGAAAGGTCGAAGGGGACCGGCTCTCTCCTGTTTTTCTGAAGTGGGAGGCTGAACACTCGCTCGCCCGGCTCTACGAAGACAGCAATCGCTACGACGCTGCCGACCACGAATATCGGATTGCTCTTGCCACGTTCGAATCCGCCCGCGACGATGTGCAACATGAAGACTCCCAACTCTCTTTTCTCACCAACGCCTCGCACATCTACGACGATTATGTTCATTTTCTTGTGACTCGTGGAAAGGCTGCAGACGCCCTGCGGTGGGCCGACTACAGTCGCGCTCGGACGCTGGCGGAAGGGCTGGGATTGCTGGCCAAGGGCGCGGCTGGCGGGCCTCCGGCGCTGGACCCTCAGCAGATTGCGCGGCTGGCTCACGGCACGATCCTCTTTTATTGGTTGGGAGAGAAGCAGTCTTATTTGTGGGCGATCACGCCGCACAAGACCAGCTTGTTCTCTCTGCCGCCCGCCGCGGAAATCGATGCAGCGGAGCGGCGGTATCGCCAATCGCTGGGCGGACCCGAAGACGTTCTCGCGTCTGCCGACCCCGATGGACGATGGCTCTATCGCACACTGGTTGCGCCAGCGCAATCGTTGCTCGAAAAGGACGCGAAAGTCTTCGTCGTCCCAGATGGCAGCTTAAACAATCTGAATTTTGAAACCTTGCTTGTCCTGGAACCGGCCAGTCCACGGCAGGCCGCGTCGTCCACAAATTCATCTTCGTCCCTGCCCTCGTCAGGCCGACTGCACTACTGGATCGAAGACGTGACGAGTGCCGATGCCAGTTCTCTGCGAGTGCTTGGCGCTTCGCGCTCGGGAAAAAATGGCCGACAAACGAACGACCGAGCAACGAACGGCCAAATAACGAACAGCCGAAAACGGAAGCACGATCGCAGCCTACTCCTCGTTGGCAACAGCGTTGCCGTGAACGACAAGTATCCCGAACTTCCCAGGGCTGCGGACCAGATGGAAAGCGTCGCCCGCCATTTTGCGCCGGACGAGCAGACAGTATTCGCGCGCGAAGCGGCCAATCCCGCAGCCTATCTCGAAGGTGGTCCTGACAGGTTCTCTTATATTCACTTCGTCGCCCACGGAACGGCGAGCCGGTTGAGTCCGCTCGATTCTGCGATTATTTTGTCGAAGACTCAATCTTCATCTTCGTCGTTAAAGACTGCGCCGTTAAAGGCCGCATCAACGACTGCGTCGTCCGAAACTGCGGCTGACGCTTCATTCAAACTCTACGCTCGCGAGATCATTCACCATCCCTTGCACGCCGATCTGGTGACGATCTCGGCATGTCACGGTGCGGATGGGCGCGCCTACTCTGGCGAAGGATTGGTCGGGCTTTCGTGGGCGTTCCTGCGTGCGGGGGCTCACAACGTCGTTGCGGCGTTGTGGGAAGTCACAGACGCTTCCACGCCGCAGCTTATGGATAGGTTTTACGACGAGTTAGACAAGGGTGCCAGTCCAGATGTGGCTCTGCGTGCGGCCAAGCTGCAGTTACTTCGTAGCTCCGGATTCCGCGATCCTTATTACTGGGCGCCGTTTCAACTCTATGCCGGTTCCGGATCTTGATTTCACGGAGCTAGAAGCCCGGCTGCGCGGTGATTCCTTTTTCTTCCACACACTCGTAGGCACGGCCCGCTGCGAGGTCCTTGTATTCCTCGGTTCTGCCGCTCGGCCATTCGATCACTACGCGCTCGATCCTGTCGCGCTTGCCGAGGCCAAAGGTAACGGGCAGTTCCGATTGCGAAAGATAACTCGAACCGCCTTTAACAAGGCGCGACTGGCTCGTGCTTCCATTTGATGCGCTCAACGCACTGTGAAAGATCTTCACCACCGCGCCGATCGCGTCGCGATTGGACTTTGTGCCGACTAACCGGAACCGGATGCCGCGGTTTCCGCCGGTCTGGTCGGTGCGATAGAGATACGCCGGACCGTTGTTGGTAGTGATGAGCAGATCGAGATCGCCGTCGCGATCGAAGTCTCCGTAGGCAAGGCCGCGCCCGACTTTAGGTTGGCTGAAACCGCCGCCGACTGCTGCGGCCACGTCAACGAAATTTCCCTTCCCGTTGTTAAGGAAAAGCTGCGGCGGCTGCGCGTAGCCTACGCCGTTCACATTGCGAACCGTATCATCGATGTGTCCGTTCACGACCGCGAGGTCGAGAGCGCCGTCGAGATCGGCGTCGAGAAACACGCATCCGAATCCCAGCTTGTCTTTTGACGCCAGTCCAACTCCGCTTTGCGTGGCAACATCCACATAGCTGCCATTGCCGTTCAGGCGGTAAAGGCCGGTCATTTCATTATCGAAATTGGTGATGGCGACCGACGAGTTTCCCGAATTGTCAATGTCGGCCACATCCACGCCCATGCCGGCGCGAGCCCGGCCCTCCGCCGAGAAGGCGATGCCCGCATCGACCGCTACATCCTTGAAGGTACCGTTGCGTTGATTGCGATACAGTTTGTTGGGCTGCGTGTCATTCGTCACCAGCAGATCTGGCCAGCCGTGGCGATCGTAGTCGAGCATCGCTACGCCGAGCGACTTTGAGCTGCTGTCGAAAATTCCGCTCGATGCCGTGACATCTTCAAAAGTTCCGTTGCCGCGATTTCTAAATAGCCAGCAGGTTTCTCCGCGGTAGGCCTCAGGAGTGCAATAGGACTTGCGCTTTCCATCGAGGCTGCAAAATACATCGTGCTCGGGAGACCATTTCACGTAGTTGCAGACAAATAAATCGAGGAATCCGTCACGATCAAAATCGAACCATATCGCGGAGGTACTCAGAGCCTGACGGCCGCCGAGTCCGCTGGACTTAGTTACGTCAATGAAAGTTCCCTTACCGGTGTTCTTGAATAGGTGATTTTGGCCGACGCACGTAATAAGGATGTCGGGATAGCCATCGTTATCGTAGTCTCCGACGGCGACGCCCATGCCATACATTTCGACGTCGAGTCCGGCGCTGTGCGTTACGTCAGAAAATGTGCCGTTGCGGTTGTTGCGATAGAGCTTCAGAGTGCTGGGCTTGTCGCGCTGATGGCCGGGGGGATGACCGGGCCAATTATTTCCATTCACCAGCAGAATGTCTTGCCAACCGTCGCGGTCATAATCGAGGAATGCGCAGCCGGCGCCGAGGGTTTCCGGCAACAACTTTCCGCCGTAAGCGCCGCTGTTGTGATGGAATTGAACTCCTGCGGACGATGTCACATCGACCAGGCGGAAACCAGGATCTGGAGCTGCGAAGGCGTCCAATCGCAACGCAGACATCGAGGCCAGGCCCGCGATGTTCCAAAGAAATGACCGGCGGTTCACGGTAAATCGACCAGCCCGTTGCGAATCGCATAAACAACCAACTCGGCCGCTTTGTGGATGCCCAGAGTGTCCATCATATTCGCCCGATGAACGGCGACGGTGTTGGCGCTCAGATCGAGAGCAGTTGCAATTTCTTTGTTCGACTTGCCATCGACGATCATTTGCAAAACTTCGAGTTCTCGTGGAGTGAGGCCGGCATGGCGCATGCCTTTGAGCGCCGCCGGGCGCTTGAGCTGAGAATCGAGCACGGTCTCGCCATTCACGACGCGACGAATGGCGGCGCCCAACTCCAAATCCACAGCGTTTTTCAGAACATATCCGCGCGCGCCGGCGTCGAGCGCTTGCCGCACCAGCGTTTCTTCGGGATGCATGCTGAGCATCAGCACCAGAGCTTCTGGACGATGAGCGAGAATCTGCCGGGTGGCTTCCAGTCCATTCATGACGGGCATGGCGCAATCCATTACCACAACCGCCGGATGAAGCTCAGCGGCGAGTTTGACCGCTTCGGCGCCGTCACCGGCCTCGCCGGCAACAACGATGTCCGCCTCGTCCTCCAGAATCCGCCGGAACCCGCGGCGCACCAGAGTATGGTCGTCCACCAGTAAAACTGAAATTTTCTCCGCATCACCCATCAAGCTTCCAACCTCTCCCTCGGGATTCGTAATCGAACCAGCGTCCCTTTTCCGCCTGTATTTTGATTCTGTGCGGGACGCAGGAACTCTACCGTGCCACCCATCAACTCGGCGCGTTCGCGCATCGCTACCAGACCGATTCCGCGCTCTGCGGTCTCCGCGTCGAAGCCCTTGCCGTGATCTTCCACCTCTACTTCGAGAGCCCGCGGCAAAAATCGCAAACGCACCCAGCTTTGCGCTGCGCCGGAATGACGGGTCATATTATTCAGAGCTTCCTGCACGATGCGATACACGTGAATCGCAGCATCTCCATTGACAGGAAAAGGCTCGCCCGACTTTTCATAGGATACGTGAATCCCCGACTGCCGTTCCACCACCGGCAGGTACCAGTCGAGCGTGCTTTCCAAGCCAGTTTCTTCGAGCATCACGGGGTGCAGCGCCTGTGAAAGACTGCGCACTTTATCGAGCGTGGATTGTGTGATCTCGCACACCTCTCGCAGATCCGAGCGTAACTCTGAGTTTTCGGGGGCCTGCTTCCCTGCTCGCGTCAGCATCGTGCCTACGGCAGTCAGTATCTGCCCGAACTCATCGTGCAATTCGCGGGAGATGTGGCGGAGCGTCGATTCCTGAGCCGAGATGAGTTTCTGCGCGAGTTCGCTGCGCTGTTCCGACAGCGTTGCGAGTTGTGCGAACAAGCGGCGGTTGGAGCGGATCAGGTAGAGGCTGGTAAACAAAATTGCGATCAGCGTCGCGGTGAGGAAGAGATACCCCTGCCGTTGTACGCGGTCGTAAATCTGAGCAATGCGGAGCGCCGCTTGCTCCTCGCTCTCATTATTTTGTACCAGCAGGCGCGAGACCGCGGTGCTGAGCGCCTCCTGCCGGGCGCGCAGAGAGATGCGAATCTGCGTTCTCGCTTGCGATTGGTCCGCGCCTTGCGCGAGTGCGAATGTGCGATCGGCGGCATCCCAGAACTGCGCGACCGAATTCTCGAGGTACTGCTCCTGATCGGGGGTGCGGTTCACCGGAGCTACTTCCCTTTCGCGTCGCAGCGCGTCGTCAAGATCGGTGCGCACGCGCTGGAACTGTGCCGACCACGCCGTGAGCGGATAGGGCTCGTCATTGTCCAGCATGTCACGCATGGCGAGCGCCAGGGAATTCAAATCGTTCTGGATGCGCAACAATTGCAGGGAATCTTTCCGGTTGCGATCGACCAGATTATTTTGCAGATCGCGAAGTCCGGAGATTTGGCGCGTGATGTATCCCGAGTAGGCAACGACGGCAGCCAAAGTAATCACGAGTCCCAAGAAGAGTCCCGGCGTTGGCGTCCGATGCGGCGCTGGCAAACCCATTACGACCCGAGAATACAACGTGCGCGCCTCAATTTACCAACTTCTCGTTACCAACTTCTCGATCGCAGCCTGCAATTCTTCGGACTTGAAGCCAAAGGGCCCGGGCTTGGATTTATAGACGACACGCCCCGTCTTGTCGATCAGGTATAAGCGATCGGGCCAACCCGTGTAGGCGAACTCGGTCGAGTTTCCGAATTGATCGATCACAGCGGGAATCTGGATACCTAGCTTCCTCACGCACGCTCCTGCTACCATCGCGCGCTCTTCTTCATCCTTGGGGCTGGCGAAAACAACCTGCTCTTTTATATTGCTCTGCATCTGCCACACATCGCTCGGGTGCGCTTCCGTGATGTACACAACCAGGAAAGACACCCTCTTGCCGTATTGGCCGTAGAGCTTGTTGAGGGCAGGGACCTCCCGCCGGAAAGGCGGTCAGGTGTAGCTGCCAAAGATCAGCACCACGGGTTGTTGCTGGGCAGTCAGAGTGGAAAGTTGCACCGAGCCGCTCTTGTCGAGTTTCATGAGCGAGAAGTCGGGCGCGGGGTCACCTGTCTTCAGATTGCCGGCTCGGGCTTGCAGCCACAGAGTTTCGAACGGAAAAAGAAGAAACGGAACCGGACCGGGCAATTTCGACATGAACCGGCCGAAGGTTTCCGGCGGCTTGCGCATGATGTGATAGAGCGTGGCGCAGCCGAGCAGCCACACGACGCCAATTACGGCGAACAGCCCGAGGAGAACCTTCATGATGGCAAGTCGTCTCGTGTTCAAAGAACCACCAACCTCGCTAGAACAGAAGTTTCAGGGCCACCTGAATTTTGCGCTGGCTCACGTCCGTCTGAATCTGTCCAAAGTTGGGGGATTCGATGTCGCTGACGGGCAACCGGAAATTGGTGTGATTCAGCACATTGAATAACTCGCCGCGGAACTGAAGTTGTTTCGATTCCGTGATCCGGATGTTCTTGAACGCCGAGACGTCAAAGTTCACGTAACGGGGTCCCAGAACCGAGTTGCGGCCTTCGTCACCGAACTGCTGCACTGGAGAATTCGGGTCCTGAGTGATCGCCTGAAAGGCTTTTACATTGAACCATTCCGCCGCAGTGCGCGGCCCGGAATTCGGGTTGCCCACAACATTGGGCCGGTTGCTGGAAAATCCGGAAATCTCCGGCGCCTGCCCTTGCAGAGAAACATCATTGGAGTCGAATACTGTGAAAGGCGTGCCACTCATCGCGGTCAGGATTCCGTTTAGCTGCCAGTTACCCAGAACCTTGCCGTACCAGGCACTAGAGTTCTGCAAGTAAGGAAGACTCCACTGATAACTGAGCACGAAGCGATGGCGGGCATCGAACATGGAGTTGCCGCGCTCCGCCGCGAGGTCGAACGGATTCTGCGCCAGATCGTTTTCTCCCGCTACCGGTTGTGACGCCGAACCGGTGATGTTAAACGAGGAAACGTCATCGATCGAGTGCGACCAGGTATAAGAGGCGAGCAACGAAAGTCCGTGGCTGAATCGCTTTCGCAAGCTCGCTTGTAATGCGTTGTAGCTGGAGTTCGAGATGCTGGCTATTTCGCCGACCGAACTGTAGACGCAACTGCTCGGCGAGTCGGCCAGAGTGCATCCTGAATAAAGGCGCCGCTGATTCGCGTTGCTCGAAGTAGAAATCGGACACGGAGTTGCGGGCGTACATCCATCGGCTGGATCATTGGTGATGGTGCCAGGGATGTAGATCGCCGGATTCCCTTCAATGAATCTTGGCAGCCTTACACCAGTCGTGCCCACGTAGCCGATCTGAAACAGCCAGTCCGCGCCGAACGACCGTTGAATGTTCAGATTCCAATCCTGAGCGTAGGGCAGATGCAGATTCCGAGAAACTACCAGCAACGTCATCGGCTGGGGGAAGTCGTCGGCAAACGGGGCCGGAACATGAAACGGATAGGCGAAGGAATTAATCAGAGGATTTACCTGCACCGTCTTAAGGAACGGGGGTGCGCTGATGGGATCTTGCAGCGGTCCACCTTCACCGGTGTAGTAAGGCTCATAGAAGATTCCATAGCCCGCGCTGACCACCGTTTTTGCATCGCCACGCGGATCCCAGGCAAAACCTACCCGAGGAGCAAAAGCCGTTTTCTGCGTTGGAATCAAACCGGCCGGTACGCCCGGATCGCCGGGATAAAGCAGTCCCGCCGGAGCATTCGGCATCACGGTTGACTGTGCTCCAGGAACAAAAATATTTACGCGATTCTTATTCTCCGTGGCGGGAAATGGTATTTCGTAGCGAAGGCCATAGTTCACCGTTAAGCGAGATGTGACCCTGTAGGTGTCCTGGGCGTACAGATCCATCGCCCGGTCGCGAATTTCGCGGCCAAAGTCACCCCCGCCCTGCAAGAAGACCACCGGATTGCCCGACAGGAAGTTGGCAAACCCGTCGTTATAGAGGAAGCCCGCCTGTGAGGGGATACCGGCGAATACAAAAAAGCCATTGGTGGCAATGCCTTGTAAGGCGTTGATCTGGTCGCGCCGGTAGCCACCGCCAAATTTGAATTCGTGGCGGGCATGAATCCAGCTCAGAGATCCGGACAAGTCAAACGTATTCTGAAACGTGTTGCGCGGCCCTGTGATTGGGTCGCCGACTGAAGCGTAACCCGCAACCTGAATAAACGGTGGCCCGGCCGCCGAAGGCAAGGTGGGATCGTACTGAAAACCCAGGTCCGACAGGGACTCGTGGTTCAGATGCTGGTCAAGCAGAAACGTATTGCGGAGAAACGAAAAGCGCGCGACACCGATGATGGTCGGCGAAAAGATGTGGGTCTCTTGCCCGACAAAGTTCTGGGCGCGATCATACTCACCAACGGGGAAGCCGGGCACGTTCGCACCCGCCGGCGAAAGAGGGTCCGTAGTCGGGCCACTGCTATACATGTAGCGGAAATTCAGCGTGTCCGCGTGGGTAAGAAAATGGTCCAGGCGCACGCCGAATTGATTGTTATTTTCGCTTTTCGTCTCGGTGCCAATAAATCCATTTTCTCCCCGGTTCGGCAGCGGGAAAAAAGGAGTGACGTTCGTCGCCACCGGATCGATCGGCTGGATAATCGTCAACTGGTTGAAGGGAACGTTTCCTCCAAAGAACGTCAACTGCCCCGCAGGATTCAAACAGTTGCCGTTGGTATCGAAACTGCTGTTTCCGCCCGAAGGCGAGGTACATAATTCACCAAAGTTCCCCTGTCTCTCGTCGCTTGATGGCACAGTTGCAGGGACCGATTCACCTTGCCGGTTGCGGAAACCCTCGTAATATCCGAAGAAAAATGTCTTGTCTTTCACAAGCGGCCCGCCGAAAGTTGCGCCGAACTGGTTCTGCTTCAAAGGCTGAACAGTTTGCGTAAAAGCATCGGACGCATCCATGGCGTCGTTGCGCAGAAATTCCCAGAGCGCTCCGTGAAACGAATTCGTGCCGCCATGAGTGATGATGTTGGTCGTGGAACCCGTGTTACGGCCGAACTCAGCATTGGCGTTGTGCGTGAGAATTCGGAATTCGGCAATCGCGTCGATCGGCGGCTCGAGAACAAAACCACCGTCCACGGCGCTGACATTCTCGGCTCCGTCGATCATGAAATTGTTTGACTCCGGGCGCTGGCCATCGACGGCATAGCCCTGATTCGCACGCGCCGGACCGCCGGCTTCTAACAGTCCTGGAGTCAGAGGTACGACGCCCGGTTGAAGAGTTCCCAACTGCGAGAAATTGCGGCCGTCGAGCGGCAGGTCCAGGATTTCGCGCGTCATCACGGTCTGGCCAAGACTGCTGACCGTACTTTGCACTAACTCGGCGTCGGCGTTGACTTGAACCTGCTGCGTTTCAGAACCCAGTTTCAGACGAATGCTGACGGTTGCACCCTGGTTGACGTTCAGCGTGATTCCTTCTTGCAGATACTTCTGGTAGCCCCGGGCTTCGGTGCGGATCTGATAATGCCCAATTGGCAGTTCGACCAGAACGTACTCGCCCATTCGATTCGTAGTGGCCGTGCGCGTCAAGCCGGTCTCAACCTGCTGCGCGCTGACGGTGGCAGATTGAACGACGGCGCCGCTCGGGTCAGTGACTGTCCCGCGAATGCTGCCCGTTATTTGCTGCGCGCCCACCTCTACTCCGGCAAAAGATGCCAGCAGCAAACAGGCTAAGCCGATCCGACCAATCATTATTTGTCCCCGTCTGTTTCGCGCTCAGCGAGTCGTCACGCGACCGGACTCCGGCCCGCGAACGCATAAGGCTTTGCGAAAAGATTTCACCCCAACTAAGTGCGGTAAGTATAGGGAGACAAATTTATGGGTCAATAATGCGAAAGGAGTAGCAGCCGAGGGGCACACGGCGATTGTGAGAGTGTTTTGGTATCGATCTACGAGCCGAACTCGATGCCTCTCTTTTCTCGTCCAAGTGCCACGACAATCGCAGCGAGAGAAAAGACGACGGAAGCGGTTAAGGCCATCGCGTTGGCGTAGCTCGTATGCTGCGCGAGAGTCGCCTCGAAGAAAGCTACGGAACCCGCCAGCAGCACACCACACTGATATGCGAATCCGGGAAGGAATCCGCGCACCGAATCTGGCGACAACTCCGAGAGATGCGCCGGAACCACGCCCCAGGCGCCCTGCATCATGAACTGAATCAAAAACGCTCCCACAACCAGCCAGGCCACGGAGGAAGCGTAAGCCCACAGAGGAACAACGGCAGTAGCCAAAACCAACGCTATAACCATGGAGCGGCGACGCCCGAAGCGATCGGACAAAAATCCGAACAACAGACCTCCAAGGATCGCTCCCACCATCGAAACCGCGGTGATCGCGGCACGCTTGGTTGGTCCCATTCCCCAGTAGCGTTGGAGGAAGGTCGGAAACATATCCTGCGTGCCGTGCGATGTGAAGTTCATCATCATCATCAGGAGCGTGAGATAGAGAAACAGCTTCCAGTGCGAGACGATCTCGCGGCCTAGGTTGCGCCAGTTGGAGTGGCGAGTTTTTTCCCAGACTTCAGACTCCTTCACCTGGAAGCGGACATAGAGTCCGAGGAGCGCGGGCAGACCGCCGATAAAAAACATCGGCCGCCATCCCCAGCGCGGGAAAACGAAAAAGAAGCAGACCGCGGCCAACAAATAGCCGAGAGCATAGCCTTGTTGCAGCATGCCGGAAAGAAATCCGCGCAACTTCGGTGGAACTTTTTCCATGGCCAGGGACGCACCCACGCCCCACTCTCCGCCCATGCCGATTCCGAACAGCGCACGCAGAATAAGGAAAGTTGTAAAGCTGCGCGCGAAACCCGTAGCCACCTCGACCGCGGAATAGAAGACAAGGTCGATCATCAGCGGAAGCCGGCGGCCATAGCGATCGGCTAGCAATCCAAAGATGAACGCGCCTACGGGGCGGAACATGAGAGTCAGCGTGATGGAGAACGCGACCTGAGCGTCAGAGCGGTGGAATTCCTTGGCGATGGCGGTCAGCGCCATGATGACCAGAAAAAAGTCGAAGGCGTCGAGCGTCCATCCAAGGAATCCGGCGAACACCGCCGCACCGTGCGCTGGCTTCTCGACCGGCGTGGCGGGCAAGCCTCGATTTTCAAGCGGTCTGGCTGTATCGGACGGAACGCTCACGGTTTCTCCTTAAAAATGGCTGTATGAATAAGGCGACACTCGGCGCAGCCATGGTAATCGAAGATCGACTCGGGCAAACATGAAAACATGGTTCGCTGGCGGAGTTTCAACGCATCGTATAATCGTCAATTCCACACGAAATCAAGATGACTGGCATCGACCGACGGGACTTCGTAAAGCAGTTTGGGACCGCTATTGCTGCGGCTATGAGCCGCTCGCGTTCGCTCTATGCGGCATCCCCTGCGGCATCCCCTGCCGACCAAGACATTTTTACCGACCGCGCGAAAGAATCCGGCATCGATTTCGTCCATTTCAACGGCATGTCAGGATCGCATTACCATCCCGAAGTCATGGGATCGGGTGTCGCGCTTTTTGACTACGACAATGACGGCGATCTCGACATCTTTATTGTGCAGGGAGCCGCGCTCGGGCCGAACCAGGATGTGAGCCACGCCACATTTCCCCCTCAGTTGCCGTTGCGAGGGCGCCTTTACCGCAACGATTCGATTCGGCATCCGGATGGCAGCTCGACGCTCAAGTTCGTGGATGTGACAGAGCAGAGCGGGATCAAAGCCCTCGGGTATGGCATGGGAGTCGCCGCGGCCGACTTTAACAATGACGGCTGGGTGGATCTCTACATCACGAATTTCGGCCACAATCAAATGTGGCGAAACAATGGAGATGGAACATTCACCGACGTCACGCTTGAAAGCGGAACCGATGTTCCCGGTTGGAGTTGCAGCGCCGCCTTCGTGGATTACGACCGCGACGGCTGGTTAGATCTGTTCGTCGGCAACTACGTGGATTTCAGATTTACCGATCCTAAGAAGTGCATCGCGCCGAGTGGTGCCGCAGATTACTGCGGACCGCTAGCCTTCAATCCCCTGCCGAACCGGCTGTTCCGCAACCGGCGCGACGGCACGTTTGAAGACGTCACGGTCCGTTCGCAAATTGGCAGCGCATCGCATGGCGCTCTCGGAGTTGTTTGTGCCGACTTCAACAACGACGGATGGATAGATCTCTTCGTCGCCAACGACATGCGTCCGAATCAACTTTGGATGAACCAGCGCGATGGGACCTTCAAAGATGAGGCCCTGGTCGCCGGTTGTGCTCTCAATCGAGACGGAGCCCCGCAGTCGAGCATGGGCGTCGACGCCGGCGATCTCATGGGGCGAGGGTTCGAAGATCTGGTGGTCACAAACCTCAACGGACAGTACGCCTACGTGTACGCGAACGACGGGAAAGGTTGGTTCGAAGATCAGTCGTTTGCCAGTGGCGTTGCCGCGGCAACTCGACGTTCGACTGGATTTGCCGTCAGCATGCTCGACTACGACAACGATGGATGGTTGGATCTATTGATGGTCAATGGCGGCGTTACGTTAATCGAAGAACAAGCGCGGAAGGGCAGCCCATATCCGCTGGCGCAGTCGAACCTCCTGCTGCATAACAACGGCAAAGGACAATTCGAGAACGTTACGAGTCGAGCTGGGTCCGTTTTTTCGCTCATGGAGGTTGGGCGCGGCGCGGCGTTCGGTGACATTGATAACGATGGAGACATCGATGTGGTATTGGTCAACAACAGCGGTCCCGCGCGGTTGCTTGTCAACAACGTCGGGCACAAGAAGCCGTGGATTGGCTTTCGAATGGTTGGCGACAAGTACCATCGCGACATGCTCGGGACTCGCGTAGCTGTGTTTCGACGCAACGCGCCTACTCTCTGGCGACGAGTGCACGCCGATGGCAGCTATTGCTCCTCGAGTGATCCCCGGGTATTGTTTGGATTGGGCGACTCTCCGGAAATAACCAAGGTCCAGGCGCACTGGGTTGGCGGCCACGTTGAGGAATGGACCGGCCTGCCGCTCGGGAAATACACCACTCTCCGCGAAGGTAGCGGCAGTAACAAATCTTAGTATGAAAACTGCCTCGCGCTGGTTACCGCTAATACTTCTTGCTGTAACCGTGCACGACCATGCTGCCGGTTCGCAGACTCCGGGTTCGCAGCCGGCGTCATCCCAACCTGCTGCGAATAGTAATAATAAGGTTGAACTCGGCGAAGTCCCCCCACCCGACCTGTCAGGCGTCGATCCTCCCGTTCAGGAACACATTCGAACCGCGCAAGCCGCGCTTGCTGCCACGTTGGCTCAACCCAATTCTTCCGCCGCGCAAAGATCGCAGGCCTTTGGCGACCTGGGACGGATCTACCAGGCTTACGGATTTGACGGTGCCGCTTTAGCAGCTTATAAGAACGCTGCTAAGTTGGGACCTCAAACATTTCGTTGGCACTATTACTCTGGCTATCTACAACAAATAACTGGCGACTTAGAAGCGGCGCAGCGTAGTTATCAGAAGGCGCAGGCTCTACGACCGAATGATCGTTACATAATGTTGCGTCTTGGAAATCTGGAGTTTGCCGCGAATCATTTGGCTTCCGCCAAGTCTTGGTTCTCCAAATCCACTTTCGCTAAATCGACGACCGAACGGAATCCGTCGGCAGCAGCTCTGGCTGGGCTTGGCAAAGTCGCGTTAGCCGAACACCAATACGCAAACGCCCTCAAGTATTTCGAAGAGGCCCTGAAACGCGAGCCGCAAGCGTCGAGCATTCACTATCAACTTGCGATGACGTATCGAGCCTTGGGAAATGTGCCGAAAATGCAGGAGCAACTCCAGGCCCGGGGAGACATCGACCCAACAATTGACGATCCTCTCTTGGACGAGATCAATACCCTGAAACAAGGGAAGGTTGCCTTACTCGAACGTGGTGGCAAGGCCATGCGCGAGAAGCGTTTTGCGGACGCGGTTGCGGACTATCGTCAAATGATTAGTCTCGACCCATCCGATGTGATCGCTTATCGCTATCTCGGAGTCGCGCTGGCGAAATCGGGAAAGAACGGCGAGGCGTTGCAGGAGTACGAGCATGCTTTGCAATTGGACCCAAAGAATGCGGCCGTCCACTACAGTATGGGAATCGTATCGATCGAGATGGGGAAGGAAGAGAATGCGATCGCTCATTTTAGGGAAGCCATCCGATTAGATCCTGGTCTCGTCGACCCGCACTTTCAACTTGCGAATCTACTTTTGCGCGCAGAGAAGAACGAGGAGGCGGGCCGGGAATACCAAATTGTCGCCGGTCTCGAACCACAAAATGGATTTGCCCGCCTGATGCAGGCAATGGCCGCTATCCGTGCCGGCGACTACGCGCGCGGCCGCTCGATTCTAGAAGGAGCATCCGCGGCGATCCCTGGCGATCCCGACATCGCGAACGCGCTCGCCCGGCTGCTTGCAGCGGCGCCCGATCCATCAGTGCGTGACGAAGCGCGCGCCCTTCGCATTGTTGAACAGCTTGTTCAAAATCAGCAGGGCGACGGTTTCGAAGAGGGCGTCACTCTGGCCATGGCCCTCGCTTCGGTTGGGCGATTCAAAGAGGCGGCCGGATATCAACAAGCCATCATCGCGGAGTTGGAACATTCGCGAAAATCCGATCTTGCGCGGTTGCTGAGTAAGAATCTTGATTTGTATGAACACAGTAAACCGTGCCGCGTACCCTGGGCCAATGACGATCCCGTCTTCTCTCCAGTATCCAGCAAGATCGAGCTGTCGACCGAATTAAAGACTCCGGCCTCAAGCCGCTAGCCGGCACAAGAAAAACAGGCCCAATCCGTCCGGAGCTCGGATCGCGCCTGTTTGAGATTCCCGCATTTCGGATTTTTGCGGAAAAGCTGTGTGGCAAGGTGATGCAGGAAATGCAGCAAGAGGCGGGCCGCCAGGCCAAGCCTTAAAGATATGGTAGGCACGAGGAGACTCGAACTCCTGACCTCTACCGTGTCAAGGTAGCGCTCTAACCAACTGAGCTACGCGCCTACATAGTGTTTCCAAGCACTTGCAGCAACAGACGCTTGCCGACGTCGCGCCATTTCAGGCCAACGGTAATTTTACCATGCAGCCTCGCGTCCAACACTCAGTTGACATGTCAGTTCCCAAATCAAGGAGCGTGACCCCATAGCTCCCGGACTGCTAGGCTTTAATTAGGAGGCTGAATCAGATTCTGCTTTTCACGAAGCATTCATTTGCGGATAACCAAAAGTTAACAACATTACATTATTGTCATCCGTCATCATGATTGACCAAGCGAGGGAATCGTAGCCATGCCAAGTGAACTCTCCCCTACCTTGCTGTCCCACGTCGTCTTCACGCAACTCCTTTCCACTATCCGCACTCGGATCCCGCGAACTGCCGGATTCTTGTACGTGAATTGCATCGTCCTCGCTCTTGCGACCGTGACTTCCGCGCAGGTCGACCGCGCCGGTCTTATCGGCACGGTTGCGGATCCCTCCGGGCGCGCCTTGGCGCAAACGCATGTTGTCGCAGCGCACAACAACACTGGACTGCGGCGCGAGACCACTACGTCTACCTCCGGAAGCTATGACATTCCCGAACTGCCGGCCGGCGTTTACACGATCACGTTTGAGCATCCCGGCTTCAAGACCCTGAGCTTCGTCAACGTGGTGCAAACCGTCGGTTTGACCCGCACCCTGAACGCCACGCTTAACATATCCGGAGGGCAAGAGCGTATTGAAGTGTCGGCGAGTTCGGAGCAGATCGACATGACTTCCGACGTCCTCGGTGCGCGTGTTGAGCAGGTGCAGGCCGACAAACTTCCCCTCAACGGCCGCAATTGGGCCAACCTCACAGCTCTCGCACCATCCGCTGTCGATACCGGAGGCAGCAGCCAACGTGCTGTCCGGTACGCTGGCCGCGGACGCGACGACGATAATTTCACTTATGACGGAGTCGACGCCACAAACATCGTTAATAATCCGCAACCTGCGTATGTCCGCCTCGCCATGCCGCTCGACACGATTCAGGAGTTTCGCGTCGACGCGATGCTATCAACGGCAGAGGCGGGAGCAACCGGCGGTCCGCAGTTTGCCCTGATCTCGCCGACCGGTACGAATCGATGGCACGGGGACGCTTTTGAATATTTTCGCAATAACGCCTTTGACGCCCTGCAACCCGTTCCAGTGGCCCCGCAGCAACCTCTCCACTTGAACCAGTTTGGAGGATCCATCGGCGGCCCGATCGTCCGCGACAAGACTTTCTTCTTCCTCGCCTATGAAGGATACCGGCAGTACTGGGGCTTCCCGCTGCTTGGCTTCGTCCCCAGCGACTCACTGCGCGCCGAGGTGACGGCCCAATCTCCGGCGCTGATTCCGATCGTCAATGCCTATCCGGAAGGGCAAGCCCCGACCAGTAATGCCGACATCGACCAATTTACAACCGACGCCAGACAGAAAGTTTTCGAGAATTCCGCCATGCTGCGCCTCGACCAGCATTTTTCCGAGCAGACCACGGCGTTCCTTCGCTTCAATTTCGATCGAGCCGTCAACACTCAACCGAACGGCAGTCTTTCCGACCAGCAACAGCTCACCTCGACTCCAGTGAACGGCGCGATCGAACTGCTGCACGTTTTTTCTCCCACCCTGGTGAACGAATTTAAGTTCGGGTTTAATCGCGGCACCGCCAACACCTTCGACATTAATCAAACCGGTGTACCCTACGCCTTCGCAATCTCCGGCCTGAGCAGCCTGAATAACAACAAGGTCAGCATCGGCGTCGGGAACTCGTTCTCAGAAATCGACAACCTGACTTGGATCAAGGGTCGGCACACCTTGAAAGCCGGAGTCGAGATCAGGCGTATCCAGCTGAACCAGGGAAATTCCGAAAGCGGAACGGTTACATTCGCCCAAACGGCAACGCTGAGTGCCACCCAGGCATTTGCCGCGAACCAGGTGAGCACGGCCGCTTTGAACGGCGCTCTGCCGATCAATGGTCTGCGCAAGACGACGTATTACGGTTACATCCAGGATGAGTTTAAGTTGCGGCCGAACTTTACCCTGAATCTGGGGCTACGCTACAGTTTCTTCAACATTTTTCATGAAGTGCAGGGACGCGCCAACCCGTTCGATTTCGCCACCTGCGGCCCGCAAGGTTTTTGTGGAGTGGGCGCCAGCTTCGGCCAGCCCAATTATGGGGATCTTGATCCACGCATCGCTTTCGCCTGGGCACCGCGACCCGACGGGCGCACAGTGGTTCGCGCGGGATTCGGTATCTATCACGAGGATGGCCAGTTAGACGACCAGAATCTTCCCATCAGCAACGAGGTCTTCGCCTACTCGTTGTCCAACAAGACGATTCCGAACCTCAGCTATCCGATTGATCCGTTCCTGGTCAATACGCCCGGAATTATCTCGCCGCGTGACGACGACCGGCGACGCAAGGACATGTATGTGGAGCAGTGGGGTCTTTCCGTACAGCAGGCCTTGCCCGCGGATTTTGTGGGAACGATTTCTTACGTCGGGAGCACCGGTATCAATCTGCTGACACTTTCCGAAGTCAATGTCGTGAATCCGCTCACCGGAACTCGCCCGTACCCTGCTTTTGGCCAGGTGAGTTGGCGAGGCAACAAAGACATCAGCAGCTATAACGGGCTATCGGTGGCCGTGAAACGGTCTTTCTCTCGTGGATTCCTGTTGTCGGCCAACTACATGTGGTCGCATGAAATTGACGACGGCTCCAACGGCAGCGGCGACGGCGACTCGCTGGTCGCGCAAAATGTCGCTTGCCCTGCCTGTGAACGCGCATCCGGCATCTGGGACGCCCGTCATGTGTTCAATGCCAACGCCATCTATCAGCTTCCTTTTGGCCCTGGCAAAACCTACCTGAACCAACCGGGAATTTTGGGTCAAATCGTCGGTTCGTGGGATCTGACTTCCGCTCTGGTCGCACGCACGGGATTTCCCGTGAACGTTACGATTAATCGCTCGTCATCGGTTGTGCCCGACGGGAATACGACCGATCAGCGTCCCGATCTCGTCCCCGGAGTTTCGCTCGACGCCCCCGGCGGCGCGAATATCGCGGAATGGTTCAACACTGCGGCATTTGTCGCGCCCGCTCCCGGCACATTCGGTGATGCTCCGCGAAACCTGTTACGAGGTCCGGGCGCGTGGCAGATGGATATGGGCGTGGCCAAACATTTTCTATTGACCGAGCGGGCAAGGCTTGAGTTTCGTGCGGAGTTCTTCAACATCTTTAACCATCCACAATACGGCCTGCCGCAGGCGGTTGTGAACGGTTCAGGGTTCGGCAGCATTATCACTGGAGTGAACACAAACACCCCCCAAAGCCCGGTGGGGACGGGCACTCCGCGCGAGATTCAGCTCTCATTAAGGCTCGCTTTCTAAGCGGTTCGCGATCGGGACGGGCACATGGCGCCGACGGTCTGCTGCACCGGGTAGTAGGGCGAACAACCTACGAGTCAAGTCTGCATTTTTCACAGAGCGTTCATGCTTGCATAACCTCTCTTTAACAACATGACATTATTGTCATCTTTTCCCGGTCCAAGTCTCTGCTGCTTCGTCAAGGGTGTGGGTACCCGCTAACAAGGTAAAACGGAGGCGAGTATGAGAATTCTGATCATTGAAGATGAAGCGAAAACCGCGAAGTTCCTCAAGAAGGGATTTGGCGAAGCGGGGTTTGTCGTCGACGTAACCGGCAACGGATTGGAGGGACTCCACTTGGCCCAGGAAGTGGAGTTCGATCTCGTCGTTCTGGATGTAATGCTTCCCAGCCTCGACGGTTGGCAGGTTCTCACACGTCTGCGCCAGACGGGCCGGAGAGCGGCCGTCATCATCCTCACCGCCCGCGACGCGGTACACGAGCGGGTCCGGGGATTCGAACTGGGTGCCGACGACTATATGGTGAAGCCGTTCGCCTTCTCGGAATTGCTGGCGAGGGTGCGATCGCTGCTGCGCCGGACGCCGGCCCGTCCGCAGGAAACGCTCCACATGGGCGACTTGGAGATCGATCTTTTGCGCCAGCGCGCCACGCGCGCCGGCCACCGTCTGGAGTTAACCTCCAAGGAGTTTCTCCTCTTGTCGTTGCTGGCGCGGCGTGCCGGCGAGGTGCTTTCACGCACTCTAATCGCCGAAGCCGTCTGGGACATGAACTTCGATTCCGACACCAACGTTGTGGACGTCAATGTCCGAAGATTGCGCAGTAAAGTGGACGATCATTTCTCGCCCAAACTGATCCACACGGTTCGGGGCGCAGGCTATGTCCTGGAATGCAGCCAATAGCGTCGATGTCTTTCCACAGGCTCGGGAAAACTTTGGCCTTCCGGCTAACTGCTGGCTACGCACTTGCCGGCTTGCTATTGGTGTTCTTCGCCACCGCTAGTCTCTACTTGGTGCTGCTCTCTGAACTCGAGAAAAGCACGGATTTATTCCTCGCCGACAAACTGCATGTCCTGACTACCATGCTGCGGGAGCGCCCCAATGATTGGGACGCGTTGCGCGAAGAGATCGAGCTGGAATCGGCCGCCCGGCGATACGAACAGTTCTATATTCGATTGCTCGATGAACGAAACACGCCACTGCTGACCACTCCGGGCATGGCGGAACAACTGGATATGACGCAGTTCGTCAACCAGATCCAGAGCCGACCGAACACTACGATGGACAATACGACACCGATGATAGGCAGGCATGGGCAACCGTTTCGCGTGACCAGCGCGACGGTCCCGGTCGGCTCTCCCCCGACTCATAGCGACACCATTCAGATTGGGATTGACGTCTCGCAAGAGCAGGAATTGCTGACACGTTTTCGCCGTTGGTTCTGGGTCATTCTCCTCGGGGCCTTTGCCGTTTTTCCACTGATCGGATACCAGATTGCGCTTCGCGGTATTCGCCCGGTGGAAGAAATGGCGGCGACCGCCAGCCGTATCAGTTCGACGAACCTCCAGGAGCGCATCGCCGCTGAAGGATATCCCTTCGAGTTGGCTTCCCTGGCCGGGACCTTCAACAAAATGCTCGACCGCCTCGAAGAGTCTTTCGAACGGATTTCGCGGTTTTCCGCCGACATTGCGCACGACCTGCGTACGCCGGTGAATAACATCCGCGGCGAAGCCGAAGTGGCCTTGGCCCGCGCGCGATCCGTCGATGAATACCGCGAGGTGCTGGAGTCATGCCTCGAAGAAGGCGTTCGCCTGTCGGATCTCATCGGCGACCTCTTGTTCCTGGCCCGCGCGGAGAACCCCTTGACGCATTTGAATCGACAGCGCGTCGACGTCGTGGAATTGCTGGGCGGGGTGTGCGAATACTACGAAGCTTCGGCCGCCGACCGCGGCAT
Source organism: Terriglobales bacterium (assembly GCA_035308395.1). GTDB lineage: Bacteria > Acidobacteriota > Terriglobia > Terriglobales > Acidobacteriaceae > Acidiflorens. Next base: position 43,438 of record DATGGT010000106.1, read on the forward strand.
CTCGCTCAGCGCTCCCGTCGCCACTGAACCGGTCATCGCTGAACTAGACCGCACTCTGGTGCAGCGGGCGGTGGGCAACCTGGTCTCAAACGCCGTGGCACACACACCACCCGGCGGAGCGGTCGTCTTGGCGACCAATGCGGAGGCTGCGACGATTCGCATTGAAGTCAGCGATACCGGCTCTGGCATTCCAACCGAAGCGCTGCCACGCGTGTTCGACCGCTTTTTCCGAGTTGATCAGTCTCGTTTCCAGGCATCGGGAGGCACCGGCCTGGGCCTCGCGATCGTTCAGAGCATCATGGTTCTTCACGGTGGGAAGGCGGAGATCGCCAGCCAGCTGGGGCGCGGCACGCGGGTTACGCTGCGGATGCCGGTGTCCAGCGACGGAGTGCTGCGAGAAGGTGTGCTGCGAGAAGGACTGTCACGATAGGCTGATTAACTCTGCCGGATTGATGACTAACTTTGCTGGATTAATGACTACGTAGTCATTCGCCGATACAGGTCTGGCGCAATTTCGTGCAACGCATTATCGATTTGCTCCAGGCTGCGCCCCTTCGCTTCGAGCAACCGGCCATAATTGTTGATCGTTATTTGTAATCGCGGATCCAGTTGCTGCGTGGCGCGCGTCAGTCCGAGGAAGATTTGCACCGCTCGTAGCAAGATCGGCTTGGCCTCGTCCAGCCGGTTCATTTTCTTCAAAACTTGCGCCAGATTGTTGAGGCTGGTTCCGACGTCCGCAAGATTTCCGCCCAGATTCTTGTCAAAGTTCTTCTCAAAGATAGCCAGCGCGCGACGATACAACGGTTCGGCCTCGTCCCATCGATCGGTGGATTCCAAAAAGCTTGCGAGATTGTTGAGATCCCGCGCAACTGCGATGTGCTCCCGTCCGTAATTTTTCTCGTCAATCGCGAGCATGCGGCGCAACATCGGCTCGACCTCAGCCTTCTGGTTCGTATCGCTAAGCACGAAAGCAAGACTGCTCAGGTTGGCGGCAACACTTGGATGGTCGGGACCGAAGTTACTCTCCGAAATCGCCAGCGACCGGCGGAGCAACGGTTCGGCCTGCGCCGGCCGGTTCGTGCGCTGCAATATTCCCGCGAGATTGCTGAGGCGGATGGCGACATTCGGGTGGTCGGGTCCGAGACTCTTCTCCGCGATTGCCAACCCGCGCCGAATCAACTTCTCGGCCTCGTCTATCCGGTTGGTCTTTAGCAGAAACGCCGACAGGTTCGACAGGCGAAGAGCGACATTGTGATCTTCTGGCCCGAAATGCTGCTCGGTAATGACCAGCGCCCGGCGATACATTCCCTCGACTTCGCCCTCGTCCTCGTCGTCGCGGTTCATGCTTTCGAGCAGGCTCGCCAGTTTGCTGAGGCGGCCGGCAATGAACGGATGATCCGCGCCAAGATTCTTCGTATCGAGATCGAGCGCACTTCGGAGCAACGGTTCCGCTTCCGCATAAAGACCTGAATCTTGGAGAAAGAGGCCCAGCTCATTCGCCGCGTATGCGATTCGGCTTTCATCGCGACCTTCGAGCGTTGACCACTGCTCGGACCACTGCTCGAACGACGCAAGGTAAAGCCGGCCCATCGTCGTTTCCTCGCCGAGATCCACCCAATAGAGCTTCAGTTCCTCCGCGTCGCGGTTCTTGATTTCGAGGAAACGATCGATATCCAACAGACAGTGGCGTAGACGTTGGTAGGATTCCGTCTGAAGCAGCAGCCACGGCAGTTCGTCGCAACTCCGGGCGGAGATGGGCTGCCGCTCGAAATCATCGGCCAGTCGCAACCGCAACTCATCCCTCCCATCTTCATCTGGGATAAAGGCAGTCTCGAAGGCCGCGCGCAGAGAGTCGTTCGCGAAGTTTAGAATGCCGCCGCGGTCTACCTCTACCAGCCAGTCCCCCAACGCGGCGCGCAGCGGTGACCATGTAGTAAATGACGAGGTGCCCAGCGGCGGTTGTGGCCCGTCCGCCGGTTTGAGCAAGCGCAGGAGTTCTTCTTCACTCAAGCCTCGCCGCGCGGCCCAGATCAATCCGAACGCCTCGCCCACCAGTCCCGGCGAGTCGCGCTCGTGATTACGCTGCAAGCGAGCCAACGCTTCCTGCAGCAACTCGGGTGAATCTTCGCCAGCCATCACTCGGCCCATCATACCTTTGTGCTTCGCATCACTTCACTCGAACACGCTCGTCGCACATGAAAAAGCCCTCTCCCCCGCGATCGGGGAGAGGGCCATTCTGATCAGGACCTGCTTTAGTCGTCGTCCCCGTCGTCGCCTTTCGGAGCCGGCTTGTTGAATTCGCTCGGTTGACGAACCTCTTTCTCGCCAGGATAGGGACGAGTAAAACCGGTGGACTGATACCAGTTCAGGTGGTTGACGGTGTCCGGGTCTTCGGAGTCGGGCTTGTTCAGTTTGCCGGCGAAAATGTCCGCCTTCTTCTGGAGCCACGCTTTCCTCAGAGCCTTTGCCTTCGGACTGTCATGCGTGCTGGCGTCGTTCCCTCCCACGCCCTGGTCGAGCGGGACGAGATTCGGAACGTGCGTCCATGGTTTGAAGTTGTCCGCAGGCGGTGTGCCCTTAACGAAAGCCGTTCCCATGGGCGAGGCCACCAGATCGTACTGGTTCATCGGCGTCAGACCGAGGATTTGCTCCATGGTCCGAGTCATGTTGACTTGCGAATAGTAGGTGTGGTCCGTCGGTCCGTTCTGCACAACGTACGGGCTGACAATATAGCCCGGGCTGCGATGACCGTCGACGTGGTCGACGCCGTTCTGCGCGTCGTCTTCTTCAATGAAGATCGCTGAGGTAGACCACACATTGCTGTTGCTGATGTAGTCGATGATGCGCCCAACCGCCAGGTCGTTATCGGCCTGTTCAGCGTCTGGGGTTGGAGGACCACCGGTGTGATCGTCCATGACCCACAGGATGCTCAACGTTGGAACCGTTCCCGCTGCCACGTCTTTGTTGAAGTCCTGGAGCCACAGATCGACGCGGAACTGATCAGGAATTCCCAGATCGAACTGCGGGAAGTTCTTGATCAGGTGATTGGCCACGGCCGGGACAGAAGCATATGCCTGGACCGTATTCTGGTAGAACAGCGTCGGCTCTTCCCCGGCCTCGAAGCTCAGAGCGTCGTTGTAAAAATCAGTCCAACTCGGCTCATCGGTTGACCCGTTCGGCTGTAGGAAATAATCGGTCTCAACATACTCGCCGTAGATCTTCACCGGCAGACCGGCGGCTGCGGCTTCCGAAAACAGGAAGCCCTTGTTTTGATAGGCAAGCGCGTCACCGGCGTTCCCGCCCGGATAGCTACGCACCCAGTCCGGCGACTGGATGTCGTCAGAGTAGGGCGCCATGCCTTCGGTGATCCACTGGTGACCGTCTGCCGACTGGCGGCTCGGATCGTAGAAATTGTCGAACAGTGGGAATCGTTGCACGAGCAGGTGAGCGTTCGGAGTATCCTGCCCGCCGAACACCGCCAGCGTCGGGTCGCCGTTTCCGGCAGCCACATCGCCCAGGACCTGATCATAGGTGCGGTTTTCACGGATGATCAGGAACACGTGCTTGATCAACGAAGGATCGCCGATCTTCTTCGGGAGCGCAACCGGCTTGGTCTTCGAGGAACCACCGCTCGCGGAGAGAATATTCTGCGTCAGATCCCAGTGGTTGTTCACGTAAACCTGCTGCGTCATCCCTGCCAGTGCCGCGCTCCCCGGTACTGGGATGATGCTGACAGTGCCGTTGTCCTGGTGGGTGTTGTAGTCGCAAACGCCGTGGTCGCACTCATACGAAAGGCGTGCGCCGATGCCCTTATCGTTCGCAACGAGCAGTGTGTTGTTGTTTTTATCCAGAACAACCGAGCTTGGTGCATAAGCCACAGGGATCATGCCCAGGACCGGATTCGTCGCGCCGACGGTGAGGTCGACCACTGCGACCGCGTTGGCATTGTAAAGCGCAACGTAGGCAACGTTATTCTTGCTATCGACGGCAATCGAGTTCGGCGCTGCACCATAGACCGGCTCGCCTGCACCAGGCACTCCGATCGGCAACCCAAGATTGATTGTTCGCGTCACTTTGTTGGTGGCCGTGTTGATGACAGAGATGGTGTCGCTATAGGTATTGGCGACCAGCAGGTTCCCGCCGTCGAACGCCATCCCAGTCGGGTGCAGACCGGTCGCTATATTTGCCAGGACCGTCATCGTCGGCAGATCAACCACAGAAACGGTACCTGTGATTGCGGCTCCAACCACCGGGTCGGCGACAATTTCGGTGCCGGCGGAGTAGATCTGGAAGTCCGCCTCTGTAGCGGCGCGGCCACCTTCATTGCTGATGTAGGCAGTCGTGCCGTTGCTGCCGATCAGGATGCTATGCGGCGCGTTCCCGACGCGGATCTGCGTGCCCTGCACCGGCGGAGTCGCGGTCAGGTCGATCTGCGTAACAGTATCGTTGTTGTTCAGCAAAGCATAGGCACTCTTGCCATCTTTTGAAAGCGCGATGCCGCCGGGATAGGAAGTATAGGTTGTATAGAATGTCGCGCACGGTCGAGCGTAGGGGCCGTTCGGGCTGTTCGGGAAACAGGCGATGAAGGAATTGTTCGGTGGCACGCTGACCTGAGCGTAATCTTCCAGCAGGCCAACTGCGTTGACCTTGGCAATCGTGACGTTGCTGCTGTCCTGGCTGAACACCAGGTACTTTCCATCCGCAGAATAAGTAATACCGCTATAGCTGCCGCTCGAATCCTGTCCGAATGTTGCGTAGTTCTGCAGCACAGCTCCGGTGTTGGTGTCGAAAATCTCAACCGCCTGCGTCGCGCCCAAAGTGAGCACAGCCGCAGTGTGACTCTTGGCAGTGGGGTTCAGTGCAATGGCTTTCGCGCGAACGCGGATTCCGAGGTCGACTTGGGTACCGGCCGGGGTAATGACCTGTCCATCGCTGACAACCCACGAGCCGTTCTTTTGCGGACCAACTTGGTATTTCGGGTACTCCTTGGACTGGCCGGCGGCGAGCGCGGGCAAACTGAGCCCTGCTGCCACTAACCCAGCGAGCGGACGCAGACGCTTCATCCGAGATTTGTTGCGAGAGTTATTTCGAGATTTTCGCGACATGTACGGTCTCCTCCCCGAGTTCTTGCTGAACAAAGTTTTTGCTGAAACTCAAGGACCGCCAGTCTAGTGGCGGAGCCAAACGCCAAGATGACGGCAAGATTACAGTTTTGTAATGTTGGAGGAGGATTCGTCTACGAGTTGACGTCAACGAGCGCGCGCAACGGCCCCAGCCAGGGTTCGTAACGTCGCCAGCGCGCGACCGATGTTCGATAGATCGGTTGCCGGGTTTGCCACTTGCTCGGAGTCTTCACCGCACGCGTATTCGATTCAGGCCGCAAACACGCGGCATGCCAGGCCAGCCCACAGGCCGCGATGATCTTGCGGATGACGGGCTCGGGGTCGCTGGTGAGAACTTCGTAATCGACTTCGAGGAAGCGGTCCGCGGGGAGGACGCTCCGCCAGTGGTTAACAAGCCGCTCGTAGCAACGGAAATACTCGACCAATTCGACGCCTCCGGTTGGGAACGGCAGGCTCGGATTGAAATGAGTTTGATGGATCGAAACCGCCGTGTCGACGGCAGCGCGGCGGCAGTGAATAATGACGGACCGCGGAAATGCCAGGTGGATAAGCCCGGCCCAGAGGAAGTTGAACGGCATCTTGTCGGTGACTCGCGCTTTCTTCGGAGCCATCGTGCGCAACACAGCGAGATAATCTGCCGCCGCTTCGGCGAGAAACGGTGTCTGATTCCCGGCCCCGCCTGAGCGGTGCCACGCCGCGCCACGCTCGTTCCAGAAATTCAACTCGCCGCAAGCCCCAACGTCGGGATGCATGGAGACGATCTGCTCCACTAGAGTTGTCCCGGACCGCGGCATGCCAATGATCAACACCGGCGTTGCATCGCCGCTGCCAAGTTCCGGCGTCTGCGCCATCAGTTCCGGCGTGCAGCGGGCAATCAGGCGGTCGATCTCGGTAGAGAACGCGGCCGAGTCGAACGACCCGAAGCTCCGGCGTACATCGTCAGCTGCGTCGAAATGTTTCATGGCGAGAGCATAGTCGCCGAGATCGTCGGCCGCCTTTCCGATCGCCAGGTGAAGCCGGAGACGTTGCGCCATTTCCAGCCCCGGCGTGTCGAGGGCGGATTGCATCCGTTGCAACAGCCCGTCGTCCTCGCTTGTGACCCGACGACATCGGGCCAGATCGTAGTAGCTACCTGCCAATAGAGGCGCAATCGCGATCGCCCGTTGGAAGCATTCGCGGGCCTCGTCGAAGCGGCCGAACTCAGAGAGCAAATTGCCGAACAGATCGTGCGCGAGCGCGTTTTCCGGCTCGGCCACGAGCGTTTTTCGCAGCACCAGTTCGGCTTCCCGATTGCGTTCCTCGGTCAGCAGCGCGCGCGCCTTGCCCAAGCGGCCGAAGCTGGTCTTACCGCCGGTGGCCGCCGCGCGACGGAAGCAGCCGATTGCCTCTTCGAGGTGGCCCAGCGTGTAGACCAGCGCGCCGGCGCGGAACCACGCCTCGGTCAACGATGGTGTCAGTTCAGTGGCGCGGTCATACGCAACGATCGCCCCTCCGATGTTGCCGAGCTTTTCCAGAGCGATTCCCAAACGGAAATAAGCGTCCGCATAACTCGGGTCGCTCGCGACCGCACGTTCCAACGCCACGACGGCATCGGGGAAGCGGCCAACCTCGAGGCACGCAAGGCCGAGATCATGTTGGATAATGGAGTTGGACGGCTCCAGCAGCGCCGCTTCAGTGAGCGGTCCGATTGCATCGGCGGGGCGCCCCGCCCTGAGCGACTCCGTCGCCAACGCAAGCAGCGTCGCCACTGGCTGCGACGCGACTGGGTTTGGAGACCGGGACATGGCGCGAACCTGGCGTGGAAATATTGCATGGCGATCCAACCGCCAGCGCAAATTCACATTACCACGGCCGGCGAACCGCAGCCCTCGCCGAGCGCTGTTGTTGCACCTCGAAACATGATAAAAACAAGCAACTGAAGACTGGGCACGGTTGAAGGGTAAAGCTGAAAGGGCAAAGTTGAAAGGGTAAATATGACAACTACATTGGCATCGACATCCGACGATAAGACCACGATCGCGGGCAAGACTTCGGCGCGTGTTCTCTCGAATTACATTGGTGGCCAGTGGGTGTCCGCCCGGACATCGGGATTTGTCGATGTGACCAATCCGGCGAATGGCGAGGTTTTGGCGCGGGCTCCCTTGTCGATTGCAGCCGATGTAGAAGCCGCGGCTGCCGCGGCCAGCGCCGCCTTGCCAGACTGGCGATCCCGCTCGGTTGGAGAACGTACCGAATTCATCTACGCCCTGCGCGAAAAATTTCGCCAGCGCATCGACGAACTGGCGGCATCCGTCACCCGCGAAGGCGGCAAGGTACTGTCGGACGCCCGCGCCGAAATCACTCGGTCGATCGAAGTGCTGGAAGTGGCTTGCGCGGCGCCGATGACCATGCAGGGCCGGATTCTCGAGGGCGTGGCGCGTGGAATTAATTCTGAGACGATCCGTCAACCAGTGGGGGTTTGCGCCGCTATCACTCCTTTTAATTTCCCGGCCATGGTGCCCATGTGGTTTCTGCCGTTCGCCATCGTTTGCGGGAACACTTTTATTCTCAAGCCGTCGGAGCAGGTTCCGCTCACCTCTGAATTGATCCTTCATATTTTCGAAGAGATTGGGCTGCCGCCCGGCGTGGTGAATCTTGTCAATGGCGCGCATGACGCCGTGAATGCGATTCTCGACAGTCCGAAGATCAGCGCGGTTTCTTTTGTAGGGTCGGTGAACACCGCCAAATATATTTACCGGCGCGCCGCGGAAAAGGGGAAGCGCGTCCAGGCTCTGGGCGGAGCCAAGAATTACATGATCGTGATGCCCGATGCGGTCGTCGACAAGACGGTAGCGAATGTCCTCGGCAGCGCCTTCGGCAATGCCGGCCAGCGTTGCATGGCGGGATCGGTGCTGGTGACAGTTGGTTCCGCGCGAGCCTCGATCATGGACTCGCTGAAAGCGGGCGCAGAAAAGATGATCGCCGGCAACGGTACTGATGCCAAGGTGAGCCTCGGTCCTGTGATTTCGCACGCTTCGTGCGAACGCATCCACGATTCAATTGAGATCGGAGTGAAAGAAGGCGCGAGTTTGTTAGTCGACGGGCGGCGTCCCTCGGGCGTTCCCGAGGGCGGCAATTTCGTTGGCCCAACGATTCTCGATAACGTGACCGCCGAGATGCACGTGGCTCGCGAAGAAATTTTCGGGCCGGTCCTGTCCGTCATGCACGTCGACTCGCTCGACGAAGCCATCGCGCTCGTGAATAGCGATCCGCGCGGCAATGGCACTTCCATCTTCACCGAGAACGGCGCCGCCGTGCGGGAGTACAGTCGGCGTGTTGAAGTCGGTATGGTGGGAGTAAACATTGGCGTAGCCGCCTCGCCGGCGTATTTCCCGTTCTCCGGCTGGAAGGATTCATTCTTTGGCGATCTGCACGTGCATGGATGGGACGCGATCGAATTCTTCACGCGCAAAAAGACAATCACGTCGCGCTATTTTTCGGCGGGAACCACGGGCAAGTTCTTCACCGAGCAGGGCGACAAACACTAACTCGGCTTTCCTGATATCTATAGATACTTCAGCCACCAATCATCCCGCGTGGCTTTGATGTCGGCGAACCATCGGCACGCGAAGTAGAGCAACACAATCACGATTCCCCAGACTAGATAGAGCAGCGGAAGGCTCCAGACGTAGCCCGGCGGCGGTGGTGGATTCCCCATGGGGTGATTCGCAAAAAGCCACGGGCTGACGAAGCCCAGCCTGATCTTCGAAACGATGAGTGCGAGTGCATGGATCAGCGGAATGTGCAGCACGTAGTAGAAGAAAGGTACGCGCCCGAAAACGATGATTCGACGGGCGATTGCACCGTGCAAACCCTCGAGCAACGGGATCAGCGCGATCGTCGGTCCGAGCGTCATCAGCAGAAAACACAGTGACGCCGGATACTTTGTCGTATTCAAGAACGAGAGCTAACCGGGCATCGGGGGCATGCCATTCTGCCCTTGAGCGGCGGCGTGCCAGGGTCGCGGATCGCCATACAGGTTAAATCCACGCAGCACGAGGAACAGTGCCACCGCCGAAAGTCCGATCACGAGGCAGAGTCGGGCTCTTCGCGGCGGATCCAACAACAGGATCTTGCCAAACGCGTAACCGGCCGCCATCACCCCGATCCACGGGATGATCGAGTAAAGCACGATAAGGTTGGGCCCGTCGTGACCGAACTGAACTGGTCCGGCGAAAAAGCCCACGTAAAATATTTTCCAGAGACCCGAGAGCCGGTTTTCGTCGAGGCCGTCGAGCAGCTTCTCCATGTGCGGATCCATCAAGTTGTGCCCGGCGATGATGATGAGACCGATGGCTCCGACAATCGCCGGCGGCAATTTCACCCAGCCCGCCATCAGGATCATGCAACAACCAATCACCCAGATGACGCCCGCCATTTCGTAGTGCCTGAAATCGAAATTGAAAGTCCAGGCGACTCGCAGAACGGTCAGTTCAAGCAAGATCAGCCACGCACCGCGAATCAGCAGATACCTTGAGACCTCGGAGTGGGAGTGCTTTCGTCCGTAAAAGAAGATGCTCGTCCCGGCAAGAAAAATGAACGCAGGCGCGCAGAAATGTGTGATCCAGCGAGTGAAAAACACCGAGGGCGTGGGGCCGCCGGCGGGAATGCCTGAAAAAACGCGGACGTGATCGATCGCCATCAGAATCATGACGCCGCCGCGAATCAGGTCGATCGACCCAATCCTCGAAGCCGCGGCGTTCAAGGTTGTTGCAGCAGGAGCGCCAGCCAGGCTCGTCATTTTGCGTCATCTCCTGTAAGACGGGACAACTAGCACCGAACTACTACGGCTGCGCATAGAGCGCGCGCTTCAGGAAATTCCCGGCGCCGGCCCGTCCGAGAAACTTGTTTCCATCCACCACTACTTTGCCGTGCGACAACACCACGTCAGGCATGCCCGTCACTTCGATTCCTTCGAACATTGAATAGTCGACGCGCATGTGGTGAGTCGCAGCGCTGATCGTGTGTTTGCGGTTGGGATCGAAAATCACGAGGTCCGCATCGCTGCCCACGGCAATCGTTCCCTTGCGCGGATAGAGGCCAAACAGCTTCGCCGGCGTGGTGGAAACCAATTCGACAAAGCGATTGACGCTAAACCGTCCGCTCCCAACGCCACCCGAATAAATGAGGCTCATGCGGTGTTCGATTCCCGGACCGCCATTCGGAATCTTGGTGAAATCGTCTCGGCCCAGTTCTTTTTGTTCTTTGAAACAGAATGGACAGTGGTCGGTCGATACCACCTGCAAGTGATCCGTCTTCAATCCGTTCCACAATTTGTCCTGATGCCACTTCTCGCGCAGAGGCGGCGTGAAAACATATTTCGCGCCCTCAAACCCAGGTGCGTCGAAGTTTTCGAGCGACAGATACAAATACTGCGGACACGTCTCGGCGTAAACGGGAAGTCCGCGATCACGCGCCTCGCGCACTTTTTCAAGTGCTTCGTTACAACTCAGGTGCACGATGTAGACGGGCGCTCCCGCCATTTCGGCCAACGCGATCGCACGCGAGACAGCTTCAGCTTCAGCCGTCGTCGGACGCGTCAACGCATGGTATTTCGGCGCTTTCTTCCCTTCCGCCAGCGCCTGCTGCACGATCACATCAATGGCGCCGCCATTTTCCGCATGCATGCAGACCAGTCCGCCATTTTTTGCCGTCGCGCGAAAAGCCTTGAAAATGCTCGCGTCATCGAGCATAAAAACGCCGGGATAGGCCATGAACAGCTTGAAGCTCGTGACCCCTTCGCGGACGAGCGCGTTCATCTCGTCGAGTTGCGCGTCGGCCAACTCAGTAATGATGCAATGGAACGAATAATCGCAGACCGCCTTGCCCGACGCCTTCTGCATCCACGTATCGAAAGCGGTTCGCAGCGTTTGCCCTTTGTACTGGATGGCGAAATCGATCAGCGTCGTAGTGCCGCCGAAAGCTGCGGCACGAGTCCCTGTTTCGAAATCATCGGCGCTGGTCGTGCCGCCGAACGGCATGTCGAGGTGAGTATGAACGTCGATTCCACCGGGAAAAATATATCGGCCCGCGGCATCGATGATTTTCCCCGCGTTTTCCCGCGGCAACCTTTGGCCCGTCGCTGAGATCTTGCCGTCGTTAATCGCGACGTCGCCCGCGTACGTGTCCGTTGCGGTCACGACGCGACCGTTAACGATGATGGTGTTAAAGCCCATGATTCCGCCCTCATTGAAAACTCAGTGTGAGAAAGGTGACATACGGTACGCGATCCAGAAAGAAGCCAGCCAGAAAATACCGAAAAATGCAAACCAGCCGAATCTCGACGCCCCGACAAGATAGCCCCCAGCAATTTTCGCGACACAGAAAAGGGCCACCTCGGCTGCCAATGCGAATCCGACATAAATCAGAGCGCTCGTAACAGCCAGCCTCAGAATGATCACTTGCCACCCCCGTTAGTTCGCCTTCGTCAGCGAAGTAGAGATTTTATGCTAAACTCCCAAAACCTTTTATAGAATTGTCATCCCGAGCGCAGCGAGGGATCTGCATCTTGCCGGCGAACTAACAGATCCCTCGCTGCGCTCGGGATGACAACATTCTGGTGGATTGGGAAGCATTCTCCGCGGGATGGGAGTCACTATGCAGTTCGGCTTCACTCTTAAACCCGACATGACTGTCGAGCGCATCGTCGCCCTCACACGACAAGCGGAAGCGTCCGGGTTTGAATACGGCTGGGTGTTCGACTCGCACGTGCTGTGGCTCGAGTGCTTTCCACTGCTCACGCTGATGGCGGCGAACACGAAGAAGATGCGTCTCGGAACCTGCGTGACGAATCCAGCGGTGCGCGACATCACGGTCCTTTCGAGTTTGTTTGCGACGATGAATCTGATTTCCGGTGGACGCATGCAACTCGGCATCGGTCGCGGCGACAGCTCACGGCGCGTGCTGGGGAAAAAACCGGTCACGGTTGCGCAACTCGAAGAGTCGATCCAGGAGTTTCGCAATCTTACAGGCGGCAAAGAAATCGACTACGAGGGTGGCAAGGCGCGCCTGACGTGGGCTTCGGGAGGAGTTCCTCCCGCATGGGTCGCGGGTTATGGGCCCAAAGTGCTGGAGATGGCCGGACGCGTCGGCGATGGAGTGATCCTGCAATTCGCCGATCCGGATTTGATCGAGTGGTGCGTGAGCTTTGTGAAAAAGGGCGCCGAGGCTGCGGGGCGCGATTTCTCGAAGATCGAAATCATGTCGGCTGCGCCGGTCTGGGTTTCTGACGATGTGAAGGCAGCGCGAGAGCATGTGCGCTGGTTCCCTGCTTTGGTGTCGAACCACGTCGTCGATCTGGTTTCGAAATATAAGCCAGAAGAACTGCCCCCGGCACTGACTTCGTATATACGAACCAAGGGACAATACGATTATCTACACCATTGCGAAGTGGGCAGCAGTAATGCGGACTTTGTAACTGACGATGTCATTGATCGCTTTTGCTTGTTAGGTCCGGCAAAGGCGCACATCGAGAAATTGCATCGGTTGCGGAAAGCAGGAGTTACTCAGTTCAATATTTATCTGATGTGCGGAGACGAAGAAGATACGCTCGAGAAATACAAGAAAGAAGTCTTGCCCGCCTTTCGCCCAGCCACCTAGCAGCTGGCTTCCAGGCAGTTTAGAATCGCCCCCGGCGCGGGCCATTTACTCCTCAAAAGATCAGTGGGAGAACCGCCCAAGTGCGACTCCGATACTCGTCACCGCCATAAACTTCCTGAACATGATGGATTCGGTTATGTTAATTGGTAATTCTTTGGTTAGAGAGGATTCATGTCACGCTGGAAGATGTTTTCACAATCGGTTCGAGATCAGTAGTCCGAGATCAATAGTTCGGATTAATAGTGCAGTAATTTGAACACGCTTTTCTCCATCAGCGCACGCGTCCGATTAAGTGGCTGTTTCGCGTAGTCGGCCCACCGCTCTGCGACTTCCGTGAAACTCTGGTCGCCCGTTAGCTTTGACATCACGCGCAACTGCACAACATGCAGCTGGTGGTAGAACGGGCTGGACAACATCTTCAGGCGCGTGCCTGACTGCTCATACAGAGACCAATATCCCGTGTCGTAGCGCGGCAAATTTCGGAGAAGAGTGCGAACCCCGCGATCGAAAATGACCTTCGCATCAGGATCGCCAGTCGCCAGGTGGTAATCGAAGACTCCCCATAACGCCCACATGAATCCATTCAAAATATGGGTCGGAGGATCTACGAGATATTCTTCGATCCACAAATTTTTCTCGGTGTCTTCAAACAGCACGCCGCCCTCTGCGATTGGCCGTCGCAAGGCGGCAAATGCCTCGTCGGCCGCACGCTGGTACTTCGCGTCTCCCGAGTGAGCATGGGCACGCAGGAGAAGTGAGACGCCCTGGCCCTGTGCCAGACCCGAATACCACGGAGCTTTCAATAGGTCGCGATATTCCCAATCGAAGTGATGGTTCCAGACCGGCAGACCGTGAGAATTCGGTTCGAGACTGGCGACCAGCCAATCGGCGGCCTTGAGAGTCTTCTGCCAGCGGACAGGGTCGGTCGACTCGCAGAAAAAGTTGTAGTTCGCAAGGCCCCACTGCGCGATCGCGATTGGGTTGTATTGCAGGCCGATCGCTCCGCGATAGTCAAGCATGGGAATGCCAGCAGTGTCGTGGTAACCGGCGTAATCCGCCTTCTCTCGAAACCGCATGTAATATTCGCCGAGCCGGCTGGCATCTGCGCGAGGGTTGATCTCTGGAGTCTCGTGCCAGAACGTCAACTGGCTGCGTCCTGTACCGAGATAGACACTGAAGATTCGCCGATAGTACTGCCAGCGCGTGGCGATACTCATGCCGACTCGACTTCCCAAATGGTGGTGACCAAATCGTCAGTCTCGACCGCAATCGTTGACGTTGCCAGGTACCGCGTGGAATTCTCGCCGTCGGGAAGCATGGCGTTCCCGTACTGAAAGTAGCGCATCGGCCAACCATCTTTTGTCCAATCGGCCAGCACTTGCCAGTTAGTCCCGTCCCGCGACCCGGCGATTTCCACTGTTCGACCAGTGTTTACGTTGCTCGGCTCGACCATCGTAGAAAAAAACATCGCCTCGCCAACACGGCAGCCGTAGATCGAAGAGCTGGCAAGGTCGCCGATCCGCTCGACAATGCCGGCGCGGTCGAGCCGATAGATATGGTTTTTCTCGGAGGGCGTGTCGGTGGAAAAATACAATCCGCCCCTTGACGGAATCGCGGCGACGGCTCGCGCTTGCTGGTTGCCTGATAGTACCGTCTCCACCGATCGCAAATCGCACGACGCGCGAAGCACCTTGCATTCAGCTCCAACATCGCCGGTCAATATCCATAGGCAATCGCCCCACCGATCGTAAACGATGTTGTGAACGTGGCGAATGGATCCCGCTGCAAAGGTGTAGGCGATATGCCAGGTACCCCCGTGATCGATCGAGGCGTAGATGTGAACTTCGGCGCGCTCGCGGTTGTCAAAATATTCTCCCCAATAAATCTGACCCGATGGAACGCGTGCGATGTGCAGCGGGCGCGTGCCGCGCCGGATCCGGTGCGTTACCAAGAACTCATCACTGTCCCGGCTTCGTGTGACCAGTGCTCCCGGAACTGCTCCCACCATGGTCCGCTCGTTAATCTGCGTGTTTGGCATCGCGACAATCGCCAGTGCGTGGAAACCATCGCGCACCAGTCGGGAAGTGAGCGTAGTTCGCGAGGTCAGCTTTCTCCACCAGGCGGGGCTGAATCGAGCGACCGGGTCCCACACCGCGCTCTGATCGATTTGCGCAATCGCCCGCAAACGAACAATCTCATACCCTCGACTCCCGTAGAGAAAGTCGCCGTCCCATGCCAGCGCTCGAATGCCCCGCCAGGCGCCGACTCTCCGCAGGTTGAGAGCGGAATTAACGGCCGCGTTCTCTGCGGAAGGTGCGGCTTTGCCCACGACGCGTTCCTTCATGCGCAATCAACTTTCGGATTTGCTCGCGAAAAATGGTCCGATGGCGAGCACATCCATTTTTGTTCGCTGGAAACAATCGATGGCCTCCTGCGGAGTGCATACGATCGGCTCATTTTCGTTGAAACTCGTATTCAGGATCACCGGGATCCCCGACTTCTCGCCAAACTTCTTGATCAGATCGTAGTAGAGCGGATTCTCTTCTCTCGCCACAGTCTGCAGTCTCCCCGTATTGTCGACATGATTGACTGCGCACAAACTCGCTCTTTTTTCCGGGCGAATCTTATACACGTGCATCATGTAGGGCGAGGGATGATCGTGCTCGAAATATTCGTGCTGCGCTTCGGCCAGAATTGCCGGGGCAAAAGGACGAAACCACTCCCGATGTTTGATGCGGGCGTTCAATACATCTTTCATGTTGGGCAGGCCGGGATGCGTGACGATCGAGCGATTGCCAAGCGCGCGAGGCCCCCATTCCATGTGGCCCTGGAACCATCCGACGACATTGCCCTTCATCATTTGATCGGTGACTGCGTCGAGCAATAACCCTCGCTCAAGACGCTGGCGCTTCACACCGGCGCTTTCAAGAGCTTTTTCGATCTCGGAGTCAGAGAACTCCGGACCAAGGTATGCATGATTCATCTGCTGTCGTCGCGGTTGCTTCAGCACCGAATGATAGGTATGCAGCGCGGCGCCGATCGCCAGGCCTTCGTCGCCGGCCGCGGGCTGAATCCATGTGCGGCGAAATGGTGTCCGGGAAAATAGTTTGCCATTCGCAACGCTGTTGAGCGCGCAACCGCCGGCCATCGCAAGATTTTCATCGGGAACGCGTTTGTGCAATTCGTTCGTCAGATGGAAAAACACCTCTTCGAAACAGTGCTGCATGGCGTACGCCAGATCCATATCGCGCTGGGTTATTTCTGTATGTGGATCACGAGGCGGACCAAAGAGCTTTTCCATCTTGTCCGAGAAGTGCCGCGCCAGGCGCACGGTTCCGTCCGGCATCACTTGCATGCCCTGGGTGCTCCCGAGGGGTTTGAAGTAACTCAGGTCGAGTTGGAAGTTGCCGTTTTTGAGGTTGATGATTTTCCTGATCTGATCGACGTAGGTGTCTTTCCCATACGGTGCCAGGCCCATCACCTTGCCTTCGTCGCCGTATTTTTTGTACCCGATGAAGTCGCAGATCATCGTGTAGAAGCTGCCGAGCGAATGCGGGAGAAACACGCGATCGAGCACTTGAATTTCGTTGCCTTCGCAACGCGCCATCATCGTTGAAACGAAGTCTCCCGAGCCGTCATAGCTGAAGCCCGCAGCTTTATCCCAAGGCGAGCAGTAATACGAGCTGGCAATGTGTGCGATGTGGTGCTCTAGATGATGTTCCTGAAACTTCAGCGTCGAAACATCCAGATCGAGAGCCTGGGCGAGCAACGAGCGCGTGTCGCGCATCTGCTCTTTGCGCTGGCGCATCTTGATAAAGTTCAGAATCTTTGCCGGATTGGCCAGCGCGTACTGTACCTTCTTCGCGAGGTGGGCGTCGCTGTCTTGCCCAACTGCGACGTGCTCGACATCGGTGATCTTCGCGCCCACTGCGTCCAGACACGCATTCACGGCCAATGCAGGAAAGCCGCCGTAGTGCTTCTTCCGGTTGAGCCGCTCTTCGGCCACCGCGAAAAGAATTTTTCCGTCCTGAACAATCGCAGCCGACGAGTCGGCGTGAAACATATTGAGGCCAAGAATCAGCATTTACAGCTCGTTCCCTTCTTTCTGTTTGCTATGAGTTTTTGGATGGTTCCCGCAGGGCCGATGCCACGAATTCGCGGAGCCCGACCGTCAGTGGCTGCCCAGTCTGGCAAGAGTTCTGAAGCCGCAGGGTCGCGAGTGTTGTGCCTGCAATTTGCTCGACTGAAATCGGCGCCGCAGTCTTGCCACGCTGTGCATCGATGAACGCCCGCATTTCATTCTTGTGGCCCTTGTCCTGCGCCCAGCGTGCGCGAGTGATTCGCCTGCGCCCGCCGCGCACCAGTTCGAGCCGCCGGAAATCTTCGAGGATCGCGACTGATCCGCCGCCGAAAACTTCCACGCGTTCCTTCGAAGCAGACTTATCCCCGTTGGCCAGATAGATGATCGTGCCGAGCGTTCCGTTCGCAAATTTCAGCGATGCCACAACGTTATCCATGCTGTATTGGCCCGGATTGCCGATCGTCTGGCCTTGCACCTCGACTGGACACGCGCCGGCCAGAAAACAGATGAAGTCCACAAAGTGACAGACCTCGCCAAGAATTCGTCCGCCTCCCTGCTCGGGATCATTCGCCCAATGGTCAGGCGGGATATAGCCGGCGTTTACACGGTAATGGATCGCCAGGGGCTCGTGAATCTCAGCCAGAAACTTTTTCATTTGCGCGGCCATCGGCGCGAAGCGACGATTGAAACCGACCATCAGCAGAGGAGCCTGGCCTCCAGTCGACGCTCGGATAAGATCGGCCAGCTCGCTTTCATGCAGACAGAGCGGCTTTTCGCAGAAGACGGCTTTCCCCGCGCGCATCGCGGCCAGCGACTGCGCGGCATGAAGATTATGCCGGGTTGCGATCACCACGGCGTTGATCTTCGAGTCCTCGAAAAGCTCGGTTTCGGAATTCGAACAATATGCAAATTTGAATTTCTCGGCTGCGCTTCGACTACGCGGCCCGGTCGCATTGCACACCCCGACGAAAGTGACGCCAGAAATCTCCTGGAGCGCGGGCAACAAAGTCGTCTGCGCAAAATTCCCGGCGCCAAGCACGCCTAGACCGACTGAACCTGGCGAGCGAACGACCGATGCAACTGGAATCCTCTCCTGCAAATCGACGGCGCTCGCGGATTCCGGATCCGCATAAGTGATCAGCACACCGAGAAAAGGTTCGCGCGTACCGCCCATAATCAAATCATAAGAACGCGTGGCCTGTTCCACCGGAAAGCGGTGAGTGATCAACCGAGTCAGATTCAGTTTGCCGTCCGCAACGAACTGAAGAAAGGCTTCCATGTTGCGCGTTTCGGTCCAGCGCACATGCCCAATCGGATAATCGCGGCCTTTCTGTTCATACGCTGTGTCATAGCGGCCGGGGCCATAGGAGCGCGAAATCCGAAAATCCAACTCTTTTTCGTAATAGAGTTTGCGCCGCAGGTCCATGCCAATGGTTCCTACGGCGACGATAATCGCGCGGTCGCGGGCCAGTTCCGCCGCCAGATTCACCGGTTCGCTGCTTGCAGTCTCCGCCGTCACGAGCACCGAATCGACGCCCATTCCGCCCGTTTTCTGAAAACACAGATCGCGAAAATCGCGGGCGCTCGTGCTAACCGCTTCGGCTCCACTTTCGAGCCCAAGATCGGCGCGCTGACGCATCAGATCCAAGCCGAACACACGGCAGCCGGCAGCCTTCAGCAACTGAACCGTGATCTGGCCAAGCAATCCTAACCCAATCACCGCGACGGTTTCGCCCAACGCGACCTCGGCGGTTCGAATGCCGTGCAGGCAGATCGCGCCGACGGTGCCAAAAGCAGCTTCGTCGTAAGAAACCCCGTAGGAAACGCTCTCGGCTTCCCTGTCAACGTTCGCGACCAGCGGTATCTTCGCCACCAACATGCGCGGCACGCAGGCAATCTCAGCATGCACGGCATATCCAGCGCCAGCGCACGCCACGCGATCGCCAACGCTGATATCCGCGACGCCATCTCCAACGGCAAGCACAAGTCCCGCGCTGCTATAACCGACCGACTGAGGCTGTTCGAGCCTTGAGCGCACGGTCTGCATCGTCGCGGCCAGTCCGTCTCGCCGAATCTTGCCGAGAACATCGCGCACGAGGTCGGGGCGCGCCTTCGCCTTTGCCACCAGGTTCTTCCCGGCGAATTCAGCCGAAGCACGCTCCGTTCCAGCCGATACGAGCGATGCGGCCACTCGCACCAGGACACAGCCGGGCAACAATTGCGGAGCCGGAACTTCGGCGACCTTCAACTCACCTGTGCGCGCATCTTGCAAGAGTTGCTTCATGCTGTCGCCAGTCGCGCTCCAGATAGCGCTTGCGGGTACCGAGCGGCATCGATCTTTTGCTCGGCGAATGATCGTGCGCCGCCATCAATGAAGAGTTGCATCCAGATCTCGAGCGTCAACAATTGCCAGATTTGCATCGACCAGTCTTCAGCGCCACGGCGATGCTCGTCAACGTATCGGCGCACCACTTCAGGACGGAACAAGCCTCTGCGACGGACTTGCGATTCGGAAAGAAGATCGTCGACCAACGGACGCAGATCATGGGCGAGCCAGTAATCGACCGGCGCGGCGAAACCGGCCTTCGGTTGGCGCATCACTTCATCCGGCAGCATTCCGCGCATGGCTTCGCGGAAGATGTGCTTGGTCGTGGGACGCCATTTCCCTTTCAACTTCCACTCGGGCTTCACGTTCCACGCTACGAATTCTGCCAACTGGCGATCGAGGAAAGGAACGCGCACTTCAACTGACGACGCCATACTCATTTTGTCGTTATAGGTGAGGTTCAGTGTGGTCATGAAAATCTTCGTGTCGAGGTACAGCATTTGATTGAGGAATTCTGCGTGCTTCACTTTGTCGAACGCCGCCAAATGCTGGAATGCCGAAGCAGCAGCGCCATTCGCCGAGCGCCGCGACTGCGGAGCGTACAAGTCCGCCGTTTGTTGAGCGTCAAGATAAGTGCAGTTGCGGATAAAGGCCTCGGCGGGGCTCAACGCGGCGCTGCGCGCCATCTTCTTCGCCAAGCGCACGCCACCTTTCCAGCGCGTCCCACGCAACGACGGCAGCGCGAGCAGAGCGCTCTCTGCCGCGGCACGGGCAAAACCTGGCACGCGACGATACGACTCCGCCCATCCGTGAGCGACATGCTTGCGATATCCCGCGAATATTTCGTCGCCGCCCACTCCCGATAAAAGCACCGTCGCCTGCGATCGCGCTTCCCGGCACACCAGATACGCCGCGATGATTGCCGGGTCGGCGGTTGGCTCATCCATGTGCCACGTCAAATTCGGCAACAAACCGACAACATCGGGCTCGACGACAATCTCATGGTGCTCGCATCCGAGTTTGCTCGCCAGGCGTTGTGCGACGCTGGGGTCGTCGATGGCCGTCTCGCCCACGCGATATTTTTCAGGAAACGTAATCGTATAGGTCCGCACGGGCTGTTTCTTTGCGCCGGCCGCGACTTTGGCTGCAACCATGGCCGCGACGATACTCGACGAATCGAGCCCGGCGCTAAGAAATGCGCCGATCGGAACGTCGCTCACCATTTGACGCTCAACCGAAGCGCAGAAGCGTGCTCGAATCTCGTCCGCCAAATCCGCCTCGGTTCGTTCAAAACGGTGATCGGCCGGAGGGAAGGTCAAGTCCCAATACTCCTCGATCTTGAATTCTCCGCGTTGCCACTCGGCGTAATGGCCTGCTGGAAGCTTGCGGATTCCCTCGAACATCGTCAGCGGATCGGGCACCCACAAAAACGTTAGGTACTGGTCGAGAGCTTCCATGCTCATGCGGGCGTCGATTCCCGGTACTTCGAGCAGCGCCTTCACCTCAGATGCAAAGGCCAGTTTCCCGCCACTCTCCGAGTAATACAGTGGCTTGATTCCGAAGTGATCGCGAGCCAGGAATAATTTTGGCGACGATCGTCGCAAGTCGCAGATCGCGAGCGCAAACATGCCCTGCAGACGGTTCAGACAATCTTTGAGGCGGTCTGGTCCGTATTCTTCGTAAAGATGGACGATCGCTTCCGTATCCGTGTGCGAGCGAAAGCGATGCCCCTTGCCCTCAAGCTCGCGCCGCAGATCGCCAAAGTTGTAAACCTCGCCGTTGTAGGTGATCCACACGGTCCCGTCTTCGTTGCTCATGGGCATGTGTCCGTCGGCGGTGAGATCGAGGATGGCGAGGCGCCGGCTGCCGAGGGCGATATAGGTATCGTCGGGGAAACGCCGCTCCCAGAGCCCGGAGTCGTCGGGTCCGCGGTGCGTCTGCACGTTGGTCATGCGGACTAGCGTTTCATGATCGCCGCAGTTGGCGAGACCGCTGATGCCACACATCGCTCAGCTCCTCCCGATCCGCAGCTCGTACATTTTGGCTTTTGTGTGGAAGAGCTGTATGCCCTGCATCGCGCAGTAGATCAGACCCGGAACGCCGTCGAGAAATCCCAGGCAAAACAAGTACCGGTAAAGGAAGAGCACGAAGGGCGATCCGGGCAGTCTCAGGAAGCGCTGTTTCAACCAGCGTCGCCGCTGCGCCTGCGTACCCCAGAGTGACGGCTGAAGATCGGAATGAAGACGGTCGCCGCCACTCGATCCGCCCGCGTTACCGTCGAACCAAACGCGCGACTCCCAATTCGAATACTCGTTGTGTTTTTGAATGTAGCGTGACAAAGACTCGACGTTGTGATGGGTCAGCGGATTCGACAGCTTGCGCGTGGCTCCCTTGACCACGACGTGCTCGTGCACTTCCATGTCAGCCATGCTGGCATCTTGATCCTGGAGTCGGCATTCGAAGCGCCCAAGTCCTTTGCGAAACAGCGACAATTTCCAGAAACTCGCTCCGCAATGCCGCAGCCTGCGCCCGAGAAAATGCATTTGAAGGGCGATGAAGTAGCCGTCAATCTGCGGATCCTGAATTGATCGTCGAATTTCGGCGCTGAGTTCCGGCGTCAGGACCTCGTCGGCGTCGAGCAACAGCGTCCAATCGTATGCCAGGGGCAACGTATCCATTGCCCACTGACGTTTCTTGGGCCAGCCGCCGCCATAGTGGAATTGCACAACGCGCGCGCCGTAAGATTCTGCGATCGCCGCCGTATCGTCGCTGCTCTGGGAATCGATCACATACACTTCGCCGACGGACTTGAGCGATTCCAGACAGCGCGAAAGATTGTGCGCCTCATTGCGGACGGGAATAATCACGCTCAATGGCAGTGGCGGCGACACGGGCAGTAACGGCGCGGCTTTCGCCGCAGTCGACGATTCGGTTTCCGATTTAGTTTCGATCACGTTGTCCCGGAGCGGGTCTTACTATCTTAGCCTCCAGCACCCGGTTTTCACAAAGAACAGGCTGGCCGTACCGACATTCAAACTATCATTCAAACTGTCACAAATTCCGCTCACACCAACTAGCCAGCACGAATAGCGACCATGGCCGCGACCACGACGTAGTACCCGTGAGGAATCGGTTCCACACATCGCGAACGGCGTTCGGATTCAGCGAGGCGTGGACCAACTCGTTCTTGAGTAGAAAGCTTTCCACCGTCTGCCTCATCTCGCCGCGTAGCCAGCGCTCAAACGGCAGTGTGAATCCTCGCTTCGGTCGATTGACGATCTCATGCGGCAACTCAACGCCAAGGCTCGCCAGCAATAAACTCTTCGGCGAACTCCCGTTTAGCTTCGTCTTTCCAGGAATTCCGAAGCAGGTTTCGACCAGTGCGCGATCGAGGAAAGGCACACGCAATTCGAGTCCGTGCGCCATGCTCATGAAATCCGAATCGCGCAGCAGAGTGTTGCGCATGTAGAAAATGGATTCGAAGTACGAGACGCGGTTCACGGGATCAAGAGACTTGCTTGCCGCAACCGAGTCTCGCAATACGCCATCCAGCGACTGTCGCGATGCTCGGTATTCGGGCGTCGAATCCAACGCATCGCGCTCTGTCGAGTTGAACAACTCGCGCGCCAGAAAATAAGGATGCACCAGAGTGTCATCGCCCGCGGCCAATTCCGTGAGTTTCCGCTTGCGGTCCCTTTTGCCCCCAAATACCGCCATGGAAGCGGCCAATGGCCGCCTCGCCGAGCGTGGCAAGCGCCCGAGTTGCCGCGCGAGGCTCTCCATTTTCGGAACGCGTCGAAAATTCGAATAACCAGCAAACATCTCGTCGGCACCCAAGCCGGTTAACGCCACCTTGACTCCGGCGGCGCGCGTCTTGGCTGAGACGAGATAGGTATTGATGCCGTCGATTGTGGGCTGATCCATGGCCCGGAGAGCCTCGGGCAGCTCCGCCAGCGCGTCTTCCGCGGAGACTGGAATTTCATGGTGCTCGGTCCTGAAGCGTCGTGCAACTTCGCGCGAATATTGCCCCTCGTCATACTCTCGCTCTTTGAAGACAAGCGAGAACGTATTGGCCCGTATTTCGTTTTCGCTCAGAAGGGCGACCAAGGCGCTCGAATCAATTCCACCGGAAAGAAATATTCCCACGGGTACGTCGCTCACTAAGTGTGAGAGCACGGCATCACGCAAGAGGCCCGGCAATCGAGCAACAGACGCGCTGCCGTTTGCGCCGGGCTCCATCTCCGGCGTCTGGCTTGCCGACAGCGGATTCCAATATTCGCGGCTGGCAATGGATCCGTTCTCGACCACAACTATATGTCCCGCAGGAACTGCCTTCACACCGTCGACTATCGTCCAGGGTTCAGAGACTGAGCCGAACGCGAGATAGCTCAAAACACCTGTCGGATCCACTTTTCGTGGCACCAAGCCGGTCCCGAGCAGCGTTCGCACCTCGGAAGCAAAAACAAAAGCCTTGTTCGATTCGTGGTAATACAACGGCTTGATGCCCATGGGATCGCGAGCAAGCAGCAGCCGCTTTCGCGTTGCATCCCAGAGGCCGAAGGCAAACATGCCGCCGAGCCGCGTCAAGAAAGACTCGCCCCATACGCGATACGCGGCCAATATCACTTCCGTATCGGAATGGCTCTTGAACTCGACGCCCGCGACTTCCAATTCGTTACGAAGTTCACGGAAGTTGTAGATCTCGCCGTTGTAGACGATCCAGTTGCCGCTCACCGGATCGTGCATGGGCTGATGCCCGAGAGGAGAAAGATCGATGATGGAGAGACGGGTGTGAGCAAGCCCGATTTCGCACGGACCCGCGAAGTTACCGCCGCCGCTCCCCGCGACCTTGGCTTCCACGACAATCGCGCCCGAGTCGTCTGGTCCACGATGTGCGAGGCTCTCCCGAGCACGCGCCAGCATTTCGTGCGAGACACGATCCTGGTGGGAAACGATTCCGAATATGCCGCACATGCTATCTCAAAGGCCTATCAGTAAACATATTTGTGACCGCGGCGCAGGAGCGGTTTCTCAAAGTATTTCCAAGACAACGTCGCGATCAACAGAGTTGCCGCGACGCCCAGCAACCCTCCTGGGAACCAGGCCTGATCTTGAGACATCCGCAGCCCGAGCAGGCGTCGAGCTCCGTTCAGGACCGGGAAATGCACAAGATAGGTACAGTAAGCGAGCGTCCCCAGGCCCATGAGAGTTCGATTGCGAAGCAGCGCCCACCGCTGCGGTGCGGAAACCGCGACCAGCAAACAACTCATATAGAACAGGGCAAGCCAGGAGTAGCCAATCGTCGTCATGGGCAATGAAAACTGGCCATATTGTTGGTACGTCATGAAGACGACTCCCGCGAACAAAACTGCTGTCACGGCGAGAAGCAGGTTTTGTTTTTCCCGCAACAGCTTCCAACCACGTTCACTCCGCACCAGCATTGCTGACAGCACGCCCATGCAGAGAGCATCCGCACGGCACGGCATCAGAACGTAGCACGCATAATCTCCATGGATCAAAACAAGACGAAGCACAATCCTGAGCAGCGGCGCACCGGCCACGACCGCCAAGAGCACATACAGCAGGCGCTTTGGAGGGACGAGGCGCACCACAAGCGGGATCGTCAGATAGAACTGTTCTTCTACCGCCAATGACCAGGTCACAGCCATCGCGGTCGCGCCATACCAACCCTGGTGTGCCATCCAGAAATTTTGTGTCAGCGTGACATAGGACCACCACGGAATCGTCAACGGAGAAGTGTCACCGAACATCCCCGAAATGACCCGAAAAGGCAGATGGTGCGTCAGAAAAAGTCCGGTCACGACACCGTAGAGAGGAAATATCCGATAGAAGCGACGTATGTAGAAAGTCTGAAAATAGCGCGGCGACTCACGATTATCCAGCAGGATTCCGCCAATCAGGAATCCCGAGAGGACAAAGAAAAGATCTACACCACTCCAGGTAAGCTGGAAACAGGAAACAACTTTTGCCCAGAATCTCGAATTGGTTGGCATGCCAAGTACGGCGTGGTTCAACAGCACCAGAAGAATCGCGATGCCTCGAAGTCCATCGAGTTGGGGAATGCGAACCGACCAGTTCGGTACCGGCCCGAATGCGCGCGCGCTACGTTGCGGAGCGGGCGCATCGTTCTGAATCGGAATCGGAGCGCTGGCGGAATCGGAATCGACATTGCCCGCATTGGAGCTGGTTGAGAGACTCACGGTAACGTGCCGCAATGTTAGCAGAATGTGAAATGGCGGGAAAACGAGCTCGCCTCCTGCTACGCTCGGAGCATCCCCCTCAGTCGGCGGCGCCGGTTCGACCAGATTGGATTGACCAGACCGGAATACATGAACCGGTATTCAGGCTCGGAATAGTACGATTCAATTTCCGTCCGCCAGATCAAATACTGAGAGTCGGCCTCGCAATCCGTAGTTCCCGGACACGGCGCAAAGCAGAAACGATGCCCTGCTCGAACCGCTTCCCATGCCTGCTTCGTCATCGCCGACCAGGCATAGGGCCACGCGAATGCCTCCGCCTTGGTCGCGGTCCAGGATGCGATTTTCGATGCGGCGCCGTCGATCTGTTCGCGCAACTCCGGCTGCGAAAGTGCAGAAAGGTTAACGTGCGACAGCGTGTGGTTCCCGACTGCATGTCCGCGCTTCACGAGATCCGTGAGCTGATCTGATTTCATCGGCGTCCACTCTTCGGCGCCTGCGGATTGCGCGCCTCCGCGAATATCGATCTTTGAATAGTAGAAATCCTTTGCGGCGCTTCCGCTCAAGCCGATGAAATCAGGCACCACGAAAAACAGCCCCCGCGTGCCCATCGCTTCGAGCAGAGGAGCAGCTACCTCATAGTTGCTCTCGCGGCCATCATCGAAGGTGAACAGCACCGCGGGCTTTGACCAATTTGCGCTCATCTTCGCGCTCATCTCGGGACGTTCCCACAGCGCAAAAAATGTTGCGGGTGAGATCAGCTCGAAATGCTTGGTGACCCACTCCAACTGGCGACGGAACTCATCGGCATTTCGCCGCAGAGTTTCGTGCATCGCAACCACCTGCACCTGCGGCCCCGCATCTTTCTTGCCCGTACGCCGCAGGCGGATCGCCGCTTCATCGACCTTTATCGCTGCCGCTATCTGGAAAAGGCTGTTGCGGAGAAGACTTCTCAAATCTCGATTCCCCTGTTGGCCTCTTATGTTGGCCTCTTACCTGATCGAAATGTTACTTAAAGGCCTCGACGTACAAGGAGTGCGGCAACTCCGTTGAGTCTTGCGGTTCAAATGGTGGGACGCTGTTTCCATATAACCGGCTCTTTCCTTCCGCCGATTTCTCCACCTCGCGAAATCCCGCCTCGCGGAGCACCTCGCTGAGATAGCTGAAATCGAACGCGGTGCGGTGCTGCCCGTCGCAGAAAACAAAGTTAGAAAATCGCCCTCCAAGGGAATCGAAGTGACGCGGGAAGGAATCGTAGAACCAATCGCTGCGCTGTTGCGTGTAAGCCGCAATCGCGCTCTCAAGGCTGGGCACGATGAGTCGGATTCCGCCAGTCGGTTTCAAAATTCGCACGCATTCGTGCAACAGCAACTTCAACTCATCGGCAAAAAAGTGTTCGAACATGTGCGTCGAGTAGACCGAATCGACCGAGTTCGACCGAAAAGGCAGGCCGTTTCTGACGTCGAGCCACAGATCGATTTTGTTGAAAGGATTTCCGTCGATGTTGAGAAATCCATCGAGATATTTTGTGCCGCAGCCTAGATGAACATGACTCGTCCCGTTCGACGAACGCGGATTTCGTAGATATCGCCGAAAGTAATAATTGGGAATTGTGGCCTTGGAAACACCCCAAAAAACGACATCTTTATAACGCTGATGAAGCAACCCATCCTCCGGAAACGGTGACCGCCATTATATCGCTCGCAATCTTCAGATGAGCCAGTCGCCATCGGCTGGAACCAGATACAAATTCTGAGTCGGCAGGATCTTCGTTTTGTCGAGCAACGTTTTGTCGAGCAACCAACCATTGGGTGCCTCAAACTGACGCCGGACAAAACCCTTCGCAAGAAACACGGCCTGGTGTTGCTGGTCAAGTCCGCGTAAGACAATCGCATCGACGGTATCGCGATGGTGAGCTCGATAGAGAACGACGAGCGCATTCGCGATCGCTGCGCCCATCTCGGGATTCACGGGAGGATACACGTCGAGCAGATTCAGCGTCTTGATCTGTTGGCGGTAACCGCGCAGCCGCTGATTCACCGTCACCAGGGTTGGTCCGGCAAATCGCGGAGAGCGAAACGCAAATACCGCAACCGTCTTATCTCGATTCGAGAAGTATCGCCAGCGAATGTAGTCGCGATCCCGCGCCGCCGTAAGTTCGGTTGGAGGCTCATGAATCGGCAGAGCGTCGATTAGCAGAGCGATGACCTCGTCGGCCGAATACAGAGGAGAAAGATTCCCCGGCTCGTCATCCACCTTCAGACCCTTGGTGATGCCAGCGACCGCGGAACCGGCTCGGGCAGCCAATCGCGACAGGAACCCCGCCCCGACTCCTTTACGATGCAAGCTCTCCTCGATGACTGGCTCCCAGTGCAGCACGCCGAAGAGTTCATGATCGGAAAACGGAATCGGCTTCGCTCCCCGCGCCTTCCATAGTCCCGCTGCGTCGGCGTTCGCCGAGTTGCCAAATAGCGGCCACCGCCGTCCGAATTCCGAGAATTTCAGAAACAGCAGCCCGCCGCCGCCGCGATATCGCTCATCTACATAAAAAGAACTCGACCCCATGACGGTCAAGACCTGCTGCTGGTGACGAAACCTTTGCGGAACGCACAGAATGCAGCCGACCAATTCTCCATCGGTCGAACGCAGCCCGCAGCCCAAAGGAATGTCCGTTTCGCGCGCGGGATTCTCCAGCAGGAACCACCGCAAATGGCTTTCCACATCGCCGGCCTCGCGTCCAGACTGCGCCGCGATAAATCTAGACAGCTCTCCGATCTCAGATTCGACAATCGTAACCAGCTTGGCGGGTAGACTCGGAACGCGCTGCGACTTGGGATGGCTGCTCATGAAATGGCTTGGCGGGCTTGGCGATATATCGCGGCGAGCTGTTCCGCCTGATGCGCCAGCGTGAATCGATCGACAATCGTCCGGCGCGCTTCTTCTCCGATGCGGGCACGAACCTGGACAGATCCCAGCAGAGTCGTCAGCCCCTGAACCAGTTCTTCCAGCCCATCGATTGGGATTAGCCAACCGTTCTTACCATGTTCAATCACTTCATCGATGCCCTGCCCATGGCAGGCAATGACGGGCTTCGCGCAGGACATCGTCTCAAGGTACACACAGCCCAAACCTTCATATCGGCTGGGCAACACGAATACCGAGCACCGACGCATGGCTTCCGCTACGGCTGCACGGCCCTGGCGGCCGCGAAACTGCACGCGGTCAGAAATATTCAATTCACGCGCGAGAGCCTCATAGTGGGCTCGATCTGGCCCTTCTCCGATGATCGTGCAACGAATCTCGGCAAAACTATTCTGGAGTTGCCCCATCGCTCGCAACACGAGTTCATGGCCTTTGCCCCGGAGAAGGTTGCCGACCATCAGAATCTCCGCACCTTCGCTTTCATCCTTCGTCGCATCTTCTTCGCTCGAACCTTCTTCGCTCCGATCCGGCGAAAAGAAGCTTGGATTCACCCCGTTGTACACTACCGTGCTTCGCATTTCCGGGGATGCTCCGGTGGATGACGCTCCAGTCCTTAGCACCTCCTGCACCCTGCCACTAATACAAATTACCGTCTCAGCCGCGCGATACACATCGATGGAAACCTTGCGTCGCCAACGCGCAGGAATCCCATCGAGAAAGCAGGTGTTGAATACATCTAATCCGTGGAGACTGACCACGAAAGGAACGTTCAAGTCTTTGGAGAGCAACGCCGCCGCGTGGCCGCACGGGAGCGCCGTGTGGGCGTGGATTACATCAATCGGCTTCGCTCTATGCAGGGTCCGTAATTTCCCCGCAAGCCGCGCGTAGAGCAACTTTCCGGCGCTTGACAGTCCAAGATTGCCGGGTAGTTGCGGATAGCGTACCCATTCCGCCGCGGCCGACGGGATCGGATTCTTGCGGGGATAGTGCATTGGACTCACGGCGATCACGGTTGAATCGACGCCCAAAGTTTTGAGCTGATCGAGTGATTCTGCAATGAAGCATCCGCTCACCTCATTTTCAGCCGACGGAAAAAATGGGGTAAGGGTAAGAACATGCAACGCTGAAGGAGCACTATTCACGGTCGCTCGGTGGGTTGTGCGGTTTGTTGCGTGGTTTGTTGCGGGGATCGTTCGGCGACCAGTTCTGCCAGTCCGGCGATCGTCACAAAGCGCGGATCCTGAAAATCTTGCTCCGAAAAAGACACACCGAAACGCTCTTCGATTTCCGACACGAACTCGATCACTTCAAGCGATGTCAGCAGTCCAGCCTCGAAGTAGTCCACATGTATCTGCCCCGCCGTGTCTCCCTTGATCTTTCCTCTGCTCGCGAACCAGTCGCATAACCATTGACGAATTTCTTCTTTCAATTCCTCACCTCTCAATGGCGATGCAACGAACGGGAGACCCATCGCAGTCCTTCAGCTTCAGCGGCAAAACCACCAACTCTACTTCTTGCGACGTCAACGCCCTCAAGTTGCAAACATACTCCACGAGAACCACGCCCGCGCCAAGAAGTACTTTGTGATTCGGAGAATCTTTCGCGGTCCCTCGCGAATGCGCGGGATTGTCCGGCGAAGGGCTATCCATCGCAATCAGCCGAACGCCCCGCTCCACCAGCCATTTGGCGGCTTTCTCCGAAAGGAAAGGATACTGCGTATAGAAGGGCATCTGGCCGAAATGCTCTGACCAGTCCGTTCTCAGAATCAGCCGGGCAGGCACATCGCTGCCGCCAAGCTTTTCCATCAATTCGGGGACGTCGATTTCGTGTAGCGGCTGGCACGGAGCAAAATTCAAAACTCGCGCCGAACCCACCAGCACATCAAGTCCGACCTGATCGATTCCCTTGCCGTTGGGAACGAAATGACGGGGAGCGTCGGCGTGTGTGCCGATATGCGTCCCCAGCACCAGCTTCCGCGTTTCGCGGCCTTCGACTCCGTGCCGTCCGAGAATGGTGATTTCCACTACCGGATGCCAGTGCGTCGGGAAGGTCATCATGCCTTCCTCAATGGTCAGCGACAGATCGGTAATCTTCATCCTTTGGCTTTCCTACAGCGTTCCTTTAGCTTTCCAATGCAAGCGCGCAGCTTATTTTCGCAACAGACTGGCTTCAAGCAACCGACGTCTCGGCGGGACGCGGACGGGAAAGCGGTCCGGCACCGATCTGAAATTTTCCCACCACCAGTTCGCGAAGTTGAACCTTCTGGACCTTGCCGTTGGCGGTTCTCGGAAATTCATCGATCGCGATATAGCGTGCCGGCTGCTGGTGAGCCGCCAGCTCAGCTTTGGCGCGCGCCATCACAGCCTCAAGGATCGTTCCGAGTTCGATTCCCGGTTCCAGTTTCAGCACAGCCACGATGTCTTCGCCGTAGAGTTCGTGCGGAATGCTGACCACGGCGACATCCACCACACCCGGCGAATGCAGCAACGCTTCTTCAATTGCCGCCGGGCTGATGTTGACACCGCCGCGAATGATGATGTCCTTCTTGCGTCCGGTGACCAGCAGTCCGCCTTGTTCGCCGAGGCGGCCAAAATCTCCAGTCGAGAACCAATCATCCGCATTCACTTCGTTGAGATTTCCCGTCTGGTCCAGATACCCGGCCATCAGATCAGGACTGAGAACCTGAATCTCGCCATCGGACCCCGCCGACCGCAACGAGCCATCTTCCGCCACAGCGCGCAGTTTGATGCCAGGAAGCGCCTCGCCGACATAGCCCGCGCCAGAAAAATCGGCGCGTGATCGAGCCGTTACAAATAGCGTCTCAGAAAGGCCGTAGTTCTCAATGAGCCGAACTCCATAACGCGCCTCAAAACTCTCTTTGAGTTTTTGTGGAAGCGGGGCGAATCCGACGAAGCATCGAGAGACGTGCTCGCGGCAGAATCGCTCACCCGCCTGCCCTCGATCCATTTTTATCAGGATCGACATCACCGTGGGCGCGAGCCAAAGCGTATTTGCCTGGTAGCGGCTGGCGCGGTCCCAAAAAACCAGGCTCGAACGGGCATCGAAAACATTGTCAATGATGACGCTCGACCCATGGAGAAACGGCAACAGCAGCAAATTGTAAAAGCCACCCATGTACGCCATCGATAGCGTCAGATAGAACCTTGCCGTTTGGTCGATCCCCTGTTGCGAGGCAAAGGCCCGCGCATTGCGGAACATGCGCCCGGTCCTGTGCGCCAGACCTTTCGGCTTCGCAGTGGTTCCCGAGGTGTAGACAATTACCATCAAATCTTCGGCAGTCGATTCTTCCATGGGACGGAATTCACCGGGCCGTTCACCTCGCGGCAAACGACTGATGTCGAGCGCGCCCGCAGCGCTGTCTCCAGGCGCCGCCGACAAGACTAAGACTTCGGTTTCGTTCCCAGCACCGCGGACACGATCGGCAAGCGATGGACTGGTCACTACCATCCGCGGCGCGCAACTCGACAAGATGAAGCGCACATCGCCCGCACTGAGATTGGGGTTGATGGGGACGATGGTTGCGCCCGCATACAGGCACGCGAAATACACCACCGCCAATTCACAGGAGTTGGGAGCCATGACTCCCAGGCGATCCCCTCGCCGCAGGCCACGCCGATGCAATTCCGCACTCAGGGCACATGCGAGTTCATGAAACTCGCCGTAGGTGACTTCCCTGCCAGTGTGCGCATCCACCAGGAAAGTGCGGTCGCGATCCTTATCGACTACGTCAAGTATCTGTTCGCGAATCGTCATCGTCATTGAATTTGGATTTGCAATTCGGCGCTCACGGGCCGATCTTCGGCCGAGGCCGACTTCAGAAGCCGTGCAATCCCCGCCCAGCGCGCCATCTGGCCGCGATAGGCCTGGTTCGGGTCGAGGCGAACCAGCGAGCGGTTGGCAAGATCCTGCTCCAGGCGCGGGAAGTATCCCGCGGTGAGCAACACGCCGTCAGGCCGCGTCAACTGATCGATCGACTGCGCGTCAGCGGCGTTCGGCGAACAAAGCAGCAGCGCCGCCGTGATCCCAAGATCAAAATGCATGCGATCGGAGAAGTCGTCGATCCGCCAGCAATTCGACGGAGTCTCTTCCGGCAGCTCGCCGCGCACCACCACATTCTTGAAATTCTCAGCACATGACGCCAGCAACGCGGCGTCAGGGCTGCCATAAATCAGCAGACAAAAATCTCCATAGCGGCGCGCCGCTGACATCAGGACTTCTTCCGTGTATCCCGCCAACAATCGTCTCGAACGGACAGGAATAATTCTGTCGATGCCGATTTTCTCTCGAATATTTACCGGAACATCCGTTCCCCAACCGCCGCCATCGAGGTCGACCAGATACGCCGAGATCTCGTTCTTCGTCATTTCAACTACTTGTTCGAGAATCTCAAATGATCCGTAGGTCACCCGGCCCAATACGATGCTATCTTCGGCCAGCACAAGATCGGCCAGCACGAGAGTCGGTGACGCAGATTCGGATGCAACCAGTTCCAGCACCGGCCTGGCTCGCCTTTTCGCGCTGGCCACGACCATTCCATCGACCAAAGACTTTACCGCCGAAAGCGAACTGCTGATGCTGTGCTCGGATATGCCGGGTGCGCGAAACGATGTCAGCCACTCCCGCGATGAGTTTGCTTTTCGTTTTGGCAGACTTGCCGCTACACGCTCCAGCGTAGCGTCGTCAAGATTGACCGGATCAAGTTCGCCCATAGTGATCACCAGCCGGCGCAGATCGGCGCCGTGTTTGCGCGCGGCGGCGGATACCTTGGGCAGAAACGACGAATGGAACTGGCTATAGCCCATCGAAACCGCCATCATGTCGTAGAGCTGAATCTGCGACATCAGCGGTTCCATAAACTCCTCGGCCGCGTCCATGACTTCAAAGAGATCGATCCCAGTGCTGACGCCGAGCCTCTGGAAAACGGCCACTGCCACTTCGCTCGGAACATTACCCGAACTTCTTCCCAACCCATATAGCGTGGAGTCGATCAGCCTTGCGCCGCTCCGAAATGCTTCTACGCTGTTTGCGACGGCGAATTGCAAATTGCTGTGCCCATGAAAACCAAGCGCACATGAGCATCGGTCGCGTGCGGCGCCGATATATTTCCGTACGTCATCGGGAAACATGCTGCCTGCGGAATCGACGCAGTAAACCACGTTCGCTCCGGCATCTTCTCCGCCTTTGGCCTTCACC
The DNA here is from genome assembly GCA_035308395.1 of Terriglobales bacterium. Classification (GTDB taxonomy): domain Bacteria; phylum Acidobacteriota; class Terriglobia; order Terriglobales; family Acidobacteriaceae; genus Acidiflorens. Next base: position 76,960 of record DATGGT010000106.1, read on the forward strand.
CCAAATTCCTCGGCGGTAACGCCGTACGTCTTCATAAAGTTCAAACAAGCCACGAGGCCCAGGCTCCTGGCGAATTCCAGATAGGGGTAGGCCTGTTCAACTTCGGTGGCGTTGTAGCCGATGCGCACAAAATCGAGGCCTGCCGCCCGGGCGGACTCAATCTGTTCGCGCTTGCCAATGCCTGGAATAAAGAAACAGCCAATCATCGCGTCAGGCGCGGCGCGCTTCGCGGATTCGATGAGGCGCTCGTCGGTCGTCGGCATCGTGCCTTTGCCGGCCTGCGCTGCTCCAAGGCCGAGGCCGTGCCCCACTTCAATCCACTTGAACCCAAGTCGCCCCAGCACGCCAGCCAGAATTTCCGTATCGCGCTCGGTAAATTTGAAGTCAACCGCATAGCTGCCGTCGCGCAGCGTACACTCCAGGATCTCAACCCGATTCTCATCGACTTGAGGTAACTGAGTGCGCTCCGCGTGGACATCGAGTTCGGCGGGAATCGCAGCTGGCTTAGGCGTTAAGTTGGTCGTGGAGTTGGGCGCCGGGTTAGTCAACGGATTCGTCACTCGAACTTCTCCCCTAGCTGCGGGAACATTAGATACGGGACATGCGGCGCAAGAGCTTGAATCCACAGTATATTACAGCGTTCGACGCGATGGACGCGGCGAAACAGCCCTTGCATCGCGGCCTTTCACGCGGTCACCAATTCCCTGGCCAGATCCACCAGACGCTCGACATGCTGACTCCAGCTGAAGTCCTGGGCTCGTCGAACTCCATTTTGCGACAAGGTTTGCGCCAGCTCGCGTGATTCGTGAATCTGGAGTATCTTGTCCGCCAACTCGTCGGGCGAAAAACGTGCGAAATAGACTCCTACATCAGCACAGATTTCTCGATGCACCAGCAAGTCAGATGCCACCACAGGGAGACCGCACGACATCGCTTCGACCAACGGATGAGCGAAGGATTCGGCATAGGCCGGCGCCACGTAAATATCGCAGGCGCGATAGAGATGATGGAGTGAACCATAGGCGACTGTGCCGAGTTCAACGACTTCCTGGCTCGCGCGCAGTTCGTTGACCAGCGACGCCGCCGATTCCGCTCGATACGTTCCAGGGTTCTCACGTGAATCCAGCCGGCATGTAAGAAAGAGTCTTACCTTGGTTCCGCTGAGACGGCGGCTCAGGATCGGAACGGCGCGCAGCAACGTCTCGAAATTGCGGTAGTAATTGTAGTGACTGACAAAGAGCAGACGCAGAGCATCTTTTCCCAGCTCAAGTTGCGCCTGCACCGATGATGGCAGAGGCGTCACGTCACGGGTGAACGCCTCTTGGTCAAATCCGTGGTGCAACGCGACGACTTTTTTCCCGCTCCATTCCGTGAGTTCGCGGGCGAATGACGCACTTGGGGCAATCGTAACTTCGGCCCGGGAGATGGATCGCCGGGCTAACCATCCTTTGACCAGCGTGTCGCTCCATATCGCATAATCGCCGCGACTTCGCACATCGCGAATGAAATCCTCCGATGTGTAGAGCGAGTTACGGGACAGCAGAATTTGCGGGACGGGCGATCTCCAAAGCGCAAAGTTGCCTGCCGAAATCAGCACCTGAGCGCCGCCGCGGCGGATCAATCGCGGCAGCATCGTCTGTTCGCGCACGAATCGCCGAACTGTTCCTCCCGAGATCGAGGCGTCGGCGAAAGAAACATTAGAAAACTCCCCGAATTCCTGGCGAAGCGCAGGATTCAGAGCGACTGTAGCTTCGACGTCTTTTCTGCGGGCCAGTTGCGGAATTACATTGCGCAGATAAGTAAGGCCTCCGCCGGCACTGGCGGCGAGGCCATTGATGAACAATCGGATCATCTAGTGAGCAATCGGATCATCGATTGACAATCGCGGAATTCGGCACGCCCACCGCAAAACCGGCCTGTGCCTGAACAGGGACTCGCGAAACAACCCTGGCCAACGGAACTGTGACCGTGCCCGGAACCAGGTCAGCCAGGAGAAACGCAAACACCCAAAAAAACGGACACGGGTAAGAGCCAACGGCAAATAGCCAGTCCTCAAAACCAGCGTGGAACAAGCCGGAGAGTACCACCATGGCAAGCGGAATCGAGTAATGCCGTGGGTTCCCGGTTCGCTTCATCCAGGCGCAGACTTTCCAAACGTTTCGCGCGGTGACGAATAGCAGCGCGACGAAAGGCAGCACACCCAGCACCCCCACCCACTCCGCTATCGTCATGTAGCTGCTGCCGTGCTCTCGAGAGGTTTCGGAGGAAGATGCAAACTTACCGAAATCAAGGCCCGGATCCTCCCCGGTCGGGCTCGTACCATAGCCGGTTCCAAACAGAGGGTGTTCCTTGATCGTGTTGATCGACTTCTGCCAGGGCGACAAGCGAGAGCCGAGCATGCCCTCAGATTTATGCCCTTTATACAGAAACGCATCTTTCATGCTTACCAGTTCCACGTCGAGCTTTTGCGGCGCTAACATACCGGCCACCGCGACCATCACGAGCATTGCGGCCGAAAACCTGACCAGCAATTTGTATTGCCTGAGGCAAATGCAGAAGATCAGGGTGACGAGCGTGATCGTGATCATTCCCGCACGAGCCATGCTGAAAAACACGAGATATCCGCAAACCAACAAAGCGCCCAGCATCCTCATTTTTGCCAGTGGTTTGTCGTTGCTGGTCAGCCATCCCCACAAGAGGATGGGGAATAGTCCGATGCTCGTCGCAGTGCCAAGAGAATTCGGATTGCCCCAAATGGGCATTCCCAAAACCAGGTAACAGATCGCCGTGATGTAGACAACGATCTCAACCGCCAACAGGAGGCCGTCGAAGAAGCGTTGTTCACGCCCGATCATGGCCACTCGGGCCCCTGCCGAACAATACAAAAAAAGCAGGGCCAGGCTCGCCGCCTTGAAAGACGCCATTTGCACGTAGGGGGAAACTGTGGCGGAGACGAACGCGGCACAGATGCAGAAGAACGCGATTAAATGAATCGCGCCAAACGGTCTGCGGAAATTCTTCGTCCAGAGCACATAACCGACCACGGCGCCGGCGGATAACACGACCCACCGCCCGATCGTCCACGCGGTTTGCATCGGGACGTGCATGCCCGCCCAAACAAAAGCCACAATCACCAGCGGGAAAACTCGTTGCTCATAGTTCCAGAGGCAGAGAATGACCACCTCGAGCAGCAGAATTCCTCCAAGAAATGTCACATCGCTGAACATCTGCAAGTGGCGAGAAACAAAATACAGGACCAGGCACGCACCCAAAGCCGCTGCGATCAGAGACTGCACCTTTCCCGAGTTCGTTCCCGAATTCATTGCGCCTCCGGCACAGCGCCAAATGCAGAGGCCGCGAGCCCGTTGGCACAGGCTTCCGGTGTGTAGTTACGAATTCGTTCCACGCTGTGCTCGCTCATCTGCTGACGCAATTCGGAATGCCGCACAATTGAATCGATCGCTTCACTGATTCTTTCCGCATCACGAGGAGGCACAACGCGGCCATTCCATCCATCTTCGACCAGATCGGCGGCACAACCCGCGACATCACTCACGATGATGGGAGATCCAGATGCCATGGCTTCATTCACGACCAGTCCCCAGGTGTCGCTGTGCGTCGGTAGAACCAGCATTTCAGCGAGCGCATAGAGTCCGGCCAACTCTTCGCGATTTTCGAATCCGGGGAAACAGACGATCCCTGGAACGACGCTTTTCGCTCGCCGCATCAGTTCCTGGCGAGCGATTCCGTCCCCCGCATAGACTAAGCCCAAGCCTACCTCGGATCGCAGGCTGCTATCTAGTTTGACATAAGCTTCCAGCAGGTCAAACACGCCTTTTTCAGGCACCATCCGTCCCACAAAAAGAATGAACCGCTTGGGCAATTTCAGCTTCTCTCGAAATTCGCCGCCGTGGGCTCTGGCGGCTGCCGCCTCGCTCGCAAAGAGATCGTTATCGACAGCGTTGGGCGCGGTCACGATCGCCGCTTCCGATGCCCCCAGGGACTTGAGATACGCAAACGCGGTTTTTCCGGGAACCGCAAACCCGTCGCAATGCCTCACGAAATACGACTTGAGCCGTTCCACCAATTTCCAACCACTGCGGGCGTCTTGCCCGTTACTCTCCGACCACAATACGAATCGGACGACTCGTCGCCGCGCCCACGCCAGAGCCTCCCAGGACGCGGAATAGTTGTATCCACCGCAGATAATTACCGCCGGATTCGCTTTGCTTAAGGCCGACCACAATCCTCGATTGAACAAGAGAAGCCTTTTCCCCGCGCGCAATCGCCATGATCCGAGCACCTGATACGAAAACCGGATTTCGTTCTTATAAACCGGCCACTGTCGGAGCGCTGCATCCGTTTCCGCAAGAAAAATTACGTGCAGGTCGACCCCCTGCCGCCGCGCGAGAGCGTTGAAAACAGGGATGCGATACGGAGCAACGATTTCCGTGAGAATCACGATCTTCCGGTTCATGAGGTTGTACGCGTCGTCACCGCGAATTCCATCTCCATCGCGGCCGATTCCTTCATCTTCATGGACCTTTCGTTCCCGGCTGCACACGAGGCTCCGTGCCTTGCGACGGAACGGCCGCACCCTCCGGAATGTAGTACAGGAATATTGTCTTGCCCACCATCGCCACCGGCTTGTATTGATTGAGCCACGCGTACGAATCGGTTGCGTATTGCTTGTGAAACAGTTGAGCGATTTTCAGCGACCGAATACTGATCGCAACCCAGCCCGTAACCGGCCGGTTCGGTTCGAGGATCTCAAGTTTCGGCAAACCCATCTGGTAGATGTCAGCGCTGCTCCAAACGGCAATGGCCAAATAGGAAATGTTTCTTCTGCGAGCCTCTTCCGCTAAACGATAGACATCCTGGCCACAATCCAAATCGCAACCCGTGAAATAAATCTTGCTTGGATCGCGCGCCGCCAATTCATTGTAATAAGAAATGAAATCGCGGCCGGCGCTCAAGCTGGCAACGCCCTGCCACGCAATCAGCACGACCACGGCGATTCTGCTCGCCAGCTTCCATTTCCCCGTGGACTTCCACAGAACGGAGGCGCCGTATCCGGCGACCATCGCCAGAAGTGGAAACACGACGAGAAGGTGACGAACCCCTTCCTTGTACTGAATGGAAATGGCCACGATCAGAATCATGACCACAGCGATTGCGGGAGCCAGCGGGACCCAGTCTCTTCGACGAACCACCGCCCACACTCCCACAAACCATAGCGCCAGCAACGCCAGCGGAGCCTTCACCGCCAGCGCGACAAAAAAGAAGTACCACGAGCCACCCGGCGTCGTGTTCCCAAACATGTAGGAGGGCATGCGAACTTTGTTGATAACCCACGCCACGGTGAAGCCCTTAATCAACATCGGAGCCGGTACCATCCAGTCCGAGACGACGGCCCTCTTAGCCAGGCTCCTCACCGGCCCGGGAAAGTGCTGGAATGACGGCATAGCCTGCGGGGTAAGACCCATGTCTTCCTGCACGTGGCCAACGGAAAACTTATAGCCTCCCCACAAGACGACGACAGCGATCGCCAAGGCGAGGCCGAGCCGCGTCAACCACTGAGACTTCGAGATCTCAAGCGCTGGCTTCTCTGGCTGCGCTTCGCTCTTCTCTGGAGTCTTCGCGCCGACAGTCCATCTGGCTAGAAGAATCCCAACCGCCGATGCTGGCAAGAACAGCAGCGTCGTCATTTTCGAGAGCAACGCTAGACCAAGCGCGATTCCAAGAACGGCCGTGCTGCCGCGGGTGGGCTTTTGTATCCACGTAACCAGCGCAAACAGGGTTGCGAATTGCATGCAGGCGGTCGTCGTGTCGGTATATGCCAGTCCCGCGAATGCGAGCACCGATGGGGTCGTCGTATACAGGAAAACTGCGGCGAGCGCTGCGAGCGTTCCCTCGGACGGTCCGAACATGCGGCGCGTCCACCAGAAGACCAGCACGATCGTGAGCAGGAAAAACGGCAGAACTCCTATGCGCGCGAGAACCAGATTGCGAAAATAGTGCCCTCCGTCATAAAGAATTCTGGTGCCGTAGTCGTAGTAGTCATGGTCTCCGCGACCATCGGTGAATACCGGCAACCTTTCTCCCGCCAGATAAAGAGGTAGGCCAATCGCGTCTCTGGAGAGCGGCGGGTGAATCGGGTCCATGTTGTAGGTCCCTTTGTCGAGCCATTCAATGCCGGCGGCAATGTGGCAGGGTTCGTCCCAGGCGACGGATGTCACGCGATAGGTGGAGATGATGCGTCCGACCGCAATGAGGGCCAGCACACCGACAACGATTATGACGAAGGAATTGCGCCTCAAGTCTCAGTTACTCTCCATGCAAGGCAGTATCGAGGTATGGTATCAGGGCTCAATCTGAGGTGCCGCAGGTGAGGTGAGGCGCTGCGCTCCAGAAATGTCTCTGCGTCATTCTGGCTTGCGGGCGCGCAAGTTCAGCCGCGAATAATCAAGCGTCCAGGGAGGATCGTCTTGAGCGCTGGCGTCGGCGAGTTTTTGCAGGAAGAGCACGCGTACACTGTCGTCGGGAAGAAGTTCCAGGTGCCGGTGGAGTACGAACGTGCGCATATATTCCTTGAATTTCTCGCTGTTCTCCGCCGAGTAACTCGCGGGCTCAATCCCCGTCTCGACATTTTCGAATCCGGCTGCACGAAGCCGTGACGCCGCAGTTTCGGCATCGGAGAAGTGCCACGGTTCGCGAAAGTCTCCGAGGTACGGCGAGAATTCGTCCGCCTGCAAGAGTACATTCACGCGTTCGCGCAACCGTGCGAGATTCGAACCGCCGCCGCATTGCGCGTGCAGCCAGCCCCGTGGACGCAATGCCCGATATAGGCTGCGAAACAAGGCATCATGATCATGCACCCAATGGAACGACGCCGTGCTGAAAATCCCATCAAAACAATCGCGAAACGGAAGCGCGACAAAGTCGGCAGCCACGAACCGAACATGATCGCCGAATTCCGGCCGTAGATCCTGTTGCGCGTGCTGGACCATGTTGCGTGATAGATCGAGACCGACAACACGTCCGCGCGGAAGGTTCTCGAGAAGAATGCGGGTGAGTTTTCCAGTGCCGCAACCTGCGTCAAGCAGACATTCGTCACCGCGAAGTTCGAGCTGGCTGGCGACGCGCTGTCCCCACTGAAATTGCGGCGCCGAGAGGCGATGGTATTCCGAGGCATTCCACTCGCGGGACTTTACCATGATTGAAAGCGTGCCCCAGGTTCGCGCCCCGTTTTTTGGGGCGATAACCTGGGCCCATTCAGATACTCAGAGACTAAATCCCAGCCAGCGCCTGATCGAGATCGTCCAGAAGATCTTCCAGATTCTCGATGCCAACCGAGATTCGGACCATGCCATCCGTGATGCCGATCTTGCGACGCACTTCTTCGCCAACGCCAGCATGAGTCATGGTCGCGGGATGCGAGATCAGCGTCTCCACTCCTCCCAATGATTCGGCAAGCGAACAGACGCGTACCTTGCGCAGCATCTTGTTGGCGTTCTCAAGCGATCCGGTTTCGAACGAGATCATCGATCCAAAGCCCGACATCTGGCGCTTGGCCAAATCGTGCTGCGGGTGGTCCGGCAGTCCGGGATAGAAAACTTTCTTGACCTTCTTATGTTTCGAGAGATATTCGGCGACCTGGCGACCGCTGCGGTCGTGCTGTTCCATACGAACCGCCAGCGTCTTCACCCCGCGCAAGATCAGCCAACACTCAAACGGCGACAGAATCGCACCGGCACATTTCTGGAGAAAGGCCAGTTTCTCCGCCTGCTCAGGCTTGGTGCAGACGACGACTCCGCCGATTCCGTCGCTGTGGCCATTGAGAAATTTTGTAGTGGAGTGGACGACCATATCCGCGCCGAATTCGATCGGCCGCTGAAAATATGGCGACATGAATGTATTGTCGACCACTATCTCAACCCCGTGCCGGTGGCTGAGTTCGGTGATGGCGCCGAGATCGCACAATTCCATCAGTGGGTTGGTAGGCGTCTCGACAAACAGCAGGCGCGTGTTCTTTTGGAAGGCACGCTCCACCTGGTTCAAATCAGTCGTATCGACGTAGCTGAATGTCAGCCCAAAATTGGTGAGCACCTGATTGAATAAGCGTGGCGTTCCACCGTAAAGATTGTGGCCGGCAACAACGTGATCTCCGGCTTTGAGCATGCTGGTGATGGCATTGATCGCCGCCATGCCACTGGAGAAGACCTTGGCAGCGACCCCGTTCTCAAGCGTAGCGAGATTCGATTCGAGACGGTCGCGAGTCGGGTTCGACACGCGCGCGTACTCGTAGCCCTTGTTCTTCCCAATCTCTTCCTGAACATAGGTCGAGGTTGGATAGATCGGAGGACTAATCGCGCCGGTTTCGGCATCGGGCTCTTGTCCGACGTGAATGGCACGAGTTGCGAAGCCGTGTTTGTTTGGAGTTTGTTTATTTGGGGCCTGTTTGTTTGGAGCCAGTTTGTTTGCAGCCTGTTTCTGGAGAACTTCTTTTTTGGAAGTGGGCGGTTTGGCGGTCAAAAATGTGTCCTCGGAGATGGAGTCTAGCGGGAGGAAATTCCCGATGCGGGGCTCGCAATTACCACTTAGTTACCCCACCCCCTCCCCCCTCGGTCTAATGAACTCAAAGACTTAGAGGCCGTCCGGGAGCTGGGTCTTTGAAGAATAAGGACTTAAACTAAAGTATTTATAAATCAGTGACTTAGAGAAATACATTCCCGCTTTGAACATTTCGACCGAACACCCAAGGCACAGGCTGCTTGCAAAGCAAACTTGTTGATTGCTCTGCATTTCATTCTAGCAGCCGGTGTCAAGGGGAGCCGGGAATAGTGAAGGGTTGGGCCGGTTCGAAGCTGGTGGACGCTCTGGCTGTCTTTACCGCTAACACCTGGTTACCACGATTGGTACAACCGGGCGCTCTCTTCGAGCATAAGCTCACGCAGACATAGATTGTCTACGCTTTTCTGCGTCTCAAGGCGCACCGCATCAGCTCGTCTAGCACATCTTCATATTCGTAAATTGCGCTGACATCACCTGTTGTTGTCTCGGGAAAAGACTCGAAAAAAGCATCAGTGTCAGGATCCGGCGAATCGCGTCTGAACCCCCTTCGATACGACCCAACATCCTGAAAATACACTCGATCAGTATCACCCGGCTCAAGATTCTTCCCAATGAACACCACCGGTCGCATTATCGGAAGGAGCATCTTGTCGTCCACATATTGGGTGGCAAAGTAAACGGCTCCTTCCTTCAGGTCTCTCGCCAGTACGAAGGTCGCGAAGTTCTCCAGTTCTCGTTCCTCGAAGCGCATTGAGGTTCCTTGCCGCAGGGTTATGCTTCTCCATTGTAGCCGGGCGCCGATTGACTGTCGTAACATCGGCATCTCTGAGCAAGCCATGCATTCACGATCTTTAACCGTGGCGGGTCATTTTTATTCCCCGGTTCACTGATTTCGTCAACTATCGCATGTCGCTTAGAATCACAGCAGAATGTCCACAGCCTCTGACAAGCTAATGGAGTCTTTTGCCGCTGCGCTAAAGGATCGGGGTGTGCCGATCCGCGAGGAAGACAATGCGTCTCGGCTCCGCATTTTTGAGGAGAAGTTGCCGAAGCGACTGCCGCAATCCTTCCAGTCCTTCCTCTGCCGGTACTCGTTCCCAGCGTTCGACGTGATGGGAATCGCGTTGTTTGGTTGGGATTCTGACTCGAATGCATACGTCGAAGAAGCGTCAGCGGCCGAGAGCAGCAGTCGCCGTTTTCCGGTTCACCTATCCGAGTTTTTGATCCCAGCAGGATACGTGCAGATAGGCCGCCCCGATGGAGGCGACTTTGACGCAATTTGCTTTGAGTTCAATCAGCAATCCCAAAACCGTGAATATCGCATAGTGCAGGTCGATCACGAGGGCATTCTCTGCAATTCCAAGGTTCGCGTCTCTAGCGAACTCTGGGGATCTTTTGTCGAATTGGTCGAGTCAGCCCTCTCGAGCGCCGATCCGCAGATATATTACGAAGACCCGATTGTCTAGTTGTTGGCGAAAAATCGCGG
>DATGGT010000107.1:0-4508 GCA_035308395.1 Terriglobales bacterium
GCAACGTCGTTGTAAGTCACGTCGCGAGGACCTTGTAGTTCGCGCGAGTGTTTCCCGGTGAAATCAAGTTTCAGCAAGGCTTCGGCGGCTACAGCGCCTATGTCGCGAGTGGCGATCATTGGCAAAGGCAGATCGGGCCGCACCGGCCCTGCTATCACGCCAAACGACTGGATCACGCCGACCTGCGGGAGAAGATTCTCCATGAAGTAGCCGGCTCGGAGGTAGAGAGCATTCAGTCCGGCAATCGCGTCGAGTTTTTTCTCGAGGCTGTGCAGACCGACCACGGGGCCGGTTCTATCTGGTTTGTCCGCGCCGACACTGCTTAATACGACGGCGTACTTTATACCGTTCTTGGTAATTGCGGCGGCCAGGTCGTCGCTGATGCGCTCCTGGTACGCGCGAACATCTGCGGCGGCAATGTTAGGCGGAATCATCGCGTAGACCGCCTTCGCGCCGGAGAATGCTTTCGAGAGGGTGGCCGCGTCCTTCTCGTCGGCAATGAATGGTTCCGCGCCTTTACTTGCAAATCGTTCGAGGCGTTTCGCGTCGCGGCCTATGACGCGCACTTTCTCCCCCTTGGCCAGAAGTTTCTCGGTGATTATGCTTCCCGTGTTTCCTGTGGCACCAGTAACAACGTACATAAAGTCCTCCTTGCAGATGACAGCGGCAATACTTCTACCGGTTAGATGGGATGTTCTCTGAGGGCATCTCGATTCTACCGCTTATCGCCTGGTATTTGATCCAGACCGATCGCGGTGAGCGAATATCGAATACGCCGATGAAATGCAGCGATTTACCTTGGCCTACTTCAAGATCGTCGCGCAGTAAGTGCTGTCCGGTCCAAAAGGTCCTCCGCAGTTGGCGGTCTGCTGGAATTGGTTGGCTTGACCATAATCCTTAATGGTGTCCGGAAAATCCACGCCGAAATGAAATCCGCTGGTGCCCAGCGTGTACCACGGATAAATGCAGAAAGGACCGCCATAAACACTGCAGCTCGCGAGAACTTCCGCCTTGCCGCCCAGATCGCTGACTGCGGCCCAACTCTTCGCAGTTGAGCCGTCGCCAAAAGAAACGGATTTGATTTGAATCGGCGAAGTGCCCGCCCATGCTGGCGCGTCGTAGGACAAGCAGTTGGTCTCACCGGGAACGCAGAACTGGCCGGATGGGCTAGAGAAATCCGAAGTGTGACCGATTTCCCACACGAATGCATTTGGTGTGTCGAAGACAGCGCCCCAGGCCAGAGCGTTCCCGATTGTCTGGGTGTCAAACGCAGGCATAAGCGGGCCGTCAGTCTTCGAGTTCAATACGATCGTTCCCGAACCGCCGGTGGTAAGGTCCGTCACGGTGACGTGGAAGCCGTCCGCCGCGGGCGTGGTGAACCAGTGGACCGTAATCGTGTCACCGGCGTGCATGATCAACGGATTGCTCGCACCGGTGCCGTCCGTGAGCATGGCGTTGAACGCCGCAGTCTCATGAAAGACGCCTTGCTGCCCCGTCTGGGTCAATTTCCAAACTGGCGAACAGACTGAATAGGTGTCGGGCGCAAACTTCACCACGAAACCACCCCCGGGCGTGCAGTTCGTCACGATCGAGTCCGGATAGAATTGGAGCTCTACAAAGGCCTGCTCGAAGAGGCTGCTGGGGTCTGTTACCGTACCGCCAAACCAGAAAGTCGGGCCCGTCGCCGAGACGGGGAATGCGCCACCGCTGGGCAGGACCGCTGTCCAGGTAAGGTCGCGTGCCGACCCGGGGGCACTGGAGACGGGGTCCAGTTCTGGCTCGTCGTGTCCCGTGCAGCCGGCATCGTAGTGCACTTCAATCTTTCCCTCGAGATATTTAGGCCGGTGAGCCAAGCATCCGGAGCTATTGGCGCTGGCGATTCCGGAAGTCCCGAGTAGCAAAGCCGCCGCCGCTAAAACGACAAGCTGGTACGTTTTCATGATATTCCTCCCGAAGAGATTCTCAGAAAACTGCGCCAATTTCCCTCAGATAACCGCAGACGCAGCAATTGTCGCGCTGTAGCGCTCACGATGTGTCGCAGCCAACTTTCGCGGACTCACAAACAGGGCCGCAACGGCCTGGGCGGGGACGGACTCGCTGGCGCCAATTCTAATGGCCTTCCCTCGGAACCGTCAAGAGAGACGCCCTGAGGGGGAACCGGGCCAAAATATAAGACTGAAAAACGCCTGGCTGCTCTCTTGGAGGCACCTATCGGTGCGTTCCCTAAATTGTTACTCGGCATGCGCTGACGAAGGGCGCAGGTTTACAGCGCAAAACTAAAAGAGCATGGATCGTTGTGCGTGCCACCTGGGAAGGACAAACGAGCTTGGCACGACGGCATTGTGAGTTGTGCGGACGAAAGAGACCTGAGCGGAGCGCCTTGCCGTGGCTAGTCTGAACCCATCGCTTCGAGAAATGTGGCGGAGGGAACGAAGAAAAGGTTGCCGGTGACGGCGCGGCTGAAGTCGAGAAGGCGATCGTAGTTACCGGGCGGGCGTCCGATGAACATATTTTCGAGCATCTGCTCGACCGTGCGTGGCGAACGGCTGTAGCCGATGAAATAGGTGCCAAATTCTCCCTGCGTGGGCCGTCCGAACGGCATGTTGTCACGCAGAATCTTCACTTCTTTGCCGTCCTCGGTGATGGACGTGAGCGCGTTGTGTGCTGAGGTTGGCTTCACGGAATCGTCCAATTCGATGTCGGATAATTTTTTGCGGCCGATGATGTTTTCCTGCGCTTCCGTGGACAACTTGTTCCAGCCGGAGAGGTCGTGCAGATATTTCTGCACGATGACGTAGCTCCCGCCCGCGAACGCGGAGTCTTCGTCGCCGATGAGCACCGCATCGATCGCTGCCTGCCCTCGCGGATTTTCGGTGCCATCAACGAAGCCAATGAGATCGCGGTCGTCGAAGTAGCGGAAGGCTTGTACTTCGTCCACAGGCGCCACAGCGTCTCCAAGGCGCGCCATCAGTTGCGTTGCGAGTTCGAAGCACAAATCCATGCGTTTCGCGCGAATGTGGAAGAGCAGATCGCCCGGCGTCGAGACGGCGTGATGCTTTTCACCACGAATGTCCCGGAAGGGATGCAGCAGGGCCGGCCGCGGCTGTCCAAATAGCTGGTCCCAGGCGTTGGACCCGATCCCCATGATGCAGGAAAGCCCGGCATCGAAGTCGCGGGCCTCCACGGCTCGCGTTAGCCCGGCGAGATCGCCGCAGAACGACCGCACGTGGGCGCGAGTCTGGGGCGCTGCCTTTAGAGCCACCACCAAGAATATTGCCGCGCGACTGAGCGGCGCTGCCACCGGCTGCGCGAGTGTACGTAAGCCATGTAGCGCACTGACGGCCTTGTTTTGTTCGGGGTCCATTGGATTCAAATCCTGGCAGACGCGGATACTCTTCTTCGAAATAGAATATCGCCGCGGGTAAAAGTTAAACGCGGAAGGTTACCATCGCTTGCTAACGAACGTCTACATTCGGTGGGCTTCTGCGACGCTACGTTAGAAGATCACCGGTCGAGCCAGCCGCCGCAGAAACCTGCGCGCTGGAGGCCCTTCACGATGTAGGGGCAGCGCTTGATCGTCTTCCAGATAAGCTCGGTGTGATAGTTTTCGATCATCATCAGAATGGGGCCCTCATTCAAGCCGAAAACCCACGGAGATGTCCAGGCATGCAGGTTGCTGTTGTCGGGATATGTTGGATTGAAGCTGGCGATGAATCCTCCATATGGGTTGCGGCACAACGATTTGAGGCGTTCGATGATATGGCGCATGGTCTTGATCACGATCTCGGGAGCGAACGGGACGGATGTTGCGACCGCCCAGGGTGAAATGGTTCCGTCGTCAGGACCAAACGGAGCGCCGCGCGCTTCGTAGCCGAAGAATGTTCTGTCGACGCCGTTCACTTTGACGACTGCGGGGCCTGGCCCGTCACTCGCCGTGAGTCCCCATCCGTATTCGCTGTAGTGCGCAAATTTCAGCGGATTCTCGATTCCATATTGCTGGTGAACGAGTGTGGCTCGCCGGCTGTTCTCGAAATAATCGATTCCCACCTTCCTGTTGAAGTCATCCTGGATGCCGTGGAAATCGAGCCAGAGATGCGACATCTGGTGGATAAACAACGGTCCGGCGTAGAGGTATTCAATGTCGTAGATTCTTTTCCATTCGAAAGTTGCGATCCATTCCCGATAGCCTTGCGGATCGATGGGAAACGTCGGCGAGCCGAGAGCCAGTACATACAAAATAATCGCTTCGCTGTATCCAGACGACCAGCGGTAGGGAAGAAAGCCCGACTCGGGCTTCCAACCGTGAGTGACCGTGGTGCCTCCGTTGAGGGCCCATTGCCAATCGACGCGGCGGTAGAGGATGGCCTCGAGTCTTCGTAGTTCGATTTCCTTTTCATTATCACCTGTGAAATAGGCAGCGGACGTAAGAATGCCAGCCATCATGATCGCGGTGTCAACCGTCGATAACTCGGATTCCATGGCGCGCAGACCGGTCTGCATGTCGAGGA
>DATGGT010000108.1:0-1627 GCA_035308395.1 Terriglobales bacterium
ATTAAGTCGCAGTTCCATAGTAAATTTGTGGCGCCGGAGCGCTCAGGAACCTCCGTTCATCATCCAGCCAACTACGGAATCGAGATCTTCGCTCATCAGGTCCCTGGCGGTGGAAGGAAGCCATAGAGCCTGGTCGGACGCTGCCAAGGGCCCTACGGGTATCTTCAATTCGTCCGTAAGCGCTTGCCTAAAGATTTCTTCGCGCGGGCCAAAGCCAGAAAGCCTGACGCGATCAACCATCGCTTCCCAAGTGTCCTGATAGTAGGCAATGGCTGGGAATATTTCGTCGAGAATTATTTGAGGCTCAAGGGCCCCCACGTCGGACGGCATCTCGCCCGAACGATAGACCGCGAGATTTCCTCCCTGAACAATCACGGTGGTGAGAGTGCGTCCGCTGATGCGAACAAGGAGAGTGGCACCGCGCTCCTCGAGCAGGGGGAGGGTGGCAAGGGTAGAGCCCAAGACGACAACCGCGTGCGCATTGAGCGAGGAAACCAGCTCTTCATATTGCCGGACGATGCTCTCGCGAGCGACAGCGGCCACAATTTCGAGATTGCCGTCGCGCCCGTGCTGGCGCATCCAGGAGACGACCGTTTCTTCCACGTCAAAGGGAACGCTTTTCTTCAGCCGCCAACGAAGCAGCGGGCGCGCTTCGTCAGCGCGGCGTGGAAAGGTCTCAAAAGGAAGAATGAAAACACGAACGACCGGATCGGGAATCAGCAGCGTGAGATCGGTTCCGTGCCCGGTGACGCGGCTGAAAACGCGCCGCAACGCGCCGCGAACCGCATCGGGCTGCGCGATATTGACCTCGACTGGAGATGGAACGATAGCTCCAAACGGCACCGGTTCGACGGCGTAGGACTCGAGCGTGCCACGCGTTTTGCCCCAGCGAGCCACCGCAACACGATTGGGCGTGATCTCGGCAACCAGCGACGGATGCGGCATGGCGTTGAGCCAGCGATCCAGACGCCGCATGGGGCCGAGTTGATAGAGCTTCGCCTCAAGGTTTGGCGCGGTGCTAGTCAAGGAAAGTCACCTTGTTGATCTCGCGTAGCGTGGTTACGCCCTTCCGGATTTTTTCAAGGCCGGAGTCGCGCAGGAACGTCATGCCTTCGGCTTTTGCTGCCCGCTTGATCTCGGAGGTTGGGCGACGGTTGATAATCATCTCGCGGATATTGTCCGATAGGTCTAGCAATTCGGTGATGGCGCTCCGGCCGCGATAGCCGCTGCCGGAACATTCCAGGCACCCAGTTCCTTCGTAAAAAGGGATGCTACTCCACTCGGCGGGATCGAGACCCGATTCTTTTAAAACTTCCGGCGCGTATTGGACACGCTTCTTGCAGTGGTCGCAAATCACGCGGACCAGACGCTGAGCCATGATGCAATTGAGGGCAGAGACGAAATTGTAAGGCTCGACGCCCATGTTGATGAAGCGGCCAATGACGTCGGTGACGTTGTTGGCGTGAACCGTGGTGAAGACGAGGTGGCCGGTGAGCGCAGAGTTAATCGCGATTTGCGCGGTTTCCTGGTCGCGAATTTCGCCGACCATGATTTTGTCGGGGTCGTGGCGGAGAATGGAACGCAACCCGCGGGCGAAGGTGAGGCCTTTCTTCTCATTTACGGGAAT
>DATGGT010000109.1:0-1544 GCA_035308395.1 Terriglobales bacterium
GGATTCCGAGGGTGTGCCGCTTACCTCATACCCCTCGGTGGGCATTACATGGACGCTTGCCGAACCGCTAAATGCGGAGTCGTCGGGCATGCGCAGACATATTTTCAGGGTACCTTTGCCTGTGAGCCCGGCGGGATCAGCGGTGACACTTGGGGCAGTAGGTTGAGGCGCGCGGACCTCGGGGTTATTCGAGCCGTCGCGCAGCGGGGTGTCCGCCTTATCTGACGTCGCCGGTTGTGACGGGGCCATTGTTGCCGCACGGTTCGGCGACGGGCTGTGATTATCACGAACTTGCTGAGGGACCGCGTCGACAGGCTTCTGGCTTGCTTGGGCGTCTTGAGAAACTGACTGTCCGGCGGTTGAAAGAGAAAAGGCCGGCAGGAGGGCAAGAGTGAGGACGGAAAGTCGGAGCACTGAAACCTCCACAACAATCACCATTACACGCCGAAGTAGTGCATTTCGGCCGGAGTTCGTTACAGTCGAAGCGCGAAAAGCCGTTTCTTGTTTTGGAGAAATTCTGGATTTCGTCCGAAAAGTAGGGGTGGTTGGTCCCAACTCTTTAGACCGCGCACTGCGGCAAATCTAACTCCGAACGGTGGAAGATGCAATGTGGAAATAAAAGCCCGTTGAGCGCTGCCGGAGTCAGCTTGGGCCTAAGAGCAATTCTTGATGTTACGGAGGGCAGAGCCACAAGGGATAACGGCGGCAATGGATAGCAAGTTTAGCGGAAAGGCCAGGTCGACCTGTACTTAAAGGTAAGTCACTACCTGTCTTAGAGTACTATTGACTTTCGCTTTTGGTTCGCCTATCTTCGCTACGCTGATAAAAGGCCCCTGGGGGTTGCGATGACATTGACGAAGAGGCAGAAGGAAGTTCTGAACTATCTTGTTGCGTTCATGAACAAGAACGGCTATTCGCCGAGTTTTGAGGAAATTGCGCGCGCGCTGAAGCTTACGTCACTCGCCACCGTCCACAAGCATCTCTCGACGCTTGAAAAAAAGAATTACATCCGGCGCGGTTACAATCAGAGCCGCTCGATTGAAGTGGTTCAGCTTCCCAAACCGGTTCGCGAACAGGTGCTGGATCGCCACGTGGTTGAGCTGCCCTTAGCTGGAAGGATCGCTGCGGGAAGTCCGCTGGAAGCCGTAGAAGATAAGGAGACGATTTCGCTTGCGGATTTTGCGCGCGGGCAGAACACGTTTGTGCTGCAGGTGAAGGGTGAATCGATGCGCGAGGATCATATTCTCGACGGCGATTTCATCGTGGTGGAACAAACGCAGGTGGCGAATCCGGGCGAGATTGTGGTGGCGCTGGTGGGAGAAGACGAAGCGACGGTGAAGCGATTCTATCGCGAGCCGGGCGGGAAAATTCGTTTGCAGCCGGCGAATTCGCAGATGTCGCCCATTCTAGTAGCAGCCACAGACGTGAGAATTCAGGGGCGCGTGGTCGGGGTGCTGCGGAAGTATTAACTTCTTTGTAGTAATAATTCGGCTAGGTTCTCGGGCTCACGCTCTGTATTTTCCTCATCTTAATTCTCGAGCAAC
>DATGGT010000110.1:0-3319 GCA_035308395.1 Terriglobales bacterium
GGCCCCGTAGTCCACCAGCGCCTGCACGCCCTTAACTTGGCCGACGGTACGGAGATTGCCAATAGCCCAGTGGAGCTGGATAGCTCGATCACCGTCCCCGGCAATTGCGAAGGCGGTTCCACAATAGCGTTTAATGTTGCGAGGCAAAACCAGCGACCCGGCCTGGCTCTAGTGAATGGCGTCGTCTACATAGCCTGGGCGTCACACGGAGACGTGGATCCCTATCACGGATGGATCGTGGGCTTTAATGCGTCTACTCTTAGCCGCGTTTCTGCGTTCAATACTTCGCCGAACGCCGCGGAGGGCCTGGGCTACTGTCGAGCAGGTATCTGGATGTCGGGCGGTGCGCCTGCCGCTGATGCCGCGGGCAACCTGTACGTTATTACCGGCAACGGCATATTCGATGGCACGTCAGCGTTTGGCGACAGCTTTCTTAAACTCAGCGCCACATCTGGCCTTACCTTGGCCGATTGGTTCACTCCGATGGGCCAACTCTCGCTGGATGCATTTGACCAGGACTTGGGAGCAGGAGGCGCCGCCGTCCTCGTCGATCAAACGTCCGGCCCTCATCCGCACCTTATAATCGGCGGCGGCAAGTCGCAGACTCTGTACCTTTTGGATCGAACGAACATGGGGCACTTCACCAGCGGCGGACCCGATAAAGTGGTTCAAACGCTAGGCACATCAGAAGTGTCTTTCTCCACGCCCGCCTTTTGGCAGAATACTCTTTACTTTTTTGGCTTTAACGGGCCCGGATTAGCCTTCACGTTCCTTCCAGCCTCCGACACATTCAATCCGTCGGTGGCGTCAGCTACGACACCTTCGTTTTCGTTTCCAGGTTCCAGTCCGTCGGTTTCTTCAAACGGGAACGCTAACGGAATTGTGTGGATGATTGACTCGAACACTTATGGCACAGGCGATAACGGACCAGCCGTCGCCGGTCCTGCCGTTCTTCACGCTTTCGATGCCACGAATCTAGGGACCGAACTCTGGAACAGCTCCCAGGTTCCCGCTGATGTTGCGGGCAACGCCGTAAAATTCACAGTTCCGACCGTTGCGAATGGAAAAGTTTACATCGGCACTCGCGGCAACGACACGACCCTGGGCGCCGGAACGGTCTTCGGTGAAGTGGATGTGTACGGCCTGAAACCGAACTAACCTTATCCAGCGGGGCGAAAGCTCTTTCGAAGACGATCTCGCGTCGAATCCTGTACGCGCCGTGCTTTCAGAATCGACCGCGGCATCGGTCTTCTCAACGCAAAGACCCTGCGTCATCGTTCCTGCGCTACAAAAGTGCCTGTCGATCTCTCTTCCAAGCCTTGCGCCCTCTAGCAGACCTGTGCTCGATGACGTCCCGGATACAAATCGAAAAGTTCCACTCGAAAGAGTTAGCGGCGCAACTAAAATAATAGTGGCCAAGATTCCGCAGCCGAGGATATCGGCCGCACTCTTCACTAGGAAATACAACGATGTCAACCACGGTGTCGGACGCGGGCGTCTCAACCAAGATACAGGTGGTTATGGTTGATTACGGCGAGGTCCTATGCTTTCAACCTGCGCCGGAGGCGATTGCTCGTATGGCTCGAGCGTTCCGCATCGATCCCGAATCTTTTCTGCCGATTTACATTCAGGGCCGCGGCCCCTACGATCGGGGAGATCTATTAGCGGAAGAATATTGGCGCGCATTCGCGTCACGATCCGGAGTAACCCTGACTGGGGACGAAATTGAAAAGCTGCGGCACTGGGACATCGAGATGTGGAGTAAAACGAATGAACCGATGATCCTCTGGCTGGAGAGACTCCGTTCCGCCGGAGTGAAAACCGCGATTCTGTCGAACATGCCGTCCGACATGGTGGCTCACGTAAGGCGAAATTTTCCCTGGCTGAAGCATTTCGATCACCAGATATTCTCCGCAGATGTGCGGCGGATCAAACCAGAGCCTGCGATTTACGAGCACTCCCTGAAGATCCTCAATGTACCGGCTTCGGAGGTTTTGTTCATCGACGACCGCGAGGTGAATCTCAAACAAGCTCGCGCCGCCGGGATGCAGACGATTCGGTTCCAGTCGGTCAACCAGCTTCGCGACGATCTTCATGCGCTTGGCCTCCCCGTGCTGCCGGCTCATATTGATCCTTTTCGCAATTCGTAACGGCTTGCCGTGACATTCCCGCCAGCGCTCAGCTTGCGGTAGGTGTGGATTCGAAACCGTAGCAAAAAGTTCTGTGACACCTGGGGTTTCTACTATTTTAAATCGAAGAATGCGGAGCAAGACGGGTGTAGCGCCACACCCGGCCTGCTCCTTTGCAACCTTGATGCACCATCTGCGATGCGACATTCGTCGCTCCTAGTTCTCAATACCTGCTGCGAACCACGGGTGAGCTCCGGCTGCGGTGCGAATGAGCAGCACGGGTGTGTCGCAAGTGCTCGCTGGCAACGGCGAGAGAAGATCATCGATTGTGAAGTCGCCATCGGAATCGAGTGCTACGCCGGCTTCGTTTGTGCTGGATGCGGTAGCGCTGGCTGCCGGTCCGCAGAACAGAGTAGCGAATACGCTCTGCCCACCGTTCGTACCGATGCCATTGCCGCCGCCCAGGAGCAGACCGCGTCCGCGAACACGGATGTGCCCGTCACTGGTAATGCGCGCGTCAAGATCCGCGATCCGCCAGATCTGACCCGATGGTGAAATACCCCGCACAATGTTGGGGCTTACCGTGACGGTGGTTCCGTTGACTACGACATTGGAAACTGCGTCGACACCGATTGCACCGGAAAAGTTGAGCGAGTTGTTGCGCTTCCCACCCCCGAAGGCTGAGAGGGCGACGATGGCAACAAACGCGAGTCCAACACCTAGTTTTTTCTTCACGACCATTTCTCCTTGTCGGGGACTTTCGAATTCAACGCTGCATTTGCTGCGGGCGGGCGTTGTGTGAATCCCCTTCGGCCAAGCTCAGATGCCTCGCTCGCAGTTTGGTTGCCGTGTATCTTTTTTGTGATGAGTTGACTCTGCTGAATTTCAAAATCTCAAGAACAAGGATTCGTGCCGGCGATGGGCCGAACAATATGAAACTCGGTGTGCAATGAGGCGAAGAAGACTTGGCTCAGGTTCTTGGGTTAAGATGTGGCAACAGACTCCGTTGTGGCGGCGACACTTTCTCACTGGCGAAATCCTGGCGAGAACACCACTCCAATAGGCGGCGAAGATGCCGAGTTCCCAATCGAGCGTGAAGGTCCTCGCAATCGCAGAACGTTACCGCACGCTCCTTGAAATCAACAATGCCATCATCACGAACCTGACCCAACAGACCCTCCTTCACGCTA
>DATGGT010000111.1:0-3470 GCA_035308395.1 Terriglobales bacterium
ACTTGAGGTGAAGTTAGTCACTCTGGATGAAGTGTTTTCACAGGGTGAAAATGTCAGCGTCGTAAAGTTGGACGTGGAAGGATTTGAACTCGATGCGCTGAAGGGAATGGAACAGATGTTGCGCGAGCACCGAATCCGTTACGTCGTCTTTGAAGAGCTCCGTGACTATCCTGCTCCTACTCATCATTTTCTTCGAGACCTTGGCTATTCGGTGTTTGGGTTAGATCACGGCTTCTTTGGCATCAAATGTTCTGTTGATAAGGGACCTCGAGTAGAACCCATTTCTGGACTTCCGCCAAATTACGTGGCGACATATGAACCGGAAAAAACGGTCCGACAGCTGGAACACGGTCTATGGAAATCCTTCGGCCCCGGCAGATATCTTTAGTGAGCCTTTACTGAGCGAAGCCTCGAGAAAGCAACACGTGCAGTGACCTAAGAAAAGCGGGCGATTGTAAGTGAGATCGAGAGGCCGACTACGAACATGTGCACCGCGAGTTGGCTGAGGAAAGAGCTGGCGGAGAATTTGCGTTTTGGGGCGCGGGATAAAGGGATTGTGACGAAGGTCATAAAAAGATGAATCAGGGTGCCATAGAGAATTCCACACAGGACAGGTTGGGCGATTAAGAGCGGAAAGCTGCGGCTCGCTGCGTAGTAAATTGCGGTTGCCGTGAAGGCAATTACGAAATGGACTAGGAAGCCGAGCGCGGCCGTTTTCTTTCCGCCGCGAAAGCTCGATTCACCGAGTGCGCCGCTGGCTATGAATTGCAGCAGGCGTTCGAACGTGCCGCCTTTGGAGAGGAAGAGCGCGGTCGCGCTGATCAGGTCCAACACACCGCAGATTGTGCCGGCAAGAACGACTATGGCGAATGGCGACAGGGAGTTCCCCATTTTGTGTGGCGGCAATCCTCCACTGAGCATTTGATGCTCTTACTACGTGCAAGGGACTGTATTTACTTTGAGCGGTGGCGTAAGATGCTGCGCGTCGGTACCAGCCTTGGTCGCGGTCCGAACGCGTGAAACCTCGCGAGTAACCAAAACATCTCACATAGTAGGAGGCATCCGATTATGAAGGTGCCCAATAGGTCGACGAACAGAAGCGCTGTGCGACTTGCCCACGAAAACAGCGGAATGAAATTGAGCGGCCACGCGCTGGCAGTGCTGTTGTCGTTCGCAATGATATTCGCGAGTTGGCCGCAGGCCTTGACTGCGCATCAACAGGATGCACAACAGCAGCAGGCATCTGACCAGCAGCAGGGGCAAGATCAGAGCCAGGGACAAGATCAGGGGCAAGATCAAGGACAGGATCAATCGCAGGGACAGTCGGCGTATACGCAGCAGACGCCCGAGCAATTGCAGCAGCTTGTTGCGCCGATTGCGCTATATCCGGATTCGTTGGTGGCGCAAATTCTGGCTGCGACGACTTTTCCTGCTGAAGTTGTCGAGGCAGATCGATGGGTGCAGGCGCATCCGGACCTGAAAGGCGACGACCTGGCGAAGGCGGTGGATCAGCAGTCGTGGGATCCAAGCGTGAAGGCGCTGACGGCATTTCCGAGCGTGCTCGGAAACATGGATAAGAACATTTCGTGGACGTCGTCGCTCGGCGATGCTTATTACAACCAGCAGCAGGACGTGATGGACGCTGTTCAGGTGATGCGGCAGAAGGCGCAGACGGCCGGCAACCTGAAATCGACGGATCAGCAGACCGTGCAAACGCAAGGCTCGACGATCGTTATTCAGCCCGCAAATCCACAGATTGTCTATGTGCCTGCTTACAACCCTTGGATCGTATACGGAGGACCGATCGTCGCGTGGCCGGGGTGGTATCCATATCCGGGAATCTGGTGGGGAGGCCCCGGCTTTTACTGGGGAGCGGGGTTCGGGATCGGATGGTACGGCGGATACGGCTGGGGCTGGAACAATTGGGGAGTAGGCTGGCATAACCACGTAGTGATCTACAACCACAACAACTACTACTCGCACAGCCGGACTTTTTATAACCGGAACGTTTATTACAACCACGGCGGAGATCGCGGTGTGACGTCGAATCCGCGGAACAGCTTTAACGACAATCGTGGACACGACAATCGCCCAAATGAAACGCGCGGCAATGAAAACAATCGTGGCAACGAGGCGAATCGCGGAAACGAGGCCAATCGCGGTGGACGCGACAACGGTCGCTCGCCCAGCAACGTATACAACCGTCCGGGAGCGACGACGAAGCCTTTCGAAGGGAACCGAGACGAAAGTCGAGGCTGGGGCGGCGGAGGCAATCAACGGGAAGATACGCGTTCCAGCGGGTTCAGCGGCTACGACCGTGGCGGACAAACGAGGAGCTATGAGTCGCGAGGTTCGTCCAGCTATGGCGGAGGTGGCTTCGGCGGCGGTCGCGGCGGCGGTGGGGGCTTCGGCGGAGGCGGCGGTCGCGGTGGCGGAGGCGGGCGCCGGTAAGCGACAGGGTTCGCGTGAGCATAATGGGATAAAAAAGTGCGACACGGAGAAGAGATATGCGCTCGATGAAGATCGAAGGTAAAAATTTCGGCTGGGGCGATCTGGTTGGGGTCGTAGCGGCGGCGATTCTACTAGCATGCCTACCTATCCGTGCTGTCGCGCAGGAGAAGGGGCAGAAGACTTTTTCGTCGGCAGAGGATGCGAGCCAGGCTCTCGTGAAAGCTGCGCAAGACAACGACGAAAAAATGCTGATCGAGATCATCGGTAAGAGCGCGAAGGAGATTATTTCGTCGGGCGACGAGAAACAGGACGCGCAGCACCGGGCGCACTTCGTCAAGCGGTACGAAGAAATGCACCGGCTTGTCAAGGAACCGGACGGGACGACGACGCTTTACGTCGGTGTAGACAATTGGCCCACGCCCATGCCGCTCGCGAACAAAGGCAACGTGTGGTACTTCGACGGCCAAGCCGCGAAACAGGCAGTGCTTTTCCGCCGGATCGGAAAGAATGAGATCTCTACGATCCGGGTTTGTGATCAATTGGCCGCCGCGGAGAAGGAGTACTTCGCGATGCAGAACGTGTACGCTGCAAAGATCACGAGCGACCCGGATCAGAAAAATGGTCTCTACTGGAGCGGCGAACCGAAGAGTCCGATCGGGCCAAAGATTGCGGCTGCAGATACGGCGAGCAAAAACGCATCTGCCACGCCATTCCGGGGCTATTACTTCCGAGTGCTGACGGATCAGGGCAAGGATGCTCCGGGCGGTGCGAAGAGCTACTTGGTTGACGGCAAAATGACCGGTGGATTCGCAATCATGGCCTATCCGGCGGAATATCGGTCGTCGGGCGTGATGACTTTTATCGTTGGCTCGGACGGGGTGGTCCACGAAAAGGATCTCGGGAAGAAGACCGAGACAGAAGCGAAGGCGATGAAGAGCTTCAATCCGGATTCTTCCTGGCATACATCGGAATTGGAGCAGGAAGCCACTAGCGCGCAAACTTCGAAGTGAATAGCGGCA
>DATGGT010000112.1:0-3423 GCA_035308395.1 Terriglobales bacterium
GACCTTGCCCGGATTGGCCTTGGCGTAGGAGATGAACTCGGCGACGGTTTTAGCCGGCACGTTGGGATTGACCTCCATCACGTTCGGCACGCGGATGAAACCCGCGACCGGCGCCATGTCGCGGATGAAGTTGAACGTCAGGTTTTTGTAAAGCGTGGCGTTGATGGCGTTGGCGGGATTGACCAACAACACCGTGTAGCCGTCGGGATCGGCCTTGGTGGCCATTTCGGTCGCAAGATTATTGCCGGCGCCTGGTTTATTCTCGATGACGAATTGCTGGCCCATATGCTCCGACAGATATTGTCCGATCAGCCGGGAAACGATATCGGTCGAGCCGCCCGGCGGATAGCCGACCAGCCAGCGCACCGGGTGGTTCGGATAATCGTCGGCCGCGCGCGCGGCGCCGGCGCCGGTAAGCGCCAGACACGCGATCGCACCCGCCACCAGCCGCCGCAATAGGCATTGCATCATTTCCTCCCTCACGTCGTCATTTCGGGGCGCCGCGCCGCGGCGCCCCAGATAATCGCAGAACTTTAGCTCCTAGATTGGTTGGCGCGTCAGCGTGTAACCCATATGAAGTGCACAGGATTTGATTACAGCCTTCACCCTAACCCAACCTGCGAGATTTCGTGTAACGACCGTCATGGTGACAGCTCAAGCTGAGCTGATGCTGACACTCCGCGGGGAGTTCAAGCGCGGACTCGCGGCGGACGCCTCGATCAGTCGATTATCTGGTGGCAGCTTGGGGTTGTAATCCCAATAAGATTGTATATAATATGAAACGCAACTTAATGGAGGCATATCGACCACCCAAGGCTCATCAGGAGGAGATCATGAGTAACGGTACCACTGGTCTGGCAGCGTTTAACGCCATTCAGGGACGTTGGACAGTCCTCTACCAGGAGATCGACGGTCAAGTTGCTGGCCCGGTCCCCACCACTCTGGAAATTCAAGGAAACGAGTTCAAAATCGAGAAAGATAATGATGTAAACTATGAGGGTACAGTCTCAGTTGGCAGCGGCTCGCCTGCTGAAGTTGTCCTGATTTACCGCAAAAGTGCCACTCCCCTGTTTTTGGGCGGGCCGCGTGCGGGCATCTTTCAAGTGGAGGGGGACACGCTCAAGTGGATTTTCGGTGCCGTCGGGCATCCGGCGCCACGGGAGTTCAACACGTTTCCGGGCTCGGAAACCGTGCTGTCCGTCTACACGCGAGAGACTCTGGCCACGAAACGAGAGGATCGGGTACGGCGTCCCGGGATCACTAAATCGGCCTTCGCCTCTGTTGTGCTCTGGTAAGAGAACGAACAGCGCTTCGGAGCTGCGCTGTCGTACGGTGTGGCGCGGCTCCTCCGGTTTTGTTGACAGGCGCCTTCCCGCCTTCTCCGCAGCACTGTCAATATTGAATCTGTTGCGTGCTGGTCTGTCGTAACGGCAGTGCGACTCGATAGTTGGTGCCCAACTGGCGACTTGCCGCATTTTATTGCGTGGGGTACTCGCGATGTTCGATCTGCAAATACTTCGCGAAGAACCGTTAATCAAATTCAACCGCCAGTTACCTGTTTTCAATTGGCCTTATCCGTTCCATCGCCAGGCGGATATTCTTAAGAACCGATACGTGCCGTACACGCATTCACCCCAAACAGCCGTCCGTCGCCGGGCCGTCTACATCCACATACCCTTTTGCGAAACAATTTGTAGCTTCTGCCCTTTCAGCCGAGAGAAGCACAAATCAGACTCCGATATCGAGGACTACGTCCACGCTTTGATTGCTGAACTGGATATGAAACAACACTTCCTCGGACGCCGCACTGTCGACACCATCTTCGTGGGCGGAGGAACACCTTCGCTGCTAAGCCCTCGCCAAATTGGCTCGTTAGGGAAGGCAATCGCCAGGAACTTAGATCTGAGCAGCCTAAACGAATTCACCTTTGAAGTCGAGGTCAAGAGCGTATCGCGAGCCAAACTGGAAGCACTGCGCGACATTGGCGTCAACCGAGTGAGCTTCGGCGCACAAACGTTTTCCGAACACTATCGAGCGCTGTTCTCCCTCGATGCGACGCACCAACAGATCAGCAGCGCGGCCGAGCTGCTGACGAATATGTTTTCATATACCAACGTTGACCTGCTGTACGGCATGGCCGGACAGGATCTCGACCAAGTTCAGACCGACGTGGCCGCTGCCGTGAATTTACAGACGACGACGATTGACGTGTACCCAATCAACACCTTCTCCGTTTCGCGCTCGATGCACATGAAGATGGCGCGGGCTGGGTTGGAACTGCTGCCGGAGGCGACCCGCGTCCAGTTTCGGATTCACATAGAGCAACTATTTCGGCAGCTTGGGTATGCACCCATCAGCGGCTATGGCTTCGCGGCCGCTGATAAGGCGAAAAAAAACAAGAAGGACCCGGTGCAGCACTCTCCAAAATTTTTGTACCACGATCTCGTCTATGGCTACCAAGACGACGAAATCATCGGCTACGGCAGCGCAGCACTAAGCCACATGCCTGGGTTCAACCTTCACAACTTCGGCAACAGGAAAGAATACGTCGCTGAAGTGTTGATCAACAAAGCGCTGCCGCATCTCGCCTTCGGACCACTTTACGCCCCGGAACGCGGCATCGTTTCGTTCCCATTTCGTGGAAGCCTCGAAAAGGCAAGAATCACGTGGAGCGAAATACCTGATGAGACGGCAGTGGCGCTTCAGGACGCCTTGGACGCGGAACTCATAGCCGACCAGGACGACGCCTACGTGCTCACTGAAGCGGGATGGCTGTTCTATGTAAATCTCATGTATTACCTCATGCCGACCACTGGGAAGAAGTGGATCACGGACAAGATGGCGCAGCAGGGCCGGAACGGCAAACGCTGTGGCGACACGGACTTAACCGAGTTCAGCCGCTCACGCTTTTGAAGGTCGTGCCGTTTGCGCGCGACTGCCGGCGATCCCTGGTGACCGGCAGCCTCAGCGGCAGCCATGATCCCACACAAAAATAAGTTGGTCTGCCGGAGGCGCCGCGCACCGCCTTGCCGGGGCCATCCAACGTCGATAATTTCACGCTCCCCAGACAAGCGAGGACATTGCCATGATCGATTTGTATGCGTTGACCAGCCCGAACGTGCAAAAAGTCTACATCATGCTCGAAGAGACGAAGCTGCCCTACAAGGAACATTTCGTCGACGTGTGGAAAGGCGACCAGTACCACCCGGAATTCATCAAGATCAATCCGAACTCGAAAATCCCGGCGATCATCGATCACGACGGTCCGGGCGGTAAGCCCTACACGCTGTTCGAGTCGGGCGCGATCCTGATGTACCTGGCCGAGAAGGCCGGCAAATTCCTGCCGACCGACATGGCGAAGAAATATCACGTGCTGCAATGGCTGTTCGTGCAGACCGCGAGCGTCGGCCCGATGTTCGGCCA
>DATGGT010000113.1:0-1812 GCA_035308395.1 Terriglobales bacterium
CGAAATTTTCGCACCGTCCATGCGCGCGAAGGCGAGCAAATGACCACCGTCGTCGACAACGGTAATGTCCATGGGCATGTTGATTTCGGCGGCACGACGCTCGGCGGCCGCGAGAACGGCGCGAGCGCCCTCAAGGGTTAACTTTGGGTGGTTGCGAGTGATCAGAGGCATCTCGAGTCCAGCTACTTCTCCCTTTGCTTCCCCATTAATTTGTCCACTTACTTATCTAGGACGTCCGGATTCAGGGCGTTTGGCGGCCGCCGGCCGGTGAACACGGCCAGCACGTTGTCCGCGGCCATGACGGCCATTTTGGTGCGGGTATCGATGGACGCGCTAGCGATGTGCGGTGCAAGGACAACGTTTTTCCGGCCGATTAGGCCCGTATATACCCTAGGCTCATTTTCGTAGACGTCGAGAGCCGCACCGGCGATCGTGCCGGCAGCAAGCGCTGCGTCGAGAGCAGCTTCATCGACAACCGGGCCGCGTGAAGTGTTGACGAGATACGCGGTGCGCTTCATTTTATTGAGCGAATCGGCGTTGATAAGGTGCCGCGTGTCGGGAAGAAGCGGGACGTGCAGAGAGATGAAGTCTGACTCAGCGAAAAGGCGGTCGCGATCGACAAATTGTGCGTTCAGGGATTTTTCGACGTCGGGGGCAACTCGAGCCTGATCGCTGTAGAGAACTTTCATGCGGAAGCCCTGCGCGCGCTGTCCGACCCCGCGGCCAATGCGACCGAAACCGACGATGCCCAGTGTTTTGCCCCAGATGTCGCCGCCGCAAAGCTGATCCAGATCCCAACCAGGCCAGGTTCCGGCGCGCATCCAGGCATCGCCCTCGAGAAGACGGCGCGCCACGGCCATCAACAGAGTCCAGGCGAAGTCGGCGGTGGTGTCGTCGAGGACGCCGGGGGTATGGGTGGCGACGACACGGCGGCGGATACACGCGGGGACGTCAATATTGTCGTAGCCGACGGAGACAGTTGCGGCCACGCGCAGGTTGGGGGCGGCGTTGAGCAGCTCGTCGTTCACTTTTTCGGTAAGCAGGCAGATCAGCGCGTCTTTCTCCCGGATACGCGAGAGGAGGTCGGCCCTGGAAATGTGCTCCTCATTCGGGTGATCCCGCTTGTCCCAATACTCCACGTCGAAATTCTTGTCGAGAATTTCTCGCGCAGGACCAAACAGGGGATTGGTTGAAAGCACTTTTGGTTTGGGCACCGTATGCCTCGGGGAAACGGACTTGACGTCGAGTAGGATACAACGGCTAGTTGAATAGAAATAAGGTTTCCGATTCCCGAAAGGATTGCCGGCAGTACTAAGATGTGATTAGGCGGCCATCGCGCTCCGACCGTGCGGTGGAACACTCGAAGGGCACGTGTTTGACTTGCTTTCGAACGTCCAACTATAGTGAGCCTAGTTTATGAATCGCGAACTTCTCTCCGCACTGCAGAAACTACTCGGCAAAGACAGCGTGCTGCACAAAGGCGAACAGCTGTTGCTTTACGAATATGACGGGTCGGTAGAGCAGGCTGGTCCTGACTGCGTAGTTTTCCCGCGAAATACCGAAGATGTAGTTCAAATCGTGAAGCTGGCAAATCGATACCACACGCCCCTGGTGGGGCGCGGGGCGGGCACGGGACTTTCCGGAGGAGCATTGGCCCGAGAAGGTGGCATTCTGGCCGTTTTTTCACAGATGAACCGGATTCTAGAGATTGATGTGGAGAATAGGCGCGCGGTGGTGCAGCCGGGCGTGGTCAACATGGAAGTTTCACGCGCGACGAAGCAATTTGGGCTGCATTTTGCACCGGATCCCTCG
>DATGGT010000114.1:0-1779 GCA_035308395.1 Terriglobales bacterium
CCAGCTATGCCCGAAGTAAGCGAACCCTATATCCGCGAACAGCTTGAAAGGCGGCGCGGAGAGCTGCAAGCAACCATCTCCACTGTTCCTTCGGCGGAGCAGACCGCCCCGTTCGTGGAGCTGCTGCAAGAAGTGGATTCAGCCATACAACACATTCACGACGGCACGTACGGCACCTGCGTGGTGTGCCAGGGAACCGTGGAACAGGAACGCCTCATCGCGAATCCGCTCGCCCGCGTCTGCCTGGACTGCCTTTCGACCGAGGAGAGGCGGGCGCTGGAAGGTGATCTCGAGCTCGCGTCGGTGGTCCAGCGAGGCCTGTTGCCGAAGAAGCGCACGCAGTTTGGTGACTGGCACATCCACTACGAGTACAAGCCGGCGGGACCGGTAAGCGGCGATTATTGCGATTTGATCTTGCCGCTGGAGAGCGACGGCCAGCTTGTGTTTCTGCTCGGCGATGTGGCAGGCAAAGGAATGGCTGCGGCGCTGTTGATGACTCACTTGCACGCTATGTTTCGAAGCCTGGCGAATGTGGGCTCGGAGTCGAAAACAAAAGGCCCCTTGGATTTGGAAAAGCTTCTAGGCACAGCGAACCGGGTGTTCTGCGAGAGTACGTTTGCCGGGCAATATGCGACGCTGATTTGCGGACGCGCCGGCAAATCGGGAGAAGTAGAAATCGCTAGTGCGGGACATTTGCCGGCCGTGATGGTGACGCGCGAAGGCGTGAGACAGATTCACGCCACCGGGCTGCCGCTGGGAATGTTCGCAACGAGTCCATATTCCGTGCAGCGCGCGAAAATGGAGCCGGGCGATTCGTTGCTTCTGTACACCGATGGAATCTCTGAGGCGCGTAACCCAAGCGGTGCGGAATATGGTATGAAGAGGCTGGCGAGCGTGGCGGGCGAAAGACACGGATGGGTGCCGCAGGAACTACTGGCAGCGTGTATGAGAGACGTAGCTGGACATTGCTCAGGGATGCACCCATGCGACGACCAGACCCTGATGGTAATTCACCGCAGCGATTCGGCAAGCATTTCGCTGAACGATTAGAACACGCTTGCGATAATCAGCGGTTTCTCGCGGCGTTGGGTGAAGGTGTTTCCGGTGCGTGCCTCGGCGGGCGCAGGAGCCGCAGGCCAGCCCACGGCGCGGTCGATCTTGTCATACGTTTCACGAGTAGCGTTCTCGACGACCAGGCAGGTAGTCCCTACGCATCGCAGGAAAACACCGCCAGAGTCACTCTGAAATTGAAAATAGTTGGGCCGGCGAAAGAGCGTCGTGCGAGATTTGTGCTTGAGCTCGAGGAGTTCACTGTACTGCCCGAAGAAACGCGCGGCGTCTTCGGTGTTGTCCAGAGTTAGACGGAAGACAAGCGAAGTTTCTTTGGTTCTTGGATCCTCGAAGAGTGCGTAACGATCCCCTGCCCAGGTTGCGGCTACCGTATCGGCGCGATCCTGGCCGAGAAATTGTTTCATGACCTCCTGCAAACCGAATTCACCGAGTACATTTTCTTCCAGCAGTTTCCAATCACTGGGAACCAAGCCCTTCCATTCGGGAAGAGTCACAGGGGCTGGCTTCACATCTGTCAAATACAGTTGAGGATGGAGAATCTGTTGCGTTGAAACCGGCGGATTCTTAAATAGCAGATTGAGATCCGACCATCCATCGTGCGCTTTCAGAAATTGCTGCGAGAAGCTGGTTCCTGCAAGATATGGAAAGAGCAATTCGTCGCGAATATATCCCGGCGCTTTGGCCAGATTCGGATCTTTATCCATCTCT
>DATGGT010000115.1:0-89257 GCA_035308395.1 Terriglobales bacterium
GATATTCAACAACCTCGCTCCCGGAAACCCTTGCCGAAAGCGCTGCGCCAGTTCCCCACTCAGCGCCTCTCCGCTGCACGACCACAGCTTCAAGCGCGGCACCCGCTCCTGCAGATTCGGTGCATGATCCAGCAATGCCCGCAGCAGCGATGGCACTAACACGATCCGCGTCACTTCGTGCCTCGCCAAACTCCGCAGCAATTCTTCCGGATCCCGCACCACCTCCGCCGGCAAAATCACGCTCCGCACTCCCGCCAGCAGCGGTCCAAAAATCTCCCACACCGCATCCACAAACCCCAGATTCGTCTTCTGGCAGCACACCTCCCCCGCCTCGAACGGATACCGCTCCCACAT
Source organism: Terriglobales bacterium (assembly GCA_035308395.1). Taxonomy (GTDB): domain Bacteria; phylum Acidobacteriota; class Terriglobia; order Terriglobales; family Acidobacteriaceae; genus Acidiflorens. Next base: position 355 of record DATGGT010000115.1, read on the forward strand.
CCACTGAAAACGATTCACCGCTCCCCCATGCGTCCCCTCCACCCCCTTCGGCCCCCCACTCGACCCCGACGTGTACAGAACATAGGCACGCTGGACGCCCGATAATTGCAATGAAGGGTTGTGAGGAGACTCGCGCGCGATGAGTTCAGCCTCCGAATCAAGCGCGATCACATTTCGAATCGAGTTCGGTAGTTTGTGCCGGACTCCACTATGGGTAATCACAAATTCGATTTTCGTGTCTTCGAGCATGAACGCGAGACGATCCTCGGGAAACGAAGGATCGAGGGGTACGTAGGCGGCTCCCGTCTTGAGGACAGCGAGCAGCGCGACTACCACATCCGGAGAACGCTCAATCAAAACTCCCGCTAACATGTCCGGCGCGAGGCCCTTCTTCATCAGATAATGGGCCAGCATGTTCGAACGCTCATTGATCTCTCGGTAGGTCAATTCCTGGTAAGTAAGTTTCGCGTCTTCGAAGCACAGGGCGACTGCGTTCGGAGCCTCGTGCGCCCTTATCTCAAAAGCTGCCGGAATGCTAAGCGCCTGTCGATCATCGGCAGCGGTGTTATTCCATTCCACCACGATCTGCCGAGATTCTTCGGGATCCATAAGCTGGATCTGAGATAGAGGCTGGTCCGGGTTCTTTAACCCGGCATTGACGATGTTACGAAAGTGGCCGAGCGTCCTAAGGATGGTCGATCTCTCAAACAGGTCGGTTTTGTACACCAACCGGCAATGAAAGCCGCGATCCTCGTATAGCTCCATCTCCAAGTCGAACTTGGCGATTCCGGCCTCGAATTCCAGCTCTTTCATCTCCAGCCCAGCGATCTCAAATATCTGCTTCGGGATATTCTGGAAGGTCAACATCATCTGGAAGAGCGGAGTGGTGTCCATCGAGCGCTCCGGTGCCAACTCTTCGACCAACTTCTCGAAGGGAACATCCTGGTGGTCATAGGCGTCCAACGCATAGCCGCGGATTTGCCTGACGAGATCGCGGAAAGTGAGGTTGTCGTAAAAGTCCGCGCGGAAGACCAGGGTATTGACGAAGAAGCCGATTAGGTTTTCGATTTCAACCCGGTTGCGGGCGGCAACGGGAGTCCCGACCAAAATACTCTGCTGACCGGTATAGCGCCAGAGCAACGCCTGAAACGCCGCCATGGACACCATGAACAGCGTACCGCCTTCCTGTCGCGCAAACGCTTTCAGGTTCTCGAGGACATGACTGTCGAAGACTATTTCCTCGGTCGCTCCGCGCCAGCTGTGTGTGGAGGAGCGATGGTGATCGGTAGGTAAGTCGAGAACAGTCTGCGCACCTGTCAGTTTGTTTTTCCAGAAATCAACTTGCTCGGCCAATACCTTGCCGCCGACATGTTCCAACTGCCACTGCGCATATTCCGCATATTGCAAAGGGAGTTCGGGAAGCTGGGGTTGTTGCCCGTTTACGAAAGCCTCATATGAGCGGGCAAGCTCGCGAAATAGAATTGATATCGACCAACCGTCAGTGATGATATGGTGCATCGCCAGCACCAGGAGGTGTTGGTCTTGATCCATGCGTACCAAAAGAACCCGAAACAGCGGCCCCTGCGTAAGATCAAACGTTTTCTTGCCTTCTTCGCTGGCAATGTGCAGGGCCACTCCCCGCCGGTCACCTGCCGGAAGATGCATCACATCGATAATCGGGACCTCTACATCAATGTCGGACAGAACAACCTGTCGGGCTTCGCCCTCTATCATTTCAAAAACGGTGCGTAGGGATTCATGGCGTCGGACAACCGCACGAATCGCTGCACTCAGGGCGTTGATGTCGAGGAGACCGGTGACCTGAAAAGCGCGAACCAGGTTGTAACCCAGCGCTCCGGGCTCCAGTTGATCGAGAAACCAGAGTCTCTGTTGGGCGAAGGAAGCTGGAAAGCTCTCTTGGCTCATTTTGATTGCCTGGTGGCACTTTGCCGTGCAACCCGCGACACGACGAACAGCTCTCTATTCCTGCGCGGCGGTTGCGCCGAAGTTTCAGTCCCCTGAAGCATGGGTTCAAAGTTTCCCTGATAACTTACTTTTGACCGTTTCATGAAACTGGCCTGAATTGCTCACTTTCAACCTAAACAAGCAGCGAGACCGAGATTGTGCAACTGTCTCTAATATCTCCCTTGACCGTTTTACACAAGATGGCGCAAACTGCAGATAATTGCAACCTGACGAACCACACTTCAGATGCTGAATCCTGAGATTTCGTTTCCTCTCAAATCACGAATTTTCTTGGCGAAGATTCGACTTACGGAACTCCAATGTTGTGCGCGAAAATGTTGTGCTCGAACCGCAATAACACGACCGTTGGATGCACCGAGGGCGTGCAGAACATTTGCGCCTTTTCCCAACCTCATATCGCGAATCGGCATCGAAGTAAGCGTTGACTCAGCATTCCTCTGGCCATCGGGAGGTGAGCAATTCAGGACAGTTTTATGAATGGTCACGAGTAGTCTGTCAGGGTACCTTTGAACCAATGCTTCACGGGACTCAAAACTTCGAGACAAAGGCCGCGACAAGGGCCGCGCAAGAAAAAGAGCGCCTGGCCGATCTGCTTTTGCAGACCGATGGGTCTGAGGTGTTCCCCGCTTCGCTCGCGCAACAGAGGTTGTGGTTTCTTGACCAACTTCAAGGTCAGACCGCCGCTTACAACGTTCATCTAGGTTTTTGGTTAAGAGGACCGCTCGATCTGTTTTCGCTCCGAGCCAGTCTGCAGGAAATCGTCAATCGCCACGACAGCTTGCGCACGGCGTTTCGATTGGAACACCACGAACTTCAGCAGGTCGTTGCGCGACAGATAATCTTGAGTGTTCCTGTTCATGAGGTCGTAAATTCGCAAGATCCCTACGCGGAGGCATACCGGCTCGCCGAACGAGAAGTGGAATCGCCATTTGACCTTCGCGAGGCGCCTCTTTTTCGCGCGCGAGTCATTCGAGTCACCGCCGATGATCACGTGTTGCTGTGCACAATGCCCCACCTCGTCACAGATTCATTGTCAACGCAAATCATGGCTCGAGAATTGGAGGCAGCCTATAGCGCGTTCTCCAGTGGAAAACCTTCGCCGCTCATCGATCTTCCCATCGGCTACGGCGATTTTTCAGAATGGCAGCGGCGTTGGCTAGGGACCGAGCAAGTTCAGCAACAATTGACCTATTGGAAGAATCAACTCTCGAACGCGCCACCCTTACTCGAGTTGCCAACCGACGGCTCACGCCCTCCTGAGCAAACGTTTCAAGGCGCAAGTCAGACTGTTCAGCTCCCCGGTCCGATCATCACCGATATTAAGCAGCTGGCGACTCGCTGGCAGACCACCCCTTTTATGTTGCTCGTCGCCGCTTTCAAGATTCTTCTTTATCGCTACAGCGGGCAACCAGACCTGCTCGTGGGAGTTCCAGTGGCAGGACGAAACCGGGTGGAAACAGAAGGAATCATCGGATTTTTCGTCAATACTCTGGTGCTGCGCGATGATCTCTCGGGGAATCCACGGTTTTCAGAACTGGTGAGGCAGGTCCGCGAGACTACTCTGGACGCATTCTCAAACGCTGACGTCCCCTTCGAGAAAGTAGTCGAGGTCGTAAAGCCGGAACGCAATTTGAGTTACAACCCGATCTTCCAAGTCATGTTCTCGGTGATCAAGGCCGCTGTGCGGTCCCACACTTTTGGCAACCTGACCGCTTTTCCATATGTGGTTACTCCCAAGAGTTCGATCTTTGATCTCAGTATGACTTTGATTGAAGGAGTCGACGAGCAATGGTGGGTCGAAATAGACTACAACACCGACCTGTTCCAGTCGAAGCGTGTCGGTCGGATGGTGGAAGATTACTTCGAGGTTCTCCAAGCGATTGTTGCCAATCCCGAAGCACGAATTCTTGACTTACCGGTGGCAGGCGCTGATCCCAAGCGTATCTTGGGCCTGTCATTACCTCAACCTGCTGCCCGGACCCAGCGCAGACTTTCATCCAGCAAAATCAAATCGTGGCGAAGTGGGCAGTTTGTAGCCCGACAGGAACTCCTCCTCGGAATCTGGAAAGAGGTTCTCGAAACACCGGACATTGGTGTGCGCGACAATTTCTTTGATGTGGGAGGCCACTCCCTTCTTGCGGCTCGGCTAGTCGCCGAAATTGAGCGGGCGACAGGTCGCAAGGTTCCGGTATCCGCTATATTTCGCGCGCCGACGATCGAAACGTTAGCGGAACTTCTTGTGGATGACGTGCCTGTGACCGCGGATCCCGTGAGTATGAAACTCGGTGAGGGCGAAGCCACGATCCCCTTTTTCACGGTAGCAATCCCAGGAGTTGATACGACCGGCTATGCTCAGCTTGCGCATCGGCTTTCACCGCTTCATTCGGTTCATAAACTTCAAGCTACTGCTCCCTTGATCTCAGGGCGGCCCTTGAGCGACGCCGAACTGGAAGCGCTGGCCCGCGAATACCTCGCTGCCATGCGTGCGATTCAACCTCACGGCCCGTACTGCCTTGGAAGCATGTGCGAGGGAGTGTTGGTGGCGCAAAAGATGGTTCTCCACTTGGAACGTGAAGGTGAAGAGGTAGCATTTGTCGCCATTCTCGATACCTGGGTTCGGGAGAATACCCAAATCAGATCGCTTTGGGCGCTCGACTATCACGTTCAGCGGCTTCGATATTGGTCTTCTCGACCGATTGATGAGCAATTTGCAACCCTGCGCAGGGCGCTTGCCCGGAAGATCAGACGTCGTCAAAACGTCAGCCCAAGTGGCTGGGAACGCGTATTTTGGCCAGGAGAAGGTTTCGAGCCTCCCCGCCTTCGTGCCCCGGTGCTTCTATTCAAGCGTCCTCGTCAGCCCTACTATTACGCTCCAGACCCCGAGATGGGTTGGGGTGCGCGTTCTCTGGGCGGCGTTGAAATCGTCGAAATCGAATGCGGCCACTTCGAAATGCTGCGTGAGCCACACGTGAGCGTCGTGAGCAAGGAGTTGATGAACCGGCTGCAAGCGATAGCACCCCACGACCGTGCGTCGCAATTGGATTTGGTCAATAATAATAAGCTGCCGACCGCATCAGAGTCTTCAGGCACGTGGACCGGTTTGGCAGTCTAGCGTGGAGAGGATGCGCTCGGAATGGGTACTGGTCCAGAGATAATTGCGGACTCGCAGGTGGCCGCGCCCCCCGGTGAAGATAGCACTGAGGGGCGCGGGAATACTACGGGCGAACTCCCCCAACCTCGCGAACGCTGCATCAAGGTAATCGATCCGCCAAGCTTCTCGATCAAAACGATCTTCACTGGGCTACGGACTTTTGCGCAATACTCTGACCTGCTGTACACGCTGAGTTTGTTTCGGCTGAACATTCGTTACAAACAGTCCGTCCTTGGTTGGGCATGGGCCGCACTTCAGCCACTTGCGCTGATGGTTATCTACACCATCATCTTCACGCGCGTCACCACAGTTGCTACCGGCGGAATTCCCTATCCAGCATTTGTCCTTTCCGGATTGTTGCCTTGGATATTTTTTTCCGGCACCATTTCTAATGCCGTCAACGGGCTGGTTCTGCACCCCAACTTACTCACCAAGATGTACTTTCCGCGGGAAATAATCCCATTGTCGTACCTTTTCTCAGCACTCGTAGACTTCGGGATTGCCTCGCTCTTGCTTTGTGTCATGTTGATCTACTATCGCGTTCCGCTCGGGTGGCACTTACTGTACGCGATTCCGATCGTTGCGATACTGGCTGGTTTCGCGGCCGCGATCGCCATGTTTTTTTCGGCTCTCCAAGTGCGTTTTCGTGACGTGGGGCTCGCCATGCCATTTTTATTACAAATTTGGATGTTCACTGTTCCCGTCGTCTATTCGTTGCAAGCGGTTCCACTGCGATTCCGGACTTGGTATTTGGTCGATCCCGTAGCCGGCTTGATCGAGAGCTTCCGCCAGTTAGTCATATACGGAACAGCGCCAAACGTTCGCAATCTCGCTTTCTGTGGTGCCACGACCCTGGTGTTTCTCGCTGTCACCTACGCTTTTTTCAAGTCATCCGAAGCGACTATGGCGGACCTTATCTGACATGATTGACGTCAAGTTTGACCAAGTGTCGAAGAAGTACAAGCTTCGCGTCGGGGACGATGCTCCAAAGCGTTGGTATAGGCGAGGCCTTGCGCGGAGGTCCAGCGAAATGTGGGCGCTTCGCAACCTCAGCTTCGAAGTAAGGCAAGGAGAGGCGCTGGGCATTGTCGGGCACAACGGGGCGGGGAAAACCACGATCCTTAAAATTCTCGCTGGGATCACCGCGCCCACTGCTGGCCAGATCATCATTCGCGGAAGGCTGGCTGCTCTCATCGAGGTGAGTTCCGGTTTCCATCCTGAGCTGACCGGGACAGAAAATATCTATCTGCACGGAGCCATGCTGGGCATGCGCCGGTCGGACATACGCAGCAAGATCGAGAGCATCATCGAATTTTCCGGGGTCGGCAAATATATCAACGTGCCGGTGAAGCGGTATTCGTCAGGCATGTATGTGCGTCTTGGATTCGCGATTGCAGCCCATCTGGATCCCGATATCCTGTTGCTCGACGAGATCCTGGCCGTCGGCGACGCTGCGTTTCAAGCGAGATGCCTCGATCGTATCTCGGAACTCCGAAAGAGCGGCCGCACACTCATTTTTATTTCCCACGACCTCGCAGCGGTATACAGGCTGTGCGACCGTGTTTTGCTTTTGGACCGCGGTTGCATAATCGCGGATGGCCCTCCGCGACAAGTCATCGACCAATATCAGCAGATTACGTTTGCGGGGCAGGACACACCTTCCGAGCAACACGGCGAGGCCAAGACTGCGGTATGCACCAGCGTCTCGTTCTCCGGGCCCACATCTTCTGACGTTATTCGAACGGGCCACCCAATGGTGGTGCAGTTTGGATATCGAGTTTCGGCACCGATACGCGACGTTGTGTTTAGAATTCTCATCTACTGGCCCAGCGGATACCTGTGCTCACAACTAACAACCGAATCCTTTGGGGACGGTTTACGTGTCGAACGCGGCGAAGGCGTGATCCAGTTCGAGTGTCCCAAATTACCGGTCGTCCCAGGGCTTTACCGCATCGATCTTGCCATCGAGGTACACGGTCAGGAAATCGACTTGCGGCAACGTTGCGCGACACTTCGAGTGGAACCCGGAACAATCGTCTATGGAGACTTTTTCATAGAAAACACGTGGAAGATGACAGAGGTTTCCGACAAGGTCGCTGCAATTAAATAGATCGGCGGAAGAAAATCGATGAGCGATCGCATCGCGAAACGATTGAACCGGAACTACGAACGATCTTCAGTAGTGCGGCAGCATGGTGCGGTTGAGAGCTGCCTTCACTAGAGTTCCCGCATAGGCCAAGTCGACGTCGAGAGGTGTCTTAAAGTTCATGCCGTATCGCCAACTGGCGGGCGCTTCGGGATGTACTCCTGAGAGAATCACGAATCCGCTTCCCCAATTATCTTCGGAAATTGCTGGCTGTCCATTCGGGTACTTGCCGACAACCTTGCCCCACCCTGATAGCTCAGGACCATCCTGCCAGTAAATGTCGAGTGCGCCCTGACCGGGAAAGGAAATGTGTACCGGTTCTTTATTGATGCCCTTATAGTAATCAGCATAGAAATCAAACCACACTCCCGAAGTCAGGTCCACGCCGTTGTAGTACGCGGAGAAGCCGCCAAAGAATGCTCCCGCGCAAAAACCAAGATAATTCAAACCGTTTTGTGCGACGGCATTGCGAACATTCGAGGTAGCCCCTGAGGAAAGATGTTTTCCGATTGTGATCGAGTTTCCACCGGGAACGATAAAGAGTGTATAGGCTGCGAGCTGTGCCTGGGTCATGCCGTCAAGCTGGCTCGAATTCGCTGTGTTGTACGCCAATCCGGCAGCGCTAACAACGTTTTCGACAGCGGTGACATCGCTTGCGCTAGTACCAGTCCCGTTGAATATCAGAACCGGGACAGACTTGGCTTGCGCTTGATTGTCATTCGGTGGAGCGGCAGCCGCCGATGGTGCAGAAGCAAGGCCGGTGGTATTGCCGACTAGCGTTTGCGTCTTTTCCGCGGGAACTATGATCTTCCAGCCTCGCGAGCCAAGCCGATCAAGATACTGCGTGCCCAGAGGAGTTACACCGAGCGAGCCCCCGCGATAGCTGACCATGGACTCGCCGGTAGTATCGCTAAACAAAATGAGGTCGGGATGGCCGTCACCATTTACGTCTTCCATCCCTGCGGCGGTCCAGCCGACAAAATCTCCGATCAATTCTTCTGTTCCAACAACCGTCGTTCCCTTGGGGCCTCCGAGATAATCGACCATGACTTGGCGCGTCGAAGGGTTCTGCAGAACAAGATCGATGCGGCCGTCACCGTTGAGGTCCGCAGCTCCGACAAGATTCCATCCCACTGCCGAGAGAGGGCTGATCGTTTGGCGATCGATCAAAGCAGTTCCCTGAAGACCGCCATAGAAGAAGACATCCACCTGGCCCGTAACCTTGTTGACAAAGACCACATCCGGGTTCCCGTCGCCATTTAGATCGGCAACAGCCGCAGCAGTCCATTCCTCACCGGGTGATGTCAGGGCACTGAACCCGAGAAAATCGGTGCCACTGCTCCCGCCGTAATAAGTGACCGCCAGCGCGCCGTTCGAGGCCTGCGAATAAACCATCCGCTCAAGGGCATTGGGACCGGAATCAGCTGCGCCGACCGCAGACCATCCTGCCGCACCCTTAGACGCAATGCTGACGGCTCCCCTGAGACGTGCTCCGACAAAAGTGTCGGAGAGAATCTCGCCGGTCGACAACTGCACCTTGTAAAGGTGGCTGGCCTGAGCGGGCGGAATGGCCGTGTCTTGGCAAACCGAGAAAACAGCGACCGAAACAATGACGATCATCCATCGCAAAATCCGCGTAGAGAAAGACAAAATAGAATGCACAGGAACTCTCCAAAAGTGCACGAATGGCAATGGCGAAGCACAGACTTCGCTATTTCCATACCGAAAATTGTCTTGCTTGAATGAGCAGATACTACCGAAAAAGCGTCGCAGGAAAAAACCCGGTAGTGCATGCCGTCACACTAGGAGTTGCGAGACCTTGGTGCCAAGATTGCCCGCTTATCTCGGGGTCGGCGTCAATTGACCGTTGAGTGGCACGTAGGTAGGCCGGGTTTTTATTCCGTCAGAGGGGGCACCATCTTGCCGGTGTTCGAAGTACCACAAAGCACTGGTGGTGGGACTTGGGGGACTGCGGTGGACCCCGGCGATGTGGTCTTGGGCCGCGATCGGGAAATCGCGATACCGAACAACATTCGTCCCCTCAGTTCCTGTTCTTGCGCTCTATCTGCTTTCCGTTTGGTTGCGGTCCGTGGAGTTGTGCCTACAATGTCAGCCGGAGCTCGCCGAGCTGTTGCAATCACGTTTACCTGTTTGATTCGAGTCCTACCTGAGGAGCCGTCCTCTCTGCCGGTCCGGGCTGGCGCAATATGCCGCCAGCCCTCCTTCGCAGTGTGGTCACAAAAAAACCCTACGATGCCGTTACTCGCGATCCCGAACCGCTGGCTCTCCCTTCGCCTGCTGGACAGCAACGTGCCGAACCACGGCTCCGGGATAAGGCTTATCGTCTCCCATGATTCCCTTCCACAGAATCCGATTGAACAACTCGGAGTTGATCATGTCCGGGTGGTTGAAGTTGAAACCCTTGGTTGCTTGCGCCCACCATGCGCCGTCGTGCAGAGACTTGACCGCCACGGTTATGGGCCGCTTTCCAGGGTTGCTACATTCCGGTACCAGGTCCGGGTTCACCGGAGGCTCGCACAGAATGCCCGGAATGGGCGCGGTGTAGGGCTGAAGGTTTGGTTGCTTGATGAATACGTCCGACATCGGAAGAGCATTGGCGTCGTTCAGGCCCAGGTAATTGACGCCGAGTATATCCTCGATCGTCCGAACCACATTGGTCGAGTTGTAATTCGTGTGCACCACCGCGCCGCTCTTGGTGTAAGGAGAAATTACAAATACTGTCGAGCGATGCGCATCCACATGATCCGGCCCGTTCTGCGCATCGTCTTCAACAATGAAGATCGCAGTGTCCTTCCAATACGGGGAGTTTGACACGGCCTCGACCAGACGCCCCACTGCGTAGTCGTTGCTGGCCATCTGCGCGAGCGGGTTTTCCAGACCTCCAACGTTGGTCGAGAAGTTGCCGAAGTGGTCGTTCATGAAATCAACCATTTCGAAGTTGGGGAGATTACCTTTCTTCACGTACTCCGTAAATTCGCGATTCCATTCCTCAAAACGGTATTGATCGGGCGTGTTAAGGTCCCAGCCGCGATAGTAGAGGTCGGTTTTACCTTTGAGAGACGGCCTTCCCGGAACCGATTGCACAACCTTCTGTTTGAACGCGTCGCGAACAATCGGTATGTACAGTGGATACCCCGCCGAAGGAACGACATAATAATTCTCATCAGCATAGAGGCCGTAGTGCCGAACCGTCTTGCCGGCCCGAAGAACGGTATCCCAGATGTAGCCTCCGAGCGCATCGGCATCGAGGTCGTCCGCGCCTTCAGAGGCGGTAATATCCTTCTTTCCCGGTTCAATCGAGGAATTGCCTGTCGGATCGAACAAGGTAGTCATCCGCACCGTGCTCGGGCCGGGCGTGCCGCTCGTCTGGTCAGGTACCGCAATGCCGATGTTGCGCGGATTACCATTCCAGTCAAACGGAATATTGAAGTTCGCGTTGCCATAGCCGACCAGCACGTTCTTGACCGTGGCGTCATTCGCGTGGCCTTGCGTATCCCAATTCCAGCCGTCGCCGCTTACGTCGCCTGCGTCGTAGAAATTATCCAGCAAGGCGAACTGGGTCGCGAGCAGGTGATGATTAGGGGAAATTGGTTGTGGAAACTGCACCCGCGTCGGATCGCCGTTGCCCTGCGCCAGATCGCCAAGCACCTGATCGTAGGTACGATTCTCCTTCTGGATGTAGATCACATGTTTGATGTGGTCGTGCAGGAACGCCATCATGGGGTCATGCCGAGGATGGCCGAAGCCATTGTTAACATCCACCAGACCCGACAAATAGCTGAGGGTATTGGCATCAGGCACGGGAATAGTCAGAAATCCCGCCTTAAGCAAGGCCGGGACGTATTCGTTGCGTGAGGTAGGATTCGGAGGTGGGCAAAGCAACTGCGAGTACTGTGGTGGTATTCCCACGCCGGGGCAATCTGCCCGGTATTCCAGGTTGGGGCCGGCGTTGGATTTCATGTTCACTACGAACAATGTTTTTCCGTCGGCACTGACTGAAACTGAACTCGGGTACCAGCCGGTAGGGATCCGGCCGAGCAGTTGCTGAGAAGCAACGTCGATGACAGCCACGGCATTCTCACCGCCGAGCGTGGAATAGAGCCGACGACCATCAGGACTCAGTGCCAGCGAATTGGGATTGGATCCTTTGTAGTTGTAGCCCGGACGCGCCACCGAGATTCGGCTCTTGACCACATCTTTCGTGGTATCGATTACCTCGATCTCATCAAGGTCACCGTTGGCGACGTACAGTCGAAGCTGATCGGCAGACAGTATCATCCGATTGGGTTCGCCTCCAACCTTGATCACTTTGAACGATCCCGATGGGCTCACCGATAGCACCTGGCCATCGCGCTGACTGCTTACGTATGTTTTGACCGGCGCACCCTGAGCATTCGATAATACCACCGGCCAGTACGGCATTTCGCCGACCGCAGTCGTCTGTCCGGGGGCGAAGAAGACAATTTCGTTGGTGACGAGTCGTGTTGCCGTATCGATGATCGATAGTGAATCGTTCTGATAATTCGCTACGAACAGTGTCGTTCCATCCGGACTGATTGCCATGCCCGCGGCCACTGCGGCGAATGGCATGAACATATCTAGCGCAATGGGATTGTTGTTGATCGGAGTGGTGACGAACAGACCACCAGTCGGGAACTCCTGTATCGGCACATTCGCGGGTTGATCGTGGTTCAAGAGCACAAATGGAGCATCGGGAACATACGTTCCATCGGCACTGGCTCCGCTGGTCGTCGACTTGTAAACCTCGACTCGATCGTCGATGCCTCCCGCCACATAGAATCGCGTACCCGAGGGATCCCACAACAATCCTTGATAGGTGTTGGGAATGTTGATCAGTTGCTTCTGCACCGGCTGTGCGCCACGGACATCGAAAACGAACACCCACTCCGCATTCGGCGTCATGGTTGACGATGGCAACCCCGTCAGCGGAAAGAGCGCGGCCCACGTGATTGGGGTACCGTCCGGTCCCTGCGTGTTGAAGTTTGTGTTGTAACCCGTGGTTAGGATTAGCAGAGCAGTGCCATCGGGACTGAGCGCGGTGTTCACCGCACCATTCGCATCGGCAGAACCGTCGGGACGCAGGCCGGTGGGTAGCCCCTGGAAAATCGAGCCAGGCGCAGCGGTCGGTGTAATGTAGAAACCGTCAGGCAGAAGGTTGCCTCCGACGGGTGCTTGGCTACGCTTCTGAGCACCTGCCAATGCCGGCAACACCAGGCATAATAAAAACGCCATCACAGGCTTAAAGCTGATTTTCCATCGCATAGTACCTCCTCCCGAGGCTCGCTCCCTTAGCCTTCACGGCCAAGAAAACCAGAATTTCTATTGGGGTTCAAAAAACGGCAGTCATCTTACACCTTATTTTTGTAGTCACCGCAAAAAACGTTACCGTCAAAACTCCTTAAGGCGCGTACCGAGTAAAGACAAGATCAGTTGCTCTTGCCTGCTCATGGCACGGGAAACAGGGCTTCATGAAAGCAGCGTCTTGAGACTTGCCATCTTGAAAGTGACCGAATCCCCAGCCCCCGGTCGCGGCATACTTGTTTGAATCCTTGACCATGAACTGAATGTTTGTGGGTGCGCCGGGAACAAAGGATTGAACCTGGCCAAAGACTTTATTGTTTTCATCCGACGGGACGTTGCGGTAATGCAAAGCAACCAGGATCGAGCCGTCCGGGTATGGGAGCTTTCCATCGCGAAACGCTTTGAACGCTGTGTCGTTGGCCAACACAGCGCCTAAACTGTTGAGTTTGCCTGCTTCATGGGCGGAGGAAATCCACTTCCAGTCGCGGTATCCAGCTGGCATTTCGGTAACGAAGTTCGGCGCAGAAGCCGCTTCAGCGTGTCCGGGTGCAGGGACGCTAAAAGCGACAAGCGCCGCGATGGCCGCCGATGCTACGAGAAAAAACATGAAGTGCTTCACGGGGTTCTCCCTTTCGTGTGTTCAGAACGAGTGAAAATCAGGATACGACTACGTCTGGACCTAACGGCGGGTTCTAGATCTTTTTGGCGAACAACCGGCGAAGTGTAAGTAGAAATTGCAGAAAACAGCAATAGGGTAAACCCTGTACAGCAGAGCTGACACCTTGGTTGATCAGCAGCGCCTGAGTCGTTTCTTCGAAAACAAAGCCGTAGGCTACAATTCGCCTCATGCCTTGCGGCTACGTCATCGACAAGGAACGGCGTCTGGTGCGAAGCACATGTTCGGGTCATCTGACATTCGCTGACGCAAAAGCGCACCAAGACAAATTAAGCAAGGACCCCGACTTCGTTCCCGATTTCAATCAACTGCTCGACCTGACAGGCGTGACTTCGCTGGACATCTCAACGGAGGAAGCCAAGATGATCGCTCGCGGGACTCTTTTCTTCTCTCCTCCATCGCGGCGGGCATGGGTGGCGAGCGATCCCCTTGTCTTTGGGATGGCACGATTAGTTGAGGCCTACCGCGAAATGGCGGGAGCGCGAGAGGAGTTTCGCGTTTTCTACGACCGTGCTGAAGCCTTGAGATGGATCGGTACCGATGGCGACGTAGGTTGAAACTTGCAGTCTCACTCGCCCCCTCAAGGCAGATGACCGGGCGGATGGGTGTATCAATGAGATCGCGGCAACGGCCGCGCCATCCGCCCGGCCTCAATCCCTTTACTTCTTTCCCACCAATAGCACGACGAACGAATTCGGCAGCGGCGCGGGCCGGCCGCGCGGATTGTCCGGAGACGGTTTTGGTGCGGGGCCGAAATCAGCCGCCACTGTAATGAACTGGCCGGTCGCGGCATCGAATGTGATGGTGCGCGCGCTTTTCTTGGTCGCCACGTTCTCGATCAGTGTGAATTTTCCGTCGCGCTTACCAACGAAGCTCATGTTGCCTTCTCCGTTAGAAGTCACGGCTAGCTTCGCCTTCGGATCGTAGGCCAGGCCGTCACTGCCGTCGCCCGTCGGGATCGTCGCCACGACCTTGCCGGTTTTCGAATCCATGATCGCCATGACTTTGTTGCCGCACGCGGCGAAGAGCGTGCCGCCATCAAGATCCATATCCAATCCGCTCGGCTCGTCGCACCCGGTCATCGGCCATTCGGCGACAACCTTGTTGGCCTTTGAATCGACGACAGCAAGAGTGTTCTTATCTTCGATATTGATGTACATACGGCCCTTTCCGTCGGGCACAGGAGTCTCGGGTTTGCCGCTGAGCGGAATTGTCGCGACTACCTTTCGCGTCGTCGGGTCGATCACGGACGCAGTCTTGCCACGGCCATTCATGGTAAAGACGTTTCCTGAGGCGGGATCGTAAACGATCGCGTCGGGCCCGTCTCCGGTTTGCACCTTCTCCGACACCTTGAGGGTTTTGAGATCGAATACGCTGGATGTGTTATCTCGACCATTGCTGGTGAAACCGATGCCGAGGTCGGGGACGAGCGCAACTCCATGGACGCCCGGTGTATCGGGAATTTCGCCGACCTGTTTCCCAGATTCAAGATCGACGACCATGACGCGGGTGGCTCGCGCAATGTAGAGACGGCGTGTGCCTGAGTCAGCGTACAAATAATCCCAGCCGCCGTCTCCTCCCAGGGTGATAGTGCGGACGACAGCGTAGGTTGATTGCGCCGCCGCGGGGACGGTCAGTGGGCCGGCGCAGATCGCGACTGCAAAGAATGCCAGGCAGAGAGTGAGTCCAGCAGATTGTCTTTTCATAAATGGATCCTCCAAAACTCATTTGTTAATGCGTCAAGCGTTTTATGGTTAGATCGTCAGCGCGGGCAGAACCGTGCCGCTGCAACTTCCAAGTCCAATCCGGCGGAAGCCCTCGCGCTCCGAGAATCCGCGAAGCGTGACTTCGTCGCCGTCTTCGAGAAATTTGCGGCGTTCGCCCGTCGTGAGAGTCACCGGATCCTTGCCCCGTGAAGTTAGTTCCAGTAAACATCCGCGTGCTGTCTTTTCCGCGCCCGATACGGTTCCGCTACCCAGCAGGTCTCCTGATCGCAGATTGCAGCCATTGCTCGCGTGATGCGTCAGCATCTGCGCCATAGTCCAGTACATATCGCCGAAATTACTTGTGCCTAAGACGACCGGGTCAAGGTCGGCCTCGCGCATTCGAACCGAGGACAAAGATACTTCGAGATGCACGTCAAGCCCGCCGTGCTTCTGATCATTCTCGTTGAAAAGATATGGCAGCGGCGCAGGATCGCCTTCTGGACGAGCGAATGCCGTCGTGCGAAACGGAGCAAGCGCTTCCATGGTCACCACCCATGGCGAAACGGAGGTGGCGAAGCTCTTTCCGAGAAACGGCCCAAGCGGCTGATATTCCCAACTCTGAATGTCGCGCGCCGACCAATCGTTCAGCAGACAGACGCCGAAAATGTGATCCTCCGCTCCGCCGATAGGAATCGGTTGGCCCAGCGAGTTCCCGCCGCTCACAAAAAAAGCAAGTTCCAGTTCGTAGTCGAGCCCTTTGGTCGGACCGAACTTTGGCACTTTTTCCAAAATGTCGTGTGTCTGTCCTGAGGGCCGCCGCACGGGAGTTCCCGACGGAACCAGCGACGATGCGCGCCCGTGATAACCAATCGGAAGGTATTTGTAATTCGGGAGCAATGGATTGTCAGGACGGAATAACTTCCCCACGTTAGTCGCGTGAAAGATCGACGCGTAGAAATCCGTGTAGTCACCAACGGCCGCCGGAAGGAGCATGTCGACGTCACCCTGTGCGATCAGGTGCCGCGTCACTGCCTTTCGATCGGACGCCGGCGCGTCGTGACGCAGCATTGCGTGCAGACGTTTCCGCAATGCTCGACGCGGCTCTGTTCCGAGTGCCATCAGAGCGTTCAGCGAACCGGAATCACAGGCTTCCGCCACGGGCTGCAAGCCTTCATCCGCCAGCCCACCTCGATGATGTAGCGAGGCAACATCGAGAATGCTCTCTCCGATCGCCACGCCGACTCTCGCCTTCGTGCTCGCCTCGCGTTTGCGAAAAACACCGAATGGCAAATTCTGAATCGGAAAATCCGAACTCGGAGCGTTAGCCGATTCAACCCAACTTTGAGTTTTCGGATCGTGGGTCTCGTCGAGGATGGGTTTCATAGCAGATGCAGCGACCGTAGATCCTCAATCGGTTCGGTGAAAGAGCAGGACCCAAACGAGATTGCGAAATCGCGGCGCGCCTCGGCGATTTCTTCTCTTCTAAGCCGATGTTCGCGCCAGCTGATTCCATCCGAATCGAGATGAAATGCATCCTGCGACTGCTCTTCAAGCAACAGAACGGCAAGCTTCGGATCCATCCCCGCCCTCAAGAACGCTGAAGCCAGAAAAACATTGAGAAATCCGTGCATCATTACCGACGGGCTATCGGGCTGATAGGTCAACCGATGGACCGAGCGCAGGGGATGATGTAATCCCGCAGTGGCCTTGAAGGGCACCCTGGCTCCCACACACACGCGAATGAATTCGATCACTTCTTCAGGAGTGGGAAATTTGTCCGCGGTTTCGCCGCCCGTCCTGATTTTCGCTCTCCGGCCGGATTTCCCAATCGCCGCAATCAATTCGGCGCAATTCTCAAGCGGAACTTCGAAGTAGGTGGCCATCTCTCGCGGGATGATTTCGGATAGCCGATTAACTTCTTCCGCACTCGAGACCTTCACTTCAACTGACTCGACGGTGGCCACTAACGGCATGCGCAGAATCCGCGAGTTAAAACTCTGAATGCGATTCACATCCCCAGCCACATCCGGTCCGAGAAGCGCGGACAGGCGCCATATCGTCTCGGCCGCTGCGGTCGGCAGAGCCTCGGCAGCTTCCGCGAATTCATCCAGACGCGCCGCTGGAACAACAAAGCGTCCGAGAATCCAGTTCCATTCGGAACTGGAATACGCAGCATAGTTGACGACGGACGCCGCCATGCTCAGCGACGCGGGCGGAAACAGCCCGGCATAGTCGATCAGGTCGCGCAGCAGCGCGGCCGTTGCGGTCGCGCCCCTCACGCCCGACGTGCTTTGGGTTTTCTCAGCAGTCTCCAAGCCCATACCGATCCAAATCAAACTACGTCTTGAACTTCTTCTTCAGTCCCTGCCAGCACTCAAAGTACTGTTCATCAAGCTGCGAAGTCTCCAGTGCAAACTTCGTCGGCTGGCACACGAAACGCGTCTCGAACATGAACGCCAATGTGTTGCCGACGTAAACCGGCTTCAGTTCAGCCCGGCTCGCTTTTTCGAACGTCTCGGAGTCGGGCCCGTGGCCGGCCATGCAATTGTGCAGACTCGATCCACCGGGCACAAAGCCTTCGGCCTTCGCGTCATACTCGCCGTAAATCAGGCCCATGAACTCGTTCATGAAATTACGATGGAACCACGGCGGCCGAAAAGTATGCTCCGAGACCATCCATCGCGGCGGAAAAATCGCGAAATCAACATTTGCCGTCCCCGGAATTTCCGAAGGTGAAGTCAGCACCGTATAGATCGATGGGTCGGGATGATCGAAGCTCACAGTATTAATGCAATTGAAATTCGCCAGATCGTATTTATAGGGAACGTAGTTCCCGTGCCATGCGACGACATTCAGCGGTGAGTGATCGATGCTCGCTTCCCAAAGTCGCCCCTGGAATTTGGTCGCGATTCTGAAATCGCCTTCGCGATCTTCAAACGCGGCGACTGGAGCCAGAAAGTCGCGTGGGTTCGCCAGTCCGTTGGCGCCGATCGGCCCCAGATCCGGCAGGCGGAAAAGGGCGCCGTAGTTTTCGCAGATGTAGCCTCGGGCCTGCTTTTCAAGAAGCTCGACGCGGAATCGGACGCCTCGCTGAATCACAGCAATCTCGCCCGGCGCCGCTTCGAGCAATCCCATTTCTGTATGAAGCAGCAACCGTCCTTGTTGCGGAACGATCAGCATCTCGCCGTCGGCGTTGTAAAAAAAACGGTTGGTCATCGATGCATTAGCGACGTAAATGTGGATTCCGACACCCGCATGAGTATGGGTGTTGCCGTTGCCAGCCATCGTGATCAGTCCGTCGATGAAGTCGGTACGCCCAGAAGCAGCAGGAATCGGGATCGGCATCCATCGCAACTGGTTCGGAGGCGTCGGCACTTCGTCGAACGGCGCGCTGCGCAGCCGTTTTGAGCTGATAGGTTCGAAGGGCTTGTGAGCCACCGACGGCCGAATCCGGTAGAGCCACGTTCGTCGATTCACACCGCGCGGCGCCGTGAATGCCGTGCCACTTAGCTGCTCTGTATACAATCCATGGGCGACTCGCTGCGGAGAATTCTGCCCGCGTGGCAGCACGCCTTCGACCGCTTCACTCGCGAACTCGTTGCCGAATCCGGACTGATAACGCAGCTTGCTTGCCGGCTTCTTCCCTGCAACGGAGATCTTCTTGTTCGCCATCGCTTACAGGTTCCCCCGCCGCGCCTGCTCCATTTCAATCGATTCAAATAGGGCTTTGAAATTTCCCTTGCCGAATCCGCGGCTCCCTTTGCGCTGGATCACTTCGAAAAATACGGTTGGCCGGTCCTCGACCGGCTTCGAGAAGATCTGCAGCAGGTAGCCCTCTTCGTCACGGTCCACAAGTATTCCAAGCGCGTGCAATTCTTTGAGCGATTCGTCCACCGGTCCCACGCGCGACGGCAGCACATCGTAATAGGTATCGGGAACGCGAAGAAAATCGAGCCCGTTTCTCTGCAGCTTGCCCACCGTATACACAACGTCTTTGCATTGCAGCGCAATGTGTTGAGCCCCAGGCCCGCCATATGCTTCGATATATTCCTGAATCTGGCTTTTGTTCCGCGCCGCAGCCGGCTCGTTGATCGGAAATTTCACCGAGTGCGAATCATCGGACATCACAATGCTCATCAGCGCACTGTATTCGGTCGAAATGTCTTTGTCGTCAAACGTAATGTAGCGGTGGAACCCGAACACCTGCGTGTAGTAGTCCGCCCAGAACTGCATCTTGCCGAGTTCAACATTGCCGACGATGTGATCGATGCGAAGAATGCCACAGTCATCGCCGGCGACTTTGGCTGCCGCAAATCCTGGCAGGAAGGGGCCTTTGTAGTCCCTATATGAGAGCAACGAATGAATCGTGTCGCCATACGTGTGGAGAGCGGCGCGCCGAACGGTGCCATGTTCGTCTTTGAGGTCGTGGGGCTCTTCGGCTGGCTGCGCTCCGCGGCGAACGGCTTCGGCAAAAGCTTGATCCGCGTCCTCAACTTCGAGAGCGATGTCGCGCACACCGTCACCGTGTTTTCGTATGTGATCCGCAGCAACATCGTCGGGCGTCAGCGGCGTCGTAAGGACGAAATTCGCCTTGCCCTGCGTCAGCGCGTAAGAAGTCCGCTGCCGTTGACCGGTCTCCAACCCACTGTATGCAACCTGAGAAAAACCGAATCCCTTGCGATAAAAATATGCGGCTTGCCGAGCATTGCCGACCCAAAATTCAACATGATGAATTCGTTTAAGCTTGAGTGGATTCTCCATCGTCTCCGTTCCCCGTATTTCATCTTCGCATATTCCAGCTGGCTGCAATGCCGACGCTCACCATTGCGGCTGTCTTCCAAATGTCTTCTCTATGAATTTCTTCAGTGAACTTCAATCGACACGACTTCCCCCTCGTGCTTGCCGGCCGCGCGATAATTCACGGATGCCAGCCGGTTCGTCCACTCGCATGAAAACTGATCCTCCCCGATTACGAGGATTGACTTGTAGTCCGCTGCATGGAGCCGATATGTCGTCATGCCGCTCAAAATATTAATGGTCGCCTCCGGTGATTTTGAGCAGTCGCTGCTGACAATCTTGCCTTTGAGAAACTGCACCGGTCCCACAGACCCTGCCTTTGGGCTGGCTGGTTTTGGCGTCGACTCGGCGTCTTCATCATCCTCCTGCGCCGGACTCGCCACCGCTGCCGGCTTGCCTCGTCCCGCACCGGGAGTACTGGCCGCTCCGGCGGGCGCCTCGGATTCTCCGGCATGCACCGGACGGACGCCATACTTTTCCAGAGTGTCCAAATCGTCGAGCTGCACCTTCGCCGCTGCTGCCGCCGCCCGATCCGGGCCCGCTTTCAGTCGCGTGAAGACTTCCCTGGCCAGCTCCCACTTCTTCGCGGCCACATAGATCTGTCCAAGGTTGAACTGATACTCCACATTGCGCGGAGCCAGCGCAATCGCCTGCCGTTGCGCCTCCAACGCCGAGTTGACCCCGCCGCCCTCAACCCGAGCCATGCCCAGCATGTTGTAGGCGTCGGCCAACTCCGGATACCAATCCGCGACCGCTCGCAAATCCTGCATCATATTCGCGAGTCCCCGTATTTCGCTCCGCGTGGCCTGCGCCTGCTGATACTTCATCGCCGAACGGTAGTACCAGATCCAGGGATCCTGCGCATTCAGCTCCTGCGCTTGCTCCAAGGCATCCGCGGCGGCATCAAACTTTTTTTGCCGAATGTCGTCCGCGGCCAGTCCCCGCCTCGCCGGCTCGTTGTCCTTCGGGTCCGTGGTCAGTTGCTGTAGATCGTGCACCGCCTGATCGTGATGCTCCGGAACTCGCGCCATCGCGTCGGCAATCAGCGCTCTGGCATCATCCTCTTTCGGCGGAACTACCGTCATTCCGATTTCGTCCGTGTCAAACGGAACCGCCATACGCACGGGTTGCAGCTGATCGATTGGATCGACAATCGGCTTTTTCGATTGATCGAGAGCGATTCCAAGTCCACTGAGCGTCTTGAAGTAATCTTTTACCGCCGTTTCCATCTGTTCCGGCGACAGATCAAAAGCCTGCACCATCGCCTTGTCGACAGGTACATGCTGATTCAGGACCAGATCGAAGTAAGTCCCGGCCTCGGGCAACTTGTTCTTGTTCAGCAAATAGTGGACGACCATCCAGGACTGCGCATAGTACAGAGTGTTGTGACTGCCTTCGCGTTTTCCGTATCCGTCATGCTTCATCGTGAACAGATCGGTCATCGACAGCCACACGGGAGAACTTGCTAACTGAGTCAGTGACTGCGGAACCTTTGGGTCTCGCGTCATCTCGTCGAAGACGTCTTCGTGCCACTCCGGCGCGAGTTCAGGATCGCCACCAAGTTCCACGTCTTTGCCGATCTGGATCGAACCAAAGTATTCCGCCAGGCCTTCGTCGAACCATCCCTGAGCAGGCGGGTAGTTGAAATTCAGAAGATAGTGCGCCAGCGGATGCGCAATCGAACGCCAAGGATCGGCTTCGAACAGATTCAACACGATGAAAATGCGATCATTCCCGGGAACGTAGAACCCAGCCGCCATACTCTGCTTCCCAGGAGCGACCATGCCATATTGCTTGTCGCTCTTGAGCGCGATGACGGTAATCGGTATCGGCATTTGCAGCTTCTTTTTTAATATTAGCTGCCCAAAAACTGCGCGCATCTGCTCCATGCGTAAGGCAACTTCGCGCCCCCGCTTGTCTCCCGCATCCGTGAGCACCTGGAAATGGGCGGTATGCACTTCGAGCCATTTCGGCTCGTCCTTGGCGAATGCTGGCTTGGGTGAAACGAAATTCAGGCCGACAAACATCACTAGAAATGCACCGAGCATCATGCGTTTCGGGGCCATGCGTTTCGAAGCATTCACGCACCGATGATCGAGGGCTTGGAGGCGAATCATGATGGACCCGAGGGCACTCCACGAAATGCTAGCACGCCAGCCAACCAGCACGCTGCCGCCCTTCACGACGATGGACGCGCAAAAATCCTTGCACCTCGCAACCCGCGGCGCATCCAAAGTTGTGTGTGCTAATTTCATCGACAGGATTTCGACTAGGTGCACCATGAGAATTTCTCAATTGATCGCCACCGCCTGCTTGTCTTGTGCTCTCACAACGCTGTTCGCGCAAGCGCCGGATGACGCGACACTGATTTCGAACCCAGTCTACGAAAAGAACTGCGCCAAATGTCACGGCAAATCCGCCGAAGGGCGACATTTCGGCGGACCATCGCTCGTCTCCGAAAAAACGATTTCGGCTTCGGCCGACGACCTGCGCAAGATCATCACCAACGGCAAAGGACACATGCCGAAATACTCCGGCAAGATCTCCGCGGAAGAGATCGACAGGCTGGTCCAGCAGATCAAAGCGGGCAAACCGAAACAGTAGCCGAGAGCATGAATCCCCGCGCCCGGCCCATCCAAACTCCTGTGATACATTTACGCTTTGCTTGACCAAATCAGCGCCTCAGGTGTCAGGAGATTGCCATGCAGAGCCGCATCGTGGGCACAACCATGCCCGTGCTGGAATTTACGCTCGAACCGAACGAGTCGGTCATTTCCGAAGCCGGCGAACTCTCCTGGATGACCAGTTCCATTCAACTCACTACCCACACACAAATGGGCGGAGGAGGCGGGATTTTCGGCGCAATCAAGCGCGTCGCCGGCGGCGGCACACTGTTTATGACGGAATACCGCGCCGGAGGAGCACGCGGCGAGATTGCATTTGCCACAAAACTTCCCGGGCACATCGTTCCCGTCGAAGTCGGCCCTGGCCACGAGTACATGATCCATCGCCATGGCTTTCTTTGCTCCACGCCCCAAATTCAGATCGGCGTTGGCTTTCAGCAGTCGCTGGGTGCGGGAATCTTCGGCGGCGACGGATTTCTACTCCAGCACCTCTCCGGTCAAGGGACGGCCTGGCTGGAGCTCTCCGGCGAATTGATCATCAAAGACCTCCAGCCGGGAGAAAGCCTCCGTGTTCACCCCGGCCATGTTGGTGCGTTTCAGTCGAGTGTCACGTTTCGAATCGTAACCGTGCCGGGGATCAAGAACATGATTTTCGGCGGCGATGGAATTTTCCTGGCCGCGCTGACCGGACCCGGCCGCGTTTGGTTGCAGACTCTGCCGATCGCTCAGCTGGCACACAAGCTCCAGCAATATATGCCGCATTCGTCGGGTGATGCGGCCAAGGGAGGCGTGGTCGGCGGCATCGTCGGCTCGATTCTCGAGGGAATGAAATAATCGGCTGAATCAGCGCATGAACCTGCCCGCGTCAATCTCACCGATCGCCGCACCATCACGCCTCGCCTGGATCGACTGGATGCGCGGGATGGCTTGCATCCTGATGTTCCAGACTCATTGTTATGACGCGTGGTTGGGTGGCGACGCTCGCAACTCATCTTTCCTCGAAAGATCCCAGCTTCTCGGCACGCTGCCAGCGCCAATGTTCTTATTTCTCGCCGGCGTTTCCTTTGCGCTGATCATCACCAAGCTGACCGCAAAGAATCTCACTCCCGCCGAAGTGACCGGCAAAATGGCGCGGCGCGGCGCGGAGATCCTGGCCTTCGGACTGCTTTTCCGCTTACAGGAGTATGTGATCGCGTGGGGATGGGCGCCATGGTCCGACCTGTTCCGCGTGGATATCCTTAACACGATCGGGGTCTCGATGATTCTCATGGCCCTGCTCTGTGGCGTCACGCTGATATTCGCGAACGCGGGCGGGGTTCGCCGCGAAACAACGTTGACTGTCTCCGCCATCGTTGCAGCAGCAGTAATTGCTCTGCTCACTCCGCCCTTGTATACGACATGGCGCCCCACCTGGCTGCCCTGGCCGCTCGAATCCTATATCGACGGATGCCACAATCTCGGAGCGCCACAGTCCTGGCTTTTTCCACTCTTTCCCTGGTCAGCCTTCGCTTTCGCAGGTCTTGCGGCCGGCTTCGTTCTTTTCACCGACAAAGCGCAGGCTCACTCATCAAAAACTCTGGGCCTCTTCTCCGCCGTCGGAATCGTCGGAATTTTGGCAGCGTACGCGCTCGATCACTCTTCGATCCACATTTATTCTGTCTACGACTATTGGCACACCAGCCCTAATTTTCTGATGATGCGCGTCGGTCTCTTATTAGTGATCGCGTTTTTGAGCTATGCCTGGTGCAACTGGGGTCTCGGAACACGAGGTTTCAGCCCGCTGATCCAACTCGGACAAACTTCGCTGCTCGTCTACTGGGTACACATCGAATTCGTCTACGGACGGTTTTCGATTCTCCCAAAGCGAGCACAGTCAATCGCGACCGCATCCCGCGGACTGATTGAGATCATCCTTTTCATGCTCGTGCTGTCTCTGCTCCGAACGCGGATCAACTGGAAGAAATTCAGTTGGCAAACGATGACCCGCCGGGTTCAGCCGGCGTAGCCGTCTGGCTCACTCGATTTCGGCTGACAACTGAATCAAGGCATTTTGCACCAGCTTCAATCCCATTCTCCATTGTTGGCGGGCATCATTCTCGTCACTTCCGAAGCCACTCACGTAGATCGTGCAGTAAAAACCGTCTTTTGTTGAACCGTCGCGCTCGAAATAACAACGGCGTATGCACGCCTCCAGCGTCGCCGCGACCTCAGTCGCACGCGTCAACAACTTGACCAATTTCCCGGCAAAGTCCTCGTGCGCGCCAAAAGACAGGCGTCGCGCCGCGTCGCAGAACACTAGGTCCACATAACTTGCAAACTTGCAGGAACACTCATAGATCTCTTCCTCTGGACTCAACTCGGTAGTCGCCCAGGCATCACATTTGGCCGTCTCCACGGCCGTTCGCGGAGAATTCGCCGCGCAGAGAAATTCCTTTAGCTCAGGAAACCGCTGCGCTTCTTCGATCTTCGCAATCAGCTCTGGATGGCGCTTCAGGTCTAGATACGCGAGCTTGCCAGCCGGATCAGTCCATGGGAAGTCGAGCACCGGATCGTCGTTTCCCAATTCGATCGAGAAGTCGGCATCCATTAAGGCTCCGTTCGTTGGAACCGGCGCAGGAATTCGACGATTTCGTGTTCCGCCCAATAACCGTCGTCACGGCCGGAGCCGCGCCCATTAGCCGCCTCTGTGGGCACGCCCACGAACGCACAGTGCCCCCCATCCCGTGGCTCGATGAATGTGATATTGGGATTCGAGAGTATCTTCTGCCGCGTCTCTTCTATAATCCGAATGAAGGGATCGTTCGCGGCATGCAAAATCAGCGCGGGCACGGCAATGTCGCCGACCACATGGGCCGCCGACGCGCGGTCATAATAATCGTCGACACCTTTGAAGCCGCAGTAGTAGGCGGTAATCTTGTCGTCAAACTCCCGCAGACTGCGAATGCCGCGCAGTCGGCTCGTATCGAAGTTCTCGGGAAACAGCCGCGCTTTCTGCACCATCCGACGATGGAGAGCCCACAAGAAATATTTCTCGTAGAGCCGATTCGAAAATTCGTGCAAAGTGTTAGACGAAGTAGAAAGATCAATCGCCGGGCAGCACGCTGCGACAGCAAGAAACTGTGAGGGACCACCGGTCGCCCACTCCCCAGCCAGTTTCAGCACGATATTGCCACCCATGGAAAAGCCAACCAACGCCAGACGCGAAATACCGTCACGCGCGATCACATCGCGCGCCACGACCGCTACATCGTTCGACAGGCCGGAATGATAAAGGACAGGAGCAAGCGCATCCGTGCCGCCGCAGTTGCGCTGGTTGTAGCGGATTACATTCATTCCGGCGGCGAGCGCCTTCTCGGTGACCCCAAGCATGTACTGCGACTCGCTCGACCCTTCCAGTCCGTGCACAATGATGACGGTCAGCGCTTGCGCTCGATTTTCCTGCCAGTGGCAGTGGCAAAGCACCCTGACGCCCGGCTCGACTTCAATGAAACGCTCCTCCGGCGGAGGCACGTTAAACCGTCGCTGGATCACAAAACTAGCTAGAGTCTGAACATGACCTCCACTGAGCCCGCGCCGTGCAACGAAAGGACGGGTCGGCAGCTGAGTCCGAGGCGTAACTGTTTGCGAAGTGACCACGCTTTGATTTTAAATAGAAGCAGCACTTTTCTCCGCGGAGTTCCCTCATGCCCATCTTTGAGTACGTCTGCAAGGAATGCCAGAACGAGTTCGAGGCGCTGGTTTTTGGCTCGCAAAAAACCGAATGCCCGAAGTGCAAGAGCAAGAAACTCGAGCCTCAACTCTCAGTGTTTGCCGTCTCCGCAAAGGGCGGGTCTTCGCACCCGTCGATGTCGGCAGGCTCACCGGGAGCATGCGGATCATGTGGCGATCCGCGCGGTGCCGGGGCCTGCTCAATGAAAGACTTCAACTAGAATCTCTCTTTTGCTCAAACATCCCGCGGTCAAAGCCGAGCCGCGACATTTGCCGCGTCCCCACTCCATTTTTACCCTTATCACAACGTAACTTCGGGAACACCTCCGTGTAACTGATGTGACGTTTCGTTTTGGCGGGTTCGTGGTTATGATCCGCTTGCATTCGTTAGTTGCGGACGAATACAGATCGCGGCGAACTATGGATCGGCGAAAAGAGGGCAGACTGGACCTGGCGTTTCCGGTGCGGATCTGGGGGGTTGACCGGCTGTCCCAACCTTTCGCGGAGATTGTAAGGGTGCGCAACGTCAGCAACGGCGGGGCAGTCTTGACCGGTGTACGGGCCAAAGTTCAGACCGGAGAGTTACTGGACATGCAACTCGGCGCATCGCGGACACAAGTTCGTATCGTTTGGATGAATCTTTCGGGAGAGGCCGGCATACAGGCTCTGGCAACGGAGCCCCCAGTCTTTGATATGGGCGTCGGCTTCGCCAAAGTTTTTGAGATGGTGGGGACCGGATAGGCCTAAAGCCGAATGGCACTGATCGGCCAACTAACGTGGATTCACGTGGCCGGTTCCCACTTTTGTTTGTTTCTTCATTCCATCAAAAAGCGCGTAATGTCCGCCTAGGTTTTTGGGCCTGGGCTTCGATTGAGTGCCTTCCGCGGACAAGGATCACCTGCGTAACCTGTACGCACCCAATACCTCGGCCATATGCTGATGACATGAAACGTCGCAACCGCCTTGGTTTTGCGCTGATTGCTCTGATAGGTCTTTCGCCAATGGTCAAGGCTGAGATAGTCCATCCCGGTGGCGATGGTTACTTTTGCACTTCTAAGAACTACCTTGCCTTCGATTACAACCAGATCGAGATAGAGGGAAGCGTTGTTAAGAAAATGCACACGCTCAAGGTCGCTCGCTTTGGTCCGGAGCATCGTATCTACTTTGCCGGCGAGGCAGATTTATCAACTGAGTTCTCGATCTTGTTGATGGACTGCGATGGTGAGCGCGTAGAGATGATTGGACAGTTATGGCCACGGGGGAAGAAGTGGTCGTTGGCCAAGTGCGACATCAAGATCGGATCTCCCACGACGCCCATCGGATCAGCCGATTGCAACGACGATATCGGTGGAACCTATCCGACCGGGAAATCGCCAGACCTCGGGATTAGGTCCGAAAACGACCCTCCTCCCATCGTTCTTGAGTCGTCCGGTGATACCGGACACGCCTACCAGCTTCGTCGTCATCTCACTCAAGAACGTATTGCAGGCAGGGGGATGAACTGGAAAACTGAGGCCGAGGTTGTTGAGCTCGATCAAAAAGGAACAGTTCTAGACCGCCTTGTCATCTACGAATATGTACGCTTTGAGGCCGCGGACTAGCCACCCTGTCCCGCTTTCTCGCCGTTAACCATGACGTCCCTCCTGGTCAGCGTTGTGCCACGACAAGACGCTGGCGCCTTCTCATGCCATTGTTTCTCCAATCAGAAATCTGCCAAACACTTCGTTGGATAGCAGGCGTCCGCGCGCAGTGAGCCGGAGGGTCGCTCCTCGCTGTTCAACGAGACCATCGTCCACGCATTGTCGGATGGCTTCTAGCTGAGTGGACTCCGCGGCAAATTCCGTTCCGAATTCCCCGCTCAGTCCGTCGAGATCAATGCCCCGGTTTAAGCGCAGGCCCAGGAAGAATGCTTCTTCCATCGCAGCTCGTCGCGAGACTTCTGTGATCGTGTACGGCCGGCGATTCATATAAGCGTCAAGTGAGTCGGGAGTTGCGAAGCGGACAGCCTGGTTTTTTTCTTTTATCGACGGCAACATCGAGTGTGCGTCCACGCCGAAGCCGATGTAGGGTTGGCGAGTCCAATACTTCAGGTTGTGCCGCGACTGCTTACTCCCAATCCCCTCACCGCGCGCGAAGTTTGAAATCTCATATTGGACGATGCCCGCCTCCTTGAGCATGACGCAGGCCTGCTGGTAGAAATCCGCAGTTGCGTCGTCATCGGGCACAAAGTGGGCGTGATATCGCGCGCCTCCGGCAATCAGTTCGCTGCCCAACCTCGAATCTTCGTCCACCTCGAGCATATAAACGCTGGCATGTGGAACTCCGGTCGCAATTGTCTCCGCAACGGAGAAGTCCCAGCTTTCTGCCGTCTGGTGCGGCAACCCGGCGATCAAGTCGATGCTGATGTTGTCCAGGCCGTCCTCGCGCAGACGTCTGATTTCATCGAGAACGATCTCTCGATTGTGCAGGCGTCCGACGGAGTGCGCCTCGCGGTCGACGAACGACTGCACGCCCAGGCTCACCCGGTTCACACCGCATTGCAGCAGGCTGTCAATCAATGTCGCTGAAAGTGTGCCCGGAGCGCATTCGACGGTGATCTCGGCGTCAGGCGTGATGGCGAAATGCTGGCGCGCCGCGGCAAAAATGCGGCCAAGCTGCCCTGGGCCGAGAATCGACGGAGTTCCTCCGCCCAAGTAGATCGAATCGACAATCGGGTCGCCAATCGAATCAAAGGTTGCCTCCAATTTGCAATCAAATTGCCCAGCCAACCTGCGAGAGCTCGCGATATCTTCGGTCAGGCGGGCAACGTAATTCTCGAAAGCGGCCTCTGAGAACACTCCAGAGGCGAAGTTGCAGAAGCTGCATTTCGTCCGGCAAAAAGGTACGGAGATGTAGAGACCAAGCGCCATGCGTTCGTTTATTGTATGAGACAGACGACCACACTAGCGAGATGCTAGGCTAGGAGCGGATAAAGAATTATGAACGAGAATACGAACCGGAATATCAGCGACGACTCGATAGAACTTCTTTGTAACCGGTGCGGCAAGACGTTTTCCGCCTTCCTCCATCAAATGGAAGAACAAAATGCCAAGGTGGTTTGTCCGGACTGTAGCGATCCTGACTGCCGCCCTTCGAAAACTGGGTCCAGTGCGGGTAACCACCCCACTTCCAAACCAAACTAGACATCCGCTAGAATGCAGCCATAAATCGTGCACAAATTCTCGACGAGCGTTTGGGCCAGCCCAGGGCCAATCCATTGCTAGCAAAATCCCGCAGCCGTTTATGGTTCACTCTTTTTTTTCTGTTGAGTGTGCTCTATCTGGCTCGGGATTTGAAGCGCGGCTGGGTCCCCATGGACGAAGCCACTCTAGGACTGTCCGCTGATTACGTTTTGCAAGGAGAGCTTCCGCATCGCGACTACTTCGAGGGCTATACCGGAGGATTAACCTACCTTAATACAGTGGCCTTCCGAATCTTCGGACCCAACTCCACCAGCTTGCGCTACATGATGTTTCTGTTCTTGTTGGCCTGGGTGCCCGCCGTCTATTACGTGGCGTCCCGGTTCGTGCCAGCGATAGCTGCGGGGCCGCTTACTTTTCTGGCTGTGGCCTGGGGAGTGCCGAATTATTCGGCGGCGATGCCATCCTGGTACAACCTGTTTTTCGCCACGTTCGGGCTTGCCGCTTTGCTGCGTTACATCGAGGTCCAGAAACTGCGATGGCTGGTGATCGCCGGTTTGTGTGGCGGAACCTCGTTCCTCTTTAAGCAGATTGGTCTCTTCTTTATCGCCGGCGTTCTGCTGTTTCTCCTTTTCAGAGAACAAGTGGCAAACATCACACCGAAAACTAGCGCAGGCGACGAGCCGTCGCGCCTGTACAGGGTTTTTCTGTGGTTTGCACTTTTGATATTCACCCTGTTTCTCTTTGACCTGATCGCGAAGAGACTGGGCGTCATCACGCTCTGCTATTTCTTCCTGCCGGCAGCGCTGCTAGCAGTACCAATACTTTTGCTCGAGCACCGTGGAGCGGCTAACCGAACTCATCGGTTTCGATTCCTATTCCGTGAGTTGTTGACATTTGTGGCTGGCGTCTCCGTGCCGGTGATGATCTTCATGGTCCCATTTGTGCGAGGAGGCGCCGTCTCAGATCTGATTCGTGAGGTCTTCATCGCGCCCTCCAAACAAATCGCAAATGTCGGGACCTCGCCTACACTCTTAAAATTTTTCGGAGGCGTAGCGGTCAATGCTCTGCTGGCTTTAGGAATATTCGTGGTGCGTCCCATGTTAACGGGACCTAGGTCAAGAAGAGTGATTACAGCGATAGCGTTGCTGGCCATGCCCGTGGGACTGGTTTTGGCGCGGTCCATTCCCGCCGTCTATAAAGCAATATTTGCCACCATCTGGGTGCTGCTGCCAACTTTAGTGATCTGCGGATCCATTCTGATCATCCGCCGCTTCCGGTTGCGCGAACTGCGCGACCTAAACGAGAACGGCATGCAGAAGCTCTTTGTCATGTTGTCTGTCGTCGCCCTTTGTAGCCTGGTTCAATTCCCGGCAATAGCAGGCATTTATTTTTGCTATACAGCTCCGCTCGTGGTGCTGGCCGCGGCCGCCGTCGTTTCGTTTCTCCAAGATCAGCCACGATGGTTCCTCGTCGGGTCCTACTGTTTTGTGCTGCTTTATGTCGTCTTCGAAGTCACTCCGGGCCTGGTTCTGGACATCGGTACCGTATACTCCGCCGACACGCAGACAGTGCCAGTCAACCTTTCCCGCACCAGCGGTATACGCACATTCCCTGCGCGGGCTCGCATCTATCAAGAACTGAACTCGATTATCCGCGCGCACGCGCGCGGCGAATACATTTTCGCAACGCCCGATTGTCCGGAGATGTACTTCCTCTATGGGTTTCGCAATCCCACCCGATATTTTTTCGATTTTTGGGATGATTCTCCAGACCGCACCCAGCGAATTCTGAGCATGATCCAGACAGACAACATCAACCTGGTCGTCTTGAATAACGATCCGCTCGCTTCTGCCCCTGTGTCGAAAGAACTCAAGACGGCGTTCGAACAGCAGTTCCCGAATCGCGCGTCGGCAGGAAGTTTCGAGGTAAGGTGGAAGCCCTGAGTGCTCCGTTGTGTTTGTGTTAACGTATTGTTTCCCATTGCCTCGCCCACGTAAATTTTGTGCTTTGGGGTTGAGGATCTTACGAT
The DNA here is from genome assembly GCA_035308395.1 of Terriglobales bacterium. GTDB lineage: Bacteria > Acidobacteriota > Terriglobia > Terriglobales > Acidobacteriaceae > Acidiflorens. Next base: position 31,703 of record DATGGT010000115.1, read on the forward strand.
GCCAATTCTCGGAACGGCTGCGAAAGACGCGCCCTGTGCGCTGCACGGCCTGTCCGTCGTCATCCCCGTTTATCGCAGTGAAACAATTCTGCCTGAGCTGGTCCGGCGACTAGAACCCGTGCTCCGAGCGCCCGCCGAAAACTTCGAACTTGTCCTGGTCAACGATTGCAGCCCCGACCGCAGCTGGGATGTCATTTCCGATCTGACCGCGCAATATTCCTGGATTCGTCCCATCAATCTGATGCGTAACTACGGGCAGCATAATGCCCTGCTGTGCGGCATTCGATCCGTTCGCTACGGCGTGATCGTCACCATGGATGACGACCTCCAGCATCCACCGGAGGAGATCCCGAAGCTCCTGGCGAAGCTTGCCGAAGGTTACGACGTCGTCTACGGCAGGCCGGAGCAGGAGCAACACGGCTTCGGCCGCGATTTGGCCTCGTTGACCACCAAGCTCGCTTTACAGAATGTCATGGGTGCCGAGATTGCACGGCAAGTGACCGCTTTTCGCGCCTTTCGTTCGCAAGTGGCTAAGGCTTTCGCGCACTACGAAGGATCTTTTGTCTCCATCGACGTGCTCCTCACTTGGGGAACAAACCGTTTCGCAGCGGTCCCTGTCAATCATAAGCCGCGACAGCAAGGCGTTTCTGGATACACACTACGCAAGCTCGTCACGCACGCGATGAACATGATCACAGGCTTTAGTACGCTTCCCTTGCAGTTAGCAAGCGCAGTGGGATTCGCATTTACTCTATTTGGCATCGGCATTCTCTTTTTCGTTTTGGCTCGCTACCTCGAATACGGGCACGCTGTACCCGGCTTTGCATTTCTTGCTTCGATCATCGCTATTTTTTCAGGGGCGCAGTTGTTTGCATTGGGCATCATCGGCGAATACCTTGCACGCATGCACTTTCGTAGCATGCAAAAGCCACCCTATGTGGTTCGAGTCGATGACGAGAGCGGCCGGAAGATAGAGGAGAAGATAGAAGACGCGAAGATTGAAAAGGACGATCTATTACCGGCAACGCGAATTGAGACGTGAACTGAGATGAAAGCCACGGCTTTCCATGCCGGAATGCACTTGGAAGAAGAGTATCTGCGGCCGCCCGAGCCCGCCTGTCCATTGTGCTTTTTTAGCGGGGCGCGGTCGGCAGTTTTGAGACTGCAATCGGAACCGGACGTGTCGCTGCTCGCTTGCCCGAATTGCAACGGTTTCTCGGCGTCTCGTCTGCCCACGGAAGAGGCGCTCCGCTCGTATTACTCCCGGTATTACCAGCAAGGCATCTTCGAGGATGCTGAAAAAGTCACGTTCGACGAACCGCAGCGTTTCGCCAAACACATCATGCGCAGGGCCGAGCGATTCCTCAAAACACGAACTCCACGGGTCCTCGACTTCGGCGGAGGCGGTGGGAATCTATCTCTGGCCATCGCCCGACTCTTGCTCGAGCGCGGAGCATCGCACGTCCATGTGGTCCTCGTTGACTACAATGCCGCGCTGGCCCATAGTGAGAATCCGAATATTTCTCTGGAGTGTCACGACAATCTCGCTGCTGCCAATGGCAGCGCCACCAAAGATTGCGACCTGATTTTGGCCAGCGGAATTCTCGAACACATTCCTTATCCGCAGGAGGATTTCAAGCGATTGCTCTCAGCTCTGCGGCCGGGCGGCCTGTTCTACGCGCGAACTCCGGCGGTTGCCCCGTTGTTTCGCATTTTGCAACGCGCAGGCTTGCCGTTGGATTTCACTTTTCCGGCTCACGTGCACGATATGGGAGAAGCTTATTGGTCAGGCATTCTCCATGTTCTTCCACCCCAGTTTCGCGATTATTCGGTTATCTGGTCGCATCCGTCCATCGTCGAGACCACGTTCGGGAAAAATCCGATGAGGACGCTCGCCGCTTACGTAATGAAGGCGCCCTGGCGCATCCTGGGGAAACGCTATCAATTGGTAGGTGGCTGGGAAGTGCTGATTCAGCGAACACCGCAATCTCAATCTCGTTGACTACCGCCGGAGCGAATTCGTGAACGCTTTATCAGATCGAAAAATGAATTCTTTCCAGGCCGACTACGCGCCTCTATCCGACTCCCACGGAGGCTGGGCGTCGGTCGCGCTCCTGCCCTGGGATGAGGCTATCTTTGGCTTTCCCGTCGCCGACCTTCGCCTGGGCCCTGAACTACAAAAGCTCAACGAGACAAACAGTTTTCCCGACGCCCTCGCAGATTATTGCCAGCGCACGAAGTCCGAACTGGTATCCACGCGTGTGCCAGCGGCCGACACTGCTCTCATCGCCGTGCTCCAGCGCGCGGGTTTTGTCTATGTCGACTTCAGTGTGCTCACAACGCTTGCTCATCTGAAGCCCGAGTCTCTGCCCACGCCCCGTTTTTCGGTGCGGCCGGCAGAAACAGCGGATCACGACGCAATCTACCAGACGTGCGGCACCGCATTTCATTTTGGCCGTTACCACACGGACCCGCGTTTCCCGCGCGAACTTGCCAACCGGCGATATGTCCACTGGATGCGTCGCGCCCTCAATTACCCTGACCCTGGCGATTTTGTGTTCGCACTCGGAAAACCGGGCCATCTGACCGGATTCATGCACGTGGCCCTTCACGAGGACAATGCCGACCTGCGATTGGGTGCGGCCATCCCCGGCAGTCCGCTCGGTTACTGGCTCTACGCTGAAACCCTCAGATCAGCGTACGCGTTGGGAGCAAGGACTGTAACGACATCCATCTCTGCCGCCAATTCCCGGGTACTGCAGATTTATTCTGCCCTCTGCTTTCAGTTCTCGTCCCCGGAAGTGGTTCTCCATTGGCACTCGCCCGATGCAACGCATCTTGTCTAGTGCGCAGACGCCTCCGAACCGAATTAGCTTGCGGAAACGAAATCAGTTTTGTGCTACAAGAGTGAGAGCAACTGTGAGAGAAAGTGCGAGATAAAAAGTGTGGAGCGTGCCCGATCCCGCGCCCGGCGCGCTGTTTGCGCTAAAAGTCTCGAAACGGTTTCTTCTTGAACGGCAATTATGAGCTACGCCATCCCATTCAATCGCCCCTGCCTTGCGGGAAATGAGTATAAGTACATCGCGGAAAGTATCGCCAACGGGCATGCTTCGGGCGACGGACCATTCACCAAACAATGCCACCAGTTGCTCGAAAAACAACTGGGAACGACGAAAGCTCTGCTCACAACATCCTGCACGCACGCGCTTGAGATGGCCGCTTTGCTGCTCGATTGTGGGCCCGACGACGAGATCATCGTTCCCTCCTTCACATTTGTGTCGACCGCGAACGCGTTCGCGTTGCGCGGATCCCGAATTGTCTTCTGCGACATCCGGCCAGATACGTTGAACCTCGACGAGACCCGACTCGAGTCCCTCATCACCGACAAGACGAAAGCTGTTGTCCCGGTGCATTACGCCGGGGTTCCTTGCGCCATGGACGAAATCATGGACATCGCCACGCGCCATGGCATTACCGTCGTTGAGGACAATGCTCATGCCTTGTTTGCTCGATTTCAGAATCGTTACACAGGAACTTTCGGGTGCCTCGCCACGCAAAGTTTCCACGAGACCAAAAACTTTACCTGCGGCGAAGGAGGCGCGCTGATCATCAATGATCCAAAATTGGTGGAACGCGCCATCATCATCCGTGACAAGGGAACGAATCGGAGCCAGTTTTTCCGCGGCATGGTCGACAAATACACCTGGACCGACATTGGTTCCAGCTATTTGCCATCGGACCTGTTGGCCGCATTTCTGTTCGCGCAACTCGAAGCCCGAGAACAAATCCAGGCAAAGCGGGAACGAGTCTGGAATTTTTACTGCGAGAGCTTGAGCGGCTGGGCAGAACAGATCGGCGCACGCCTGCCCGTTATCCCGCCCGACTGCGACCAGGCCTACCACATGTTCTACGTTCTTCTGGCTTCAAGCGACGAGCGTGATGGGATCATCTCCCATCTCAAGCGCGACGGAATTTTATCCGTGTTTCACTATGTTCCGCTCCATCTGTCCGCCGCCGCGGAGAAATTCGCAGCGCGTCCATCGGACTGCCCGGTGACTGAAGACCTCAGCGCGAGGCTCCTGCGACTGCCTTTCTACAACGACATAACTTTGGATGAGCAGGAAAGAGTCGTTTCGGCCTTAATCAGTTACCACCACCGCCAACAGATGAGGGCCGTTTAGGCCATTCTGCTCTGCTCCCGTGCGCCTCGCTCAACTCCGTGTTTTCTCGTGTTGAAGCCCTTGTCGCAGCCATCCGTACACTAGAATTCCAATGGAATGCAAACTGTGAGTCCAGCCAAGAGCCCCGGGACAATTCCTTCGCCCGTCCGAAAAAAGAAACCATTCTGGGTTTGGGCAGCCTACGCGACCTTAGGACTCGTGTCCCTGCTGGCGATCGCCGATTTCGTGCTGCGGGGGCTCGCGCTGGCGTTTAACTCGGGTAAGACCGATTTTTCGGAGCTTTACACCAGCGCCTGGCTGTGGCGGCACGGGGAGAATTTTTACAATTCCGCGGTAGTCACCGCCATGCATGAACGGCTGGTTGGTGTTTCAGTTCAGATCGCGCCGATCTACCCGCCGACGACCCTTGTTTTGCTGCTGCCATTCACGTTTCTACCCTGGGGATGGGCAAATCTTATTTGGCTGCTGCTAGGTCTTGCTGGTGTAGCGGCAACCATCTTTTTGCTGTGGCGTTTGGGCGGATCTAAATCGCCCTTGAAGGCGCTGGCGGCAGCCACATTGTTATTGAGCTTCGCCCCTCTGCACCAGGCTTATCATCTGGGCAATGTGGTGCTCGTCGTATTTCCTTTGGTGCTCTGGTCGATCTTTCTCGCCGAACAACGAAAGGACTGGCCAGCCGGTTTGGCGATCGGTGTGGCCGCTTGTCTGAAGCCGCAGATCGGCGTCTGGGTTTTGCTTTATTACATGCTTCGCGGTCGACGAAACATCTTCTTCGGAGCGCTTGCCGTAGGCGCGCTCGTCGTCGGCGTCTTGCTGGCTCGTCCAGCGGTGCTGTTGCAATCGCTTCCCGATTACCCCGTGAACATCCACTACTGGTTTGACCCGGGCCAGCGCTACGGCTTCGGCGAAGGCGCACTCCCTTTTCACGTGAATGTCGTTCAGGTGGTGATTTATCAGTTGTGCCATAGCATCGCCGCCTCTCAACTCATCGCACATGCACTTTTCGCATTCGGGCTAGGGTTTTGGATTCTGACGCTGTGGAAATCAGGCTTCCGCGTCCCCGTGCCACTGGCCATTTCTTCACTACTCGCCCTGAGTTTCATTTCCCTTTACCACAGCGTGTCAGACGCGACCATCCTGACCCTGGCGCTGTGCTGGGCCATTCCGACGACGAAGACGACAAATGAGTCGTGGAAACCCGCCGGCATCGTGACCTGCTTGCTCTTGCTGATCATGATGCTGCCCGGCCACTCCGCCCTGATGCGCATTTCGCCGGATCTCCCTGCGTCGATCACAAGCGCGTGGTGGTGGAGACTCTTGGTGGCGCGATACTTCGTATGGCTGCTGGCGGCACTCAACATTACCCTCCTCTGGGGACTGTGGCAGTGCGCCGATGAGAAAACTGACGACAAAACTGACGACAAACCTCAGGTTTTTCCTCTCCCCACACCGGAAACGAATTGAATTTTTTACATCCTGCGTTCCCTACCAAACGTCTATCTGGAGTAATGCTGCTCGGGAACCCTTGCACGAATATTGCGGTATCTTTAGTTCAAGGCTGGTCGCCGCCGAGGCGATCCCGAATCTGACTTTTCCTGCTCCGCGATGGCCTCTAATCAGGAAGACGAAATACTGGGCAAGGCGTACGACGGTCGGCTCATGCGCCGCTTGTTAACGTATCTGCGTCCGTATAAGTGGCACGTGGTCGTGGCCCTTGTAGCGATCATCCTGAAATCGGGGCTTGATGTTCTGGGTCCGTTCCTCACCAAGATTGCAATCGATAAATATCTCGCGAAATCGCCGAATTCGCACTCCTGGCTCGGGGACCGTCTGAGTTCCGCCCCGCTCACTGGGATCGCGCAAATTGGCGGTCTCTATGTCGGCATTCTCGTCTGGACCTTTGGCCTCGAATTTGTACAGACGTATCTGATGCAATGGACCGGACAGAAAGTGATGTTCGATCTGCGCAGTCAGATTTTCCGCCACCTCCAGTTGATGCATGTCGGATTTTTTGACAAGAATCCGGTCGGGCGTTTGGTCACGCGCGTCACCACAGACGTCGACGCTCTCAACGAAATGTTTACCTCGGGCGTGGTGTCGATTTTCGAGGATGTCTTCGTGCTTGCTTTCATCCTCGCCATCATGCTCAACATGAATTGGAAGCTGGCCCTCGTCACCTTCGCCGTGCTTCCTCTGATCACCTACGCGACCGGCGTCTTCCGCGACAAAGTACGCGATTCTTATCGCCGGATTCGCACCGCCATCGCCAGGATCAATTCCTACTTGCAGGAGGCGGTCTCAGGGATGCTGGTCTTGCAGCTTTTTAATCGCGAAAAGCGCGCCTTCAATAAATTTTCGGCCATCAATGCCTCGCATATGGAGGCATTCAAAGACGCGATCATGGCCTACTCCATCTATTACCCCGTAGTCGAAGTTCTGTCTGCGGTTGCGATCGCCTGCATCATCTGGTTTGGAGGAAGCGGGATCCTTCAGCACGCGACTGTGTCCACCGTGGCGATTGGCTTCTCCAGAAAGACCATTCTTACCGCTCACCTGGTGCAGAATGCGATGACGATCGGCGTGCTGGTCGCGTTCATGCAATATGCGCAGCGTTTCTTTCGCCCGATTCAGGATTTGAGCGAGAAATACAATATTCTCCAGTCTGCGATGGCAGCGGGCGAGCGCGTCTTCAAACTGCTCGACACAAAGATTGAAGTGACATCGCCCACGGTCACGAAGACACCACAGGGACCGGGGAGGATCGAATTCGATCGCGTGTGGTTTGCCTACAACGTCTCAGGAATAACTGATGGAGCCCCAGAAAAAGAACCTGACTGGGTTTTGCGCGATGTTAGTTTCGCGCTTGAGCCGGGGGAGACCGTTGCAGTCGTCGGACACACAGGCGCAGGGAAGACTACGCTCATCTCGTTGCTGATGCGCTTTTACGACGTACAGCGCGGAGCGATTCGCATCGACGGCGTCGACATCAAAGAGATGAATCTCGACGAACTTCGCAGCCGCTTTGGCGTCGTCTTGCAGGATCCATTCCTATTCAGTGGTACGGTTGGTGGCAATATCCGACTGGGAACGGCGCGGATTCAGGATCAGGATGTGGAACAGGCCGCCGAAGATGTGAACCTCGCGGAATTCATCCGCACCTTGCCCGGCGGGTTCAAGGAAGAAGTGCGCGAGCGCGGCTCGACGCTTTCAACCGGACAGAAGCAACTCATTAGTTTCGCTCGCGCCCTTGCTCACAATCCGAAGATTCTGATTCTTGACGAAGCCACGTCGAGCGTCGATACCGAGACCGAATTCCGCGTGCGCGATGCCTTGAACCGCATGGTCGAGGGCAGAACGGCGCTGATCATTGCGCACCGGCTGTCGACGATCCAGCGCGCGGACAAGATCATCGTGATGCACAAGGGCAGGGTCCGCGAGGTGGGATCGCACCAGCAACTACTGGCCCAGCGCGGGATTTACTACAAGCTCTACCAGCTCCAATATAAAGATCAGGAAGTCGCCGTAGCGCGAGCAACTACGCCTGCCAATATCAATATCGAAGAGCCGACCGTTAGCGCGGACGACTAGGTCGCCAACGCAAAAGAAAGTGTCTGCTGGTACAACGGGCGCTATTCGACGTTCGCCAGGGCCGCATTCAGTCCCACGATATCGGCACCCAGGTCTTTGCCATCGCTGCCGGCGTTCTTATATGGGCTGCCCGGCAGCAACGTGTAATCTCCGCCATTGCCGTTGTTGTAGTTGGTGAAATCGACGTCGGCAATCGTTCCCGCAAACAGATTATTCGCAGGCCAGCTCGATGGCGGAAAGGCCGGCGGCGTAGCAATCAAGCCGTTGTTCACAAACGTCGACTTGCTGAAGCATCTCTTGATGGTCGTAGCCGGAACGTCCTTGATCGCGCAACTGCTGTGGCCACCCGTATTCCAGATCGGGTGTTCGGTGGTCGCGACCAGGTTATTGGTAAAGGTGAATCCGTACATTTGCGGATGTTTCTCACTGTTTCCGGCAATGATCAAGTGCCCCGTCGGATCCGGAAACGCTGTGATGTGATTGATGGTTAGGGTGTTGAGCGGATTCTCGCCCCAGCCGTTTAGTATTTCGATCGATGTGCCCCCTCCCACATATTGTGGACTCAAGTCGTCCAGAACCACATCGTGGATGCTCCAGCGTTCGCCGGCCAGGGCTCGCGCTCCATTTCTGCCATTGCCCGAGAGCGCGGTCGCCAGTTGCAACCCACCACCAGCGTGGGCAGCATGCAAGTAACGAATGGTGATGTCGGTCACCTGGCACTTGGGACAAACGTTTTTGTTCCCCATGTGCTGGTTCTTCGGAGTCAGCAGAACGCTATAGCCAGTTTGCGTAAACCCGCCCCATGTATTTTCCATAAGGTTCGAGTCGACCAGAACGCGGATCGCGTTCTTCAATTCAAGATGATTCTTGACGATAAAAGGCCGGCCATTGGCACCGCCGATGAAGTTCGGATTGCCCGGCATCCACTGCCACGGCTTCCAGAAGTGATTGCCAATGATCTCAATATCCGTTGGAGTAGTGGTAGCAGCGCCTCCGCCAAACAGAATGCCCTCGCCCGACGCTTCCACGAAGTTGTCCTGAATCTTGAAGGGACCATCCTGCGTGTTGCTGATTCCTCCACTGATCGCGTGCGCATCCGTGCAATGTCCGGTAATGGAAATGCAATGGAAATCGCTGAAATAAGAATCGACGATCGCCGCGTTCGTCATGCCGCTCAGGCTGAATCCACTCCCGGTCTCATCCTGCAACTGACCGTGCAGCCATGATCGATCCAGGATAATGTGATCCGCAGTCCCCAGTCCTCTCATCAGCCGGCCTGGGCCGGGAGTGCCGTTCGGACGTGTCACCTCAAGGCCAATGAAGCGGTAATAACTCGCGCCGTTCGCGAGCAGGATCGGGCCGTCACCGTTGCCCGTCATCAACACTTGTGCCAGCGCATTTTGCGGAGTAGCGCAAGCATACTGGGGCCGCCCGGGTAGCGACGCAATACCCGCATAGCAGGGCGTGGCACGTTGGCCTTCGGCCGGTAGGAGTGCGTCCGGCGAACTGGTTCGAATCGCGATCCAGTGATTGTTGTCACAGTGCTTGGCCGGAAAGGTGAACGGACCAACAAAACTTGCTCCCGCCTGGAGTTCGATGACGTCACCGCATTGGGCGCTATTCAGGGCCGCTTTCAAATCGCCGCCGGCATTGACGGTAATGATGGAACCAGGAGTGGGTGTGTCCGCCATCGCGCTCGAGACAGTCGCAATCGGCAATTCCGCAGGACCGTCATAGGTCACACCAGCCAGGGCCGTCGCACTGGACCCCACGGTGACCGCGACAAGTAATCCGGCGAACAACAGGAACTGACCGATTCGCGAATGATGTTCGGAAGTGTGGAGACCTTTGGAAGAGACCGTGAGTGCTTTCAATACCGCTATCGCTCGATTCATCGTTTGCCCCGGCGTCGAAAATAAATTGAGGCACCCGATTGCCTCAGCAGCCAGTCTATGGACGTCGATTGAGGATTTCTTGCGCCGTTAGTGCATCCGAATACCCGTTAGTGCATGCCGAATCCCCAATCAGGCCGATTCAGTCGCATCCGATTCGCCACACCTAACAATTACAATTGCCCCGTGCAGATTCTCATCTCGGCCGGAGAAGCTTCCGGCGAAATGTATGGCGCCCAACTCATCGAGGCCCTGCGTGCCCGGGCTGCAGCACTTCCGGCCCAGGAGGGAGGAGACTCCGCAAACTCGCTTACCTTCTTTGGCGCTGGGGGCGAGCGCATGCGGGCGGCGGGATGCGAGATCGTTGTCGACGCAAAAGACCTTGCAGTTGTTGGTATCACAGAAATTCTCAGCCATCTTCCCAAAATTCTTGGACTTTACCGAAAATTGATTCGCGCCGCGGACGAGAAACATCCGGCTGTAGGGGTCGTGATCGACTCCCCCGCTTTCAACTGGAGAGTTGCCCGGCAGATGCGCAAGCGCGGCATTCCGGTTGTGTACTACGTCTGCCCCCAGTTCTGGGCGTGGAGGCAGGGGCGCGTCAGGCTTCTGCGCAAGTACATCAACAAGGCCCTCGTTATTTTCCCTTTCGAAGAAAAGTTCTACCGCGATCGCGGAGTCGATGCGACGTTCGTTGGCCATCCGTTGGCCGATCTCCCCGCTCCCGAGATATCGCGTGAAACCTACGCAGTGGCGAACCAACTCGACGCCACCAAGCCCTGGATCACGCTGATGCCCGGCAGTCGCCGCAAAGAAGTACGCATGAATCTGCCAACGATTCTCGATTCCGCGGCACGCCTCCAGCAGGATGATCCAGCCAGCGGCTATGCATTTTTGCTGCCGGTCGCGCGCACTTTGGATTCATCGTTTCTGAACGAGTTGATTAAAACGCACGACGGAACGGGGAGCACGGCGTCTCTTCAGCAGAACCTCCATCTTGTTCCCGAGGCTTTGCCTGCGCTCCACCATTCGCGGGCGGCAATCATTGCCAGTGGCACAGCTACTGTCGAAGCCGCGATCATGGGGACGCCATTCGTGATGGTCTATCGCGTGTCTCCGCTGACCTACGCACTCGGCAAGCCCCGAGTCAAGGTTCCCTATTTTGCGATGGTCAACCTGATTGCCGGAGAGGAAGTCGTTCCCGAGTTGGTGCAGCAGAAATTTACTGCCGAAAACGTGGTCGCGGAGATGAAAAAGATCATTCCGGACGGCGTACTGCGGACACGGATGATCGAGCGCCTGGGCGCGGTGAAGTCACGCCTCCAGCATGGGAACGGAGGCACGCATCCTTCCGAAGCCGCCGCCGAGATCATCCTCGACGTCATGATGAAATCGGTCCCGGAATAAGCTCGATCAATGCTCGACTTCTGTAGGGTTCGCGGTGGCAAAGGGCGGTTCATGACACCTCCGTGACAAAGTTTTAACCGAACAAATTTCGCTAACCCTTGTCGCCACAGCATCTTTTGCGGGAAAATCAACATCTTAAAGACTTGTAGACCTGCCAGGAGACCCTACTTGAAGCTCAGTAATTCTCGACCCGCCGGTCGGGCGCTCGGTTTAACTCTTGTTTTCCTCCTATCCCTGGTGGCGAACCGCTCCGCGCTGGCGGCTGAAAAGACACGGCTGCGCGTCGACGATTACCAGATCCAGGTCGAACTCCTGCCGCAGACCCACAAACTGTCCGCCCGCGCCGCCGTCAAGGTCACTGCCCTCGAAGACCTGAATGTCGTCGTCTTCCAATTGAATAACGCGTTACGGATTACCAAGCTGACCGACGCCAATAACAAGCCGCTTGCCCCCGAACGCGACACCCAGGACTCCACCGTCCGCTTCGCGTTGAATAGCGGAATTGCAAAAGACGCCAGCACGGTCTTCAACTTCGAATACGAAGGCGCGCTTGAAAGCGCCGACGACAGCCCCGTTCCGGGCATCAAGCTGGCCTATGTTGGTCCTGACACCAGCTATCTGCTTTATTCCGGATTGTGGTTCCCCGTTTCCGGATATGGTGTCAATCGCTTCACGGCGACCATCAGCGTCACGGTCCCCGCACACATGGTGGTGATCGGCAGCGGCAAAGAAACATCGGGCCTGCCGCCGGCTGCTGGCGCGTCGACGACTGGCTCGTCAAAGAAAACAACTGCGGCCGCGGCCGCAGCCCCGGTGATCGCCAACTCCAAGACCTTCACCTTTGCCTGGGAAAAGCCGAGCTTTCCCGGCACTATCGTCGCCGGCACTTTTCAAGAGGTCAAGAGCGACGACGCCGGCATCGATCTGCATGTTTTTTTCAAGCCGAATCATCAGAGCCTGGGCGCCGAGTACGCGTCCACGGCGGTCAAGGCCTTCACTTACTTCGTCACGCAATACGGCAACGCTCCGTCGACACGCCTGAAGATCGTTGAGATCCCTGATGACACAGTGCTCACGGCCTATGCGCCGGAAATGGCCATTCTCTCCAGCCGCACCGTCACGGAAAAGGTCAACTACCGCGTGCTCTCGGATGTCATCGCCCACCAATGGTGGGGAGTCTCGGTGACTCCCGCTTCGAAAGAGGATTGGTGGATCAGCGATGGCTTCTCGCGCTACTCCGAAGCTCGCTATGTGGAAAGCGCGGCCGGCGAGGCCGGACTGGAAGAGATGGTGAAAGAAATGTCGGTAGGCGCGCTCGCCTACGACAGCGTCCCGCTTTCAAGCGCCGCCAAGCTCGACTATTTTTCTCCCGAATTCCAGTCGCTCGTCACCGACAAGGGCGCCATGATCCTGCACATGCTGCGGTGGGTTGTGGGAGAAAAAAACTATCTCAGCATCATGCGCGATTTCGCCACGAAATATGCCGGCAAACCCGTCAGCACCGACGATTTCCGCGAGTTGAGCGAGAAGGTCTACGGGCAAAAACTGCTCTGGTTCTATTCCCAATGGATGGACTCCACCAGCGCGCCCGAGTTCAAAGCCAAGTACACCGTATACCGGCTCGGCAGCAACAAAGGTTTCCGAATTGTCGGCGCCATCACGCAAGATCTTGATCTGTTCCGCATGCCGATCAATCTGAGAATCGATACCGACGGCCGCACGGAAGAGAAACGAATTGAAGTCGTCGGCACCGATTCTCCGTTTTCAGTCGAAACTTTCGGACGGCCGCGGCGCATTTCCATCGATCCCGAAAACCGTGTGCTGACCAATTCGAAAGACATCAAGCTGCGGTCATCCATCGTTCGCGGACAGGGTTTGATTCAGCAGAACGACCTCTCAGGCGCGCTCAGCGAGTTCAACAAGGCGCTCGAAGTCAATAAGAACAGCTCCCTTGCCCACTACCGCATCGCAGAGGTATTTTTCCTCCAGAAAAATTACCAGGCCTCCGCAAACGCTTATCGCGAATCGCTGAACGGCGACGGCGAGCCCCGCTGGACCGAGGTTTGGAGCCACCTGCAACTTGGGAAGATTTTCGACGTCACCGGCCAGCGCGAGCGCGCCGTCAACGAATACCGCCAGGCCATCCAGACCAACGACAACACCCAGGGCGCTCTCGAAGAAACCCGCCGCTACATGCAGAAACCCTACGAGCGCGAAAAAGGCAGCTAGCTACCAAGCCTCTGATTAAGTGGAATCATGAACCGCTTGAAATTGTGCTTTGAAAGTGCACTGCTTCGGCATGTGAACCGCTTTGAAAGGGCACGGCTTCAGCCGTGCCGCCAAAGCTCGCCACACACGCGGCTTTAGCCGCTGGGGGACTCAGAGCAAATAAAGACGGCCCGTACCACCAGGCGAATGACGGTACGGGCCAGGAGGGAACGATTCAGAAGATAGCGAATTTCTAGAATAATGTCAAGTAGTTTGATAGACATTATTTAGTATCACGGTAACGCCCTGCCGACCCCTGGAAACGCTAGGGTTTCGCCCCCACAAATCCCTTGCGGCGCTGCTCGCTATACCGGTGCAACGCATCCTCGATGATGGGGTACGCCTCGGTTGCAGACTGAATCTCATCCACTTCCACCGACTTGCCTTCCAGCTGTTTGTAGTCCTGAAAAAAGCGCCGCAGCATGATCAACCGGTGCGGAGGCATCTCGGCCGCTTCGCGATAAGCGTTGAATTCCGGATCTTCGGTCGCGATGGCGATGATCTTGTGGTCCTTCTTCCCCGAATCGATCATGGTCATCAATCCGATGGCGCGGGCATGAATGATGGTCAATGGCACAACCGTCTCCTGGCACAGCACCAGAACGTCGAGCGGATCGTCGTCCTCGGCTAGCGTCTGCGGAACGAAACCATAATTCGCCGGATAATAGACAGCGGAATACAAAACGCGATCAAGTTTGATCAATCCGCTGGTTTTGTCCAGTTCGTACTTCACGCTCGAGCCGAAGGGAATCTCAATGACGGTGTTGAACTCCTGCGGAAGTTGGCTGCCGGGAGTTACGTCGTGCCAGGGATGGATCATGAAATCAGGCCTGCCTTTGTAGTTTCCGTATATGCCGCACTGAAGATTGTAAATGCAAGCCCTGCGATGTGATGTGGCGGGTGTGGGTGTGTGTGGAGCGGGCGCCCCCGCCCGCTGCCTTTGATTTTGGTCTTGCTCTTGCTATTGACTCTTAACCGACCCCCGACCCCCAACCCCAGCGACCCCAGTGTCTTGACCCGCCCTCAGCAGACGCGTAGAGTTTTGACGTAGCAGCGGAAACTCCCCATGTCCAGCGAAGCCAGCAAATACCTGAAATTCGGGTCCGTAACCGTACTCATTCTGCTCTCGCTCGGATACCTCGCTTATACCGGCGTGCAGGACAGCAAGAGCTACTACGTCACCATCAAAGAGCTCAACGGGATGGGCAACGATGCCTATTCGAAGCGTCTGCGGGTTGCCGGGAACGTCGTGCCCGGATCGATCAAGCGTTCTGGGACTCGCGTGGAATTCTTGCTAAAAGAGAACGACCTGACGCTGCCGGTTTCTTATACCGGGACTGAAGCTCCACCCGATACCTTCAAAGATGATTCGCAGGCCCTGGCCGATGGAAGTTTCGGCCGCGACGGCGTTTTCCACGCGAAACAATTGCAAGCCAAGTGCGCGTCGAAATATGCCCCACAGCCCGGTCAACCGGGAGCGAGTCCGGCCAACGAGACCGTCAAGAGCATGTCGCAGAACCAAAGTCAGGCCTCCGGCGGAATGTCGAATTAGTCGTTCTCAATTCATCTCCTGAATTCACTCCCACTCCATTGACCGACGCCGCCCCCGTCATTTCCGTCTCGAACCTGATCAAGCAATTTGGACGTTTCGCCGCCCTGCGCGGCGTCACTGCCGAATTTCCCGGCGGCAAGCTCTACGCCGTCCTCGGCGACAACGGCGCTGGAAAGACCACTCTGCTACGTACCATGGCAGGCCTCAATCGGCCATCGAGCGGCACCGTCACGATCCTCGGAGCGGTGAAGTTTCATGACATCTGCCAGCAGGTTGGCTACATGGCGCACCCGTCCCTTCTCTACGACGAGATGAGCGGCATGGAGAACCTTGCCTACTTCGCGCAGCTGTATGGCATCACGGGCGCAACGAGCCGTGCCCGCTGCGCGGATGTAATCCGCACCGTTGGCCTCAATCCCGATCTCGCGCGCCCCATCGGCCAGTATTCGCAGGGCATGCGGCAGCGCATGTCGTTGGCGCGCGCTTTGTTAAACGACCCAAAGATTCTTTTGCTCGACGAACCGTTCTCGAACGTGGACCTCCATTCCGCCAACGAAATGGTCAAGCTGCTGGCCCGAACCCGCGATCAGGGAAAGACGATCTTCGTCGTCACCCATCAGGCGGCTCTTCTCGAAGGCGTCGCCGACGAGTTCATCTGGATGGAATTCGGCAAGATTGTGGCGCGCACGCGGGAATTCAAGGCACCGGAGTCCACGGGGGAATCCAGAAGATGAGCGCCCCCACGGGCATTACTCGCGCGACATTGCTCAAAGACCTCCGCCTCGAATGGAGATCGAAAGACGCCATCAACTCGATGCTGTTCTTTTCTCTGCTCGTGGTCGTGGTATTCAGCTTTTCCTTCGATCCAAGCGCAGAGGAATCGCGCGCGATCGCCGGCGGCCTCGTCTGGGTCGCATTCCTGTTCGCAGCGGTCGTGGCCCTGAACCAGACATGGGCGCGAGAGATTCGCAACCAGGTGCTGGATGCCTACCGCGTATCTCCTGCGCCCGCGAATGCCCTCTGTGTTGCAAAGACACTGGGCAATTTTATTCTCGTGAGTATTCTCGAAACGCTCATGACGCCGCTGTTTATCGTGTTCTACCGTCTGCGCTCGATTGGACCAGCATGGCAACTGCTCGTGGTCGTGGCGTTGGGAACTTGGGCTCTGGTCGTCAATGGCACTTTCTTCGCCGCGATGTCGTTGCGCACTCGTAGCCGCGAGATCATGCTGCCGCTGTTGTTGTTCCCAATTTCCATCCCGGCGATCCTGGCCATGGTGCAGGCTACAACCGCGATTCTCGGTGGCGAGGGCGCACGTTTCTGGATCGTGTTGCTCGGAACCTACGATCTGGTGTTTACTACGGTGTGCTTGCTTCTGTTTGAAACAGTGCTGAACGCGGAATGATTCAATGACTCAATGAAACGCGCCTTCCCCATCTTCGGCATCCTCACAGCAGTCCTGCTCGCCTATGCGCTATACCAGGCTCTGGTCGTGGCTCCGACCGAACAGACCATGGGCGACGTGCAGCGGATTTTTTATTACCACGTCCCGTCGGCTTGGACCGCGTTCATCTTTTTCTTCATTAATTTCGGAGCCTCGGTCGTCTATCTCGTCAAGCGCCGTCCGGCCGCGGATATCATCGCCTTGGTTTGTGCCGAGGTTGGAGTCGTTTTTTGTACGGTCGTATTGATCACGGGCCCGATCTGGGCGCGTCCCGTCTGGGGCATCTGGTGGACCTGGGACATGCGCCTGACTTCGACGCTCGTGCTGTGGCTGATCTACGTGAGCTACCTGCTGCTGCGGCGCTTCTCTTCTGGCGGAGAAACCCCCGTGCTGGCCGCCGCCCTCGCAGTCCTCGGCGCTCTGTGCGTGCCGTTTGTCTACTTCTCGATTTGGTTTTTCCGCACCCAGCACCCGCAGCCCGTCATGGGAGGCGGCGGATCGATTGATCCGCGAATGTTGCACGCCCTGCTCATCAACTGGCTGGCTTTTTCTTGCTTTGCCTTTATGGTTTGCTGGTCGCGGTACCGCCTCGAAACGCTGCAACGCGACGTCGATCAGGCCCATGCCCTGAAATCGCTGCGCGATCCTCGAGGTTCCCGATGAAGAACGGATACCTCTTCGCCGCCTACGCCGCCACCTGGATCATCCACATCGCCTACCTTTCGACGATCATCACCCGGTATTCGCGCCTGAAGCGCGAAATCGAAGAATTGAAAAAAAGATAAGTGCAAGGTCACAGGAGAATCTCGTCGCGCAATAGTTTTAGATTTTCCTGAGACCTGAGACCTAGCACCTGAAACCTGTTTCTTTCTTTACAACCATTTGCCCCTCTGCTGGCTTCTCACTATGCGGCGTGTTGTCGGTCCGGCTTGACAGCGTATCTGTTGAATGTAAAAGTATTTGTTTGCATTAATCCCAGTATTTCTGGTGACAGGTACGCACCCGCTTCCGAGGGCGTCGAGCCCGAGCGATCATTGTGTGCCATTCTTGTTCTCACCCCGCGAAATTGGGAAATTGGAGGAGCTTCGTGAATTGGAATTGCCCGGTGTCGGTAGGAGATTTGGTGAGACATAAGCTGGCAGGAGGTTCGGTGTCAAAGAGAACGGCAAAGACAGCGTCGAAGAAAACGTCGTCAAATCCGGTGAAGGCTGGCTATCTGGCGATGACCGTGTTCGCCGCCGCAATTAGCGCTTCGTACTTTGCCACCCTCGCACATGCCTCAACCGGGCCGTCGGCACAGGCGGCCTCCGGGAAAGCGCCGGCATCGAGCCCGGCCTCGAAATCGAAATCTACATCGCAGCTGCCGATTAGCTCCACGCCTCCGATCAAGTCGATCTCACTGCCGTTATTCTTCGAACCGAACCAGGGCCAGACCGCTCCCCAGGTCAAGTTCCTCGCGCGCGGCCACGGCTATGGTCTGTTCCTCACCGCCGACGAAGCAGTTCTGCAACTTCAGCGGTCGACGCCCAGCACTCAGCAATCAGCGGGTGAATCGGCCGTGATTCGCATGCATCTCGATGGAGCCGACGCTTCGGCCAGCGTTTCCGGAACCGACAAGCTTCCCGGCCGCAGTAATTACTTCATCGGTAACGATCCCTCGAAATGGCATCACGATATTCCTCAGTTCGGGCGCGTCGAATACAACGGCGTTTATCCCGGAGTCAACCTGGTCTACTACGGCGACCACGGACAGCTGGAATACGATTTCCGCATCGCTCCCGCCGCCGATCCGAGCCAAATCGCACTCAGTTTCACCGGCGCTTCCGCGCACGTTGATCCTCAATCCGGCGACCTGCTGCTTACCACCGGACACGGCGATGTCCGCTTCCACGCGCCCCATGTCTATCAGAAGAATGGAAGCTCAGAAAAATCGATCGCCGGTAGTTTCCGCGAACTTGCCGACAACAAGATCGGGTTCAAAGTCGGCCCCTACGATCACCGCCGCGAACTCGTCATCGACCCGGTCCTGACCTACTCCACCTACTTCGGCGGTAGCGGGACAGAGAGCTTCGTGAACGTGACAGTCGACACAGCGGGCCTGATTTATCTGGTCGGCTCGACGACCCCGGCAACTGACTTCCCGTTTCCCCTCGCTGGGCCAGCAACGATCGCGCCTTTTCAAGGGCAGCCACAGCCCGGCCCGCAGAACGTCTTTATAGCAGTGATCAATCCGTTTGCTCCGCAGCAGAACAACCCGCAGCTCCTTTACGCGACCTACCTTGGGGGTTCCGGCACTGACTTCCCCGCAGGCATCGCGGTGAGCACCAACATCGACCCGCTCACCACGGGAATCGATTTGATCGTCGCCGGTTCGACGACATCGATCGACTTTCCCGTCGATGGAGCACTCGCGGCCTTCCAGAGCAGCCCGCCGGCGCAGCCCGGGGGGGGACACGGTTTTGTAACCCGATTGAACCTGGGCTCGAGCGTCACGACGTTGCGATACTCGACTTACCTTTGGGGGACCAACGCTACCGGAGATGCCACGGATATCGTGACCGGACTGGCAATTGACGGTCAGAGCGATGCTTTCGTGACCGGAACCACAACTTCAACCAACGGATCGAACAACAACGGATTGACGGGCTTCCCCGCGAACGCCAACGGTTTCCAAACTCTATCGAACGCGCCACTGAATAACTCGAACGTACAAGTCGGAACGCAGTTCTTCGCCAGTAAGATCAACACGGCTGGTTCCGGTCCTCAGAGCATGATTTATTCCACCTACCTCGGGGGCGGAAACCAGCCGGCGGGTCCCAAGAACATCGGGGGCGGCATTGCGGTCGATACCGCAGGCAACATGTACATCACCGGCGGAACGAACTATCTGGGAACAGTGGGTACCGACGGCCAAGCATCTTTCCCGCTCAACAACGCGTATCAGAGCTGCCTCAATGAATCCGGACAAACCATCTGCCCCACAGACGCCTCTTCTAATCTGGACGCTTTCATAGCGAAGATCAGCCCTACGCCCGGCTTCACGCTGCCTATCTACTGCACTTATTTGGGCGGGGGCCCCCTCAATGGCAACCCGGGCGACGACTTCGGTACGGCCATCGCGGTTGATAGCAACAACAGCGCCTACATCACTGGCTCGACCACTTCGAGCGACTGGGCCAGCAGCGGCAGTGGGTTTCAGACCCAGTACAAGGGAAATGGCGACGCCTTTATCGCCAAGATCGGCGGCAATCCTACTGGGACCATCTATCCTCTGGACTATTTTTCGTATTTAGGCGGGTCTGGAACGGACTCTGGCGCGGCCATTCAGGTCAATGGTCTGCAAACGGTCTTCGTCGCAGGATCGACCAATTCCACCGATTTTCCCATCACTCTGCTCAATAAGGTTCAGCCCGTTTACGGCGGCGCGGGAGACGCGTTTGTCGCGTCCATCTCCACCACCGGTGGGACACAGGGCGCCTACTCTACATATTTGGGCGGCAGCGGACTCGATCAGGCCACCGGAATTGCCATCGACGTTTTCGGCGATACCTACGTCGCCGGCACGACCCAGTCGACAAACTTCCCGACTGTGAACCCATTTCAGGCCACTCTTGATCAGGGTGTTGGTAACCTGCCGGATGCATTTGTCAGTAACATCGGCCCTGACAGCGTGTTGGTGGTGACGCCGGCGTCGACTAGCCCATCGCCCAATCCCATCAACGCCGGCAGCGCAGTCACCTTTACCTTTAACATCGCCAACAATGGGCCGGACAACGCAACCCACATCATCTTCACCATTGGAAACCTACCAACTTCTGGCGGACAAAACGGTCTGAGCGGATCTCCCACTGCCACCACGACCGCCGCCGGAGGCACCTGCAACCCAGTCCAAGGGATGACGATCACATGTTCGATTCCGACCCTGGCTGCAGGCGCACAGACCACCGTCACGACGACGATGACGCCGATCATTACCACCACCGCCAAACAAATCTCCGGGATAACGGGCGTTGCAATCGCCAACAACATTCCGACCCAATACATCTGTTTGCCTGCCCAACCGCCTGCGAATATCGCAAATTTCACGGTTTCGGCTTCCACCACGACTCCTGTGATCAACGCTGGGGATGTGGCCACGATCCAAGTCGTCTTCACCCCGACCAATCAATTTGGCTACAACGCGCCCATCACCCCAGGACAGACGATCTCGCCCTCCATGGTCACTGCGACCACGCCCACGTTTACTCCGACCCCTGTCACGCCCGGGGCCGCGGCCGCGAGCACAACATTGACCATCGCGACTGTGGCCCGTCCCGTGACCACCGGAAGCCTGCTCCACCGCAGCTCGTTCTATGCGACGTGGCTACCGATCACGGGTGTCAGCCTCGCCGGTCTGGGTATCGGCGTCGGCCGCAAACGCCGCCGCTGGCTGGCAGGAATAGCCCTGTGTGTTATCGCAGGCGCAATGCTCTTGCAGTCGGGTTGCGGATCGGCCAGCAGTCCGGCCACCCAAACGGGAGGCACTTTGGCGGGGGTATATACCGTGACCGTCTCGGGATCTCCCGGTTCCTCCGGCTCGCAGACCGTCAAAATCTTCATAACGGTCAACTAAAGCAAAAGCTATTTGGGACTCTTCGGCCTCCGCTTCGGCGGAGGCCTTTTCTTTCCCCGTCCACCAGTCTCCCTCGGCGATTTCCACATTCCCCGGTAAGCCATTGCAAACGCAGCCGATGCAGTTCTTGACACTATATTCCATATTGCGATATTGTTATCGCGATCTGGAATATATCACACGATGACACTCGGGGAGAAAATCCGTTACCTGCGCGAAGTCGAGGGTTCCCTTCGCGGCCTCAATCGCCCCCTCACCCAACAGGAGTTGATGAAGGGCATTGCAGCCGAGACCGGCAAGAAGATCAGCCAGTCATACCTTTCGCAGATCGAGCGCGGTAAGCGTCCGCACATGACGCAATCGTCGCGCACACTGCTGGCCCGCTTCTTCAAAGTGCACCCGGGCTTTCTCGTGGATGACCCTGAGGGTTATCACGCGGAATTGACCTCGGACCTCCGCACGACAGAGGGTCAGCTCGACGTCTGGCTTCTGCAAGGTTCGGAGCGTTTCGCAAGCGACCCTGAGGTGAGCAACGTGCTGATCAAGCTGGCTCGCGACAAGGACACTCGGCGCTGCCTTTTGTTGCTCGGCGAAATTCTGAATACGCCGGAGCTGTGCGAACGATTGTTCGAAGCTCTGCGTCCGGAGTTCACACGTGCGAACGGTGCCGCACAGCGCAGGCCCGCACCCGTGAAGCGAAATCGCCTAGAAAATCGTCGGGGAGAAGATTTATGACCTGGGCTGATTTTTACCTGACCTGTTTCGCGGTCGGATTTCTGCTGAGCGCGATCAGTTTCATCGCGGGCGGAATGCGCTGGCAAATGCACATCCCGCATTTTCCGCACGCAGGTGGTCACGTTGGCGGAGTAGCAGGAGGTGGAGCAGTAGGAAGCGGAGCAGCCCGCGCTGGTCACGCGGTCGGTGGCCATTCCATCCCCGGACACGCTTCGAGCGCGGCGGGCACCAACGCCGCTCCGCCAGCACACACGGCTCATCAGGCGCCGGTGTCGCCGTTCAACTTCATCACGCTGACGGCGTTCCTCGCCTGGTTCGGAGCAACCGGCTACCTGATCACGCGCTTTTCGAGCATTTGGTTCGCGCTCGGATTGCTGATCGCGATGGCGGCGGGATTGTTCGGCGCAGGCATTGTTTTTCTGTTCCTCACACGCGTCCTGATGTCGCACGAAGAAAACATGGACGCCGCCGACTACGAAATGATTGGCGTCCTCGGACGCATCTCGATGCCGATCCGCGAAAACGGCACCGGCGAAATCATTTATTCGCAAGCCGGAACCCGCCGCACCTGCGGAGCCCGCTGCGAGAACGGAACGGCTCTCGAAAAGGGCACAGAGATCATGGTGTCGCGCTACGAAAAAGGCATCGCCTACGTAAAGCGTTGGGAAGATGTCAGCGGCGAGCAGTAATCGTCGTCTGCAAAGTGTGCGAAATGTTGGTTGGCTAGTAGCTAGAAGCCAGAACGCAAAGAGTAAAGACTGAGGAGCTGCCTTTCCATGAATCGTCGACTCTTCCAATTCGCAACCGCTCTGCTCTGGGTCGCGCTGCCACTGGTAGCACTCCCATACCGGCAGGCTTGGGACCGGCTGCCAGCCCACGTCGCCACGCACTTCAACGCGGCCGGCCATGCCAATGGCTGGATGTCGCGTGAGCAAGCGCTCAACTATGGCTTCGGATTCACCGCTCTTCTGCTCCTTGTCTTCACCGCGATCCTGGTCTACATAGCGCGCACCCGGATCGACGCATTCTCATGGTCGATGCTCGGGTTCAGCGCGCTCGTAGCCGGACTGATGGTCGCGGTAAATCGCAGCATCGTGGATTACAACCTATATGGCTCGTCCGCTCTCCGGGGAAGCTTGCTGATTGCCGTTCCGATCGCTATCGTGATCCTCATCGTCGTTTACATCGCGTCTCGGCGCGAGCCGGCACTGCCCTCTTCCGGCAACGCCGATGACGATCTTCTGGCGCAAGAAACACACTCTGGGCGGATTCTGACCCTCCTCATCTTCCCGGCCCTGCTCGTCCCGGCCGTCGTTTTTTCCTCGGCATCGGCGTCTGTTCCAGCCCTCCGCGTTTCGATGGCCCTGGTCGGCCTGATCGGAATTGCCGCCATCGTCGCCGCCTGGACCGGATTTGAATACCGTTTTCTCCGCCACGGCCTCGAGATCCGCGCTCTCGGATTCCGTCTGCGCTCGATTCCGCGCCAGCAGATTCAAAGTTACGCACCAGAATCATGGAGCCCGGTCCGCGGCTACGGCATTCGCGGCATCGGCAACTCTCGCGCTTATGTGTGGGGCAACAAAGTGGTCCACATTAAGACCACAGACGGCGACATCTTTCTCGGACACAAAGATCCGGCTCGCATCGTCCGCGATCTCGACATGGTCATGAGTCCCGGGTCATGAGTGGCTGAGGCTTGTTTCCCAAAAGCAAGAACCGGGAACTGATTTTCCAGGAGGCACTATGTTCGGCATAGCAATGGAAGTCTGGGTCATCGCGGGACTGGTCGTATTGGCGACCTTGTTCCTCATGAGCATGCTTGCCCGCTTATACCGCAAAGCCGGGCCGCATGAAGCGCTGATCGTCTACGGCTTTCGCGGCAAGCGCGTAGTTACCGGTCACGGAACGATCGTGTTTCCCATGATCGAAAGCTGTCACGAACTTTCGCTCGAACTCATGTCGTTCGACGTCGCCCCGCAACAGGATCTCTACACCAAACAGGGCGTAGCCGTCACGGTCGAGGCCGTCGCGCAAATCAAGGTGAAATCCGACGTCGAATCTGTCTACACCGCCGCCGAGCAATTCCTCACCAAGTCCGATCAGGAGCGCGAAGGCCTGATTCGCCTCGTGATGGAAGGCCATCTGCGCGGCATCATCGGCCAGCTCACCGTCGAAGAAATCGTGAAGCAACCGGAGATGGTCGGCGACCGCATGCGCGCCACCTGTGCCGACGATATGAACAAGATGGGCCTCGAAGTGATTTCCTTCACCATCAAAGAGGTCCGCGACAAGAACGAGTACATCACCAACATGGGCAAGCCTGACGTCGCCCGCATCAAGCGCGACGCCGACGTTGCCACCGCCGAAGCTGAGCGCGATACGGCCATCAAACGCGCCATGGCGACCCGCGAAGCAGCGGTAGCCAAGGCCCAGGCCGACCAAGAGCGCGTGTTAGCTGAAACGCTGTCCCAGGCGAAACAGGCCGAAGCGCAGCGCGATCTAGAAGTCAAGAAAGCGCAATACCAGGAAGTGACCAAAAAGCAGCAAGCGCAGGCGGACAAGGCCTACGACATCCAGACCGCAGTCATGCAGCAACAGGTGACGACGGAAAGTGTTCGCGTGCAGCAAGTCGAAAAAGAAGGACAGGTAAAGGTTCAAGACGCGGAAATCAATCGCCGCGAAAAGGAATTGATTGCCACCGTCTTGAAAGGCGCCGAGGTCGAGCGTCAGCGGATTGAAACACTGGCCGCCGCCGAAAAGCAGCGCCTGATCGCGGAAGCCGAAGGCCAGGCGTCGGCGATTCGCGCCCAGGGTGAAGCGGAGGCTGAAATCATCTTCAAGAAAGGTGAAGCCGAAGCGAAAGCCATGAACGTCAAGGCCGAGGCCTATCAGGAGTACAACCAAGCAGCGGTCGTCGACAAGCTGATCACCAGCTTGCCGGAGATCGTCAAAGCACTCGCTGCGCCCCTCGCCAACGTGGACAAGATCACCATCGTTTCCACCGGCAACGGAGACTCCGCAGGAATGAATAAGATCACCGGCGACATCACCAAAATGGCAGCGCAAGTCCCGGCGTTGTTCGAAACGCTAAGCGGAATGCCGCTCGGTGAGTTGTTGGGCAAAGTCCGGCAGATCGGTGACAAGTCGGCAAAGCCGGAAGAGAAGAACTAGGGCAGGTCGTTGGTCGACAGTCGATGGTCGCTCGCGATTCGTCGATCGTTTCTGCATTCCGAACGACCAACGACGAACGACCAACGACGGTTTTAGAAGGAGGTATCCGTGCAAGACGAAATTCACCACGCCAGATCACTAGGTCTGTCCGTAGCCCTGGGAGCCGCCATGGGCGCGGCTCTTGGGGCAGCGACCGGCCACATGGGCGTCTGGGTCGCTGTGGGAATCGCAGCCTACATCGCGATCTCCCTGGCCGGCGGCGCCTGGAGCAAGAAGCGAAACGACTGACAACAGACCAACGACGAACGACCAACGACTATCGACCAACGACCGAATTAAAGACCGAATAAAAGGAGTCCCCAATGGCACTACTCGAACGCGTTTCCACTCTGGTCCGGGCCAACCTCAACGACTTAATCGACAAAGCCGAAGAGCCGGAAAAGATGATCAAGCAAGTCATCCTCGACATGCACAACCAGCTCTTGCAGGTGAAGACTCAGGTCGCGATCGCCATCGCCGACCAACACCTGCTCGAAAAGAAGAAACTGGAGAACGAAGAAAAGATTAAAGAATGGATGCGCAAAGCCGAACTCGCCGTCGACAAGAAGCAGGACGACTTGGCTCGCGCCGCGCTGCTTCGCGTCGAAAGCTATCGCGACCTGAGCACGAACTTCGGCCAACAACTCGAAGACCAGAAAGCCCAGGTTGAGAACCTGAAATCAGCCTTGCGCAATCTCGATCAGAAATTGACCGAGGCGAACGCCAAAGCCGATCTCCTGATCGCGCAGCACCGCCGCGCCCGCGCCGCCAGCCGCGCCACTGACGCCCAATCCGGCATGAGCGCCAACGGCAAATCCGCGACCTTCGACCGTATGAAGAGAAAAGTGGCCCACGAAGAAGCCATCGGCGGAGCCAAAGCCCAGATTCTTGCCAACGACGTCGAAGACCGCCTGGCCGCGCTGGAAAAAGAAGATCGCATCGAACAACTATTAGCGGAGCTGAAAACCAAGCGAGGTGCGTGAACGAACTCTTTGAATCGTCGGTGGGACCATGTTTGACGACTTATATGACGCAATAACCAAGCTATTGTCGTGGCGATGGCCCACGTGCCAGGGTGAAGTCACCGCCGTCGACATTGACCCGCTCGCCCAGCGCCGGTATGGCCCAGACATACGCCTCGCGGTCGCCTACAGATTCTCCGTTGGCGATGACGGTCCGTACACGGGGGAGCTCTTTTGGGAGGCGCTCACCTCTGCAAGTGTGCTTGCGGCCAAGGATAATATCGTTGTAGGTCAGTCGGTCACTGTACGCTATCGACGCGACAACCCAAGCGTAAATACCCTGGACACACGGGGCTGGAGAGACTTTTGAAAGACGCTCGATTCGGCTGCGCAAGTTAGAATCGATTGGAACCCTTATGCGCAAGATCTTCCATTTCGACTCCCCCGCAACTCCGTACGTAGCCGACGCTGCCGTACTCTGCTGCTTCGATCATCGCATTGGCACAGTCGTCCGCAAGTTTCTGAAAAAACAAAATATCGACCGCGTCGACATGATCGTCGTTGCCGGAGGCGCTAAAACCCTCGCCTCCCCCCGCAACGACTTCGAACAGGACTTCATCCTCGAACAAGTTCGCATGTCGATCCGTCTGCACCAGACAAAGCGCGTCCTGGTCATGAGCCATTCCGATTGCGCCACCTATGGCGGCCTGGCCGCCTTTAAAGGCGACCGCGACGCCGAAGCCGATCACCACCGCGGCGAACTCCAACGCGCTGCGGAACTCCTCACCACAAATTTTCCCAATATTTCAGTAGAGCCCTACTTCGTGAAGTTCGACGGCATCTGGGAGATCAAGAACGCCAATCGCGCGGAGTCCGCTACAAAGCCGTCCTCCGGCGATGGCAGCCGCGAAATCGCTTAACTCGAAATCGCTCAACTGAAGACTGTTCCCTTGCATCGCCAAATGGCGTATCATAGATAGCCAAGAGGCTACTATGACTTCCGCCGTCATTGCCGAGGTTCTCGGAGGCAAGAAAATCCTGGGACGCTCGGTCAAGAATTTCGCCCAACTCTCTGCGCTGATCCGTCAGGGATTGCCGTCTGGTTCCCTGCTCGTTCTTGGTGAAAAACTCGATCTCAAAAACGCCGCGCTCTCCGAGAAGCTCGGCATTCCGCCTCGAACCTTGACCCGTCGTTTGAGCCGGCACTCGCGCCTCACCGCCGCCGAATCCGACCGCACCGTTCGCGTCGCTCGCGTCTACGCGACGGCAGTTGAAATGATCGGTAACACCGACAAGGCCGCGCAGTGGCTGCGCACCCCCAATCGTGCGCTGGCAGGCGGTGTCCCCATCGATCAACTCGATACCGACCTCGGAACACGAGAGGTCGAGAATATTCTTGGACGCATTGCCTACGGCGTTTACAGCTAAATGCGCCTGTGGAGAATCTGCCGCGCGATTCACGCCTCCGGCGCTTTTTCCGGCGAAGGCGCTCGACTCTTTGGCGGTCGCTGGAACAGCCAGGGCGTGAAGGTTGTTTACACTTCCACTTCCCTCGCCTTGGCTGCGGTTGAAACATTCGTTCATCTCGAACCAAATCTGCGTCCAGACGATCTGGTCTCGATTGAAGCAGAGATTCCGACTGAAATTTCCCTCGATCGTCTCGACCTGACTCCCCTTCCTCGCAAGTGGCATCAGCTAAGGGATGAGTCGCTGAAGGCATTCGGTGATCGCTGGATCAAAGCCGGGAAAACGATGGCGCTGCAAGTACCATCCGCGGCGATTCGAGGCGAATGGAATGTGTTGTTGAATCCGGAGCACTCCGAATTTCGCAAACTCAAGATTGAAAAACCGAAGCCCTTCGAATTCGATCTTCGAATGTTCCGCTGAATTCCGCCGCAAATCCATCGCCGATACTGCGAGTTTCCTGCTACAAATAATGTCCTATGAGACTTCTCTTCATCGGTGGAACCGGAATCATCAGCACGGCATGCACTGTGCTTGCGGCGAAACGAGGAATGGACGTCACCCTCCTGACTCGCGGCCAGCATGAGACTCCGCTTCCGCTCGGAGTGAAGACGCTCGTCGCCGATGTGAACGATCCCGCGATCGCACAACAACTGGAGCGCGAATCGTTCGACGCCGTCGTCGATTTCATCGCGTTCACCCCCGCTGAAATCGAACGCGATTTGAAATTGTTCCGCGGCCGCACGCGCCAGTTCGTCTTCATCAGCTCAGCGAGTGCCTACCAGAAACCGCAAACCCACTACCTGATGACGGAATCGACTCCACTGGCCAATCCGCATTGGGATTACTCCAGAAATAAAATTGCCTGCGAAGAACGGCTGATGCAGGCTTATCGCGAAGAAGGCTTCCCGGTAGCCATCGTTCGTCCGTCGCTCACTTACGGAGACACACAGATTCCGCTCGTGCTCAATAGTTGGCAGCAACCCTATACTGCTGTCGACCGCATGATCCGAGGACAAAAGATTATCGTCCCCGGAGATGGCACGTCGCTCTGGGTAGTCACGCACAATAGCGATTTCGCGAAGGGATTAGTCGGCCTGTTGGGGCACCCGCAAGCGCCAGGTCACGCTTTCCACATCACGTCCGACGAAGTACTGACCTGGGATCAACTTTTCCGTATCGTAGGTGCGGCCGTTGGCGTAGAGCCGAAACTGGTGCACATTCCATCCGACTTCATCATCGCCTGCGTTCCGGAGAAAGAAGGTACGTTGATTGGAGATAAATCGGTGAGCGTGGTCTTCGATAATTCAAAAATCAAACGCTTCGTTCCCGACTATTGCGCGACCACGAGTTTTGCCGAAGGTATTCGACAGACTCTGGCGTGGTTCAACGCCGACCCCGAGCGCCAACAAATCGACGAAGAACTCAACGCCACTCACGACAAGCTGATCGCCGCGTACGAGAAAGGATTGAACGAGGCGGTTAAGAGCTTCGCGTGAGAATCACTTTGCCCAATCTTCCCAGTCCAATCTTTTGACCCGCGCAAACTCTCTGCCGTTGGCCGTTATCAACGTCAGGCCATGCCGCACCGCCTGCCCCGCAATCAACAGGTCGTAAGCGCCGATCGGCTTTCCCACGGCTTCCAACGCCGCACGAATCCGGCCCGCAACTTTTGCATCTTCGGACTCAAATCCCAGAAGCCTCACCGGACCGGCGAAGAACGCCTCAACCAGCCGAGCGTTCGCCTCGGGACGCCCACTCTTCGCGACACCGTACCAAAGCTCGAACGCCACGACGGAAGAAACCATGACCTCGTGGTCGGCGTCGAGCGCCTTCCGCAGACGAGTACGCACCGATGGCGTCCTGTCATTGATCAGCGCGATGCAGGCGTTCGTGTCGAGCAGATAGGTCACTCAAAAGATCTCGCGGCGCGGTGTGGCTGGCTGTTTCCTTCCCTTGGTCAGGAAGTATCCCTCCCGAAGGGAATCGAGCCTCGCGAACCACACCGACGCGTCGGCAACGAGAGGTTCCAACAGCACTCCCTCGTTTACGCGGCGCACGCGGACCTGTTCACCTTCGAAGCGAAACTCTCGCGGCAGCCTCACTGCCTGGCTGCGTCCGTTGCGAAACAACTTAGCGATGCCCGTCTCGGCCATATTTGCGCCTCCCCATTAAGTATATACTATGGGTCAATACCATGGTAGCTATCCATGGTATATATCGTAAAGAACTGAGGGGAAACACCCTACGCGCTGGCTTTATCCAGCAGCGGCAGCGGCTTGTCGATCGACGGTGTCGCGGGCGTCTCCAACTCCAACTGCTCCTGTCCGCTGAGCGCCGAGACTTTCCCGCGATAATTCTTCAGGTGCCGCTGCGCCGTTTCGAAGGCTTCCTGCGCTTTGTTCAAGTTCTTACCTACGTTTTCGAACTGGTTCTGGAAGAAATCGAACGATTTCTGCGCCTTGGCCAGTTCAGCGCGGCTCTTCTCGAAACCCTTGGCAACTTCGTACCATTTGTGGACCAGCGAGATCGTGTGCAGGGTCATGAGCAACGTGTTCGGCGAAACGGGAAAGACGTGCTGTTCGTTCATCCAGTCGCCGAGTTCGCGGTTCCGGATCACTTCCATATATAACGTCTCGCTCGGCAGATACATGAGCGCGATTTCAGTCGTGCCATTTTCGGGCTGGATGTACTGCTGAATGCGCTTGGCTTCGGCCTTCATCACGCGCACAAGCGCGACGCGCGCTTTTTCAATCTCGGCCTTGTCGTTGCTCTCGAAGAGCGCAATCACCTGCTCGCGCGGAAACTTGGCGTCGATCGGCAAGGTGCGATCGGGAAAATAAATTACCGCGTCGGCGCGCCCTCCGCCCTCGCCGGGAGAGGCTTGTAGCGCGAACATGTGCGCGGGCAAGAAGTCCGCGAGCAGCCGTTCCAGGCTCGCTTCGCCGAACTGACCGCGGAGATGTGGGAGCTTCAGCAGGTTATTCAGATCGTTGATTGAGTGCCCGAGCGCTCCCACTTCGCGAAGCTGTTCTTCTGCGTTCTTCAGGTGCTGCTGCACCTTCTCAAACTGGGCAAACCCCTCTTTGATGTTCTGGTCGAGTTTCTGCTGCACCTGCTCGGTGATCGCCATCAGCTTCGAGTCCACGCGATCGCGGATCGAATCAAGGCCCTGAGCGGTCTGCTGATTCAAAGCCTGAAATTCCACTTTGAGTTGCTGGGTCGTGAGCAGCAGAGAATTGGTCATCTCGCTCCGTCCGTCGCTCAGGCTGCGGTTTTGTTCGTCCCGCCCCGCCGCGAGCTGCTGCTCAACCGAGCTGCGAATCTCTGAAAAGCCTTGCTGGATGCGGTCTGTGACCTGCTGCCGCAGGTCCCCTTTAGTCTGTTCCAGCCGACTGGCCATGTCGGCAGTCGCAGCACTGAACTTCTGGCCAAGGGACGTACCGAGCCTTTCGAGCTCACCTGCAACTTCTGTTTTTACATCGACTTGCGCGGCAGCCGAAACGCGGCGCAGCAAGATAGCCGAAAACCCAAGCAGGACAAGGGTTCCGACGAGCACGGTAACCAGCAGTATGGTCTCCATCGTAAGTGGTCGATCTAAATTCTATTGGCTAGCGTGACAGATGGAAAGCGGAACTTGTTAGTCGCTCCGCCGGCGAACCCCGCGCCGCAACACCACGCCCACGACTATGCCAATGCCGAGGTCCATCGCGGTTACGCTCGCGCTTCTCGCGGCAATTTGCGCGTCTTGCGACGCTCAAAACGCAGAGTCCCGAGCGGCCGGAGCCTCTTCTGGCAATGCCAACGAGGACTCCGCCGCCGAGCAGCAACTTCTGGATGCCGCCAACAAGAGCCGCCAACTCGCCGGCGCTCCTCCCCTGCGCATGGACGACAGCTTGCGTCAGGCAGCCGTGGCACATGCCCGACTGATGGTTTCGAGCAATCGACTCGAGCATCAGTTCCCGGGTGAACTGGGACTGATGGAGAGAATCGCCCAGGTCAGCTCGTCAGATCCGTCAAATTCAGATTTCGGGCCGAGAATCGACCGCGCAGGCGAAAACGTCGCTTACGCGCCTTCGGCTCCCAGTGTGCACGATGCCCTGATGCACTCTCCTCCGCATCGCGAGAACCTGCTCGACCGGGGATTCAACGCGGTTGGCCTCGCGGCCGTTTGGAGCGCAGGCAAGCTCTTTGTCGTCGAGGATTTTGCGCATGAACTTCCGTCGTATTCCGCGCATGAAACCTCGAACTTGGTCGGCCAGGCGATCGCTGACATGCGCCAACAGGCAGCGCTTCCCGGCCTCGTCCAACTCACGCCGTCCAATCTCGACACAGCGACCTGCTCGTTAGCGAAAGAGAGCCACCCAAGCGCCCACCTGCTGGCCACCGCGTTCGACAACCGCCGCGTCATTACTTATACCCAGAGCCGTCCTGAAATGCTGCCGGAAGGCGTTTTGCCAATGCTGCGCGATGCCGACCTCCGCCAGTTTGCGGTGGGCTCGTGCTACGCGCGCAATGCCGCTTATCCTAACGGGACTTACTGGGTCGCGATTTTGCTCTACTGACCTTTCCTTCCTGACCTTCCCTGCCCACGATTTCCATTTCGGGCATCTCGCGGACAGGACTGTCCGCGCCACACTACACTGTGTTGGGATGGCACCTCCGAGAATTCGAGTCGGTACGGCTGGTTGGTCTTACAAAGACTGGGATGGAGTTCTCTATCCGCCGGAAGTGACGCGCAAGAAGATTCATCCTGTCGAATTTCTCGCCCGTTTCTTCGACGTTATCGAGATCAATACTTCCTTCTACGGACACATACGCCCCGAACTCGGACGCCTATGGGCGCGCAAGGCCGCAGCAGTGAATCCAGATTTCGTTTTCACTGCCAAGCTGCATCGCTCGTTCACCCACTCTCCGTTGGCTGTGATGGAGCCAACGTCCGCCGCCAGCATCAGACCGAACGATAAAGACGAACGCCTTGCCCGCGAAGGCCTCGATTCGCTGGCATCCGAAGGCAAGCTGGGCGCCCTCCTCATTCAGTTTCCCGTCTCCTTCAAGAACACCAGCCTCAATCGAGAATATCTGGAGCAACTGCTCCGTCAGTTCATCGAGTTTCCGCGCGTGGTTGAGGTGCGCCATGAGAGCTGGAATAACCCGGAAACCCTGGCGGAATTCATGCGACACAACGTCGGTTTCTGCAACATCGATCAGCCTCTCCTTGGCCGCTCGCTCGCTCCAACCGAACACGTGACATCGGGCGTCGGATATGTACGCCTGCACGGCCGGAATTATGAACATTGGTTCGACGACGGCTCCGGCGGCGACAATCGCGACGATCGTTACAACTATCTCTACAAACCAGCGGAGCTCGAGAAATGGAAACAGAAAGTGGACGTCATCGCGCAGCGTGCCGAGTCAACCTATGTAATCGCCAACAATCACTTTCAGGCCAAGGCTGCGGTCAACGCGCTGGAGTTAAGGCATTTGCTCGAAGGAAAAAAAGTTCTCGCACCCGAACTTCTCGTGAAGTCTTATCCGGCGCTGAACGAAGTTGTTGAGGTCGATCACGGTGAGCAGCGCTATCCGCTACTGGAGTAAGAACTCGATGGTCAGGTTACGGTTCTTGCAAACACTGCACATTCGTGGGATTAGTCGTGGCGATGGCCTTCGATTCGTCTAGATTCTGCTTCAACCACTCTCGCAACGGCAGCAAGGCTTTCGCTCCGTGATCTTGCATGCCACCGATTAATGTGCCGCCGACAGTCGGCACTGATCGCCAGGCCTCGATTTCTTGGAGCGCTCCGTCACGCGGGAACCACAGGATGAATTGACTGGGGCCGTACGTTAACTGCATCTCAAACTGGGACGGCCGATGAGATGGAGGTGGGTCTTTCAACCCCGGATCACTGAGGATCTGTCGCAGCGCAGCCATCTGCGTTTCGTTGAGGGTCCCATCTCGCACCACGCTGCGTACCTTGCGCGAATTCGATTCGCGGGACTGCTTCACAAAGTGGTACGCCCCCGAACGCGAAACAATCCTGCAAGACATCACAATTGTCCTTCTCTCATATCCAGATTCAACCATCCGGAGAGCATACGCCGCCGCGGTAGTGCCTCCTTCCGCTGCACTCTGGGCGGACGATTGCGAGCCGCTCCCGCCTCCAGTCGCATTCGTCGAGTTGGGACTGGTCACATCCGGAGCATGGAGTTCAGGCGTTCGCGCCGAAAACTCCAGGTTCCGGGGCGGAAGACAGCTGTTCCGCCCTGCCTCTTCAGACAATTTCCGTCCCTTTCGCTTTTGGACTCGGTCGAACCAATCCAGCAACGGCACGAGCGACTCATCGTAGGGCTTCCGCGATGGAGAATCAGGGAAGGTCAATTGCTGCCATGTATCGCGCGGCCTGAGGACGGCTAGCATCACCTCGTCATTATCCGCTGTCAACAGCGGCTCGGCGATCTGCTTCTGTTCCAGATCGAATAGTTGATCGGTCGAAACAAGACGGATTGCTTGACGAATTCCGTCGGCATCCAGTTCACCTTCGAAAATTTTGATGCTTCCGAAAGATTGGAATTCCAGATGATATTGCCCGTCTCCGCGCACTAACACGCAAACGTCTTCTCCGTGACGAATGCGTTCCAAACGCATCAGGTAGGCGGCGTCTTTGCTTGTTTGCGATGAAGAAGCGGCCTGCGAAAACAAAGCTCCCGCGGACAGCACAAGAAGGCAAAGCGTCGCAGAAATCGGCTTCATTTAGAGGGTCCATCGCCGGGTACGCCCATAGCCTGGGCGCCCGCGGAAGCAGTTAGGCGACTAGTTACTAGAACTTTCGGCACGCACCGACGAGCTGGAATCATACGATATAATGGCTATACCACGATGAATTCTGGCCGCATCGGATCTGAAGTGGCAGTCTTCGCGGTTGTCTGCGTCCTGACGATTTTTCTCTTTCCCGCCGTTCAGGGCCCATATTCGGCCGTGAATGGGCCGGTTACGGCTCTTCAATCTTCTCGTGCGGCCCTTCGCTTACGAATCGCGATCCAGCAGGCCGCGTTTTGGTCACTCGGCGCACTTTTGATGTGCCCCACTATCTTCTCCCAGATAGTTCCGTCGTCTTCCATCTGGACTGCAAGTTCATGGTCCGAGACTACGTCCATCCTGCGCTGCTGATCCTCCTCGCTCCCCGTGGTTCGCGTATCCGTAGTTCGCAATCGTTGACCTCCGTCGCAGGCCGATACGTGCTGCGCTGAGGTTGTTTTCCGAATTACCGGTCTACACCATTTTCCCGAGTGAGGAGACTCGCTAATGACGAACCGTCCAATTCAGAATCGACACAATGCCTACGCTCTCGCAGCCGCCATTGCCGCAACTCTGGTCGCTTTAGTATTAACCACCGGATGCGCCAAGAAAGTCGCCAAGGTAACGCCACCACCGCCGCCCGCTGCAACCCAGCCGTCGCCAACCGCCACTCTGGCAGCCAATCCCAGCGTCGTCCAGCAGGGGCAGACTTCTACGCTGACGTGGCAAACCAGCAACGCCAATGACATCACGATTGCCGGACTCGGCACCGTGCCCGCCACCGGATCGCGCTCCGTGAAGCCAGACTCATCCATGACCTACACACTGGTCGCCAAAGGCCCCGGGGGATCGAACGAGGCCTCAGCGCGCGTTACCGTCAATGTGCCGGTCGCCGCGGCGCCCTCGCCGAGCGATGAAGATTTGTTCAGCAGAAATGTAAAGGACATCTTCTTCGACTACGACAAATTTGTGGTCCGG
Source organism: Terriglobales bacterium (assembly GCA_035308395.1). Classification (GTDB taxonomy): domain Bacteria; phylum Acidobacteriota; class Terriglobia; order Terriglobales; family Acidobacteriaceae; genus Acidiflorens. The sequence continues at coordinate 66,792 of DATGGT010000115.1, forward strand.
CCCAACGAGGCCCCTACCGTCCAAAATAACCAGGCCTTCCTCTCGCAGCATCCCAACATCAAAGTCGTGGTCGAGGGTCACTGCGACGACCGCGGATCCGAGGAATATAACATTGCCCTCGGAACCAGTCGCGCGGAAACCGTGAAGCGGACTCTGGTGCAGGAAGGCATTCCTGCCGATCGCATACGAACCGTCAGCTTCGGTAAGGAAAAACCGTTTTGCACCGAAGACAACGAACAGTGCTGGCAACAGAATCGAGTTGACCACTTCGTATTCGAACGCTGAAATCGATAGACACGAAGGCGGCTCAGTTTTGGGCCGCCTTCATACAATAGAACGAATAGAACGTTAGAGCGTTGTCATAGCGAAAACTGAATGGCCGAAATCGCTGACACGATAAACCAGAACCGCTGGAGAGCCTGGGTCACGTCTCGCGTGACCAAACTGCGCCAACGCGAGGGTCAGGTCTTTCTTGTGCTGGCCCTCGTCATAGGCGCATCAACTGGTCTCGCGGTCGTAGCATTCATTCTTCTCACTGAACGTTTGGGAATGCGCCTGTATCCCATGGGCGGCGCTCCGTGGCGGCGTTTGTTGTTTCCCATCGCTGGCTCGCTAAGCATCGGTTACCTGCTCTATCGCTATTTCCCTAACGCCCGCGGCAGCGGCGTTCCCCAGACAAAGGCAGCCCTGTTCGCTCGCGAGGGCCGCATCACCCTACGGACTGTGCTCGGCAAGTTCTTCTGCACCTCGGCTACGCTTGCCAGCGGAATCCCGCTCGGCCGCGAAGGTCCGTCGGTTCAGGTAGGTGCGGGCATCGCTTCCGTTCTTGGGAGATTCTTGGGTTTACGTACAGAGCAAGTGAAACGGCTGATTCCAGTCGGAGCGGCCGCCGCAATCGCCGCCGCATTTAACACGCCGATGGCCGCCGTCTTGTTCTCGCTCGAGGAAATCGTCGGCGATCTTTACGCGCCGGTCATGGGTGCGGTCGTGCTGGCATCGGCAACCGCTTGGATGGTCCTGCATGTATTTCTCGGTGACCACCCACTCTTCAAAGTCCCGCAATATCGTTTGGTCCATCCCCTGGAGTTTGCCGTCTATGCCGTGCTCGGCGTGGCAGGTGGCTTGGTTTCCGTTGCCTTTACACAGCTCTTGTTGCGCATCCGCGCCCGCTTCCTGCGTTTCCCTCAGAGCACCGTCTGGTTCCAACCCGCCGCTGGAGGCTTGCTCGTCGGAATCATGGGTTGGTTCGTGCCTCAAGTCATGGGTGTCGGTTACGGCTTCGTCGGCGACGCGTTGAATGGGAACATGGCCTTCCGGATCATGTTGCTGTTGGTAGTTCTCAAGCTCTTCGCGGTCACCACCAGCTACGCATCAGGGAACGCGGGCGGCATTTTTGGACCCTCGCTTTTCATCGGCGCGATGCTCGGCGGAAGCGTGGGAACCGTCGCCCATTACTTCTTGCCGGCCTATACTTCGACTCCCGGAGCCTACGCACTGGTCGGAATGGGTGCAGTCTTCGCAGGAGTGGTGCGGGCGCCGATGACATCGGTGTTGATGATTTTCGAAATGACGCAGGATTACGCCGTCATCGTGCCCCTGATGATCGCGAATCTGGTCAGCCTTTTCATCGCATCGCGACTCCAGCACGAACCGATCTACGAAGCTCTTGCAGTGCAGGACGGCATCCATCTGCCGACTGCCGAGACTCGCCAGCGATTGGGCCAGCGCCAGGTGGTCACGGTGATGAGGGCCGCAGCCAACGATTCTCTTCCCGCTGAGGCGACGGTTCGTGAGGCACTGGAGAAAGTGCGATCGGGCAAGTTGCCGACGCTTCTCGTGACCGACCGGCGCGGCGTAATTGGAGTCCTCGCACAACCCAGGTTAGAGCAGGAACCGTCTGAAAATACCGACAAGCAAATCGGCCAACTCGTCGACGCCATGGTCTTTCCTCACGTTCACTCCGACCAGGGCCTCGATCTGGCGCTCGAACGTATGGGTTCGCATCAGCTCGACCTGCTTCCAGTGGTCAATCGCGCGGATGTCCATCGACTGGAAGGCATCGTCACCCTACGCGATGTGTTGAAGGCTTACGGCGTCGCTACCCGCGACGAGCAAAGCTGATCGCACTGTCCGGAATCCAACTGGTATCGACACTCATCTATCTTTCATGGAACTCGAAAGCGTGTCTGTAGAACCCTTGTCTTCGCAGCAAGTGGGCCCGTCCTTGCCTCAGGATCCCTCGGCGACCGCCGAATCCGCCGACGCGAGCTTGCTCGACTCCTATTCGCAGGCTGTGATCGCCGCCGTCGAGAGAGTCAGCCCGTCAGTAGTCAATGTAGAAGTTCATCATAAAGCGACAGGCCGATCGACAAGCCAAGCGCCAGGCCGCGCTCGGCCCGGGGAGCCGAGTGAGCGCCGGGGTGGCGGCTCGGGTTTCGTATTTACACCCGACGGACTCATCCTCACGAACAGCCACGTCGTGCATGACGCGACTCGGATTGAAGTAACGCTTGCAGACGGCAGGCGCGCGCCCGCCCACACCGTCGGCGACGATCCGGCAACTGATCTCGCGGTCATTCGTATCGATGCCTCGGGATTACAGGCCGTGCCACTCGGCGACTCCCAGCAATTGCGACCCGGACAAATGGCGATTGCCATCGGCAATCCTTACGGCTTTCAGTCGACAGTGACAGCGGGTGTGATCAGCGCCTTGGGGCGGTCGTTGCGCTCCTATTCCGGGCGCTTGATTGAGGATGTCATTCAGACCGATGCCGCGTTGAACCCCGGAAATTCCGGCGGACCGCTCGTTGATTCGCGCGGCCATGTGATCGGAGTGAACACCGCGACGATTCTGCCGGCGCAGGGAATTTGTTTCGCGATCGGGATCAACACGGCGAAATTTGTAGCAAGCCGCCTGCTGCGCGATGGGCGCATTCGCCGCAGCTACATCGGAGTCTCCGCGCAGACGGTTCCGATTCACCGCCGGGTAGTGCGCTTTTATAACCTGCCGAGGGAAACCGGCGTGGTTGTGGTCGGCATCGAAGATAGGAGCCCGGCCCGCACCGCGGGTTTGCGCGAGGGCGATGTGATCGTAGAGTTCGATAACAAGCCAGTCGCCGGCGTGGATGACTTGCACCGTCTGCTGACCGACGCGCAAGTCGGGGCTAGATGCTCTCTGACAGTAGTTCGGCATACCGAAAGGCTGATCCTGCCAATTTTTCCCGAAGAGGCGCAGTGAAGATAACTGCAATAGTAAAGAGGCATGGTAAGGATCATTCCTAGGTGTCCCCGGAACCCCGCTATCCCATTGCCGACACTGGATTTCCTGTGTTAGCTTCGATTCGGAGAGTTCCGCTTGCGACACACGGTTCCGGCTGGAATGGACCGCAAGGAAACGGACGTTTACCTGCGGCTCGATGCGGCGCGCCTGCCCCAGCATATCGCGATCATCATGGACGGAAACGGCCGCTGGGCCCGCCGCCGGCACATGCCCCGCGTCGCCGGACATCGCGCCGGAGTCATCTCCGTGCGTTCGACTGTCCAAACCGCCGCACGCATCGGAATTCCCGCTCTGACTCTCTACGCCTTTTCCGAGGAAAACTGGAAGAAACGTCCGAAGACAGAGGTCGATTTCCTGATGCGTCTTTTGTGCCGTTATCTCAAGGCCGAGATCGAAATCCTCAACGAAAATAATATCCGCCTCAAATACATCGGACGCCAGCACGAGTTGCCTGAGTCGGTGCAACGCGAGATGGCCGAAGCGAGCGACGCCACATCGAAGAACACGGGCATGCTGCTGACTCTCGCGTTGAATTACAGCGCGCGCAGCGAAATCGTCGACGCGTTCCGCTCGCTAGCGGACGCCGCCTCGCGCAATGGCGGACTCGACCACATGAAAGTCGACGAACAGCTGATCAGCCAGCACCTCTACACGCGCGACCTTCCCGATCCCGACTTGGTAATTCGTACCAGTGGCGAAATGCGGCTGAGTAACTTCCTGTTGTGGCAGTTGGCGTATGCCGAGATCTACGTGACCCAGACCTTGTGGCCAGATTTTCGCGGAGTGCAATTGCTTGAGGGCATCGAGGAGTATCAAAAGCGCGACCGCCGCTACGGTGGCCTCGGACAAGACGGGCACGCTCCCCAACGGCCACGTCCCGAGGGCAAGCGTTAATGTCAACGCTGATCGGCACCTCGCCAATTCTTCGCAACAGCAGCCGCGGTACCCTCAATCGCGGTAACCCCCATCAATGATTACGCGGATTGCGACTGCCGTCGTTTTGATTCCTATCGTCCTGCTCCTGGTTCTCAAAGCCCCTCTTTATGTGCTGGCACTCGTCTCGGGCGCAATTGCAATTCTCGCCATCGGCGAGTTCCTGAAACTGGTGACTCCCTATGGAGTCGAACCGCTCACCATCGCAACCTATTCGTTCGTTGCGATTTTCTTCTTGTTTGTTACCGTCATTTCAACCAACCAGACTCCTCTCATCGAGTCGACAGCGATGGTCTATGGATTAGCGCTGACATCAGCCCTCGCGCCTTTCATATTTCTCACCGTAGCTATGCGTCGCGCGAGCTTGGCGAGCGGCTATCCCGGGGCTGCCGCATCGTCATTCGCGTTCGCATATATCGCGATCCCAATGGCGCTGCTTGTAGAGATTCGGCAACAACCAGCCGGAGCCATCTGGACGATCTACCTGCTCCTCGCGGTCTGGGCCGGAGACATTTTCGCCTACTTCATCGGCAAAGCCATCGGGCGTCATCTCATGTCGCCGCGCATCAGCCCGAAGAAAACTTGGGAGGGTGCGGTCGCCTCCGTGTTCGCGAGTGTGATCATTGGCACACTCTGGATTCAGCACGCTCCAGGAATCAGCGCCAATCTCCTCCGGATCGGCTTGATCGAGCGCCGCGACGGCATGTGGGGATTGGAACAGCCTCAACTCTGGCCCATTATCGTGCTGTCGGCCGTGGTCAACATCGCCGCTCAGTTAGGAGATTTGGTTGAGTCGCTCATCAAGCGCGGCGCAGGAGTGAAGGATTCGGGTGCCATTCTCCCCGGCCACGGAGGCATGCTCGATCGCATCGATGCCATGCTCTTTGCCGTCCCGGTTGTGTGGGCCTACGGGGCGTGGCGCCTGATGCAGTGACACCATCCTCGGCGAAACTACCTCCCGAACAGAATGCGGGAAAAAGGGCCGAAGGCTCAGGTTTCCGTGGAAGAGCGGCGCTTCAGCGCCGCGTAAGTCGTTTGGAGTCGTCCGGGCTTCAGCCGCGGCGCCGGAGTGCTGGCACTTTTTTCCGTTTCTAACTAACCGCCTTTGCCCGGAATTGCCGCAATCCAACCACCAGCAACAACACATCGAACGTCACCAACGCCGCAAGAATAAACGGAAGCGACAAATGCGGGAACTGCGGCACGAGAGTCGCCCGCAGCCCTTCGCTGGCGTAAGCCAGTGGATTGATAAGCACAACTTTTTGCAGAATCGGAAACTTGCTCAGAGCGCTCCACGGATAGTAAGTGCATCCGAAAAATATCATTGGAGTCATCACCATGCTGAACATCAATCCAATGTGCTGCTGATTTACGCTGCATCCGAGCGCCAGTCCTCCGCAAGCCGAGAAGCCCGCTACCAGCAGCGTGATGCAGATGAAGAGGAGCGGGTTCGTGAGATGCAATTCCAGTCCGGGCCTCAGAATGATCCAGGCCAGCGGGATCACGACCAAGCCTCCGACGAGGGCTTGAATCAGGCCGGCGACGATCTTTTCAATCGCCACCCACGAGATGTCAATCGGCGCCAGCAGACGATCTTCAATCTCGCGCGTGAACTGGAATTCAGCGATCAACGGCATGGCAACCGCCCAGATCCCGGTGAAAACCATGCTGATCGCCATGATGCCCGGCAGAAGCTGACTCTTGTAGACAGCCGGCATATACCCGCTGCCGACCATGACGCGTCCGAAGATGAAGACGAATAGAAGTGGCTGCAGGAAAGTCTGCAACATCAGCGGAACGATGTTGCGACGCGCGACATGAGCGTCGCGGGCTAAAAGCGCCATGAAAGTCTTCCAGTTCATTCGCGTAAGCTCCTGCCCGTGTGATGGAGAAAAAGATTTTCCAGGCTCGGCTCCGAGATGTGCACGTCCGACAACTCCACACCGAAACCGGCAGCCGCACTCACGATCTCGGAGATCATGGCCCCCCCGCGACTGGCGTAAAGGTCCGCACCCCCATCGCCCGAGGCACGCGCTTCGGTCACGCCCGCCAACGTCCCAAGCTTTTCGAGCAACGGTGCGGAGTGTTGCGCAAACCGCAGGCGCAGCAGATATCCGCCCGGAATTGAAGCCTTCAGTTCCGCCGGCGTGCCCGAAGAGATGATGCGGCCGTGGTCGATGATCGCTAGTCGCTCGCAGAGTGTATCGGCCTCTTCCATATTGTGCGTGGTCAGCAGGATGGTGCGGCCCTTCTGGTTATATTCGCGGATGATCTCCCACAACAGCAGCCGCGTTTGCGGATCGAGGCCAACACTCGGCTCGTCCAGAAACAACACTTGCGGATCATGCATCATGGCGCGGGCAATCGACATGCGCTGCATCATCCCGCCCGAGAATCCACGAACCAGCTCATTCGCGCGGTCGGTTAGTTTGAAGCGGTCAAGCAGGGCGTTCGCGCGCTCCGTGCGTTCCGTTGAACTGAGTCCGAAGTAAGCCCCGTGAAAGAGCAGTATCTCGCGGGCGGTCAGCGAGAAATCCAGGTTCGGACGCTGAGCCACAACTCCGATCAGGCGCTTGGCCGCAGTCTGATCGCGCCAAACGTCATATTCGCCGATCCAGGCCGTGCCGCTGGTCGGGCGCACCCGCGTAGTCAGAATGCCAACCGTCGTAGACTTCCCGGCCCCATTCGGCCCGAGCAGGCCGAAGATCTGTCCCGGCGTCACGTCGAGATTGATGCCATCGAGCGCCGTAATCTGCGGCTTTGGCGCTTTGTCGCGTTTAACCGTTGGCGGAGCCGCACCCGTTCGCCCCGCCGCCGCAGGAGGAGCGGAACTGTACACCTTGCGCAAGTCGACTGTGCGAATGGCAGAGTTCATTACAGGTTTCCTATCAAAGTTTCCGACCGACGAGTTCCCTATCGTGGGCGCCCCATGCGTCCGTCTTGCAGCAATCGAGATTCTACCGCAAGCTGAGCTGTGTAAGGTTTTGGGACCTGCGCATACTTCTATCCCTTACAATAAAGATTCAAGCCAGCATGAAACGCATCGCCATCCTCGGTTCCACCGGCTCCATCGGCCGCAGCACTTTGAGCGTGGTCGAGAGCTATCCCGACCGCTTCAAGGTCGCGACGCTCGCGGCCGGCAGCAACGTCGAACTTGCCTTGGAACAGGCTCTACGATGGAAGCCGCTGGTCGTTTCCCTCGCCAACGAAGCCGACGCCGATGCCCTCCGAAACAAGCTCCGGCAGTCTGGCCTCGCCCAAATTGAAGTTGTCCACGGCTCCGCCGGAACTCTCCGCGTTGCCACCCATCCCGACGTCGATTTTGTAGTCAGCGCCATCGTCGGCGTCTCCGGACTAGAGGCAACCTACGAGGCTGTTCGCGCTGGCAAGACCGTAGGCCTCGCGAACAAAGAGTGTCTAGTGGTCGCCGGGGAGCTGATCACCGCTGAGGCTCTCCGTCAGGGTAAGCCGCTGCTGCCCATCGACAGCGAACACAACGCCGTCCACCAGTGCCTTCGCGGAGGCCGCGCCCACGAGGTCGAGCGCATCTGGCTCACCGCTTCGGGCGGCCCATTTCTGCACACTCCCAAGTCGGAATTTGCCTCAATCACGGTGCAACAGGCCCTCAATCATCCCACCTGGAAGATGGGGAAACGAATCACCATCGACTCGGCCACCTTGATGAATAAGGGGTTCGAGGTAATCGAGGCCTGCCGGCTTTTCAACGTCCCGCCCGAACGGGTACAAGTCATTGTCCATCCGCAGTCTACGATCCATTCCATGGTTGAATTCGTGGATGGCAGCATACTTGCTCAGATTTCCGTGACCGACATGCGCCTGCCGATCCTGTATGCGCTGACCTATCCCGACCGTATCCAGTCGGACCTGCGCTTCCCGATTGGTGACCTCCGGCATCTGGATTTCTGCCCCCCCGATGTGGCTAAATTCCCTTGTCTGGCATTAGCTTACAAAGCAGCCGAGGTCGGAGGCGCGAAGACCATCGCCCTGAACGCCGCCGACGAGGTTGCCGTAGCCGCGTTTCTGGACGAGAAGATTGGTTTTGAGGACATTCCCCGGATTATTGAAGAAGTCATGTCAGCAACGCCAGCCGGGAATTTAGAATCTATAAAGAAGGTACTTGTTTTGGATACAGAGGCCCGCCTTTTGGCAACCGAAATCGTGAAACAGCGTAGCCGAAAGCCATTGCCCATCGGGGCCATTTCATAATGAGAATTCGGGAGTAATCTGGTTAATATGCCCCAGCTTTTGTCTTTCCTCTACACGCTCTTCGTCATGGGCATCGTGCTCGGATTCATGATCCTGATTCATGAATTCGGCCACTACGCGGCGGCCAAGTATTTCAAGGTCCGCGTGGAGCAGTTCGCCATCGGCTTTGGCAAGCGTATTGTCGGCTTCACCCGCGGCGAAACCGAATACCGCATCAACGTCCTGCCCCTCGGCGGCTACGTCAAAATGTCGGGCGAGAACCCCATGGACGACCGTACCGGCGATCCGGGAGAATTCCTGTCCCATCCGCGTTGGCAGCGCTTCATCATCGCCCTCGCCGGGCCGACCATGAACATTGCGCTGGCTATTGCGTTGTTGACCGGCGTCTATATGGTTCGCTACGAATATCCGGCCGTGCTCGACGAGCCTGCCTTTGTCGGCTGGGTGAATCCCGACACACCCGCGGAAAAAGCCGGCATCCAGCGCGGTGACAAGATTGTCAGCGTCGAAGACGTCCAGAATCCGAACTGGGAGCAGGTCGACGTCAAGTCCGCCCTCAGCCCGAATCAGCCCTTGAAATTTGGTATCGAGCATGACGGCAAGGTCACCGAGAAAACCCTCATCCCCGAACCGAAGGGACCGAATCAGTACGGGAGCATCGGTTGGGTGCCCAAAGAATCCAGCGTGACTCTGACTACGGTCGAACCAGGAATGCCCGCCGATAAGGCCGGCATCAAAGTCGGTGACGAGATCCTGACCGCGAACGGCCAGGACATTCCCGCTCTGGCTGCGCTCGTACAGCTGTTGAATCACAGCACAGGAGAAAATCTGTCGCTCGTAGTCCTGCGCAACGGCCAGAAACTTACGTTTAACGTGAAACCGACTCTGGTTCCCGCCGGGCCGGGCGAGGAACTCCGTTATCGCATTGGCGCCTACAGCCTACCGACCAAGGTTGTGAAGCTTGATTTTGTCGATGCGTTCAAGCGCTCCTTGTCTGATAACAAGAAAAGCTCGTTCCTGATCCTCGAGCTGTTGCAAAAAATGGTCCAGCGCAAGGTTTCCATGCGCCAGGTCGATGGCCCAATCGGCATCGGCAGCGCCGTTGGACAGGCTGCCCGCGAAAAGGGCTGGATGCCCCTTCTGCTGATCACTGCCGCGATCAGTCTCAACCTCGGCATCATGAACCTGTTGCCGATCCCGATCCTCGACGGCGGCGTTATCCTGCTTCTCGTCATCGAGAGCCTGATGCAGAAAGAAATCAGCCTCCCGATCAAAGAACGTATCTATCAGGCTGCTTTCGTGTTTCTCGTGCTCTTCGCAGTCATGGTGATCTACAACGATCTGGTTAAGACCCTTCCAGGCCTTGGCCGAATGCCGTAGTCACCCCGAACTAGTTGCAAAGAAAAAAGAATAGAACTGGCTCGTGTTGGGACGGCCTTGTCCGGGACTCCCAATCCGCGCCAGTTTCGCGGATCGGTATGATTCAATCCGCGCCCTTTCTACTCGACGATTTCGATCTTCCTCCGCTGCGCGAGGTTATTTCAAATCTCGCTCGCATCGGATATTCCGAAAAAGTAGTGCTTGAGCGGCTAGGTTTAGCCAGCTTTTCCGATCTCCAGTGGCGCGCGACCCCGATGTATCGCGAAGAACGTCTGGCCGATCGCGATCCGCTTGCTCTCGCCATCGAACTATTTCTGTTGCAGGGATCTGTTTCCGGACACGAACTCTCCACGTTATTCGTCGATCAGTCCAGCCGCGATGCGCTTATCCAGACAGGGCTTCTCGCAATCGATGACACTGGCCGAGCGCGCGCCCGCGCGTCGCTATTCCCCGTCGGCAAGCGCCTGGTTTTTTCCGATCACGCTTGGCCCGAGCTTCCTCATCCCGGATACAAAACCGTCCCTTACGATCAAGTCATGTTTGTCGGCGGAGACAGCCGCGCCCTCGCGCATTGCACTCCGCGGCGAGCTGTTCATGCTGCTCTCGACCTTTGCACCGGCTCCGGCATTCAAGCGCTGCTCGCTGCGGAACACGCAGACCGCGTCGTCGCAGTAGATATCAACGAACGCGCCGCCCGCTGCACTCGTTTCAACGCGCAAGTCTCAGGCGCAACCAATCTAGAAGTAATGGTCGGCGATCTGTTCGATCCAATCTGTGAACGGCGCTTCGATCTGATTACGGCCAATCCCCCTTTCGTCCCCTCGCCACTCAACACCCTCGGATTCCGCGACGGCGGGCGCTCTGGAGAAGACATCCAGAAGCGGATTGTCGCGGGCCTTCCCGATCACCTCGCGCCCGGCGGCTCCGCGCACATGATTACCGAACTCGGCGAGCGCGACAATGAACCACTCGCCAACCGCTTACGTGAATGGCTCGCTGGCAGTCCCATGGATATCCACATCCTCCGCCTGCGCGAATTTTCCGCCACGAAGTACGCGATCGGCCACGCCATAGGTGACGACTACGATGTGTTCCTCGATTCAGTGCAATCGTGGGCTGGCAATCTTCGCGCGCAGGGTTACCAGCGAGTTGTCGTCGTGCTCATATCGTTTCAGTGGAGCGATCCCGCGAGCGGCCCCCCCTGGGTTCGAGTCGACGAAACCCAAGCCCCGCAACGCGCCGCCGGAGCCGAAATCGAGGCCGCATTTCAAGCCGAGCGCCTTTCGCGTCGCCTCGATCTGCCCGAGACTCTAAAACACAGTTGGCTGCGCCGCACCGGGCCGATCGCACTTCTCGACGCGCAATTACTGGGCGGTGAACGTGGACTGAAGACCAACGCCAAAGCCACACTGCTCGGGCAAGCTCTGCCCGTTGAATATCAGCTCGATCCCGTCGAACGGGAACTGTTGAATTTACTGGAGAAGAAAGTCGCTTTCTCAGACTTGCTCGGCCATGCCAGGCAGCTCCATGTCAGCGAAGACAGCGTTCTGGCCGCAATCACCTCATTGCTGCGCCGCCGCCTGATTTGTAGCGAGCCCAGTAGTGAAGTCTGACACACCCTACCTATCGACGCCCGCGCCGAACCTGCTAAAATAGAGGTTCCGTTATGGCCGAAATTCAACGTAGAAAAACCTCGACCGCTACGATCGGCGGCGTCCGCGTTGGCAGTAGTGCACCGATTATGGTGCAGTCGATGACCAATACCGACACGGCCGACGTCCCCGGCACCATCAAGCAGGTCGCCGCCCTGGCTCGCGCCGGCAGCGAGATCGTCCGCGTCACGGTCAACAATGACGATGCCGCCAAGGCCATCCCCCACATTGTGGAAGGCCTCGACAAACAAGGCCTGCGCGTCCCCATCGTCGGCGACTTCCACTACAACGGGCATCTCCTCCTGACCAAATATCCCGCCTGCGCCGAAAACCTGGCCAAGTACCGCATCAATCCCGGAAACGCAAGCATCGGACGCAAGAACGACGACAATTTCCGCGCCATGATCGAAGTCGCCGCGAAAAATGATAAGCCCGTTCGCATCGGCGTGAACTGGGGATCTCTCGATCAGTCTCTGCTGACAAAGATGATGGACGAGAACTCGCTTCTGGCCGAACCGAAAGACGCCCGCGATGTCACCATGGAAGCAATCGTGACCAGCGCTCTTAACTCGGCGAAGCTGGCCGAACTATACGGCTTGCGCCCAGACCAGATCATTCTGAGCGCGAAAGTCAGCGGAGTGCAGGACCTGATCGACGTCTATCGCATTCTGGCCGCGCGCTGCACCTACCCGCTGCACCTCGGATTGACCGAGGCCGGCATGGGAGCAAAAGGCATCGTCGCTTCGAGCGCGGCATTGGCCGTTTTACTGCAAGAAGGCATCGGCGACACCATTCGCGTCTCGCTCACTCCCGCGCCCGGAGGCGATCGCACCGAAGAAGTTCGCGTGGCGCAACAGATCCTCCAGTCGCTCGGCATTCGTAGCTTTACGCCTCAAGTCACCGCCTGCCCCGGATGCGGACGCACCACCAGCACGTTCTTCCAGGAAATGGCCGAACAGATTCAGACTTATCTGCGCAACCAGATGCCGATCTGGAAAGAAACCCACACCGGTGTTGAAGAAATGAAAGTTGCCGTGATGGGATGCGTGGTCAACGGCCCTGGCGAATCCAAACACGCAAGTCTAGGAATTTCGCTACCCGGGACCTTCGAAGAACCGAAAGCTCCCGTCTATGTAGACGGACGCCTCTTCACCACGCTGAAAGGCGACAAGATCGTGGCAGAGTTCATCAAGATTCTCGACGACTACGTAGACTCCCACTACGCAGCACGCGCAAGAGAAAGCCAAGAAGTAGGCGCCAGGAACTAAGATCCAAGACCGTGCCCCAGGTTCGCGCACGTTCTTTGTGCGCTAACCTGGGTCCACAACATGGGTCCACGATGCCCTTGACCCGTTTCGACTTCCTTCGCTTTCTTAGCACGTCTGATTCCCCACCCCGCCGCCATAAATCCGCCCTTGACAGCGCCCCTCTGAATCAACGAAAGTAACTATTCGAAACAAATCGAAACCATGCCTTCCAACGGTCTGCTCAACGAAGAACGCCGCCGCGAAATCCTGGCCGCCCTCCATCGGGACGGTCGCGTGCTCGTCAAAGACCTGGCCCGGCATTTTCGCATTTCCCAGATCACGATCCGCAAAGACTTGGAGTTTCTCGACTCCCAGGGCGTAGTGCAGCGCACCCATGGCGGCGCGCTGCCCATACAGGCCGGAGCCCTACTTGATCCAACCTTGCGTGAGAAAGAGAGACTGCACCGCAAACAAAAGGCGCAGATTGCGCACGCCGCGGCCGCTCTGGTTGAAGAAGGACAATCCGTCTTACTCGATTCCGGCACTACGACGACGGCGATTGCGCGCGCCTTGAAAGACATGTCGCGGCTAACCGTCATCACCAACGCCATCAACATTGCCGCGGAACTCGCAGGCACGCACATCGAAGTGATCTTGACCGGAGGCACTCTCCGCAAGAACTCGTTTTCACTCGTAGGACCGCTCGCCGAAGACACTCTGCGTCAGCTGAGCGCAGACATTTTATTTCTCGGCGTCGATGGATTCGACACCAAGGCCGGTCTCTTTACGCCAAATTTGTTGGAGTCGGAAGTCAACCGTGCCATGGTCGATATCGCTCGCCGCACAATCGCCGTCTGCGATTCCAGCAAATTCGGCCGTCGCAGTTTGTGCAACATCATGCCGGTCACATCGGTTCACGAAGTAATCACCGACAAGCAAATCCCGAAGTCCGACTTGAATGCTCTGAAAGAGGCCGGGATAAAAGTCACACTGGTTTAAAAGTGACAGCGGACTACCCCAACCATTCATGCCTAAACTCGATATCGCCATTGCCGGGGAGATCAATCTCGACTTGATCCTTTACGGTCTGCCGCAACAGATGCCAACCGAACTGGAGTTGATTGCCCGCGATTTCAGCATCACGCTCGGCAGTTCGTCCGCGATCCTTGCCCACAACATCGCTGCACTCGGCAGCCGCGTTGGATTTATCACGAACGTCGGCAGCGATTCCTTCGGCACCATCGCCCTCGATCGCCTGCACGAACGCGGAGTCGACCTGACACGTGTCGTCCGCGGCGCCAAGTCCGGGGTCACTTTCATCCTGCCGCACGGAGCCGAGCGCCACATTCTCACCTATCCCGGCACCATTTCTGAATTACGCTTCGAAGACTTGGATCTCGATTATCTGGCATCGGCTCGCCACTTTCATATGTCGTCGTTATTCTTGCAGCGTGAATTATTGCCGCATGCTCCCGAGCTCTTTCGACGGATGAAAGCCGCCGGCCTGACGACTTCGCTCGACACCAATGACGATCCCGAAGACAGGTGGGGTGCAATTCTCGATGAAATATTCCCCCACGTAGATATCCTTCTGCCGAATCGTCGCGAAGCGATGAAGTTATCGCGAACCGACGATCCCGAAACCGCGCTCTCCCGTCTGGCGCAAAAAGTCGGCACGGTTGTAATTAAGATGGGATCCCGCGGAGCGATCGCAATGCGCGAAGGCCATCGATTCTCGGCACCTGCCACGCCCGTAACTGTCGTCGATTCTGTCGGTGCAGGAGACAGCTTTGATGCCGGCTTCCTCCACCGTTTCTTGAACGGCGCCGACCTGCCCGACTGCCTAGCTTACGGAAACTTCTGCGGCGCCTTCTCCACCACCGCCAGCGGAGGCACCGAAGCCTTCCGCGATGCCGGACGCATGCAGGAATTTCTCCAAGGCACCGCTACGGCCCGTGAATAGAGGGACGTTAGGTGGGAGGCGGGAATTGAACCGAGAACGTACCGCGCTTCTATTTATCGCGTGCTTCTAGTGAGAGTTTTTCGACATCTCGCCGGACAACATCGTCTCCCGGGTTGAGTGCGAGCACCCTCCGCAGCTCCTCAAGGGACGCTTGTCGCTCTCCCCTGAACATAAGTTCATAGCCGAGTTCGCGGTGAGCTAGAGCGAAGTCAGGTTTCAAGCGTATCGCCTCACGGTATTCAGCAATCCCACCGTTTACATCATCTTTTTCCACAAGTGCATCACCCAAGCTGAGATGCGCGGGAGCCAGGTCGGGTTTCAGGCGAATAGCTTCTCGATATTCGGTGATCGCGCCATATAGGTCATGACTGTGGCCAAGCGAATTGCCGAGGCTCAAATGCGCTTCAGGGAAGTCGGGCTTCAGGTGTATCGCGTGCCGATATTCCGCAATTGCTCCGTCCAAGTCACTGTTGCTGAGAAGGGCGTTACCTAGGTTGTAGTGCAATTCGGGCGACGCCTGCTCAAGAGAATTTTCGTGCGCCTTTGCAATGCGAGCAGTCTCGTATTGCTGGATCGATTCCAATTTCCTCTGGAGAACCAAAAGCTGTTCCGGTTTGCTCGATAACTTCACCGCAGCCTGCAGAGCGGCAATCGCTTCGGTGGGACGCTCCATCTCCATCATAAGGTTCGCACGATTCACCAGAAAAGCGATGTTGCCGGGATCGAGTTGAATGGCAGTCGAGCTGAGCGTCGATGCTTCTTGCAGATTCTTATGTTGCATCCAATAAAAGCTCGCCAGTTGATCAAATGACGGAGCAAACGAAGGATTAAGCTTGATGGCAGAACGTAAGCTCGCTTCAATCCGATCACTGCGGTTTCCCCATGAGGGTAGGCGCATAGCTGTGGCGGCGAAATAATAATGAGCAAGAAAGCTCTGTGAATCGAGATTCAGGGCCTGTTCATACCATTTGGAAGCTTCCTCGAACTTGCCCTCATCGAGTGCTGCCAATCCCATCGTTTCGTGCGCGTCTACATTATTCGGTTCATCCCTCAGCACACGGTCGAGCAGGGGGCGAGCGTCTTTAGGCCGTTGATTGTATGCCATGAAGTCTGCCCGGATTACATCCGCCTGGTTTGGAGTCGCGGATCGTATATGGAAAGAAGTTTCGTCCACATCGGTTGTACCGGGCATCTTGAAATAGTAAAACTTCGGTTGTGCGATGTACTCGTTAAGATTGCCCTCCAATGTCTTCAAGTCGCCAAAGGCGCGGGTTGCCGCAGTAACTGAATCGACATTGGTGCTGACTAGCTTCACATAAGTAGCCAAGCGGTCGGTTTTGTCTTGGTCGTCCTTAAGGGTCAAATAGTGTGTAAGAGCCCAGGATTCGGCGTAAAAAATATGACCCTGGTTTTCTTCGTGATAATAGGGTGAATTGCGGTCGACCGCCAACAATGTTGCGAGCGGAAGTGGTCGACTTCGCCGCAACAGCATCAGTTTTTCAGCGCTTGGCTCCCCCATACCTACTTCTCTGTTTTTAATCTCGGTGTTTTCGTAGAACTGAGCCCACCCTTCATTCAGCCATAGAGGCAACCAGCCGGCAGCTCCCCGCACGATGAAATGCGTGTATTCGTGGTATACCGCCGCATAGGGATGCTTGCCCTCAGCATCAAGCCGCAGGAGAACGTAATTCTTGTCGGGAGTATGAAGGAATAAGCCGGCTAGATTCAGCTGACCTTGAGCTAGATAGGCTGCAGGTTCGAGCGTTTGAAAATCTTTCTTGTCCTTTACCGCAATGACGATAATTGGTGAGGCGGAATCGACTGAAGCCTTAGGGAACCGCTTGTGAAAAACGGCTCGCATACGTTCAAATTCGTCGGCTAAGCGGCGGCCGTGTTTGTCTCCGGAGTTAGTCAGAATAACGAAATGCGGGGTCTGAACTTCGACCCACTTCTCGGTGTTGGCGCTGGCAAGCAGAGAGAACAGCGCTGGCACGAAGAGGGCCGCGAATACGCGTGAGTACATAATGAAGTCAAATACCAACTGCTGGGGTTTGTCAATGAGCTAGTGAGCGGAGCAGTTGTCTCCAAGCACGAAGCCCCTGACATCGCGGAAGAACTACGGAAGGCTCTGCAACCCTGAAGAATTGGGGTGGGAGACGGGAATTGAACCCGCAACCGTCGGAGCCACAGTCCGATGCTCTACCGGTTGAGCTACTCCCACCGCAGACCTGCTTGTGCAGACAACGATTATAGCAAGCAGCGCTGGACTCCGGCTCATCGGAATCCTGATATCATCGCCAGTCCTATGCACTAGTCTCAATCGCCGACACAACAACGACCGCAGCGAATCGGAGCCGCCATGCGCTGGTTGATCTCGTCCTTTTGCCTTCTGCTGTTTTCCCTCGCTGTCGCGTCTGCCCAGCCGTCTGCTCAACCGTCCGCCCAACCATATGACCTCGTCCTCCACAGCGGAAGGGTCATGGACCCGGAAACTGGCCTCGACGCCGTGCGGAATGTCGGCATCCGCGACGGTAAGATCGTCCGCATCTCCTCTGAACCGCTCAGCGGACGACGCGTCGTCAACGCTGCCGGTCTGGTCGTCGCCCCCGGATTCATCGACCTACACCAGCACGGCCAGAATCTCGCGAGCCAGCGTGTTAAAGCTCTCGACGGAGTAACCAGCGCTCTCGAACTCGAAATCGGCGTACCCGATGTTGCCCGTTTCCTCAAAGAGAAAGAAGGTCACTCGTTGATTCACTACGGCACCGCGGCCAGCCACGTCGCTGCGAGGTCTCTGGTATTTGGAGCCCCAATAGGATCGACGGGACAGGACGTGGGTCCGCCTCATGCCGGCATTCCTGAAATTCTGCCCAAGAGCGGCCTGGCAACCGATAAGCCCGCATCGCCTGAACAGATCGAAGATATGCGGAAGCGCTTACGTTCCGAACTTGACGCCGGCGGCCTCGCCATCGGCATGGGCATTCAATACACGCCCGGAGCGACGCGGCTCGAAGTGATCGACATGTTCCGGCTGGCCGCCGAGCGAGGCCTGCCGGTATACACGCACGTGCGCAGTGCGGGCCGCGGTGAGCCGGGATCATCGGTCGAATCGATCAGCGAAGTCATCGGAGCAGCCGCCATCACCGGCGCCGCGCTTCATATTGTTCACATCAACAGTTCCTGCCTGGCTGACGCGATCGTGTGCCTTTCCCTGGTTGAAGGCGCGCGCGCCCGCGGCCTCGATGTCACGACCGAGGCCTACCCCTACATCGCAGGCATGACTTCGATCAACTCCGCGCTATTCAATCCCGGCTGGCAGGAAAAGCTCGGCGTCGGCTATGCACAACTCGTTATGCCGGAGACAGGCGAGCACCTCACCAAGGACCGTTTCGACGAATTGCACAGTTCCACCGCGAGCCAATCGGTGCTGATCTTCAGCAACACGCAGGAGATGGTGGATCGAGTCATTACGCATCCCTTGGTGATGATTGCCAGTGACGGCGCCGAAGGCCATCCTCGCAACGCCGGAACCTACTCGCGCGTGCTCGCCCAATACGTCCGCGAAAAAGGCGCTATCACACTGATGGATGCGATTCGAAAGATGTCTCTAATGCCGGCGCAAATGCTGGAGCGCTCGACTCCCGCCGGAAGGCTCAAAGGCAGGCTCCAGGAGGGCGCTGACGCCGACATCGTAGTGTTCGACGCAGCGACGATCACCGATCGCGCAACTTTTCAGAAGGCGATGGAGCCAAGTGTCGGCGTTCGTTATTTGATCGTTGCAGGAACAATCGTTGTCGACGACGGTGCGATCGTGACGGACGTATTTCCCGGCCGAGCACTACTAGGGCCCGGAAAACGCTAGTTCATTCACTGGGACTGGGCCAGCCTACGGTCGTCCCACGCCCATGTATTGGAATCCCATCGCACGTAGTCGCGACGAATCGAGCAGGTTCTTCGTGTCGATGATGATCGGCCGCTTCACCAGATGCCGGATCTTCGCGAAATCCAGCGTCCGGAATTCGGGCCATCCTGTGGCGACAATCAGAGCATCGACGCCCTCGGCGACGCCGTAAGCCGATTCGCAATACTTGACCGTGCTGTTAAGCTGCAGGCGCGCATCCGGAATCGCCACTGGATCATAGGCCCGCACTCGTGCGCCACCAGCGAGCAGGTTCTGCGCCAGTTGAATCGAAGCCGATCCCGCCACGGAGTTGGTGTTTGGCTTGAAAGACAATCCCAGAATACCGACGTCTTTATTCTGAACTGTGTCGAGAGCGCCGGCCACTTTTCGCATCAGGCGGCTCGCCAGATCGAGATTCACTTCACGCGCCGCGTTCAAGACCTTCAGGTCGACGCGATTCTCGCGCGCCAGTCCCGTCAGCGACTCCATGTCAGACTCAGCAAAAATTCCGCCCATTCCGGCGCCCGGCTGCAGGCAACGAGGAGCAATTTTCTTGTCCAATCCAAGCGCCAGCGACAGGCTGACCGCGTCGGCGTTTACGTGCTCGCACAAACTCGCAATCTCGTTGATGAATGAAATCTTCGTGGCGACAAATGCCGTGGTTGCTTCGCGCGCCAACTCCGCTGTTTCGTAATTCGTAACCAGCACGGGAACTCCGCGCATCACCAGCGGATGGAAAATCTGTTTCAGAGACGAAACCGCCTCGCTTGACGGCGTCCCCAGAATGATCCGGTCCGGCCAGTTGAAATCCTCCACCGCGCAACCGTTCGTGAAGAACATCGGCTGCGTAACCAGCAGGCTTCTCAGTCCTTTGTCTTTCAACGCTTTTTCGAATTGTCGGGTCGAACCCACACGCACCGGTGTGACGATCGACAACACCTGAAAACGGCCTGCCGCCGTCGCTAACCGCATGACGAGTTCCTGCAATCCCTGCCCGGAATCTTCGGCGAGAAATATTACCTGCGCCTTGCGCGCTAATTCCTCGGGGTCCGCCGAATACGCCAACCGTCCCGAACGCACGTTGCGCCGGATCACTTCCTGAAGATTCTTCTCGAAGAAAGGAATATTCCCTTTTGCAATGTCTAAAATCCGAGTGCTGTCAGCGTGGCAGCAGACAACCGGTGTGCCGAAATCGGCGAGACAGGCGGAAATAACGGTAGCGAGGTAGCCGGATCCATAAACCCCAATTTGCATATTCTCTCTTCCGATCGTTCGAGATCAAACCCGCAGCCTGGGACCCGGCGCTTGGTTCGCAGTCCGTTAAATCTATGGTAATCCGGCTATTGGACTTGGCAACGGGTAGAAAGTACATGTCCCGCGGCACGGGGAAATTGGCCGTCCGTTACGGGTTTTGAGGGGTTTTTGCGGACTTCTTACCGGAGCTCGGCAAATCTTCGTGTCCGGTTTCTATTTAGCCGATAGCTGGCCACGTCCCAACGGCACAGACGCCAGGTCGCTCCAGCAGCCTTCGTTCTCGCGAACGAACACCAGCTCTTCGACCTGCACACGGCGGGTGCCGCGATACTGCGACCAGCGCTCACGCGCCACTTCGTAGGCAGCGCGGGCCTGCTCGTCGAGAGAGGCTTTCAAGATCGTGAGGTGCGGCGTATACGGCCAACACTCTTCGTACCTCAGCCCCCGGACACCGAGCTGATCGTGCAACTCGCGCATGCGAGCCGCTGCCTGCTTCACCTCGATATACACAGTCGGTGTTAGGGGCAGAAACGTCTTCATCGCTCCCAATTCCACTTCGAACGGTACGACCCGGCTGCAAGCCTCTTCCAGAAACTCAAGCGCCGCCGCCTCCGTCCCCGACAGATCACGCGGAGGAAGAATCGTAAGATGGGCTTCCAGATGGGCGGTCGTCGGATGGAGCTCTCGCCGCAAGTTCTCGACGAACTCACCAATGGGATTGCGAACGTATGTAACCAACGCGTAGCGTGAACTGGACATGACTTCCGAAGCGAAATTATATCGCGAGCTTGCCGCCCACGCGCACACCACTTTCAGGCAATGTCACCAAAGTCACACCGCGCCATCGTCTATAATCGAATGCAGTCGGGGCGTAGCGCAGCCTGGTAGCGCACCTGCCTTGGGCGCAGAATGATTTACTCCAACCGCTCCATTCCTTTTTTTGATTTCTATTGTTTCCAATAATTTGGGGAATCTGCTTTTCGTTCAAAGTTAACCCAAATGGTTTGAATCCCGCTCATATTGGCACGGTTTGTGCACGGTCGCTTTTTTCCAGTCGAGGGGCAGATGCAACAGGCCGATGAAAAAACAAAGCGCGCCGAGTCAGTTCAGGACGGGCGCCGAGCCGTTCGCGGAGTTTCTTGTTCGCTTCCTGCCAGTCCTCGGTGAAGGTTGATTCCCGGATGCGCTTCCCGCTTTGATCGAAGTAGCACATCCACAGAATTCTTGTATTGGGTCGCTGGTAGACGACACCGTTCGTCGCGCTCTCTAGGCGGAAAACCGCCTACCTTGCAAATAGGCGAAAAAGCGCCTACAATGCTCTCAGGCGAAAAAGCGCCTAAGACGTCCTTAGGCGGAAAAGCGCATAAGAAGCCAATTGCTGCGACAGAAAAGAGAACACCATGCAGGCCATTGCACGAACTCCTCTGCAGCTCGGGAATTCCATCCGGGAGCGGCGACGCGATCTCGGCCTAACCCAGGAGCAACTAGCCGCAAAAGCCGGGGTGCGGCAGCGTACGATTTCGGACATTGAGAGATCAGCAGCAGCCCGCTTCGACACAGTGCTGCGTGCGCTTGCCGCGCTTGACCTGGAATTGGTGGTTCGGCCGCGCACCAAGGGTTCATCTCAAGATATTGAGAAACTCTTCTAATGGCCCGCCGAACCTCGCACGACCGTCTAAGCGTTTTTCTCAACAGTCGTCTTGTCGGCCTGCTTCGACGCGAGACTTCGGGGGCAATCTCTTTTCAATACGACCGGTCATGGCTGGAGTGGGACTCGGCCCTGCCCGCATCACTCTCCTTGCCTCTACGCGAACAGGCATACCTGGGCGCTCCCGTGCTGGCCGTTTTCGAGAATCTATTGCCGGACAACGATACTCTGCGGCGTCAGATCGCGGCGCGCGCGCACGCCGAAGGAACCGATGCTTATAGCCTGTTGAGGGCGATCGGTCATGACTGTGTGGGTGCGCTACAGTTCCTTCCTGAAGATTCCGAACCCACTCCCGCAGGCGTGATCGATGCCGTGCCCGTCAGTAAACGCGAAATCGCTGCCATTCTTCACAATTTAGCAACCGCGCCCCTTGGAATTACGGAAGATGAGAGCTTCCGAATATCTATCGCCGGCGCTCAAGAGAAGACCGCTCTTCTGCGTTGGAACGGCAGATGGTGCAAACCCCGCGGCACAACTGCGACGACGCACATCTTCAAGCCTACGATCGGAAAGCTCCCCAACGGAGTGGACCTCACCTCAAGTGTTGAGAACGAATATCTCTGCCTCAAGATCCTCAATGCTTTGGGTCTACCAGCTGCAAGCGCTGAAATGGAAACCTTCGGAGAAAGACGTGTCCTGATTGTTGAGCGTTTCGACCGACTGTGGACTGGCGATCAAAGATTGTTGCGTCTGCCGCAAGAGGACTCCTGTCAAGCACTCTCGGTGCCGCCGACCCTGAAATACGAGAGCGATGGCGGTCCAGGCATAACCGACATCCTCAAGATGCTGCGGGGCAGTGATGAACCACTCTCGGATCAGCGCTCATTTCTGAAAGCGAACATCGCCTTCTGGCTCATGGGAGCTACCGACGGACATGCGAAAAACTTCAGCATCTTCCTCTCTCCAGGTGGACGTTTTCGC
>DATGGT010000116.1:0-2274 GCA_035308395.1 Terriglobales bacterium
GTCCTCGCCCGCTAATCGTTTTTGTGCTGATTTTCTTGCGTTTTCGGCGTCTTTTCGCTTGACACGCTACCAATGCCAAGCGTACAAACCAGCCCAAAGGTTAGCGGTAAGCTTCCCCGCAGCGGTTCACGTTCAGGCCCAGTCTGGGTCTGCATCGAGTTTTGGCTCCGCACCATTACTCCTAGTGCCGTGCTTCCCGCGACGTTCTCATCTCGATGAAACGTAAGGAGAAACCCGTGTACACCCGAATCCTTCTTGTCTTTATGGCCATTGCGATGGCAGGTTCTGTTAGCTCGACCAAGGCCCAGAGCATCTGCGATGATTTATCCTCGTGCATTCAACTCGACTTCTCCTCAGGTGTCCCGTCCCAAACCTACGACTTTGGACCCGACGGCAGCCTTACCGTGCGCTTCGACACAGTCCTCGCACCGTTCACTTTGGCCGTTTACGTCACCCATCCTTTCGATTCCACCTGCGTAGGCACATGCACCCCACAGATCTCACTCGACCCAACGGAATTTCCTAGCGGAACGGTTTGTGTTAATTACCCCACTAACCCTCAGGGAACCTGTGACCAGTATAATTTTTTGGGCAACGTCGCGGCGAACCCGGACAACGGCCTTCCAATGAAGAATGTCCAATTCAAGGGCCTAATAACTCTAACTCTGACCTATAGCACGGGCCAGACAGTGCACCTTCCGGCGTTCGGTCACGCGCCCGGAGACGCTGTGGACTCGGAGTACACCGAGAACATTTTGACGAGTTACTCAGATCCGTCGGCAACGTTTTGCCCAGATTGTATCGATCCGACTATGGGCGGAAAAACCCCGGGGATATCGAGTGTCATTGCTTTGGACGAGCCCCTCACAGGAACCGAAACCCTTTGCAGCTTTTCGGCTCAGCCTCTTAAAAGCGCATCAGGGCAAAATCCCCTGGTCGAGGTTTCCTTCCAGCTCTTCAGCAATAGCAGCTGTACTGGCACTCCGCTAAAAGACAAGACGGCGAGTCTATCGGTTGCGTCTACCGACGCGAGCTTAGACTTCCTCGGATTTGCTCCGCTCATTAACGGCGGAGACTCCAATAAGTTCCATTGGGACGGCAAAACCGGAATGAATGTACAGGACATCAATACTCAGGGCTTGACGGACGGCACTTATTCAGCCACCGTAATTTCAAGTTTCTTCTCGCCAACAAGCGCGACGTTCTGCATCAGCGGCGGCAACGTCGTGACTTGCCCTTAGGTCTAGCAGAAGCCGGAGAGGCATTTGGCCAGAGCCAGGTCAGTTTCGACCCGGCTCTGGCCCGTGTCTAGCTTTTCCCCGCTATTTCTTCTAAATCTCGCCGTTTGAGCAAACCATCGCTCCCCGATTCTTTTACTATTCCCTCCAGCAATCGCTTCGCCGCCGCGTAGTGTGGTACCGCGTCTTCGACCTTTCCCTGCAGTTCTAGCGCTCGCCCCAGCAAGTATTCGCCCTTGGTCTGCGACACCTGCAAGCCAAGCTTTTCACTCGTCGTTCGAACTTCGTCTAAAGCTCTTTGCGCTTCGCCGACCCGTCGTACATTGAGCAAGCTCTCCGCCAGCGTCACTCGGGCTTCCGTTGCGACGTTTTTCAACCCTTCGGCGTCTGCTCTTTGTATCAGCCCCTTCAAGCTGCTGATTCCTATTCCGCTGCTTTTCTCAGCTATCGCACATTTCGCTGCGTTGTATTTCGAGAGCAAAGCCGTGTCTTTCTCCACGTCGCTTGCAGCGCCCGCCCTTACCGCCTGCTCGAAGAGGTCCGAAGCTCGCTTCAGGTCGCCTTGATAATAAAAAACGTCGCCCTGAAAGTTCAGCGTCTGTGCGATCAGCGTTTGGTTTTTCAGTTCTTTCGCCAAGTCCATTGCTTCGTTCAGGTTCTTCTGCGCTTCGTCGTACCGCCCGACCTGCGCGAGTGAGTGTCCATATCCACTCAGAATCTCGCCCATCCAGAAGCTCCGGTCCTGCAGGTCGCGGTATGCCTTCAGCGCTTCTTCTTTCGATTTCAACGCCGCGCCATACCTGCCTTGATACTCAAATATTGTTCCTATGCTGTAAGACTGAATCGCCGCTCCGCTCTTGTCCCCGGAACTCCGGAAGAGCTCCAGCGCCTTCAAGTGGTAGTCCAGGCTCTTCCCGTAATCCCCGTCCTTCAGCGAAGCCTCGCCCAGGTTGTGCAGCGTCTCCCCTATCTCGCTCGGCACATTCCCCTTCTTGCGCAGCTCCAGAGCCCGCTCGTAGTTCGTCAGCGCATCGCT
>DATGGT010000117.1:0-2285 GCA_035308395.1 Terriglobales bacterium
GTCCTCGCCCGCTAATCGTTTTTGTGCTGATTTTCTTGCGTTTTCGGCGTCTTTTCGCTTGACACGCTACCAATGCCAAGCGTACAAACCAGCCCAAAGGTTAGCGGTAAGCTTCCCCGCAGCGGTTCACGTTCAGGCCCACTCTAGGTCCTGCATCGAGTAATGCCCGCACCATTACTCCCAGTGCCGTACGCTTCCCGCGACGTTCTCATATCCGACGAATCGTAAGGAGACACCCGTGTACATTCGAATCCTGAGCTTCTCAGCTATTTCTCTGATTCTTTCGGTCATTCCCTGTCTCGCGCAAGATACGTCCGTCTGTAGCACCAACGAGTTGCCGTCCCCCTGCCAAGAATTCACCTTTACGGCGCAGAACACGTCCCATACCTATGACTTTACGTCGACGAACGACGGAATCTTGACGGTTCAATTCGACACTGTGCTGACATCATTTACCCTCGCAGTGTTTGTTACACATCCGACCAGCCCCACTACGTGCGAAGCTGAAGAGACCGACTGTGTGACGTTGGATGTGAACGAATTCCCCAGTGGTACTACCTGCGTTCAATATCCGTCAAACGCCTTCGGGGTCTGTGACCAATACAATTTCCACGGAGATGTCGCGACCAACCCCGATAACGGCATTCCAGTCAAAAATGTCCAATACAAGGGCCTCATCGGACTGATTCTCACCTACGATACGAACCAGACCGTTCATCTTCCTGCATTCGGTCATGCTCCTGGTGATACATTGACCGCGGAATATACTGAAAACATTTTGACGAGCTACTCCGACCCGGCGGCGACATTTTGCTCCGACTGCCTCGACCCGACTATGGGCGGCAAAACTCCCGGAATTTCTAGCGTGATCGCTCTCGACGAGCCCCTCACAGGAACCGACACACTCTGTAATTTTTTGGTTCAGCCTCAGAAAAGCACCTCGGGCCAAAACCCGTTAGTCGAAGTGTCGTTCCAGCTTTTTGGGAACAGCGGTTGTATGGGGACGCCGCTAAAAGACAAGACCGCAAGTCTCTCGGTTGCACTGACCGATGCGAACCAAGACTTCCTCGGATTTGCTCCTCTTATTAACGGAGGTGACTCAAATAAGTTCCACTGGGACGGCAAGTCCGGATTCAACGTTCAAGATGTGAACACACAAAGTCTCGCCGACGGAATGTACGCGGTCACCGTGATATCGAACTTCTTTTCACCAGTGAGCGCACCTTTCTGCATTAGTGGCGGCAACGTCGCAACCTGCCCTTAGATCTAATTTAGCTGCCAATGGCACAGCTAGGTCGGTTTCGGCCTGGCTGTCGTCGTCTTTAGCCTTATTTGGCGATCTCTTCCAAGTCTCGCCGCTTAAGCGGCCCATCATTGCCGGACTCTTGGCGGATCCCTTCTAGCAGCCGCTTTGCCGCTGAGTAATGAGATGTCGCCTCATCACTTCCCGAAAGCTCCACCGTCCGCCCGAGCAAATACTGGCTCCGCGCCTGTAGCGCTTGCAACCCCAGTCTCTCGCTGACGTTAAGTGCTGCCTCCAAGTCCTTCTTCGCCGCGTCGTATTGCCGCCCTTCCATCTCTGCCTCCGCCAGCGCCAATCTGGCCTCCGTCGAAAGGTTCTTCAATCCCGCCGCGTCCGCGTCCTGCGCCAGCGATTTCAGTTGCGCCGCGGGTGAAGGCTTGCGCTTCTGCTCCACAGCGCACTTCGCGGCGTTGTATTTTGAGAGCAGCGCCGTGTCTTTTTCCACGTCCCTCGAAGCGCTCGCCGTCACTGCCTGCGCGAAGAGGTCCGCAGCCTGCTTAAGGTCCCCCTCGTAATAGAAAACATCTCCCTGAAAGTTCAAGGTCTGCGCGATCAACGTTTGGTTCTTCAGTTCTTTCGCCAGCGCCATGGCCTCGTTCAAACTTTTTTGTGCCTCTTCGTAACGTCCCACCTGCGCCAGCGAGTGCCCGTAGCCGCTCAGGATCTCGCCCATCCAGAATCCGCGATCCTGCAGTTCTCGGTATGTTTTCAGCGCTTCTTCTTTCGATTTCAACGCCGCGCCATACCTGCCTTGATACTCAAATATTGTTCCTATGCTGTAAGACTGAATCGCCGCTCCGCTCTTGTCCCCGGAACTCCGGAAGAGCTCCAGCGCTTTCAGGTGGTAGTCCAGGCTCTTCCCGTAATCCCCGTCCTTCAGCGAAGCCTCGCCCAGGTTGTGCAGCGTCTCCCCTATCTCGCTCGGCACATTCCCCTTCTTGCGCAGCTCCAGAGCCCGCTCGTAGTTCGTCAGCGCATCGCT
>DATGGT010000118.1:0-4040 GCA_035308395.1 Terriglobales bacterium
CGGAACTGGGAGCCTGATCTACTCCACGTACCTTGGTGGAAACGCCGTAAACATCGCTAACTTCCTTCAAGATTTTGGCGACGCCGTCGAGGGAGTCGCCGTTGATGGAGCGAACAACGCCTACTTAACCGGAGTAACCAGTTCCACGAATTTCCCCTCTGTAAACGGCCTTCCCGGAACTCCGATCGCGGCCAACACTCAAGCAGCCGCTTTCATCACGCGAATAGACACAACCAAGACAGTGACCGCGCCGCCCACATATTCCACATACCTGGAAGGCTCAACGCTCGATTCGGGTTCGGCGATCGCTCTTGGACCGAACAATGTCGCCTATGTCACCGGCTCAACGGAGTCCGCTGATTTCCCCATAACCACAGGAGCATTCCAAGCAACCGGCGCAGCCAACGGCGTCGCGTTCATCACTCTAGTTGACACGACGATGAGCGGAAGCGCGGCGGTGACATACTCGACGTTCTTCGGCGGCACCAACAGCGACAATGGCTTCGGCATTGCCGTGGACGGAAACGGCATTGCTTATGTCGTCGGTACGACAGCCTCAAATGATTTCCCGATCACTCCGTTTGTTCTGCCCTCATCGTTGCCCAATTCGGTGGGCAGCCCCTTTGTCCTAAAATTGAGCCCCAAGGGAAATGGCATAGCCGATCGAATCTACGCTAGCTACTTCGGTGGAACCGGCAATGGTCTCCCCGACGGCGCCGATCAGGGCAATGCTATCGCGATCGATTCTCACGGTAATGCGTACATCACAGGCGTGACTGTTTCTTCCGATATGCCGACAACGGCCGGCGCGTTTCAAACCACATTGAAGGGCACCTCGGATGCATTCGTCGCGAAATTACCGTTGTTGCTGCCTGTGGCCGTGTCGCCTGCAAGTCTCGACTTCGGCACTCAGCTTATTGGGGCGCCTACCGGACCGCAAACCGTTACCTTGACGAATAACAATTCGACGGCGCTCGCAATCACGAGTATCGCGGTTGTCGCGACCGCTCCTCCCGCTGCGGGCACAGATTTCGCTATCGTGCCAGGTGGGACGTGCGGCGCCAGTCTGGCGGCCGGTGCTTCATGCACGGTTAGCGTGACCTTCACACCTTCGGTCGCATCCGCGGAATCTGCGGAGCTTGTCTTCACGGACGTGGATCCGAGCAGCCCGCAATTCGCTACGCTCACGGGGACGGGGACGGCGAATGCGCCTGTTGCGGTTCTGACGCCGACGAGCTTGGACTTCGGCAGCCAGCTTGTGACCACTACGAGCTCGCCAGCCAAGACGATCACGCTCAAGAACAACGGCAATCTGGTACTGAATATCGTTTCGATTACGGGCTCAGGGGATTTTGCCGAAACGAACACGTGCGGCGCAGCGGTGCCAGCTGGAATGACTTGTACG
The DNA here is from genome assembly GCA_035308395.1 of Terriglobales bacterium. Classification (GTDB taxonomy): domain Bacteria; phylum Acidobacteriota; class Terriglobia; order Terriglobales; family Acidobacteriaceae; genus Acidiflorens. The sequence goes on from DATGGT010000118.1 coordinate 1,406, forward strand.
CTTAGTGTGACGTTCACTCCGACGGAGACGGGCGCTCGAACCGGAACCATTACGATCACGGACAACGCTAATGGGAGTCCGCGAACGGTTCCACTTACGGGCACGGGATCGGATTTCACAGTTACCGCGCCCGCATCGTTCAGCGTTCCTCGAGGCTCGAGTCAGATGTTCAGCGTGACCGTGACGCCGGTAAGTGGATTCAACCAGGCGGTCGCGCTAACATGCACGGGTGCGCCGGTGAAAACCACGTGCACGCTCAACCCAACCTCCGTCACACCCGACGGCACGAACCCGATCACTTCGCAGGTAACGGTGACTTCGATGGGTCTTTTGCCCTCGGTTCCGGAGCAGCCGTTGCCACCATCGAGCCGGCAAATCGTTCTTTTCGCGATGGGCGTGGCGCTAATGGCGATGGTTTTTGCCGCACGGCGCCTGCGCACGCGAATCGGCCTTGCGGGAGCGATGCTGGTGGTATTCGCAGTAGCGGGATGCGGAAGCGGGGGGCACAAGGTAGTTACGGGGACTCTCACTCTTACTGGAACTGTAGGGACTGTGAGCCATTCGACGACCGTTGCATTGACCGTTCAATAAAAAACCACTGTTCTGTCGATAAAAGAGCCGGGCAACCTCGCCAGAGGTGCCCGGCTTTTCTTCGTTAGGTGGTTGCCTGCTTGGTTCTTCTGTCTTGCCGAGTTCAATTCTTCTTGCGTGCCAGACTCGGATAGGAGACCCTTTCATGCCCGGCGACATCATAGAAGGGCCCAGTTAAGCACCGCATTTTCAGGAGGAAGTGGCGGATGAAGAAATGGTTCGGCCTTTTCGCACTACTTTTTATTTTTACCCTGCCTACGCTCGCGCAGCAAACACCCGCTTGGGACGTGGAAGGCGCTTATCTCTTCCGATCTTTTTATCCCACAAACGCTCCACGGTTTGGAACGAACGGATGGAACGCATCGCTCGATCACAATTTGCGCAAATGGATCGGGATCACCGGAGATTTCACCGGAACCTACCGCAACCTAGGCGTCAATGGCGACTCGCAGATTTATACTTTCATGGTCGGCCCCCGCATATATTTCCTTGGACATCGGCATAGACTGATTCCCTACGGACAGGTTCTATTTGGCGGCGGATACGATCGCCTTACTTTTCCTCTGAACGCCGGATTCCCCAAGACTACCACCACAAGCGGCGCGTTCGCGTGGGCCGGCGGCGGGGGAGTGCAGTGGAGACTCAAGCCCAAGTGGGCCCTGCGCCTGTTTGAATTCGATTATGAACAAACCCGATTTTCGAACTATCCAAATCAAACTACCACCACACAGGGAAACTACCGCATTTCGGTGGGAATCGTTTATCACATTGGCGAAAAATAACTGAAGTTTTCGCGACTCGCGCCTGTCTCGAAGTGCTGCAGTCTGTTCGTATAAAGCCGTAGTCCGCCGCACTGTCGTCTCAGATACCGCTTGCGGAGGGGCTGATTTCCATATGAAATTACGTGGTTATGGCAAGTTTGTCTGAAAACTTTGGTTCGCGGCGATTTGTACTATTGATATGTTTCTTTGCCGGGGCGATTCTCACATTTCACGCGATTCGAATTTGGGTGGCTGATTATCGCGTCCATAGCAATCAAATCGACCAGATGGAGCGCGGCGCAGCGCTGGAACCTGAAAATGCCGCTGCCTGGGACCGGCTCGGTCGCGCTCGGGAAACGAATCTCGCGAATCTAGATCCGGCTGGAGCCGTAGCTGACTTTCAGCAAGCCGTCGCGCGCGTGCCACTGTCCGCGACGTATTGGATGGATCTGGCGAACGGATACGAGGCGATCGGAAACGTCCCGCTCGCAAGGGAAGCATTTACTCGCGCAAGAACCGCCTATCCTGCGTCAGCAGCGGTAGCTTGGGGCTATGGCAATTTTCTTCTGCGGCAGAACGATTACGATGCGGGCTTTGCCCAAATCAAACAGGCGCTGCAAGCGGATTCGAAGCTCGTCACGCTAGCCGTCTCGCGCGTGTGGCATTTGAACCAGGATGCAGGTTTGCTTTTAAATCAGGTATTACCCGCCAATCAAGATGCTTATTTCCAAGCGATTGATTTTATGCAGGAAAATAGACAACCTGCGGCGGCGCTCGTTATATGGCAGCGGTTGTTGTCGCTCGGCAAGCCGTTCGAGCTGCGCCGCTCGTTCCCTTTTCTTGCGCTCTTGATTCAAAGCGACCGTGCGGAGGATGCAAGCCGGGTGTGGCGCGAAGCGTTGGCGGCCGCTGGACTTCCTCATAACGAACCTGCGAACCAATCATTGATCTGGAATGGGGATTTCAACCGGGATTTCCTAAATGGCGGATTGGATTGGCGCTGGAATTTTCCTTTTGGCGCTTCGATTGGTTTCGATACGGCGCCTCCTTCGTCCGCGGGTCGGTCATTACGCCTCGATTTCAGCGGAGGCGCAAACTTGGACCTCATGGAGCCTCTCCAGTTCGTTCCGGTCGAGCCCAGTCGGCGATACCATTTTCATGCAGAGGTAAAAACGGAAGGAATCACCACCGAAAACGGAATCTCGTTTCTAATTAGTGACCCGAACAACGGGGCCGCTATGGTGACCACTGAAAATCTTACGGGCACCCGCACGTGGACGCCA
>DATGGT010000119.1:0-1579 GCA_035308395.1 Terriglobales bacterium
TTGCTCGACGAGCCGACCGCCGCGCTCGACAGCGAATCGGAGCGCACCGTAATTGAAGCTCTCGAGGAGCTGATGAAAAATCGCACCGTGATCATGATCGCCCACCGCTTGTCGACGATTCGCGACGCGGACAAAATAGTGGTTCTCAAGGACGGCGTGGTGGCGGAGCAGGGTACGCACGACGAATTGATGACGGTAAACGGTTTGTACGCGGAGATGCACCGGACGCAGTTCACCGATTCTTCGCTGCATGAAAGTCCGTCCATGCTGCGGGCGAAGAGGGCGCTGCAAGCAGCGCCTGCCAACTCCTAAAGGGGAACGTTCGGCGATGTCGCGACAATTGATTGTCCTGCCCGATGATTCGCCCAAAGCGTTTCTCAAGGCCATTGCTAAGGCCAAGAAATCGCTGCGGATCAAGATGTTCATTTTTTCCGATCCTGCCATGCGCAAAGCAGTGATTGCGGCGCACAAGCGCGGCGTGAAAGTTCGCGTGATGCTGAATCCCATCCGGCGCGACGGGACCGGCGAGAACAAAGCAACGAGGGCAGCACTATTGTCGGCAGGTGTCGAAGTGATGGACAGCAACCCGAAATTTCCGGTCACACATGAGAAGTCCATGGTGGTGGATTCGAAAGTTGCATTCATCCACTCGCTGAACTGGGATACGGAAAATCTGGAACGCACCCGCGACTACGCGATTCGCACAAAGCATCCCCACGAGGTGCAAGAGGTGATCGACGGTTTTGAAGCGGATTGGCACCGGCATCACTTCGACCCGGGCCAAGGCGCGCACATGATCTGGGCCGTTGGCAACGCGCGCGAGCGCATCGCAAGACTGATCGATGGAGCGAAGCACTCACTCTGGCTGCAACACGAGCGCTATCAGGACCCCGTGATTCTGGAACGCCTGGTGCGGGCTAAGATGCGCGGTGTGGACGTGCGCGTAATGGCGCGGGCGCCCCACACATTAAAAGAGAAGAAGCTGCCTGAAGGCGTAGGCGGAATGCGCGTGCTTGACGACGTGGGGATCAAGGTCCATAAGCTCCATCACATGAAGCTGCATGCGAAGCTGGTGATGGCCGATACGGAGCGAGCCATCGTCGGCTCGGTGAATCTCGCCCCGGGCAGCTTCGATGAAAGGCGCGAGCTGGCCATCGAGGTGGACGACCATAAAATTGTGCGCAGGCTGCGCCGGGTGATTGAGCGCGACTGGAAACATTCGCGCCCGATTGACCTCTCCGACGAAGGTCTGGCCCGTGATCTCAAAAAATATGGGCCGAAAGTGATTCACGAGCTAGCGCTAACCCCGAGCGCGGACCCCGAAGCAAAATCCAAGAAGAACGGCAAGCCGAAGCTAAAAGGCACAAAGAAGCAGAAACGCCGCTGATTAAGCCTCCTGCTGCCTTCTGCAAGCCCAGGGTTTGATCCTTCAGTCCCGCAACCCCCCGCTTACCGCTCCGTTTCACTCCCCGCCTAGTTATACAGATAGTTAATTACCCGAAAGTATGCTACCATTCCACGTTTTTATATGACGATGCACACGACACTATCGGGTTCAGTGGCACAGGCACTCTTGCCT
>DATGGT010000120.1:0-1968 GCA_035308395.1 Terriglobales bacterium
CAGGTCGACGACGTTCTCGCGTTTCACGCGCGGCATCACCGCCAGCTTCTTCCCACTGCGTTTTGCTTCGATCAGCCGCTCTAGCTCCTGCCTGTAGCTGTCAACATACTGGCTCGGTTCAAACGGCGCGGCCAGCGTATCGATCAGTTGCATGGCCAACTTCGATTCCGCGTCCTTGAGCTCGGACTTCTTTGGTTTTTCCCCGGCGGCCCGAACCTCATTTTCGTAAAACATCGTATGCAGCGTGAAGCCGCTTTCCAGCGCGCGAATGATCACGATATTTTCGCGTCCGAACATTGTCACTTTGGCAATCGCGGCGTATCCGGTCTTCCGCATCGCATCAAGCAACAGATCGTAGGCTCGCACGCCACTTTCTTCAGGCTTGGCGTAGTAAGAGCTTTCAAAGTAGACAGGATCAATCTCCTCGCTTTTTACAAAACTCAGAATCTCCATCGTGCGCGCCGACTCGGGTTCGATCTCTTCCAGCTCCTCTTTCGTGAACAGGAGATATTGACCCTTCTCGTGCTCGTAGCCTTTCACCACCTCCGAGCGCTCCACGAACTTTTCGCATGTCGGGCAATAGGTCGGCTGCTTGATCCGGCTGCCGCAAGGCGAGTGAATCTGATTGAAGCTGATTCTTTCGGACCGGGCGGCTGGCTCGAGAGAAATAGGAATCGACACAAGTCCGAAAGCAAGAAAACCCTTCCACGCAGCAGCCATCTATGCGCCTCCAAAGACGGCCATCATAGTTCAGAGCAAACACAACCAAAAGCGATTTCCTGTCAAATAGGAGCTTTTCCAGTCTCATTTTTTGGCCTTGGCCTTGAACAAGAAGCCCCGCGTAGCCGCAACCTCGATTGGCGCACTAATGACCGGCCTCACCGTGTTCCTATAACTGCCTGTTTTGATCCTCGCTCAGCATCGTTCTATGTTCCCAAGCTCAATCACGTCCGCTCTAGAACCGGAGAATTAGGCCTGCGGAAATTCGCAGGTTGTTCTGATGGCTGTTAACGCCGTTGGGAAAGCGGGTGAGATAGTAATCCGCTTCGAAGGCTCGAATGCCGATTCGCCGAGTCACACCGATATCCAATCCAGCACCGGCCACCACTGAAAACGCGTTGTACGAGCCTGAACCGCCAGAAACTGAGGGTTCAAACGTTCCGGTCGCGTGTGCGCCGCCTAGAAGGACTTGCCCGAATGGCAACCAGCGCTGGGATTTTCGCAGTGTGTAACGCGGCCCGAAAAGATAAGAGAACAGCGTCAGATCCTCACCCGAGCCGTTGATGTTTACCGCGTGCTGTCCGCTGAATTCGGCCACCACACTAAAACTATTGGTCAGGTGGTAGCCGAGCCAAGCGTTTCCTCCATTCATTGAGAAGCAGCCGCATCCGCCCGGAGGGCCGTTGGCGCGAACGTAGTTGTAATCGACGCCGACCTCTAACTTATCGTCCTGCGCGCGAGCCGCCGGTGCGAACACGTCACTCGCGCAGAGTCCTAAAAGAACGAGCAGAATCCACGACATTCGTTGACGGATGTTCATTCGCGTTTTTCCTCGCTCTTTCGATTGCTGCTTCGTTGAACGCATCATTGCACCACCACCGTAACGGTCGTCGATGGATGCAGCGATCCGCTCGTTCCTGTTACCGTGACGATGTACTGCCCCTTCGGAGTGCTCAAACCTGCAAACCCGCCGTTGCATCCGGTGAGCGTGATTGCCGCCACTGATACCACCGCGATTGCAAGCATCGCTGCGGCAAGCCGCGGCAATGGCCGCCTGAGGAAACTGAAGCCAAGCACCAGCGCGCCAATTCCGGCAATCGGCCACACCGGCATCCCCGGCGGGGCAGCCGAGTTGGCTTTTCGAGCTGTAGCTGCAGGAGCTCCGGCGAGTTGTATCGTCATGACTGTCGTCTCGCCTTCGGCTCCCGGAGTGACCGTCGGCGGATTGAACGTTGCGATGGCTCCCGG
>DATGGT010000121.1:0-74807 GCA_035308395.1 Terriglobales bacterium
CCCCCCCCCCCCCCATTTTGGCGTAAAGTCTTTCGCTGCATTGACTTACCCGTAAGCCCATCCGGAGTAAGGAGTTACGGGTGATGCTGGCGTTCACTTTTGGGAATGAGCGCGTCCGATTTTTTGCTTTTTAGTTTTCAAAACATCCGCCGGAAGCGTGTTTTTCAGAAGCGTCAGTGCTGCGCCTCTGAAGGCAAGCACACGCTTCGCTCCGGCGATCTGGAAGTGATCCTCGCATAGTGCAGGGATCGTGTCAGTGATGGTGGGCACAGTGCGGATGTGATGAAAAAAGGGAGGGGCTTGCAATTGCCACGACTGCAGATCCCTCACTTCGTTCGGGATGACAATTTAAGAAGGATTTGAATTGGCCGACGTGTCGTTGACAGTGACTATCGCGGCACTTAACCTTGCCTGTGGGGACGGCATTTGCCTTATCGCTATGCGGTCTCAAAGGAAGGCTGCGTATGGACATGATGCCGGTGAAACCCGAACGCAAAGCGCAATTAGAAGAATATGCGCAACGTCACGGGAAGGACACGATTGCTGCGCTCGATGAAGTGCTGGCAACGTATCTGGATTGGGAGCGGCAGGATTATCAGGAATCAGTCAACGCCATTCGCAGGGGCTATGACGATGTGAAGGCCGGACGAACACGCCCGGCCGCCGAGTTTCTTGAAGAGCTACGCGAGAAGCATGGCTTTCCACGTTAGCATCACTCGTGAGGCAGAGCAGGAAGCTAAAGACATTTTGGAATGGCTTCAGTCACAACAAGCGGGCGAAACGGGACTGCGCTGGTTTTGAGGGACTGAAGAGGGCGATCGCCTCGCTGGCCGAAATGCCCGAACGCTGTCCGCTTGCGCGGGAGAATAAAGAGTTTTCCTTCGAAGTGCGGAATCTGCTCTACGGGCGCAAACCGCATGTCTATCGCGTAGTGTTCACAGTGGAAGGTGACACAGTCTACATTCTCCACATCTGGCATGGTCGGCGAAGGCGGATTACGTAGAGAATGCCCCAATATTTACTGGTTAGTATCGGTACCGCCGCCTCCATTCGACATCTCTGGCGATACACATGATTATGCTAGGATTACACATCGAGGTTTGAACACAGATGCGGACTAACATCGATATCGATGACGAGTTGATGCGGCAGGCGATGCGAGCCGGAGGCACTGATACGAAAAAGGCGACGGTCGAGGCCGGGCTCCGTTTGTTAATCCAGACGCGTGCACAGACTGGTATGCGGCGGTTTCGAGGCAAGGTCAAGTGGGAAGGGAATCTTGAACAATCCCGCCTCGGCCGCAACACCGACTAATTCGAATGGTGATAGTAGACACGACCGTTTGGATTGACTATCTCGGCGGCTATTCCAATCCTGAGACCGAGTGGCTTGACCGCGAAATGCCGCTTCAGCGAATCGGTCTTACCGACATGATTCTGTGTGAAGTGCTCCAGGGCATTCGCGACACGGGCGAATTTCGACGCATACGAGAGCAGCTTCTCGGGTTCGAGGTATTTGCGACCGGAGGCATTGAAAACGCGGTTGCGGCCGCGACGAACTACCGCAGCTTGCGCCAGCACGGTTTCACCATTCGAAAAACGGTGGACTGTTGGATCGCTACGTTCTGCCTGCTTACGGGGAATCAGTTGTTGCACAGGGACCGGGATTTTGATCCGTTTGAGAAGGTGCTGGGGTTGCGGGTGGTGCACGCGTAGATTTGATAGCGATCGGCATTCGAGGAGCGGTGTATGCAGACTGGATCGCGACGGCGGGCTTGTTGGTTACTCATTGCTCTGGCAACAACGGGAATCCTGCGAGCCCAAGATAAGGCTCTTGCGCCGTCGCCGATCGTGGATGCGAACACGCGCTTTGCATTTAGTCTTTTCCAGCAACTCACCACTCAGACACCCGACCACAATATTCTTGTTGCGCCGACCGGTTTGTCACTCACCTTTAGCTTGCTGGATAACGGCAGTGATCCCGAAACGCGGAAGGAAATCGAATCAGCTTTCGAATTCGCCGGCATGGATATCGTGGGGATCAACGCTGGCTTTGCCGCTCTGCGTAAGGAAATGAATCTAATTCCTTTGCCGCCTCAAAAGAAAGCTGCACATGCAGACGCGCCCGCGCCGTGGATCGACAATCCTAATCGGCTCGTAATCGCCGATTCTCTCTGGATCAAGCATGGATACTTCGGAAAAGAGTTCTTGGACATGAGCCGGGACTACTACGGCGTGGACCTAAAGAAATGGCTTCCATCTCCAAGCGCGTCCGCTCAAATCGGTCTCTGGGCCTCCAAGCGAATTCAAAAGCCGATGTCGGTCGATATCGGCACGATGGCCCAAGACGGCTTTCTCCTGGTCGATGTTACGCGTTTCCATTCTTTCTGGGTGCACAAGTTCGATGAGAAGCTCACCAAGCCGGCCCCGTTCACCTTGCTCGGCGGACAGAAGAAAACGGTACCCATGATGTACGAAGGGGCCGAGTTCCGGTACTTTGAGGGACCGAGGTTTCAGGCTGCTGTTCTGCCTTATAGCGAAAACGCCAGTATGTACATTTTCCTGCCGGCGGAAGACTCCAGCCTTAAGGAACTTGAACAAACGTTAACCGCCAAGAGCTGGCAAGAGTGGTTGGGGCAGTTTGCTTTCCGGCTGGGCATGGTGGGTCTGCCTAAATTCGAGGCTAAGACGAGTTTCGATGTGCGTGGTGCATTAGAGACACTCGGTGTCAAACGCATTTTCGAGCAATTCTCTGCGCTTCGTCCAGCCGTCACGGTTCCGGAGGGTGCTCGGCTTACCAAGGCTCTGCAGAAGACGCAAATCAGTGTGGATGAAGAGGGAACCGAGGCGATCAGTGTAAGCTTCGCGGCTGGAGTTCCGGGTGGAATACCAGGTGGCACGATTGGTGAGCGTCCCAAACCGTTTGTGATGATCGTGAATCGTCCATTCTTCTTCGCGATCAGGCACACCGGCACCGGACAATTGCTGTTCCTCGGAGCTGTAGTTGAACCCTAGGTAGAATGCTCGCACCACACGATCATCGTCATCCCTTGGGGGCTAAAAAGCCCACTGAGATTTTGGGGATTGCGGCACGGCCGAAGAGGCTGCGGGAAAAGTCGTTTCCTGGCGAAGAGCGTTCCCTCCGCGGCTAAAGCCGTGTTGATTTTTAACGAGTTGCGGTGCGGCTGGAAGCCGCACCCTTTCAAAGCAAGAGCGAGACCGGAGTTTTTCCTCAGCCTCTGAAGCCGTGTCCTTCCGCAAGACAATTAATCCCACTCAATCGTTCCCGGTGGTCTCGACGCCCAATCAACGACCAACGCCCAGGTTAGCGACCAAAAGACGGTCGCGAACCTGGGGCACCGACGCGATTTAATACGGGACCACCAGCGTATTCGTGATGCTGATCGGATACAGGAAGTTGAGGGTTAAGTCGACGGCAACGCCATCCTCCTGTATTGTGGCGCCCCCCTCGATGACCGCTGGTGTGTTGTAGAAGATGCCGAGTGCGATGTTGTTGCTGGAGATCGCAAACAGCTGTCCGTTGAAGCCGGTCGGGAACACGTAGTTTCCGCCGCCGGTCGTGGTGAATGGAGTATCCGTAAGATTACTCACGTTGACCACGTTTGCGGTTCCTCCGCCGTAGCCGCCGTCGGTGTCCGTTATGCCAGTTACCTGCCACACGTTGTCGCTGAGATTGGCCGAAATGGTAGCCAGGGGCAGGTAGGCGGATTTTGCAATCGGAGACGCAGGCGTGCCCGTAGTCAAAGGTATGGAGACGGCGGAGAAGCCGTACGTGAATGTCGGAAACGTTCCGGTCGCGTGTTGTACGGTAGCGAACAGAATGTTGCCTGGGTATCCGCTGCCGGTCGGCGCAGACACGAACGCCTCGGGAAGCTGGTTACCGGTGGTGTAGTTGGCGAGAGTCGTTGGTGTGGTCGTGGTTTTGCCAACAGGAATCGAGAAAAGTGTTGCGGTTGATTTGGTCGGGTCTGGGATGCCGGTGGTATATGGGTCTGAAAAGAAGTCGAAGGCAATTACGGAATCGTTGCCGCCGATCAGTTGGTAGCCCTGAGCCAGCGTCCCGAGTTGCGAGTTGAAGGTGGGCGCCGAGTAGAGCAGTTTGGGAGTTCCTCCGGTGAGAGCGACCTGGTTGAACGTGTCGTTGACGGTGATGCCGGTGCCGGGGGTGACGACGATGTAATACAAGTTTGTGTCGTCCTGTATGGCAGGGATGCCAATGGTTCCAGTCGCCAGGTTTTGGATTTCAGTGGCAACCAGAGTGGAACCGTCAATGCGGAAGAGAAAGTTTGTCGAGGCTGTGGATGCCTGATAGAACAGCGCCGAGGTGCTCAGGGTGGCGGTGTCTAAGACGCCCGAAATGTAGTTGGCGCCCGTGATGCCTCCGATCTCCGCTGTCGGTGAGGTGAAAGTGTCATCGGCAAAGAGTTCAAGAGATTTCGAGACCGAATCGTAGAGCAAGAGCCCAACCAATTTGCCGTTCTGGTAGACGGAATTGATGGTGGTGGTGTTGATGCTGACCACGACCGGAGCGGTGGTAACCGAATCCGTGTAGTGGACGACTTCGTAGGTGCCGGTGCCCGCGCTGCACTGGGTTGAGGTGCCAACCTCAATTACTGCGAAGAGCGTAGTCGGCGTAGAGAGGTCAGTCAACGACGAGGCGCCGACCGAGCAAATCTGCTTGGTTGAGGGCACGACGAGATTGCTGATCTGGGTCGGCGTTGGGACACTCGTGGTGCCTGCCAATACCAGCCCGAAGATCCGCGTCTTACCAGTCGAGTCGGTGTCGCCATACATCATGACCTGCGGCGAATAAGTCAAAACGCCGCCGCTCTCCGAGATTTGGGTTCCGATCCCAAGAAGCTGGGTCACGTCGGTGGTAACGAAAGTTGGAGCGGGCGATGAACTCAGCTTGTCGGAGGGGATGATGAACAGGCCGGTACTCCCGGGGGGAGTTGCACCCGGAGTTGGACTCGCCGAATAGGGAATCCAATAAGCACTGCCGCCTGTGCTGGTGGAGCACGCGACGGCGACGTTGGTCACATTGGATGAGCCCACTGTACCCGAGCCGTTGGTGACGGAGCAGGTTTCGCCGGCGGGCTGGGTGCCGACGGTGACGTTGTAGGTCGCGCCGCTCGCCAAGGGTGTTGCGAAGGTGAAGGTACCGTTGGCCGTCAACTTAAGCGAATCGCCGCCGTTGTCGAGCAAGGTGACCGACTTGCCGCTTTTCAATCCTGAGAGTGTGCCGCCGATGGTGAAAGTCTGGGATGATGCGCACGCGACTTTGACATTTGTCACATTGGCCGAGCCGACTGTACCGGAGCCGTTGGTGACGGTGCAGGTTTCGCCGGCGGGCTCGGTGCCGACGGTGACGTTGTAGGTCGCGCCGCTCGCCAATGGTGTCGCGAAGGTGAAGGTGCCGTTGGCTGTCAGTTTAAGCGAATCGCCGCCGTTATCGAGCAAAGTCACCGACTTGCCGCTGCTCAACCCGGAGAGTGTGCCGCCGATGGTGAAAGTCTGGGATGAGGCGCAGGCGACTTTGACGGTGGTGACGTTTTTTGTGCCGACCGTGCCCGATCCAGCAGTGACGGTGCAGGTTTCGCCGACAGGCTGCGTGCCCACGGTGACCTTGTAGGCAGCGCCGGTGACCAAAGCTGTGGCAAAGGTGAATTTTCCATTGGCAGTCAGTGTCAGCGAATCGGATCCGTTGTCGAGCAAAGTCACGGAGGCGCCGGTGTTTAATCCCGAGAGCGTGCCTCCGATGGTGAACTTGCAGGCGACTTTGACGGTAGTGACGTTTTTTGTGCCGACTGTGCCCGTACCGCCGGTGACGGCGCAGGTTTCTCCGGTAGGCTGCGTACCTATGGTGACCTTGTAGGCAGCGCCCGTTACCAGAGCAGTTGCGAAAGTGAATTTCCCGTTGGCAGTCACGGTGAGCGAATCGCCGCCGTTGTCGAGCAAGGTGATCGAAGCGCCGGTGTTCAATCCCGAGAGTGTGCCACCGATAGTGTATTTGCACGCGACTTTGACCGTGGTGACGTTATGTGTGCCGACGGTGCCGGATCCAGCCGTGACCGTGCAGGTTTCGCCGGTAGGCTGCGTGCCGACGGTGACCTTGTAGGCAGACCCAGTCGGCAATGCGGTTGCGAAGGTGAAGGAGCCGTTGGCCGTTACCTTGAGCGCATCGCCGCCGTTGTCGAGCAAGGTGATCGAAGCGCCGCTATTCAACCCCGTGAGTTTGCCGCCGATGGTGAAGTTTGCAGCGTGGGAGTAGGTCGCCGAGGCCAGAGCCACAAGGCACGCGAATATAGTTGTGAATGCTTTCGTACGATTGATGTGCATACCGATGCGCATACTACCTCCGAGGATGCCGCGGAGCTCCGCAGCAGAAAGTAGCCACGACGTCAGACGCGCGGCATAATCGCGTCGGAACATCGGAACTTGTGGCCTTCTGTTTTGGTGTAGCTACCGCGGGGAAACTAATTTCGGGGGCAGTACTCTGGCCCCGGGGGAATGGTTGGTCCAAAATATTAGCACTACAGGGGAGAGAAGGGAAGAGGGGGTGTCAAGCAACAGTCGGTCTGGAAGATGAGGAGCACAGCGGGTTTACTGCGAACAAAGACGGAGCGGAGCCATGATCCCAGTTAGCGAACAAAAGATGGCCGAGAACCTGGGGTATCTTGCTCTCGGAATCATGTGCGAACCATGGGTTGGTTATCACGGTGACGGCGTCGGTTCCAAAGCCGAAGCGTCTCAATGAACTCACCGAGCGCAAGAAGGGACAGTCCAACGAACAGAGGTTTGGGTGACTCACTGCTCATTGCGAACGGCACGCAAAGAACGAACCCGATCAGGCCGAACCTCTCGGCGCCTTTTGGGCGTCGCCCAATATGACGTGTTGTAAGAAGAAGCGCGATAGCCACGTACAGCATCCAGCTTGCGACTTCGAGTCTCGAGACCGGTTGCTTCATGTAGGGCCCGAGAATCAAGCCCCCGAACAGTCGGACCAGACAATAGCCAAGTATCCCAATCAACCATTTTGTCCAATGTTGGTCGGTAAAGAAGAGTATCGCGACGAGTATGCCAAGTGCGAGAGTTCCCAGCGCTCGGTATCCGGTATTTGTAGCTGGGCCTGTGATTAGCGAAGCGGTGAGAACCATGGCCACAAAAAAAACGAAGCTCAGCACGATTAGCCCCCCGATTCTTAGACCGGAGAGGACTTGCTCACGGACGCTGCGTTTGTTCTTCATGTGACGATTTCCGACTGAGCCAAAGTTAGGCGGCATCGGCCCTCAGAGGCTAAAGCCCTCGGCTTTTGGGGGCCCTTGCGGCACGGCTGAAGCCGTGCCCTTCCCGACCCCTACTCCCATTCGATCGTCCCTGGCGGCTTCGAGGTGATGTCGTAGACCACGCGATTCACGCCGCGCACCTCGTTGACGATGCGATTGGAGATCGTCTTCAACACTTCATACGGCAGCGGAACCCAGTCGGCAGTCATTCCGTCTTCGGAATGCACGGCGCGCACGGCGCAGGTGTAGGCGTAGGTGCGCTGGTCGCCCATGACTCCTACGGACATCACCGGCAGAAGGACGGCGAAGGACTGCCAGATTTTCTGGTAGAGGCCAGCTTTTTTGATCTCGTCGACGACGACCTCGTCGCAGTCGCGGAGCAGGTCGGCGCGGTCTTTTGTTACTTCGCCCACGATGCGCACTGCCAGTCCGGGGCCGGGGAATGGTTGGCGCTGGAGAATTTCTTCGGGCATGCCAAGATCGCGGCCGATGCGGCGGACTTCATCTTTAAATAAGTCTTTCAGCGGCTCGATGAGTTTCAGTTTCATTTTCTCAGGCAAGCCGCCGACGTTGTGGTGCGACTTGATGACCTGGGACGGGCCGCGCACGGAACGGGATTCGATGACGTCGGGATAGAGAGTGCCCTGGACAAGCCACTCCACTTCACTTCCGCCCTTGTCTTCTTCTTTGAGGATGCGATGCGCTTCGTCGTCGAAGACTTCGATGAACTCGTTGCCGATAATCTTTCTTTTTGTCTCGGGGTCGGTGACTCCGGCGAGTTTTTTCATGAAGCGATCGGTGGCATCGACCGCGACCAGATGGAGGCCGAGATGGTCGCGGAGATTCTGCTGCACTTTTTCGAATTCGTTCTTGCGCAGCACGCCGTTGTTGACGAACACACAGGTCAGCCGACTCTTGCCCGATGCGTCGCGCATGGCGCGATCGACCAGCACGGCAGCGACGGAAGAATCGACTCCGCCGGAAAGTGCGCAGATGGCGCGTCCGTTGCCGACTTGCTGCCTCACCTGTGCGACGGTCGTGTCGATGAAGTGCTGCGGTGTCCAGGTGGGTTTCGCTCCGCAGATGTTGACTGCGAAATTCCGCAGGATTTCCGAGCCGAGCGGAGTGTGATGGACTTCAGGATGAAATTGCACGGCCCACATTTTGCGCTCGACATTTTCGATGGCGGCTACGGCGTTCGGAGTTCTTGCAGTGAGCAGGAATCCTGCGGGCAGTTCGTCGGCTTCGTCGCCGTGTGACATCCATACTGCCAGAGCGTCGGGTAGTCCCTGAAACAACTGCGAATCGGAGTGCGCGATGGCAACTTGTGCGTGGCCGTATTCGCGCTTGGCGGCAGAGCGGACCTTGCCGCCGAGAGCGTACACCATGAACTGCAATCCGTAGCAGATGCCGAGCACGGGGACGCGGAGGTCGAAGACTTTCTTGTCGGCATGGGGCGCGTCTTTGTCGTAAACCGACGATGGGCCGCCCGACAAAATAATTCCCACGGGAGAATAGCTGCGAATTTCTTCGAGCGTGGCGTTAAAGGGGAGAACAACGGAAAAAATCTTGAGTTCGCGGATGCGGCGGGCGATTAACTGCGAGTATTGCGCGCCAAAGTCGAGGACGACGATCGATTGAACGGCAGATTGGGTTTCCACTGATGAGTGTCTCAGATTTGTTTCAGCAGTGTAAAGCCCACAACTGTTTCATGGCTAGTGTCAAGGCGTGTAGATTGTGAGACCGCATTTTCGTCGCGTAATTTTGCAACTGACGCGCAGCACACGGCATCTGTCAAGGAAAGAGCAATTCGCACAAAACGCAGGCCGAATACGCGCATTGTGGAGCGCAACGACGTGCAGCGTGACGTTTCTTGATCGCAGTCGGCATTCACGCAACCTCAACCATCCAGCTCATGAGGAGGACTAGAAATATGAAAGCTCTAGCACACCTGACAGCGCTGGCCATGCTGACCCTTGCGCTGACGACGGTCACATTCGCCAGGAACGCCAACAAGAATGAAGGTAACTTCACGATATCCGACACAGTTCGAGTCGGCTCGACCGACCTTCGTGCCGGAGACTACAAAGCGGCATGGGCAGAAGAGAGCGGCGGTGCGGTCAAAATCAATATTCTTCAGCACGGCAAAACCGTTGCGACCGTGGAAGGGAAACTAAAGGATCTGCAGCAGCCTGCTCTTAATGATGCGGTCATCATCAAGCCGCTCAATGACAACACAAAAACAATCGACGAGATCGAGTTCAATAAACGGAGCCAGGCTTTGGTGATTGGAGAGTAAATTCGTAAGCAGGCTCTTACGATACTGACGCGGTAGTAAGTTCAATGCGGGCTCGTTTTGCGAAGACGAGCCCGCTTTCTTTTTCACATCCGCAGCTGGACTTACTTAACGGTTTACTTACCTGGCCTACTTAACAACGATATTGACCAGTTTCTTCGGCACGACGATGACTTTCACCACTTGCTTGCCGGCGAGTGCGGCACGCACCTTTTCGTCAGCGCGCGCAGCTTGCTTGATGTCGTCTTCTGAAGCGCCGGCGCCGACGATGACTAGGCCGCGCAGCTTTCCGTTCACCTGCACGGGGATCTCGATCTCATCTTCGGCGGCGAGCGCGGGATCGTATTTTGGCCATGGAGCTTTCAGTAAATTGCTGGTCTGGCCCGCCATCTCCCATAACTCGTGAGCAAGATAAGGAGCCATCGGAGCCAACAGTAGAGCGATATCGCGCTGAACTTCGGAGATCAGCGACACAGGAATTTCACCTGCGGATCGCGCTTCTTCGGCACTGGAGCTATAGACTTCGTTGACCAGTTCCATGATGGCCGAAATGCACGTGTTGAAATGCCAGCGTCCCTGGAAATCAGTGCTCACGCGCTTAATCGTTTGATGGAGCTTGCGTTGCAGAGCGCGAGCTGGCGCTGACAAAGGCTTCGTCTCCGAAGCTGGCCCGGTTGCTGCGGCCTCGATTGTAGGAACAGGATTGCGCAGGTAAAAGCGATACACTCGGCCGAGAAATCTTTGAATGCCTTCGATCCCCGATTCCTGCCAATCCAGATCACGATCGGGAGGCGCGGCGAAGAGGCTGTACATGCGGGTCGCGTCGGCTCCGTAACGCGCCACCATTTCGTCCGGTGACACGACGTTGCCCAGACTCTTGGACATTTTTGCGCCGTCTTTGATCACCATGCCTTGCGTGAACAAGCGGGCGGCGGGTTCGTCGTTGGTTACCAGGCCGATGTCACGCATGAACTTCGTCCAGAAGCGCGAATAAATCAGGTGAAGAATCGCGTGTTCTACTCCGCCGATGTATTGATCGATGGGAAACCAATAGGCAACTTTCGCTGAATCGAACGGAGCTTTGTCATTCTGCGCGTCGGTGTAGCGGTAGAAATACCACGACGAATCGACGAACGTGTCCATGGTGTCGGTTTCGCGCTTGGCGGGGCCACCGCATTTTGGACATGTGGTATTGAGAAACGACGGAACACTGGCCAGCGGCGATCCGCCCGCCAAAGTCACGGGCACGTTATCCGGCAGAATGACTGGCAAATCTTTTTCCGCGACTGGCACGAGGCCGTCCTTATCGCAATACACCATCGGGATCGGCGTGCCCCAATAGCGTTGCCGAGAGATGCCCCAGTCTTTCAAACGGAAGGCGACCGTTGCTTTGCCGAAACCTTTTTCGGCGGCGCGCGCCGACATCTGCGTGATCGCATCCTCGCAGTTCAGCCCACTGAACTCGCCGGAGTTCACCAGGATGCCGTCTTCAGTGGTGAAGGGCAGCTGCGGCTCGGCCATGGTTTCTTCGGGATCGCTCGACTGTGGCAGGATCACGACGCGCAGTTCGAGTCCATACTTCTTGGCGAATTCGAAATCGCGTTCGTCGTGCGCAGGCACGCTCATGATTGCGCCGGTGCCGTAATCCATCAAAATGTAGTTCGCGACCCAGACTGGCACGGCTTCGCCGTTGAAAGGATTCTTCGCGTAGCGTCCGGTGAAGACGCCATGCTTTTCGATGGCGCCAATGTCTCCCGCTTCTTTCGCGCGACGTTGCTCAGCAATCAGCTCTTCGACTTGTGCGCGCAGTTCGGCGTTGCGCTCGATGAGGTCGCAAACGATCGGATGCTGCGGCGCCAACTGCAATGAGGTCGCGCCAAAAATCGTATCGACGCGGGTGGTGAAGATCGTGATGGTCGATCCCGCGGGGCCGACCGTCCCACCCAGATCGAAGTCGACGAGCGTGCCTTGGCTGCGTCCGATCCAGTTCTGCTGCATGACGCGGACTTTTTCAGGCCAGCCGTCGAGTTTCTGCAAATCGCGCAGCAATTCGTCGGCATATTTTGTAATGCGCAAGAACCACTGTTCCAATTCGCGCTGCTCGACCAGTTGATCTTCATGACGCCAGCACATGCCGCCGACAACCTGCTCGTTGGCCAGCACGGTCGCGCATTGCGGACACCAGTTCACCCGGCTGCTCTTGCGATAGGCCAACCCGGCCTCGTAGAACTTCAGGAAGAACCACTGGTTCCACCGGTAGTAATCGGGCAGGCAAGTCGTGACTTCGCGCGACCAGTCGTAGGCAAAGCCGAGGCGCTTCATCTGCGCCTTCATGGCCGCGATATTTGAAAGCGTCCATTGCTTTGGAGGAGTGTTGTTCTTGATCGCCGCATTCTCCGCCGGCAAGCCGAACGAATCCCATCCCATGGGATGAAGCACGTTGTAGCCGTTCATCCACATATAACGTGCGAGGGCGTCGCCGATGGCGTAGTTGCGCACGTGGCCCATGTGAAGCGCGCCCGAAGGATAAGGGAGCATTTCCAGGACGTAATACTTCGGCTTAGTGGGATGGGCCTCGGCGGCGTAGAGCGATGGATCGCTGAGCCATCGCTCTCCCCATTTTTGTTCGATGCGCTGCGCGTCGTAGCGCTCTTCGCGGGGTTCTTGGACGCGATCGCGGGCGGGTTTGTCTTCCTGTGGCATAGGTATAGATAACGATAGTGCGGTGACGGTAATCCTATATTTTACAACGGGTAGTTAAGCGAGCGCGGATGCGGACGGTTTGCCCAAGCTCTCCGTGTGAAGCTACACTGAATGCGGGAGTTTCTCAATGCTTGTCGTAATGCGGGCGCAGGCCACCGAAGATGAGGTCCGCGCCGTTTGCCAGAAAATCGAGTCGCTCGGATATCGCGCGCATTCCATGCCGGGCGCGCAACGGACCGCCATTGGTATCACCGGCAACAAAGGTGAAGTCGAGTCGGGCTCGCTCGAAGAGATGCCGGGCGTGCAGGAAGTTATCCGGGTTTCGAAGCCTTATAAGCTGGTTAGCCGCGATACAAAGCCGGACAATTCCGTCATCAAATTCGCGGCAGCGAACGCGCACTCTCGACCAGTCACTGTAGGCGGCAAAGATCTGGTGATCATGGCGGGGCCGTGCGGCATCGAGAGCCGCGATCAGGCTTTCGCTGTAGCCGAACGTGTGGCTCTCGCCGGTGCACAGTTCTTCCGCGGAGGAGCGTATAAGCCGCGCACGTCTCCTTATTCTTTCCAGGGTCTCGGCGAAGAGGGCCTGAAGATCATGGCCGAGATCCGCGACCAGTTCGGATTGCTGATTGTTACCGAAGCTGTCGATTACGAGTCGCTTGATCTGGTTGACCAATACGCGGATATGATTCAGATTGGCGCGCGCAACATGCAGAATTTTTCACTGCTGAAGCGCGCTGGACGAGCGCGCAAACCAGTCCTGCTGAAGCGCGGCATCTCGGCAACGCTCGAAGAATTCCTGATGGCCGCCGAATACATCATGAGCGAAGGCAATTACAACATCGTTCTCTGCGAGCGCGGAGTGCGTACTTTTGCCGACCACACTCGCAATACGCTCGATTTGAGTATCGTGCCGGCGGTGCAGCGATTGAGTCATCTGCCGATCGTCGTCGACCCGAGCCACGGCACCGGCAAGCGCAACAAAGTTACTCCGCTATCACGCGCGGCAGTGGCTGTAGGAGCCGACGGCCTGATCGTCGAAGTGCATCACGATCCTGACCGCGCTTTGTCGGACGGAATGCAATCGCTCTATCCCGATCAGTTTGACGCGCTGATGGTGCAAGTGCGGCAGATTGCGGCGGTGCTGGAGCGTACGGTACCATCGCGTGAGACTGCGGCTGTAGTCAGTTAGTCGACTATGCATCTGTCGATAACATGGATGACTCGAAGTCTTGGAGCGGCGTTGCTTTTCTTCGTCGCGGTTGTTGCTGCCGCTGGACAAACGGGAACCCCGGCTGCCCCCGATTCGACACTTTCCGTTCTGTCAGGATCCGACTCGTCCCATCGCGTTTTGCGTCCGAGCGTGCTCAAGGTAAAGCAAGACAAACCGCGGGTCCCTGAGGGCGACGACGTCCCTCCCGTCTTGCCGTTGGCCGACATGGTTTCCGCACCGCCGACGTTTCCGGACCCTTCGATTCCCAGTCTCGGCTACGATGACTCGGCCACCGCTGTTCCTCAGCAAGTCTACCGTGCCGTAGGGAGAGGTGTTACGGCACCCCACCCGATTCATCACCCGGAGCCCGAGTACACGGACAGGGCGCTCAAAGAACGCCAGCAAGGGACAGTGGTACTCAAGCTGGTGGTCGGATCCGACGGTCTGCCACGCGACGTCAGAGTTTACCGGTCACTCAGTGCCGATCTCGATGAGTCAGCCATAAATGCTGTAAAAAAGTGGAAATTTGCTCCCGCAATGAAAGACGGCAAGCCAGTCGCCGTTCTGATCCTTGTCGAAGTATCATTCCATCTCTAGTAATTTTATTTCTGATACCCTCAACCTCTGAGCGAGGCTCCTTCGTTCTTGCGAAAAGGTCTTTTCATCGCGGTTCTCATCCCGCTGATCGTGGCGGCCGGCTGGTATTACTTCCACGAGCGCACCCTTCCGTCTTACGGTCCGCTTTATCGCGAGTACGCATACATCACCAATGGCAAGAGCAATACGGTTACGGTCATCGACCTGCGGAGCTTTCGGCCAGTTCGTACGCTGCAAGTCGGGAGCGAACCTACCGGCATTGCCGCCAATCCGAAACGTAATGAAGTTTATGTTGTAAATACGGCATCGTCGAACATCAGCGTGATTGACGCCGAGCAGAATAAAGTCGTCGCCACCATCGGCGTGTTCGGGCGACCTTACTTCATCGATGTCGCGCCCGACGGACACCGCGCCTACGTCGCCAATTCTGGATCGGATAATGTTTCGGTTCTCGATCTTGACCGGCGCGTCGTCGCTGCCACGCTGCATGTTGGCGCAAGTCCTGGGCTGGCGCGGGTTTCGCCGGACGGGTCGACTGTTGTCGTCAGCAATCGCGCCGACAACTCTGTTTCGATCATCGACACCGAGCGCCTTGCGGTGCGCGCGGCCATCAATATTTGTATTCATCCCGAGGACATCGCCATTCTGCCGGATTCGAGTAAGGCGTTTGTCTCCTGCTCGGGATCAGGCCAGGTCGCAAGTATTGCTCTGAAGAATGCCGCGCAAAATGGAAACCAGCCCGACAAACTGCTCGCGCTGCTCGATGTGGGAAAGTCGCCGGTGAGTCTAGCCCTCAAACCGGATGGCGGAGAGTTGGCCGCTTTCAACTTTGAAGCGGGAACGATTTCCATCATCGAGACTACTGGTAACGAAGTTTCAGGAAGTTTCCTGATCGGGGAGCAACCTACACGGGGCGTGGTAACGCTGGATAACTCGCGCTTGTATGTCTCTAACTTCGGATCGAATAACATCGCCGTCTACGACATCGACGTGGGCAAAGTGATCGCCTATCTCCCGGTGGGGACGCATCCTGACGCGCTGGCGCTGTCGCAGAGCCAGAACTATTTGCTGGTGCTCGATTCCGGTTCCGGAGACCTCGCCGTAATTCAGAAACGCACGCCGAATAAGAAACTCGAACCTTCCGAATATTCTCTGATGACGATCATTCCTGTCGGCATGCAGCCGAATCAGATCGTCGTGAAATCGTTTCTGGCGACGAAGCTTACGGCGGATGGCCGCTGAGGCCGCTGATTCCGCTGGCGCGGCGCAGCTTAATGGGGAACTGGCGAAAGCCGGCGGATGTCGTTCACCAGCGCATCCGGCGAGACGGGACGGCCGAGAAAATCGCGCAGCAGGCCGAGAGTCTCCCGTTCCGTTCCATACTGCAGAAGATGGCTCGAAACGAAGGGATACCATTGAGGATTCCCGGTGTTGAACGGGCCGATCTGTTGACGAATATGCTGGCGAAGTTCGGCGGTGACGACCGCGCCGAGACCGTAATTGATCATGAATCCGGGAGTGTCGACCAGTTGCACGCGCTGAGCCCACCAGGAATACTCCGGGTGCGGAATGATGTGCAGAGAGTGGCTGGTGATTTCGGTCCAGACGAGGTTGGGATCGGCCTCGGGATGATGCAGCATGCGCAACTCAAAAAGCGCCCAGGTCGCTTCAAGCGTCACCATCGTATATTGGCTGCGGAGGCCGGCGGATTCTGAGACCTCACGGCCCATATACTTGCGCTGCCACGCCGGATCGTAAACGTTCCACGAGGTCACGTCGGCAAACGCCTCGCAGAAAAAGTCGTCACCAATATCCATGAATGCCGGGCGATTGTGGATGGCCTCGTAATGCACGGCGTGTCCGTTTTCATGGACGAGCATGTTGAGGACATAGAGACCGCTCTGGCCAAAACTCGCGGACACTCTTGAAACCGTCGGTTGCCATGCCCCATTCTCGATTCTGCCCATGGTGACGTAGTCGGTGTAGGTAATCGGCGCTTTGCCGGGCCGCGGTTCCAGGTCATAGAGGATGCCAAGATTCTTTAAGTCTGCGCCGAGATCGTGATAGTAGGCATAGTTCATCGCGAGCATCGACTCGGGCGACAGGGTGCTGGCCAGGGCGCGATCAGCTCCTCGATCTCCTCCTCCAGCGACGTAGCGGTAGTCCCATGGTTCAACGGGCTGATTGGGAGTAACTTGACGCCATGTGTCTAGGATTTTCTCCAGCCATTGCTCGACCTCGTCGGTGGTGAGACCGAGATCTTTGGCGGCGGCATCGATCGGAGAAGCATGAATCGTTAAATCGTGGGCAGCGGCGAATTTTATTCGGCGGCGATAAGGACTGTCCGGCTCGTCTTTTCCGTTAATCGTTTCCCAGAGCGGCACGAAGGCGAGGAAGAGAGCTTTGCGGCGCTGCGGATCATCGATTTGCCCGAGCATCGCGATGGCGGAGTCGCGAGTCACGCGCTTGCCTTCGAAAGAAAGGTTGTTGCCGACCTCTCCGAAGCAGGAATACAAAGCGTGTTGCAGAGCGGCCGCGTCCAGATCTTTGCGCGAGGCGTTCTTGCAGCTTCCTGACGGAGGTCCGATGGCTCCGCTCGATGCGTTTGGATCTTCGGGCAAAGTCGATTGCAGAGCATTGCGCATGATGCCAACAACGCGAGCGTCTGCCTGGGAAAGACTCGGCGAGAGGTCTTCGGTTGGCAGCGTCGACAATCCTGCCACCAGTTGGGCGCGCTTCTCGGTGTAGAGACGCTTCCAGGCTGCGCGGTCTTTTTCGCGATAGGTTGAGAACAGGCCGGAGTCGATCGTGGAGATTACGCCGATGGCGTCTACGGCGTCGGCGTAGATTTGTTCGAGCTGAGCGACTCGCGTCTGGGCGTCGGGAGCGGGCGCGGAATCCGGCAGCAAGCGGGATGACAGACAGCAGGTGACAAGCAAGACCAACAGAATTCTCAAGGAGCGCGCTGGCGGAAGCATAAGACAATCAGCGTAGCACCATGTCGGAATATTCAGGATGCGATTCCAGAAACGCGGCGACGAAGGGACAGACGACATCGACTTTCATGTGGTGTTCGCGACCCCAGTCGAGCGCCGTCTTGGCGAGGGTCGAGGCGACTCCGCTGCCGCGAAGTGCTTGGGGAATTTCCGTGTGAACCAGAGCGAGCACCTGGCCGGCGACGGTGTAGTCGAGAGTGGCGACGTGGCCGTCGCGCTCGAGTTCGAATCGTCCGCTGGTGACGATTTGGGGAGCTGGCTTTTTGTGGCCGAATAAGGACATTAATGGCGGACAACGGATAACTGCCTACAGCCTACTGCGAACGGCGTGCGGGTGGGAACTGGAAAAAACTCTATCTTTAAAGTTTGATGTATTCTCATGCTGCAATTTTGATTTTGCCATTTGGCGCTGCGAGACACCATGAGTCCCTCAAACATGAGCACTTCAAAGAAGAAAACGATCGTTTCCGGGAATGTAGAGCTGTACGAGCAACTCATTGCGACGATCCCGGAGATTGAGCGCAAGGGTGCGGCCAATCCTTATACGGCGATCAATGGCAACATGTTTACCCTGTTGCATCAATCGCAGACGCTGGCGATCCGGCTCCCTGATGGGGTGCGTGAAGAATTTCTGAAGAAGCACAAGACGAAGCTCTTTGAGGCATACGGTGCGGTGATGAAGGAATATGTAACGGTTCCGGATGCGTTGCTGAAAAACACGAAAGAGCTGCGGGCGCATCTGACGGCGAGTTACGAATATGCCAAGACCCTAAAGGCGAAACCCGCGAAGGCTAAATCAGCGAAGGCCAAACCAACCAAGAAGAAATCCTGACTGGCGTGCGCATCGAACGCGCGCGACTTGCAGGGTACGCCCGTAATAACCAGTCTGGCCTCGAAACCGAAACCGGTCGGCCCGGAGGACTCCGGCCATTGAAGAAGATAAGCGACTTAATGCGAATTCGCGATCTTCAATGGGTAGCGTGGTGATGGCGTGCGAACGCAGAGCTAGCATGTTGCATGCACGAAAAAGTGGGATATGAAATCGGGCATGTGGAAGCGATCTTCCGTTATCCCGTGAAGTCGATGGGCGGCGAACGGCTCGATGCTGTGGAATTGGGCTGGCACGGCATCGAGGGCGACAGACGACTAGCGATGCGACGGCTGGATGATCGCGGCGGATTCCCGTGGCTGACGGCAAGCAAGTTTCCCGACATGATCCGGTACGCTCCGCTGCGCCGTGAAGGCAGCGCTCCTCATCCTCATCCTCAGGCAGAGGGAGATATTCAGCTGCATCTACCGACGCACGTTCGCACGCCGGACGGCGAAGAGATGCCAGTTTTCGGGGAAGAGCTTGCCGCAGAAATCGGGCGCCGGCACGGTGCTCCCGTGGAGATGATGCAGATGAAGCATGGCGTCTTTGATGATGCGTGCATCTCGGTGATCGCCTCGGATACGGTTTCGGAGATAGGGCGACTCGCAGGAGTGAATCCGGACGTGCGGCGATTTCGTCCGAATATTCTGGTTCGTTTGGTGCGACCGGCTCCATTTCAGGAGGACGAGTGGGTGGGCGGAGTACTCGCCTTCAGCGATAAGGACAGCGAGGAAGATGATGGCCCCGCCATCGCGGTCACGACACGCGATGTTCGCTGCGCGATGGTGAACCTCGATCCAGACACTGCGAGACCGACGTCGGCAGTGCTGAAGGCCGTCGTTCGTCGAAACCAGAACATGGCGGGCATCTATGGCGCGGTCACTCGCATTGGCCGACTCATGGTTGGACAGACCATACGATTTCGCGCATTGAGCGAGAGTGCAGTGAGCAAGAAAGGTTAGGAGCTGACGGCGGCCTTGCGGAAATGTTCGAGAATTGCTTCGGCCTGTGACTTTGTCACCACCGCGGATAACGCGGCTACGTCGGCTTGCTTCACGGCTTGCAGGCTGCCGAAGTGTTCGAGCAAGCGTCTTGTTGTGGATTCGCCGACTCCCGGAATTTCGCGTAACTCGGTGGCGCGGTCGCGAATCTGGCGGCGCTTGCGATGGAAAGTCACGGCGAAGCGATGAGCCTCGTCACGGATCTGCTGCACCAGATGCAGGACCGGAGAATGATGGTCGAGCACGATGGGATCATCTTCCTGTCCGTAGACGTAAATAATTTCTTCTCTCTTCGCGATCGCCGCGAGTGGCTGGTTGATGATCTCGAGAGCATCGAGCGCCTGAGCCGCGGCGTGGAGTTGCCCGAGGCCGCCATCGATCAGGATGAGGCTCGGCATGTTTGATTTCGGCGTGTCCCCAACGGTGAGCTTCTTTTCTTCGCTGAGGCGTTTATATCTGCGGGTGACGACTTCGCGCATGGAAGCGAAATCGTCGACGCCTTCGACGGTCTTGATGATGAACTTACGATAATCGGATTTTTTCATCGCGCCATCTTCCCAGACGACCATGGAGGCGACCGTCTCCGCTCCCTGAATGTGGCTGATGTCGAAACACTCGATCCGCTTCGGCCGTTCGGGCAGAGCCAGCGCGTCTTGTAGAGCTTCTTGAATCGCTCGGGCGTTCGGCTTCAGGACGCGGAAACGCTGGTCATAGGACTGCTTGGCGTTGGTGCCGGCAAGATCGATGAGTTCGCGCTTTTCTCCGCGCTGCGGGACGTCGATGTGGACGCGCGAGGCTCGTCCGCCTTCGTCGGCGAGCTGCTCGCTGAGGGCTTCCTCGAGTTCTTCGCGGTCTTCGAAATTGACGGGGACGTAGATGTTTCTCGGGACATAGGGCTGCGCCAGGTAGAGTTGCTTCAACAAGGCGGAGAAAAATTCCGCGGGATGGAAAGTATCGTCGCTGCTACTCCCGGCACTGCTGCCGCTGCCGCTCGCATTTTCTTCTTGTGCGTCTGGGTTCAAAGCAAAATCGGGCAAGTCTTCCCAGAAAAATTCGCGGCGGTCGAGGACTTTTCCACCGCGCATGTGGAAGAGATTTACGGCTAGCATCTGATTTTCGTAGTGATATCCGAAAACGTCGGCGTCGTCGCCTTCGACGCTGGCAATGCGCTGCTTCTCCTGCAATTGTTCGACGGTCGAGATGAGGTCGCGGTAGCGAGCGGCGCGTTCGAACTCCTGCGCGTCTGAGGCCTCGGCCATGCGCTCGCGGAGCGATTTCACAAGATCGGTCTGACGGCCTTCCAAAAGGAGCTTCACGTCGCGGACGGCCTCGGAGTAGATCTCAGGCGTGGTCAGATCTTTGACGCAGGGGCCGAGGCATCGCTTGATGTAGTACTGGAGGCAGGGACGCGGATGGTAGCGCGTCAGGTCCACCTTGCACGATGGCACCATGAAGTGGCGATGGATGAGATCGACGATGCGATACGCGAGGTTGGTGGGGAAGTATGGGCCGTAGTAAAGGCTGCCGTCTTTGCGCAGGCGGCGCGTGACGTAGACGCGCGGGTAGCGTTCGGCCATGGTCAGCTTTACATAAGGATAAGTTTTGTCGTCGCGCAGCAGGATGTTGAAGCGCGGCTTTTTCTGCTTGATGAGATTGTTTTCAAGGGCGAGCGCTTCGCGGTTGTTGGCGACGACAATGTAATCGACGTCGACAGCTTCGCGGACGAGCGTGCCGGTCTTCGCGTCTTCCCAGCGGCCTTCGTGGAAATAAGAAGAGACGCGGGAGCGCAGGTTCTTGGCCTTGCCGACGTAGATGACCTCGCCCTCGGCGTTCTTGTAGAGGTAGACGCCGGGGGAAGTCGGCAGGCTGCGGATTTTCTGGGGGAGATCCATGTGTGAAGCTTCTAAAGTCTATGATAGGGCCTGAGGCGCGAAGGATTCAGATCGTTGGCGAAGGGAAGTGTCGGGCGGGATTTCTCGGACGTGAAGAGCTGTCGATAGTGCAATCGCTTGGTTTCGGCAATTGGCTTGAAAACCGCCAAGCCCTGATCAAGAATGTCATCCATGAGTTTATTGCGGTGGTACTGTTCGAAGCTCAAGCCACCATCTGAGACGGCAAAGCAGCTTTGGCAGAAAACGAAGGCTAAAGGGAAGAAGAGCTTCGTGCTGCGCATTGGAGTGTTGGGGTGGGGCGGATTTATGTTCATCGCAATGACCGCGCAAAGTCTGATCGGACACCCGTTCCAGCACCAGACGGTTTATTACGTTAGCGAGATTGCCATAAACTTGCTCATCTGGCCCCTCGCTGGATACTTCTTTGGCAAGCGCATGTGGGACTTCTACGAAATGTACTTTGGCGAAGAGAATAGGCAAACACCATCCGCCTAGCGACGGTTGTTGTAACACCGCGTTTACACCAACCACTGCTGAAAAGCGAACTGCGGATCCCTCGCTGCGCTCGGGATGACAATTCAGACGGTTCTTAGAATCCACCGATAAGGCTAAGACAGAGCCTGCGACGCAAAAAGGATTCAGGGCGATCGCGAAGCGGAAGCGTCGAACCGCAGATTTCTAGGAATGAAGAGCCGGGGTAGATAGTGCGATCGCTGGTTGAAACAAACTGACTTCCATTCCCTGTTCATTCGACGATATGCTTTGCTGCTGCACCGAGGTGAATCTTGACTACTGAGCGGCGGCTCGAGCTGAGACAAAAGGTGATGAGCATAGGGCGGCCTCTCACATGCCCGATGTGTCAGTTCCGCTTCGCGTACCGCCACTACTCCCGATCCGTTCGGACATGTCCTCGATGCAGAGTGCCGCTCGGTTTTCCAACGTACTACCGAGCGATTCTGTTCATTGCTTCAGAAGGCGTGTTGTTTGGAACGATAGCCTACGGCTACATGAAACAAGGCCCCGGTTGGCTTTTGATCGGATGGCCCTTCGGATTGGCAGCGGCTTTCATCGTTCAAGGATTTATTCTTCGCGCCTTTCCTCCGAAGCTGGAACCCCACGCGCACGGCAACATTTGGTTGAAGTTGACGTGAGTTTGCGTGGCGATTTAGCAGATAGCTGTCGTTAAATCATGTTCTCGACAGTTGTCCAAAATGGTGGGAGTATTGAGGCGTCAAACTGTCTGTAAGACAATGCCGGAAAAGGCAAGCATTCTACGACAGTCTTCCCAAATGGCTGACCCAGCAATGGCAAGGATGAGCTTCGGTTTTGCAGTGTTCGCGATCGCAGTCTTCGTCTGGGCCAGCATTGACTACAACAGGTTCATCAAATTCTGGGTGGTCCGATCTGCACCACCCTACACTCAGCGCGCGAGGATCGCTTTTCGCTTGTTCTCTCTCTCGTGCGTGGTCGGCGGCGTTTGGCACCTTGCCGACACCATATCAGCTTCGGAGACGCAGCTGACGTTCTATTTGTGTGCGTCGCTCTTCGCTGTGGCTTGGTTTGTTGTTTTCTTTCTGATGCTTCACTTCGTGGAGTGGATGAATCGAAGATGGCGAATAAAGCAGCCGCGAGTGCTGCAATGATGGTTAAGCCTTCGACATAGTTGCTGAAACATCGCGTTGACAGCAACTTCTGCTCGAAGCGAACTGCGGATCCCTCGCTCCGCTCGGGATGACAATTCAAACGATTGTTGGAATCCGCCGATAAGGCTGAGATAGAGCCTGAGACGCAAAAGGATTCAGGGCGATGGCGACGAAGAAGAAAAGCTCCATTCCAAAATTCATGAAGTACGCGGGAATAATGTCGGGGCCGGCGGATTTGTCTTCGCGGCGAGGTTTTGAGACAGGACCTAACGGTGAAGGCCGAAGGCCGCCAGTTCAGCAGAAGAAGCGGAGAAGAAAGAAAACGCGGCGATCCAAGCAGTAGCCGAGTTTCGCTCGGCTTGGACGGGCGAGGGCGCCCGTCCCCAGACGAACCTCTACGCGCCCCAGCCTTTCACAAATTCCACCAGACTCCGCAGCGCAATTCCTGACGGGCCTTTGGCGATCCAGGGTTTGTTGTCTTCCATCCAGGCGGTGCCGGCGATGTCGAGGTGGATCCAGGGAGTATCTTCGGCGAATTCTTTTAGGAACATGGCGGCGAAGATGGCGCCTCCCCAGCGGCTGCCGGCGTTGACCATGTCGGCGATATTCGACTTGAGGAGGTCTTTGTATTCGTCGTCGAGCGGCAGACGCCACATTTTTTCGTCGGTCTGATTCAGCGCCTTGGCGTAACGATCGTACATTTCATCGGTGCTGGCGAAGATTCCGGCGTTGATATAGCCCAGAGCAACGACGACCGCGCCGGTGAGAGTTGCGGCGTCGACCAGGTGTGTGCAGCCGAGTTGGCGGGCATAGGCGAGTCCGTCGGCGAGAATGAGGCGGCCTTCGGCGTCGGTGTTGATGATTTCGATCGACTTGCCGGACATCGCGATCTGCACGTCTCCGGGCTTTTGCGCTTTGCCGGAGGGCATGTTCTCGGTGGCGCAGATGACGGCGGTGACTTTCACTTTCGGCTTGAGCAGCGCGATGGCGCGCATCGCTCCCATCATGGTGGCGGCGCCGGCCATGTCGTATTTCATTTTCTCCATGCCATCAGCGGGTTTAATCGAGATGCCGCCGGTGTCGAAGGTGACGCCTTTGCCGACGAGGCCGAGGTGCACATCTTTTGTAGCGCCGGCGGGATCGTAGCGCAGGACGATGAGCGCGGGAGGTTCGTCGGAACCCTGGGCCACTCCCCAGAACGCACCCATTTTCAGTTCTTTGATTTTGTCGGGACCATAGGCTTCGCAGGCCAGGCCGACTTCGGCGGCCATTTTTTTGGCGCGCTCGGCCATCATGGTCGGGGTCATGCGGTTGGAAGGCTCATTGACCAGGTCGCGGGTAAAATTCTGCGACTCGGCGACGATGCGTCCGGTCTGCAAGGCGCTTTCTGCGGATTTCGTGTCGCCACTGACGATGATGGTGACGGAGTCGATCTTCTGCTCCTTCTTCTTGTCTTTGTTCCCGTCCTTATTAGTGCGATCGCTCTTGTAGTAGCCGGGATCGAAGTCGCCGATGATCGCGCCCTCGACGACGGCGCGGACGGCGTCGGCCGCCGGAATCGCGGTCTCCGGGGCAACCAGGGCGAAATTGTGGACATTCTTCGGCTTCAGGGTGCGTACAGCAGTGCCCGCGATCTTGCGCAAATCGGCGGACGAAAATGTTTTGGCCGAGCCGCCGCCGATAAGTAACAAACGTTTCGCTTTGAGGCCGGTGGGATTGTGCAGTAGCGTGATTTCGAGCGCTTTGCCGGTAACTTCTCCGCTGGCGATTACGTCTTTCGCGGCGTCGCGCACGGCTGCGTCACTGGTTTCGACGGTTGGCGCAGTTTTTTCTTTGTCTTTACTTTTGTCTTTGTCTTTGCCATTGCGGTCGAGCGTAACGACTACCAGGCATTCGGTTTCAACTTGAGACGGAGTGGAGGAGGATAGGTTTGTGTTCATGTTGGGGTGTCTTTAAGTATCCACGGAAAAAGGGGGGACGCGCAACTGGGGACGGTTGCTGGAAGTAATGTTTTGTTCGGAGGAGGAATGACCGTGGGACATTCAATCGCGGAGACCAATGGCGACAACTTGTCGACTTGGAGAAAGAACTACTGCCCGGTGCCGTTGAGGGTGGCGAGAGCGGCACCGCCGCCGTTGTTGGCTACCGACAGCTTGGCGGTTCGCTTGCCTTTCTTAGTCGGGGTGAAGGAGATGTCAACGGAGCAGGCGGTCTGCGCGGCGATTGTGCTGCCGCAGGTGTTGTTCGACATGGGAAAGTCGGTCGGCTGGCCAGTGACGGTAATGCCGGTGAAAGTCACGGAGGCCGTGCTCACGTTTGTGATGGTTACGGTCTGCGGCGGAGTGCTCTGGCCGACGGGCTCGTTCCCGAAATTCAAAGTGGTTGGCGAGAGTGCGATGGAGACGCCGGTGCCGGTCAAAGTGACTTTCTGCGGATTGTTGGGAGCATTGTCGGTGAGTTGCAGAATGCCCGTGCGCGAACCTTTTAGCGTCGGCGTGAATGCGACGGTGATGGCGCAATTGGCGCCGGCGACGACTTGAGTTCCGCAGGTGTTGGACTGAACGGCGTAATCTCCGGTGATGGCCAAGCTCGAGAGGTTCAGCGTGCCGGTTCCGGTGTTCGTGAGCGTGATGGGCAGGCTGGAGGTCTGGCCGATGGGCGTCTTGGGGAACGCAAGCTTGCTCGCCGAAAGAGAGGCGACCGCGCCGCTCTGGCCTCCGCAACTGGGAAAGTTGATGGTGGCAATGCGAGTATTCCAGTTAAAGCTGCCGTCGGACTGTATGTATTCCTGCGTATACCAGAAAGTGCAGTCATCGGTCGGATCGATGGTCATGGCACTGTAATCGCCCCAGCGGCTGAGATTGCCAGTCTGGGAGCCGTTGCCGGTGACAAGGAGCTGCTCGCCCTCCATGTTGCCGGCAGTGTCCGAGGGCACGCGTCCCGTGAAGTAAACCGAAGGAAAGACCGTTTTGCTCGACACGCTGTAGCCCACGGCCATGTCGCCGGACTGGTCCATGGCGATGCTGCCCATCCAGCGAATGTTCTTGTCGGGAGCGAAGGTGCCTTGCTGAAATATCGTTGGCGTCCCGGCGGGATCGCGGATCTCGTACCAGCGCAGGCCGCTCGAGATGGAATGGTTGAAAACGAGCGACTCGGTTCCGTCCGGAAATTGGCGATAGGCGAGGCGGTACATCGGCCGGTCACCGAGGGCGTCAAGGGTTTGAGTCGTGCCGGGCTGCGGGACACAGAAACGGAAGCAGCGCGCGGTGAATGTGGCGACGGGAAGAACGGTCGGCCCAGTAAAAGTCGAGTTCGCGGGAGTCGTGAAGTCGACGTGGAAGGTCCACAACTGGAGCACATTCTTTCCGAAGTTCATGAAGAAAGCGGGTTCGCCTGTGGCGGGTTGGATCGTGCCGTCCATGTCGGAGGGTAGGAGGCTGGCAACGGTCGTCGGTTGCTGGAAGCAGATAATCTGCGCAGGATTTCCCGCGAGCATGGCGTTTCGGTCGAGAGCGCAGGCGTTCGCGCCAATGAAGGTGCTGCCGTCAACGAAAGTGTTAAACGACATGTAATAAGCGTCAGGCCAGACGCCGAGTTTTGGATAATCCGAAAAATCGGTGTTGCCAAACGAAAAGGCATAACGGTTATAAGTGCCGGTCGCGTCGCTAGTGGTCGAGACGGCGACGCATTGCGTATAGGGAAGCTGGGAAAGCGAAAACTGAGTCATGACCCAGACGTTGGCGATCTTGTCGTATTGGACGATGGGGTCGCCATCGTTGTCCTGTTCGCAAACACCGCCGAAGCCGGTCCAGAGCGCGTTTCCGGGCGTTGGCCCGGCGAGCAGCGTGCCGGTGACTTTGTCGAATACGGCGAACTCGGCGTTAACCCACTGCACGTATTGCGTGGCGCCGACGGCGCCGTTGCTGTCAGGTGGGGCAAAATCGAGAAGAAAGCCGTATTGTCCCTGACCCAGGCCGTCCATGTTTAATCCGATGTTGGCGGCCACGGGAGGCAGAGCCGCCGCTTGCAAAGCAACGTCGGGAGCGGCGGATTCTGGTGAAAGTCCGGTGCTGGTCGCCGGCCCAGTTGGGAGAATCTGCAACATGCGGGGAGTGAAGCGGTGAAGGGGGGCGGGCGTCATTCGATCGAGCTCGGCGAGCGGGGCGGAGACGTCATGCTTGACCTCGCTGAGCACGAGCACGCTGCGCTGGATTTTCTGCTGGGCGGGGGCAACGACAGCGGCACAAAGGACGGAGCAGGCTGCGGCGACAGTGGTCGCGTGCGAGAGTGAACGGGTCATGTTCATGTGCGCTTCAATCCAGAACCTAGTTGTAGCCGAGAACCGGGGTCGATGACCTTATCTTTAGTCTTCGTCTCTGCAGGTCGTTCGCGGAGACCGGGGAAGGTTACGAATCCGCGTAGTATAGCCGATTTCTCTCTTGCGGAAATAATCACCAATGCAAGGATTTCCAAGCAAGCAAGGTGCACGGCGGGTTCCATTGGAAGGGATACAAAAGACGGGGAAATTGCGAGGTAGTCGAGGCCGGTACATGCAACGACTTGCACACTGCCGAGCTGTTCGCGACAGTTGAAAATGGCCTCGGGGTAACTTTGGAGATATCCCTACGGTATTGGGTCGCCAGCGAATCTCTCCGGTACATGGCTACACGAGGCTGTAAAGATGGTCACGTGGGCGGTAAGCGCCGTCTCAAGACCATCACCAAGGCAGAGCGTAGCAAAGGTGGCGCTTAGGGCCGCTCGTGCCCGGTGGAAGAAAGCGAAGTCCTAGTCAGCAATTCATTGATTCCGCGTTCTATCCGTATCAGGTAATTGTCCAGTTGAGCCGTGTAGGAATCCTGGGTTCTGCGCAGAGGAATACGCCAAAGTATCCAAACATTTAGAAGCAATAGGACCGCAAATTCTACATGTCCCACTAGTCACCCCCTTGGCTGCCGTCTCCCAATTTCATTTGACTATTAAGGAACTGTGCGCATCGCTTCCGAAGCCCGTCAGGCTTCTGTAATCGAAAGAGAAGCCACTATCAGGACCGCGGCCCGTTAACCCTTTCAGTTTTGCTCAATCGTCCGTCACTGAGGCTGAGGGTGACCCATTCCGTATAACCGCCCACTCCGTCTACAAATTCCTTAGCCCTCTCAACAACATCTAGCGCCAGTGGCAGAATCAGCTCTTGCTTCATTCGCGGCCTATATACAGGCTTGACTAAGAAATGGGCCAAGGTGCTGCCGCATCCAATGCAGGCGTATCCTGGAAATTCGACTAAAGCCGAGTCTTCCGTCCAATAAATCGCTGCCGTTTTATCTCGGGGCGACCATACCGCGATCAGTAGCTCAACCGTAAGACTCGGCATTCCCCTATCTGGGTGACGGTAGATGTGATCCAGGTGCAACTCAAGAAGTTCCGCCTCGACGGCATCGCGTATCTCTCGCATTCCGGCATCAGACAGATCGGAAAGTGCGCACTGTAGATGCTGCATTGCCATTCGGCCGTAGGAAAAATGCCCCGCTGTGGCAATCACAGAATTGACTCCGTTTGCGGGCTCGTTGCGAAACAGTTTAGAGCCGTTAAGTTTCGACACCCCCGGGGTTACGATGTACGTATCCGTTGCGATCAGGATCGTCTCAGCGCAATTGAAACCAATAGCAACTGTCATCGGATGTCTCTGCTGCTGAACCCTAAGTGCGGTCTGGGTATTCGAACGGTTCTAACTGGGGGCATAATCATACTTCACCCCCTGTGGAAAAGGAAACTTGGCCCAGCACCGTCCCTAGGGCTGTATTGACTCCGGTCCGTATTCCGTCTAGTTTTGCGTTATATCCGCTACGCTCGTAGGCGAGCATGTTGGACCCCCGGGGCAACCCGGGGTTTCTAATTGCGGAAAAAGTGTGTTCCCGGCGCAGCAATCCCCCAGCGGCTAGAAGCCGCTATCCATTCGGCGGGAGTTACGGCACGAATGGAACTCGGGCCCTTCCCAAAACCGGTGCACATCGGAGTTCTTCCGAAAGCTGCTAGCTAAAAAAATGGGCCAAGCCCACGCAACCTCAGGCTTGCTTTCTCGATCGGATGGCTTCTCGGGATTCTTTGTCGGCGGTGCGGCGGCGTTCGGTTTCCCGCTTATCCCATTGCTGTTTGCCTTTGGCCAGGGCGAGTTCGACTTTGATCTTGCCGTTCTTGAAATACATTCGGGTCGGGATCAGGGTAAGGCCTTTTTGCTGGGTCTTGCCGATGAGCTTGCGAATTTCTTCTTTGTGGATCAGAAGCTTGCGGGTGCGTAGAGCGGCGTGGTTGGCCGAGTTCCCATGGTCATAGGGGCCAATGTGGCAGTTGAGAAGCCAGAGTTCTCCGTCTTTGATGAGCCCGTAAGCGTCCTTCAGGTTACTGGAACCGCCGCGCACCGATTTCACTTCCGTTCCGGTCAGGACGACCCCGGCCTCGAATTTTTCGAGCAAGAAGTAGTTGTGGCTGGCGTTCCTGTTGACAGCGGCGTCCTTTTCTCCCGAAGCGGTGGGCTGTCGGCGGGGATTTTTCTCGCGATTGGGCTGGATCTGGTGGGTGGTCTGCTTGGCCATGATTCTAAAGTGAAAGTATCAGAGTCAGGTCTCAGGTGCTAGGTGTCAGGTCGCAGGAAGAGCCTTCGCATCGAAAAACAGAAGGGAAAATGAGCCTTTGGTTTTCCTGAGGCCTGACACCTGAGACCTGAAGGGCCTGTACTTACGAGTGTAACCATTGCCCTTCCAACTACTTCGGGAGCCAAGAGAGGCGATGCTATAATCCGATTTTCGAGTACTTTTTCTCGCTGCTGGCCGCTGGGATACCCCTCCGGTACGGTTTTTGTGTGTCTGAATAAGTCATTTGCCGGAACGAAGCGGCCGGTAAAGCCGGCTGGAGAAAAATCTTTATGAGGACTGTTTGATGAGACGCCTGATTGGTCCGGCTCTTTTTGTTCTGCTCCTAGTTTGCCTGCGGTTTCCTGTTGCCGCGAAGTCGGTGGATTCGGCCAAGGCCGCTTACGACAAGGGTCAGGATGCCGAGGCGCGGCAGAACTACGAGCAGGCCTTCGAATATTTCAAGCAAGCCTACAACCAGAAGCCTAAAGACTTGCGCTACCGGACCGCTTTTGAGCGAACCCGCTTCCTCGCGGCGTCGGGGGAAGTGCATCGCGGACAGATTCTGCGGGATGCAGGCAAACTCGACGAGGCGCTGGAGCAGTTCAAGAAGGCGTTGGAGACTGATCCGTCTTCGTTTATTGCGCAGCAGGAATTGAAGCGCACCGAGCAGATGGTGCACGAGGAGCAGAACCCGCAGCCGCAAGCAGTGGGCCCGGGCGGGAATGCGTTGCGCAAACGCCTGGAATCGGCGCAGGGTCCGGTGGAACTGGCGCCGATCTCGAATGTGCCCATCACCATGAAGGCCACGGATAAATCCAACGTGATCTACGAGACGGTGGGCAAGCTGGCCGGTATCAACGTGCTGTTCGATCCTGACTACACCGCGCGCCAGGTGCGTATTGAGCTGAACGGTGTCACGCTTGAAGAAGCGCTCGAAATCATTTCTTTTGAGACCAAGACATTCTGGCGTCCGGTGACGCCGAACACGATTTTTGTCGCTCAAGACAATCCCGCAAAGCGGAAAGAGCTGGAACAAAACGTCATCAAAACTTTTTATCTATCGAATCTTTCCCAGCCGACCGAATTGCAGGACGTCGTGAATGCGATGCGTACCATCCTCGAAGTCAGCCGCATTCAGCAGCTACCTTCGCAGGGAGCGATTGTTGTCCGGGGAACTCCCGACCAGGTGGCACTGGCGCAGAAACTGGTTGACGACCTCGACAAGGCAAAGCCAGAAGTTCTGATCGAAGTGGCGGTGATGCAAGTGAGCCGCGACAAATCGCGCAAGCTTGGCATCAACCCTCCAACCAGCATTTCGGTGCAGTTGCAGCCGAACATCAGCAGCACAACGGGGACGACGACCACCACAACGACGACCACGTCGACAACGTCGTCAACCGGTGGCATCAACCTCAACACACTCGCCAACCTGAATGCGACCGACTTCCAGGTGACGATTCCGCAGGCTACGGCGATCGCCTTGCTGAGCGACACCAATACGAAGATCATTCAAAACCCGCAGATTCGCGCACTCGATGGGCAGAAGGCCACATTGAAGATCGGCGACCGCGTGCCGGTGGCGACGGGATCGTTTCAGCCCGGAATCGGCGGCGTTGGCATCAACCCGCTGGTCAATACGCAGTTTCAATATCTTGACGTTGGCGTGAATATCGACATCACGCCGCGAGTGCATGCGGGCCGGGAAATTTCGTTGAAGATGACGATGGACGTTTCGGCCGTAACCTCGTACGTAAGCATTGGCGGCATCAGCCAGCCGGTGATCGGGCAGCGCAAGATCGAGAATGAAGTCCGCCTGAAAGATGGGGAAGTCAACCTTCTTGGCGGCATGATGGAAGACACGCAGACTCGAGCGTTGACGGGAATTCCGGGGCTGGCGCAGATTCCGATTCTCAAGTATCTGTTTGGGGAGACCGACACCGACCATGCCGAGAACGAGATTGTATTTGTCCTGATTCCGCATATTGTCCGCGGGCCTGATCTTTCTCATCCCGGCGCCGATATGTTGGATGTGGGCACGGCGAATGCATTGCAGTTAAGGTCGTCACCGAAGACGGCTGCGCCAGCTCCCGCTGCGGCGGTACAGGGAGCGGCTCCTCAGGCGCAGATGGCACCACCCGCTCCCCAAGCTGGTCAGAATCAGTCTGGTCAGAATTCGATGGCACAGCCTGCGGCGGGTGCAGGAGCTGGAGCCTTCATGTTCGATCCGGCGACTGCGACCCAGGCGAAGGGATCAACCTTCACGGTGAACATCATGCTTTCCGGCGGACAGAACGTGTACTCGGTGCCGCTGGAGGTGAACTACGATCCGAACCAGTTGGCGGTGGTCAACGTGTCGAATGGCGGCTTCTTGTCGCAGGATGGGCAGGCGGTAGCGCTGGTCCATCGCGATGATGGCGCGGCGGGCAAATTGCAAGTCACGGCGACGCGGCCTCCGGGTGCAGGCGGCGTTTCGGGACAGGGTGCGGTGGTGACGCTGACATTCATGGCAAAGAGTCCTGGGCAGTCGGCGTTGACGATTACGCGCGGTGGAGCGCGCGATCCCGCAATGCAGCCGATTCCGATGAGCGGAGCGCAGGCGGCGATAACGATCCAGTAACGAGTCTCAGAGAACTGAGAAGAACCGAGAACTGGAACGACTCATGAAGTTAGCGAGAAAACGCGAACGTGGTTTTACCCTGATCGAACTGATGGTTGCCACAACCATCCTGGCGATTCTGGTCGGGGCAGCGCTTCCGGTGGCGCGGACGGTTGTTTACCGGGAACGCGAGCACGAACTGCGGCAGGATCTTTGGATGATGCGCGACGCCATCGATCGCTATAAAGATGCGGCGGACCGCGGCGCGTTCCAGATCAAGCTCGGCAGCGAGGGATGGCCTCCTGACCTCGACACGCTGGTCACGGGCGTCGACGTTAACGGCAAAAAGCTGAAATTTCTTCGCAAGATTCCCGTCGACCCCATCACCAAACAGGAGTGGGG
The DNA here is from genome assembly GCA_035308395.1 of Terriglobales bacterium. Lineage (GTDB taxonomy): Bacteria > Acidobacteriota > Terriglobia > Terriglobales > Acidobacteriaceae > Acidiflorens. Next base: position 32,143 of record DATGGT010000121.1, read on the forward strand.
CATGCGCTCGGTGCAGGACGATGCCGATTCCACTTCGTGGGGCGGGCAAAACGTATTCGACGTTTACAGCAAGTCGGACCAAGCCGCTTTGGATGGCACGAAGTATAAGGATTGGTAGATGAGATTCAGGTCCAAGGCGCGTCTGGTCGGCAATCCAAAACAAAACCAGCTTGGTTTCACGCTGATCGAAATGCTGGTGGTCATCAGCATGATTCTGATTCTGCTGTCGATCGCGTTGCCGATGTACAACCAAAGCATTGTGCGCGCGAGGGAATCGAAGCTCCATCAGAATCTGGCCACGCTCAACAAGGCCATCGAAGAGTACTCGCTCGACAAGAAACATGCGCCGCAGGCGCTCGAAGACTTAGTGCCGGGATATATCAAGTTCGTTCCCGACGACATCACGGGCAGCAACACCACGTGGCAGACCGATCCGGAAGATCCGGACAGTCAGTGGGACCCGAACCAGCCTGGGATTGGGAGCGTTCACAGTGGATCGAATGACCTGTCAAGCACCGGCGAGGCGTATTCGAGTTGGAAGCACTGATGGTGGTGAGACGCATACTCAGACTCCTACATAAATGAAGCGCAGAAATACAGCCGCGCGCGGATTTACGCTGGTCGAGATGATGGTGGTGCTCAGCATCATCCTGATCCTGACGTCGGTGGCGATGCCCATCTACAGCCACGCTATTGTCAGAAAGCGGGAGGAGAATCTTCGCCGGAATCTCGAGACGCTGAACGCCTTGATCTTTCAGTACACTCTCGACAAACAGAAAGCGCCGCAGGGGTTGGAAGACTTGAAGACGGCGCACTATATCGACGAGATTCCCGAAGACATCACCGGCACCACCGATAGCTGGCAGACCGAGCCGGCGGATGGCGCAATCATGTCACTCGACCAAACGGACGCCAGCGGCATCATCGGTGTCCACAGCGGCTCGAATCAGGTGGGCAGCGACGGAACGGCATATTCGACCTGGTGAAGCAGGTCTCAGGTGTTAGGTGTCAGGTCTTAGGAAAACACAGAGCGAGGTGTTAGGTCTTAGGTATCAGGTGTCAGGAAAACCAGCACCCCTTAACCATTTTCGGGTTGCTTTTGATCTTCCTGATACCTAACACCTGAAACCTGAGACCTGCTTCCGTTGCTTTTGACTTTCCTGAGACCTAACACCTAACGCCTGAGACCTGCCTCCCGCTTTTCTGCTACTTTATCCCTTCCTACTCTGGAGGTGGGTGTGGAATCCCTGAATCGTCTGCAGCCTTTTGCCCTGCTTGTACTACGGTTGGTTCTCGGCGCAATCATGATTGCGCATGGGTACCACAAGGTGTTTGGCGGGTTTCATCATCACATGGAATCCGTGGGCTCGATCGGGTTGCCGCGCTGGATGGCATATTTATCCGCCGGGACGGAATTTTTTGGCGGAATCGCCATCGTGCTTGGCCTCTGGACGCGATGCTTCGCGCTCGCATTTCTGATCGAGATGGGCATCGTGATCTGGAAGATCCATTTCAAGAACGGGCTTACGGGAAATGGAGGATACGAATTTCCGCTGGGGCTCGCGGCGATGGCGTTTGCGCTTGTGTGTTTTGATGGCGGACCGTGGGGAGCGACGTTTGGGAAGAGGTCGGGAGGTCGCTCGACGAAAAAAGGATAACGAATTTTGCGCGTGGAAATGCACTCGACTATCGACCATAAATATGGCACAATGGCTTCATGCGAACCACGGTGGATATCCCCGATGCGCTCTATCGCGACCTGAAAAGTAAGGCGGCCGAGGAAGGGCGAAGTGTGAAGCAGTTAATCCTGCGGGGCGTCGAAGTCGAATTGCAGTTGCGATCACGACGGCCCGGCCGGCCGGTGAAACTGCCGTTGGTACGGTCCAAACAGCCGGGGAAGATGGCGCTCGACAATGCCAAGATCTTCGAGATCATTCCTTTTCCCTGATGTGAACGTGTGGATCGCTCTCACGGCAGAGGGACATATCCATCATCAGGTCGCAGCGCGTTGGTTTTCTAGTTTGGGTGAAGACTCACGCCTCGGATTCTGCCGCATTACGCAGATCAGCCTGCTGCGGTTGCTCACAACTCCAGCGGTCATGGGGTCAGATGTTATGACCCAATCCGAAGCCTGGCAAATATACGACCGCTGGCTCGACGATCTGCGGGTCTCCTACCTCGAAGAACCAACCGGTCTGGAACAGGCGTTCCGCTCCCATTCCCGGCGAGGGATCCCCGCTCCCAAGGAATGGGCAGATTCGTATCTCCTGGCATTTGCGGCCGTGTCTGGTTTGAGGCTGGTGACATTCGATCAGGGATTTCGCGGTCGGGCGAAAGACCTTCTCTTGCTCAAGGGTTAGCCGGAAGTTCTAGAACTCCGCCAGCTCTTTCATGGCTCGAAACAAATCGCTCGCTTGCGGCAGGATCGCATCCTCCAGGATCGGCTGATACGCGACAAAAGTGTCGGTGGCTGCGATGCGTTTTACGGGCGCATCGAGGTGATGGAAGAGTTTGTCGGCGATGCGGGCGGCGATTTCGGCGCCGTATCCCCAGCTTAGCGAATCTTCGTAGGCGATCAAAGCGCGGTTGGTTTTCTTGACCGAATCAGCAATCGCATCCCAATCAAACGGATTCAGGCAACGCAAGTCGATCAGTTCGACTTTGACGTGATGCTCGCGTTCCAGCTTCTGCGCGGCTTGCAGGGCGCGAGGAACGACGGCTCCATAAGTAATGACAGTCAAGTCGCTCCCGGGCTGGACGATCTTCGCTTTGCCGAAGGGGACCATGTAGTTCGGGCCGGGATTCGGCGCTCGGCCGTAGGTTTCGCGGTAGAGGCGCTTGTGCTCAAGAAATAAAACCGGGTCATCGCAGCGGATCGCCGTGCGCAGCAGTCCGGCGGCGTCGAGCGCGTTGGAAGGGAACACCACACGCAATCCAGGCGTGTGAGTAAAAATACTTTCGCCGCACTGCGAGTGGTAAATCGCGCCGCCCGTCAGATAGCCGCCGATCGCAACCCGGACCACCAGCGGCGACGAAAAGGCGTTGTTCGAGCGCCAGCGGACGATGGGGAGTTCGTCGCGCAGCTGCATCATTGCGGGCCAGATGTAATCGAAGAACTGGATTTCGACAACGGGCTTCAATCCGCGAGTGGCCATGCCGGTGGCGCGGCCAACGATGTTCGCTTCCGCCAGCGGAGAATTGAAAACGCGGTCGGAGCCGAACTCCGACTGCAACCCTGAGGTGAGTTTGAAGACTCCGCCTTTGCCCTTGATCAACTTTTGCTTGAGATACTCTTCGCGGCTGGCGTCGGCAACGTCTTCGCCAAAAATAATGACGCGGTCATCGCGGCGCATCTCATCGCGCAGGGTTGAGGTGATCAGGTCGGCCATGGTCTTGGCGGGGGCAGGGGAGCGTTTGCCATCCGCGGCAGTCTCTTGGGCGGTAGATGCGGGAACGGTGTCGAACGCAGCCGAAGTGGGATCGAGATCGGGCGAATATACGAAGTTGTAAATCGTGTCGGGCTGCGGTATCGGGGCGGCCAGGGCACGGTCGGCGTCGGCCTGAATCTGTTCTTCGACTTCTTTCTCGATCTTGTTGATGCCTTTTTCGTCGAGAATCCCTTCACGCAGCAGGAACATTTGCAGGCGCGGCACGGGGTCGCGAGCGGCATCGGCCTGGCGCTCGGCGTCAGGGCGGTAGAGGCGCTCGTCGTCAGAAAGGGAATGGGAATACGGACGGATCACATGGGCGTGGACGAACGCGGGGCCGTGGCCGGCGCGGCAATGCGCCACTGCGCGCTTGAACGCTGCATAGGACACGACGGGATCGGTGCCATCGAACTCCTCGAAATGGAAATTCGGGAAGCCGGAGACGAGGCGCGAAATATTTCCGCCCGAGGTTTGCACTTCGACGGGTACGGAAATCGCGTACTCGTTGTCCTGGACACAAAAGATCACCGGCAGGCGCTTATTCGAAGCGGTGTTCAGAGCTTCCCAGAATTCCCCTTCGCTGGTGGTGCCGTCGCCGAGCGAGACATAGGTGACTTCGTCGCCTTGAAATTGGACATCTTTAAACTGGCGATAATCGCCTTCGGCTTTCTGTGCAGTCTTGGGATGTTTGGCGAAGTAGCGTCCGGCTTCCGCGCAGCCTACCGCCTGAAGAATTTGAGTGCCCGTGGCGGACGATTGCGTGACCACATTGAGCCGCTTGAAGGCCCAATGCGATGGCATCTGGCGGCCACCGGAACTGGGATCGTCCGCGGCGCCTACTGAACCGAGCAACATTTCGTAGGGCGTGGCGCCGAGCGCGAGGCACAGCGCGCGGTCGCGATAGTAAGGATAAAACCAGTCGTAGGCGGGCTTTAACGCGAAAGCGGCTGCGACGCCCAGGGCTTCATGGCCTGCTCCCGAGATCTGGAAAAAGACTTTTTGCTGGCGTTTGAGCATGATCTCGCGGTCGTCCACGCGCCGCGAGGCGAACATGATGCGATAGGCATCGATCAGTTGCTGGCTGGTCAGACCGTGATAGTTCCTGGTCTTCTTCGTGATGCTCGTGCTTTCGTTGAGTTTGGGGTCGACTTTGGTCGTGGCCATCGTAGTCGTCTTGGGTGGACGCATTATTGTAAATCAGGTGTCAGGTGTTAGGTCTCAGGTGTCAGGAAAATCTTGGGTGCCTTGAGATCTTCCTGACACCTGAGACCTGACACCCGCCCTTTGATTTATCCTGAAGTTCAGTGATTCGTTTTCTGCGCCAATTCGATGCGCACCGGCTTCGCCTGTTCGTGTTTGATCTTGATGGGACGCTGATTGACTCGCGGCTGGACCTTATTCATTCGGTAAATGCGACGCTGCGCCATCTCGGCCGTCCTGAGCTGGATGGAGAGGTGATCGCGAGCTATGTCGGAGACGGGGCTCCGGCGCTGGTACGCCGCGCCCTCGGAGAGGCGGACGCGAACGATGAGGCGTTGGTCTCTAAAGCGCTGGAATATTTTCTGGCCTATTACCGCGTGCACAAGCTCGACCACACGACGGTTTATTCGGGGATTCGCGAGGTGCTGACCGAGCTTGCGCAATCATCCAACGGGGTGCAGCGGAAAATGGCCGTGCTCTCGAACAAGCCCGTCATTCCCTCACGCGCGATTGTGGAAGCGCTTGGGCTCGCCGGCTTCTTCGGGCACGTCTATGGTGGAAACAGCTTTCCGACGAAGAAGCCCGATCCGCTGGGGCTGCGGACGATTCTCGACGAGACCGGAGTGCCGGCGGACGAGGCGCTCATGATCGGCGATTCATCGATCGACGTGCTGGCCGGGCAGAATGCCGGGCTGTGGACCTGCGGCGTGACTTACGGATTTGCTCCGCACACGCTGGAGCAAGTGGCTCCGGATGTGTTGATCGACGGTCCTCTTGAACTGAGAAAATTATTCGGCTAGATACTTTCTTACTTCCAACCACCAGCCCGGTTTACGCATCATATGCCGGCAATTCTGATCAAACTTCTTCGGCCGGAATTCCGATCTGGAATTTCGGTCCGGAAGGTTGTTTGGAGCGAGGTACGCGAACCAATCCAAACATTCGCCGGGTATCGTGTACTTTGGGCAATGGCGCAACCTCTCCGGGTTGCGCCGTTTTCTTTTTCTTGGATCGGGCTTTGTCTAGAAAAGTAAAGGTTGTAGCCAAAATCAGCCCTCCTGCATCAGTAACTGGTGGAGTCCTCAATCGATGAAGATTCACGGGAGGTTCCAGAAAATGAATGATCTTGAAAAGTCGGCAGCAACTCCGTTGCGAGTCCCGGCATTCGGCAAATCGCCGTTAGTTTTTCTTTTGTCATTTGCTCTGTTATTCGCGAGCTGGCCGCGAACTCTGTCGGCGCAAGACGCGTCAGCTCCCTTGCCGCCGCAGGATGCGCAAACGCCTGCCCAGGGCTCGGATGCGCCACCCTACGCGCAACAGACGCCGGAGCAATTGCAGCGCCTGGTGGCGCCGATTGCGTTGTATCCCGATTCTCTGGTGGCGCAGATACTGGCCGCGTCCACTTTCCCAGAAGAGGTAGTCGAGGCGGATCGCTGGGTGCAGGCGAACCCCGATTTGAAGGGCGATGAGCTGGGCAAGGCAGTCGACCAACAGCCGTGGGACCCGAGCGTGAAGGCGCTGGCCGCATTTCCATCGGTACTCGGGAACATGGATAAAAACCTGTCATGGACATCGTCTCTTGGCGATGCCTATTACAACCAGCAGCAGGACGTGATGGATGCCGTGCAGTTTATGCGCAAAAAGGCGCAAGATTCCGGCAACCTTAAGAGCACGCCGCAGCAGAATGTGACGACCCAAAACGACGACATCGACATTGAACCCGCCGATCCTCAGGTGGTCTACGTTCCGGCGTACGATCCCTGGCTGGTCTATGGATATCCCATCGTCGCCTGGCCGGGATGGTATCCGTATCCGGGAATTTGGTTTGGCGGACCTTACTTGTCATTCGGAGTCGGTTTTGGAATTGGATGGTTCGGTGGCTTTGGGTGGGGATGGGGTCATTGGGGATTCGACTGGCATAACCACTATGCGGTGTTCGACCACGGCCGGTACTATTCGCGAAGCAGAACGTTCTACAACCGCAACAACTACTACCGCGGTGCGAGCGAGCGCGGCGGAGTGGAGCGGGGAGGAGTGGCGCGTGGAGGCATTTATAACCATCCCGGCGTCACAGCAAGGCCGTTCGATGGAAACCGTGACGCGGCACGCGGGTTCGCGGCGCCGCGCGGTGAAAGCGGCGTCCGCTCGGGCGCTTTCAGTCACATCGATCGTGGTGGCCAGACCAGGGGCTTCTCGTCACGCGGAAGCGCGAGCTTCGGCGGGGGTTCCCACGGCGGCGGTGGCGCTCGCGGCGGCGGTGGAAGGCGCTGATCGAGACTGACTTGGCGTTTACGCCTTCGCTTACACGATCTTGAAAAATTCAGGCATGGAGATAAGCCATATGCGGCGAAATCGGCTGGACTTGAACGAATTTCATGAGGCCAATCTTCCTGGGACGAATCTAGCCGGGACGAATCTTGCTGAGACGGTGAACAAGATGGCTGCTAAGACAGCGCTGGCGGTGGTTTTTGTCGCGCTCGGATCGAGTGCATTTTCGTGGGCGCAACAAACAGGCCAGAAGACGTTTTCGTCAGCTGGAGAAGCGGCGAGCGCGCTCGTGGCGGCGGCAAAAAATAGCGACGAGAAGGCGATGCTCGAAATCCTCGGACGGGACGGGAAGCAGGTTGTTTCGTCCGGAGACGACGCCGAAGATGCGGAGAGCCGGGCCAACTTCGTGAAGCAATATGAGGCAATGCACCGCCTGGTGAAAGAACCGGACGGGACCACCGTGCTATATGTCGGCGCGAAGAATTGGCCGACTCCGATCCCGCTGATGAATAAAGGCAGCGTGTGGTATTTCGACACCGAGGCGGGGAAGAAGGAAATTTTGTACCGGCGCGTGGGCCGGAATGAAATGTCGGCTATCCGCGTTTGTCAGGAACTGGCGGCGTCTGAGAAAGAATACTTGGCTGCGCATGGCGAGTATGCCCCGAAAATTTACAGTGATGAAGGGCAGCACAACGGCTTGTACTGGAAAGCGGCCGAGGGCGAACCGAAGAGCCTTATCGGACCGCTGGTAGCGGCGGCTGTTACCGAGACCTATGCCAAGACCCGCGACACTGCTGCGACGCCCTTCCGCGGCTACTATTTCCATGTTCTCGTCCGTCAAGGCAAGGATGCTGCGGGTGGCGCGAAGAGCTACGAGGTAGACGGAAAGATGAAAAACGGCTTTGCGTTCGTCGCTCATCCAGCGGAGTACAGGTCGTCAGGGGTGATGACCTTTGTCGTCGGAGAGGACGGAGTTGTCTACGAGAAAGACCTCGGTAAGAAAACCGAAGCGCTCGCCAAGGGGATGAAGGATTACGATCCGAACCCGAGTTGGCAAAAAGCAGAAGAACAACCAACGGAGACGGCAAGCGGAAACGGGACAGCCAAGTAGCGAGTGTTGGGTTTATTTTTCCTTATTTCCCGTTATTTCTATTTCTCTTGGAGCAGTACTACGTCAACAGTTGGGAATTATCCTCGGGCAACAATCCGTCAAGCTCAACTAAGGGCTGACGGTGGCTACTGACGCTCCGGTCTTAATTGATAGGTCCCGAAACATTCATCACAGACCACTCAGCGATCACGTGATAGATACCGGCAGTTACTTTGCTCACTTTCTGCGAAGGTGGACTTAAAGCCGTGTTAGGATGGTCGTCGCTTTTTGTCGTCGCTCTCAAAGGACAATTTAGTCGTACGGGCTGGATTCCTTGCATTTCTCGCGAATTACTTCAGCGTGCGTTCTTGTGCTGATTGGCTCGACTGGCTGGGGCCAGCAGTTTCGCCAAGGCAGCGGTGATCCGAATCTCGCGAAAGCCGCTATCGAAAGACATTTCCAGTCTCTACACCCCAAGATACCCACAGATGTCCGGCAGCCGGCTCCAGGAAAATATCTGCTTAGTAAGGAAGCTTCGCGCCAGCAACTATTGCGCTCGCGGCTGCACAAGCAAAGCAACCTGAAAGCCGCGAGCCATAAACCCGCCTCGGCGACCTATCCCGGAATCCAACTCCGCCCGTTCATCCCAGCCGGTTCAATTTCGAACTCGGTTGTAGCAGGAGACTTCAACCGGGACGGTCACATGGACTTTGCTGTTGCCAACGGCGGCACCAATGACATTTGGGTGTATCTCGGTAATGGCGACGGAACGTTTCAGCTGCCGAAGATTGTCCCGCTGACGCAAGGAATTGCTCCGGTGTTTCTGGCAACGGCGGACTTGAGAGGTAACGGAATTCAGGATCTGGTCGTCGCTGAGTTCGATACTTCGACGGTCGGCGTTCTGCTTGGCAATGGCGACGGAACCTTCGGATTTGAGCAGGAGTATGTTCTTCCCCAGCCTCCCGGAGCGCTGGTGATCAACGACTTTAATCACGACGGCAAACTCGACATCGTCTCCGTCATGGTGACGTTGGACAGCAATCAGCTCGGGGTTCCTTACCTTGCGACTCTGCCGGGCGATGGCAAAGGCGGTTTCGGCGCTCCCGTTATTTCGATGAATCCCGGTTTCTACAGTACCGCTGACAGCGTCGTTTCGGGCGACGTGAATGGTGATGGCTTGCCCGATGTGCTGATCTCGGGTCCGGGGCTGGAAAACTCGCAGGTGTATATCAATGCGGGCAATGGAACATTCACGCCGGGAGCGACGATCATTGGAAACGGAGACTTCAATCTAATCCTGGCTGGCGCGCTCGCGGATGTGAACGGCGACGGATGTCTGGACGCCCTGGTCGCGGACGGAAACGGCTATGTGTGGGTCGCTGCCGGCGACTGCAAGGGGGACTTCGCAATCCCCAGTACTGTGCCGATGGGCGACAGTAATGCGTCGATTGCCGTGGTCGATATGAACGGCGATGGGAACCTCGACATCGTCACGACGACGATCTCGCTGGTAGATCCGATGTATGGACAGGTCGCTGGGAACATGATGGCTGTTTCTTTCGGCGACGGGCGGGGGAATTTCGCCTCTGGCCGCGATTACGTCGGCACCGGCATGTCGTATTCGGCGGCAGTCGCAGATTTCAACGGCGATGGCCATCCCGACGTAGTTTCGGCCAGCCCAGACACCGATACCGCGACTGTTTATGTCAACGACGGCTCCGGTGGATTCGGATTTCCCCAGGGAGGATGGATCGGTTTACCCGGAGTCGGCGTTCTCAATGCCCCGCTTTCGGCTCCGTCTTTCGCGGACGTGAATGGGGATGGTAAGCCGGACATGGTGCTCCTCGATGAAGGCTACAACGGAGAGTACTTCATCACGACAATGTTGAACGACGGGACGGGTCGATTTTCTGGGCCCATCCCTTCTGATGCCGGAATTAGTATCACCTCCAACTGGATGGGGGATTATCGTCTGGGCGCTTTCCGCAACACAGGCCACCTTGACTTTGTCGGGATCTCCTTGGGCCCAAACTCGGGGAACGGCAGCCCGTACATTCTTTTTGCGCCTGGCAATGGGGATGGGACGTTTGGCAATTCCACCCTTGTCGTGACGCCCGGAGCCGCCGGAGAAATGGCTGTTGGCGATTTCAACGGCGACGGCAAACTCGACTTTGTGGCGGGCGGCGGGAACCCAAACGGCGCAGGTTGGGTGATCACTACTTTCCTGGGCAACGGCGATGGTACGTTCCGCAACGGAGGAAGTGTCTCCTTCTCCGATTCGTCATCGCAGATCGCGCGAGTTTTCACGACCGATGTTAACCGCGACGGCAGGCTCGACATTCTCGTTTACGATAACGGCTCAAGCTCCTCTGTTTGGGAGTTCCTCGGGAATGGCGATGGCACTTTTCAGACCGGGCAACAGCTGTTTACCAATTTTTCTCCCCTGACTCTCGCCGATGTCAACGGAGATTCGTGGCTCGACATCGTCAGTTACGACTCCTCCACGCCGACGCTCGACACCTATCTCGATCAGCCTTTGGGATCCTTCTCGCTCAGTAGTTCTTTGTCGCCATACACTGGCGCACCTTTGCCTGTACAGCCCTACGCGCAATTTGGCGATCCGCTGACATCGTCGATCGTGGCTGACCTGAACGGCGATGGGAAGCCCGATGAGGTTGCGTTTCAGTATGTAGTCCCGCTGAATGGCGATATATACGCCCAAATCCTGGCGGGCAATGGCGATGGCACTTTTACCCCTACCTACGATGTGTTCGATTTTCAAAAGCTGGATGGCTTTCCTACTTATACCCACATCCTAGATGGCACCGGTACTTCCGATTTGGTGGAAATCGACGGAGCGACCTCGTCGATGCACGTTTTCAAAGGTGGAGTGGCACCGGCTTTGCAGTTGACTCTGGCACAGGCCGAAGTGATTGGGAGCACCGGCTGCGGGTGGGTGTTGCTGAACGTGCCAAGCGCTTCGGACACGTCCATCGCGCTCTCCAGCAGTGTTTCGGGCGTAAGTGTGCCCGCGGCAGTGACAGTTCCAGCAGGGTCGGTGAGTCAACAATTCTGCTTTACTCTGGCCCAAAACTACGACTGGCATCAGGTGTTCGACATTCGCGCGCAACTTGGAAGCGACACTGCCGTCGCATATAACTGGCAGGACTATACTCCCGGTTTCGGCGAAGCGATCTCTCCCACCACTCCGCAGGTCGTCTATCCCGGTCAAAGTAGCAGTCCCGTCACCGTCAGCCTGACTGCGGCCCAAGGTTACACTTCGACAGTGACGTTAAGCTGTCAAGGATTACCCACCGGGGCGACTTGCGTGTTTGCAACAAACCCGTTACACGTCTCTCCGGCAGCGGTGGCATCAACCACGGTTGTGATTAACACGGCAGCGAACAGTCCCATGGGCGGCGGTGCCATTCAGGTCGTGGCTTCCGACGGAAACATCACCACTCGTCAATCTTTCACCTTTAACATACAGCCCTTGACCGTAAGTCAGGCGATTGGACTTACGGGAACAATTTCGCCGGGAACCGCGACCGGCACGGTTGGAATTCTCGGCATACCCCCTTACTCCTCATCCTGCTCCGGTTTGCCGGCCGGAGTAACGTGCGCTTTCTCGGGCACACAAGAACCATATCCGCAATCTACCGACCTAACCATCACTGTAACCGTACCCGCCGGAATTGCCCCTGGAGCTTACCCGTTCAACGTCAATGTGAAGAGCGGACCCGCGAAAGCTTCGGCCGGCTTTACGCTCTATGTCGGTGATTTCACCTTGCAGGCGCCGCCGGCATCGAGCGACTGGGTGCCGCCGGGCGGTTCGATCACCGTGGGAACAAGCATCACGCCACTCTACGGTTTCACAAGCACCGTGAATGTCACGTGCAGTCTCAACGTAAGTGGCAGCACTTGTTCTGGGGGGCAGTTTCAGGTCGCCGGGTTCGGAATGACGTCAATAAGCCTTACGCTGGCCGTGCCCAGTACCACTCCGCCTGGAGCGCAAACACTGACCATTACGGGGACGGACGGCACTCTCACGCATACAGCGTCGTTTCCTTTCTACGTGGCGGACTACACCGGCTCGATAGGCCAGAACACGGTTACTGTCTCTCCGGGAAACGAGGCGCCGGTCACCGTAACCGTGAACGTTACCAACGGATTTGATGGCGTCGTGACTTACGGGTGCTCGGCGCCAAGCGAAATCGCGTGCAGTTTCTCGGTACCGTTCGGCAATCCCACTCCGACGAGCCCGGCGACAACCACCGCCATAATCTCGGCGAACTCCCGGGTGCGGCGGCCCTCCAATTTGCGTTCGCAAACCAATGGCTTCCTGTGGCTCGTCGCGACCGCTTTCCCGTTCGCTATATTTGTCGGCGCATCTGTCCGGAAGAAAATGGGCTTGCGCGGCTCTTTGCTGCTGGTCTTTGTCTGCATCTCTGGGCTCGGCTGTTTGTCGTGCGGTGGTGGCGGATCAAACGGTGGAGGGGGTGGCGGCAATACCTATTCCGTCGCTATCACCGCAACCGTTTCGGGCACGAACACATCAAGAACTCTTGGGATTGTGAAGGTTACCGTCCCTCAATAGATGGGGCATCCTCACGGAGATCTTCTCTTTCATCTCAAATCTGATCTCAAAATTTACAGACGCGAATCTACACCGCGCCCTGATTCTTGAAACGCTATTTCCAATGATCGCTCGATCCTGATACTTTCGAAGGATTCATCGATCAACAATCTGGGATCGACAATCTGGGATGAAAGATAAGCAAAGCTTCTGGGGCCTCACCCCCGCCGAACTCCGCAAATTTCGCAGCCTCAAAACTCCGCATGGGATTCAACGGGCGCTCGACGACATGCCGTATCATCTCGCGGACAGTGCGTGGTCTCCACGACGCGTGTTGCGGGAGAATACTTCCCATTGCTACGAAGGGGCGCTGTTTGCGGCGGCGGCGTTGCGGGTTATCGGATTTCCTCCGCTGATTCTCGATCTTGAGGCGGAGCACGATACCGACCACGTGATTGCCGTCTATCAAATCGACGGGCACTGGGGCGCTTTGGCGAAATCGAATTACACCGGATGCCGCTATCGCGAGCCGGTGTATCGTTCGCTGCGCGAGTTGGCGCTCAGTTATTTCGATACCTACTTCAATTTGCGCGGCGAGAGGACGTTGCGGACTTTTTCACGGCCGGTTCATATGCGAAGATTCGATCGGCTGCAGTGGATGACTTCGGAACAGCCGGTTTGGTTTGTCGCGGAGTATCTGCTCACGATTTCACATTGGCCTCTGATCACGCGCGCGCAGGCCAAACGGCTGCATCGGCTCGATGGGCGCTCGTTTCGGGCTGGATGTCTGGAGCGGGCGGAGAAAAAGCTTTAACCGTTGTCTGCGTGAGCTTCAGTGTGTGAACTTCAGATGGCTTGGCATCGTATAGCTGCTATGCGTTTTCGCTTCGCGCCGATCTGGGTTGCTGTTCTGCTGTTCGTTGTCCAGCCGATTTTCGGCCAGGAAGGCCCGCCCGCGGCGCCTACGCCCGAGACGGCCGCTTCTTCTTCCACTCCTCCTTTGCCTCCGCTCGATCTGACACCCGATGCGAACGGGGTTGTGCCGCCGGAACAGATTCGGGCGTTGTTGCTGCGAGCGGAAGCGAGGGATCTCGAAAATGACAAGCGGCAGCGCGATTACACCTACGTTGAGCGACAGGAAGAACGCAAGCTCGACGGAAACGGGAAGGTTGTCAAAACCGAGATCCGCACTTCTGAAGTTCTCCAGATCTATGGCGAGGATGTGGAAAAGTTGATTGCCAAAGACGACAAGCCGTTGCCCGCAGACGAGGCAAAAAAAGAAGACGAGAAGATTCAGAAGATCATCGATAAACGGCGGAACGAGTCGGAGAGCGACCGGCGCAAGCGGACCGAAAAAGAAGAGAAAGACCGCGAAGAGAGCCGCAAGTTTGTTCTGGAAGTGGCCGACGCGGTCAACTTTCGGCTGGTGGGATCGGAGATTATCGATGGCCACGACACCTGGGTACTCGACGGCACGCCGCGTCCGGAATACAAGCCCAAGCGCATGGAGGCAAAGATGCTCAGCAAGGTGGGCGGGCGGATCTGGATCGATAAGGCGGAAGCGCAGTGGGTGAAGCTCGATATTACGGTTCTCGATACGATCTCGTTTGGATTGTTTCTGGCGCGCATCCACAAGGGAGCGCACGTCGTGGTTGACCTGACGAAGGTGAATGACGAGGTCTGGCTTCCGAAACGCGTGCAGCTTCGTCTCGATGTGCGGCTGGCACTGGTCAAAGAATTCCGACAAGACATCGAGCAGACGTTTCGCGACTACAAGAAGTTTCGCGCGGAGTCGAAGATGACGGTGATCGGAGAGCAGTAAACGTGGATTCGTCCGAGAATTCTTCGACGCGTATTCGTCAGGAAATCCACGTTCCAGCGCGTCCGACTATATGCCAACCTCCCGGTTGTTTCGATAGATACAGGTAGGTGCCTTCACCGCACAGTCCGCAATAAGTTAGCTGAGCATACACAACTGCATACTGATTGCTGCTGTCGAATCCGACACGCGAGAGTGTGATCACCCCCCAGCTCCTTCGCATGAGTCCCATGAGTTCCTGAGTTTCGGGAGATGGTTGTCGGCTGGGCCGAGAGAAAACGTCCAGTGATTCTTGATCGACGAGTTTGTAAGGATGCGGAAGGCGAAGAGGGAGGTTTGATGGTAAACGGAATCGAAAATATTCCGCGCTGTATAGCTGAGCCTCGCGCTAGGCGCGACGCCCAACTTCTCTGAATGGAAACCCGGGATGCCAGTGCGGCCGTTGGGTCGGGTAGAGTCCAATATAACGTAGTAAGAAACATCTTCTCCACTGAAGGCTTCTCTAATCACAGCTTCGTCGACCGCGTATTCCTCAGCTTTCCACCTCAAAAGCCACCAGACCACTCCGATCGTTATTGCGAGCGCCGAGGCGATCGTCAGGACGATGTTCCGTTTCCGCACTGTCATAATTTAGGACAGACACCGCGGTCCCCAAACTGGCTCCTGGGAATTGTGGATGTTTCGTCGTGACTACCAAGTCGGTTTGCGGTTAATGTGCAGCACACGCGATGCAGAAACACAAGCGGCGGGCACGCGAAAATCACGTAGATGTCGGATCTAGAAGCGGGGGCAGCTGCCGCATTTTCATCGAGTTGCGCGCGCGTTCAAGTACTTCCGTACCGTCTCTAGTACCTTAGTTACTCCAATTTGGGTGACTGGTGAGGAAGGGTTCGCAAAAGTCAATCTGTGGTAGAGTCGCCGAGCAAGACCACAACCAGTAGACGATATCTGCAAGTCCAATTTTCTGCAATTCCAAGAAAACCGTAAAAAACCCAGCAAAAATAGGTAATCGCCGCTCAGAGGCCGTGTCTTCCGGTTGCGCTATGCTCAGCACACCAAAACACACTCGAAGGCGTTTGAATCGAGGACTTGGTTCTCCCAATTTCCTCAGCGTTGCTGAAAGAAAAGGCGCAGCTGAGAGACAGATTCTGCGGGAGAGGGGAAACGGATCATGGCCGACTCGCGAGAAGTGATGAACATTCGTCAAGCTTCGCAGTATCTGGGAGTGAGTCCGGACACTTTGTACAAGTACGTGAACGAACAAAAGATTCCGGCGTTCAAGCTCGGCAACCGCTGGCGCTTCAAGAAATCGAAACTGGACCAGTGGATGGAAGAGAAGTCGATGGAAACCGAACCGCAGGCAAAAAAGAAAGTCAAAGCAGCGGTGAAGGCGGCAGGAACTTCGTAACGGCTGAAAAGCGAACTTCGTAAAAGAAATTCGTAAAAAAGGCGGGACACATGTTTGGAATGGGATCGAAAACGATAGTGGGTCTGGATGTGGGATCGTCAAGCATCAAGGCGGTCGAACTGAAGAAGACGCGCGCGGGCATCGAAGTGGCGCACCTTGGCCTGGAAGCGATTGCGCCGGACATCGTTGTTGACTCCATGATCGTGGATTCCGGCACGGTGTCGGCCGCGATCGCCAAGCTCTTCACCGATACCGCGATCAAATCGAAGGCCGTGGCTACGGCTGTCAGCGGACACTCGGTGATTGTGAAAAAAATCTCGCTGCCCTCGATGAGTGATCAGGAATTGGCCGAGACCATCCAGAAAGAAGCGGCGCAGCACATCCCCTTCGATCTGGCCGACGTGAACCTCGATTACCAGATTCTTTCCGACGACGCGACCAGCCCGACCATGGACGTGCTCCTGGTGGCGGTGAAGAAAGACAAGATTCTGAATTACACCAACGTACTCTCGATGGCCGGTAAGACTCCGGCTATTGTGGACATCGATGCGCTCGCGCTCCAGAACTGCTACGAGTTCAACTACGAGCCGGCTCCGACGCAAGTCGTCGCGCTGCTCAACCTGGGTGCGAGCGTGATGAACATCAACATCGTGAAGGGCACGACGCCGCTGTTTCCGCGCGACGTTTCGGTCGGCGGGCATCAGTACACCGATTCGCTGCAGAAGGAACTGGATCTCAGCTTCGAGGATGCGGAGTCGTTGAAGCTCGGGCACAAGGTGGGTACGGTGCACGACGATGCGAAGACACCGATTCTGCAGCAGGTGACGGAAATCATCGTCCTCGAAATTCAGAAGACGTTTGACTTCTTCCGCGCCAGCGCAGCCGGTGAGCACATCGAGAAGATCTATTTGGCTGGCGGCTCGGCCAAAGTACCGGGACTGGTGGAAGCGTTGCGCCAGGAGTTCTCGATGCCGGTGGAATTATTCAATCCGTTTCAGAAGGTGTTAGCTCCGGTAGAAGGCGCCGGGGCGGAGCTGGTCGAACAGAATGCAGGCCAGTTGGCAGTGGCTGTGGGTTTGGCCCTGAGGAGCTTTGAAAAGCTATGATCCGAATCAATCTGCTGGGTGGTGCGAAACCGAAAGGCAAGAAGGGTCCAGCGGTCACTATGCCGACATTCGACGTCGGCAACCTGGGCGGCCCAATCATTCAGATCGCGGCCGTGCTGCTGATTGCGGGCGCCGTCAACGCGGCGTACTACTACCAGCTCGACCGGCAAAGAAAGTCGATCGAGGTGCAGGCCCGCGTCGCGGAACAGAAGAACCGCGAACTGGCCGACATCAAGGTGCGCTACATGGAGCGCCAGCGGCAGGCTGACAACTACAAGCGCCGCGTGGATGTGATCGACCAATTGCGCGCCAATCAGACCGGCCCACTGAGTCTCCTGGCGATGATTGGCGACACCGTCAACGGCACCGAGGCGGTCTGGCTGAACAGCATGCAGGATCAGGGCGCGAACGTTTCGATTGACGGCATGGCACTGTCAAGCGATGCCGTGGCCAACCTGATCACCAACCTGCAGAAGACCGGCTACTTCCGCAACATCGAGATCAAGGAAAGCTATCAGGACGAGAGCGTAAAAGACATGCAGGCGTTTCAGTTCACGCTGACCTGCGAAAAAGCAACCGAAAAGGCGAAGTCGTAAAGGCGGACCCGACTATGAATCTAGGCGAATTGAACGGTATCAAGCTGTTGGGAGTTCTGATTCTGGTGGCGGCCCTTGCCACCGGCGGACTTTACTTTACGGTCTTCAAGTCGCAGCGTGAAGCAAACGCGGCGGCCCAGTTGAAGCTGCAAGCCAAACTGCGCGAGAACGCGGAACTCGAAGCCTACCGGCCGAAACTGGCCGACATCGACCGCCAACTGGCCAGCTTGAAGCAGCAACTCGAAATCGAACGCCGCATTGTGCCCGATGAAAAAGAAGTCGATAACTTCATGCGCCTGGTGAGCGGGGAAGCGCGCAAAGCCGGAGTGGAAGTTCGCCGCTATACGGCGCGTCCGTATGCGAACCGGGAGTTCTACACCGAAGTTCCGTTTGAGGTCGAGTTCGATGGTCCTTACTACTCCATGCTCGGGTTCTTTGACCGGCTGGGAAAAGTGGAGCGCATCGTCAACGTTTCGAATCTGCTGGTGGCCTCGACTCGCAAACCAAGCGAAGCGAAACCGAAGCATACCTACCAGTACGCAGCGGGCGAGAGCATTGTCGCCACTTGTGTGACGACCACATATTTCAGTCATGACCTCGATCCAGGACCGGCCCCGGCCAGCAAGCCCGGAACGCCGGTGAAGAAATAGGGAGGGACACGATGAAGCCGGCAAATACGAAAGAGACGATGAAGGCCACGAAGACAATGCCGATGACAAAGTCGATGACGATGACGCTCTTTGTCCTTGTCCTGATCTGCGTTAGCGCTGTGAGCTTGGCCTCGGCCCAGAGTCCCAGCATCATTCAGAACACCAAGACCACGATCAATGCGGTGAGCAGCCAGGAGAACGCCGCCACCCACGCAGCGATTGAGCTGGCATCGCCGAAATCGGGCGCACAGGCTCCGTCGCAAATGCCGACGGTCGTGTTGAGTTCAACGGCTTCGTCTTCTCCAAAAGCGCATGTAGCACCCGTAGCGCAGGTGAAGAGCCCAGCCCACAAGGGTGGCGCGCACGTGAAGGTGGTTTCGGTCGCACCGGTAGCGGTGGCTCCGAGTGCGGCTCCGAAGAAAAACGAAGCGCCAGTCAGCGCTCCCGTCGCCGTCAACCTGGCGCCGCCGACCGGTCCGACCGAAGACGACAACAAACCCGCCCTCGACAGCAAGTACAACGCCAACGGGCGGCGCGATCCCTTTATCAGTCCCGTGGTCAGCCACGCTGGAGGTTCCGGTTGCAGCACGGGCAAGAAATGCCTGGAAATCGGCGCCATCAACCTGCGCGGAGTGGTGCACTCGGAAAACGGGTTCATTGCCGTGGTCAGCAACGATATCAACAAGGCTTATTTTCTGCGGGAGAACGATCCGGTGTTCAACGGTTACGTGGTGAAGATCACCGGCGACTCCATCGTGTTCCAGGAAACACTGCAGGACCGGTTGGGCAAGACTTTTACACGTGAAGTGGTGAAGAAAATCACGACCCCGGCAGTATAAGCCGGAGATTTTAAGGCTTGTAGAACGATCTTGAAGAAGCACATCGGGGCGAAACGGCCTCGCATGGGGAGACAGGGAAATGCGAAAGCAACTGCTGGGCATCTTGGTTCCGCTAACGGCGTTCGTGCTGATCGCCAACGCGGCTGACGTGACGGGCAAAGGGGTGGCCACGAGTTCTGCGCTGCAGAAACTCGAGGTTGCCGATAGCCAGGACGGATTGCGCGTCGAGTTCAAAGCGAAGGGCACACTCGCGCCCAAAGTGACGACGCTCGATTCTCCGGCACGCATCGTCGTCGACTTTCCCAACACGGTGATGGCCACGGCGCAGAGCCACATCAGCGTGGGCCGTGACGGCGTGAAAGACGTCCGCATCGGGATGGATGGCCAAACGCCACCCAGCACCCGCGTGGTCGTCGATCTGGCCGAAGCCGGTCGCGCCGCGAGCCACCAGCATCAGCTGGTCGCCGGCCCCGACGGCAGCTTCTTCCTGAATATTGGGGAGTCAAAAGTCAGTACCGTGGCTTCGACCCGCCGCCAACCAGCGCCGGTCGCGACTCCGGTGGCTGCGAGCGCCGCGCCGAAACTGGTGATGGCCTCGGCTCCCGTGGCTTCGACTCAAGCCTCGACTCAGGCTTTGCAGACACCGACAGCCTCTGCCGTCGACAACACGCAGAAGCCCACCGACTTTGCTTTCGTCGAACCTAAGTTCTCGGTGAAGACTGAAGAAAAGGCCGTCGAGCCTGCCGTGAAAGCTCAGGAAGCGGCCGACCGCTTCGCCGACAAAACCGCGGCGGAACTCATTGCCGCGAATCATACCAATGCCGCGATGCAGGCCACTGGCGCTGCGACGCCGTCCACGACGCCGATTCAGCCGGCCGTGAACCTGGCCGCCGAACAGAAAGTCCAGCTGGAACAGAAGTCGGCCGACCGCGGAGCGAAGTATACGGGCGAACCGATTTCGGTCAACCTGAAGGACGTCGACCTGAAAGATTTCTTCCGCCTCATCCACGAGATCAGCGGACTGAACGTGGTCCTCGATCCACTCATTCACGGCAACCTGACGATCGTGCTCGATGACGTGCCGTGGGATCAGGCACTCGACATCGTACTCAAGAATAACGACCTGTCGCGCCAACTGGATGGCAACGTCCTGCGCATCGCGACTGTGGAAACGCTCCGGAAAGAAGCAGAGGGACGCCGCGCTCAAATCGACGCCGAGGCTCTGGCTGTCGACAAGGTCAGCATCACCCGCTTCCTCAGCTACGCTCACGCCAAAGATGTACTGCTGCCGATCAAGAAGTTCTTGAGTCAGCGTGGCGATGTGGTGGCCGATGAACGCACGAACTCGCTGATTGTCTCGGATATCCCGAGCGTTCTGCCGCAGATCGATCGCATTATCCAGCAGATGGACCGCAAGACGCAGGAAGTCGAAATTGAAGCCCGCGTCGTAGCTGCGACGCGCAGCTTCGCTCGCGACATCGGCGTGCAACTCGGCCTCGGCTGGGGCAACGGTACCACGATGATTGGCGGTGTTCAGGGTACTGCCGGTCCCGGCGCTTCTCCGGTCGTTATCGGCTCGCAGGTGCTCCAGCCGCTGTATCCGACCGTGCCAACTATTCCCAGCCAGATTCCTTTGTTTTCAAACCTGGGTGCGACTGGCCCGACCAGCGGTCTGGAGTTTTCGAACTTCTCCAACAACGTCCGTCTTGATCTTGTGCTCACGATGGCAGAATCGCGCGGCCTGCTGAAGATTCTTTCCCGCCCGCGCATCGTCACCCAGAACAACATCCAGGCGGTCGTGAAACAGGGCACGAAGATACCGATCGTGACCAACTCGCAGTTGAATGGTCCGCCGACCACTACTTACGTGGACGCATTGTTGCGGCTGACTGTCACTCCGCAGATCACGTCGGAAGGCACCATCTTCCTCAACGTGGACGTGGAGAATACGATCCCCGACTATAGCCGCGCTACCAACGCCAACGGCAATAACCCGGCCCTCATCACGCAACAGGCCACCACGCAAGTCCTGGTCACCGACGGCGGCACGGTTGTGATCGGCGGCGTGATTGAGACCAACAATTCACTGACCGTATCGCAGGTTCCAGTGCTCGGAGACATTCCGTACCTCGGGAACCTGTTCAAGCACCGCACGGTGAACACCTCAACCCAGGAGCTCATCTTCTTCATTACACCGCGCATCATCCAGACGTAAACGCGGAGTCAAGAACGGTCTAAGCCGCCAGTCTCTCGGAGAACCTGCCCAGAGACTGGCGGTTTGTTTTTTAGCTCTCAGCTCTCAGCTGTCAGCTCTCAGTATCGTCTCTGCTGTTCGGATCAAAGACTGAGAACTGAGAACTGGGAACTGAGAACTGAGAACTGCTCTCTTGCTACACTCCTATTCATGGATCACGCTGGCCGCTTGCGTCGGCTTTCGGCCGAGCTCGAAGAAAAAGACCTCGAATTTCTGCTGGTCACTCATCTTCCGAACATTCGCTATCTCTGTGGCTTCACCGGCAGTGCCGCGGCATTGCTCGTGACGGATCGCACTTCCATTTTGGTTACCGACGCGCGTTACCACACTCAAGCGAAGGAAGAAGTGAGCGCGGCGCAGGTTGTCATTGCTTCTAAAGCTCCGGCGATCGCGGCGGCAGAGTGGCTGGTTACGAAGCACATCACCGGAAGTAAGAGCGCGAAAAAGAGCCGGAGACCGGCTCACGTCGGGATCGAAGCGGAATCGATCAGCGTTGGTCTGCGCGACCGGCTGGCGCGAGTCCTGAAAGGGAAGGCACGCCTGCGCTCTACGCCGCCACTCGTCGAGAGAGCGCGCATGGTGAAGGACTCAGCCGAGATCCTCCGGATTCGGCGGGCGGTCGAACTTGGCGCGAGGTTGTTCCAAACTGCGTGTCAAAACATCAGGCCTGGCGTGCCCGAAGTGGAAGTTGCAGCGGCGATGGAATTCGAGGCGCGACGCGCGGGTGCCGACGGCATGTCTTTTCCGACGATCCTTGCTGCCGGAGCGCGATCAGCCGTCATTCATGGCCGAGCTTCGAGCGCGCGCATCCCGAAGCGTGGGTTCGTGGTCTGTGATTTTGGTGTTATACTCGCCGGTTATTGTTCGGATCGCACACGGACTGTGCACGTTGGGCAGCCTTCAAAACAAGCCCGCGAGCTGTATGATGCGGTGCTGGAAGCGCAGCTGGCGGCCATCGCGGCGGTCGGCCCGGGCGTGAGTGCCGGCGAAGTGGATGCAGCGGCGCGGAATGTGCTGCGCAAGCGGAAACTGGCCAGGTATTTCACGCATTCGACCGGGCATGGTTTAGGATTAGAGATACACGAATCGCCCCGGGTGGCAGCCGGGCAATCTCAGAAACTCGAGCCGGGAATGGTCATTACCATCGAGCCGGGCGCGTATGTTCCTGGGAAATGGGGTGTTCGGATCGAAGATGTCGTGGTTGTGACCCCTTCGGGCTGCGAAGTGCTCTCGCCCACGGATAAAGAACTAGTTACTTTGTAGAGAGGCGGATCGCCGCGCCTCGTGCCGCAGAGCAATACAGAACGATAGGGAAGATTAGAGCGGGACCTGCCTTTTCATGAATCAAAAAGAGTTGAAGGAACTCATTGAGTTCTTAATCGAAAAAGACATTGCCGAGTTTGAATTGGAGCGCGGCGACGTCAAGGTGAAGATCAAGCGTGCCGCCGACCCACTGCCGGTCGTGTTGCCAGACTCCCGTTACATGGCCGTACAGTCGGCGCCTCCCGCGGCCGCAGCAGCGGCGACGCCCAGCACATCGGCTGGGGTCGACTTGACAGCCAGCGCCTCCAACCCTGAACCGGCGGCGGAAGTTCTGCACATTGTGCGGTCGCCGATTGTCGGGACTTTCTACGAATCACCGTCGCCTGGGTCGCCTCCATTTATCAAAGTCGGCGACATGCTCGAAGTGGGCCAGGTCCTTTGTATTGTGGAAGCGATGAAGTTGATGAACGAAATCGAATGCGACATGGCCGGAGAGTTGGTCAAGAAACTAGTCAACAACGGCCAGCCCATCGAATATGGCCAGGAGTTGTTTGCCCTGCGCCCGGCAAAATAAGCTCTCAGCTGTCAGCTCTCGGCTTTCAGGACAATCCTTGGGGATTGGGATTATCGGTCCTGAGAGCGGAGAGCTGAAGGCTGAGAGCTTTTATATTTATGTTTAAGAAGATCCTAGTAGCGAACCGCGGTGAGATTGCCCTGCGCGTCATCTGCGCATGCAAGGAACTCGGCATCCGCTCGGTCGCGATCTACAGCGAGGCTGACCGGAACTCGCTGCACGTCCGTTTTGCCGACGAAGCCATTTGCATTGGCCCTCCGCAACTGGCACAGAGCTATCTCAACATTCCGGCGGTGATCAGCGCGGCCGAGATCGCGAATGTCGACGCCATTCACCCGGGGTACGGACTGCTTTCCGAAAACGCGAACTTTGCCGCTGTGTGCGAGGCCTGCCACATCAAGTTCATCGGGCCGACTCCGGATGTGATTCGGCTGATGGGAGAAAAAGAGAAAGCCCGCGCCGCGATGAAGCAGCACGGAGTGCCGATTCTCCCGGGCTCTGACGGCGTGGTCGCCTCCGAAGAAGAAGCCCTGGAATGGGCGCGGAAGGTGGAATTCCCGGTCATTCTCAAAGCGACTGCGGGCGGCGGCGGCCGCGGCATGAGAATTGTGCGCAACGAAGACGAATTGCCCGGCTTGTACCGCGCCGCGCAAGCCGAAGCTTCCGCTGCCTTTGGCAATGGCGATCTTTATCTCGAACGCTACGTCGAGCACCCGCGCCATATCGAATTTCAAGTGCTGGCCGATGAGCACGGCAGCGTCGTGAGCCTGGGTGAGCGCGAGTGCTCAATCCAGCGCCGGCATCAGAAGTTGCTGGAAGAATCGCCATCGGTACGCGTAACGCCCGAGTTGCGGGCGGAGATTGGCGGCATTCTCAGCAAAACGCTCAGCAGTGTCGGCTACCACAATGCTGGCACCATCGAATTCCTGATGGACCAGCAGAAACGCCTCTACTTCATCGAGATGAACACGCGCATTCAGGTGGAGCATCCGGTCACCGAAATGGTGACGGACGTCGATCTGGTCAAGAGCCAGATCATGATCGCGGCGGGCGAAAAGCTGGCCGACGTGTTGCAAGGCCCCATCGTGCATCGCGGACACGCCATCGAATGCCGCATTAATGCCGAACATCCGGAGACTTTCAGGCCATCGGCGGGGAAGATCACGACGTTTAATCCTCCGGGAGGAACGGGCGTACGCATCGACACGGCGGCCTATGCGGAGGGCACGATTCCTCCTTATTACGATTCGTTGATTGCGAAGCTCGTGGTCCGAGGCAAGGACCGCAGCGAAGCGATTTCGCGCATGAGCCGGGCGCTGGGGATGTTTATTGTGGAAGGAATCTATACGACGATTCCGCTGCATCGGCGGATTTTGGCCGATGAGGATTTCCGCGCGGGGAATTTCGATACCGGATTTATTGAACGGTTTCTGGCGAAAGGGAAGTAGGTTGGCGGTGGAACCGCTTTCCTATTAGCAGTCGCAACGTAGGAATCTCAGCGGGCCGAGTAAATTACCTTTGAGGGCAGTCGCTCGACCGTTCCGTCGGATTTGACCAGAATGACCCACTGGTACAGTTCGGGTGTCCCTTTCGGAGGCGGGTCACTCCGAGGAATCGTCAGCCTGAACCCGTTGAAGGCATACCCGCGAACCATTGTTCCTTCTCTCGTCGGTTCGTACGTAGTGTCCAACTTCAATTGTGACATGCGTGATTGAAATCGCCGCCACCAGCGCTCGAATTTTCGCTGCCAGACGTTGTCTCGTTCGTAGGGAGAATAAGCAGAGTGGAAATTCTGCTGAACCACATCTCGGAGCTGTCCTAGGCTCCTAATTTCATTGTCATCGGATTCACCCCAGACGAGTTCGCGGTAAAGCGCGGTGAACAAAACGGGCTGGGACCCATCAGGGTGTATTTGTTCGTCCCGCGCGAAGTCCTTGAACATCTCCGCCTTTTTCTCTCCGGTAAACCAGTAGCTCTTTGCCGTAGCGCGATCTACCGCAACAATTCCATACTCGCAGCAGTCCATCGAAATCTGAGACATCAGAACAGGTTTGCCGTCCTTCTCTACAACGTAATCACAGGAATCACTTGCAACACGGTAAAAATACACGGAATTGTTGACGTGATCGTCGGCTATGCGATTCCTTCGAACACTAACCACAAAGCTTTCGAGGCGCTCGTTACGATACGTGCTGTAGCAGGGCTCAGGGTATACAGAGTGTATTGCTCCCGCTGCAAGGTCACGTGCCTGCTCGTCGGACAGCCAAGGTGTTGTCTGACTAGCCGCTGCTTGGAGTCCAAACAGCAACGCAGCCGCCAATATGAATGATGCCTTCACAACGGGACTCCTTGTCGGCTCAATCTGACGAAAAGAATCGTACACCGAGAGCGCCCGCAGCAGTGACCGTTGACAGCCGGCCTTCCATCAATAACCAGTCGTCTCGGCCGTCAAGAGCGTTTCCCATATACTAGAGCGACTCGCATGTCCAAGAGCTTTCCACGCGTGAGGGTTTTTTTGAAGGCGGTAACCTTCGCAGCCATCGCGGTTCTTCTTGGCGCCTCATTATCAGGGCCAGTCCGTGCGCAAACTCACGATCCAAAAGACGAGATTCCCATCGAGCGCTGCGACCGCCTTCCCGTCGTTGTGATGAAGGTCGCGGGACAAAGTCGGCGCTTCCTGCTCGATACCGGCGCTACGACCATCCTCAATCTGAAGTCGTTCACATCGGGCGAGTCAAAGCAGATTCACGTCGAGTCGTGGAGCGGAAGCGCTGCGACCAGTGCTCGCGAGGTCTCGTTGCCCGAGGTCGAACTGGGCACCCATAAGCTGCACGATCTTAAACTTCCTGCCATTGATTTAAGCCCCATCGGCAAGGCCTGTGGAGGGCAGATCGACGGCATCCTCGGCGTGGACTTGCTCGATCAGATGGGGATGACGATCGACTTGAAACGGCGAGTCGCGGTACCGGCGGGCGAGCCCGTCGATTCCGCCGGTGCTTATGCGGACATGGAAGAGAGCATGGGGTTCTGTATCGACGCGTTTAACGTCGGCAACGCGAAGAAGATTGTGGATTGCTTCGACCCCGACATTGTTCTTTACACTCCGCATGGAGAGTTTCACGGACGGGATGAAGTCATGCGCTACCTGACCGACCGCTATTTCAAGTTCGCTCCCAAACTGCGGTACGACATGAAGCCCCACGATGTGCGGGTCTTCGGCGATGCGTTGTGGTACTCCTATGACTACGAGATCGACACGCCGGTTGACCACATGGCTGGCCATGGCATGTCGATGTGCCGCAAGGGAGCGGACGGCCGCTGGCGCATCCTTAATATGCACAATTCGCTGCGCGAACCGGCGGCGGCCACGACGACGACAGAACCTGTACACTAGTCTTCTTCTGAAGATCGAGTCTTCAGAACCTGGGCGGCCCTGTAGGCAAACGCTATGATTTCTCTGCCGCGCCTTTACCCGATCCTCGATCCATCCTGCTTCCGGAGCAATGAAAATCTGGTCGAGGTTGCGCAGGAACTCGTTCGCGCCCGCTGCACACTGCTCCAGTATCGGAACAAGTACGCGAGCCCTCGCAAAATGTTGGATGACGCGCGCGCGCTGCGCATAAGCCTCGGAGCCGGCGTTAAACTCATCATGAATGATCGCGCGGATCTTTGTGTTGCCGGTGGCCTCGACGGACTGCACGTGGGGCAAGAAGACCTTTCACCCGAGGCGGCCCGAGGCATCATCGGTGTCGACCGCTGGCTCGGAGTCTCGACGCATACTCCCGAACAGCTGGCCGAAGCCGATCGCACGTCGGCGGATTATCTGGCGATCGGGCCCATCTTTGGAACGACGAGCAAATCGAATCCCGATCCGGTCGTGGGACTGGAACGCCTTCGTCGGGCCAGGAAATTGACGGGCAAACCACTGGTCGCGATCGGCGGGATCACCCGAGAGAACGCGCGATCCGTGATCGATGCGGGCGCCGATTCGGTGGCCGTGATATCCGACTTGTTACGGGATCCGGGGAAATCAGCTGAGGAATTTTTCAGGATTCTGGGATAAAGTGTAATCCGCTAAATTTTGTCATCCCGAGCGAAGCGAGAGATCTGCATCTTGCCCGCGAACTGCAGATCCCTCGCTTCGCTCGGGATGACAATTCCTAAAACATATCCTGTCTTCCACCATCGTTTAGGAGGTTCGTGAGTACCAACGTTGAGCCCCCAATTCCCGCTGCAAGAGGTAACGGTCGCGCCGCCGACTGGGAACGGCACACCCATCAGGATCAAGAGCTGGTAAAAGGTCTCGGCCTTACCAGCGCCACCATGCTGGTGATGGGCTCGATGATCGGCTCCGGCATCTTTATTGTGTCGGCCGAAATCTCTCGCGAGGTCAGCTCGCCGGCGCTATTGATCGGCGCGTGGCTGGTCACCGGTTTTCTGACGATCGTGGGCGCACTCACCTATGGCGAACTCGCGGCGATGATGCCGCGGGCGGGTGGGCAATACGTTTATCTGCGCGAATCGCTGGGGCCGCTTTGGGGATTTCTCTACGGGTGGACGTTGTTTCTGGTGATCCAGACGGGGACGATCGCGGCTGTTGGAGTTGCGTTCGGCAAGTTCCTCGGAATCTTCTGGCCGGCAGTCTCTTCGAGCCATTGGATCCTCCACATATGGAAGGTGCCGATCTTCGCCATTGGGCCAATCTCGCTTGGCGGCATGGATGTTGGCCTGAACACACAGAATCTGGTCGCCATCCTCGTAGTTGTTGCGCTGTCGATCATCAATATTTTTGGCGTAAAGACCGGCGCCATCATTCAAAACATTTTCACCAGCGCGAAAGTCTCGGCTCTGCTGGGGCTGGTGTTGTTTGGTATTTTTTTAGGCCGCAACGCACAGGCGGTCGCGGTTAACTTCGGCGCGAACTTCTGGAAAAACTCCGGCCTCGGCACGCTCCACGATGTGGGTGGCGGGGTGGTGGTATCGGCGCTGACGGCGCTGGCCATCGCGCAGGTTGGTTCGCTGTTTTCCGCCGACGCCTGGAACAATGTCACCTTTACCGCCGGCGAAGTGAAAAATCCCAGCCGCAATCTCCCACTGTCGCTGGCGCTTGGCACCGGCGTCGTCATTGCGCTCTACATCGGCTGCAACTTTATTTATCTGGGATCACTGCCGCTGTGGGGGAATCCGACCGGCGCGACGTTGTTCGAGCGCGGCATTCAGTATGCCAGCGAAGATCGAGTCGCGACCGCCGTCATGACGCAGATGTTCGGCTCCGCCGGCGGAGGGCTGATGGCTATCGCCATCATGATCTCTGGCTTCGGTTGCTGCAACGGACTGATTCTGTCTGGCGCGCGCGTTTACTATGCGATGGCAAAAGACGGCCTGTTCTTTCGCAGCGTCGCCTCGTTGAATCCCCGTTACAAGACGCCTGCCGTGTCGCTGATGGTGCAGATGGTTTGGACCGCGATCCTGTGCATTTCGGGAACCTACAACGACCTGCTGAATTACGTTATTTTCGCGGTGCTCGTGTTTTACGTGCTGACGATCGTCGGACTCTTCGTTTTACGCCGCACTCATCCCGAAGCCGAGCGCCCGTACAAGGCCGTTGGATACCCGGTTCTGCCCGCGATTTATATCGTGATGGCTTTGTTTATCGATATAGTGCTGTTACGCTACAAGCCGCAATACACGTGGCCGGGATTGTTCATCGTGCTGCTGGGCATTCCGGTGTATTACATCTGGCGTCCGCGGACGCAAACGGCTTAGCTCTTAATTAACAGGAGAAACCGAACGCATGACCGACCTCTTGGCGAAAAAGTCCCTTGAAGTATTGTTCAAGGAGGCAGAAGAGACTGGCAGCCACAGCCTGAAACGCACCCTCGGAGTATTCCAGTTGACGGCGCTCGGTGTCGGCGCGGTGATCGGAGCTGGAATCTTCGTGCTTTCGGGACTGGGCGCGCACTATGCCGGGCCGGGCTTGATGTTGTCGTTCGTGCTCTCGGGTTTAGGCTGCACCTTCGCCGCCCTCTGTTATGCGGAGTTTGCGGCGATGATCCCGCTGGCGGGCAGCGCCTATACATATGCCTACGCCACGCTGGGCGAGATTTTCGCCTGGATCATCGGCTGGGACCTGACGCTTGAATACGCCATGGGTGCGAGTACCGTCTCCTCGGGTTGGTCGAACCACTTCATCGAGTTGCTGAATATCTTCCATATCAAGATGCCGCTGTGGCTGGCCTACGACCACTGGACGGGCCTGCATACGGCGGAAAATATTGTCGCGCGCCAGATGGCGCAGGTTTCGGATTCAACGCTGGTGCCGGGCACCCAGCCTTTCCTCGACAAGGTGACGGCCATCATGGGAGCGCAATCGCCGGAATTGCTTTTACGAGCGCACACTCTGCTCAACGCTCCTCATCTCTTCGGATATGAAATCGGCGTCAACCTTCCGGCTTTTGTCATCGCGCTGGTCATCACGGCGATTCTTGTCATCGGCATCAAAGAGAGCGCTCGCTTCAATGCCACCATCGTCACCATCAAGGTTGGGGTTGTGCTTTTTGTAATCGGGTTGGGCATCCGCTACATCAGCGTTGCCAACTGGGGATCGGACTGGGCGAGCTTCGCTCCCTACGGATTTTCGGGAATCGGGGCGGGAGCGGCTTACATTTTCTTCGCCTACATCGGATTCGATGCGGTTTCGACGACTGCCCAGGAAGCGAAGAATCCGCAGCGAGATCTGCCCATTGGAATCATCACGTCGCTGCTGGTCTGCACTGCGCTTTATATCGCCGTGGCCGCGGTGCTGACCGGCATGGTGCCCTGGAGGGATGTCAACATCGAGGCACCCATCGCCCGCGCCTTTCTCGATCGCGGATTGAGTGGCGCTTCTCACATCATCACGCTCGGCGCATTGGCCGGACTTACCAGCGTTATGCTGGTGATGCTGCTCGGTCAAACGCGGGTTCTCTATTCCATGGCCTGCGACGGCCTGCTGCCAAGGAAATTCTTTGCCGCAGTTCATCCGAAGTTCCGCACGCCGTGGAAGAACACGATGCTCGTGGGATTGTTGGCGGCGATTGTGGGCAGCCTGACGCCGATTGACGATATCGGAAGAATGGTGAACATCGGTACGCTGCTGGCGTTCGTGATCGTTTGTATCGCGGTCATGGCTCTGCGGCACACGAATCCAAATCAGCCGCGTCCTTTCCGCACGCCATGGGTTCCGTTTGTTCCGGTCATGGGAATTCTCTTCAACGGCTACATGATGTATAAGCTCGGCTGGATCAACTGGGCCCGATTGATTATCTGGCTGGTGATCGGCATGGTCGTCTACTTCACGTATAGCCGGAAGAACAGCCGAGTGCAGTTGGCGTTGGAGGGGCGGAAGACACCCTAAGGCGGGAGAGGCGGGAGTCGAATCGGCGGTTCAAGCGGTGTGCCGCTATTCTTCCTGAATTTTTCGCGTGATCGCCGTGACCAATCGCCTCGGCGAAAATCGCACCGATTGCGCGACCAGCCAATTCTTAAATCCTGAAATCACCACGGGCTTTCCGGCCACGAAAGCGCGATACCCGTCTTCGGCGACGGTGCGAGCAGTCATGGTTCCAAATCTTGTCAGTCGAATGTCCGCGATTTTGGCACGCGCCTGAAATTCCGTCGCGGTTGGCCCGGGACAAAGACAGGTGACCGTGACTCCTGTGCCTTGCAGTTCATTGGCTAACGCTTCCGACAAGTGCAGGACGTAGGCCTTGGTCGCGAAATAGACAGCCATCAGCGGGCCCGGCTGAAATGCGGCGGTGGACGCCATGTTCAGGATGCCTCCACTCCGCCGGTCGATCATCATCGGCAGGTACAGGCGTGTCAGATGTGTGAGGGTCGTAATGTTCAGCTGGATCTGCCGCAGGCATTCTTCGAGATCGTTCTGGGCGAAGAAGCCGTACTGTCCGAAGCCTGCATTGTTGACGAGCACATCGACGGGAATTTCGGCGCGCGTGGTCTGATCGAGCACATAGGCGGAGGCTCCGGGCTCGGTGAGATCTGCCGCTAAGATCAGCGAGCGGGTGCCGTGGGCCTTCTCTAATTCGGACGCGAGTTGACGAAGTTTGTCGGCGCTGCGGGCGACCAGAACCAGGTTGTAGCCTTCGCGGGCGAAGATGCGGGCGAATTCGAGTCCGATGCCGAACGACGCGCCGGTGATGAGAGCGGTTTTGCGGTCGGGGACGGGCATGCAGGCAGTTTTTTGTGCGTGTGGGGCGGACACTCTTGTCCGCCGCTTTTGATCTTGGTGTTGTTCTTGCCCTTCACGGCCGGACCGCGCAGGGAAGCAAAATCAAAATCAAAATCAAAAGCGGCGGACAAGAGTGTCCGCCCCACACGTTACTACACCAGTGCTGGTTCCACTTCGTAGAGCGAATGCCACGAGGTGGCGGTCTTCAGCTTGTCGTTGACGTTGTTGATATTCTTTACGCCTTCGGTCTCAAGCCACTTGCGGAACGCATCCGCGCCCTGCTTGGCGTAGATCGGGATGCCATCCTTCCAGGTGGCGCGTCCGCAGAGGATGCCATTGAACTTCACGCCCGACTCTCCGGCCAACTCGAGCGTCTCGCTGAATTCCGCGTTGCTGACGCCTGCCGAAAGATAAATAAATGGCTTGCTCGCAACGCCGGCAGCCGTGTGAAAGAAGTCGATAGCCTCTTTTTTCGTGTACGCCTTTTCACCCTTGAACGACTTTGTGCCTTCGACAAATTTCATGTTCACCGGCACTTCGACTTTGAGGACGTCAACTCCGTAACGCGGCTTGCTGAATTCGCGCATGCTTTCGGTGACGATGTGGGGCTTTTTCTTGGCGTAGTCGAGGCCCTTTTCGTCCGCGCCTTCTTCGTAACCGACAAACTCGAGAAAGTATGGGATGTCATTGGCGCGGCATTCGTCGCCGATACGCTCAACCCACGCGTGCTTCTTGTCGTTCGTTTCTTTGGGATCGTAGGGCGAGTAGTAGAGCAGAATCTTGACGCAATCGGCGCCCGCTTCTTTCAATCGGCGCGCGGACCAATGATCGAGCAGATCGCCGAGACGGCCGGGGCCAGTCTTGTCGTAGCCGGTCTTTTCATACGCGAGCAGCAACCCGGCGTTCTTCGCGCGGCGCTTCGCGGCCGGCAGCCCCCACTCTGGGTCGAGCAGAATCGCGCTGGCGTGAGGCGTGAGGACTTCCGTTACCAATATCTTAAATTCTTCCATCATGGCGTCGGACACGGCCGAGCCTTTTTCCTTGGCGAGAGATTTCTGTAGCGAGCCTCGCTGGTCCATGGCGGCAGCGGCGATGACGCCACGTTCGTTCGAGACGGCCTTCATTCCGGCCAGTTTGCCGGGGGTGAGCTTCATACATCCTCCTATGAGATCGATGCGACAGGTAATTCTAAACTACGGGTGCGGCTGTGGAAACGAGCATTCACAAACGTGGGACACGTTACTGCCGCAAGGCCAGCGCGCCAAGAATCGTCTGCTGTTTAGCGATCAGCGACTGGATCCCCTGCCTCGCCATGGCCATCATTTTGGCTAGCTGCGCGTCGTCGAAAACCTGGTGCTCGGCGGTCGCCTGCAGTTCGACAATCTTGTTGCCGGCCGTCATGACGAAGTTCATGTCGACATCGGCCCGCGAGTCTTCTTCGTAATTCAGATCGAGAAGAACTTCGCCGTCCACGATACCGACGCTGATGGCAGCGACGAAATCTTTGATCGGCGCCGCGGACAACGTTCCCGCATCGATCAGGCGCTGTAGAGCCAGGCCGAGCGCGACGAAGGCTCCGGTGATCGAAGCCGTACGCGTACCGCCATCCGCCTGGATCACGTCGCAATCGATCCAAATGGTGCGTTCGCCGAGGTGCTTCAAGTCGGCGACCGCGCGCAGTGAGCGTCCAATGAGACGCTGGATTTCCTGCGTGCGCCCACTTTGCTTGCCCTTCGCGGCTTCACGCGCGCTGCGGGTCAAGGTCGAGCGAGGCAGCATTCCGTATTCGCCAGAGATCCATCCCTTGCCCGAATTGCGCATGAAGGGAGGCACAGTTTCTTCGACCGACGCGGTGCAGATGACGCGAGTGTTCCCCATCTCAATCAGCGCGGAGCCTTCCGCGGTCGAGATGAAGTCAGGAATGATGTTGACGGGACGAACCTGTTCGGGAGTGCGGTTATCGCTGCGAAAGATCATCGTCAGAGAATTCTAAATGATCGTCGCCAGGCGTGATCTGACGGACTTGGGGAAACTCTGATCAGTCCAGCTGGGCGAGGAGTAGTGCCCTGAATGCGCGTCCCCCAGCGGCTAAAGCCGCGTCTGTAGCGGGCTTTGACGGCACGGCTGAAGCCGTGCCCTTTCAAAGCGGTTCATGATTCGACTTAATCCGAGGCTTGTGAGGAGCTGCGGATCCGGTTTCCGGTCTGAATTGATCTGAAGAATTTCGTCCGCATGAAACTTTTTGACGCCGATTCGCACTCTAGTAAGTAGGGGCAAGTTTTGGTTTGGTGTTGTCGCCCCTTTCATAATCGAGGTGACTTATGGCAAAAATCATTGAGTTCTACATACCCAGCAGTTTCCGGAAGAAAGTGCCGAAGTGGATCCCGGCTGAACAAAAGTCTGAACAACTGGGAAAAGTAATTGAGTTCGCAGTGCCACAAAAGAAGACGGCGTGATCGATGCTTACGAGCGCGGGTGTAATGGAATCATGTCGAAAGAGACCAGAATCAAGAAAACGCCGAGTCCGAGAATGATGAGAGTCGGAGCCCAGAAGCTGAAGGGGTCCTCGGTGCGGTCGTAGCCTCCGGGAGGGCAGCCTTTGTAGTAGCCCTTTCCGGTGTAGAGACTGTAGCCGGACCATCCGATGGCGGCTAGGCCGAGTAGTAAGAACATCACGAGATTCTCACCCGCGAAGTCAGGATAGGGAAGATACTTTACTGGCTCCCCGCCTGCACCAGCGTCGGCACGTCGAACGTCTCGGTTAAATCCGCGTGTCCGGCGAGGGTCTCGCGGGTCTTGCCTTCGACCAGAATATTGACGCGCTGGATTCCGGGGACGTTGAAAGCCAGAGTCTCCACCAGGGAATTCACGGTGAGCTGCTCGCTCAGAATGCCCGAGCGGTGCTGGTCGGCAAAGGCGGCGTTCAGATCGATGACGGCTGCTCCGGGATCGACCAGAAAGATGCTGCGGATGTCGGCGGCTGGAGCCAGGGGATGGGCGGCGCCGGGTTGCTGATAGATGCGGAGCAGAGCGCGCAGCAATTCTTCGGCGCGCTGTTGGCGGCCTCCGGGAAGAGGGATTTGCGCTGACCTGGCGCGTAGCGTGCCGGCGGCGTCATCGGCCACATAGAGAGTCACGGTTTCGGTAGGGCCCGAAGTTGGAGGCGCTACCGGCGACGCATCAGCTTCCGCTTCAGCATAATCGAGTTCGCGGGCTCTCAGTCGCATCTGGCGCAAGTAGATTCCCATCGACACGACGAGCACCAGTAGCGTGGCGACGCCGATTAAGAGATGGCGCGGAATCATGGTCGCACCCCAGATTGAGCACCAAGTTGAGCACCAAGTTGAACTCCGAATCGATCGCGAACAGAGAACACCGCGTCGGCAATGGCTGCTGCGGCGCGTTGCTGATAGTTGGCGGAGGTCAGGTCGCCAACGCCTCCAGCGCCCGGAGCCAGTTCGACGGCGACGGCGGGCATGAAGACATTGTTTAACGGGCGGAGCGACGCGGACGAGTCTCGCGCGGGAAATTGACGCTTCTGAAATTCGGCGACGATCGCCGTCGCGACCAGGTGGCTGATCGGCAAAGCCGGGGCCTGGGCCGCGTTCCAGGCGTGAAATGTTCCTTTGCTCGTACCTTCGACGGGGAGGAGCGCGGTATAAACGTGAGCACCGGTTCCCTGGGAAACGGCATGCAGGCTGATGTAGACTCCGGCGTGCGCCACGTTTGCCGCGGACGCGCGCTGGTCGAGATTCGACGTGGTATCGCCCTCGCGCAGCAACGCGACTGCGAAGCCCCGTATTTCTAATTCGTGCCGAAGCAAGCGTCCAAATCCGAGGGTGACATCCTTCTCGGCCAGCTTGTCGGTGAGAGCCGCGCCGCGTTCTTCGCCGCCATGCGCTGGATCGACGACCGCCAAAATGCGATGGACGGTTGCGTTGGGCGAGGCGTTGTTATTACCGGTGTTGTTGCCGCTGAAAGCATCAGCGCCGGGGTTCGCCGCCGCCGCGCCGGAATTTGGAGTCTGCCCAGGATTCTGCGAAGTGGTGCCAGCACTTACAGCCGCGCTTTGCTCCACGGCAGAAATGACGATTGTCTTGCGGTCGTTGCTGAAGGTGGCCAGCAGCGGCTCGCTTGCAGCCACGTCGAGTTCGGCCTCGCCGTTACCCTCGGTGTAATTCGCCTGCGTGATGATCTTGTCATCGAAAGAGATCGACGCGCTCCCGGGCGACACGACAGGGTCGCGTTTGAAAACCATGCGCAGCTTTCCCGGCTCAGTCGAAATCGTCGGATTCACGGGGCCGCTGAAATTCAGGTTCAGCCGCGGCGGGTTGGTCGCCTCCAATTGAAAGCTGACTTGTATGCCAACCTCGCCGACGAACAAGCGGCGCGCACTTTCGCGATACGTAACGGATGTTCCGAGAAAGCGCGGCAAGAATCCGCTCAGCGAACTCAGCGGAACCAGTCCGCGCGAGTTCTCGATGACGAAGGGTGCCGTGAAGTCGAAATCGCGACCGCCGATTCGCGCCCGCGTCCGTCCTGCGACAAACTCGGCATCCACCTTGTTATAGCGGAGCGTCCATTGCCGCCCGCTGGCGTGGCTGGTGACACGACCGAGTGGTTCGAGCAGTTCAAGCAGGCCAACATATTCGTGTCCTGAGCGTTCGAGCACTGGCAAAGTGTAGTTCGCGACCGGAGAAAAAACCGAGATGTGTTTGTCTTCGTCAGGAGCGGCTGCGGAGAGAAAGATGACGGCCGCGAGCAGGATGGCGAGGCAGGATCCAGTTCTCAGTTCCCAGTTCTCAGTTCTCAGTATTTCTCTCAACCCGGCTCGCAATACGTCACTCAACACTCTGCTGCCCACTGAGAACTGGGAACTGAGAACTGGGAACTGCTCTCTCTTACTCCAGCGCATAAATCGTGAGCCCGCTGAGCAACTTGGGGTAGAAATCGGTCGACTTCTGGGGCAACACTTCGCCGGCAAAGGCGATATCGCGGACCTGCTCCATGCGCACAGGATTCATGAGGAAAGCGGCCTGAACCTTGCCGCTCTGCACCTGTGCCAGCGCTTCGGCGGCTTCGCGACAATAGGTAACGTTGTCCTGATTGCGAATCGCTTCCGGCGAAATCTTGAGAACGCCTTCTAGCAGGCATTTGTGCAACTGCACGACATCAAGCGACTGCTGCCGCAGCGAAAGAGTACCGAACAAGCTCGAGCCAATGCCCTTCGGGGTATGCATGAGAAATGATTTCTCGGCGGTAACTGCGAGTAGCGCCGTCCCGGCGTGCCCGGCCTGCTTCAAAATGGTGGTGGCACGGACCGCATCGATTCCGGCATCGACTTCTTCGACGTTGAAAAATTTCTGCGCGTCCGACTGAAACTGAGCCGCCGAAAACGAGGCGAGTCCATGAACGAGTCGATGCGTAGGGAGAATCACGAGGCCCGGCCGATCCATATCAACGAAGGTCATCATGACCCACTCATAGGGTGCGGGCAGGCCTGTCCCCGTATCGGCAACTGACAGCCTTTCTTTGCGATAGGTCAGGGCGGTCTCGTAGCGATGGTGGCCGTCGGCGATGATGAGCTTGCGGTCTTTCATCTGTTCCTTGACCGAGGCGATCAGGGCAGGTTCGGAAACTTTCCAGACGCGGTGCACAACGTCGTACTCGTCCGTTACTTCGATATCGGGAGAGGTTGCCTCAGCCGCGGAATCAAGCAGGGCGTCAACCTGGCCGGCTCCGCTATAAAGCATGAAAATCTGGCCAAAGTGGGCGCGGTTGGCGCGCAGCAAATCGAGACGGTCGGCCTTCGGCTTGGCCAGCGTCTGCTCATGGCGAAAAACCACGCCGGCGGAATATTCTTCGACTGCCCCAAGCGCGATAAAGCCACGCCGCTCCGCCCGCGTCTCGCTGCCGGGAACAGTAAATGTCTGGGAATAGTTGTAGATGGAGGGTTCCGCGTCGCGCCGCAGAATGCCTGTTTTACGCCAGTCCTGGAAGGACGCAGCCGCTCGGACATAGACGTTGTCAGACGGCGAGTCGTCGGGGCATTTTTTCCCGAGGATGATGCGAACCAGATTGTAAGGACTGGCATCATAGTAGCGCTCCTGCATCGCAGGAGTGATTTTGTCGTAGGGCTGAGTTACGGCGTCTTGCACCGGAACCCGCTCCGGGTCATAGCGCCATGCTCTGAATGGGGAAATGATTGCCATAACAGGAAGGCAGAATTGTAGCAGGGGGCGATTGATCAAGATGCGGGATACCGCCGATATAGACCGATATAGAAATGTGGAGATCAATCGTTGGCGATGTCTTCCATTTATCAGAGTTTCAGCCTGGAAGCGGCAAATAAATGCGCACTGTAATGCGCCTATGAAAAGCCACAGGTGAGGGTTTGACAAAAGTGACGAATGTCACGAAAAAGTGACAAATCGTTTTAAAGAGTGTGCTACTATCCGCGTCATGTAGAGATTTGTTCTGGTTCGCAGATCATTGTTTTCAGATCATGCGAACGCCCTTCCCAAAAGGGCGGACAGAGTGGGGCCTATGTTGTACGTTAGACAGTTCTCGGCTCGTTTCTCCTTCTCTGTGCTTCTGGTAGTTGCTGTGTGCGGCCCGCTTCCACTTTCAGCACAGAACTCCTCCGAAGACGTTCACATTCAGCCTCGAGTGCAGCCGGAGGGTCCGAAAGATCCCAGCCTCCAAGCGTCTTTCAAGTCTCACACCAAGCCCTTCAAAGTGGATGTCGACATGGTGCTAGTTCCCGTCACCATTACCGATCCTCTGAACCGGCTGGTCACGGGACTTGATCGAGAGAACTTCAGCCTTTTCGAAGGCAAGGATCCGCAGGAGATCAAGACCTTCTCAAGCGAAGACGCTCCGGTCTCGATTGGCGTGATCTTCGACATGAGCGGCAGCATGGGCAGCAAGATCGATCGCGCCCGCGAAGCGGTGATCGAATTTTTCAAGACCGCGAATCCGCAAGACGAATTTTTCCTCATCGCCTTTAACGACAAGCCAGAGGAGATCGCCGATTTCTCCACTTCAGTGGATGACATTCAGGGGCGCCTGGTCTACACGGTCCCCAAGGGACGCACCGCGTTGCTCGACGCCATTTATCTCGGCGTCAGCAAAATGCGCGAGGCCAAGTATCCGAAGAAGGCTCTGCTGATTATCTCCGACGGCGGGGACAATCACAGCCGGTACACCGAGGGCGAGATCCGGTCGACGGTCAAAGAAGCCGACATACTGATCTACGCCATCGGCATCTACGACCACTCGTTTCCGTCTGAAGAAGAACGACTTGGGCCGACGTTGCTGAGCGATGTCACCGAACTGACCGGTGGCCGTGCTTTTACCATTGATAACCCGAACGACCTGGCGGACGTATCCACAAAAATTGGCATTGAGTTGCGCAACCAATATGTCATCGGATACCGTCCAAAGAACCCAATGCACGACGGCAAATGGCGTAAGATAAAAGTCAAACTTTTACCGCCAAAAGGATTGCCGCCGCTCCGGGTTTACGCCAAGACGGGTTATTATGCGCCGACGGAATAAAGTTGCTCTGCCGATTGTCTTCCTCCTGATAACCCTGCTCGGAAGCATTGGCAATCCTCAGACGCAAACAAACGCTCCCGCCGCCGCGCCAGCCCCAACAACGACATCCCCAACGACGACGCCAACCACGACAACGCCGCCTGCTGCCGGCGGGCAGGCCGCGACTCCGAAGGCCGCGCCAGACGAGGCTCAAAGTGCGGAGTCCGACAACGGCGCCTTCGTCTTCCGCAAGCAGGTTGAAGAAGTCGTGCTCCACGCCACTGTGGTTGATGACAAGCAGCGCATCATCACCAGCCTCGATAAGGGCGACTTCAACGTCTTCGAAAATGGCAGCCCGCAGACCATCACCTCGTTCCGCCATGAAGATGTTCCGGTTGCCATGGGAATCGTGGTCGATAACTCCGGCTCGATGCGCGAGAAGCGGCAGAAGGTGAACGCGGCGGCGTTGAATCTGGTGCGCTCGTCGAATCCAAATGACGAAGTCTTTGTCGTTAACTTCAACGACGACTTCTATCTTGATCAGGATTTCACTTCCAACATCAACAAGCTGAAGGCTGGTCTCGAAAAAATTGAAGCACGCGGTGGCACGGCTCTTTACGACGCCGTTGTCGCTTCAGCCGAGCATCTGAAAAAAGATGCCAAGCTGGAAAAAAAGGTCCTCTTCGTGGTCACCGACGGAGCGGATAACGAGAGTACGGAGACTCTGGAGCAGGCCGTGCGCCGGTTGCAGGGCGACGGCGGACCGACCGTATACGCGATCGGCAT
Source organism: Terriglobales bacterium (assembly GCA_035308395.1). Classification (GTDB taxonomy): domain Bacteria; phylum Acidobacteriota; class Terriglobia; order Terriglobales; family Acidobacteriaceae; genus Acidiflorens. The sequence goes on from DATGGT010000121.1 coordinate 71,766, forward strand.
TTTGGAGGCGGAAGAGCATCCAAAACATGCCAAGCGGGCGCTGCAAATCATGTCTGACCGGACGGGCGGCATCGCGTTTTTTCCGAAGACGCTCGACGAAGTGGACGCTATCAGCCGCAGCGTAGCCCACGACATTCGCAGCCAATACACCATAGGATACAAACCTTCGACGCCGAAAGAGCAGGGCGGATACCGCCAGGTCAGAGTGGACGCCCGTTCTCACAGCAATGGCAAACTCACCGTCCGCACCAAAAGCGGCTACTACGCCGGAGCCGGACCGACTTCGGGAGCGCAGTAGGGAATTCGATTTCAGATTTCTATTCTAGATTTCTATTCCAGGCGGTTACCAATTTGCAGAATTACGTATCCCTTGCATTGACGCTCCGCCCTCCGTGTCCTTACTCTGTAGAGTGCCGCTAACGACCTCAACTTCGACTCTGCGTCTGCGCGTGAGCGACGACATCTCGAAACTCGTCGGCGAAACGCCGATGCTCCAGATGAAGAAGCTGGCCCCTCCGGGGTCGGCCGAGATTTTCGCCAAGCTCGAATACCTCAATCCTGGCGGTAGCGTCAAAGACCGTGCTGCCATTGGCCTGATTGAGCGCGCCGAGCGTGAAGGCAAACTCAAGCCGGGCGGGACCGTCATCGAAGCCACCGCCGGCAACACCGGCATCGGCCTGGCACTGATTGGCGTGAGCCGTGGCTATAAGGTTCGGTTGTTCGTCCCCGAAAAATTTTCGGAAGAAAAAGTCATCATCATGCGCGCCCTCGGCGCCGAGGTGACCCGCACTCCGGAAGCCGAGGGCATGCAAGGCGCAATCGGTCGCGCGAAAGCTCTGCTCGCAACCGACCCCAAGGCCTTTATGGCCGCGCAGTTTGAAAATCCCGCTAATCCCGATTACCACTACGAAACCACCGCCCGCGAAATCTTCGAACAAATGGAAGGCCGGATCGATGCCATCACCATAGGCAGCGGCACAGCTGGAACCTTCACCGGCATCGCGCGCTTTTTGAAAGAGCGGATTCCAGGCATACACACGGTTGTGGTCGAGACGCAGGGCTCCGTCCTCGGCGGAGGCCAGCCCGGCCCGCACAAAGTGGAAGGGATCGGATCGAGCTTCATTCCGAAGAATTTTGACCGGTCGGTGTGCAGCGAAGTCATGATGGTGACGGACGATCAAGCCTTCGGCATGGTCAAGGAATTAGCGGCGCGGGAAGGCGTACTCGGCGGATCGAGCGCTGGCGCCAACGTCTACGCCGCCGTAGAAATCGCCAAACGCCTCGGGGCTGGAAAGCGAGTCGCTACGCTGATCCCAGATTCTGCCGAGCGCTATCTGTCGAAGAAGATTTTTGAAGGCGGAATCTAGCGCCGCCAAACTCACCGTAGGGCCGGCGTCTCGCCGGCAATTCGATCTCTATCTAATTCGATCGCAATGCTATAATCCCGCAGCTTGGCAGCGAGGTGGTTCTATGAAAACCAGCGCCTTTCTCGCGTTAGCTACATCCTTGCTGCTGTTGACCCTGCCTCTCGAAGCGCAAGAGTCCTTCGACGATTTGCTCATACCCGATGGCGGCGCTCGGAGTCGCGTCCATGGAATCCAGGTTTTTCCCGTTGCCGGACGGCCATTCTCCGCCAAGGACAACATAAAGTGGACACGCCACCGGGAAGACGGGAGCACGTTCACAACTTATCTTTTTGCCACCGTGGCGCGTGACAGCCAAGGCCGAATCTTCCGCGAACACCGCCATCTCGTTCCCGGCAGTACCGCTCAGCAGTTTGTACAGAAGTACTTCGTGCTCCTGGACCCCGTTGCCCAGACGCGAACTGCCTGCACGTTCAGCACCCGTCGATGCCTCATCAGTGTCTATCTCGCATCGACTAAGTTCGTGCCTTCGCCGGATCGTCCTCACGACGAGGGCGCTGGCTCTCTAGCCCGCGAGAGCCTCGGAAAGGACGTTATTGACGATCTTAACGTCGTTGGCACGCGTGAGACGCTTTCCATTGCACCCAGCGCAGCTGGCAACACTTCGCCGCTGGTTGTCGTCGGCGAGTACTGGTATTCGCCAGACTTGCAAGTGAACTTGTCCGTTACCCGCAAGGACCCGAGGATAGGCACGCAGGTTCTTCAGTTGGTAGATCTCTCTCGCGGGGAACCGGATCCCGCGACCTTCCACGTCCCCGACGGCTTTGTCGTCCAGGACATGCGTATACCTACACGGAATGAAAAGGTGTCTCCAGCCCTCAGGCCTTAGGAGCGGAACAAGATTGGAAGGAACGCCCGCGGATTTCGCTCCCTGAACTACGACAATCACTTGGGTCGCGACAGTAACCAGCGCTTACCCTCTGCGATTAGCTCTGGACCCACGGGTTCCAGAGCGTCTGGCACTGCGCGCTGAATCGCGCCGCAAGATAATTGAGAGCCCGCCGTTCTGCTTCATCCAACCGAAAAAGTAGCTCGTAATTGCCTGGACTCACTTCCTTCCGCGCCTCTGGATTCCAGAGTGTTCTGATCAGAAGTTCCCAGATGACAAGGCTTGGGCCCGTGCGTAAGCGTATTTTTTCTTCATTTGCCGGTTCGGTTGTCATTGGAAAATCGGCAACGCTAGCGTCTTTTTCGTGGAACGACTAAGCACAGTAGAAATATAGGCTACGATGTCATTTGGCGAAATCCGGCTTACACTCATGAACCCGTTCAAGAAGTCCACCGCCCAGACCGGAGAGATGCAGCCCATTCTCGATAGAGTTTCGCCTGTTCCCGTAATTTCGCCGCACGCGGTTCCGCTTCGTTTGTAGCTTTTTCCTCAGCATCCGCGGCTTTCTGTTCAAGCTCAGCGATGGTCGGTTGTCGCGGGACGCAATGCTGTTGCATGATGCCCATTATCCGCCAGAACGGTAACTGCTGTTAACAGGCTTGCAGAATCAATGAGCGTTACCGCGATTTTTCGCCAACAACTAGACAATCGGGTCTTCGTAATATATCTGCGGATCGGCGCTCGAGAGGGCTGACTCGACCAATTCGACAAAAGATCCCCAGAGTTCGC
>DATGGT010000122.1:0-2334 GCA_035308395.1 Terriglobales bacterium
GCGCAACCGAATCATTTCGCTCGTCATTTGCGAACCTCCTGTCCGTTCGTCCAGTTCTAGCCCGTTGTACTTCTTCTGTTCCACGACGCTTCCCGCCTTGTGCTAGCCTTGATTTCGAGGTCCGCTGGACTCGAGAGAGCCGGGAAAATGGACTCGAGACGACACGAGCCCTTGAAATCGGACCCGCATATCGCGAAAGCGAAAGGGGGTGCTGCAGGCAATCGAAGCAAATGTTGCTCGCCACGAACCACCACATTCATCACTCGTTTGCCCAGAGGCGGAACATCGCCGCCGAAGGACCGCGTTTCTAATACACGGTTCTGCGATTAAATCTCGCGCTAAGTAACCCAAGTTCAGCAACATGCAAAATTCTAATAGGCGGTAAAAGGGGTACAAGAGAGCGTCATGGATTAGATGCGGCGACTAGCGGCCGGGCCATTCGAAACGCAGGCCGAAGCGGGCGGTGATTGGCAAGCCTAGCTGCGTGACGGGTGTGGCGGCGGTGGCGTATTTCACGTTGAAGAGATTTTCGGCGGCTGTGAAGAGGTCGACGCCGTGGCCGATGGTGCGCCAGGCCATGGCATCGAGAACGAAGAAGCGTTCGAGGGGAAACATGTTTTGGTCGTCGTCGTATTGCTTGCCGACCATTCGGCCATTCACGGAAATATTGATGCGGGAGGGATTCAAGTAGCGTCCCTGGAAGGTGAGGACGTTATGCGGAACTTGCGCGACCCACAATCCGACGAGCGAGGGCATGGCGTTGGGGAAGCTGGTGACGATTGCGTCGACGTATTGATATCCGACCGACAAACTGAGTTCTCGTGTGAAATGCGCGGTGGCGTCAATTTCAAATCCGGGTGCGCGGGTGCGTCCCAGATTTTGGCGCTGGCGGGTGATGAGCGTGGGAGTGGAGCTGATAGTGACGTTCGCAACCGGGTCGATGATTTCGTTGAAGAAGAATGTGCCGCGTGCTTCGAGTTTGTGCTGGAAGCCGTTTACGGCAAGGCTTGCGTCGCCACCGGTGAGTTCTTCGGAGCGAAGATTGGGATTCGCGTTCGTCAGCGTATTGCCCTGGCGAAAAGAGCGATAGAGCTCGTTCAAAGTGGGCGCGCGAAACGCGCGGTAAATAGAGGCGTTCCACGTCACATTCGAGTTGATCTGGTGTTGCAGCGTAAGGCGCGGGCTGAAGGCGTTGTAGGTGCGATCGGGGAAGATTGTATTTGCGGGACAGGTTCCCGCGATTGGGTTGCAGAGGAAAAAGGCGTTGGTGTTGCTCCAATGGTCGTAGCGAGCGCTCGCGGAGAGCAACCAGCGCGGCGCGATCTGGATTAAATCCTCGCCGAAGACTCCGACCGTATTTTGGTGGCCGCCGGTGAAGGTGTCGCGCAGATTGGTGCCTGAATTAAAAATCACCTCGTTGCTGTGGCCGATTTCCTGGTGATCGTCGACGCCCGCTACCAGGGTTTGGCGTTTTCCGACTGCGCGAGACCAGACCGCGGAGCCTCCGATTCCCTGGGAGGGGACTCCCTGCACGTCGGTGAGAGATTCGCTGTTTCGATCCGCCGCGACGGATGAGAAGGTTTGGTTGTACCGTTCTGCTTCGCCGTAAGCGCGAAGGGTGAGCGAACCGACAGCACCCAGATTGAGATTGGCGCCGAGCGCGCCTTCGCCGATGCGCGTGTTGTTGATCTGGTCGGGAGTGCCGTTGCCGCGCGTCTCATTGAAATACCAACCGCGTGCGAAGATAAGGCTGTCGTCACCAATCTTGCGGCCGACCATGAGATCGGCGGTGGCGTCGGTGACGCCCGCGGGAATATCGACGCTGCCGCGCTGATTACCGGGAATAAGGATGTAGCCGTCGGTGTTGAAAACCTGGCCGCCGAATGTGGTTTCCCATCCGTTTTTCTGCGCGCCCCCCCAAACGGACAGTTCGGGAGAATTCTGGTTTCCGTAGGAAGTTTCGAGGGAGATGCCGGCCGGCTCTGGAGGGCGCGTGAGAACCTGGATCACTCCCCCGAGGGCGTCGCTGCCGTAGAGACTGGAGGAGCCTTCCTGCGCGATTTCGATGTCAGAGATGGATTCGCGAGGCACGCGATCCCAATAGACCCATGCGCCGAAGGGGTCGTTGAGCGGAATGCCATCCTCGAGAACGAGAGCGCGGCTCGAGCCACTGGCGCCGAGACCGCGCAGCGACACGCCCTGAGCGGTGGGATTTGCGGTGCGACTGCTGGAGCGGCGGAAGAGGCTGAACCCGGGGACCTGGCGAAGCGTGTCATCGAGGGTGAGGGCAGGGATGGCCTGCACTTCTGACCGCGTGAGTTGAATATCGCTCAG
>DATGGT010000123.1:0-178838 GCA_035308395.1 Terriglobales bacterium
GGGGGGGGGGGGGGGGGGGGGTACAACACCAGTGCACATCCACTCCGAAACGCGCGTTCCTTCCATTTTTTGGCTGACGAAAAAACGAACAGAAAAAATCAGAAATATTTTCCGGTTAGTATCCCTTGCGTTTATCCACCACTGCCAGCAATGTCTGTCCGGCCAAATATCGGCGCACGTTGTCCGAGAACAACTTATAGTGCCGATCCCATAACTTGTCGGTCAGCGCTGCGGTGTGGGGAGTGAGCAGGAGATTTGGGACGCTCCACAGCGGCGAATCGGCGGGCAGCGGTTCTTGCGGGAAAACGTCGAGCGCCGATCCTCCAATCTTTTTGTCAACCAGCGCTTGCATGAGAGCGGGCTCATCCACCAGCGGGCCGCGACCTACGTTGATCAGGCAGGAAGTGGTTTTCATGAGAGCAATGCGCCTCGCGTTGGCGATGGCCGTCGTGGTCGCGGTAACTGGCGCGGCGAGGACGATGTAGTCGGCTTGACGGAAGACTTCGTCAATTTGCGCTGGAGGTACGACTTGGTCAGCCCCTTCGCTTCCCTTCTCCGGATGCTCGCGCACGGCGATCACCCGCATCCCAAGCGCTTTTGCGCTCTTGACCACGGCACGGCCAATGCTGCCGAGGCCGACCATGCCAAGGGTTGCTCCGGCAACTTCGCGGATGAGCGGCTGCTCGTCCCACAGGATTTGCTGTCCCCAGATGTGCTTGTGCTGAAGGATCGCCGACTGCGGAATTTTCTTGGCCAGCGCGAAGATGAGCGCAATGACGTGTTCGGCGACAACGGGACCGTGTACTTCGCGCGCGTTCGTCACAACGATCTCGCTATCGACAATTTCCGGGAACATCAATTGATTGACGGCCGCGGCTGGAGAGTGAATCCAGCGCAACTTCCTCGCAGCGGCGATCCGCTCGGGGCGAATCGACCATGCCATCAGGACATCGCTATCGACAATCTCATCGTCGATTCGCTGGTTGTCGGGAAGATGGACGATTTCGAGTTCACGAAACTCGGAGCGCAAACGGTCGGAGAACCAGGCAGGCGCGTTCCATTGGTCAAACGGATGGTGCACGCAGATGAGCAGCTTCATTTAGCTCTTTTGGCTCTTTTTCAGGCGGAGATCTGAACCGGTCATCTCCTTCGGTTCCGTGATGCCGAGCATGCCGAGCATGGTTGGTGAAATGTCTCGCAACGAACCGTTGGGCTTTAGCGTGTATTGCTTCGCGTCTTCGGCGATCACGATAAATGGCACAGGATTGGTCGTGTGCGCAGTGTGCGGACCACCGGTTACCGGATCGATCATCATCTCGGCATTGCCGTGGTCGGCCGTGATCAGCATGGCTCCGCCTTTGGCGCGCACAGCTTTTTCTATCTCGGCGAGGCAGGCATCGACGGTCTCAACCGCTTTGATCGTCGGTTCGAGTTTGCCGGAGTGGCCGACCATATCGGCATTCGCAAAGTTGACGATGACCACGTCAAATGCGCTGTCGTTCGCTGCTTTCACGACCGCTTCGGCAATGCCTGCGGCGGACATTTCGGGTTTCAGATCGTAGGTCGCGACTTTCGGGGATTGCACCATCACGCGCTCTTCTCCCGGGAATGGCGTCTCGACGCCTCCGTTGAAGAAGTAGGTTACGTGCGCATATTTTTCTGTCTCGGCCACGCGCAGGTTGCGCATGTTGAGGCCACCCATGACGTTGGCAAGAATGTTGGCCATTGATTCCGGGGGAATGACGACGGGCAGAGTGAAATTCTTGTCGTACTGCGTCATGCAGACGTATTTGAGATTTTTCGGGACGCGGCTGCGCGGGATGGTCGCGTCGAGATCGCCAGCTCCCGGCAAGTCGCTGCCGCCCTTTTCGTTTAGGCCGCTGTTGCGGCAAAGTGCCCGCGTGATCTGGCGTACGCGGTCGGCGCGAAAGTTGAAACAAATACACGAATCATCGTCGCCGATGGTCGTTATCGGCGCGCCGCGTTCGTCGGTACACACAAACGGCACGACAAACTCGTCGGTCACGTCTTTGTTGTAGGAATTTTTCATGCCTTGAACAGGGTCGGCCGAAGTTCCACCTTCGGCCTTGCCATCGACCATCGCGCTATAGGCTTTATCGATGCGCTCCCAGCGGCGATCGCGATCCATGGCGTAGTAGCGGCCACTGACGGTTGCGATCTTGCCGCAGTTGTACTCGCGCAATTTCTGTTGCAATTGTTCGAGATATCCTGCGCCGTTCGTGGGCAGAGTGTCGCGACCGTCCATGAAGGCATGGATGAATACGCGATCGAGTCCTTGCTGCTTGGCCATTTTCACGAGCGCGTAGAGATGCTCCTGGCGCGAGTGCACGCCGCCGTCGGAGAGGAGTCCGAACAAGTGCAGCTTGCGGCCGCTGGTGCGCGCGTTCTTCATCGCTTCGACGAGCACGGGATGAGAGAAGAATTCGCCGTTCTGGATCATCAGGTCGATGCGGGTAATGTCCATGTGAACGATGCGGCCTGCGCCCATATTGAGGTGGCCAACTTCGCTGTTGCCCATCTGCCCTTCGGGCAGTCCGACAAAAGGGCCGCTCGTGTGAATCAGAGTGTTGGGATATTCGCGCAGCAGCCGATCGTAGGTTGGCTTCCGGGCAAGAGCGATGGCATTAGCTTTGGTTTCGGCTCGGTATCCCCAGCCGTCGAGAATTACAAGTACGAGAGGTTTGGGACGTGACATGAGTTCGGTTATAGCTCCTGGGGTCTTAGCTTCTAGCTACTAGCTTCTGGCTTCTAGCTACGACCTATGAAATTGATCAACTTGGAATTATAGAGAAAGATCGGGATTCAATTCGGCGTTGAGGATGACGTGCGCGATTCGGGCACGGTTTGCATCAGATTCCAGCATTCGCGGGCGATCATCCAGTCTTCCTGCGCATGAATTACGAATACGCGGACGGATGTGTCGGGGGATGAGATATCTACGTCGCTATCGGATCGATGGGTATTTTTTTCGGGATCGAGTCTCACTCCGAGAAACGCGAGATTCTCACACGTTGCTGCGCGCACCTCAGGCGAGTTTTCTCCGACGCCGGCCGTGAACACGAGCGCGTCGACACCTCCCAGCACTGCGACCATCGCTCCGATCGCGGCTTGGAGACGATGAATGTAGATTTCCAGAGCCAGCTTTGCGCGGTCATTGCTGTTGGCTGCGGCGGCGAGAATGTCGCGCATGTCGCCGGAAATCCCCGACACACCGAGTAGTCCCGACTGCTTATTGAGCATTTCGTCGAGTTGCTCGCCCGTCAGTTTTTTTTGCCGCATCAGGTAGGTCACGATTCCTGGGTCGACCGAGCCTGAGCGCGTCCCCATCATGAGGCCTTCAAGCGGCGTGAAACCCATGGTCGTGTCCACGCTCTGGCCGTTGCGGATCGCCGCCAACGAACAACCGTTCCCCAGGTGGCAAGTCACCAATCTCGGCGAACTCGAGGTTCCGCCGAGCATTTCGGCTGCGCGCTCGGCACAGTATTGATGGTTGATCCCGTGGAAGCCGTAGCGGCGAATTCCCTGCTCGAACCATTCGTAGGGGCCGGGGTAGACGGCCGACGACCGCGGCATCGTGCGATGGAATCCCGTATCGAAGACAGCGACTTGCGGAACCGGGCCGAACAGCTTGCTGACGATCTCCATACCTTCAAGTTCGGCGCGGTTGTGGAGCGGCGCAAACAGGGATACGCCCGCAATTGCTGATTTGACTTCCGGAGTGACAAAGGCGGGAGAAAAATATTCGGGTCCGCCGTGGACCACGCGATGTCCAACGACGTCAATCTCTGAGGGTGTGGAAATTGCTCGCGTCTCGCCGTCCCACAGCCCATGAAGCAGGTGCTCAATGGCTTCGCCACGGGAGAGCGCCGATAACTGGCCCTTATGAGATGCTCCACCGGAGCTCAGAATCGAATATTCGGCTTCTTTATCTTTATTTTTATCTTTATCTTTATTTTTATCTTTCTCTTTATTGTTATCAGCAAACTCGATCTTACCCTCCCACGCGAAGGCGGGCGCAGCGTCGGGCAGCGTATCTCCGATTTCGTAGAGGCAACTTTTCTGGCTACTTGAGCCAGAGTTGAGCACGAGGACTTTCATGTTTTTTGTAGATCAGTAGGGCCAAGTCCAGTCGCGGATCTCCGGCATATCGTCGCCGTGCTCGTAAATGTATTGCTTGTGCTCGACTAGTTTATTGCGCATGAGTTGCTTGAAATGACCTCCGACTTTCTGCAGTCGCGGCACGCGGTCGACCACATCGCCGGCCAAATGGAAGCGATCAAGGTCGTTCATGACGGTCATGTCAAATGGAGTCGTGGTCGTGCCTTCTTCTTTGTAGCCGCGAACATGGAGATTGTCGTGATTGTGACGGCGGTAGGTTAGGCGATGAATTAACCAGGGATAGCCGTGATAGGCGAAGATCACCGGCCGATCTACCGTAAACATTGAGTCGAAATCAACATCGGACAGGCCATGCGGATGTTCGCTCGAGGGTTGAATCGTCATCAGGTCGACGACGTTGACCACGCGAATCTTAATGTCCGGGAAATGCTGGCGTAAGAGATCGACTGCCGCGAGCGTTTCGAGCGTGGGTACGTCGCCGGCACAGGCCATAACGACATCGGGTTCGGTGCCATTATCGGTGCTGGCCCACTCCCAGATTCCGATGCCGATGGTGCAATGTTCGATGGCCGCCTCCATGCTCAGATATTGAAGCGCAGGCTGCTTCCCGGCGACGATCACGTTGACATAGTGCCGGCTCCGCAGACAATGATCGGCAACCGAGAGCAGGCTGTTCGCGTCGGGAGGAAGGTAGACGCGAACGATATCAGCCTTCTTGTTCACGACGTGATCGATAAAGCCGGGATCCTGGTGCGTGAATCCGTTGTGGTCTTGACGCCAGACGTGCGATGTCAGGAGATAGTTGAGCGAGGCGATCGGACGTCGCCATTCGATTCCGCGCGTCACCTTGAGCCATTTGGCGTGCTGGTTGAACATGGAATCGATGATGTGGATAAAAGCTTCGTAGCAGTTGAAGAAGCCGTGGCGGCCGGTGAGCAAGTAGCCCTCGAGCCAGCCCTGACACATATGTTCGCTGAGAATCTCGAGGACGCGGCCGGTCTGCGACAAATTCTCGTCAACAGGTAAGATTGGCTCCATCCAGAGTTTACCGGTGGCTTCGTAAAGAGCCTCGAGCCGGTTTGAGGCCGTTTCATCGGGGCCAAAGACGCGGAAGTTCTTCGTATCGGCATTCGACTTCATCACATCGCGCAGGAATCCGCCGAGCACGCGCGTAGCCTCCGCCTCCTGCGTGCCGGGCTTCGAGACTTCGACGGCATACTTTCGGAAATCGGGCATGATCAGATCATGCAGCAGCAGGCCGCCGTTCGCGTGCGGATTGGCCCCCATTCTGCGATCACCTTTCGGAGCCAGCTCCGCGAGTTCCGGAATCAGCTTGCCACTTTCATCAAACAACTCTTCGGGGCGATAACTCCTCATCCAGTCTTCGAGAATCTTCAGGTGTTCCGGTTTCGCCCGCAGGTCTGACACTGGGACTTGATGTGCGCGCCATGTGCCTTCGATCTGTTTGCCATCGACGAATTTCGGGCCCGTCCAGCCTTTCGGACTGCGAAATACGATCATCGGCCAAGAGGGCAGGCTCGCGTTTCCGCCGCTCCGGGCATTTTCTTGAATGGATTGAATCTCGGGGATGATCGTGTCCAGTGTCCCAGCCATCAACTGATGCATCGTCTCGGGTTCGTGGCCCTCGACAAAATATGGCTTCCAACCGTAGCCAGTGAAGAACTGTATGAGCTCCTCGTCGTCCATGCGCCCGAGCACCGTGGGGTTCGCGATCTTGTAGCCGTTGAGATGGAGAATCGGCAACACCGCGCCGTCGCGCGCGGGATTCAGAAACTTATTGCTGTGCCAGCTCGTAGCCAGTGGGCCGGTTTCTGCTTCCCCATCTCCGACCACGCAACAAACGAGCAGCTCGGGATTGTCAAATACCGCTCCGCAAGCGTGCATGATCGAATAGCCCAGCTCTCCACCTTCGTGGATCGAGCCCGGGGTCTCGGGCGCAGCATGGCTCGGAATTCCTCCTGGAAAGGAAAACTGCTTGAACAGCTTTTGCAGGCCGTCTTCGCTTTGCGTAATGTTGGGATAGAACTCGCTGTAAGTGCCTTCCAGATAAGTGTTCGCAACCATTCCAGGGCCACCGTGACCCGGCCCCGCCACGTAGATCACATCCAGATCGTATTTTTTGATGAGGCGATTGAAATGGGCGTAGATGAAGTTCAGGCCGGGCGTGGTTCCGAAATGCCCGAGCAGGCGCGGTTTCACATGGTCGATTTTCAGCGGCTCGCGGAGAAGCGGATTCGCGTAGAGGTAAATCTGCCCAACCGAAAGATAATTGGCAGCGCGCCAGTAGGCGTCGATCTTGCGGAGTTCTTCGTGCGAGAGCGTTTCGGCGGAAATGCCATGCTGCGCGGAGTTCACTGAGGCTGGGGAAGTCGTTGCCGGGAAAGTCATGGAGACCTGCCTTTCTGCGTCGTCCTCCCCTCTATTCTAGGTTCCGCAGATCACCTCCGCCAGCGCGCGCGTTTAACATTGTGTTAATTTTCGATTTGGATAGGCGTGGCTCACCTGGCCGTTTGGCCTTCGAAGTAGACCTCGATTTCTTCCAGCGTCTTGCCTTTCGTCTCCGGCAGAAACACGGCGGCTGTGATGAAGTAGATCACAGTGCAGGCAGCGAAGCCGAAAAACATGGTCGAATAACCGTACTTGCCGACCGTTGGCAGGAACACTGCTGCGATGGTCGTGGAAACTGCCTGATTGATCAGCAGCGCGATGCTCATGCCGTTGGATCGGATTCGAGTGGGCATCAACTCCGAAAGCGCCAGCCAGACGCAAACTCCGGGACCGATCGCGAAAAATGCCATAAAAACGAACAGGCTGATCGCAACGAGCCATCCGCTGTGGGTGGTCGGCACTGGGGTGATCAAGGCGTTGTCGATTTTGAGCGGCGCGGAACGTGCCGCATCGAGGTCGCTGAATGGATTCGAAAAAAACGCCACGACTTTATTTGAGGGCACACAACTTTCGCGCGTGATTTCGATCGGCTTGGCGGCCACGTCGTCGGAGCGGGCGACCTTGGTCGCCGCGCGAAAATCTCCGTAGGAATAAATGACGACGAGCGAAGTCGCGTGACCAGCGATAGCACTGCCGGCGTTTCCGCTCGCAGTGAGAAGAGTTCTCGCTACATTCTCGTCGTAGACGAGCGCGATTTTTTGACTCGCGTCGACCATGGACTGAACTGCGACTCGAGAGTCTACGCGGAGGCTTTCCGTCTGCCGGAAGAGGACAGCGGTGCAGATGAGCGAAACGATGATGCCGGCGCTCCCGACGCTGAGGAGGAATTTGCGTCCCTTGCGGTCAACCAGCAGCACACCGACAATCGTCATCAGGAAATTTACGATCGTGAAGACAACATATCCCCAATGGGCCTGAATGTCGGAGAGGCCGCTCTGCAAGAGAATATTTGTGTTGTAGCCAATGATGGAATTAACTCCCGTGGCCTGGTTGCAGGCGAGAATCACGCACGCCAGCACAAACGGGATGATGTATTTGCGGCGGAAAAGCGAGCCCTGAGAACTGGCCCCAGTGGAGGTCTTCGCATTTTCCGTCGCCGCCGATTGTTCCATTTCGGCCAACTCGACCTCGGCTCGCTCGTTGGTTCGAGAGCGCAGAAGCGCGGCGAGCGCGGCATCTCTCTTGCCCCGTCGAAATAGCCAGCGCGGAGACTCCGAGACCATGAGGCTGCCGATCACAAACAAGATTCCGGGAGGGAGTGAGACCCAGAAAATACTTCTCCACGCTGTATCTTTGAAGGCGAATAGACGGGCAGTATCCCCGAGCTTCGACACCTCTTCAACACGAAAACTGAAATACATGCCGACAATTGCCGCCACGACGATGCCGAGCGTCAGCAGCCATTGGAAGATTCCCGTTCCTTTGCCACGACTCGATGCCGCAAGACATTCAGCGAGATAAAGTGGGACGACGACGCCGATCAGGCCAGCGCTGATGCCTTGCAAGAGGCGGCCAAGAACCAGCGACTCATATCCGTGCGACAGCGCGATGATCGGAATGCTGAAAACGAACAGCACGCCGCTCAGCATCATGAGGGGCTTGCGCCCGATCCAATCGGCGAGAGCGCCAGCAAACAATGTGGATATGACGCTGCCGAGAAGCACGGCGGCGACGACGACCGACAGTTGGTTCCCGTTGAGACCGGAAGTCGCCTCCAGGTATGGGTAGGCGCCGGCGATGATGCCGACGTCCACTCCGTAGAGAAGCCCCCCGAGTCCAGCAACCAGGAGCAGAAAACGGTTGTAGCCAGCTTTATCGTTCGTTATCGCAGTTGCAGCCATCTCACCTTTCGTTTTTCAGCAGTCTGTCGAGCAACTTATTTCTTTTTCTTACCGCGCATGGGCTTCGTCTAAACTGCCGAGCGCGTGGTAAGCCGCGCCCCACATCGGTGCGTCTTCATTGAGCACGACCGAAATTGGAACGTTAGCGAGCATAGGCGCAAGTTTACTCGCACCACAGAAGGATTTGAAAAACGACGCTTCTTTCAGCTTCGACAGAATTTTGACAGCGATGCCTCCAGCGATATAGACGCCACCGAGCGACATCGTCTGCAAAACAAAATTGCCCGTAGTCGCCCCTAATAGTTCGACCCACCAATCCAGCGTTGCCAAGCAGACAGGACAGGATTTTTCGAGAGCGCGCTGGGTGATTTCCGCGGCTGGACTCGCGCCGGGGGCATCGAACGATTCATGACGAACGGAAGCGTCGAGGAATTCGTGGATTCTGCGAAATCCCCTTCCCGAAACAACATCTTCACAACAAACATTGGCGAGCTGGGTCTTCAAGTGGCTGAGCAAACGAATGTCGCGCTCGGTGCGCGGAGTGAAATCCGTCATTCCTCCTTCAGCACCCGCGACTCTATATTTGCTGCCGTCCCAGAACAGAAGCGCTTCTCCAAGACCGGTTCCTGCGGCGATTACGCCGAGCGCGCCGTGCGGCATGGGGATTCCAACATTCAGCGATACAAAGTCAGCGGGCGGAAGTCTCGGCAGGCTCAATGCCGTGGCGGCGAGATCGTTCAGCAATCCAACATGTCTTAGATTCAATCTTTGTTTCAGCGAAGACGCGTCCACGAGCCAGGGTAGGTTTTCCGAATAGTGCTGGCCATCGACGACGACTCCGGCAACACCGAAGGCAGCAGCATCAATTGTTGTCCCGTCTCCGCCCGCCGCGGGCGCCTTCTGGAGAAAGGCATCGACCAGAGATTCGATTCCTGTGTAGTCGCGGGTCGCAAGCCGGCTCTGAAAGGCGACGCGCAGAGTATCGCCCTCTTTACGGAATAACGCGAGATTGGCTTTCGTTCCCCCGACATCCCCGGCAAGAATCATCTTGGTTTGATAGATCTCCAGGTTTTGATAGATCCCCAGCTCGAGTCATTTGACGCAAGACGCGTTTCGAACTAAACGACAAGCGACGGGAAATCTTATCAGAGACCGCGGGGCGTACAAGCTGGAACGTCGAAGATAATCATGACGATGCGGAATTGGCAGCCGCGGCCTTTTGTAAATTTGCCTCGGTAGATGCCGGCTGCGGCGCGATTTCGATGACGTGCAATCCGCATTCTGTCTTGCTCATCCCCGGCCATCGCCCCGCTCGTGGATCCTCACCTGGGTGAACCGCTCGCGTGCAGTGAGTGCAACCGATGCTCGGATAATTCTGATCATTGAGCGCGTTATACGGTACGTCGTGGTCGTGGAGATAGCGCCAGACTTGCTTCGAACTCCAGTCCGCGATCGGATTGACTTTCACCAGGCCGAATTTCGCATCCCACTCGATTTTCCCTGCACTTTTGCGGAATGACGTCTGATCGCGGCGGATGCTCGTGATCCACGCACCAAGTTCACTTAGCTTGCGGCGAAGGGGTTCGACCTTGCGCAGATTGCAGCACTGGTCGGGATCGCTTGCCCAGAGTGCGTCGCCGTGGACACGTTGCTGCTCCTCAGGCGAAAGCAGCGAAAACACCCTTTCAATTTTGATCGCGTATCTTTGCTCAATCTTGTCCATCAGATTGTAGGTCTCGGGAAAGAGAAACTCCGTATCGATCGTAAAAAGGCGGAAATCCTTGCGCACGCGCGACGCCATGTCGATCAACGCCATACCTTCGGCTCCAAAGGCGGATGAGATGGCGACGTCGTTGCCGTAGGTATCAAACGCCCATGACAGGACGCGCTGCGGAGTCCAACTCTCGGCCGCGAATTGCACTTCTGCGATTTTGTCTCTCACGCGAATCGGCTCCTTATCTGCTCCCAGGCACCGAGCCTGCGAGGGATGTTTCATTGAACAGCACGGCGGGAACGCGACGGTCGTTAAGGTTGTCGACGAGACTGTCGCCTTCCTGCTGCGTTTCGGGAATGACGATATTCGACGTGATCGCGGCCGGATCGGACATGCGTACGACTTCTCCCACCACGAGCAGAGTGGGGGCAACAAGTTGCGGTGCGCTGCCAAGACTACCCACGGTTGTGCTATGGGTTCGCTGATGCTTGGTCGTAGCGCGCGAGATGATGGCGCAAGGCGTCTCGGCAGCGAGTCCAGCCGCGGTTAGCCGCTTTGACATTTGGGAGTAGTTTTGTCCCGGCATGTAGATCACAAGAGTTGCGCCGCTGGTCGCGAGCTTGCTCCAGTTCGCAGCTTCTCTGCCGGCACCTGCTTTCTCGGAAGCGCGGTGCGCGGTAACCAACACCAGTGCGTCTGAAGCTCGGCGGTGCGTCAGTGGAATCTGAGCTGCGGCGGCCGCTCCCATCGCTGAGGTCACGCCTGGGACGATTTCGAATGGAATGTTGTTGGCGCGCAGGGATTCGATCTCTTCCCCGGCGCGGCCGAAGATCAGCGGATCGCCACCCTTCAGCCGGACGACTCTTAGTCCCGCTGCGGCCAGGGCGACCATCAGGCAGTTGATCTCGCCCTGCAGGATTTTCTTTTTGCCACAACGCTTGCCGACGTTATGAATCTGCGCCGATGGTGGTACCAGCTTCAATATTTCGGGCGCGACCAGGTCGTCGTGTAGAACGGCATCGGCGGTCCGCAACAGACGCAACGCCTTCAATGTGAGCAACTCGGGATCGCCCGGACCCGCGCCTACGAGATAAACTTTTCCCTTCATACTCCTCCAACTTGCGCGGTCAAACTCTGGCCGCTTGTTTCTGGAATTTTTGCCACCGCCGCTTCGAAGGCTTCTCTACTCGCTAACGAGTGCAGCAGGTCCCACTTGGTTTGCTTGTCGAGATCGCTGGCGAGGATGAGGCGACGAGTCTCTCCGAGTTGTTCAACCCATGCGGCATACCCATCGCCGAACTGCCGCTCCAGTTGCTGACGCAGTTTCTGCGCCAGCGAGGGACTTTGGCCCGCGGTCGAGATCGCAATTTGCAAGTCACCACGCCGCACCACTGCGGGGTAGAAGAAATCGCAGTACTCTGGAACGTCGACGACGTTGCATAACACTCCGCGCAGCTCAGATTCGCGATAGATGCGCCGGTTCAACTCATTTGAAGCAGTTGCAATCACGGCAAGAAATTTGCCGTCGAGATCGCTTGCAACGAAGGGGCGCAACTCCAATTCGATCTTCCCTCCCCGCGCCCATTCGCGGACCTGAGCACTCGCCTCGATCGCAACCACATGAATGCTCGCACCGGTGCCGATAAGGCCGCCGATCTTGGGCTCACCAACCTTGCCCGCACCGACAACAAGCACTTGCTTTCCCGCCAGCTTCACAAACATTGGAAAGAGATTAGTCACCGTCGCCTCCAGCCGCGTGAGCGGCGTGCCCGGCTTTGCCGATTACGACGGGCGGCAGATCGCGAGCCACCGCAGCGACAGCTTCACCTGCGAGAAACTCGCGAAGCTGTGTATCGGTGTGCCGCGCAAAGAAGCGCCGCAGATTTTCGCCCGACTCCCGCGTAGTGAGGTATTGCCGCAGCAGTCTCTCGATCGCAGTCGGAACCTCGGTTGCGAGGCAGCGATATCCCACAGGTCGTGCCGTTGCCTGATACAAGCCGAGCGCGCCTCCGATACAGAAGTAATAGGCATCGACGAGGCGGCCGTCGACTTTCATCTTTTTCCCGTCGATGCCGATGTCGGCGATCCAGTGCTGGCCGCAACTGTTCGGGCATCCCGTGACGTGCAGCTTGAGGTGTTGATCGAAGCCGGGAAGACGCTCTTCCAATTCCTCAACGAGCCAACGAGCGAAGCTCTTAGTCTCCGTGATTGCGAGCTTGCAGAATTCCGTGCCTGTGCAGGCGACGGTTCCGCGATAGAAGGAGGATCCGGCCACGCGCAAACCGACGTCATCAAGTTCTTTGGCCAACGGTTCCGCGTTGAGCGTTGGAACGTTCACGATCAGCAGGTTCTGCATGTTGGTGGCTCGCAGTTCGCCCCCTGCGAAGCGATCGGCGAGATTGGCGGCGGCGTCCATTTGATCGGCGGTCATGCGTCCGCGCAGCACCGCCGCGCCAACGTAGGAATAGCCCGCCTGCTTCTGCGGATGAATGCCTACATGGTCGCGATACACATCGGCAGGCGCTTCTTCCTCGACCGCCGGATCGAAATGGAATCCGACACGCCGCTGGAGTTCGTCGAGGAAGCTGTCGGCGGTCCAGCCATGGCGGAGGAACAGAAACTTCAAGCGCGCCCGCTCGCGATGTTCGCGCAATACGTCGGAGTCGCGGAACAGTTCCGCGATGCCTTTTAGAGTTGGTAGAACCTGATCCCAACGGACAAACGCATTCAGCCGAGCGCCGAGGTACGGCTCGGACGAGAGTCCGCCCGCGACTCGCAACGAAAAACCGATTTCCGGGGCTCCTCGTAATACACGGGTTGTTGCGGTCAAGCCGATGTCGTTGATCTCCGGATACGGGCACCAGACGCGGCATCCCGTGATCGAGATCTTGAATTTGCGCGGAAGGTTATAAAAGTCGTTGTTGCCGGCCAGCAGTCGCGACGCTTCAAGCGCCAGGGGCGAAGCATCGCAAATTTCGTCAGCATCGACGCCGGCGACGGGGCAACCAGTCACGTTTCGTGTGACATCACCGCAGGCACTTTGTGAATTCAATCCTACTTTTGCGAGCGTTTCGAGCAGGTCGGGCAATGCTTCGATGGTGACCCAGTGCAACTGAATGTTTTGGCGGACGGTGATATCGCCAATTCCATTGGCGTAGCGGCGGGTAAGGTCGGCGATGGTCCGCAACTGGTGAGAGGTCAGCAGGCCGTTCGGAATTCTGATGCGCACCATGAAACGCTGCAAGGCGCGGCCCTCGCCGTTTTGGCCTCCGGTGACGCCGGCTCCATCTCCCTGGGTGTAGACGCCCCACCAGCGGAAATAGGTTCCGATCCATTCCGGAGGAATCGATTCGAAGCCCTCACGCGCAAAGCGGCGGATTTCATCAAGACCCTCCCACGGATTTTTCGCGCGCTTGAGTCGCTCGACTCGTTGCGCCTTGGTTTCCTTGACTGCGTTGGTCGTTGTCGTTGTCATTGTCTTCGCCTGGCCTTCTTTGTTCCCAAAAGTAAAAAACCCACCGCCAGATCGCTCTGGCGGTGGGTTTTATAAGTGCCGTTTTAAAAATTGAAGTCTTTAGTTCGGCAACCCCCTCACGCCAGAGCACACGTGTGCGCAACAACAACAGCTACACATGCACATGGCGCAAAGAGAATAGGTCGACATCGTAGATTGCATCCTAGGTCCCGGCTTCGGGCCCGGTCAACTAACTTTCGTACCGGTTTGGATGAATGTTTTCGATGCAGCGAATCACAATTTTTGAACGGAGCTCAAGCCGGCCGGCCGAACGACTTACTCAGAGACACCTAACTTATTGCAATCAATAGCGATGGCAACTATAGCTCATCGATGCTTTTGCGGGTCCAGATAGTGCTCGGCAGACACATCACGCAACAATTGTGCTGCCTTTTCAGGAGTGATATCACGCTGAGGCATGGCCAGCAGTTCGTAACCAACCATGAACTTTCTGATGGTCGCCGAGCGCAACAACGGCGGATAGAAGTGCGCGTGAAAGTGAAATTCCGGATAGGCGCCTCCATCGGTTGGGCGCTGATGGAAGCCCATGGTGTAGGGGAACGAAGTGCGGAACAGATTGTCGTAACGAATCGTAATCTGGCGAAGTATGTCGGCCAGAGCAGTCCGTTCTTCGTCCTTTAGCTCGTCGAGGGCGGACACACTTCTTCGGCTGACCAGCAGGGTCTCAAACGGCCAAACTGCCCAGAACGGCACGAGGACCACGAAATGATCGTTGGCGCAAACCAGGCGTTCCTGTTTCTGCAATTCAAGCAGCAGGTAATCTTGCAGCAGTGTGTTGTCATGGGCTTTCCGATAGTCCTGGAATGCGGCTAGCTCTTTCGCCAACTCGTTGGGCAAACTTTGATTGGCCCAAATCTGCCCATGAGGATGGGGATTACTGCAACCCATGATTGCCCCGCGATTCTCGAAAATCTGCACTGAGTTGATGCGCGGATCGCTTGCCAGTTCGCTGAACTCGCGCGTCCAGGTATCGACCACTCCCTCTATTTCGGGGACGCTCATGCGCGCCATCGTCAGATCGTGTCGAGGCGAAAAGCAGACCACGCGGCAACGCCCGGATTCGGTTCTAGCGGCGAAGAGATCATTCTCATAAATTTCGTCGACCGGAGTATCTGGCCTGAGCGCGGCAAAATCGTTGTCGAAAACAAATGTCTCTTTGTAGGCTGGATTCGTTGCGCCGCCGGCACGAGCGTTTCTGGGACAGAGATAGCACTGAGGATCGTAGGCAGCCAACGTCTCTGCCGGGACGCTTTCCACCTGTCCCTGCCACGGCCTGTCGGTGCGATTGGACGAAACCAGCACCCACTCTCGAGTGAGAGGATTGAAGCGGCGATGCGGTTGCGATCCCAGGTCAGAGAAGTTCATCTTGTCGACATCATTATTATCGCTGCGCGTAGCCGTTTGGGTGAGTGCGATGCCACTGCCAGGCGCTTTCAACTATTGTCTTCAAGTCGGGGTACTTCCGCTTCCAGCCGAGTTCGCGCTGAATCTTCTCCGAGCTCGCAATTAATACCGCCGGATCGCCTTCACGGCGCGGCGATTCGATCACAGGGATTGCGTGGCCAGTCACTTCCCTGGCTACGTCGACAACCTGGCGCACGCTGAAGCCTTCGCCGCTACCGAGGTTGTAGATGAGCCGCCCGCCACTCTCATTCCTATTTTTATTTGCGAGCGCGTCGAGCGCCAGCAAGTGCGCGGAGGCCAAATCGCTGACATGAATGTAGTCGCGCACGCAGGTGCCGTCGGGCGTTGGGTAGTCCGTTCCGAAAACAGTTGCGTGCGGCGCGCGTCCGAGGGCCACTTGCAGAATCCGCGGGATGAGGTGGGTTTCCGGTTGATGGGCCTCGCCCTTGTTCGGATTCGCCGCTCCTGCGGCATTGAAGTATCGCAACGCAGCGTAGCGCAGCCCGTGGATTTGATGGAACCACGCCAGCATGCGCTCCACAAGCAATTTCGATTCGCCATAGGCATTGGTCGGATGGACGGGATCGTCTTCCTGAATCGGAGTGCGATCTGGATTGCCGAAGAGCGCGGCCGTCGACGAGAATACAAGGCGGTTTACATTCGCAGCGAGCATGGCTTCGAGCAACGACAGGGCGTTCGCGGTGTTATTGCGGAAAAATTGCTCGGGAGCTTTCATCGACTCGCCGGCCTCGATGAGCGCCGCAAAATGCATCACGGCGTCGATGGCGTGTGATTTTAGGAGCTCATCAAGAAGAGGCCCGTGCGCCAGATCGCCGACGACCAGCTCAGCTTGCGCGGGAACAGCCTGACGATTGCCGCGACTCAGGTTGTCGAGGACAACAACCTGGTGGCCTGCGCGCAGCAACTCTTCGACAACCACGCTGCCGATGTAGCCCGCTCCTCCGGTGACTAGAACGTTCATTGGCCTTGTATCATCTTAATTCGTATCATTCTCACACGACTCGTCCGACACCGTCGGCGGCGGAACAAACATAAATTTCAGGCTTACACCCGGTCGAGCGCTCATAGCGCTCGCCCACCGTTTGCCGAAACCCATCGATGTGATTGGCCTCGATCAGGGCGATCGCGCAGCCTCCGAACCCGCCGCCCGTCATCCGCGCACCGTAAACGCCGTCCAAATTCTCGGCAAGCTCCTCCATGAGATCCAGTTCCGGGCAACTGACTTCGAAATCATCGCGCAGACTGCGATGGGAGGCCAACATCAGCTTGCCAAATCCGCTCAAGTCTCCGCGGTGCAGGGCTGCGGCCGCCTGCAAAACGCGCTCGTTCTCGGTAACGACGTGACGGCATCGCCGCGAGACGACTTCGGGTAAATCGCCGCGGCAAGCTTCGATATCCGCCAGCGTTACGTCCCGCAGCGACCGGACGTTCGGCAGACGCTGCGCGAGGATGCGGACGCCGGTTTCACATTCGGAGCGGCGCTGATTGTATTCACCCTTCGCGATACTGTGTTTGACCATCGTGTTGCAGATCGCGAGCACCGCGTCTGGCGGAAGCGGCACCAAACTGTATTCGAGAGAGCGGCAATCTAACATGAGTGCGTGACCGCGTTTGCCGTGGCTCGCAACAAATTGATCCATGATGCCGCAGCGAGCACCGACAAATTCGTTTTCAGCGCGCTGGCAGAGGAGCGCAAGCTGTGTGAGATCGATAGTGCTTGAAGCGTTCTCGCCATCGACAAGATCCATGAGGGCATAGCCGACGGCCACTTCAATCGACGCCGAGGAACTCAATCCCGCCCCCTGCGGAACGTCTCCTTCAACAAGAAAATTCATCCCATTCAGCTTCCGGCCTGACTCGAGCAGCATCGCGACAACGCCGATCGCGTAATCACTCCAATGATTAGCTCGCTTCGCGGGTAGACGCTCGAGATCGAATTCAACCTGATCGGAGTAGTTTTCGGAACGAATGACGAGCTTATGGTCTGCGCGAGACGAAACCGCGACCCGAGTGCGGAAGTCGATGGCTGCCGGCATGACGAAACCATCGTTATAGTCGGTGTGTTCGCCGATCAAGTTGACTCTTCCCGGCGCCTGATAGATTTTTGGGGACGCTCCGAATCGCCGCATGAAGCGCTGCCTCAGGCCTTCGACACTCTCCTCCACGTTGGCGTTTACTTTGGTGGTCGCTCCATCCATAGACTTAAGACTTACTGACTCGCATCTATTGCCTCAGCTTTATTGCCTCAACCGGTCGATGGCTCGAATGTCCTGGTCCTCGCCGAGATATTCCCAGCGCTGTAATGCGATCGGCACATTGCCGTTCATCCATACATAGTCGTGGAATGCGCGCAGGTTGAATTTGTCGCCTTTCGCCAGCTTCGCATCCGCGAGAAAGTGGAGAATCTGGCTCTTGCCGATCTGATAGCTGATCGCCTGGCCTGGAGTCGTGGCGAACAGAGCCGCTTCCGCCTCGGCCGATTTTTTGTCCATGGGCACATGCTCGGCAAGATAGCTGGCAGCTTGCGCGAGAGTAAACGACCCGAGCGCAAGTTTTACATCCACTTCTACCCGTAACGCTCGCAACCGCATGAAGTTATAGATGATTTCACGAGTGCGTGGACTATCGTCGAACAGGCCCGCTTGCAGCATCATTTCTTCGGAATAAAAGCCGATTCCTTCGTTCGCTCCCGAATCGTAGTAGTGGCGGCGAATCGCATCGGGGTGGCTCCACGATAAGGCCATCTGAAAATAATGTCCGGGAATCCCTTCGTGCACCATGTCAGGCCGCGGATCTTTTGCGGTCGCGAGCCAGAAGTACCCTAGCTGCGGCGACGGAGTACCCACCCATCGCACGCTGTCGTCTTTGAGACGTGACGGGCCGGTGAAGTCATCCTGCTCTCCGAAGTCGGCCAGCGCTTCGAGATAACCCGGGATCGGATGCAGGGTGTAATGCTGAATATTCGCCGGAACCGTCAGAATGCTTTTATCTTCAAGAAATTTGCGGATTGCGAGTTCGTCGCGCTGTGCCACCTCGATCTCGTCCTTCTGACTCGCTGCAATTTTCAACTCGGGCAGGCCCAGATTGCGTTGCTTTTCGTATTGCTCGAACGCGACGGAGCGATCCCATTCCTGACGGCTGATGACCAGGAGTTGTTCTGGCTGATACGGGAGCAGCGCGACGTTCTGCAAGAAGAACTCATAGTTCTCGCGCCCGACTGCGCCGTTCTCAGACATGGTATCGAGATGGGCTTGCAACCACTTTCGGTAGGACTCCAATACAACAATGGCTTTCTCAGTCGCAAGCTTGAACGCGGCGGTGGTCTCTGTGCCGGTCACATCTTCGTGAAGCAGGGGAGCAACCTCGCGCTGCACCTGCTCCAACTCCGGACGAATATGCTCGAGGTTAGCGATGGCCAGTTTGGCGAAAGGGCGGATGGGGTGCAAGTTGGCCCGCCCGTCGTCGATCAGTTGCGGGATCGCCTGCATGCGCGCGACAATCTCGCGGCTACGAACTGCATCGAACGGCGGCGGTTGCACCAGAGCTTCGAGAAGAGCGGTCAGCGTTTGGTCGAGATAGAAAGTAGGATCACGGCGCCAACGAGGGTTGATGTCCAACTCCCACCGCACGCGGGCCAGTGCGGAGCCGATCAGCCGGTAATCGACCTGTTCCGGCACGCTCCAACCTTTTGTGTCGATCTGCTTCCAACGTTTTTCGAACTGAGCCAGGGCGTTTTTCTGTTCTGCGATCGCACTTGCTGACCAATCTCGTGGCCCGATGGGACGCTCGATGCGGGGGATGTCATCCTGCGAGAACGGCTGATATTGAGCGCGCCATTGCCAGAAATCATGGGTAAGGTCCTGGAGGGAGGCGGAGGCGGCACTCTTCGCGGAAGTTTCTTCGGCGAGGAGGTGCAGTGAGGACACGCAAAAGAAGGTACAAGCGGCGATAAATAATAGAAGCCTAATGCTGGTCCTGATCCTGATCCCGGAGGCACTCCGACGATTCATCATCGTTGGCATCTTAAATCAGTTGGCAAACTTTGAAGATGCGAGATTCCGCAACGCAATAAAAAAGCGTCCCGGAATCTCCGGGACGCTTGAGCTTGAGCTTGCGATTGCCCTAAACAGTCTAGTGCGAGACCGCCGCGAACAGCGGCGAGTGCATCAGCGCCTGGAATTTCTGATCGTCGGTTTTGAAGTGCAGCTGCAGATTGGAGCTATCGGAGTCGACAGTCGTCGCATCGAGCGCTGTCTTTTCAACCGGCGTCGCGTTGAGTTTCTTGTAGAGCATTCCAGCCTTGACCACAGAGGACAGCGTGGCCGCGGTCATCGAGTCGGCGGTGACAACGCTCAGATCGAAGTCCACTCCGCTTTGGAAATTCATGGTGTAGCGAGAAGCGAGAATGCGCTTCTTGAGAGTCTCGTAGTCGGCAACCTTGGCGGCATCGCCGAGCGCCGAATACATCATCGCTTGCGTTCCCTTCTGATCGAGAATGCTCCACACCGACGAACCGTCAACAGCGGCCATCTGATCCGTCATCACTGAGTTGGAATCCAGCGATGGACGCTTGCCGTCGCGCGTGTCGAGCGCGCTATGCAGCGAGGCTTCTGTGCCAAAGGCGAGGGTATTGTCGTCGAGGAAAGTCATGACCAGGCCGCTATCCATGGGATAGATCTGCGACGTGCCATACTTCGTGCCAGTGATCTTCTTGACCTTCATCTTCTTGAGCACGAGCTTGGCCGAGAACGATCCCTGGGCGATTCCGATCGTCTGAATGCCCTTCTTTTCAGTGCGGAAGGAAGCGAAGTTGAGCTGGTCAAGGTCCCGGTCGGCGCTGATGCCGATGCCTTTCAGGGCGGTCTCAAGCTCCTTCAGATTTTCGGGGAGCACCTGTTCTTTGAGTTGCTGCGCGGTGGGCGAATCCTTGAGGGCGCGATAGTCGACGCCGATCAGCTGCTGAATCTCGGAAGGCACCATGGAACGTGCCGATGACGCGATGGGCATGGCGAAGGCCGCCGATGCGGACAGAAACAATGCTGCAAGACACAATTTCTTCATAGAATTCCTCTAAAACGAAGTTCTCAAATGGGTTGCAATGTTAGATGCAAGCCGCAGACTGTACGTTGATGGACCTATTTTAGCCCCTTATCGGTGCACCCGGGCGGTAACTAAAGTGCGTCCCCCACCCCGAGGATAGAACGACTGGATTGGTGGAGTTTGCGCTTATTGTTTCAGTGACGCTACCCGCGTCCTTATCTCAGTGACGAACGCCTGATTATCTGGAGAATCGCTCTTCAGCGACTCCAGATTAATCTCGACGTTTGCGAGCGCGCCTTCGAGCGCGGCTTTTGCCAGGGCGATGGAGGTCGTCAGATCCGACGACATATTTGGATTGCTGATTGATCTTAGGTTGGCGGCGATCTTCGCCACTTCGACTGCTTTTTCGGCGACGCCCAAAGGAACGCTGGTCGCTTGTTTGAGGGCGGAACTGATCGCGGCAGTGCCATCGGCCGACTCTTTCGCTGACTTATAAGCCTTCATGACTACGTTGTAGGACTCCGCATCGGCGTCGATGGCCGACTTAAGATCTTCGCGAAGTTGGGCTAGACGGGCGATGGCTTCGCTGAGTTGGGGTTCGTATTGTACGTACGCTTTCTTTCCGCGCGACATCGACGCCACCATGCCGGCTAATCCGGCGGCCATGGCTCCAGCGGCGGCAGCGGCGCTTCCGCCTCCCGGCGTAGCTGTCGGAGCGGCCAGTTGTTCGATGAAGGGCTCGACTCCGGCGCGCAGGCCTCCGACAGCCATCTTGCCTGTCATCACGGCGGCTAAGCGATTTTCGAGGATGAGCGAGGAATCGAAATTCTCAACTTGCAGGAACCATTCAGCGGCTTGCTCTAAAGCTTTCTTGGGAATCAGGCCGACGATTTCGCTTGAGACTGGAATTACGCCGTAGCGCGCTGCTTCGCGCCTCACAAATTCGAAAACGCGGTGGACTGGAGTCTGCTCGAAGTCCGTGAGATTCATCGACACCTGGGCCAGACCTCGGACCAGAAATCCAGCCCCTTTGACGAAGCGTAGTCCTCCGGTCGAAAAACGCACGGCCTTCGCAATCTTCTTTGCGATATCGAC
This sequence comes from Terriglobales bacterium, assembly GCA_035308395.1. Classification (GTDB taxonomy): domain Bacteria; phylum Acidobacteriota; class Terriglobia; order Terriglobales; family Acidobacteriaceae; genus Acidiflorens. Next base: position 21,260 of record DATGGT010000123.1, read on the forward strand.
GTCGGGAGTGTTCAGGAAAACGTTGTAGGCTACGAGCGCTTTGCGAGCTCCGACCACGGTCGCGCCCGCGGTTGGATGTATGCGCGGCTCGCCGAAATCGGGCTTGCGGGCGGGATTGGTCTCGATGTCGGCACGGATGCCTTCGAATTGTCCGCGGCGAATGTTTTCCAAGTTCTGGCGTTCGGGAATGGCCGCTGCGGCTTCGTAGAGATACACGGGGATCTGGAAACGCCTGGATATTTCCGCTCCCACGTGGCGGGCCATGGCTACGCAATCTTCGATGGTGACACCGTCGATCGGGATAAACGGCACGACATCAGCCGCACCCATCCGCGGATGTGCGCCTTGATGCCTGGTGAGATCGATCAATTCGGCGGCCTTGCCGACTCCGCGAATGGCGGCTTCTTGAATCGCTTCACGCTCGCCTACCAGAGTAATCACCGAGCGATTGTGGTCGGAATCTGATTCGCGGTCGAGCAGGTACACTCCGGGGATTTTCATGGCGTCGACGATAGCGTCGACCTTGGATTTATCGCGGCCTTCGGAAAAATTCGGGACGCATTCGACTAGAGTGCTGGGCATGGCCTGAAGGATAACGGGCAGCGGTTGGGTGAGGCAACTGCGATGCTGTGTCCCGAGCCGACTGTTGGTGGCGCTCGGATAATTGATCGGTAGTTGGTCAGTATCATTTGCGCAGGATTTCCTGCCGATCGCGAATCGGTGGCATTATGGAGCAATGCCGAGAGGCTCAAGCCCGAAGCGCGGCCTCATGAAAGTTGCACGCAGGATTGTTGAGCACGCCGTCGGCGCTGCCGTGATCGGTTTTTTAGTTACCATGGCAGGCGCGTTCCTCACGCGCTTTTCCTCCATAGGCTGGCTTTTTCTGCCATTTGGAATGGAAGCACTCGGCCTTTGGGGAACGTAATCTTCAATTCCTGCTGGGCGTTGGTTTTGCTGATCCTCTACTCCCTGTGGAAATCAAACTGACCCACGATTAATGAACCGATTTGACATGGACCACCCCGCACAGGCAGACTGCGAAATCATGCGCTCTGCCCCTCGACTCTCCGGTCGCGGTTTTACTTGACGATAGTCCCGCCTAAAACGTCCGTCGGCCGTTTCCCAGTTACCTCGCACTGAATATTGAGAGTCGCTCGAAAGGAATGCGTCATGTCGTGTCGATCCCTTTTCTTGTCGCTGCTCGTGTTGTCGTCTCTCGCCGTTTTCGCGCGAACTGCGCTCGCGCAAAAAGAGCGCCACTTTACATTTCACTATTCGTTCGCGGTGAAAAATGTCACTGCCGGAGAGCGCGTGCGCGTGTGGATTCCGCTGGCGCATTCCGATGCTTTTCAGGATGTGAAAGTAACGTCCAAAGATGGTGACTTGCCACTCAAGCAAGTCCACCAGCCTGAATATGGGAACGAAGTTCTCTACGCCGAGGCGGCGAAGGCGGACAAGGCCGAATATAAGTTCTCGGTGGATTACGACGTGGTGCGGAAAGAGCATGTCGTGCTGGTCGACGGAAAGCCTGTCGTCGACGCGCCGCCGGGGCGGGCGCCGCGTCTGGAGTTGGCGCGCTTTCTGGAGCCGGATCGGCTGGTTCCCGTGACTGGAGTCCCGGCGCAACTGGCCGCGCAGGAAACAAAAGGCGCGACCACGCAGCTCGAAAAAGCCAAAGACATTTATGAATATGTCTTCCGCACCATGAAGTACGACAAGACCGGCGAGGGGTGGGGGCACGGAGACACGCTCTGGGCTTGCGATTCGAAGCACGGCAACTGCACCGATTTCCATTCTGTGTTTATTTCAATGGCACGAGCGGAGAAGATTCCAGCGCGCTTTCAGATTGGATTTCCGCTGCCAGCCGACAAACATTCGGCCGAGATTCCCGGCTACCATTGCTGGGCTGAGTTCTATCTGGACTCAACTGGGTGGGTCCCGGTCGACATTTCGGAGGCGTGGAAGCATCAAGAAAAACATGATTATTTTTTCGGAGCGCACGATGTGAATCGCATCCAGTTTACGCAGGGGCGGGATTTGAAACTTTTTCCGACGCAGGACGGCGAGCCGTTGAATTATTTTGTTTATCCTTATGTTGAGGTTGCCGGGAAGGCCTATCCGAACGTTTCGATCGCGTTTTCGTTCGCCGATGTCGACGCGACACCAGTGAAGGTCAGCGCATTGCGTTAAACTCTGACAACTGTGACGAACTCCCTCAGGCCGACAATTGGTGTGTTCGACTCGGGCGTCGGCGGGCTGACCGTGCTCGGGGCGCTCGTCGACCACATTCCTTCCGCCAATTATCTTTACTTTGGTGACACGGCGCGCCTTCCGTATGGATCGAAATCGGCGGCGACCGTCGCACACTATGTCGTTGACGCGGTGCGCTACTTACAGCAACAGGGCGCAGAGTTGCTCGTGATTGCGTGCAACACAGCCACCGCGTTGGCTCTACCTGAAATCAAAGCGGCTGCCGATGTGGAAGTGATCGGCGTGGTCGAACCGGGAGCGGCCGCTGCCGCCGCCGCGACCCGTACCAAGAAAGTAGTCGTCATCGGAACCGAGGCTACGGTCAGCAGTCACGCTTACCGGCATGCGCTCAGTGCGCACGGAGTCGTGGCGTACGAGAAGGCTTGCCCGCTCTTTGTCCCGCTCGTCGAAGAGGGATGGGTGGAACACGCGGTAACCGAGCAGGTGGCGCGAGTCTATCTGGCGGAGGCGTTTGCCGACAGCGCTCGGGAGGCCGACGTGCTCGTTCTCGGGTGTACGCACTATCCCTTGATCAGGCCGTTACTGCGTCGCGTCGCACCGGAACATGTTGCGATCGTCGACTCGGCAGAGTCTACGGCGCACGAGGTCGCCCGGATGCTGGGCCAATCCGATAGTGCGGCGCAGGGACGACGTGGCGAGGGCCGGCTTGGCGCCGGGGCTACGCTGAAGTTTTTTGCCACCGATTCGGCCGACAAGTTCCGCAAGATGGGGACAAGATTTCTCGGGCTTCCAGTAGAGGATGTACTGCATGTGGATTTGAAAGAATAGGTGAGCTGGGCAAACAAAAACGACCGCTCCCGCGGCCGTCTCCTGGGCTCCTAACTTCTCTGTTGGCCAAATTAATATAGATGGAAGTTGACTTCGATGTTGACCGAAACGGCTACTGGTTTGCCATCTTTCTTGGCGGGATCAAAGCGCCACTTCTTCACCGCTTCGATGGCCTTTTCATCTAAGCCCAATCCCAAAGTCCGTACGACGCGGATGTCACGCGGTGTTCCGTCGGGGCCGACCGTCAGCTGGAGGACCACGACGCCCATATGCTTAACTTTGCGGGCTTCTTCAGAGTATTCGGGCTCGGGCGCGTAAATTTCCTTCGGCGCTGAGACGCCGCCGCCAACACGAAACACGCCGCCGCCGACCCCTCCGCCGCTACCTGGACCATATCCGGGACCTTGCCCACTACCAACGCCGCCGCCGCTGCCGTCGCCAATGCCACCGCCTCCGCCAACTCCGTTCGAAGGCACCGAGGGCAGATGCGACAACGGATTGCCCAAATCAGGCAGCGCCGATTGTTGCAGGTGAACTTCTGGAGGAACAACTATGGTTGGAGGAACTTCAAGTTTCGGTTGAGGATTGCGCACCACCGCCATCGGCGGGGTGATTTGCTGCATTGACTGCTTCGGCAAGCGTCCAGACGATGCCTGCAACTTGTCGCGATCTCCACCGCCACCACCGCCGCCACTCTGGCTCTTCGAGGATTCGAGCGTGGGGAGATCATCGGGGGCGATCAGGACAACTGTCTCCTTCGGTTTGTCGACAATGACCCTTTTGCCCAGATACGTGACCAGGATGATGATGAGCACTGCCAGGATATGAACGGCAGTCGAACCGGCAGCTCCACGGCTCTTGTAATTGTAGAAACCCCAGATGTCGCGCACTGGGACGGGCTTGGAGGTCAGGACTAGCGGCGGCAGTTTCTTCGGAAAAAAGAACTCGTCGATGTTCTGAAACAGGGATTTCCACAGAGACTCATCCAGAGTCTCGTTCTGCAGGAGAAGGTGCAGCTCAGGCTCTGGGCCCTGCACCTCAGGCTGTACTTCGGGTGTTTCGAGTTCTGCCATATTTTCCCGAGCCGCTACAGGACGTTCAGAAATGCTTGAACGGCGAATGATATAGCCGCTGAATTGGATGCGCGAGTCCGAACCAAAGGTCGCCCGCAACGGACACTAAATGCCCCACCGCGCGTCCACCTGTCTTTCGTTAGATGCGCGCAGATTTCCTTCTGTCAAAAATTGTACACGGTTTTTCTGGGGCCTAAACAGTACTTTTATGACTCCGCCTCTTTGACGTGGGCGCCAACAAAACGTCTCGCTCCGCGCTCCCTATATAATGAAACGATTCAATCAGTTGGGAGAACCCTGCGAGTGCCGACGGACCTGAAATCCACTATCAATTTACCAAAAACCGGCTTCCCGATGAAGGCCGGCCTGCCCCAGAATGAGCCCAAAATGCTGGCTCGCTGGGAGGAGCAGAAGATCTACGACCGCATCCGTGAAGTGCGCAAGGGTTCCCCGACCTATGTGCTGCACGATGGGCCTCCCTATGCGAACGGACCGATTCATTTGGGTACGGCGCTCAACAAATGCCTTAAGGATTTCATCGTCAAGTCGAAGAACATGGCGGGCTTCGATGCGCCGTATGTCCCCGGCTGGGACTGCCATGGTCTGCCGATCGAAATCAAAGTCGACCAGATGCTTGGTGGCAAAAAGTTGCAGATGAAAGCGGTGGACGTACGGAGTGAATGCCGTAAGTATGCAGAGAAGTTTCTCGATTTGCAGCGGTCGCAGTTCAAGCGGATCGGAGTTTTTGGGCGGTGGGACAATCCATATTCGACGATGACGCCGCAGTATGAAGCAGCGGTGCTCGATATTCTGTACCGGTTTCTGGAGAACGACTTCGTCTATAAGGGACTGCGTACGGTCTACTGGTGCGTGTTTGACGAGACGGCGCTGGCCGAGGCGGAGGTCGAATATGAGAATCACACCAGCCCCACGGTCTGGGTGAAGTATGCGTTCGCGGGCGATCCGGCGACGATCGACCCGGCGCTCGCGGGCAAAAAAGTTTTTACCATCATCTGGACGACCACTCCGTGGACGCTGCCTGCGTCGATGGCGGTGGCGTTTCATCCGGATGAGGAGTATGTGGCGCTCGATTCGGGAGACTCGGTTTATATCGTCGGTGCGCGGCTCGCCGAAGCCGTGAAAGAGAAGACCGGCCTGCAATCTTCCCGCGAGATTGCCCGCTTTCCTGGCCGCAAGATGGAATACACCGAGTTCCAGCATCCGTTTCTCGATCGCAAAGTGCTGGGCGTTCTCGCCGACTACGTCACCATGGATACCGGGACAGGCGTGGTGCACACCGCTCCTGCGCACGGAGCTGAGGACTTCATCACCGGCCAGAAATACAAGATCGATCTGACCTGCAATGTCGACAAGGCCGGCATCTTGCGCAATGGACTGCCGGAATATGAAGGCAAGCGCATCTTCGACGCGAACACTCCGATTATGGAATTGCTGAAGGCGCGCGGCGTGCTGATGCATTCGGAGAAGTTGGAGCACTCGTATCCACATTGCTGGCGCTGCCATAATCCGGTGATTTTTCGCGCGACGGAGCAATGGTTCATCGGGATGGAGACGCCGATGAAAGGCGCTGCGAGTGGGGAGACGATGCGCAGCCGCACACTCGCCGAAATCGCCAAAGTGAAGTGGGATCCGGCGTGGGGAGAAGAACGTATCTCCAACATGATCGCAACGCGGCCCGACTGGTGCATCTCACGGCAACGAGTGTGGGGAGTCCCCATCGCAGTCTTTCTCTGCGAAAACTGCGGCAAGCCAGTGAATGATCCGCATATCAACCGTCGGGTGGTGCAGTTTGTTGCGCAACACGGCGCCGATGGCTGGTACACGCCGGAGGCCGACGCGATTCTCGCCGACGGACACAAGTGCATGCACTGCGGAGGAACGAAATTCAAGAAAGAAACAGACATTCTCGATGTGTGGTTTGAATCGGGATCGAGTCACGCCGCTGTGCTTGGCCACGAGCCGAATCTCCCATGGCCGGCCGATCTTTACCTCGAAGGCGGAGATCAGCATCGCGGATGGTTCCATTCTTCGCTGCTCTGCGCCATCGGCTATGAAGGCAGCGCGCCGTATCGCATGGTCGCGACCAGTGGATGGACACTCGACGAGCAGGGGCGCGCCATGTCGAAGTCGCTCGGCAATACGGTCGATCCAGTCGAGATCGCTGACACGCTCGGCGGAGAAATCGTACGCCTGTGGGTGGCTTCGGTCGACTTCCGTGAGGATGTCGCGTGCTCTCCGCAGATCATGCAGCGCGTCGCTGGAATCTATCGCGACATACGCAATACGTTTCGCTACATTCTCGGCAATCTCGATGGCTTCGATCCGGTGTCTGACGCGGTTACTTTCGACCAGATGCAGCCGATCGATCAATACATGTTGCGCCAAATGGTCGAAGTATCGGCAGATGTGCAGCGAGCGTATGAAGAGTTTGCGTTCCACAAGATCTACCACCGCATCAACAATTTTTGCGGCGTGGAGCTGAGCGCATTTTACTTCGACGTATTGAAAGATCGGCTCTACACTTCAGGGCGCAAATCGGTGAAGCGGCGCGCGGCGCAGACTGCGATTTGGCACATTGGAGAGGCGCTGGCGCGACTGCTCGCTCCGATCATGAGTTTCACTTGCGAGGAAGTCTGGGGCTACTTGCCGGCGGTCGCGGCGAGGCTCGAGAGCGTTCATCTCAACCTTTTTCCGGAACCGGGCGACATTCTTGGCAGCGGAGTCGGGATCGATCCCGATCCCCGCCAAGCTGACGATTGGAAGGTCATACGTTCCGTCCGCGAAACCGTGCTGAAGGCATTGGAGGAAGCGCGCAATCAGAAGCTGATTGGTGCGAACTTGCAGGCGCAGGTCACTCTGAGCGCATCCGACCCGGTGTTTTCAGTGCTCGAACGGTTTAAAGATGACTTGCGCTACTTCTTTATTGTGTCCGCGGTCGAACTCAAGAAGGGGGCGTCCAATGGCGATGCTCCGGTTGTCGTGCAGGTGAGCAAGGCTCCGGGCGAGAAGTGCGAGCGCTGCTGGAATTTTTCGACGCACGTCGGTGAGGACAAGACGTTCCCGACTGTCTGCGAACGCTGCAGTGCTGTTCTGAAAGAGTTGTGAGTTCGATGGTGCGTTCTACTTGGCGCGCGCGGCACTCCTACTTGGCCGCCGTCTCGGTATGGGTCAACCGAACCCCGAGCGTGCCAGCCGCGCTGGAGTTCATGTCGTAGATGCCGGTGCGCAAGTACGTGTCGCCGTTGGGTACGTCGATTTCTTTATGAATCTGCAGGCCGGCCTTCTGTGCGCTCGCGTATTCCTGAGGGTTCAGGCGGACTTCTCCCCGCGTGGCAACAAGGTTGAGCGGCTTTCCTTCAATATCGTAGGCAATGAGCGCAACTTCGATTGCGCCGCGACGAGCGCCATCCGGATCCAGTTCGAGCTTTAGGTCACCTACCGAGATTGCGAAGTCCACGCTGTAGCGCGTAAATGGTCCCTTGATATCGGCCCTGCCGGCCCTGGCTGCGTCGGGCAGCGGCTGCGGGTTCGAGGGCTGCACCAGCAACTTGTAGAGAACCTGGGTATAGTTCGGCAAATTGCGTCCGATCAGCGGCATCAATGGATCGGCTTCGGGCTTCGATCCCGCGCCCAGAATTGCTTCCAGGTCATCGGCGAAGTATCCGCGACGGTAGGCCAGCGAGTATTTGCTATTAACCAGCTTCACGCGGATATGCCGGAATTTCCCGTCCATCTTTGGGTTGCTTGGCATGTAGGTGAGCGTGTAGTAGTGAGTACCGTTGTCAATCACCCGAGCCAAAGTCTCATTCAGTCCGTTTGTGTTGTAGTAAGCGTGGCCGCCGGTTTCATTGGCTAATTCGTCCATCACCAGATGGTTCGAATCGCGCATCACACCGCCGCTTCTCGATTTTCGGATTTGGTCCTGCAAAGCCAGCGATGGTCTTTTCTCTCCTATCTCCGTGCCGCTCACCTCGTAGGCAGAATCGGAGGCAAGCCCCTCGGCCGCGATTGGGTAGAGAGCGACCTGGCCTGCGGCGAGCAAATCGGCAGTTTTTCGGATGTCTCCCTCAAAACTCCGCGTCACATCAAATGGCTCGGGGAGATCCGGGTCAGGAAAAACATTGATCGGAAAAGAGCCGGAAAACCAAATCACGTTCTTGCGCCCCGGAACATCCTTAAGATAGCGCGCCAGCTGTTGCAGGGCTTCGAGCGTAATACGGATTCGGTTTTCCGTCTGGAAGACGGTGGTGTCAGCCAGGAACTGCTTCATGGCATTGATGGGATCGACGGCTGCCAGCGCCAGGGTTGCTGGCGCAGCTCCGGACCCGCCGGAATTCTCGAGCATGAAGTCGATCAATCTCTGGTATGCGTCGGTCTCCGCGTTCGATGGTAGTAATGCCGATTGGCTGGGCGTGCTTTTCGCGCCATTCAGTGCCGCCAGCAACTCCCCGTTGTCGGTTGTCGCACCTTGAATCATGCGCAGGCGCGAGGCCAGCGTGAAAATCGCAACCCGCGTACCCGGTGGAATCGTCTTGAGATACTTAAGCATCTGGGCGTGGACATACGACTGGTCTCGCGCCGGCGTGTTCAAAGCGTCCAGCAGAACGACATTGACCGAATCCTGTGTTTGAGTAACCGGGAAATTGGTATAGACGCCGGGAGGAAGCGGAGGCAATTTAATCTGCGTCGGCACGGCACCGCGGTGCTCTTCAAAAGAGGCGACAGTCTGCACTTTGCCGTCCTCGAGGACCTCGAAGTCTTGCTTTTGCAGACCGGGGACGGCTTCGCCTTTACCGTTGGTCACGACCGCGTCCACGACCACCAACCGGACTTTGCTTTTGAGGGTGGTGACGGGCTTGCCGGATTCAGGAGCGGGGGATTGCGCGTTGAGATACTCCGCGACCGACAGCAGCAAAACAAGACAGAAAAAACGGGAGCACCGCAGACCCATGGCAGCCCTCTTTGAACAAACCTTATCACAGGCCTAACTCGAATCCGTGAGAGGCTCGAACCGCGGGTTCGTTCCACGAATCGCCGAAACACGATAATCTTGAGAGACGGTTTTTTGTCTCATGCGCAAATATCATTTCTTAATCGCACTGTTCGTCCTGGCTCTTGATCGTGTCACCAAGATCACGATCGCGCGGCGCCTTTCTTTGCACGACAGCATCACCGTCATTCCCGGTTTTTTTCGCATTATTCACGCGGAAAATCCGGGAGCCGCCTTCGGTATTTTTGCCGACTCGCCGTCGGAATGGAAAATCGGCCTGCTGATTGTCTTTTCGGTGATTGCGCTGCTGATTGTTACGATGCTGCTCTGGAAGAATAGCCACGCCATGACCTCGACGGGGATCGGCCTGTCATTGATTCTGGGCGGAGCGCTCGGCAATCTTTGGGACCGGCTGGTCAGCCGGCACGTGGTGGATTTCCTGCTCTTCTATATCGGGCCGCATCAGTGGCCGGCATTTAACGTGGCTGACAGCGCGATTGTGGTGGGAGCTTGCTTGTTGGTGTTCGAAATCGTCTTTACGAAGTCGCCTAGTCAACAGTCGGCCTAGATGAAAAAGCCTCATCGGGGTGTCGCGAATTCTCCGAACGCCGCGGGTATGAGCGGCAAGGAAGCGTTGCAGGCGGTGATCGACGGACGACTGCCGCCTCCGCCGATTGGCAAGACGTTGTCATTCCGACTGGTGGAGGTCGGGGATGGATTTGCCGCATTCGAAGGCGAGCCGGCTCCTGATTTGCTCAATCCCCTGGGCACGGTGCATGGCAGCTGGGCCATGGCTTTAATCGATAGCGCGACCGGATGCGCCTGTCACTCGCTGCTTCCGGCGGGAACGGCCTACACGACGGTCGAGACCAAGGTGAACTTTTCAAGGCCCATTCTGCCCGACACAGGACGGGTTCGCGCCGAGGGACGCGTTGTGTCCAAGGGCCGAAGAATTGTTTCGGCGGAAGCGCAGCTGCGTGGGCCGGACGGAAAAGTCTTGGCGCACGGGACTTCGACACTCATGGTGCTCGAAGGCAGCTAGCGAATACCCGACGCCTCAGAGTCTCTTGCAGGCTGCGGGAAAAGTGTTTTCTCACCGCAGCATTCCCCAGCGGCTAGAAGCCGCTGTTAATCCGGCGGCAGTTTACGGCACGAGTGAAACTCGTGCCCTTCCCAAAACCTGCATGCATAGGAGTTTTTTCCCAAGCTACTTTTGCCCAAGCTACTAGGGTGTTCCGTAGAGCTGCCGGTAAACGCTGGCATTCCGCAGAATCGCCTGCACGTACTCACGCGTCTCGGTGAACGGGATCGATTCGACAAATTCCTGCGGATCGCGGTAGTGCCCTTGTCCTAGCCAGTCTCCGACGCGGTCGGTGCCGGCGTTGTACGCCGCCAGGGCGTATTCAAACTGGCCGTTGTATCGGTCGACCATCTCCTTGAAGTAGCGCGTGCCGAGTTCGAGGTTGACAGTGGGCGTGTAGAGTTGAGGGGCGCTGTATCCCTTCAGTTTGACTTGCTTGGCAACACTCTTGCCGACGCTTGGCAGAAGCTGCATCAAGCCGACGGCGTTTGCGTGCGAGATGGCTGCCGCGTTGAATTCGGACTCCTGCCGGATCAGCGATGCGACAAGATACGGATCAAGCCCGTTGAGCAGGGAATATTTCCGGAGATCCGTCCAATAAGCCTTCGGGAAAAGTGCTTCCCAATAAGGACGCGGCAAGTCGGGAATATCGACAGCAAAATAGTTAGGCGTGGTGCGTTTCATGATCTGGATGCCGCGATCGTAGCGGCCTCCGTCTTGATAAACGCGCGCCATTTCGGGCGGTGCCCACGCTCCGCCTTCTTGACTCGCTGCGGCTTGCAATTCGCGGACAGCCATATCGGCCAGGGCACCGTTTGAAAGCAGGCGCGCTCGCTCGACGCGAAGATTGTCATCGGGAGGATCGGAGGCAGTAATTTTTCCGGAGGTCGAGAGCGACCCAACGTGGTCGAGGAGGGCGTAGTGCGGCGCATCTTCTTTTGACGCTGTTAATGCGCCTTCTGCCGCTGCCGGCAATGCTTTCAAGCGTTCGCGGCCGAGTTCAGCATAGTAGTAGTTGCGAAAGCGGTCAGAAAGTTTCTGGTAAAAGGCCCGCGCCATCGCTGGATTGCCTTCTTCTTCCGCGATCCGCGCGCGCCAGTACAACGCGTTCGGCACCTCAAGGGAATCGGGATAAAGCGCGATTTGATCTTCAAACGCCTGGCGCGCATCGGCGGTTCGGCCTTGCCGGAACGTCAGCCATGCCGCCTTCCAATGCGCCGAGGAGGCGTGGGTACCATCCGGAAAACGTTGCTGTAATTCGCGGAAATAATCGATCGCATGGTCGAAGTCGTGCTTCAGCAGATACATGTTTCCAGCCGAGAGTAAGGCTTGTTCCAGCCACTGGCTCGTCGGCCCGTATTGCCGCAGTTCGGTTAACGTATTTTGTACCGCACCTTCGTCACTGGTTGAGCGCTCGCTCTCGCTCAACAGGTAGAGGCGCTCGGCTTCATTGTCGCCGGTTTGCACGCCCATCGCGGTCAGGAGCTGGCGAGCAGCCTTGGAGTTATTTCCACCACTCTTTTGGAGCGCGGCGGCCAGCGCGATTTGCACCTCTGGACGACCTGCGGGACTCACCTCGTCGACGAGTCCGCGATAGGCGTCAACTGCGTCGGAGTAATGCTTGGCTTTGAACAGCAGATCGGCGCGAGTGCGGCGTTCGCCGACCGAACCCGTGATTCCCAACTTTTGCAATTCCCTTCCCGCGGCGTCGGCTTCGAGACTATTGGGAAAACTGAAATAGACGTTGCGCAGCGCGCTTGCGGCTTTTTCCTTGTCGCCGGCCGCTTCGTAGGCGCGCCCAATATCGAATTCGATATCGCTTCGGACCGGCATGCGGTCCTTTTCAAGCAAAGCTGCCGCTTCTTCAGCGCGATTTTCCTCGAGCAAAGCGTTGGCGTAGACCAGGTGAGCATCGCGGATCAGAAGCGAGTCGGGAAAATTCTTACTGAAGTCGGCCAACGTCGCGAGCGCCTCGGCATTATGCGCCGTATTCACGTAGGCGTCACCCAGGTAATAAGCGACATAGTCTCCGAGGTCGCTGGCTCCGGCCTTGGCGCGATTGAATGGATCGATCGCTTTGGCGTATTCGTGGTCGAGGGTGTGCGCATAACCGACGACGAGCCAGGCCAGGGCTCCGGCATCTTCTTTTGCGTGGCGGCGAGCGTAGGCTTCAACTCCGGCATACGCGGTAGGGGTGCGGTCTTGCAATAGTTGCTGCGCCATCGGCCGAAGATTGGTGGATGCGACGAACGCCTGGCGGACCCGGCGCACTCGGGGAGAGACGGGTCGATGCTTCTTCTTGGTCGTAGAAGCTGCGGCCTTCTTGGGTTTCTTACTGGTAGCGGCGGGCGTGGTCGCGGTTTTCTTTGTCGCCGCGACGGGACTCTTGGCAGGATTCGATGTTTTGGCCGTCGGGGCTGCGTCGGATTGACCGGCGGGAGTCTGCGATCGACTGAGACCGAGCAGGGAGAAAACAAAAGCGAAACACAAAACCGCGAAACGACGCACTCAAACCCTACCTACTGCCGAAAGTTGGCCCCCATGATTGACGGGTCGTCTTCTGCGAGACTCCTCATTATTTCATGGTGAAAGTAATTGCCGGAACCGGCGACGGTATTCCCGTAACGCTTTTGGTACGTCGCCCGACTTTTCTCGATGGTTTCCTTCAGACGGTCGTAAAGGTCCTTGTTCTTGCGGCCTTCGCTGACTTTTGCCTGGTTGTAGAGTTTGATCTCGTCGACCAGGAGCCGGGCAAAACGCTGAGCCTTGTTGTGAACGTCCTGATCCTCGGGCGACATCGCTGGAGCGGTTGGAGCAACCGGTGCCTCTACCGCAGCCACTTCCGGGCCAACCACGGGAGCCGACTCACCAGCCGACGCCGCGGCGGCTCGCGCGTGACCAGAAGAGAATGCAGGCGCATGTGCAGCGAAGGGGTCGTTGAAAGCGGGAGCAGGTGCAGCCGACATTTGTGACGCGGGCGCGCTCGCCGTTTCAATATTCGCCGCGGATGGCTCTTTTTGCGTCTGCTTGCGCAGCGAAGTAACCTCAAGCCAGGCGCCGGTGGCGAGCATGAGCAATTCGATAGAGCCAACATCGAACGGTCCCGAGGCTCCAGTTCCACCGTCGGCGTAAACCAGGGCGGCAACTTTATCTTTCAAAATGAGAGGAAAAATCTGGCCCTCGCCGGAGGCCGGTTTTCCAAAATCCTTAAGAAAGCGCTCGTCCATAGTGTCTTCGGACGCGCCTGTCGCGACGCGCTCGCCGATGGCCCGAGCCACCGCTGGAGCGTTTTCGCTAAGAGCAAAATCTTTGATAGCGTCGCTGTTGGCAAAGCCGCGCGCCTGCCAACCAGAGGCATGGTTGCCTTTCACGATAAATAGGGCGACGCGGGCAGCATATCGGGCGCTGCCGTCGAGCAATGCGCGGAGGATATCCCGCTGTGACATGCCCAACTGGATTTCAGCCACTGTCCGGGCCAAGTCCCCCGAAGCAGCTGAAGAGGGACCGTCCGAATTGGCCACTTCCGCAGGGCCGGGCGCAGCGGCGATCTCTTCCATCACGCGATGAACAATTTCAGTGCGCAGTTGGTCCGCATGGCTGTCCAGGACCTGGCCAACCACTCGTTCCACAATCGGTTGAATCCAACCGCGTTCCTTCATTCGCGCTCCGAGGTGAAATTTCTTTGGGGGGCGAAGGGGTAACCTTCTAACCAATAATTATATGGCCCAATGCAGGCGTTCCAGGGACACCTTGGTACCTGACCTAGTGGGTACCAAAGGGTGCCGACGCCACGTTCGAAGCCCCTTCCCCGACTAGCCGCCCGACCGGCGCGGCAAAAACTTCAGCCACCAAGTACAATAGCATTCGGGGTGTCGCAGACGTTCCTGGAAAAATCTGCATCAAGTTACGAATGAGTACCATCCAACCCAATATCGAGCAGCCGGTCAGCGAAGAGATGCAGCTGGTCCGGCGCGCAAAACGCGGTGACGATTCCGCGTTTGAAGAGCTGGTGCGGCGGTATGACCGCAACGTTTTTCGGATTGCGCAGCACATTACGCAGAACCGCGAGGACGCGGAAGACGTAGTACAGGAAGCGTTCCTCAAGGCGTATGGCAACCTGGCGAAATTCCAGGAACAGTCCAAGTTTTATACCTGGCTGGTGCGCATCGCTGTAAACGAAGCTTTGATGAAGTTGCGCCGGAGGAAGCCGGAAAGAACGGTTTCCCTGGATGAAGAAGTAAAGACTGAAGATGACTCGCTGCCCCGTGAGGTTGCGGATTGGAGCCCCAATCCAGAGCAGATGTACAACCAGGCGGAACTGCGGGACATTTTGACTCGCACGATTCAAGGGTTGCCGTCGGGATTTCGGACGGTGTTCGTGCTCCGCGACGTGGAAGGCCTCTCGACCGAAGAGACGGCTGATGCGCTGGAGCTGAGCATCCCGGCGGTGAAGTCGCGGTTGTTGCGAGCGCGATTGCAATTGCGCGAGCGGCTGAACCGCTTCTTTCAGAAAAAGGCGAGTGGAGATGGCGACCAGTGAAGTGTTCTGAGTTTCTAAACGAATTAACCAACTACCTCGACGGGGCGCTGGACGCACGGACCAAGTCCGAACTCGACGACCATTTGGCGTGGTGCCACAACTGCTACGTGGTTTGCGACACGACGCGAAAGACCATCGAGATCTATCGCGACTCCGAGCTTTACGAGTTGCCCGACGACCTTCGGACGCGGCTGCGCTCAGCCATCATGACCAAGTGTTCGGCGAGTAAGAAGTCCGATTCGTCGAGCAGTTAGGTCTGAGTTTCGCCTAAAGACCTCGCATAAAGTTGGTCACGAGTATTTCCCCAGGCATCCGCAAGTGCCTCATTCCGGGGCGTATCCGCGCCCGTACCGATTCCGCCAGCAGCGCATACGAACCTTTTAAGCGCTTTTGGAATCTAACTTAGCATATATGCCCTTGTATCCAGGTGAAGGGCATGTGCGTTGTATCTCGCTAGTTGTGTCGCTGTAATTCTGTGGAGGGTTTTGCGATGTTATCCAAGTTAGTAGATGCTGTGTTTGGTTGCAGGCATGCGCGTTACAGTTTTCCGATCACGGTGCGCGCCGGATCGCGCCGCAGTGCGGCAGCGCCACGCGCCGGCACGTATGTTGCATGCCTCGACTGTGGACGGGAATTCCGTTACGACTGGCAGGAAATGAAGATTGTTGGATCGCGTGCAACGGGATCGCGAGTAACGACTTCGCGCGTCACTGGTTCGCCGGCGCGAGAGTCCGCTTCTGCGCTGGTGACAAAAGAAGCCGCGTAAGCATCGAGCGCTGCTCCCCGGCAGCGCCGCTGTCTGCGTGCCGTTGTCGGCGTTCAGTGCCAAAAGGTGAACGTTCTTCGATCTCTCTTCCTAAGTTCTGCTCTGCCTTTTCCAATTTTGAATTGGCCGCGAACAGGCCCAAGCACGCGCAGGGACCACTGCGTCTGTCGCTAGTGCGCCGATTCCGTTTTTTTTTCATACAATTGTCACAAATCACTGTGTTAGATTTGCCGCTCAACTAAAATTTTCTGGAGGAAACCGAATTGGGCAAGGACATGGTCCCCAAGAAGATCTTCTTCACCAAAGGTGTGGGGAAGCATCGCGAGCGACTCACCTCTTTCGAACTCGCATTACGTGACGCCGGCATCGCCGCGCAAAATCTGGTACGCGTTTCTTCCATCTTTCCGCCCAACTGCAAGCTGGTCCCGCGCTCGCAAGGCCTGACCTATCTGTCACCCGGAGAAGTCGTCTTTGCCGTGGTCGCCGAGAACTCGACGCATGAGCCGCATCGCCTGCTGGCGTCGTCGATAGGCGTGGCCATCCCCGCCGACCGCAACACCTACGGCTACCTGAGCGAGCACCATTCCTTCGGAGAGACCGAAGACTCCGCCGGAGATTACGCCGAAGAACTCGCTGCCGAAATGCTGGCAACCACTCTGAACGTGGAATTTGATTCCGACCGGTCGTGGGACGAGAAAAAAGAGATCTATCGCATCTCGAACAAGATCGTGCGCACGGCGAATGTGACTCAGTCAGCGGTTGGGGATAAACGCGGGCTTTGGACCACGGTCATTGCCTCGGCAGTTCTGATCTTCGACTAGGATGCAGTAATGAACCCGCGATACTTGCCGGTTGTCGATGGACTACTTCTCATTGCGCTTTTTGTGGGAGCACCGTCGATTTCGGCAGCGATTGGGTATCTCGCGTGGAAGGGTAGGCCACAGGGCTTCGGCCGCGAACGTTACGGGCTCTCGGCTATCGCGGTCGGCCTCCCGGCTTTCGCCCTCATGGCATACACCCAGCGGATGGACGCCGACGTTCGAACTCCACAATATCTTTTGCAACTCGCGTGCTTTGCGTGCAGCACGGTGCTTCTGGGCATCGCTGGCGGCTGTTTTGTAGGGGTGTTCACCTGTCGCCGCGAAAATTCCTAGTTCATTCCTAGGCCTAGGACATGATTTTCTTTTTTCCCGCTGGCTTCTTCTTCAACCGCTCCAGCACAGCCGCCACTATAATCGGCAATCCGACTGTCGCATCGACAAAGACCTCGCCAAACTTCCCACCTTCGGCTGGAGGCACAAACTTGCCCCACGACACGGCCTCGCTGTACGGACTGCCCGAAAGCCCGCCCCAATACACCGGCTCGGGACAGATGCGCAGGCCGTAGTGATAACGTTTCAGCGGCAGGTCTTCGCCGCCGCGGCGATGGCGCAACTCGATAAACGGGCCAAATTGCTGCGACCAGTTGCGTGGTACACCTCCGCCGATGGTGAAAATACCCAGCCTTTTTTGACTCAAGAGGGTGGCGGCGAAGTGTTCGAGATCTTCAAAGGGGTCGAAGCGAAATCGCGCGCTGCCTTTCTTGTCGCGCTCGCGATTGGTCAACGCGTAATCTAGTCCGAGTTCGGAATCGGAGAACGCGGGCACGAATACCGGAACGTTCATTTGGTAAGCGGATTTCAGGATGCCACGATCTTTCTTGGACCGCTTCGCGAGATATCCGCCGATGGCGCGGTTCAATTTGTAGGAGCACATGACTTCGTTCGCATCCCATGCTGAGAATACGGCGTGCATCACGCGTTCGACGTCGTCGAGATTCT
The DNA here is from genome assembly GCA_035308395.1 of Terriglobales bacterium. Taxonomy (GTDB): domain Bacteria; phylum Acidobacteriota; class Terriglobia; order Terriglobales; family Acidobacteriaceae; genus Acidiflorens. The sequence continues at coordinate 38,590 of DATGGT010000123.1, forward strand.
GCTCGGGTTCGAGCGTGTCGTAGACCCGGTTGTATCCCGCCTCGTAAAGCTCCTCATCGCTGAGTTCGGGATTGTGACGGAAATGGGCGCGGCCAGTGGCTTCGACGAGGCCGTGCGCCATAAGAGCTCCGGTAGAAACGATGGCGTTGACGATGCCGCGCTCAATAAGCTCGGAAATCACCAGTCCCTGCTTGGCCACGGTCATGGCGCCCGCGAGCGTCATGACGACAAAGCACTCTTTGTCGCGCGCCATGGCCTCGAGAACGTCTGCGGCTTCGCCGAGTTGGCGTCCGGTGAACGCGGTGTGCGACATGGCGCGCACCAGGCCGTCGATCGACTTAATCTTGCTGAGGTCGAGCGGTTCAAGCGGAATCAGCCGATCCGCGACGGGATCGTGCAGCTTGCGGTCGATGCCCGCGCCTTCTTCGTGATTATGTTCCTGGTGATGATTGGCGGCATTATGATGGCCCTGCTTTGTGACACCCTTTTGCTTCACTTGGAAGCCTCCGAATAAGACAGTTTTAGGCGAAGAAACAATTTACTAGATGTGAGCGAAATGCGGCACGGCATTCACGGAATCGTAACAATCGGTGCCGCATCCAACACTTTGGTATGCTACCGATTCGCAAATTATTGCGAGTGACAAATTCCAGGAGTCAAAGTGCCCGATAAATTCACCGTAGGGCTGGTCCAAATGTCGTGCGGACCCGAACCTGCCGACAATCTGGCCAAAGCGCTCGATCGCGTGGCTGAAGCTGCACGCAAGGGTGCGAACGTCGTCTGCCTGCCTGAGCTTTTTCAGACGCAGTATTTTTGCCAGCGCGAAGATGCCGTGTTGTTCGATCTCGCCGAGCCAATTCCGGGACCGACGACAGAGAAGCTCGCGGCTGCGGCGCAGAAGAATAACGTTGTGCTGGTGGCGTCGCTGTTTGAGAAACGCGCGCCTGGCCTTTATCACAATGCGGCTGCAATCTTTAATTCAGACGGCGCGCTCAGCGGCATCTACCGCAAGATGCATATTCCCGACGATCCGCTCTACTACGAAAAATATTATTTCACTCCGGGAGACCTCGGCTTCAAGAGCTTCGACACCTCGGCTGGGAAACTCGGCACGCTCGTGTGTTGGGATCAGTGGTATCCAGAAGGCGCGCGGCTTACGGCGTTGCAGGGAGCGAGCATTCTGTTTTATCCGACAGCCATAGGATGGCATCCAGAGGAGAAGGCGGAATTTGGCGTGGCGCAGCACGATGCCTGGCGAACGATTCAGCGGGCGCATGCGATTGCAAATGGCGTTTACGTTGGCGTTGTGAATCGCGTGGGCTTTGAGACGGGCGATATTCGCGGCAATTCCGTGCCAGGAAAGGGCCTCGAATTTTGGGGAGGATCGTTTTTCTGTGATCCGTTTGGCCGCGTCTTGGCGGAAGGATCACACGACGAGGAAGAGATTCTGCTCGGCGAAGTGGACTTGCGCCACCTGGAAGATGTTCGCCGCAACTGGCCCTTTCTGCGCGATCGGCGCATCGATGCCTATGGGCCCATCGTAAGTCGTCTGATCGATTAGGAGAGCTGAATGACCTCCACCCCTCGCCCCGGCTCGAGGTTGGTTATTGTCGGCGTGTTGATGATGGCGTTGGGTATTATCGTTCCCAGCCCGTTGGAAGTTCACTTCGGAACGGGGCACGCCATGCCTCGACCCTGGGCCTTGACCGTCGATGGGTTCAAGGCGTGCTTCTACGTGGGAGTCGCGCTGTTAATAATCGGCGCGCGTCGCCGGAAGATCGAGAGCGACGGGAGGCCACGCACGTGACGAAAGGCAAGTCTCTTCCCGCTGCGCTGGGATACCGCATGCCCGCCGAGTGGGAGCCGCATGAATCGACCTGGCTCGCGTGGCCGCATTCTCGCGGCGACTGGCCGGGAAAATTCGAGCCGATTCCGTGGGTCTATGCGGAGATCGTCCGCAATCTAGCAAGGCACGAGCGTGTGGATTTGATCGTGAACGACGCGAGCTCAGAGAAGCGGGCTGAGGCGGTTCTCGACAAGGCGGGAGCGCTTTCCGATCGCGTCTGTTTTCACCGCTGGCGCACCGACCGCGTTTGGACCCGGGACTCGGGCTGCATCTTTCTGACTCCGTCTGCGCAACGGGATCGCGACGATGCGGGACCGGCTGCACTGCACTTTCAATTCAACGCCTGGGCCAAGTATCCGAATTACAAGTTCGACGAAAAGAATGGCGAGCACATGGCAAAGGCGGCTGGCGTTCGCGAGGTGCACCCGTTTGTGGGGAAGCGGCGTGTCGTGCTTGAGGGCGGATCGATCGACGTGAATGGCAGTGGCACGCTGCTGACGACCGAGGAGTGTCTGCTATCGACCACGCAGCAGCGCAACCCCTCGATGGATCGCGCTGCCTATGATCAGATGTTCGCCGATTATTTCGGTGTGCAAACCGTGATCTGGCTCGATAGCGGCATCACCGGCGACGACACGCATGGACACGTTGACGACATTACGCGCTTCGTCGGCCCCAATACCGTGGTCACGATGATTGAGCCGAATCCGCAGAGCGAGAATTATGCGCCCCTGCGGGTAAACCTCGGACGCCTCAAGAACGCGCGCACCGCTGATGGGAAAAAACTGGAAATCGTTGAGATTGCCATGCCGCGTCCGGTCATCTTTGAGGATCGTCAGTTGCCGGCGAGCTACGCCAATTTCTATATCGCGAATGGCGCGGTGCTGGTACCGGTCTTCAACGATCCGAATGATCGCGTCGCGCTCAACACACTTGCGGACTTGTTCCCCACCCGCGAAATCGTGCCGATTTATTCAGGAGACTTGATTTGGGGATTTGGGGCGCTGCACTGCATGACGCAACAGCAGCCGGCTGCATGAGTTGTTGGGTAGGTTAGTCCAACGGCGCAGAGTGGTAGTGTCCTAAGACTGTCTTAGAAAAGCGACAGGCCCACCGGAGTGGGCCTTTTTCTGGAATGCTGCATCAATTTGGCAACCCATAACTGGCAATGCCGGAGTGTTGGGATGCAGGGAGGTCAGATGTCTTAGCTTCATTTTATCAGCATCAACGCAAGTTTAGGACACTACCGCGCACGCTGGCTCCGACAGGCTGGGGGAGTAGAATGTCGATGTCATGAGTCCAGAAGTTTCGGATCTTCTAAAACGGGCCCTTGCCTTATCCACGGATGACCGGGCCGCATTGGCCAATAGTCTTCTAGACAGCCTCGAAACACCAATAATGGATGAATCCGTCCAAGACGCCTGGGATCAGGAAGTGGCCCGCAGAATTGAAGCACTCAAGACGGGCCATGCTGTGACTGTTCCATGGGAGCAACTCCGTCGCGAACTTCTGGCGTCGGTGGATCATTTACACTTTTACCCGTGAATGCCGAGATCATTGCGGTGGGGTCTGAGTTGCTCACGCCTTATCGCCAGGACACGAACTCGCTTTATCTCACCGAACAACTAAACGAACTTGGCGTTGAGGTTCGCTTCAAGTGCATCGTCGGCGACGATCGCGAAGGGCTGACGGCGGCCGCCAAGCTTGCAATGAAACGGTCGGACGTCATCGTCTTTTCTGGCGGACTCGGGCCAACTGAAGATGATCTGACGCGCGAATCGGTGGCCGACGCTCTTGGCTTGCCATTGCAGCGCGACTCTCAGATTCTCGCTAAGCTCGAGGAACGCTTCGCCAAGCGCGGCTACAAAATGTCGCCCAACAACATGAAGCAGGCGGATGTCATCGCGAGTGCCGCCGCGCTTCCGAATCCGTTGGGCACTGCGCCCGGACAATTTATCGCCGGGAAATATGACGGTCAGGAGCGGCTGCTGATGCTGCTTCCGGGACCTCCGCACGAACTACGGGGGATTTTCGAAAACGAATGCATCCCGCGGTTGCGCGCGCGAATTCCCGTCCGGCACATCGCGACGCGTACGCTCAAAATGGCGCTGATTCCGGAATCGCAGGTGGATGCGCGAGTCGCACCGATTTACAAAACCTACACCGACGTCGAGACAACGATCCTTGCCGGCGCGGGGGAGATTCAACTTCATCTCCGCTGTCGAAAGGAATCGCAGTCAGAGGCGGAGGCTCGCGTCGAGGAGCTGGCCGAGAAGATCGAGGACGAACTGGGCGATGCGATTTTTTCGCGCAAAGGCGAAACGATGGAGCAGATCGTGAGCTTTCTGTTGCAGATGCGCGGCATGACTTTGGCGGTCGCCGAATCTTGCACAGGGGGAATGCTGGCCGAGCGCATCACTTCGCTCAGCGGCAGCTCACGCTATTTTCTCGGCGGAGCGGTCGTGTATTCGAATGAATTGAAGACGCAATTTGCCAATGTGCCGAAAGCGTTGATCGATCAGCATGGAGCGGTGAGCCGCGAGGTCGGTGCGGCAATGGCCGAAGGCATCCGCAAGCGCTGCCTCGCGAGTTACGGGATCGGCATCACCGGAGTGGCCGGCCCGACTGGCGGCAGCGAGCAGAAGCCGGTGGGTCTGGTCTACATCGCTCTCGCCGGCGAAGAAGGCACGCAGGTTGTGGAGCGGAATTTTGTCGGCGACCGGCAGCGTGTCCGGCAATTCTCAACGTTGCAGGCGCTGGAGATGGTGCGGCGGGCGCTGCTCTAGGCGGGTCGTTCGTGCGCGCGTAACAGACATCTACATCCATACATGCGAATATTTGTCGGCGTCGATCTCGATTCTGAAATTCGCGCACGCATCGAACGCTTCGTCGAAGGCGTGCGGGGCTTTGCACCCGAAGCTCGCTGGGCGCGTCCGGAGTCGCTGCACATTACATTGAAATTTATTGGGGAGCAAACGGCAGCTCACGTAGAAGCTATAGTGACGCGGTTGCGACGCGTGAAAGCGGGCGCGTTCGAAATTCGTTGCGCCGGATACGGATTCTTTCCTACCGCCAAGGCTCCGCGCGTATTCTGGATCGGGATTCAGGCGGGCCCAGCGCTCGGGGCATTGGCCGCGACCATCGACGACGCGGTTGCGGAACTTGGCATTGCGCGCGAAGACCGCCCTTATAGTCCGCATCTGACTCTCGCGCGCGGTGGCGGCGGGTCGGGAGCGCCGAAGTGGCGCGCGGGTGACAGTCCTAACAAGGCGTTCACAGTGCTCGAAAAGCGGCTGGGTGCGATGGGTGAGCTTGATTTCGGAACGATGAGCGCCCGGGAGTTTATTCTTTATCAGAGTCAGCTTTCACCCGCGGGATCGAAGTACACGAGGCTGCAGCGGTTTCCGTTGCGTTTGAACTGTTGATGAACTCTTATCTTGTCACCGCCGCCGTCAGTTACCTGCTTGGGTCGATTCCGTTCGGGTATCTGCTGGTGCGAATCTTTACGGGTGACGATGTGCGCGCCACGGGCAGCGGCAACATCGGAGCAACGAACGTTGCGCGCAAGTCGCCGGTCTTAGGAATTGTCACGCTGCTTCTCGACGCGGCGAAAGGGTTGGCGGCAGTTCTTTTGGCGCGGGCGTTTTTTGGACAGCATCAGCCGCTCATCACGACCGTGGCTGCGTTTTTCGCAGTGGTCGGCCATCTCTATCCTGTCTGGTTAAAGTTCCACGGAGGCAAAGGCGTTGCCACCAGCCTGGGAGCTTTCGTATTGCTCACGCCGAAATCCATTTTGTGTATGGTCGTGGTCTTCTTGCTGGTGGCGTTCGCATTTCGCTACGTCTCTCTGGCATCGGTGGCAGCGGCGGTCGCCTTCCCGCCTCTGGTTTGGGGACTGAACGAGTATTCGGATTCGCGACAACTGATTTTTGTCGCGCTCGTTTCCGTCCTTGTCATCTGGAAGCATCGGCGGAATATTGAACGGCTGGCTAGCGGAATAGAGCCGAAGTTCGGATCGAAAGCGGGAGCGGAAGCCAGATGAGCCGCGTAGCCGTGATCGGCGCTGGAGCGTGGGGTACGGGGCTGGCGATGGTCCTCGGCCGCAAAGGCACGCACCAGATCCGTCTTTGGGCGAACGAACCAGAGGTCTGTGAGAGTATCGCGAAGCGCCGGATGAACGACAGCTTCTTGCCCGGGTTCGCGTTGCCAGGATCGATCTCCGCCACCAACGATTTGGCAGCCGCGCTCGACGGGGCAGAAATCATCGTCAGCGTGATGCCTTCGCAGCATTGCCGCGCGCTGTTTCACAAAATGGAGCCCCTGCTCCATCGCGACGCGATATTTGTCAGCTGCACCAAAGGGATCGAAGACGGGACGCTCTTGCGCATGACCGAGGTAGTCGCCGACGTTCTAAAAAACAGATTCACGCCTCGCATCGGCGCGCTGAGTGGACCGTCGTTTGCCAAGGAAGTGGCGCGCGGCGATCCGACGGCGGTAACCGTTGCGTCCATGGACGAAGAAGTAACGCGCGCGGTCCAACAGGCGTTTAACGATTCGCGTTTTCGTGTTTACACCAACGATGACGTTGTGGGAGTTGAGCTAGGCGGCGCGCTGAAAAATATCATCGCGATCGCGGCGGGAGTCTGCGATGGCCTCGGCCTCGGACACAATTCCGTCGCCGCGCTGATCACGCGCGGTCTCGCGGAAATCGCGCGTCTGGTCGTCGCCTGCGGGGGACGGCTCGATACCGTCGCCGGACTGGCCGGACTTGGCGATCTAGTCCTCACCTGCACGGGCGATCTCTCCCGTAACCGCAGCGTCGGCGTCGAACTCGGCAAAGGCCGGCAGCTCCGGGAGATTATCGCCGGTATGCACGGAGCTGTCGCCGAAGGAGTTTTCACCACTAAGGCAGCGGTCGGGTTGGCTCGCAAGAAAAATGTCGAGATGCCGATTACCGAGCAGATGTTTGACATCCTTGAAAACGGGAAGTCACCGCAGCAAGCAATTGAAGAATTGATGACGCGCGCGGCTAAGTCTGAAATCTGAAGTCTGATTCTGCGGCCTTGCTTGTTACTGTGGGGCACTGCTATTTTCGCTACGCAATCCAAAGCTCATTCTGAGACGTACTTCAGGAGGATGAAGATCGGCGTGCCGAGCGCTGCCCCCAACGCGAATACGTCCGACCTTGCGCTGGTAACGGCGATCCGGTCTGGCGATCAGAGTGCCATGGCGGCGCTTTACGATCGCTATTCGTCGATCGTGTATTCGGTGGCGCTGCGCGTGCTGCAAGATACGGGCGCGGCCGAGGACGTATTGCAGGATATTTTCATGCAGCTTTGGCGCCAGCCGGGGGCCTTCGACGCGAGTCGCGGAAATATGGGAGCATGGCTGGCGGTGATTTCCCGTCATCGGGCGATTGACAGGCTGAGGCGGCGGCGTCCCGAGAGCGATATTGACGACGTGGTCGTTTCCGTCGAGCCTGATCTTGCGCGTGATGCAGACCGCACGCGTGCCATGGATAAGATTCGCGGCGCATTGCAGGCAATGGCGGCTCCGCAGCGTTCGGCCCTCGAGATGGCATACTTCGAAGGATTGACGCACGTTGAGATCTCCGAAAAAACTGGTGAGCCGCTGGGCACGATAAAAACCAGGATTCGCACGGGCTTACTCTCGTTGCGAAAAGTGTTGTCAGCATGAACGTACACGAACAATTCGCAGACGACCTGGCGCTCTATGCGCTCGGCTCGCTTGAGGGTCCAGAGCGGCAGGCTCTGGAAAAGCATTTGAACGACTGCGCCTCGTGCCGCCGCGAGCTGGAATTGCTTCGTGGGGACACGAGCCTTATGGGACTCACAGCAGCTGGCCCGAAACCTCCGGCGCGATCGCGGCAGCGGCTGATGTCGGCGATTGCAAACGAGCCACGCGTGACCGGAGCGGCACCTTCTGCTGAACAGCGCATTCGACCGGGCTGGTGGGCTGCTCTGGGATGGGTCGCCGCGGCTGCGCTGGCCCTAGTGTGTATCGGATTGCTGCGCCAGGATTCGGGTCTGAAGCAAGACGTGGCCTTGCTGCGCGGGCAGTTGGGTGATCAGGGGATCAAACTGCAAGAAGCAAATGAAACTGTGGCGGCGTTGATCGATCCCGAGGCTACCAAAATCGAACTGGTCGCAGCCGGTACCAAGCCGGAGCCGCGCGGCAAGGCGATCTACCAGCGGCGCACGCGCAGCCTGATCTTTATCGCCAGTAATCTGGCGCCGCTGCCGGCGGAAAAGATTTACGAGTTGTGGCTCTTCCCTGCCAATGGCGGCGCGCCAATCGCCGCTGGATTGTTCAAGCCCGATGCGCGGGGCAGTGCGACGGTAGTGAATCCGCCGCTGCCGGCGGGTATCGAGGCCAAGAACTTTGTGGTCACACTTGAGCCCGAGAGTGGCTCGCACGAGGCTCCTCGTGGCACGCCCGTGATTGTCGGTGTGGGCCTGTAGTCGCCTCCCGGTCAACGGCATTGGCATTTGGCTCACGTTTTGCCCCCAACACCGTCTAACAGCACACTGAGCGAGGGGCGAGTGTCGCTTCCGAGAGCCGAGCAACCAAACTGGCGGAAAGTCTGGACCGATCTCTTAGGTCTGTGGGCGGCATTCGCCGTGCTTGGGACGTGGCTTAACTACGGATTCCAGGCGGCGCGCGGACGTCCCATCTCATGGAGCCACGCGCTCGCGATCAATGTTTCCGCCTACGCAATCTGGGCGTTCCTGTTGACCCCAATCGTGCTGTTTCTATGCGCTAAATTTCCTATCGGCCGTGCCGGAGCACTTCGAGTGGTACCTGCGCATTTCCTGGGAATGGGCGTCACGCTGGCCGTCGACGTCCTGGCCAAGACATCAATTCATGCACGGGTTTATCCCGAACTGGCTCATCTTTCACTCCCCTTGCAGCTTCGCCAATATTTCTTTTCGCAGGCCGAAGCGGACATCCAGATTTACCTGGTCGTGGCCGTTCTGGGATATGTGGTGGCGTACTACGCCCGGACGCGAACGCAGGAAGTGCGTGCCTCTCTTCTCGAAACCAACCTGGTGAAGGCCGAATTGCAGGTTCTGAAAATGCAATTGCAACCCCACTTTCTTTTCAACACCCTGCATTCCACATCGTCGTTGGTGTCGACCGATCCGCGCTCGGCGCAAAAAATGATTTGCTCTCTCGGCGACTTGCTGCGCCTGAGCCTGTCAAGAGAAGACGCGCCGGAAGTTGCTCTGCGACGCGAATTGGAATTTCTCGAGCTTTACCTTGACATCGAGAAAGTGCGCTTTCAGGACCGGTTGTTGACGCGGATCACGGTGGCCGAGGAAGTACTCGATGCCAAGGTACCGGCTCTGCTGCTTCAACCGCTGGTGGAAAACGCCATTAAGCATGGTGTGGCGAGGCGAACTGGGTCCGGACGAGTTGAGATTGCCGCATTTCGACATGGAGAAACTCTTCGCATTCTGGTGACGAACGACAACGGGACCGGGCATGCGGTACCCGGATCGGACGGGCTCGGTATAGGTCTCGAAAACACAAGAAGCAGGTTGAGAATTCTCTACGGCCGCGGTGCGCGCCTGTCGGTTCAGCAGACTCCGGAAGGGTCTTTCGAAGTCGAGGTGCGCTTGCCGTTCAACCTGGCAGTCGCAGCCGAAGGAGAAACGGAGGCGGTTTCGGTGGCGTAGGGCCGGCTCAAGAATACTTTTTCTTTACGTCTTTTCTTTACTTATGACGATACGCGCCATTGTCGCAGAGGATGAAGTCGTAGCCCGACAAGCCATTGTTATGATGGCTCAGGCCTACGGCATTGAAGTGCTTGCCGAATGCAAAGACGGTCCCGAGACTGTCGGTAACGTCGCGAAACACGCGCCCGACCTTCTGTTTCTCGATGTGCAGATGCCGGGGATGGATGGCTTTGAAGTTCTTGAAAGTCTGCCGGCGCAAGCCTGCCCAACCGTCATCTTCACGACGGCTCACGACACGTATGCCGTGCGCGCGTTTGAACACAACGCGCTCGATTTTCTATTGAAGCCATTTGACGAAGAACGATTTCGCAAAGCGGTAGACCGCGCTCGGGCTCGCCTTGGAAACGGATCGGAACACTTCCAACGGCTACAGAATCTAATCAGCGATCTGCGATCCGCGCAAAATGCGCGGGCCGGCCTGCAGCGACTCGTCATCCGCACCCGGGGCCAGGTCTCGTTTCTGCGGGTGGACGAAATCGACTGGATTGAAGCCTCGCACAATTATCTGAAGATTCATTCCGGCCCAGATGTTCATCTCTTGCGCGAGACGATCAAAGACATCGAGGCGCGGCTGCAGCCGGACAAATTTCTGCGCATCCATCGTTGCCTCATCGTCAATGTAGACCGCATCCGCCGGCTCGAAGCTTGCGGCTACGGGGAATATCTCGTTGTATTGCGTGACGGCAAGAAGCTTTCTTTAAGTCGTGGATACCGCGGGAATCTCGACCGACTCATCGACTCTCTGCACGTGAGCTGAAGAACACAACTGAGCCGGGAACGATACCAATACCGCGTGCCTTAGTGCCGCATTCCACCCATCAACAACGGTGCGACCGCATCTTTGAAGGCATGCCCGACCATCCCGGGGCGAACGCTTCCATACCACTGCGCCAGCACGCCTAGCGTAGCTCCGTCCATACCGATTACGACCGCCCGCCACAGACCCTGATAGCTGTGACCAATTCCAAAGACGGCGGCCGAAAGAAGGATGGCGATCGGAACACTCCGCGTGAAGGCCGCAAACTGGCGTTGCAGGTATCCGCGGTAGATAGTCTCCTCACAAATCCCAGCGCTCACAGAGAGCACCACCCACAGCATCATTTCGAGCGGGCCGCGGGGTAGCAGGAATTGCACGGCGTGGTCAGCGCCGGAGTTAGGCAGAAAATGAATGATTCCAGACAACACAAATTGCTGAACGACGATGAATCCGACACCGATGCCAACTTTCCGCAACATGTCTCCGGCGGACCGCCACCGCGGACCCAGAACCGTAGCCAGTGGCGTCCCAGCAAGGCGAACACCCACGAGGACCAAGGCAAACAAAAACCACTCCGTGACTATCGTTCGAAGATAGAGAGGTACGTTGCTCGATCCGTTCGCGCGCATTTGATTTGCGTTGAAGATTCCGCGAATTGCGAGCGTTGCCAATATCGCCAACAGCGCCAGAGTGTGAAGTGGGTTGGCAATGGGGCGCACTTCGACGGAATCGGGTTGTTCGAGCGGTAGTGTGCTCATTGGCGTGTGCTCATCGGATGTCTAGTTCGTCTCTCATTGGACAGTTCGAACGCCTCGCAGTTCCCTTCCTTACCATACGCGGCAAGCGTTCGCCCGCACCATGGGCTGTCCGGGTTTGCATCCAAAAGCCTTGCTGAATTGTTCCATGTTGCTTACCGTTCCGTTGACGCGAAACTCGCCTGGAGAATGGGGATTCGTCTGCACCTGCAAGCGCTGGGCTTGCTCGGTTGCATTCGTGCACCAGACTTGTCCGTATCCGAGGAAGAAACGTTGCTCTGGGGTGAATCCTTCGATCCGCTCCGAGGGAGCGCGGGTTGCGAGTTGCTCCATCAGCGCCATGTAGGCGATGCGAAGGCCGCCATTGTCGGCGGTATTTTCGCCTAATGTGAGCTTGCCGTTGATATGTTCGCCTCCAGAAACTGTGAAGTCGCCGTATTCCTTGACCTCGCAGTCGGCACGTTCGTTGAAAGATTTTTCATCCGCGGGAGTCCACCAGTCGCGCAGATTCCCTTCCGCGTCATATTGGCGTCCCTGATCGTCGAACCCGTGAGTCAGTTCGTGTCCGATGACCGCGCCGATCGCGCCGAAGTTGACCGCGTCATCGAGATCCTTCTCGTAGAACGGCGGCTGCAAAATTCCGGCCATGAAGTTGATGTTGTTCTGCGGAGGGTAGTAATAGGCGTCAACTGTCGGGGGGCTATAGAGCCATTCGCTGGGGTCGACTGGCTGACCGATCTTGGCCAGTTGGCGCCGGCTTTCGAACTCACTGCTGCGAAAAGCGTTTCCGATTGCATCGCCACGGACGATCTGCAGCGCGCTGTAGTCGCGCCATTTGTCGGGATATCCGATCTTATTCGTGATCTTGCCGAGTTTGTTGAGGGCCTGTTGCTTGGTCGCGTCGGTCATCCAGGGCAGCTCTTTGATGTCCTGCTGCAAGGCTTTCTCTATCGCCGTTACCATCTGCAGAGTGCGCTCCTTGCTGTCGCTGCCGAATGCGCGTTCGACGTAGACCTGGCCGAGGGCTTCACCGAGGCTTGCATCCGTCGAGTCGACGCAGCGCTTCCATCGCGGTTGCTGCTCTTTGCGTCCCGCCAGGATGCGGCCGTAGAAGTTGAAAGCCTCGTCGTCGATGTTCTGGGGCAAGAACAACGTTTGCGCGCTTACGACCCACCAGCGCAAGTAGGCCTTGATGTCGTCGAGGCTGGAGGACACAATCAGAGCGTTCATTTGCCGGACAAACTCCGGCTCAGAATTGTTCAAAGTCGACAAGTGGCCTGCGCCTGCCGCATCGAAGTACGTGTTCCAGTCGAAATCAGGAGCGAGTATCTGCAAGTCCTTCGCTGTCGACTTGTGATAGGTCTTGTTGGGATCACGAAGCGAAACGACGTCGAGTGATGCTTTGGCCAGCGCGGTTTCCATACGCATGACGGTCTGTGCGTGGGTGGCCGCCAGCGAGGATTTTTCGCCCATCAGTTCGAACATGCGCTGCACATGTTGCACGTATTGTTTGCGTGTCTCGACCGACTTGGCATCGTCCCGAAAATAGAAATCGCGTTCAGGTAGGCCGTAGCCTCCGGCCCCGACCACAGCAATCTGTTGGGTAGAATCCTTGGCATCCTGCTGTTGGCCGAAGCCAACAAAAGCGCCGACCCCGATAAGCGAGAAGTGACCGAGGACCTGCGGCAAATCAGACTTTTTTCGTAGGGCCGCGATGCGAGCGAACTCGGGCTCGAGCGCCTGAATCCCTTTCTGTTCTATGCCCGCCGCGTCCATGCAGGATGCGTAGTAATCGCCGATCTTTTGTTCATTGAGGGTGCGCGCAGAATTGGACTCGGAAGCTTTCTCCAGGATTTCGCGCTCGATTACGCGATTGCGATCTGTGAGTTCGCTAAAGCGTGCGTAAACCGCGCGGTCGGGAGGCACCGGATTTGCTTTCAGCCAGGTACCGCACGCATATTGATAGAAATTGGTGCAAGGGTCAACGCTTTTGTCGATTGAGTCGACGTCGAACCCGTCCCGAAGCTTTGGCCATGCGCTGCCGGACTCTTGCCCAGACACCAGGGTTTGGGTCGTCGATGCGAATAAGGCGATACAGAGAAGAAACAATATTCGTGCACAACGCATGTTTGGAGAACTCCCTTAGTTTGAAATCGATGGCTTGCTATTGATCAGCGTTTGCTCTAGTCCGCACGTCGAGGCAATCGAAATTGCTCGGCGGCGATCTCCATAATGGACGTTGCGGACGCTCGGGGAGCAGCGCTCAGGGCTGAAGCCTGCTCGTGGAGTGATCAAATGTCACGATACCGGGCCAGATGAATCTCACCGCGTCAGGTACAGTCTGGGGGAGTTTACTTTCTGACGGTGGTCGGCTTCCTCATGCTTTATGATGCTTCCACCTCTGGCGGTCGTGGTGAAAACCTCATGACAAATGCTCTCGTGCTTCGCTGCCTGACCCTCGTTTTGTATCCAGCTTTGCTTACCGCAACCGGTGCATCGCAGGTTGCCCCGCTGATTCAAAACATCGGTGCACGCCAGACAGTCGACCTGGATGGCAAATGGCGCGCGATTGTAGATCCCTATGATGTCGGGTATCTCGATTATCGCGCTCAGCCGCTAACTAACGACAATGCGTTTTACAAGAACTACAAACCGCAGTCGGAGTCGGAACTGGTGGAATATGATTTCGATACTTCTGGACAACTCAACGTCCCCGGAGACTGGAACACACAGCGTGATGCGCTGCTGCTCTATGAAGGAAGTGTCTGGTACAGGCGATCGTTCGACTACGCGAAAGTGCCGAAGAAAAGATTGTTTGTGCACTTCGGAGCAGCCAATTATCTGGCCAATGTTTACCTGAATGGCGAAGCGCTTGGTCAACACGAGGGAGGATTTACTCCCTTCGATTTCGAGATCACAGACCGGGTGCGACCGCACGACAACTTTCTGGTTCTGCGCGTCAATGACGCCCGTGCCAAAGAGAACGTGCCGACGGTAAATACGGACTGGTGGAACTACGGCGGCATTACACGTCCGGTGACTCTGGTCGAAGTTCCGGAGACATTTGTTCAGGACTACTCCATCCAACTCGAAAAAGGATCATTGCGGCACATCAAAGGGTGGGTACAGCTGAACGGGCCGCAGTTACAGCAGAAAGTCAGTATAAAAATTCCAGAAGCAAAGCTCAGCCAAACATTCCAAACGGATTCGAAGGGACGCGCTGACTTTTCCTTCGATGCCGATTTAACGCTGTGGTCTCCGGAGAATCCGAAACTTTATAACGTCGAGATCGCAAGCGAAACCGATCAAGTCATCGACCGCATCGGATTCCGTTCGATTGATGTCCGCGGGACCGATATTTTGCTCAATGGCAAACCGGTTTTCCTGCGCGGAATCGACATCCACGAAGAAGCGCCAACGCGCCCCGGACGCGCCTGGAGCGAGGACGACGCGCGTACGACACTCGGCTGGGCCAAAGAACTGGGCTGCAATTTCGTCAGGCTGGCGCACTATCCGCACAACGAAGCGATGCTGCGCATGGCCGATGAAACGGGAATCATGGTCTGGGGCGAAGTGCCGGTGTATTGGACCATTCAGTGGGAGAATCCCGCCACGCTGCACAACGCAGAAAATCAGTTGAATGAAATGATGACGCGCGATCACAATCGCGCCGCGCTCATTATTTACTCGGTCGCGAACGAGACGCCGATCAGCGACGCCCGGAACCACTTCTTGCGGCAACTGATCCAGGACGCGCATTCCGCCGACCCCACGCGCCTGGTGTCAGCCGCGCTGCAGAGCACGGAGACCGTGGATGGGAACCGATTCACCATCCACATCGAAGATCCGGTGGCGAACGATCTCGATGTGATGGGAGACAACGAATATATCGGCTGGTATGTGCGGCGTCCCGAGGACGCGGACCTGACGGATTGGGTCTCGAAATATGACAAGCCGCTCATCATGAGCGAATTCGGAGGCGACGCTCTGTACGGGCACCGCGGCGGTATGCACACGAGGTGGACGGAAGATTATCAGGAAGATCTTTACAAGCACCAGATCGCCATGCTGAAGCGCATCACATTCTTGCGCGGAACTTCTCCGTGGATTCTGAAAGACTTTAGAAGCCCGCGCAGGACTTTGCCGAATATCGAGGATTACTTCAACCGGAAGGGCCTGATCAGCGATCGCGGAGAGAAGAAGCGAGCGTTCCGGGTGCTACAGGAGTTTTATCGCGATCAGAAAGATGATCAGACGCGCGCTAAGCCGCAGTAAGGTTCCTTCAGCGCGAATGGCGCCTCGAATCGGTTCCATGCTTCGATGACGAAAGAGCGTCGGGCCCTTCCACAAAAGCTGTCTTCAACGGCGTCACCAGCGACCATCGCTTCGTCCAGCTCGGCGGCCAATCTTCAAACGGGTGGCCACGAAAACTCTGCCACAGAGAGCTCACACCGGAAGTTGATTGCGTGGCGCCCGGTGTATCATGGCTATCGCCCGTATCAAATCGCAATCAGGCTAGCGCTTGATGACCGATGCAAGACGGCACGATCGCGTGAGGAGGCTTGATGTCTGAGATTGACGTCCCGTTGTCGCGCGTGGGTTTTGGACAGACGCAACGCGCCGACAATTGGTGGGTACAGCCGCTGGTTGTGTTTTTGGGTTTGTCGACATTCATCGTTTACTCCACGTGGGCTGCGCTGCAGGGGCAGCATTACCGGTTCGGACCCTATCTCTCTCCGTTTTATTCTCCCGAATTATTCGGCCCTCAGGGTTGGTTTGGTGCGCAGCCAAGCTGGATTCCTGCTTCGGTTACGGGGGCGATGCTCATACTTTGGGCGCCGGGCGGCTTTCGATTCACCTGCTACTACTATCGCGGTGCCTATTACAAAGCATTTTGGGCCGATCCGCCATCCTGCACTGTGGGCGAACCGCGGAAGAAATATCTTGGCGAACGATCTTTTCCTTTGATCCTGCAAAATGTTCACCGGTATTTTCTTTATCTGGCACTGGTGTTTCTCATAATTCTGGCGCGGGACGTGTGGGATGCGTTCTGGTTCAACGGACACTTTGGCATCGGCGTCGGCACGCTCGTTTTGTTGACGAATCTCGTGTTGTTGAGTTCCTACACTTTCGGATGCCATTCCCTGCGTCATTTGATCGGAGGTTTTCGTGATCGGCTGGCGGGAGCGCCGGTGCGCAAGCGAGCTTACGACTGCGTGAGTTGCCTGAATAGTCGGCACATGCTGTTTGCCTGGTGCAGCCTGATCTCGGTAGGGTTTTCCGATTTGTATATACGGATGTGCTCGATGGGTATCTGGACGGATTGGAGGATCGTCTAGTGAGCGAGTACATCACGCATGAACACGACGTTCTGATCATTGGAGCCGGTGGCGCCGGCCTGCGCGCTGCCATCGAAGCCTCGGCCACTGGAGTAAAGGTCGCGGTCATTTCGAAATCTCTTCTCGGCAAAGCGCACACCGTGATGGCCGAAGGCGGCGTAGCGGCGGCGATGGGAAACGTGGACGACCGGGACAGCTGGCGCGTTCACTTTGCCGACACCATGCGCGGCGGTCAATACCTGAATAACTGGCGGATGGCGGAGTTGCATGCCAAGGAAGCGCCGGCGCGCGTGCGTGAACTCGAGGCTTGGGGCGCGCTTTTTGATCGCACCCCCGACGGCCGGATTCTGCAGCGCAATTTTGGCGGACATCGTTATCCTCGACTCGCGCACGTGGGCGATCGCACCGGACTGGAGATGATCCGCACCCTGCAAGACCATGGCATTCATCTTGGTCTCGACGTTTTCATGGAGCACACCGTCCTGACGCTGCTGAAGGACGGGAACCGCATTGCCGGCGCGTTTGGTTACGACCGTGAGCGCGGCCGATTTCATCTCTTCCGCGCCAAAGCCGTGGTGCTTGCAACAGGAGGAATTGGCAGAGCTTTCAAAATTACCAGCAACAGTTGGGAATACACCGGTGATGGCCATGCGCTCGCTTACGACGCCGGTGCGTCATTGATGGATATGGAATTTGTACAGTTCCATCCGACGGGAATGATCTGGCCGCCAAGCGTGCGCGGCATTCTGGTCACCGAAGGGGTGCGCGGCGAGGGAGGCGTGCTGCGGAATCGCGACAACGAACGATTCATGTTCAAAGATATTCCTCCGCTCTACACAACACAGACCGCCGATAACGAAGAAGAAGGCTGGCGCTACACGCAGGGAGATAAGGAGGCGAGGCGTCCGCCCGAATTGCTGACCCGCGACCACGTGGCGCGTTGCATCCGTCGAGAAGTGCGAGAAGGGCGCGGCAGTCCACATGGCGGCGTCTTCCTTGACATTGCGTGGATTAAAGAGAGGATTCCGAACGGGGCGGAGCATATAAAGAAGAAGCTGCCCAGCATGTATCACCAGTTCAAGCAGCTAGCGGATATTGACATCACGCAGGAGCCGATGGAGGTTGGCCCCACCACTCATTACATGATGGGAGGCATCAGAGTAGATGGTGATTCCCAAATGTCAGACGTGCCTGGCCTGTTTGCAGCGGGAGAGTGCGGAGCGGGTCTGCATGGCGCCAACCGCCTGGGCGGAAATTCACTCTCCGATTTATTAGTCTTCGGCAAGCGAGCGGGAGAATATGCCGCAGCTTATGCAAAAGACAACTCGCTGGGCGCTGTCAACACGGACGAACTCGGAACAGTGGAAAAATTGGCGCTTGAGCCCTTCGAGCGTAAGAGCTCCGACAATCCATATACCGTCCAACATACTTTGCAGGATCTAATGCAGGATCTGGTGGGAATCGTTCGTCAGGAACAAGAGATGCTGCAGGCGCTCGAACGCATTCGAGAGCTGAAAGCTGCCAGCGAACGAGTAAGTGTTCAGGGAAACCGTGAATACAACGGTGGCTGGCACACGGCACTCGACCTCCATAGCCTGTTGACGGTATCGGAAATTGTTACCAGGGCGGCGCTGGAGCGGAAAGAGAGCCGCGGAGCGCATTTCCGCGACGACTTTTCCACTAAGGACGAAAAGTATGGCGGATTCAACATCGTGGCGCGAAAAGGCGCCGGAGGAGAAGTGCAACTCACGCGCGAACCCATTCCGCCGATGCCAGAGAATCTGAAGCAAATCATCGAAGAGATGAAGTAATGGAGATGAAGTAATGGCGACGGCCACATTTCAAATCTGGCGCGGAGAAAAAGGCCAGGGGAAGTTCCAGGACTACACAACCGAGGTCTCGGCGGGCATGGTGGTCCTCGACGCTGTGCATCAAATACAGGCGGAACAGGCCGGAGATATGGCTGTTCGCTGGAACTGCAAGGCAGGCAAGTGCGGGTCTTGCTCGGCCGAAATCAATGGCATGCCGAAATTGATGTGCATGACGCGACTGAACACGCTCCCGCTGGATAAGCCTGTGACCGTCGAACCGATGAAGGCATTTCCTCACATGAAGGACCTGGTCACCGACGTCTCATGGAATTACGAGGTCAAAAAGCGCATCCCGAAATTCCAGCCGCGGAAGCCCGACGCGCCCGATGGCACATGGCGCATCGCTCAGGAAGATGTTGAACGGGTGCAGGAGTTTCGCAAGTGCATCGAATGCTATCTATGCCAGGATGTCTGCCATGTGTTGCGCGATCACCACATGCACGACCAATTCATCGGTCCGCGATTTCTGGTATACACGGCCGCGCTCGAGATGCATCCGCTGGACACCGGCGATCGCGTCGCAGATCTGAGAAAAGATTTTGGCATCGGTCTTTGCAACATCACGAAGTGCTGCACGAAAGTTTGTCCTGAAAGCATCACCATTACCGACAATGCGATCATCCCGCTCAAGGAGCGCGTAGTCGATCGCTTCTTCGATCCGTTGTCGAAACTGTTCCGGATGTTCAGCAATTCGAAGCAATAAACGAGTAGGAGCTGTTATGCATTTCGAACTGAAATCCATTTCCGAGCAAAGCATTCCCGAAGCGCTGGCCAAGGTTGAGCGCTACCGACTATTGAACGAACCCAGCCTTGCCGAGAGCATCTGCCTCGATATCCTGGCCATCGTACCCGACCATCAGCAGGCGTTGATTTCGCTTCTGCTGGCGCGCACCGACCAATTCCATGCGCATGTGAATGTGAAAGCCGCCCGCGAGGTTCTCGCCGAGATTAAGGGCGACTATGAGCGGGCCTACTACGACGGCATCATCTGGGAGCGTCTGGGAAATGCGCGCATACGTCACGGCGGGGCCGGAGCCGGCACATCCGCGTATCACGCGCTTCGAGAAGCAATGGATCATTATGAGAGAGCTATGAACTTTGCGGTACCCGGAAACGACGACGCCATTCTGCGATGGAACACCTGCGCGCGTGTGATCATGCAGAATCCGGACGTCCGACAGGTTCCAGACAGTGAGCCCGCGGGGGCGTGGAAGCAGGACGAAGCCGGTTCCAGAATTGCGGACGCTTAGCATCGGATGCGGTTACATCGCTGCGATAACCCAACCTTGACCTAAGTGCTATTCCCCCTCCTTTGACATACAGTGCAGAATTGTTCACTTTTGAGACTCGCCGGGAAAGGGCAATATGGGCCACGATCGCGAACTAGGACTCCCTTTTCCTGGAATATAATTTCGAGCAATTCTGAACCGCTTGCACAGGAGATTCATATTGACCATTGACACGAGTGAGCAACCCCACATCGGTCGTGAACATCAACTTGCAATGCATGGTTCGGAATCTCGCCGCCACAGGGTAGTGTGGATCGTCGTCGGGATTCTGCTGTTGCTCGCGGCTGTGCTTATCATCGTGCTGATTTGGCGCAAGGTCGACGCCGCGAAAAAGGTCACGCCTGCGCCGCCGAAGATCGCGATTACTACCGCGACCGCTACGGAAGGCAACATCGGCGTTTATCTCGACGCAATCGGCACGGTCACTCCGGTTTACACCGCTTCGATTACCAGCCAGGTAAACGGTCTGGTCGTTGGCGTGCACTACACGGAAGGGCAACTGGTAAGCAAAGGCAATGCGCTGATCGACATCGACTCGCGCACCTACCGCGCTAATCTGCTGCAAGCGCAAGGAGCGCTCGAACGAGACGAGAATGTTCTCGCGCAGGCCAAGATGGACCTGGAACGCTACCGCGCCGCTTTGGCTCGCAATGCGATCGCGAAGCAAATCGTGGATGACCAGGAAAAGCTCGTGCTGCAGAACGAGGGCACGGTGAAGAACGACCAGGGAGTGGTGCAATTTGACCAGGTTCAGGTCGACTACTGCCACATCACCGCTCCTATTGCTGGCCGCGTCGGCCTACGGCTGGTGGATCCTGGAAACGTGGTGCAATCTTCCGGAGGATCAACTCTGGCAGTCATCACGCAGTTGACGCCCATCACGGTGATTTTCACCATACCGGAAGACAGTCTGGGCCCGGTCGCCGTTCAACTTCGCAAGAAGGCGAAGCTCACGGTCGATGTTTTCGATCGCACTGCGCAAACGAAAATTGCCAGTGGGAAACTGCTCACACTCGACAACCAGATTGACACCACGACGGGGACCGTCAGAGCGAGATCGATCTTCGACAATAAAAATGCCGTGCTCTTCCCAAACCAGTTTGTGAACACGCGGCTGCTGGTGAATACCTTGGAAGGCGTAACGCTGGTTCCAGCATCATCTATTCAACAGAATGGCCAAGCGTCTTTCGTATATGTGATTCAAAACAATGTCGCGCACTTGCACAGCGTAACCCCTGGAGTTACAGACGGCGGGCTGACCCAGGTGGACGGCATCAATCCGGGTGACGTCGTCGCCACCAGCAGCTTCGACAAGTTGCAGGACAAGACAGCGGTCGCACTCCCTGGCCAGACCCCAAACCAGACTCCGGGCCAAAGTCCGGGCAAGCCTTCGAATAAGGGATCGACCAAGCGGGCTCCGGCCGGCGCAAAGGGGAGCAGCGTCCAGTGAGTCCATCTCGTCCGTTTATCTTGCGGCCGGTTGCGACCTCATTACTGATGGCTGCCATCATGCTGGTCGGCATTGTTGGCTATACGCAACTGCCGGTCTCCGCCCTGCCGCAAGTCGACTATCCGACAATTCAAGTGCTCACGTTCTATCCGGGAGCAAGCCCGACGGTAATGGCGACGACGGTGACGGCGCCACTAGAGCGCCAGTTCGGCCAACTGCAAGGTCTGAGCCAGATGACCTCCACCAGTTCCGGTGGCGCTTCGGTCATAGTGCTGCAGTTCAACCTCAGCTTGAACATAGACGTGGCGGAGGAGGAGGTGCAGTCTGCGATCAACGCGTCCCAGAGTCTGTTGCCGTCGATTCTGCCGTCGCCGCCGATCTACAGCAAAACGAATCCAGCCGATGCTCCAGTGCTCACGCTGGCCATTACCTCAAGTTCCCTTCCGCTGTCTCAGGTTGAGGACCTTGTAGATACGCGCCTTGCCCCAAAGATCTCGCAGCTCACCGGAGTCGGTCTTGTAACCATCAGTGGCGGCCAAAAGCCCGCCGTCCGCATTCAAGCCAACCCTACCGCTCTGTCATCCTACGGCATCAACATGGAGGATCTTCGTACAGCGCTCACCAACGCCAGTGTGAACGCCGCCAAAGGGAACTTCGATGGACCGCGCCAGGATTACCAGATCGACGCCAACGATCAACTGATCACCAGCGACGACTATCGAAATGTCGTCGTCGCCTACCGTAACGGCGCGCCGGTGATGCTGACCGACGTGGCCAACATCGTGAATGGCGTGGAAAACAACAACCAGGCCGCGTGGATGAATCAGACGCCCGCGGTCATTCTGAATGTGCAACGCCAGCCGGGGGCCAATACCATCAACGTGGTCAAGGGCGTCAAGCAACTCCTGCCGCAGCTCCAGGCTAACTTGCCCACCGGCATTCAGGTCACCACGCTCACCGACCTCACAACCGCTATCAAGGCATCGGTTTCCGACGTTGAGTTTGAATTGCTGCTGACCATCGGACTGGTTGTGCTCGTGATTTTTCTTTTCCTGCGGAGTCTTTACGCCACCATTATCCCCTTCGCGGCGGTGCCGCTGTCGTTGGTGGGTACATTCGCAGCGATGTATATCCTAGGTTACAGCCTGGATAACTTATCGCTGATGGCGCTGACCATCTCCACCGGTTTCGTGGTGGACGATGCCATCGTGATGATCGAAAACATCGCACGCTACATCGAAGCCGGCGATCCGCCCATGGAAGCGGCGCTCAAGGGCGCGGAGCAAATTGGCTTCACCATTCTCTCGCTGACCGTGTCACTCATCGCCGTGCTGATTCCGCTGTTGTTTATGGGAGACGTTGTGGGACGCCTGTTCCGTGAATTTGCCGTGACCCTCGCGGTTACCATCGTCGTTTCGGCAGTAGTCTCCCTTACGCTCACGCCCATGATGAGTGCGCGCATCCTGCGGCACCAGCCGAAAGAGAAGCAGGGACCCATCTTTCAAGCCTCGGAGCGCGTTTTCGAATCGATGATCGCGTTCTATGGACGGACCCTGAAATTCGTTCTTCGATTCCAGACGATTACCCTGTTCGTTGCCCTGGCCACACTGCTGCTAACGGTGTTCCTCTACATCATCATCCCGAAAGGGTTTTTCCCGGTGCAGGATACCGGCGTGATCCAGGGCATATCGCAGGCGCCGCAAACGATTGGCTCAGCCGCAATGGCCGCGAAGCAGCAGGAATTGGCAAAAATTATCCTGGCGGACTCGGCCGTCGATAGCCTCTCATCCTTCATCGGCGCGGACGGCACGAACACCACCACCAACAGCGGCAGGATGTCGATCAACCTGAAGCCGCTCGACCAGCGCAAGATGAGCGCGTCAGATGTGATCCGCCGGCTCAAGTCGAAACTCGATCAGGTTCAGGGAATCGAGCTGTTCATGCAGCCGGTGCAGAACATTTCAGTGGACGATCGAGTGAGTCGCACGCAATACCAGTACACGCTTGAAGACCCCAACGCGGATGAACTGAATGACTGGACGAACCGTTTCGTCGCCCGACTGAAGCAGTTGCCGGAACTGGAAGATGTCGCCACTGATCAACAAAATGGAGGGCTGGCGGTATCACTGGTGATTGACCGGGTCACAGCATCACGATTTGGCATCGCTCCGACGACGATCGATAACACTTTGTACGACGCCTTCGGTCAACGGCAGATCAGCACCATGTATACCCAAGTCAATCAGTACCATGTGGTGCTCGAAAGTGCACCGCAATTTCAAAAGGACCCGGACAAGTTAAATCATCTCTACATCCAGTCCAACGCATCGGCGGGCGCAACCGGTGTCGGTGCCTCTTCCTCATTCGCGTCTTCCGGATCGTCTTCAGCCGGATCGAATGCCACGACCACTTCAGCGCTGTATACTCCCGCGGCCAACACTTTGGCCGCTCTCGGGAGCGCACTTTCGTCGAGCAAGGGAACAAGCCTGGCTGGCGCCACTAGCTCAGCCGCCACCAGCGCCGTGCCGCTCAGCGCCTTCTCCCATTTCGAGAAGACTACGGAGGCGCTCTCCATTAACCATCAGGGTCAATTCCCGGCAATTACCGTCTCGTTCAATCTCGCGCCGAATGCCGCGCTGGGCGAAGCGATTACCGCGGTCACTAAAGTAGAGAAAGACATGCACATGCCCCCGAGCCTGCAGTCAGGGTTCCAGGGCACGGCGGCATCATTCACGGCTTCACTGGCCAACGAACCGTTACTCATTCTGGCTGCGTTGGTCACGGTCTACATCGTTCTTGGAGTTTTGTACGAGAGTTTCGTTCACCCGATTACGATTTTGTCCACGCTGCCGTCGGCGGGTGTGGGTGCTTTCCTGGCGCTGATTATCTTTCGCCAGGACTTGAGTGTGGTCGCGATTATCGGCATTGTTCTGCTGATTGGAATCGTGAAAAAGAACGGCATCATGATGGTCGACTTCGCGCTGGAAGGTGAGCGCGAGCACGGTAAGAACGCGACGGACGCGATTTACGAGGCCTGCTTACTGCGCTTCCGCCCCATCATGATGACAACGATGGCCGCGCTGCTGGCGGGACTGCCGCTGGCGCTGGGTACTGGTTTTGGTTCGGAGCTACGCCGGCCGCTGGGAATCGCTATGGTGGGCGGACTGCTGCTGAGCCAGGTGCTCACCCTTTACACCACACCCGTCATCTACATTTTCTTCGACAATCTGGCGCAGCGCTTTTCGCACAAAGCGAAACAACCGGAAGCCGGAGGAGCGGAACAGGCTGGACCCGCATGAACATTTCCGCACCCTTCATTCACCGTCCGGTGGCGACCACGCTGCTCACTGTGGCGATTGCCCTCGCCGGGGCGATTGCGTTTGAGGTGCTGCCAGTGGCGCCTCTGCCGGCGGTCGACTTTCCGACAATTTCAGTCAGTTCAGGCCTGCCCGGAGCGAGCGCCGAAATTATGGCCTCGTCCGTCGCTACGCCCCTGGAACGGCAGCTCGGTCATATCGCTGGAGTGACGGAGATGACTTCTTCCAGCACGCTGGGCAACACATCGATCACCATTCAGTTTGACCTCAGCCGCGACATTGACGGTGCGGCGCGCGATGTGGAGGCCGCCATCAATGCGGCGCGATCCTATCTGCCCGCGAACTTGCCGGGCAATCCGACCTATCGCAAAGTCAATCCCGCCGATTCGCCGATCATGATCCTGGGTCTTACCTCGGACAAGTACGGTCCGGACAAAATGTACGACTCAGCGTCCACCGTGCTTGCGCAAAAGTTGTCGCAGATACAAGGCGTAGGGCAGGTCACGGTGGGAGGCGGCGCGTTGCCCTCTGTGCGTGTGGAGGCAAATCCTACACAGCTGGCTGGCTATGGACTCACCCTGGCGAATTTACAGTCTGTGCTCAGCCTGCAGAATTCCGATCTGGCCAAGGGCCAAGTCACCGACGGGACAGTGAGCGCGGACATCCTGGCCAACGACCAGATCTCGCTGGCAAACGCCTACAAGCCGCTCATCGTCGGCTATAGCAACGGCGCGGCCGTGCGCCTTTCCGATGTCGCACAGGTCATAGACTCGGTGCAAAACGTCCGCGCTGCCGGATACTTGAACGGCAAGCGTTCGGTCACGGTCATTATTTTCCGGCAGCCCGGCGCCAATATCATTGAAACCGTCGACCGCATCCGCGACCAGCTTCCTTCTATCAAGGCGACCATTCCGTTCGGCATCGATGCCACCATCGTTCTGGACCGCACCACAACGATTCGCGCCTCGGTCAGTGACGTAGAGCGGACGCTGCTGATTTCCGTCGGCCTGGTCATCCTCGTGGTGTTTGTCTTCCTGCGCAACGGCCGTGCCACATTGATTCCCGCGGTCGCGGTGCCGGTTTCGCTGGTTGGAACATTCGCTGTGATGTATCTGTTGGGTTACACGCTGGACAATCTGTCGCTGATGGCCATGACGATCTCTACGGGATTTGTGGTCGATGATGCCATTGTGGTGATGGAGAATATTTCGCGCCATCTGGAAAGCGGCATGGGGCCGTTTGACGCGGCGCTGAAGGGCGCGGAGGAAATCGGCTTCACTGTTTTCACAATCAGCATTTCGCTCATCGCCGTCTTTATCCCTCTTCTTTTGATGGGCGGAATCGTGGGTCGCCTCTTCCGCGAATTTGCGGTCACACTCTCGACGGCTGTGTTGGTGTCGATGATCATCTCGCTCACCACGACGCCGATGATGTGCGCCTACTTGTTGAAGGACGAGCGCGGAGAAAAGCATGGCCGGATCTACGCGGCCAGCGAGAAGTTCTTTAACGGAATGCTGTCACTCTATCGAGGCAGCCTGCATTGGGCCCTGGACCATCCCGCTCTTATTCTGGTTGTGCTTGCAATTACCATCGGGCTCAACGTGCTGCTGATCTTCAAGATACCCAAGGGCTTTTTCCCGACGGCGGACACGGGATCGATCAGCGGTTCCGTGCGCGGGCCGCAGGATTCGTCGTTCCCGGCGATGAACGACTCCATTCAGCAGATCGGCCGCGTGATCAAGAATGATTCGGCGGTCCAAAACGTAATTGCGTTCACCGGTGGCGGCGGCGCCACCAATACCGGCAACGTTTACATTGCGCTTAAACCGTTGGCCGATCGAAAAATCAGCGCCTCCGACATCATCAACCGCCTGCGCCCACAATTGAACCGTCTGCCAGTGGCTTCCGCATTTCTCCAACCAGTGCAGGATCTACGTATCGGAGGCCGATCCAGTAATGCGATGTATCAATACACTCTCCAATCTGACACGGTGCAGGATCTTTCGAAGTGGGGTCCGATCATATTGGCCGAGATGAAGCACTTGCCCGGTCTCCAGGACGTGAACTCGGACCAGCAAAATGGCGGTCTCGAGGAGTTGATGACCTATGATCGTGTTACTGCGGCAAAGCTCGGCCTGACCGTGAAGTCGCTGGACTCGGCCTTGTACGGCGCATTCGGCCAGTCGGAAGTGTCCCTCATTTACACGCAGCTTAATCAGTACTACGTGGTGCTGGAGGTTGCTCCCCAGTATTGGCAAAGCCCCGAAGGATTGAAAGACATCTACTTTCAGAGTTCCGGTAACGGAAACACCCCACTGTTCGCAGTGGCCAAAAGCCAGGCCAACACAACCCCGCTGAGCATCAACCATACCGGCTTATTCCCTTCAGTCACGTTGTCCTTTAACCTCGCGCCGAACGTGTCTTTGAGCGATGCCACATTAAGCATCGACCAGATGCAAAAGCGGCTCGGCACGCCCTCCTCGCTGCAAGGTTTTTATGCCGGAACGCTGCTGGCTTACCAGCAATCACTGGGCACGGAGCCCATCCTGGTGGCGACAGCGCTGCTGGCGGTATATATCGTTCTCGGAATTTTGTATGAAAGCCTGGTTCATCCAATCACCATCATCTCCACGCTGCCCTCGGCGAGCGTAGGCGCGATGGTCGCGTTGATGCTCTTTAAACAGGATCTGAACATCATTTCCATCATCGGCATTGTGCTGTTGATTGGAATCGTGAAGAAAAACGCCATCATGATGATCGACTTTGCACTTCAGGCAGAGCGCATTGAGGGAAAGAATACTTATGATTCGATTTTTGAAGCATGCATGCTGCGTTTCCGTCCGATCCTGATGACGACGATGGCTGCCTTGTTGGGCGCGTTGCCGTTAGCGCTGGGGACTGGCACGGGGTTCGAACTCCGCCGCCCCTTGGGCATTTCAATTGTGGGAGGGCTGATCTTGAGTCAGATGCTCACGCTCTATACCACGCCGGTCGTCTATTTGGCGTTCGACCGGCTACGGTTGCGCATCCTAGGGAAAGAAACCGACGTAGCTCACCGAGGCACAGGACCAGCCCCCAGCGCTGCGAACTGATTGGAGCCATCATATTCGGGCAACGAGGATGCATGAGACGAGGTTGCATAAGACTATGACTGTTTTCCACCTAAGAGCCACAACTTGTATCGCCATCATGACCTGCCTTCTGGCCGGGTGCGTCGTTGGTCCGAAGTACCACCGAGCATCGGTGGACGCCCCGCCGGCATACAAGGAACTCACTCCGCCCGATTTCCCGAACACCGAAGGCTGGAAGGTGGCACAGCCGAAAGATGATGCGCTCCGCGGCAAATGGTGGGAGATTTTCAACGATCCTCAGTTGAATGCGCTGGAAGAGAAAGTCAACGTTTCAAACCAAAGCATCGCGTCCGCCGCGGCAAGCTTTCTGGCGGCACGGGCACTGGTTAAGGAGGCTCGATCGCAGCTTTTCCCCACGGTTTCGACCAACCCTTCCATTACGGTGCAAAGGCCATCTGCCACGACATCCAGCGGCGGATCCGGTTCAGGAACCGGAACGGGGAGCGGTTCGTCTTCGTCGCGCGGTACATTTACGGAATACACGCTCCCGTTTGACGCTACGTGGCAGCCGGACCTGTTCGGCCGTATCCGGAACACCGTCAGCGCGGCCGCCTATGGAGCGCAGGCCAGCGCAGCGGACCTTGAGAATACACGTCTCACGGTGCAGGCCGAAGTTGCTGCGGACTATTTTCAACTTCGCGGGCAAGACAAACTTAAGGAATTATTGGATTCGACGGTGGTCGCGTATCAGCAGTCCCTCGATCTGACAACGGCTCTCTACGAAACAGGAATTGACTCGGAGGAATCGGTGGCTGAGGCCAAAACTCAACTCGAGGCCACCAAAGCGCAGGATGAGAATCTTGGCATCCAACGAGCCGAATTTGAACACGCGATTGCGATGTTGACCGGGCAACCCGCGTCGACGTTTTCATTACCGGTCCAACCGCTTGCTTCAAGCCCTCCGGCGATTCCCTTTGGTATTCCGTCCCAGCTACTGGAGCGGCGGCCTGACATTGCGGCAGCAGAGCGGCTGATGGCTCAGGCCAACGCACAAATCGGCATCGCGCGAGCGGCATACTTTCCAACAGTTACCCTAAGCGCAGTTGCAGGATTCGAGAGCACGTCGTTCCTGCAATGGTTCGCCTGGCCGAGCCGATTTTTCTCCATGGGTCCCTCGGCTGCGGAAACACTTTTTGACGCGGGGCTGCGCCGGGCGACAGTTTTGCAGTTCAGGGCGCAGTACGACGAGACCGTGGCCAACTACCGCCAGTCGGTCCTAACCGCTTTTCAACAAGTGGAGGACAATCTCGCGTCGCTGCGGATTCTTTCGGTAGAGATTCAACATCAGGACGAGGCAGTTAAATCGGCGGAAAGAACCCTAGCGCTGGCGACAGATCGCTACAAATTGGGAATCGATCCTTACTTGAACGTCCTTACCGCGCAAACTGCATTGCTATCCAACCAGCAAACGGCGGTCAACCTTCGAATTCAACAGATGACGGTCAGCGGCGGGTTGATCCAGACGCTGGGCGGGGGTTGGGACGCCTCGCAACTCCCATCGCCTGCACAACTGGTCAGCAAAGTTCCATAAACCTCATACCTCTGGGCCGGAAGGCAGCCGCTGAGTTCGCGAGACCCACACATCAGCCAGTCGCGTCCCCGCTCTATACCTGCAGGACATCGCCTTCGCGGGCAACCATCTCATAGAGGACTGGGTTCACGAAAAATCCGATGAAGAGGCGGGAGATCAGGCCCGCCACGATCACGATGGCGAAGGGGCGCTGCGTGTCGGATCCGATGCCGGTCGACAGCGCGGCGGGGAGAAGCCCGAGGCAAGCCACCAGCGCCGTCATCATGATCGGACGCAACCTGAGTAGCGATGCTTCGCGCGTGGCGGCGCGAATGCCCATGCCTTCGAGGCGCAGCTTGTTGATGTAGGAGACGAGAATGACGGCCGTCTCAACCGACACGCCGAGCAGCGCCAGCAGGCCGAGAACTGACGACACGCTGAACGGGGTGTGGGTGAGTTTGAGGGCTACCAGCGCGCCTACGGGTTCGGTCATGATCACTCCGAGGGCGATGGTGACGGGAAATTTGAAATTTCCGTAGAGTGCGAACAGGATCATGAAGATCAGCACGACCGCAAGCGGCCCGATCACGATCATCTGCGCTTTCGCTTCTAGAAACTGGCTGTATTCGCCCCCCCACGCCATGGTGTAGCCCTGCGGCAGGGTTACTGCCTTCTTCACGGCCGCCTGGCCATCACGCACAGCACGATCCAGGTCGCGGCCTTCAATGCTGTATTGGACGCCGATGTAGCGTGAATTATTCTCCCGGTAAATAAACGATGCTCCATTGCCCTGCGTGATATTCGCGAGCTGGCTGAGCGGGATCTGCTGGCCATCGGGCGTGCCGACGAGCAGGTTGCCGATCTCATGCGCGCTGCTGCGGAACTGGGGCTGCATTCTCACAACCAGGTCGAACAGCTTCTCGCCCTGGATAACTTGCGTGACGGCCTGTCCGCCGACGGCAGCGGAGATCACGGCTTCGACGTCCGCAACATTGATTCCGTAACGAGCGATCTTATCGCGATCGACATCCACGAGCAGACTCGGCTGACCGAGTTCGCGGACTACGGTTAGTTCGGTAAATCCCGGGACGTTGCTGAGCGCGTTCTTGATCTGGACGGCCTTGTCTTGAAGAACGTTCAGATCGTCGCCGTAAATCTTGACTGCGAGCGAACTCTTGAGGCCGGTGAGAGCTTCGTCAACAGCGTCTTCAGCAGGCTGGGTGTAGTTAAAAATGATTCCGGGATAGGTCGTCAGTTTCTCGTTGACCGCCTCGATCAATTCTTGTTTTGTGCTGATTTTGCCGGCCCATGATTTGTCTTTGTATGGTTTGAGGCCAACATAGAATTCGCAGTTAAAGAAGCCCGTGGAATCGGTGCCGTCGTCGGGACGTCCCAGTTCGGAAGCGACCACCGTGACTTGCGGAAACGATTTCAGAACATCACGGATTTGTGGAGCGACCTTGCTCGCCTCTTCGAACGAAATCGTATAGGGCATGGTGGCGCGGACCCAGAGCGCTCCCTCGTCGAGATGAGGCATAAACTCGCCGCCAATGAAAGGGACGAGCAATAGAGCGGCCACGAATATTAGGGTCGCGATCAGCATGGTCAGCTTCGGGCGGTTGAGCGCCCAGTCGAGTTGACCGGCGTACCTTTGCTTCATCCATTCAAACGCGCGATTGGGTTTCTCGCGGACACCGCCTTTAAACCAATACGAGGCAAGCACTGGAATCAACGTCAGTGTGAGGATAAGCGCGCCGACCAATGCGAACGACATGGTCTCGGCCATCGGATGAAACAGCTTGCCTGACGCTCCCGTAAGCGCGTAAATCGGGAGATATCCGGCGAGGATGACGGCGACGGAGTAGAAGATGGGGCGATCCACGTCTTTCGCGGCCGCGAGGATGACTTCATTCAAGTTGTACTGTTGGCCCTCGCGCAGCGCCAGTTCACGGTAGATGTTTTCGATCATGACGACGGTGCCATCGATGACGATTCCGAAATCGATGGCGCCAATCGAAAGCAAATTTGCGGCCACGTCGTGGGCATGAAGCACGATGAAAGCGAAGAGCAGCGACAGAGGAATCGTAATGGCGACGATGACGGCGGCACGAAAGCTGACGAGGAAGAAAATCAGCACGATCAAGACCAGTACCATGCCCCGAAGCAGGTTCGCCTCCACGGTGTCTGTGGTCAGGTCGACCAGTTCGCTGCGATCGTAATAAGGATGGATCTTGACGTCGGGCGGAAGGATGTTGCGGTTCAGGTCTTCCGTTTTCGCTTCGACGGCTTTGAGGACGTTCTGGGTCTGCTCGCCGCGCAGCATCAGAATCACGCCTTCGACCGCGTCGTCATTTTTCTGGTATCCGAATTGGCCGAGACGGGGCGCGTGGCCGATGGTGACTTCTCCGATGTCACGCACCCGGATGGGCACGCCTTTGTTGGCGCCGACTACGATGTTTCCAATGTCGTCTGTGTTGCGGACAAGACCGATACCGCGCACATAGTAGAACTGGCCACCCTGGGAATAAAATCCGCCGCCGGCGTTGGCATTGTTGGCGGAGAGCGCCGTCACCACTTGCGGGATCGTCAGGTGATATCCGTAGATGCGCGACGGATCGAGCAGCACCTGATACTGCATGACGGTGCCGCCAAAACCGGAATCGTCGGCTACTCCATGGACTGACCGATAGGCGCGCTCGACGACCCAATCCTCGAACGTCTTCAATTCTTGCGGCGAGCGATCGGGACTCTCGAGAACGTAGCGATAGACGAGGCCGCTCGGGCTGAAGAGGGGCGCGATGGTCGGAATCACTCCTGTCGGTACGGTGGCCTGCGCGAGCCGTTCAAAAACGATCTGGCGAGCGAAATAGTCGTCGGTGCTGTCTTCGAAGGTGAGAATCAGGTCGGAGAGACCGTAGAGCGATTTCGAGCGCATCACGACCAGGTGCGGAACGCCGTTCATCTCGAGTTCGAGAGGAAGAGTGACGAGGCGCTCGACTTCTTCGGCAGCGTGGTCGGGCCACTGTGTGATGATTTCGACTTGCGGCGGCGAGAGATCAGGGTATGCGTCCACCGGCATCCGTTGGAACGAGAGGATGCCGCCAACCGTGATGAAAGCGGTCAGCATCAGGACCAGAAATCTTTGACGCAATGCCGCCTGGACAATTCGGTGGATCATTCGGTGGTGGACGCTGTCTTATTCTTCATTCTTTGTTCTTCGTTGGTGTTGCCGCTGGTGCTAGCGCTGTAGTGAATTTGCGAACTGCAAGAACAAGCTGCCGTCTCCAATCACACGGTCGCCAGATTTCAGGCCGCTCGTAATCTGCGTTTGGCCGTTGAGGCTTTGGCCGAGCGTTACGGAGCGCCGGCCAAACTGGTTCGAAGCCGCGGCAGCATAAACAAAAGGTTGATTCTCGGTATCACGCAGGACGGCGGCGTCCGGGAGCGCAATCGCATCGGCGATCGAGCCGGCATTCACGGTCGCGGTCACATACATGTCTTTTTTCAGTTTCTCGCCAGGGTTGTTGGTCTCGATGCGGGCCTGTAGCGTGCGTGTGTTCGGATCGAGCGACGCTGCCACGTAAGATATGCGGCCGTGGAAAACTTCGGGATAGGTATCGGTCTGGATCGTGACCGTGTTCCCGACGCGCACATAGGGCAAGTCTTTCTGATAAATGTTCACCAGCACCCATACGTTGCTCGTATCGGAGACCATGAAACACTGTGTGGCACCCGGCTGAATCAGTTGACCGACCGCGACATCCTGCTCGACAACTGTGCCGTTGATCGGCGCTCTCACCGGAACTTCAAACGTCGGCGGCGCTTGCACGAGCGCATCGGGATCACTGACTCCCATGACCTTCAGGGCGGCTTGCGCCGACGCCAGATCGCCGCTGGCCTGCGTTTCCGCGGATTGCGCCTGCTCCAGATTTTGTTCGGCGATGGCTTTGTGTTCATACAAATCGCGGGCACGAGCGTAAGCTTTTTGCGCCAGAGCGTAGGCGTCACGCGCTTTCAGATAGTTGGTGCGAAGCTGTGAATAATCGGGGCTGGCCACGTACAACATGGGCTCGCCCTTTTTCACCTTTTGCCCCGGAACAACCACGATCCTGCTGACCGGCCCACTCACGGGGGTGATTACCGGCGTGGTGTTAAAGCTGTTATAGGCGACGGCGCCAGTTAGGCGAAGGCTGCGAGCCAAGGTCGTAGTTTGAACAGTCAATACCTGTACATGGGCCATCTGCTCAGGCGGGATGGTAAACAACTCGGCCGTATCGGAGTTTTTCTTGGCGTTCTCATCGGCGGGTTTGGAACCGCTCTCGCAGCCGACGAGCAGCAACGCGACTGCCGTCACGACGGCCGATACCGCCATCGTCCGTTTCCCGACGCGATGACGATTGGTGGAAGCGCTCATAGCAGTTCCCTCATACCAGTTCCCTTCTGCTGCCCTCACTGCAACTTTCTCGTTCCCACCGCTTGCTTCAGTTGCTCGACTGCGGTCATATAGGCGGCCAGCGCCTGGCGGTAGGCGAGCTGGACGGCACGATAGCTGCGCTCCGCATCCAGGAAATCTAACAGGCTATTCGCGCCGCGCTTGTAAGCATACTCACTGATGTCGCGCGAGTCTTGCGCCTGCTTCAAATAGCCGGATGTATAGAGTTGCACCACTTCCTCGTTGCTACGCACTGCCTCGTATGCGTTGGACACGTCGGAGAGGACGGTATCGCTCGAAGATTGCTCCAATTCCTGCGCCTGTGTGAGGGCGTGAGTGGTGCGGGCGATCTCTCCTTGACCGCGATCAAAGATGGGCAGGGCAAAATTGGCGAAGACCGAGCCGGTGTACTCCGCGGAAACGTGGGTGAAGTCGAATGTGCCGGTCACGTCAACCTTGGCGTTCGCCCGGGCAAGCGCGATTTGACTCTGGGCGGCGGTGACACCTAATTCGGCAGCGCGGAAATCGGGACGTTCGCGCAATGCCCGGGCGGCGAAGTCGTCCTGGTTCCCTTTCAGGGCCTCGTAGCCGAGGTCGCCGACGACGTCGTAATCGGCAGGGACGGCGTTGTAGCCAAGAAATTCACGCAGCGCGACGAGGGCCTGCACTTTTGCGAGACGGGCGGAAGACACGTCGGTTTGAAACTGCAGAAGCTGCAGTTTGATTTTCAAATAGTCGCCTTCACCGATGTAGCCAGCCTTGAGTTGCGCCCCGCTGATGTCGACAGTCTGCTGGAAAGCCTTCAGATCCTCGAGAGCAAACTGCAGCGTGGATTCCGCCAACAGAACGCTGACGAATTGCTGGCCCACGTTGAAGGCCAGCGTGCGCTCGGCGTCGGCAACCTGGGCGCGGGTAACGGCGGTCGTATCCCGGGCGGCCTGCAATCGCCGCTGGCGCTTATGGCCGCGCTCGAAGAGGTATCCGAGGCCGAGGTCGAACTGTTGAATATTGTCTACGTTGTCCGCGGTGAACTGATCGGGGCTAAACATCGGAATGAACTGCCAATCCAGGCCAAGAGTCGGATTGGGGCGCAGATTTGCCGTGATTTCCTGCGCCTGATTCTGGAGGATCTGCGTTCGTGTCGCCAGGAGCGAATGGTTGTGGGCCAGCGCCAGATCGACGGCCTGATCGAGAGTGATTCGAGTTGCCGTCGGGCTGCTATTCTGCGCGGACGCTTTCTGCGCGGACACTGCCCCCGCCAACAGAAAAAGCATGACCGCCCACGCCAACCGCGCTAACCAACGACCAGCGAATTTCCCACGAGAATCCCGAGAGTACCTGGAGCGCATAAGAGCTGAGATCAGAGTGTACTCGCGGTGGACGACAGACCCCACTTAGCACGGACCTACTTCGTTTGATCCATGATGTCCGGCCCATGCTGTCCAACCCAGGCCGGATTCCGTCTCCCGAATTCTCCTCCTCTGTCTAAGACTGCAACTCATCGATGAATGGATGTATTGTAATTCACTGTATTCACAATCGTTTGCGGCAAAAGCCGGAAAACGATTCGGCAGTCGCCGTCTCTCTTATGAAGGGCGGCGATTCGCACGAACAGTCGTAGTTCCTCCCCAATTGGGCGTCCTCCAACGCTGAATGCCGAGCTAATTGCTGCCGCACTCCCGCAGCCTGCCTAGGGCTGGCATTCCTCACTACCTGTCGATTGGAGACGCACCATGAAAATACCGCAGTTGATCCCCTGCTTCCTGTTGCTATTGTTACCGCCGAACCTCCTCGGCCAATCGCTGAGCGGCGGTGCCGTAGTCTTCGCGCTGCCCGAAATCAATGCCTATCAGTTCACCTTGATGTCCGGCGGATATCAGAATCAAGATCAAGAGAACGACCAGGCCCAGTTGAATGGCTTCCACTATGGGAACGGAACGTTCCATCTTTGGAAAAACGGCGGCCCAGGCTACTGCCTCAACAGCGTAAAACCAAGTACTCCGGGCTGCCGCTTTGATGGGAACATCGGGCCGATGACCTCAACAACGCTCAGCGAGTCTTGTACGCAGATCAGCTTTCCCATCACCAACGGCGAACTGCGAATTTTGACGCCTCACGGAGTCGATGTTCACAAGGGTCTGAGCGCGACCTACTCGCAGACCTACTGCGACGTCGGCGGCAGCATGTTTATGGCAGGCGGGACGGTGGTCGTGGACCTGGATTAAGCGCCACGTCCTGAACCCGTCAGCGGATCGGTCAGTGCCGTTCGAGCGCACCGCGGTCCCATCCGGCGAGATTTGCTCCGGCTTCATATGTGGTTTGTGCGAACTGGAGAAGCTCTGCCGGTGGCGAAGCGGCGCGCCGCACGTCGTCATAATCCAGCAGGAACTCGTGCATGGTGGTCTGATATAACGCGGCCTTCGGACCAACCGGCTGCTCACCAAAGCCGGCCGGTTCGGGGGCCATGTAGGAGTAGAAAACGGGTCCGGGCACACCTCCGCCGCCGGGCCACCAGCCGATGCTGCTGCATTCGTGGGAATAGGATTCGGAAGTGATCAGACCCTTTCGTGCCGGGGCGCGACGGCCGTTAAAACGAGTGCAACATAAGTCGAAACTGCCCCAGAAAAAATGGGAGGGACTTGCCTTGCCGATAAAACGCGCGCGGAATTCCTTAAGCACCGTATCGGTGGACCGCAGGATGCGCCACAAGCGATTCGCATACTCCGGGTCGTAGGCGGCATGGGTCTCATCCTGGTCGAAAAGAATGGGATTGGGGACTTCTTGCGGTTTGGGGTTGATATGAATGTCGATGCCAAGTTCGCGCAGCAATGCAAATAGCTCGCGATAGAAGACGGCAACGGACTTGGGTGCGAGCGCCATCGCCCGTTCAGCGGTCGATGTTTTGACCTCGATACGGTGGTTCACAAAGTCGAAATGAACCGTGACTGTGCTGCCTTGGTAGGGCATTGGCGAGGTGGTCAAACCTCGGGTCGTGACGTAGAGAGCGACATTCCAGAAATGATTTTCGAGTGGCGTCAGGGTCAGGCGAATTTTGCCGACGATCTGTGTCCACATGTGCAGGGTACGAAAGGTCGGTTCCCATTCCGCCAGCGGTAGCGCAGGCCAGTCTTGCTGCAAGGTGTTCATAGTGGTGTGCCGATCTCCTGAACTTTGTCCCAATTGTAGACCGGCTCAGAACTCGACGCTGGAACATCGCATACAACTTTTCGCAGTCCGCGGGGTTCAATAGTATGTAGGGGTGTGACTCTGGAGGAGAACTTGAAAGAAGCCCGTCTGTTCCACAAGACTATGCGTTCTAAGTTAACGGCGGGAGCCGTTTTTTTGTCTTTTTTGATAGCGATGACTGTCATCGCCAACGCCCAGAATGGCGTCATGTCGCCGAATCAGGGTGAGGCGGACGGAGTGAGCGCCGGTGGAAACTGGTTGGAATTCAGTTCGATTGACAAGATGACGGGGGCCAAACGAGTCCGGTTTCAGCTCTTGTCGAACAACTATTTCCGCGAAGATCCGGAATTTAAGCCCCGAGTGAATCTCTACTGCGATAACGGGAAGCTGAAATTTCCCGACTTCAATCCTGGAGTCAGACTGCCTCCGCCAAATCGGCCCGGCTTCTGGGGACAGCCGCAATTGGGAGTGAGGGTTCGCGTTGACGACACGAACTACCGCAAAGGCTGGAACTGGATGCGCGGACATTTCCTCACCATGGACAAAGGCACAGTTCGCGGCATGATCGGGGCGCAGGTTTTCAACGTGCAACTCCCCACGCGAAGCGGGTCGCAAATCGCGGAGTTTTCTCCGGCCGGGTTGGATCTGGGTCGAATCAAAGCAGCCTGCGATCTGACGCCGAAAAAACCGAGCGGAGACTAAATCCACATTTGTAGTGGGGACGGGCCAGTCACCCGTCCCCACGCCGCACGCCTGCCTCTGCATTTTCAGCTCTGCATCCCGGCCCTGCATCCCCAGCCACTTCCGTGAATCCAATGATGGTATCGTTGGGGCTCAAATCCGCCCGAAATTCGCGGGAGACGCATGAAGATTGGAATCACCTGTTATCCAACCTATGGCGGCAGCGGCGTCGTCGCTACTGAACTGGGTCTGGAACTCGCCCGCCGAGGCCACGAGATTCATTTCATTTCCTATTCGCAGCCCATTCGACTGACCGGGCCGGAACCGAATATTCACTACCACGAGGTTGAAGTCACGCGGTATCCGCTGTTTGAATACCCTCCCTACGATTTGGCGCTATCCACGCGAATGGCGGAGGTATCGCAGCTCTACGAACTTGATCTGTTGCATGTGCATTACGCGATTCCGCATTCGGTGAGCGCGATGCTGGCCAAGCAAATGCTGGCGGCTACTCCGCCGCGGCGCAATTTGCCGTTCGTCACGACGCTCCACGGAACCGATATCACCCTCGTTGGCCTTGACCGTTCTTATCTTCCAATCACGCGTTTTTCCATCGAGCAAAGCGACGGAGTGACGGCCATTTCGCAATATTTGCGTAACCGCACACTCAACATCTTTGATATCAAGAACCATATCGAGGTCATTCCCAACTTTGTGAATTGCGATGAATATCAGCGCAAGGCGAAGTGGCTGGAAAAGCGAAGCGAGTATGTCGCGAACGACGAACGCCTGCTGGTGCATCTGTCGAATTTCCGGCCGGTAAAACGCGTTCTGGATGTGATCGAAATTTTTGACCGCGTGCGCAAAAAGATCCCTTCGAAACTCCTGCTGATTGGCGACGGTCCTGACCGTTCGCAGGCGGAATGGCTGGCGGTGCAAAAAGGCATCCACGAACATGTGCTGTTTCTCGGAAAGCAGGATCAGATCCGGGAAAAACTGGCGATGTCGGATGTCATGCTGATGCCGAGCGAACTGGAGTCGTTTGGGCTGGCGGCTCTCGAAGGCATGGCCTGCGAAGTTGTCCCGATCGCAACCCGTGTCGGAGGTGTGCCGGAGGTGATCGAGCACGGCGTCAGCGGATTTATGGCCGAGGTCGGAGACGTGGACATGATGGCGCGCTTTGCCATCGATCTCCTGGGAGATGAGTCGGCCCTGCGGGCCATGGCGAAGCGGGCACGCGCCGCGGCTCAGGAGAAATATTGTTCCAGCAAGATCATTCCGCTTTACGAAGACTTTTACCGAAAGGTACTGGAGCAGTCATCGAAGTCGAAGCCGTCATAAGCTCTTCTGGATTAGGCAGGATGGGCAGCCGCAAACGGACCAGCGTGCCTCCGCCTTCGCGGTCTTCGATCATCATTCTGGCGGTGTCGCCATAGAGCACCTTAAGCCGCTCCGCAATATTGGCCATCCCGATTCCCATCCCAGTGAGGCCATTGTCTTCCGCGTGATGAGCAACCTGAACTGGCTGCATTCCGACTCCGTCGTCTTCCACCTCAACCACGAGCCGCGATTTGATCACGCGGCTGCGCAGCGTGATGCTGCCACCTTCGATCTTCGGCGAGAGTCCGTGCTTGATCGAGTTTTCGACCAGCGGCTGGAGCAACATGCTCGGAACCATCGCTTCGAGGGACGCCGGATCAAGGTCTTTGATCACCTGCAGTTTGTCTTTGCCAAAACGCACAACTT
Source organism: Terriglobales bacterium (assembly GCA_035308395.1). Taxonomy (GTDB): domain Bacteria; phylum Acidobacteriota; class Terriglobia; order Terriglobales; family Acidobacteriaceae; genus Acidiflorens. The sequence goes on from DATGGT010000123.1 coordinate 77,660, forward strand.
CGATGTCGAGATAGTTATCGATAAATTCAACCTCTTCGCGCAAAGGCACGAAAGAATCGGTGCTGTGCAGCAGGCGGCGGAGAATGGTCGCGAGCTTCAGGATCATCTCCCGCGCCGTGTCGGGATCGAAACGGACGAGCGATGAAATGGAGTTCAGCGTATTGAACAAGAAATGCGGGTTGATCTGATTCTGCAACGCGGCCATGCGCGCCTGTAGGAGCAACCGTTCTTGTTCTTCGAGTTTGATTTGAATCCGAACGCTGTTGAAGATTTTCAGTTCGGTGCCGACCACCATAACCACGGTCAGGTAGATCGCGCTCTCCACCAAATACCCTTCGAGTGTGGCATTGCCGATCCCCATCCAGAGACCGGGACTCTCGAGGCTGAAGATAGAGTTCGGCCAGAAACGCCAGATTTCAGTTTGCAGAAAACGCAGGCCGACGATGGTGACAAAGAAAGCAATCTGCCAATCGAACACGCGGGGCCGAGGCAGATTGCGGCGAATCCAGCGATAGAGACTGAGATCGATGAACGGCGAGAACGACCAGATGTCTTCTTGTTCGGGAGCGAGCCGGCGCAATTGCCCGGCAATGATTCCGGCAAACACGTTCAAGGGCATGCTCGCCCACTCGCCATGGAAAGTCGCAGGCAACGAGAGTAGCGCGCCACCGACGCCTCCAGTCAAGCGGCCGCCGATCACGCCCATCAGAAGAGCGGTTTCCAGCGACAAGTCGCCAGCTAGAAAGCTTTTGGCGTTGAATCGTATCCAGACGCCGATTGCGATCGGGATCGCCATCCAGAGCGCGAGATAGATTTTGTGCCGGGTTTCGCGCTCTTCGCGAAAGATGAGATTCTTAAATTCCTTGGAGCGCACCAGCGCGCTCGACAAGGCGGCAGCCACGCCCAGCCTGATGAGAAGATTGACGAGTATCAGCCGCGGCTCAAGCATGGAATGGATTTCTTCCCGCCGGCGGCGGGAATTGGGATCAGCTTCCGATTGTATCCGCTGCCTGACGCAAAAGCGTATTCACGTCGACCTTGATGCCCGATGGGATTCCGCCCTGCGCGAAGTCGCGCGTTCCGCCGCCGCGACCTCCAACCGAAGACAGCACCTGCTTGAGTAGCGCACCCATATCGGCAGGGTTCGGTAGAGCACCGGCAGATGCAGCAGTCTGCGCGAAGACCAATCCTGGAGGATCCACTGTGCTCGCAACAAGCGCAATCGCCGGAGTTGCGGTTCGCGTCACTTTCTGGGCAAAGAGCTTCGCAAAACCGATGTCTCGGTCGGAGAAGGTATGCATCACAACCTTGCGTCCGTTCGACAGGGCTTGCGCGTGGAGAGCCGCCAGTGCCATGGACTCGGCAAGCTGGTCTAAGGCATCTTCCCTTTGTTTGCGCAACGACTTGTTCTCGTCGATGTTCTTGCGGATTTGCTCGGGCACATCCCACAACTTGGCTGAAAAAAGCGCGGCCGCTTCGCTGAGCGACGTGTAATCACGCCTCGCCAGGCGCACCGCGCGGTCACCGCAAACGAATTCCACGCGAATTCCCTGTCGCACTTTCTCGGACTTTCGCAGGAGAATCGAGCCGATCTGACCGGTCGCTGAGACGTGGGTCCCTCCGCACGCCGAAACATCGAAATCCTCGACTTCGACAATGCGTAACTCATCGCGCTCCGCGGACGGAGGCTTGCGCAGGCCAAGCTTCTCCGCGTCCGCCCGTGAAACATAACGGATACGAACCGGACGATTTTCAAAAACAACCTCATTGGCCCGCTGCTCGGCTCCGATGATCTTCTCGACATTCAGCGACGGCGTGTCGAGATCAATCGAGCAGTAGTCTTCGGCCATACGAAAAGAAACGGTGTGAATCTGGTAAAGCTCGATGAAGGCTGCCGATAGAACGTGCTGCCCTGAATGCTGCTGCATGTGTTCGCGCCGCCGGCTGGAATCGATGCTGCCGCGAACGGCCACACCAGCCACGGGCAACTTGCCCTCGACATCGAGATAATGCAACACGCGGCCATCTTCTGCGTCGGCGACCTCGGCCACGCGCAACCTGCCCAGCCCTTCAAGAGTGAGCCATCCTGTGTCATGAACCTGCCCGCCGCTGGTTGGGTAAAACGCAGATTCGCGCAACACGACAGCCGGCCGATTCTGCTCTGGCGAGATCGGGAGCACCTCTTCGACGATCGAATCGAATTCATGCATCTTGGAATTGTCGTAATAGAGACGCTTGGTCATGATGGGAGCAATCAATTGCGGAAAACAGGGTCGACAGACGCCGGGACTGCGACAAAAAAAGTCAGGCACCGGCGACCCACTGCACACGAAAGAGCCCGTTACCGTTGCTTCCTTCCGGACCTGGCGGGGTTGGCGGGAAAACGTCGCGCGGAACCGATGCCTGACTCTACATATTAGCAAGGAAACTCGACGGTAGGCAGGCTAGCCGCGTAACCATTTCTATCGTAAGCTGTTACAGTCGAAGGCGCGCACCTTCCCCAGGACCAGGCGCAAAGACACAAAGACGAATTTTGGGCTTTCGGCGAACCAGTCACTGGTAACCGCCAACCCTGCTTTTTGCATTACCGGAGTCATCCCGTAGCGGAAGCAAACTGAAAGAATTCAACGACATATCAAATATCATTGATCAGTGGACTGTAAACGAGACTGTAAACGAATGTGGCGTATTTTAACCCTATTTCTCCCGCTTGCCGCGGGAGTGCTGCGCGCCCAGGAATATAGCTTCCACATTTTCGGCAACAACGACGGCCTCAACAATCTCACGATACGGCAGATCTACCAGGACCACATCGGTTTCATCTGGGTCAGCACCGAAAACGGCGTCTTCCGTTACGATGGCGACCGTTTCGAGGCGTTTGGATCGGCCCAGGGCCTTCCGTCTAACTCCAGCGCAGCATTTGGAGAAGCTCCCGACGGAACCCTTCTGGCTGGCGGCAACTTCGGGCTTTATCGACTGAACGGCAACCGCTTCGAGCAGATTCCCGTTCCTTTCAAGAAAATCAGCTGGGAACAAGGCATTCAGTCGGATGGAAAAGGACACACTTATCTCGGCACAGACGCCGGTCTGATGCAGCTTTACTCCGAACCGGGTCATGAGGGATTTTCCCTGCGCAGTTTTCCTCAGGCGGCGGCAACCTCCGGGCCGCGGGCCGACGGAATTTTAGTGGACGGCAAGACCGTCTGGTACGGGTGCGGTCAGGAACTCTGCCGCATGGACGAGAATGGCACCCGCGTCTTCGGACGAAGCAACGGCTTGCCAGGTCGCACCTTACTCGTGATCCGGAAAGACCACGACGGAAATCTCTGGGTGCGGGCGCGAAACGGCGTGTTCGTTTTGCCCGTGGGGCAGACCAACTTTCGAAGGCCCGATGCACCGGTTCCGGGGAGCGCGATGATCGGCGTTGCCAATATCGATGCTGACGGGCGCATTATGCTGCCGTCTCCGAACGGATTGCTGATCCGGGAGGAGAATCGCTGGCGAAAGATCGACCAGTCTTCCGGTCTCAGGGGCGCGGTTTACGCTGCCTTCGAGGACAAGCAGCACATTCTGTGGATCGGGTTGGCTGGTCGGGGGCTTGCTCAGCTACGGGGATACCAGGAGTGGGAAACCTACTCGACCACGAGCGGGTTGGCCAGCGACATTGTGTACGAGATCGTCCCGCAAACCGACGGTACTGTGTGGATCGGTACTGAAGGAGGGTTGCTGCGCGGAGAGAAGTCGCGGTCCGGTATGCGATGGAGCAAAGTCGCGGGACTCGACGGCCTGCCGGTTCACAGCGTTCGGAAGGCTCAAAACGGTGACCTCTGGATCGGCACTGAGACACGCGGCGTGGCGCTGCTCCATGTAAAGACGGGAAGAGTGGAATGGGTTGGAGAGGCGCGAGGCCTTCTGGCCGATGGGGCTTACACTCTGCGTTTCGATCGGCAACAACGGCTCTGGGCAGCGACCGATGCCGGCCTGTTTGTCGCGACTCCTCCCTATCAAAGACTCTCGCGTGTTAACGAATTGCCCTCGACGCGATTTTGGGCGGTTGCGGAAGGGTCGGACGGCACAGTCTGGGTCGGCGGCGCCAACGGGCTTTCCTCCTATGCGAACGGCCACTGGCAAACCTTCACACCCGCGGATGGCCTGAGCAATCAAGAAGTGCTTTCATTGGGGGCAGGCGCGAACGGAACGATCTGGGTTGGATACCGCTTCGGAGGCGGCATCGACCGCGTCCATATGCAATCTCGGGGTTTTGCCGTTGAGAAGGGCATCCAGAGACCCGGCACCGAAGGACTTGTCTATTTCCTGGAAACTGACGCGTCGGGCCGCGTCTGGGCCGGCACCGAACGCGGCGTCGACGTGTGGGAAGGCTCGCATTGGAGCCATTACGACGCGAGCGATGGATTGGCCTTCAATGACTGCAACTTAAACGCGTTCGCCGAAGAGCCCGACGGCACAGTTTGGATCGGAACCAGCGCTGGACTCTCGCGGTTTAAACCACGTCCGCGCGTTTCACCCGAGGTCCCGCTCAAAGTCGTTTTCACCAAGCTGATGATGGAAGGAGCGGATGTTTTCGGCCAGTCCAATCCAGCCTCAAGCTTCCATGCCAACTCTCTCATCGCGCGATACTCCGCGTTGAACGTTCGCAGCGAAGCCGGGATTTTATTTCGCTACCAGCTCGACGGCGCGAGTTCGAATTGGACGGAGACTACACAGAAAGAATTGCAGTTCGCGGAACTATCGCCGGGAGCTTATCGCTTGAAAGTAGAGGCTCAGGATGACACCGGCGGGTGGAGCGGAAACAGCGCGGAGTTCGCTTTCAGAATTCTAACGCCGTGGTATTGGTCCTGGTGGTTTTTTAGCATCTGCGGGTTGACCCCGTTGCTGGTGATTGGAAGCGTTGCCCGACTGCGTATGCTCGGAGCCGAAAGGAGGGAGCGCGAACTCCAGCAGTTAAAAGTGGCGCATGATGAGATCAGGAATCTCGCGTTCTTCGATCCGCTCACCGGCCTTCCCAATCGACGGCTCTTGCTCGACCGGTTGCGGCAAACCCTGACGGCGAGCACTCGAAGCAATCGCAAGCTGGCGCTGCTGTTCATCGATCTCGACGATTTCAAGACACTGAATGACACGCTGGGCCATCACATCGGCGATCTATTGTTGCAGGAGGTTGCACGGCGGATTACCGAATGCATCCGCGAAACCGACACCGTGGCGCGACTCGGCGGAGATGAGTTCGTAGTTCTGCTGCAATCCCTGCCTGAAGTCGCCGAGGACGCGGCGGCGCAGGCTAAGACCATCGCACAGAAGATCCTGACCACGATCGATCAGCCTTATCTGCTTTCTGGGCGCGCATGCCGCAGCAGTTCCAGTATCGGCATTACGGTTTTTGGGGATCGACAGAGCAGCACGAATACGAACGAAATTCTGCAACAGGCCGATATCGCCATGTATCAGGCTAAGGCTGCGGGCCGCAACACCATGCATTTCTTCGCTCCGGCCTTGCAAGCGGCGGTCAATGCCCGCGCGGCGATGGAAGAAGATCTGCGCCAGGCGATCAAGGCGAATCAATTCGTACTCTACTATCAGCCTCAAGTGGACTGCGACGCCCTGGTTGGCGCGGAGGCACTCATCCGTTGGCAGCATCCGAAACGCGGACTCATCAATCCCGACGGCTTCATCTCTCTGGCCGAGGAAACAGGCCTGATCCTGCCGATGGGAGACTGGGTGCTGGAAAGCGCTTGCCGCCAGATTGCGGCGTGGGCCGCTCGAAAGGAGACGGCGCACATCAACGTCGCGGTCAACATCAGTGCCCGTCAGTTGCGCAATCCCGACTTTGTGGAAAATGTTCTGGCCACGCTGGAGCGGACTGGCGCCGGTCCGCAAAACCTCAGGCTCGAACTCACCGAGAGCATGCTGGTCGATGACGTTGAGGATGTGATCTCTAAAATGACTCGTCTCAAGTCTCACGGCTTGAGGTTTTCTCTGGACGATTTTGGCACGGGATACTCCTGCCTGGCATACCTCGGGCGCTTGCCTCTTGACCAACTGAAAATCGATCGGGAGTTCGTGCGAGACATCCTCACCGAAGGCAACGGCCTGATTGCACAGACGATTATTTCCCTCGCCAAATCGATGGGTCTGTCAGTGATGGCCGAGGGTGTGGAAACTGAAGGACAGCGTGACTTTTTGGCCCGCCTCGGCTGCCGTGCCTATCAGGGAATACTCGTCAGCGGACCGGTGCCGTTGGAAGACTTCCAATTGCTCTTGCCGCGCTTGGCCAAGAGCGCCACCCTGAGTCAAGGCTAATCGCACGGGACTTCGACCATCATCGGAGACTATCATCGAGTCATGTCCGAATCGGAATGCCTCGCCTGTAAAGAGTTGAAGCTGCGCGAGTCCCGCGCTCACTCCGAGTGGACTTCCTTTCTGTACTTTAATGAGATGAAGCCTCCGCTGTCGGACCGCGCAAAACGAAGGCAGCAGCAGGAAAAGATGGAAGCGTACGAGCAGGCTCACAAGGCTCGCCTCCTGCATACAAAGACTTGCCTGACCTGCATGACTCCGTAGCTGATTCGAAGAGTTGATTCGAAGAGTTGATTCGATGCCAAATACCTAGCGGACCACCAGCACCTCGCGGATGGCGTCGCGCGCGAGAAAAAACTTGATCGACGCAAAGTCGCGGAAAAGATTTTCGATGTGCCGGTTGGCAAATACGCGCTGCAATCGCGGAGACTGTTTTTCTGACGATGGGCGTCCTGGCGGCGCAAACTTCACTTCCTGCATCTCCAGCAATTCGCTGTCAGTGACGTGGTAGCGATAACAAATCGAATCGGGGCCGGCGTCGCGGGTATGGAAAAAGGCGAGCAGCAAGCCGCCCGGTTTCATCACCGACCACAACCGATCGATGGTCGGTTTCACCAGGCTCTCTTCCATGTAGTCGGGGAGGTTCCAGCACAGGACGACGTCGAACTGAGCATTCTCATAGACCAGATTATCGGAGATAAATCTCTGGCTATCGATAACCGAGTTCCCCTCGCTATCGCGAACCCGTAATTCCGGATCAAGCGAAGAACGCAACAGATCCTCGCTGTAATTCTTGTGCCCTCTGCCCGTAAAGAAACGGATATTACTGGCGGAAGTTGCTCCCATGTCGAGAACGCACAGCGACTCTTGCGAATTCAGCAAGCGCGAAATTTCCGCCATGCCACTGGAGCGCCGAGTCAGCTTTTGTGGAACTGCGGGGACCGCGGCTTGGTTCGAGGAGCTCCGGAAAAATTTCATTACGTTGTCAGAAACAGATGCCATGAATGATTGCGTCCGATCATACGCTCAGCCCATGCGCTCAGCGCCACGGTCTCACGCGCTTCTAGATTAGGAAGACGCGGAACCTGCGGCCTTGCCATCTTTCTGAATATCTACCTTCCCGCGCAGGAACGCACCCTCTTCGATGGCGATGCGCTGCGTGGTCACGTCACCGTTTACAACCGCTGACTTGCGCAAGTCGACGCGATCCGAGGCGGTCACCGCACCTTCCAACTTGCCCTGAACCACGACCGCCTTAGCGCTGACATCGGCCTTCACATTTCCATTCGGTCCCACTGTCAAGCTGTGATTGCGGAGTTCAATCTTGCCTTCAACACTCCCGTCGACGTACAAATCTTCGGAACCTGATAACTCCCCCTTGATGACGACCGACTTGCCAATGTGGGCGAACTCTCCCGTTTTCGGAGCATCCATTGCCTGGCCTTCCTCTCCTCGCGCTCTGTTCGCCGCGAATTCACCGATTGTAAATCATTCGTCCGCTTCGGGAGCAGTTGCAAGGGGATGGGCAATTGCTGAATCTTGTTCTTCGTCAAGAACTTGCGCCCCGAAAGTGGGCGGCTTTGCCGCGTACAACCCTTGGTTTGCTACCATGATCCAAAGAGGATGCCAGTCCCAAGTCCGATCATGGCGCTCACGAATAGAACCTGCCGCGATAGCGCTGCAAGGAGCCTCGGCCACCTTGGCACTGGGATTTTGCTGGTTTCGGCGATGTGTTTCGCCGGAGAGCAACCCAGCATCTCTGCCGATCGCGATCCGGCAGAACTGGTGCGGAGGGCAGTACAGAACGAAATCAAGGCCTCTGACGATCAAAACAACCGGTTCCTGTTTCGCGGCGTCAAGACAACGCCTGCGGGATCGACAACCCGCATCTACGTCGAGACCAAAGAAGCAACCGCCGGCCTGGTAATCGGATACAACGGCCAGACTCTGACGCCCGAACAACAACGAGCCGAAGAGGCTCGCGTGGAAAGGTTCATCGACAATCCCGAAGAACTGCGGAAGAAACGCACGCAGGAGCGCGAGAATGCGGAGCGCACGATGCGCATCGTCCGTGCGATGCCAGAAGCCTTCGTGTACGAATATGCGGGTGAGGAGCCGAGTTCTGAGGGCATTGGGCGTGCCGGCTCGATGCTCATCAAATTGAAGTTCCATCCCGAACCCGGTTACCAGCCTCCGTCGCGAGTCGAAGAAGTACTTACGGGCATGGAAGGCGTCGTATTGATCGATCCAACCGGTTTGCGGATCGCTAAGATTGACGGCACGCTCTTCAAGGAGGTCGGGTTTGGTTGGGGAATTCTCGGCCACCTGGATCGCGGCGGACGTTTCACGGTGCAGCAGCAGGAAGTGGGCGGCAATGTCTGGGAAATTTCAAGCATGGGCCTTCACTTCACCGGCAAAATCCTTCTGGTGAAGACTCTCAACTTTGTCTCGACGGAAGTTTTCAGCGGATTCAAGCGCGTGCCGGCAGACCTCACTTTTGCCAAGGCCGTAGAGTTGTTGAAGAAAGAAGAAGCCGCAGAGGGCGATATCGCAGCCAATGGCAAAATCTGCCGGAAGTAAACGGAAGCGATGACGCGAGGGCGCTAACTCTTGCCAGCGCGAAAGGTTTCTTCGCGAACCGTAAATTGCTTCACCAGATCTTCACGGACCCGATAACCCGTACCGGCCGCGTCACTGACAGCGATCATGCCATCGGCACGCACTTCAACTTCAGGCTCGACGATGTCTTCCTTCCAATAGCGTCTCGACGCCGACACGTCTCCGGGCAAACGGAAATTCTCCAGAGTCGACAACGCGATGTTGTGCGCCCTTCCAATCCCCGACTCCAACATTCCACCGCACCATACCGGAACATCGTGCCGTTTGGCGACATCGTGAATCTTAATCGCCTCGCTGAAGCCGCCGACCCGTCCCACCTTGATGTTGATGATGCGGCAGGCCCCGATCTCAAGTGCAAAATCGGCATTGCGTGCGTTGAGGATCGATTCGTCCAGACAAATCGCGGTCTGGATCGCCTTTTGTAGGCGGCCATGAAGATAGATTTCGTCGTTCCATAACGGCTGCTCGATCATCAGCAGGTGGAAGGCGTCGAATTTGCGCAGATGCTCAACTTCGTCGAGAGTATATGCGGAATTTGCATCGACGCTGAGGACGATGTCCGCCCATCGGGAGCGGACTTTTTCCAGGATGTTCAGGTCCCATCCCGGCTTGACTTTGATCTTGATTCGACGGTAGCCGGCCGCCAATTCAGTTTCAATTTTCTCCATCAGCTGTTCGGGACTATCTTGAATGCCGATCGAAACTCCACAGGCAATCTCGCGGCGGGAACCTCCCAGTAATTTCCAGAGCGGCTGCTGCTTCTGCCGCGCCTCAGCGTCCCACACTGCGTTTTCGAGGGCGGCCTTCGCCATGCGGTGTCCGCGAACCTGAGCGAAACGGGCGGGGCAGTCGCGTCCGGAGGGCATATCGCCACGCAGCAACATCGGGATCAGGTAGCGCCGCATGGTTGCCCACGCCGTTTCAGTCCACTCCGGACTGTAAAACGGATCTTCCCCCGCGACACACTCTCCCCATCCGCGCACACCGTCAGTTTCGACGCTAACCAGCAGGATGCTGCGGCTGTAGATCCGGCCAAAGCTCGTTTCGAAAAAATGCACGAGCGGCATTTGAATTTCACGCAACGTCACCGATTCAATTTTCATGATTTCTTTTGTCGATCCAATTCGTGAGGTTTTGACAGCGGCATGAGCGCACGAGATCCGCCAGGTTAAGACGCCTATGTTTAGGACGCGCAAGTATAGAAGGATGCCATCAGCGAGAGCAAGCGAGTCTGTTGCGGCCTATCGAGTCTGTTGCAGTCTATCTAGTACAGCAAGTCCTCGTCCCAGTCCCCGAGCAAAAACCGTCCGTTGCCTCGCTCGTCGCGCTCGTAGCCGAGAACCGATAGCCCTTCGGCGAACGCGGCGACAAATTTCGCGCGGTTAGTCTCCTGCACCGCCAGCGCTTTCGGGCGCGTCGCTTCGACCACCTTCCAGTCATAGACTTCCGCCGGGACATCAACATGCACGCGGTATTTGATCTCGGCGCGTGGACGCTGCGCTAAAACGGACTCGACACGCTTCGATCCGAGCCACCATTCGGCCACTAGCCGGTCAGTGGGCAGGCCGCCCTGCAACGGTGACGATGTGATCCCGTACTGATTGATGTTGTATCGCCGCGCGATGGCTCCCAGCTTCTCGATGTTTAGATATGCGTTCTTAATTTCCAGGGGATCGAAGGTCCACTCCATCAGCTCAAAGCCGCGCGCCAGTGCATCTTTCCGCTGATACAGCTTCAGACGCCGCCCGAGTCCGGCATTGCGATGCTCCCCGTCTACAGCCAACATCTGCGAGTGCAGATAGCTGCGATCATTCCGAATTCCGGGAATCGCCAGCGCAAATCCCACCAAGCGACTCTTGTCGCTGGCTCCGGCGAACGCACCCACCACCTGGCCACCAATCTTCGCCGCTACGACGAACATGCGGATCGGAATCAGATCGGCGTCCGCGAACCCCCACACCTTCTTCTGCAGATCGAAGCAGGCCCGCATCTCCTCGATCGTTTCGCATTTGCGGACGTTCACTTCAGCGGTGGGACCAGCAATCGCAGCGGCTTTAGCGTCCGTCATGCAGTTTTTTCCTGCCGTTTCGCTTCTTGCCACAAGCTTTCGAGTTCTCCCATCGACGCCTGTTGCGGCGTCTGCCCGCGGTCAGCCAATCGCTCTTCCATCCATCGAAAACGGTTTCTGAATTTGCGATTCGTTTTTCGTAATGCCGATTCGGGGTCGAGCGACAGATAGCGAGCGATGTTCACGAGCACAAAGAACATGTCCCCCACCTCGTCTTCGACTCGCTCCCGGAGTTCAGCCGGAAGGTCGCGTCTTCCTGCTCCGGCGATTTCTGTCCCGGCGGGTGGATGATTGAGATTCGGCAAGGATTTCAATTCTTCTCGTAACTCGTCCGTCTCTTCTTCGAGTTTCGCAAAAAGTCCTTCGATCTCTGGCCAGTCAAAGCCCACGCGTGCGGCACGCGAACTGAGTTTATAGGCCTCCATCAGCGCGGGCATTTTCGATGACACGCCAGCGAGTACAGACTGCGCGTTGAGATCGACCGCTGCCGACGCTGGCCCGCTCTGACCGCCTGCATCGGCCAGTCGTTTCTTCTCTTTTTCTTTTTCTTTCTCTAGCGCCTTCAGCGCCTCCCAATTACGCAGCACTTCCGCGGACGTATCGGCTTTCACATCTCCAAACACGTGCGGATGGCGGTCCACCAGTTTGTTTGAAAGTCGATCGAGCACATCGTCGACCGAGAAGAGCCCTTCCTCGCTCGCCAACTGCGAATAAAAGAGCACCTGCAACAACAAATCGCCCAATTCTCCGGTCAACTCCGGCCAGTCGCGATTGTCAATTGCTTCGAGGACTTCATACGCTTCTTCGAGCGTGTAGGGCTTGATGGTGTCGAAGGTTTGTTCGCGATCCCAGGGACACCCGCCCGGAGCCCGCAACCTCGCCATGATTTCTACAGCTCGCTCAAATCGTTCGCCAGTAGTGGACATGAGCAATCACTCTAAATGAGGCGAACTTCCGCGGGCAATGGCGGCGGACGGTTGGAAAATTAGCGTGTTGGAAAACCAGCGTGTTCTAAAACTAGCGCAGCGCCTGAGCCAGCAATTCCGTTTCGTCGGAGATGATCGCGTCCGCCCCCCACTCTGCGAAGGCGCGCATCTGGTCGACGCGATTGACGGTCCAGACCATGAACTTCTTCCCAGCCGAATGCACCGCGTCAATGAGTTCGCGATCCGCCAACTTAGAGTGCGGAATCACCCACTGAACCGGAGCATCTCGCCATGATTGAAGCTCGCTTCGTTTTTCACACAGGAAGCCTAAGGGAATCGTCGCATCCAGATCGTGGAGCACGGTGAGAACTTCGGGCAAGAAAGAAGAAACCACGTATCGCTTTTGTGGTGGATCTTTGCGCAACTCTATGAGTATCTGCGGCTCCATCCCCGCGACCTTCAGTTCGATATCGAGAAAAGCGCGAGTGGCAAAGTGCTGTAAAACATCTTCGAGCGCAGGCAAAGCCAGGGTTTGCGCCGCCGTGCTCTCGATATTCATTCCATTGCTGGTCGGGTCGTGGCAGATGACGAGCTTTCCGTCGGCGGAGCGTCGCACGTCGAACTCGAATCCGTCGCAGCCGTGTTGCAAGCAGAGTTCGAACGAGGCCGGCGTGTTTTCAGGAGTTTCACGCGAAGATCGCGCGCCGCGATGGCCAAGGAGGAGAGGCGTCATTAGAGGTTCCCAGTTCTCAGTTCCCAGTGAAAAACCTCTGACCCTTGACTGAGAACTGAGAACCAGGAACTGAGAACTGCTCTTAGTCTAGATCGAAATCTCGAATCGGCCGTCCCGTGTCCGGAGTCTCTTTCGCCTTCTTCACGGCTTCCTGGAATTTCTTTTCCAGCAACTCCGACGCATGCTTTTGCGCTTCCATCGACTGGCGGAAGATCGAGTCGCGACGGCTGTCCTGCTCTTTCATAGCGCGTGCGGCTTCTTCCATGTCGTTGAAGGTCTTCGGCTTGACTGGAGCCGTGTGAGCGATGATGCCGCGGATCGAGGGGTCGATCTTCAGGACCGCGCCGCAGCACGGGCAGGTTACATCAAAATTGTTCTCGCGTTTCGCCACACCGCGATCATACCGCAATCGAAGTTTCAGCGGGAATCCCGTCCGAGTTGCGACAGAGCGAGCCGCTCAGTGGGGCGTAATGCGGATCGGCAGGATGTGGAACTGATACAGCATCTCCCAGCCTAGAAGCACGATCGATACCAGTACGACGAGGATGGCTAGAATCTCGCCAAAACTGAGGCCGCTTTTTTGGTCTTCGAAACGGCGAGCGCCGAGGCTCAAAATGTTGAGCGTGGCGAAGCCAAACACCAGCGCCCAGAGGATGTTGTAGACCTCTTCGCGGGTTGATCGCAGCAGGAACATTGCGGGCAAAAGGCCGACGGCCAGGGCGTGCAATGCGCGGAGCGAAGACTCTGCCGCGTGGGTCGGTCCAAGAGCGACAAGTAAGGATGAATAGTTTCGGGCAGCGGTCACGGGCCGTGGCATTCTCATGCAGGAATTCGATAGTACCCTGTTTCGCTCGCCAAAGTCAGCCGGAACGCGAGGGGAAGGCACCTCGTTAGTTCATCCCCTCGACCATTCCGGCCGGGTTGATTTTCTTGCGGTCGTCACAGAGGATAGTACGCAATGATCGTCAATTTCGCGCGGCGAGCGCATAACCACAACTGGGAACTCGACCCGGTCACCCGGTCTTTGCTTGACACTGACTTCTACAAGCTACTGATGTTGCAGTTCATCTGGAAGCATTACCCGAAAACCAAGGTGTCGTTCTCGCTATTTAACCGCACGACCTCCGTGCGCCTCGCTGACATGTTTCCGCGCGAAGAACTGATCCATCAGATGGAACACGCGCGCGAATTGCGCTTTCGGCGGTCGGAACTGGTTTGGCTCGCGGGCAATACGTTTTACGGACGCCGCGGAATCTTTGAGCCCGCATTTCTGGAATGGCTGGAAAAGGACTTCCGGTTGTCCGACTACGAACTTTCGGTTCGGGACGGTCAATTTCATCTCGCGTTCGACGGTCTTTGGACCGAGACGACCATGTGGGAACTTTATGCGCTTTCAATTCTCGACGAACTCAAGACCAGAGCTGGTCTAAAAAAGCTGCGCGAGTTCGGACTCGATATTTTGTATGCCAGAGCCAAGACAAAGCTATGGAGCAAGATCGAGCGCTTGCGGAGCGTACCCGATTTGGCGGTTGCCGATTTCGGCACTCGCCGCCGGCATAGTTTTCTGTGGCAGGAATACGTCGTCAGCGCCATGGCGGCGAATCTCGGCAGCTCGTTCACAGGAACTTCGAACGCATTTCTCGCCCATAAGCACGATCTTGAGGCGATCGGCACCAACGCCCACGAGATCCCGATGGTGCTCGCCGCCCTCGTGCCCGACGGAGACGATGATGCCCTGAGAGCTTCGCAGTATCGTGTCCTCGAACTCTGGCAGTCGACTTACGATGGCGCACTGCGGATCATGTTGCCGGATACGTTTGGCACGACGCAGTTTCTCGAAAACGCTCCCGAGTGGGCCGCCGATTGGACGGGTCAACGCATCGATAGCAAGAATCCCTACATCGGAGGCGACGAGTACATCGCGTGGCTCAAGGCGCGCGGACGGAATCCTGCTGAGAAGCGCATTATTGCTTCGGACGCGCTTGACGTCGACGACATTCTTGGACTGCACGCTTATTTTGGAGGAGCGATGGCCAACGGCGTTGCCCCGGCCGACTTTCGCAACGCAGCCGATTTCCTGGATCGCACAAAGTGGACACCGGAACGGCGGATTCGCTTCAGCGCAGGCTGGGGAACTCTGCTCACCAACGATTTCCGGAGCTGCGATCCGGCAGGCGGCGGTGACTTTGACCCGGTCAGCCTGATCTGCAAGGTCGCGACGGTTGAAGGCAAGCCAGCGGTCAAGCTCTCCGACAACTATGCCAAGGCGCTCGGGACGCCGTCTGAAATCGAACGCTATCGGCGCGTGTTTGGGACGGCTGGAGTCAGCAACAAGCCGGTGATTGCGTGAGCGGGGTCCAAGAGCGGAGCCTATGATTGAATCGCTCGATGCCTGTCGATAAACCGTTCACGCCTGACTTTCTCTACGGCACAGCCTGGAAAGAAGATCGCACCGCGGCTCTGGTTGAGCTGGCGATTCGCGCAGGATTTCGGGCCATTGATACGGCGAATCAACGCCGCCACTATTTTGAAGAAGGCGTGGGTCAGGGACTGGCGGCCATGTATCGCGATGGGCTCGTCACGAGGGACCAACTTTTTCTGCAAACGAAATTTACCTATCAGCGCGGCCAGGACCATCGCTTGCCTTACGATCCGGTCGCGTCACTTTCAGTTCAAGTCGCGCAGTCGATGGCGAGTTCGCTCGAGCATCTTGGGACTGACCACGTCGACAGTTATGTGTTGCATGGACCCTCCTCGAATTACGACTGGACCTCCGACGATGCCGAGGTTTGGGAGGCGATGCGCAAGGAACGCGATGCCGGCAGGACGCGTCTGCTGGGCGTGAGTAATGTTTCTCTAAGCCACCTGGAGCAGATGGCGGCGGCTGGAAGTGAACTTCCAGCGTTTGTGCAGAACCGGTCCTACGCCAGGCTGGGCTGGGATCGCGAGGTCCGCATGTTCTGCAACGAGAATGACCGAAAAATTGTTTATCAGGGATTCTCGCTTCTTACCGCAAATCGGGACGTGCTACAGCATCCTTCGATCGCTGATCTCGCCGAGGCCGCCAATGCGACACCGGCTCAGCTCATATTTGCTTTTGCGCGGGCCATTCGGATACTTCCGTTGACCGGAACTTCCAACGCCGAGCACATGAAGCAGGATTTACAGAGTCGCGAAATCGAGCTTACGGACGAGGCCGTAGCCGCTATCGAATCCATGGCCGGTTAGCCTTACCTCGATTGACCCCGCGCTTACTTGCCTTGCGCGACCGCCTCGCGTTCACCGACCTGCTGACGCCACATCGCGTAGTACAGGCCTTTTCTGTCGAGGAGTTCCGAGTGCCGCCCATATTCGCAGATCTGGCCGCGCTCGAGAACATAGATGCGATCGGCGTGCATCACCGTGGAAAGGCGATGGGCAATCAGAATCGTGATCGCCTCTTGATTCATGGCGACTTCGCGAATTGTGCGGCTGATTTCTTCTTCGGTGAGCGAATCGAGCGAAGAAGTCGCCTCGTCGAATACCAGCAACTGCGGATGGCGCAGAAGGGCGCGCGCAATCGAGAGGCGCTGTTTTTCACCTCCTGAAACTTTCACTCCCCCTTCGCCGATGAGAGTGTCTAGCCCGCGGTCGGCGCGCGAGAGGAGGCTGTGCGCAGCGGCCTGATTCAGAACCTCCATGCACTCTTCGTCCGTTGCCTTCGGATTTACGAAGAGGAGATTCTCGCGGATCGAACCCGAGAAAAGCTGCGTGTCTTGCGTAACAAACCCAATTTTTTCACGCAGCAGGTCCAGATCGACGCGATTGGACGGAATGCCGTTGTAAAGAATCTCTCCCGACTTCGGAGCATACAAACCGACGAGCAGCTTCACCAGAGTAGACTTCCCCGCCCCCGACGGTCCGACGAATGCGATCGTGTCTCCGCGGGCCGCACTGAATCCAATCTCGTCCAATGCCAGCATCGACGAACTCTGATGCTGGAAACTAACCTGGTCGAACTGCAAGGTCATGAGTTCGTCGACCGGCTCCGGGTTCAGAGGCTTTGGATCGCGCGGGGTATCGAGGATCTGCTGAAAGTTCTGCAGAGAGACTTCGGTTTCACGATAAATGTTGATGACGTTGCCTAGCTCCTGCAGTGGGGTAAAAATAAAGAACGAATAAATCATCAGAGAGAAGAATTGCCCGATGGTGATTTCTTGTCGGAAGATTAAATACAGCATTAAGAACAAAATGCTGGTTCGCAGCGCGTTGACGGCCGTCCCCTGAATGAAACTCAGGCTGCGCAGATACTTCACCTTCTTGAGTTCGAGCTTGAGAATTTTTTCCGTGATCCCGTTCAGTCGTCCGACTTCCTGATGGGCCAAACCCAGGCTCTTCACGAGTTCAATGTTGCGCAGCGACTCGGTCGTGGAACCAGCCAGGGCAGTGGTTTCGGCGACAATCGTCTTCTGCATTTTCTTGATGCGCTTGCTGAGGACGGAACTGATTACGCCGAGCAACGGAACCGTAATCAGAAATGCCGGCGCAATCGACCAATGCACCCGGAAGGCATAGATCATCACAAAGAAAATGCCGACGACGGAAATGAAAACGATATTGATAAGCGCGGTAATAAATCGCTCTACATCGCTGCGGACTTTTTGCAGCTTGCCCAGGGTTTCTCCGCTCCGTTGGTCTTCGAAGACCTGGTAGGGCAAATCCAGAGAATGGCGGATGCCATCCGAATACATCTTGGCTCCCAGCCGCTGCACGATGACGTTGACAAAGTAGTCCTGAAAATTCTTGGCGACCCGCGACACAAAAGCCACCCCGACCGCAGCCATCAACAACAGGCCCGCTCCGCGAATAAATTGCGCCTGCGTGTACTGGTGATACTTTGTCGCGTAGCTGTCGATCACATGCCGAAAAATGAGAGGATCGAGGAGCGAAAAGATTTGATTGGTAGCGGCCAGAAGTAGAGCGGCCAGAAATAGTTTCCAATACTGCTTGGAATAACGGTAAAGAAGATCCATAGGCGTCAGCGAGCGCTTACTTAGACGATTTCTTTTAGATGGCGCCGCTGACCCTCTCGATTCACGATCCGCCAGGTGGGCGGAAGGCCTCAGAGGTCAGTTTGCCTCAGGCTGTGCCGGTGTTGGCTAACGCCTCGACGGCTTCCCACGTGGTGCCGAAGGTCACGAAGAAATCGCTCACCTTGGTGATATCCATGATCTTTTTCACACGCGGCTTGACGCCGGTCAACACGAGGCACCGGCCGGTCTTCTGGTGCGAAACGTAGGCCGCCACCAGAGAACCCAATCCCACGGAATCGATGTAGGGCACATCCGACAAATCGAGGATCATCGTGTCGGCACACTCGTGGTGCACTGCGCGTTCGAATTGAGGCGCGGTTTCCATTGTGATCGGTCCGCGCAGCAAGAGAATTCGCTGATCGTCCGCCACTCCTTCGTAACGTTCGACGGTTAATTCTTGTACGGCCATGGCAGGGTGATTGTAGGACACTCAGCCCTCCCTGTCACCTGTTGCCAGAAACATACTTAGCCGCGGTTGCCCGGCCCATGGCCGCAATCGGCGCTATTGCGGCTTTTTGTCGTCGTAGATTGAGTACTGCCCGGCCGGATGCTTCAGCTTTACAGTGATCTCCAGTTCGGCTTTGTTGATCTCATAGTCCTCTCCGAACGTCTGGAAATGCGGCATCAGCACCTGCACACGCAACGGACCGTAGGGTATTCCATCGACGCTGGTCTTGCCTTCCGCATCCGTTTTCAATTCGATTTCGCCCTTGGCCTGTTTCCCCTTGCGTTGCACGGGATGCAGAACCACCTCGGCGTTCCTCACGGGCTTGCCGTCGGAATCGCGAACCACGACAAATCGCACACTCGACGTCGGCCCGTCGCCATCCTGAGCCATTGCCAAGCCAGCGGCAAATATAAAGACAAACACCATGGCCGCCGCAACGGCCAATGCGAGTTTCAATTTCCCTTCCCTGGGTCGCTTCATTATTCCTGGCTCCGTATTTCTTGGCTCCGTCGTAACGCAATTGGTCTTATTGCGGGGGTTTCGGTTCCGCCGGTTTTTGGTCGGCGGGTTTTTGCTCATCAGACTTCTTCATGTCTCCGTGGTTATCGTAGATGGAGTACTGCCCGCCGGGCCGTTTCAGCTTCACGGTGATTTGCATTTCCGCTTTGTCGATGCGGTAGTCTTCCCCAAAAGTCTGGAACCCGGGCGCCAACACCTGAATTCGCAGAGGACCGTACGGAATCCCGTCAATGTTGGTCTTCCCATCGTTATCCGTTTTCAGCTCCAGGCCTCCGCGCGCCTGATTCCCCTTTTTGGTCACGGGATGCAAGACCACGGCCGCGTTCCTCACGGGTTTGCCGTTGTAATCTCGCACAACCACGAAATACAGATTTGACATCGGCCCATCATCACTCTGAGCTGTCGCAAATCCCGCCAAGCTAAACCCGAGCACGATCGCCACGAAAATCGAGAAGCATTTCCCCATGCCGACCATTCTAGAACTGAACTCGCTTGTCGAGCATATTAAAAGCTCGCGATTCAGGAATCAGTCAGGAAGCGCAAAGCTGAGGGTCACGTCGGTCTGGAACTGAGCGGGACGGTCATGGAGACGATACGGCTGGTACCGCCAACTTCGAACTGCGTCAGCGGCGGCGGGAGTAAGGAGTGGATCTCCGCTGAGCGCGCGAACGGAAGCAACGGATCCGTCTTCGGCGACCTGCACTTCGAGGACTACGTTGCCGACGCGGTGCTCGGCAAGAGCTTCCGTGGGATATTGAGGCTCTGTGCGGCTCAACAACCGCGATTCGGCTTGGGACGGGGCCAGCCAAATACTTTGGAATCGGGCCATCCGGGTTGTAGAGGACGCTTCTACGATGGAATCACTTTTCGACTTGTTGGTATCCCCCTGAGCGGGGGCTGGCTTCATGCGAAAGACAACTTTCCCTTTTTCGTAGACCACCAGTTCGTCTTCGGGTGCTCGGGCTATCGCAGGTTTTGCGGTTGCCGCGCGCGTCGACTTTGCGTCGGGGGATTTGGCAGCCATCCTCGACCCAGATCCAACGCGCGTTCCGGCCGGAGTCGATTGCGCGGACTGAGCGTGAAATCCACCGGCTCGAAGCCACCCGATGCGCGAACCGATCAGGAAACTGACGCTGATGGTGGCGAGGATGGCGAGTGCTCCAAGGGCTAATGTCCAGGCTTCGTAGGGCCTGCGAAGCGTCCGCGGAGCGCCGGGCAGCAAGCCCTCCGCCGGCAAAACCTCGGGAGAAATGACCGCTGGAACCGATTTGCGCTGACTAAGATCAGCGGCAGCGCGGCGAATGCGGACGCAGTCTTCGGCGAATCCTTCCAGCCGCTTTTGGTCCGCGTGCGAGAAGGCCGCGGGAGAACTGGAGAAGACTTCGAGCACGCCGGCGAATGGGGCGATGCGATCCTTACTTTTTTCACCGGTATTGTTCTCGTCCACGCTTTCAAAGATAGGAACGATAAGGATGGAGCGAATACCGATGCGGCGCGACACGGCTGGATCGACGCGAGGATCGAACTCGGTATCGACCGACAACTGGGGCTGACGCGTCTGAAGACATGCGCCCGAGAGGCCGTCGCGTGTGCTGAGAGGAACACCGAGGTCTGGAGCAAGTTCTCCGGTGGCGGCGCGGCAAACCATTTCGTCTCCTCGGGTGAGCGCGATGGCAGCGGCACTGGCACGCGTGGCTTCGGCAGCGCGAACAACAAGTTCGTTGAGAACTAAATCGAGACACAGATCAGGGGGAAATCCGGCGAGGATGTGCTGTTCAAGCAGACGACTCAACTCAAGATGCGAATCGTCAGGGCGGAACTCGGTCCTCGACATAGGTGGCGGGAACATAGCGTGTTCCGGTGGCCAGCACGCATGCGCTTAAAAGCAGGCTCAGTGGCGAGTTTCCCCCGAAATCGAGGCGAAGTCAATCGGCCGCGTGAGCCAGGCATCCTTCGGGCACCCGCCGGACTCAGGGATAGGACCAACTCGGGAAGGCGACGCCAGTCATTATTCTCCCGCCCCGCGTCTACTGAGCCGTTTCGGTGAAGACGGCAGCGTTCGAAACTCCGGCGACAGTGGCGCTAATTGTGACCACACCGGGATGGGCGGGTAGCACATAGACCTGCGTCGCGATACCGGAATTGTTGGTCACGAACGGATTGTTGTTCAGGAAAGAACCACCCGCGCCGCCATCGTCAAAACTCACAGAGACGCCAGGCGTCGGATTACCGTACTGGTCAGTTACGGCCACGGTCAGAGACTGAGGCAGTTGTGTCCCAGCGGGCGCAGACTGATTGTTTCCATTGCCGACTGTCGCAGTTGCAGGCGGCCCGGGAACAGAATTCTCCGCCAATGTCACATTCTTAAAGCCGGTGGAACTGGCGGTGACGGTGATGGCAGCGACGGTGGTAGGCAGTTGTAATGTCGTGCTCGCCAATCCGTTGGTACCCGTGACGAAGGAAGCGGGATTCGGAACCGCCCCTTTGTTTGCCACGAAGTTGACCGTGACGCCTGCAACACCGTTCTTAAGTGCGTCCTGTGCCTGGACGATAATCGGTTTGGGGAGTGTGGTACCAGCAGCCCCACTTTGCTTCGCTCCGCTGTAGTTGACAATCTTGATGGCGGCGCCGGCCGTAGCCGTGGCAGTCGTGGTAACGCTGCTGAAGCCCGTTCCCGACATCGTAAGAGTATAGGTGCCCGCTTTGTTCGGAACCGTGTAACTGGTCGAGGCGTTGCCGTTCGAGTCGGTGACGACGGAGGCTGGATTGAACACGCCACCCTTGCCGCCATCGGTGAAGGTTACGGTGGCGCCGACATCAGGCACTCCGTTGTAAGGGTTCGCCACGTTGATTTGAATGGGCGAAGGCAACCCTGTGCCCACGGTAGCCGTCTGCGTCGCGCCTCCTGTAAGCGTGACGGCGTGGAACAGTCCATAGGCCACCAGACTCGTTTGGGTGCCGACATAAACGTGGCCGTCCGCTACGGTCTGGGTCGCGAAGTGACCGAGGGCCGTCAACTTGTCGCGCCCGCCCACCGCTTGGTTCGTGGTGTACAGCAATTTCATCGAAACCGCATCGAACGCCACGATTTCCGTGCCGCTGATCACCCACAATATTCCGTTGGTGTTGCCGTTTGCGGAAATGGACGGCGAGTGCGCGCCCGCGTACTTCCCCACCGAGATGGGAGTTCCGAGGAGTCCACCGGACAAGGGAAAGGCCAAGATCGGCGATGCATCCGGAGCGAAATAGACAGTGTTGTTCCAATAGGCAGGCGAGGCGAACAAAACGTCGTCGGTCCGGGTCGGGACCAAGGTGATTTCCTGCAAGACCAAACTGTCGGCGGGCGAAAACATGCCCATGTTATCCCGGTTCAGCACGTAGACAACGCCTTGCTTGCCGCCGACAACCAGTTCATGGGGATAAGGGCCATTCTGATCGGGGAGAACCAGAGCCCCCACAGAACTCAAATCGAGGTCGTGCGAGTTGAGATATGCAACGCTCGCTGGGGTGAAATAATCGGCGAGAGCTAACTCTGGCGTAAATTTCAGAGCGCTCATGCAGTAAGTCTGCCCGCCGTTCGGTACATCGTACCCGTGCGAGCCCGCCTCGGAAGTTTCCACGTAGACGTATCCATCCTCGTCGGCCGCAATGCCGTTGCCTGCTTGCCAAATAGAGGTTATGCCCCAGTCGGGCGAGACATTGAAGGAAGCAAGTTGTGACAGACTGCCGGGATCGTAGGAAAGGAGCCATCCCGTGTTATCGTCGTCGCAAAAATTTGACCCGAAGCCCATGTAAAGCACACCATTCAGCAGCAACAGACCGGGGCGGTTCTTTTGGTGGAGACTGTTAAATACAGTGACGTGACCTTTGTTGCTCGTACTGGTCGCCGTAATCAGCACGGGGCTCCCGGGCTGTTCGGCGCCGGTTGTCATGTCAAGGGCGTGAAGATGGTGACGAACGGTGCCGTTGAGCTGAGTCTTGGCCACGAGATATATCGTGCCAGCCGGACCGGCCGTAGGGTCAATGACCGGAGTTGAGACGATCCCTTCCTGAGTAAATCCGGGGCCGCTGCCACAGGGCAGATACTGGCCACTGGCCGTCGTGCCTCCCACGTTGAGCATACTGGCATACCACAGTTGGGTGCCGTTGGTGGCGTCGACGGCGTACACCGAATCGGCCTGGGTGACGACATACACCACGTTGTGGACTCCCTGCCCAGGGATGTTTACACCCGGCATGTAGAGCGGTTGCGCCATCACGATGTAGTCCACCGGAAAGGTAAAAAGCTTGCCAAAACCTGCGGAGTTCACATTCGCAGGCGTGAGGAGAGTTTCACTCGTGTTGGCACCCCTGCGGGTATTGTCCCCGCGACTCGTCAGCATGGGAGTTTGCGCAAGCGAAGAACCTACCAGAGCGAGGCACAGGACAAACATGGACGCAGAGAGGTTCAGGAAGCGGGTCGAACCGGATTTCGCACATTCTCGAGATCGCGAAGAAACTCCGGAAATTACACTTGCGTAGGGGAGTGACAAAAAACGGCGCATCGACTGGTTCCTCCAAAACGTGCTGCCAGCAAAACAGGTTGCCAGGGTTCGCACTGAGATCAGCACTTGTAACGCCGGGGAAGGAGTGGGGCGCGAAAACAAGCGATTCATCGAACTGCAACAATCCGTTAACGTTCTTATATACCTCACGCCTTGCTACTACAATGGCTCGGACTGGCTAAGCGCAAAGTCTTGCATAATTTGCGCTCTTTGTTTCAGCGCGATTTCGAGCAATCCGCTGGCTTTGAGAGCGACTTGCGCTAGTGTGAGATTTGGATTCCCGTTCCGGTCCCAGGAATCACGACAAGAACAATCGCCGCCGGGTCTGAATATAAAAGCTGCTACAGTAAGAATCTGCACCCCGACGAGCCGGAGATGCAAATGAAGTTTCAAGGAGAAGGCTCGCTATGCGCATTGCCGTAGTCGGTTCCGGGTACGTGGGTCTGGTAACGGGTGCTTGTTTCGCCGATCTGGGACACGACGTCGTTCTGGTTGATAACGACGAAAAAAAGCTAGCCTCACTCAGAAACGGTGAGGTTCCGATTCACGAAAACTTTCTGCCGGAGTTACTGGCGCGGCACCGCGGACAGCGCATCAAGTTTTCCGGCGATTTACAGGCAGCCACCCGGGACAGCCAGGTTGTATTCATCGCGGTGGGAACGCCGCAAACCGAAAGCGGCGACGCAGATCTCTCATACGTGGAGTCGGTTGCGCGCGAAATTTCTGGCGGCATCGACGACCACAAAGTCGTAGTGGAGAAAAGCACTGTCCCGGTGTATACCAGCGAATGGATCCGAACGATTATCCAGCGAAACGGCGCGGATCCATCGTTGTTTGATGTCGCCTCCAATCCCGAGTTTCTTCGCGAGGGCACGGGAGTCACGGATTTCCTTTATCCCGACCGCATCGTAGTGGGGGTCGAGAACGAGCGCGCTGCGGAAGTAATGAAGGAAGTTTACGGTCCTTTGACGAGCGGTTGGTACTACGGCCGCGCGGACGCGATTCCGCGCCCGGAGTCAGCCAATACGCCACCTCGCCTGATTATCACTAGCAGCAAGAGCGCGGAACTGATCAAGCACGCTTCTAACGCGTTTCTGGCGATGAAGATTTCCTTCGTGAACGCGGTTGCGTCGATCTGCGAATCGGTGGGTGCGAATGTGCAGCAGGTTTGTGACGGAATCGGCACGGACTCTCGCATCGGTCCGCGATTCATGAACCCGGGCATTGGCTATGGCGGATCTTGTTTCCCGAAAGATCTGATGGCGTTCCGGGCGGTCGCGAAGGAGAACGGCTATGACTTCCGCTTGCTCGAAGAAGTGATACGCATCAACGAAGATCAGCGGCATCGCTTCCTGCGGAAAGTGCGGAGCGTGCTCTGGACCCTTCGCGGCAAGCGACTCGGAGTACTGGGACTGGCCTTCAAGGGTGGCACCGACGATATTCGTGAATCTCCGGCATTGCTCCTCGTGCAGGAACTGCTGCGGGAAGGCTGCAATATTTGTGCCTACGATCCGGCGGCGATGGAGCGGGCGAAAGAGGTTCTAAAATCGGGTGTCGAGTTTGCAGCCGATGCGTATGAAGCAGCGACCGGCGCAGACGCGCTGTTGATCCTCACCGAGTGGGAAGAATTTGCTGCGCTTGATTTGGAACGCCTCGCTGTCCTCGTGAAATATCCAATCGTCTTGGATGGGCGGAATTTGTATGATCCCGCAGTGATGGTGGAGCACGGCTTCTCTTATTACAGTGTGGGGCGTCCGGCAGCGTTAGCCAAGGAGGTACCGTTACGAGTAAGGAAAATGGAGCGCGCCTGAAGTCTCGACGCGCGCTGGTCACCGGAGGAGCGGGATTTCTAGGATCGCATTTGTGCGATGGCCTGCTTGCCGAAGGCTACTCAGTGGTGGCCGCCGATAATCTACTTACCGGAAGGCTGGCGAACATCGAACATCTGAGGAACGAGGTTCGATTCGAGTTCATTGAGGCCGATGTCTGTCGACCCGGCGAATGGGGCGAACTCGATTACGTTTTTCACTTTGCCAGCCCTGCCAGTCCGGTGGACTATGCCGAACACGGAATCGCAACTCTCCGCGTGGGATCATACGGAACGTTTGAAGCCCTCGAGACGGCATTGCGCTGCGGCGCGAAGTTCATGATGGCGTCGACGTCGGAGTGCTACGGCGATCCGGCAGTGCATCCGCAACCGGAGACCTACTGGGGGAATGTGAACCCGATCGGCCCCCGGTCGGTGTATGACGAGGCGAAACGGTTTTCTGAAGCCGTTACCATGGCCTATCACCGCTATTTGAAAGTGGACACCCGCATTCTCCGCATCTTCAATACTTACGGGCCCCGCATGCAGATCAACGACGGCCGCGTGATTCCAAATTTTATGTGGCAAGCGCTGCGGGGCGAAAACCTGACTGTGTATGGCAACGGGGGGCAGACACGCAGCTTCTGCTACGTGAGTGATGAGGTGGAGGGCATCCTGCGTCTGGCCCGATCCGCCGAACACGACCCCGTGAACATTGGCAATCCAA
This sequence comes from Terriglobales bacterium, assembly GCA_035308395.1. GTDB lineage: Bacteria > Acidobacteriota > Terriglobia > Terriglobales > Acidobacteriaceae > Acidiflorens. The sequence goes on from DATGGT010000123.1 coordinate 103,438, forward strand.
CCGAGTTCACAATTCTCGAGTGCGCGAAGAAGGTGATTGCGACGACGGGATCGTCGAGCCAGATCAAATTCGAAGCGCTGCCACAGGATGATCCGAAGCAGCGCCGTCCTGATATTTCAAAAGCGAAGCGCCTGCTGGGATGGGAACCAAGAATCGACTTGGGGAGCGGGCTAAAACTTTCGCTGGAATATTTTCGGAGAGCCGTCGCGGAGGCTCTGGCTGACAAGGCTCAACCCGCGTAGCTTGCGAACGGTACCGTTGCAAACTGCAACGACGTTCGGCGAGAACTAGCGCATTTGCGCGTCGAGCGACGGACCTGCCGCCAACACCGCGAGGAGGCGCATCACCTCTTCACGCTCGACATCATCACGGAACACAAACCGCACTCCCATGCCGAATCCTGGATGCGTGGCCAGAACTTGGCCTCTGATGCGCAACTTTGTATCAGCATGTCGAACCAGAATCTCAACTCCGGCCTGCCCCGTCAGCGGAGACGGCATCTCGACATAACAGCCACCTTCGCTGATGTCAGACAATGTGCAGCGATTCGGGACGCTCGTGCCCAGGCGATAGACTTCGGCTCCAAGCTTGCACGCCATGCGCAGTTCGCCACGTCGATTGCTGGGATTGGTGACAAGCGGAGACTCTTTACCTTCGGGTATCGCGCCGCGTCGAACGTCGGACGCCACCCCCGCGGACTTGCTGGCTGGCACCTGCGCCGGCACACCTGCCGCCGGAGTGACATTAGTATTATTCTGCTGGAGCCAAGTCTGAATGAGCCGCCGTGAAGACTGGGGCACATCGACAAAGCGAATTCCCGTGCGCCCGCTTGAGTCCTGCCATGCAACCTCACCCGACAGGCGAACCAGGGGCTGCTGGCCCGGTAGCGCAAACTCAAAATATACTTTGCATGACGAAGGCAGACGATTGGCGGTCTGGAGTGATGTTCCGCCATCGCTGAGGTCAGTCAACAGCGCGTTCACTTCCGGAGCCCCCGGATACGCAACGTTCGCCTTGGAATTAAGCGGAGTGCGGGGCGCCCGGCGGCGTTCTCGGCGCATCAGGCCGCGAGCTGCGCGCAAACTGATCCGCGTGCGCTCGGCAGAGAGCGGACGGTACAAAACGAAATTCGCACCCAAGCCAAAGACCGGACGCGCGTTGAACTCCCCGTCGACAATCGCGATCAACATGCTGGCCCGGTTCCGTGCCGATTGTCGGAGCCGTGCCAGGAATTTCTCAGAGTCCTCGTCGGCGCGATAATCAAGAACAATCACATCAAAGCGCTGGCTCTCGAGCAACTGTAGTCCGCCGGAGACCGATGGTGTATGCTCCGCGGCCATCCCCAGTTCTGACAACACTTCCGTCAGCAGGGTCGACGACCCCTGATCCGGACACACCACGAGAGCGCGTAAGTCCATAGTGACAACATGGTAAGAGACTATCGGCGACGCTCACAAGTTACCTGTGTCACGCGGGAGAACCTTAACTTCAGTGTTTCAGCTCTAGTATTTCGGCAGCGCCATCGACTAGCCAGCATCGACCGACAATCGATCGATAATTTAAGGATTGTCACGAACGCACTGAAGTAATCTTCCAATCGCCTCTTTCGTGATCTATCCAGTCGTTTCGGACGCTTCTACACTGGCCTAGCAGTGGGTCGCCGAAACCAGGCGTCCAGCACGACTGTAACTCTCCCGCATTACCTTACGAAAAGACATTGTACGAAAGGCCGGTGTACCCCGGTACTTTGACGCGAAGGTCGGGGGTTTCTACCATCGTGGTAATCAGTTAGCGCCAGATCTCCGATCATTTGAGTCGCGGGAGATGCCGGACTGACAAGCGTTCTAGTTAGCAGCGAATTAGTTTTGATGGTTGTGTTCTAGAAGCGGAGAGACTCAATTGCAGCCAATACTTATGAGAAGGCCGGTAAGAAATTCGCGGCAACGCAGGCATCGAGCGAGCGGCTTCAGCTTGATCGAAATGATGAGCGTGGTGGCGATTGGGATTGTCGTGACCGCAGTCTCCTTCATGACTCTGGTTCCGGTCATGAACCAGCAACGCGTGAACAATGCATACAACATCACGCTGGCCGCGATGCGTCAGGCGCACGACAACGCAATGTCGCAACGCACATCCTACTCGGTAACGTTTTCTAACACGGTGACGCCGAACACCATCACCGTGGCACCCACACTCACCGGATTCGCGGGCGCGCAGAGTGCCGTGACTTATCAATTGCCGAACGGCGTCACATTTTACGCGGCCTCGGCTCTTTCTTCGGTCACGGCTCCAGACAGCGGTGCGGGGGCAAGCTTTGGCACTGGCACGCACGCGATCGATTTTGGCTACACCGCGAACGGTGTAGGCACGGGCGGGCAAACGGTCGTTTACTTCTGTCCTGATGGTTCGGCGCAAGACGCCGAGGGCGGGGCAGGCAACTGCGCGGGCAGCTGGGATGACGGCGTTGTCTATATCGCACGTTCCACAGACCTGTTGAGTTCAAGGGCGATTTCGCTTTGGGGTGCTACCGGGCGAGTTCGAGGATGGCGTCTCTATAGCACCGGTGCATCAACCTATCAATGGAAACGGCAATGAAGATGAGGGCGACCGCTATGGCTGGATTACAGATCAGACGAAGTGCACTTCCTCGGGACCGAAGAACCGCGGAAGGCGGTTTTTCGCTGGTTGAAGTCTTGATCTCGATGGCTGTGCTAACGGTGGGGATGGTAAGTCTGCTCGGCGTCTTTGGGTTGGCAATGGCTGCCACAGAGACATCGCAGCAGGACATGATCGCCAAGCAACTTGCCAACGAATCGTACGAGAGTATCGTGACCGCGAGCAACTCGACTCAGATCAACTGGGACGACATCAACAACGTGGGCTCGACGAACTGTCCGGACACCGGCGCGAGCAGTTGCGGAATCTTCCTGACGGGCACGCAGCCGATCAACAATGCGGGAGTCGACGGAATTTACGGAACGGCCGACGACGCCTCTGCTGGCGGACAAACTCTGCAGGACCCCGGGCCAGACGGAGTGTTCCTGACCGTGGACGACACATTCATCCCCTTGACTAACTACCAGCGCTCGATTGCGATCGCGCCGCTCTATGACGTGAACTCGGTCCTGATCTCGAACCTGCGCAGCGTGACGATCACAATGCAGTACACGACTCCTCAGAGCAAGCAACAGAAGACTTACATTCTGAATTCCTACATCTCAGAGTTCCAGTAAAAAGGGAGTTATGGGCGACCGCTTAAAAACACGCGAGAGTGGATTCAGCTTGCTGGAGATGATGATCTCTGTGGCTCTGGGCACGGTTGTGCTTGGCGCCGCGGTGCAGATCTACAGCAAGGGAGTTGGGGCGACCTGGACGGTTTCGCAGCGAGCCGAGTTGCAGCAGGATTTTCGCGCCGCTTCCAACATGTTAACCAAGGATCTCAGCGAAGCCGGAGCGGGCCTGGGCAACAACGTCGCCATTGCGCTGCCGAGTGGAAGCACTCCGCGTTTCGGTTGCGACCAGACCAATACCTGCTACTTGAACGGCGTGGCGGGGACTTATCCTCTGCAGAGCGGCACACCCTATCTTTACGGGCTCATTCCGGGATACAACCTGGGACCGATTCTCAACGCCACCCAGGGAGCGACCGATACTGTCACGACGATATACACGGACAACAACTTCTATTTGAACTGTTATGCGGCAACCGTCACATCCGCGGGCGTGGTGACCTTTGCGCCAATCGTCACGACTCCGGTGGCAACAGCTTGGCCTCCGCCGGGTTGCTTGCCGAACAGCAGCGTGACCTCGCCTCAAGCCGTAAACGATGCAGTGGTCGGGTTGACGCCCGGCGATCTGGTCCTGATGAACCTGAATAACTCCCCTATTGTGGGCGAAGTGACGGGCGCGGTCACGGCAACGGGAACCAACACTTACACCGTCCCCTTCGCCAAGGCCAGTTCTACGGTCGATCCTCTGAAGATGAACCAGACGCCCGCCGGTAGCGGCTTGAACGCTGCGCCGGTGGGTGCGACCGGGGCAAATCCTCAGCGCCTTCTGGTGATCACTTATTACATCGACAATACCGTGGCCCCGCCGCGATTAATGCGTCAGGTGAGCGGACATTCGCCGATTCCGGTCGCGGAAAATGTGGCTTACATGAAATTCAGCTATGACCTCTTCAACGACGCCACCAGTTCGCCAGCGGTGAACTGCAGCAATCCAGGCGCCGCCACCGATGGCTGCAATACCGCCGGCGCGTCGTCTGGTCTTCTTCCGAACCAGATCACCAAGATCAATATTCTGAACATGGCGATGAACAGCACACTGATGGGCGCCCAGTACGGCACAGGCACCGGTTATCAGCGAATGGATTTGCAAACGTCGGTAAGCGCCCGGAACCTGACCTACGCCAACAACTATCCCAATTAAGGGTGGAGGGGTAGCAGAGGCACACAAGATCGAGATGAGGAACGATGCAATGGGGAACACGACCATGGGGAGTGACGGTATGAAGAAAACCAGATTGCGCATCACCAGGCTGAACGTCAAAGGATTCACGCTGATTGCGTCCTTGCTGATGCTGTTGCTGATGTCGGGGATGGCGATCGGTCTGCTGATGATGGTCAACACCGAAGGCAAGGTGGGGGGAAGCGACCTGCAAAATAACGTCGCCTATCACGCCGCCGAAGGTGGAATCGAAAAGATGTACTCCGACCTCTCGGCGGTGTTTAATAACGCGCAAGCCCCGACTGCCGCCCAAATCTGCGCGGCGAGCGCCGCGGCCAACCAGCCAACGATGCCCGGAGTCACTTGGACCCAATATTCGATCATGCCCGGCTCGGCGCAAACTTCGACTTGCCCGACAACTCTGTCGACGACCTGGGGACAGATTACCGCCGGACCGAACCAGGGTTTGTATGCGCAGGTCATTCCCGTGAACATGCTGGCTACCGCGTCCCTTACGGGCGGACAGGAAGTCACCATGATCCGGCAGACGCAGGTCGCTTTGATTCCGGTATTCCAGTACGGAATGTTTTGCGAAAATGATTGCTCAATCTTTCCTGGCGGCGGTATGACTTTCAATGGCCCCATCCATAGCAACGGTGATTTTTACCCGTACGTCGGATCGGGTGCCAACTTGACGTTTCAAGCTAAGGTGTCTGCGTTCGGCAACATTATTCGAACCGTGTTGCCCAATCTCAATTCTTCCAGCGCCAGAACTGGTAACGTCTATGTTCCGACTGCGAATAGCGCGACCGCTTGCAGCAATTCCAGCCCGAGCGCTGCGCCATCCACGGCAGCCGGAAACACGTGTACGAGTCTTGCCACGGTTGGTACCACCAATCCATGGGGAGACGGCAGCCTTCAGGGCGCTGGGGGTAATCCGGCGCAATCGAGCTACAGCAGTGTTTGGAACAACTATTCCAACACCACTCTGAACGACATGATGATCAACGGGAACTATGGCAGCAAGACAACCAAAGGAACCGGAGCCAAAAAACTGTCTATGCCGTTCGTCAACGGCAGCAACTTCCCGTATGAAGTGATTCGTCGCCCCAAGGGCACGGAGTCGGCTTCAACACTCCTGGGTCAATCGCGCGAATATAACATGGCCCAGATTCGCGTCCTGCTGAGCGACGATCCCGCGGAGTTCAAGAACGGTACCGGTGCGACGGATCCCGACAACGTCCGACTGGCAAACGTTGCGCAGAATTCGACCGTGGCAGGCCAGTGGGGTGTCACGATACCCTCGGGTAATTACAGCTCCGCGTTCGGGTCGCCGACATCCGGCACTTATAACCTCTATTTCGCGTCGGCTTCCAATGGAGTTCCCATTCCGAATGCCACCGCTTCCACTTGCTCGGGCGAGCCTTGCTTGACGGCCGACGATTGGCCTTCTCCACCGGTGACGTGGACGAACGCCATGGCAACGGCCGCCGGAATTGCATGGATTAACCCACCTGTGCCAAGCACGGCGCCAATCTACTGGAATAACGGACCCAGCCCGACGGTTTATCTTTGTCCGCCAAACGTGACCTTCACCGCCTCGCCCTCGCCGGCTCTTCCTTCGAACTGTCCTGCGGGAGCCTATCCATACTATTCCCCGCCAAATCCAACTCTTCCCCTCGTTTCCGGGGCACTCACGCCCTACAATTCTGCATTCGACGATTCATGGAGCACCCTCGATGGGTGGCTGCGTGTGGAGTATCTGAACAACTCCGGCAACTGGGTTGCAGTAACCAACGAGTGGCTGCAATTGGGATTTGCGCGCGGTGTAACCGCACCCACTGCCAGCGTAGCAGGTCAGCCCGCCGGTGGAACTCCAAACCCCATCAATCCAAAGGCAATCTTGCTGCTTCAGGAACCAGCCGACCGCTCCACCAACGCCACTCTGATGGCTGAACCGGCGGCCACCGGTGCGATTTCTACCGGAACTCCGCCAAGTTGCACGGCTTGGACCTCGGCAGCACATACTATCTGCACCACTTGGGCTGCAGGCAATCCGCCCTTGCTTGTCTCCGATGCTGGAGCCGGCGGCGAGTGGGCATTCGGCATTACCCCCAGTGCTCCGGCGGCCGCGACAACTCCGCAGAGCCTCACGGAATACAACTGGTATCCAATCAACTTTTACGACTCGCGTGAAGGCGAGCCTCGCGATATCGATTGGTCAGGGACAACCCTGGGCGTAACGGACAACAGTTGCACAGCCAACGGCGTGATGAACGCGGTTGAGATCGATGTGGGCAACCTTGAGCAGTGGCTGTTAGGTAATACCGGCACAAGCGGAACGCTGGTGAACTCTTCGACCCAGAACGGGTACATCCTGTATTTCTCGGACCGTCGTGGCATGTTGCCGAGCAAAAACGCTGTCTCGTCTAACGCGGCCAACACAAAAACCGGAGACTCGGGGTTGGAAGACACCGTAAACTCCGGCAGCACTGCAGGGACCACCGACGGCGCGCTCGAGACAACCATGGCTGGCCACCCCAACTCTCCTGAGGACGACAACCAGAATGGCTTGCTCGACAACTGGGGCGCCTACAACCTGGGAATGGGCTTCTATGGCACGGTGTCCAGCTCGACTCAAAACCTGAATACGAAAATCACAAGCACTGCCGTGCCAAATCCCTACGGCACCGTGGCGGCCAATGGAGGCGACCGAATCGCTCTTTGCGGCCGCACCGCCCGCAAGAATTGGGTCAGCGGCGCGCGACACGTTTTGAAACTGGTGGATGCGTCCCTAGGCAATGTGCCGTTGAGCAACACGCCGATCGTTTACAACGGCGTGACCTACAATGGCGGATTCACCGTAGCCTCGGAAAACCCGGTATATCTCCAGGGCGATTACAATTCGAATGGTACCGACACCGCATGGAGCGCCACGCCGGTGGATCAGGCTGGAATGGCGGCATCTGCCGTGCTCGCCGATTCGGTTACTCTTCTTTCGAACGCCTGGGACGATCGAATCAGCATGGTCGGAGTTCCCGGCAACACTTCACCGACGCATCTGGGAAATCGCACTGCTGTCACGACCTCGTACAGGCTCGCGATTGCAGCCGGAAAAAACATGACCTTCGCGTCGCCCTCCTGGGCCACTGCAGGTAAAGATGACGTCGGCACCGACGGCGGCATTCACAACTTCCTTCACTTGCTGGAAAACTGGGGCGGAACCACCACAAACTACAAGGGATCAATGGCGAGCCTGTACTACTCGACCTACGCCACCGGCTTCTACAAGTGTTGCAATGCTGTTTACAGCAACGGTACGCGTAACTTCTCTTTTGACGCGGACTTCAAGAATCCGGCCGGCTTGCCGCCCGGAACACCCATGTTCCGCGACGTGGAGAGCTTGGGCTATCGTCAGGTGTACGCGACGCGCTTAACCGGGCAATAGAAACTGGCAATAGAAAAGACATAGATCGACTTGAGCAAGGTCCCAACCCCGATCCGCAAGGATCGGGGTTTTTCTTGCTCGTGAAAATGTTATCCTCAACTTCTTCAGTCGCAATTTATTGAGACTTTAGGAAGATGAGTACTCAACAGTTGAACCGAGCTGACAATCGTGGGGCGAGAGGCTTGTTGGTGGTTCTGACAATATTCTCGTTAGGCCTATTTCTTATCCCGGCCTTCATCATCCGGCCGTTCACCCATCAATCGGCCATCGGATTGCGCATTGCACTCTTCGTCAAGTGGATTGCGCCGACACTCACGCTGCTCGCCTTGTTGGGAGTCCTTGCGATCGCCTGGTCGCTCTGGCAACGGTCGTCCTGGTTGTTACGCAGCGGTATCATCACTTCCCTGCTGCTGTGTCTGGCGTCGACAGTGATGGTACAGCAGAACTACTTCGAATGGATGTTCAATCCGATCAAAGCTGCGGGATTCGTCGCACCCGGCGATTCCCACCTTGACGACAAAGAAATGGTGATGACCGTGAAGATCGGGCCGGAAGCGCGTGCGTACCCGATCGTGCAGATGGCCTACCATCACATCCTCAATGACACCGTGGCCGGCGAGCCCATCGTCGTCACCTATTGAACGCTCTGTCACACCGGTCTGGTGTGGAAGAGAACAGCGCAGGGACGGGAACTCCATTTCTATCTCGCGGGGATCAACAATCAGAATTTCCTCATGCGCGACCGCGAAACGGGCTCGTGGTGGCAACAGATCACAGGCCGCGCCATCTCCGGCAAACTCGCCGGTACCAGCCTCGAGTCGATGCCCAACGACGAGTTAACGTTCGGACTATGGAAAGCGGAGTTGTCGCAAGAACACGCCCTGGTTTTGGCGCCAGTTGCCGGACACGACAAAGACTACGACAAGGGATGGGAAGCAGAAACGGAGAAGTATCCAGTGCCCCTAAGTTTTCCCGGGCAAGGATTGAAAGATCGCGACGTGATCCTGGGAGTTCAGTTGGGTGGGCAGGCTCGCGCCTTCCCGGTAACAAAGGTTCGCGGCCAGACTCCGGTCGAAGACAAGATCTCTGGAGTTCCCCTTGTGATCGTAACTGCGCCCGACGGCGTATCCATGCGCATGTTTCGCTCGCGATGGAACGGATCCGATATCGAGCTTTATCGCGATACGGAGACCGACGGACAATCCACTGACGAGCATAAAGCCGATGGTCAAAGCCCTGCTGGTCAAAACACTGGTGGTCAAAGCAAAGACTTACGACTGCTCGATTCGCTCGGGAACACCTGGAACTTCAGCGGGTGCGCAACTAGCGGTCCTGCAACGGGCCAGTGTCTAGAGAAAATTAATTACGTGAAGGACTATTGGTTCGACTGGAAGAACTACAACCCGAAGACGACTGTCTACAGTCATTAGGTAGTCCATCTCAACGCGGCTTGCGGAGATGCGGTGCCGGTTCGTTTCCCTTTTGCGCCGTGAGATCGGGCGACGGCGGCGCGTTTACAGCCAGATCAGACGACCAGCAGTCGGCGAGAATTTTCCACGTACCCGAAGGCTGGCGCGCCAACACTACCATGTATTTTCCGCGCTCCTCGCGACGTTTTCCCATGGCGACGGGAACCAGCATTTTGCAGCGGCCTAGATCGAGAGCGATTTCTCCCATCACTTCGAGGCGGAGCGATTCCATCTCCACATCGCCCAACCCGGCTTCAAGCACGGAAACAAGAAACTCCCGGATCGCCGGAAGACTCCGCACCGGAGGAATGCTGGACCGTATAACAGTCGCATCCGCAGCATAAAGTTCCAGCAAATCGTCGATGTGTTTTGTGTTGCAGGCATGCGCCCAGTCTTTCACCACCTGGCGAGCACCGGCTTCTGCCCTTCCACCGGTCGAAGATCCTGTCGAACCAGAGCTCGCTGAAGCTGGAGCCCGTCCGCGCGGTGCCGTCGACCCAGCTTCGGCACGAGGCGCCACGGACACGCGTCCCTGCGCTGGGACAATGTGATGATAGTGGTGATGAATGTGATGTTGACCCGCGCCGGCCTGAAGCGGCACCGCAGCCTCGCCAGTCGGTGGGTGAGTCGCTATACCGCACCAGACGCAAAAGCGCGCGCTCGCAGGTAGCGCACCTCCGCAGGAAGAACACTCATCAACCGCATCTCCCGGATCTCCCCCATCTCGAGGCCCGGCCGATTCACCGGGGTCAGCTAGATCCGATGCCGCACCGCCCGAAATGCGGTGGATCGCCTCCACGGCCGCCGCGACCGCTTCCGCGTTCGGCTTGGGCCAGTGAAAGCTCCCAGGCAGCCGCTGGAACAATTCCTCGATCTGATTGCCCTCGACGGGCGCGTCCTCCTCCGTGCGGGGAGGGTCCGGTTTATTTGCCGCCATAGCTAACATTGTAGGAGAAAATCGCTCGCTAGTGGATGCTGAATCTGACCAGCGCTTCCGCGTCTGTGGGAACACCGTTGCAGAGGGCAGGGCGATAACGCCAGTAGCGCACGGCCCGCAGCACAGCGAGATCCTCATCGGCACCGCCGCTGTCGAGGACGAAGGCGCTGTGAACGCGTCCGTCGGCTCCAACAATAAAGCTGACTCGCACCTTTAAGTCATCGCTCTGCGCATGGAGAAGCGGGTCTGGAGTGAGCAAGGCCTCGGGCGGACGAACGTCTCCACATTTCGCCAGCGCGAGCGGCTCCGAAACAGGCGCAAACTCGGAAATATGCGCCGGAACGCGACCGAGTTTCTTTTCCATTTGCGCGAGCGGAGTACGCTGCGGAACCGAGGTTGAAGCAGGGAGAGCGGCTGACCATGCCACGACGCTACCGATCGCGATCGACGACAAAATCAACGATGTCATCGTCATTGTCAACGTGGCGAACGAAGCCCTACGCGTTGCGATTGTTCTCGGCCAGAGACAAAGCATCGGTTTCGTCGGGGCAATCCGCGTTCCCATTTCCGGAAGACAATAACACACTTATTATCATTACGTTACCGTCCTGATTTCGTTTAGAGGATCCAGAACGGATGCAATTGGTTGCAGACGAAATGAACAAAGGGGTGACCGTACACCAAGTGAACGGAGTCGAAGTGAAGAAAAACAGGTGGGAGTTCAGAACCGCTGCCAAATGCAACCCGTCGCCGCCCCCCTGCCGCGGACCATCTCCGCGACAGGAATCGGATCGTGTGCCAACCGCCGTTATTGCAGGCCGTTTTGGGTAAATTTGTACGCGATGTTTGCCCGCGATGCGGTGAAATAGATACTCGCCGCCTGCGAGGCAGTACTGTAGTTGTCGACGACGATTCCGTTTGGACCGCCGTTGATCGTCGCCTTGGTGACCGTGGTGTCACTGCTGCGCGCGACGACGCAACCGTCGGTGAAACCGTTGCCCGGCGCGGTGCAGTCCTGGTTCAGACCGAAGAAGAAGAAATCGGTGCCCCCGGTTACCCCGCCAGTATCGGAGGCGTTGGTGTAGTCCGCGTTATTGAAATTCGCGGTGAATCCACTGTAGATGGGGCCAGTGCCAATCAGGCTTGTCACAATTACAACTTGGCCGTTTAGAAAACTCTCCGCCGTACCTTGCAGAGATATCTGTTGGCCGACCTTAAGATCGCTGGCGTTTGTCGTCACCGTCAGAACGTTGGTCGCGACGGATGTAGCCGTAATGGCGTCATTCGGAGACACCGTGCCGGTGTCCGCAGCATTGACGTAGTTCGCCGTAGTGAAGCTCGCCGTGAACCCCGTGAAAATGGGAGCGGTGCCCACCAGACCGGTCACGGTTACAACCTGGCCATTCAGAAAACTCTCGGCCGTACCTTGGATGGTCAACTGCTCTCCCACCGTAAGATCGGTATTGTTCGCCGTCACCGTGAGAATGTTGGACGCGACCGCGGTTGCTGTGATGACGTCGGTGGCTTCGACAAAGGGATTGTTGAACTCGGTCAATCCCGTGCAGCGAGCGGCGGTAGACGTGACGATTTGTTGTGAGAACGAAGGGGTCGAATTCATGATTCGCCCGGCATTGAAGCCAAAGGCGTACTGCCATGGAGATTGATCGGCAGCACCCGTACCGCAAACGCGAATGACTCCTGCCGATGTGTTGTTGTAGTAGTCGTTGCTCGGGGCAGGCTCGTAAAGGCTCATTGCCGTACCGATGTGCGCACCTATGCCGATACGCGCCCTGGTCAGCAGATTCAAACTATTGGTATCGGCCTCAACCAGCACAGCGGATGTGCCATCGTCCGCGCTAGTCACGAAAGTAGTACCGTTCGTGATATCGACGATTGGGGGACTGACTACACCGGGGCTCGGCGCCCCGCCTCCCACCAAGAGTGATGTTGAGAGAGTGCCGGTAAGGGTATTGACCTGATAGAGGTTTCCGTCCGTGCTCCCCACCAGCAGCGCGCGCCGGTCGATATCGAATACTGGAGGAGTGAGTTTTTGTGCGCCGACCTGGACTGGCCACGGTGCTCCCGCAAGTGCCGGCGTTCCGTTAAAGACACCAGTAATCTTGTAAATCAACCCCGTGTCGTCTGCCACGTAGACGACGTCGTCGCTGTAATCGATCCAGGGAGCGGATGTTGTAATCGTCGCAGTCGAAGAGATGGTTAGCGATGTCATTTCTCCGGCGGTCGGCACGACAGAAACGCTCGGGGTGCCTCCGTCCGCGGCGTTCCATGTCAGGACATGGAAAATGGATGAAGGCGTCGCGCCAGTCACGCTCTCGACAAAGCCAATCTTCTTTCCGTCTAACGACAGGATCGGCGAAGTCAATATCTTGCCGCCGGTCACCGTGCTGATGTTATAGCCAAAAAGGGGTGATGGAGCCGTGCCGCACAGCCCAACCGGAGCTGTGCCGGAATAGAGATTGTTGAAACCGACGAGATTGGCGTTGCCCCCTCCGACACCGGGGGCCTCGGGTGCCGACAATCCGAACGCAGCGTAGTCATTCGTGCAATCCGGCGGAGCCGTAGGGTCCGCGAAAGAGTATTTTACGGGGAACATGTGCGCGAAAATCCTGCCCCCCAAAACGACATTCCAATCGCGGTAGAGACTGGGTCTCGGTTTCGGCTTAATGGATACTTTCGATGGCGTCACGGAGGAATTCGAGGTGGAATTCGAAGGAGCCGGGAAGCGCTGCATCAACTGCTGGCGGATGCGCGGTTCGCGATCGGCCAGGCCGGGGTGCTTGGCTAGTGCGTCGCGGCTGAATACGAGATGGCTCTGCGACCAGTCTTGCGGAAATCCGATATGCTTCGGAGCAGTCGCTACCTGTGCGCACAAACCGGGCACGAGCGAGAAGAAGAACGCAGTCCACGCCGCAAACACACCGCACCGCTGCCTTAGCATCACAGCTGCCTCCGATTGCTTTGGATTCACGCCATTGTAGCCGTTTTCTCGCCTACAAGGGATAGGTGATTTTAAGCGGTGAGACCTTCTGTTGATTGCACTTTCCCCTGGAATGTTCCCCGAGGGTAACCTTCCATTTTTTCGGTGGTTCGACGTCGACAGCGGCTTGGCGCCAATCCCCTCTGACTTCAAGTGCCGATTTCCGATTCTTAACGTCGTGTGGAACAATGAGAGGCCAGTGGAGGCTCTGCTCACATCCGCGATGTTCACCCCGAATAGCCTTCAGCTCGCACTCTTATCAGCAGCCATCCTCGGATTCCGGCACGGCTTCGATTACGACCATATCGCCGCGATCACCGATATCACGAGTCTTCAGAGTGATCGCTGGGCAGGCATGCGGCTCGGCTTGCTCTACGCGCTAGGACACGCCGCGATGGTAGCGGTGCTCGGTAGTGCCGTCATCGTGTTTCAACTCTCTCTGCCCCACGGCATCGACCGCATCGCCGAGCGCCTCGTCGGACTGACCCTGCTCGTCCTCGGCGTCTATGTGTTGGGATCCCTTTTTCGTGGCACGCAAGCCCCGCGCAGTCGCTTCCATCTGATGGCTGGCGCGGCGCGCTGGATCAACTGGAGAGTGACGAGTTATTGGCACGATCATGACGTACCGCGCCCCGCCGACAAGCCGTGGAATTACAACGCGAAGTCCGTACTCGTTATCGGCCTGGTCCACGGGCTCGGCGCGGAGACTCCCAGCCAACTGATGATCTTCTTACTCGCCGCCAATCTCGGCGGAATCGCGAAGGGCTTTCTTGGACTCCTGATTTTTATCGCCGGCCTATTGGTGATGAATACGTTGATGACTGCATCGGCCGTTGGATTGTTCGGCTTCAGCTCACGGATGCCGCGTTTCCAATTCATCGTGACTGCACTCACTGCGATCTATAGCCTCGCGGTCGGAGCTGTCTTTTTGTTCGGTTCATCCAGCCTTCTGCCCGCGTTGGGATGAGTCTGAATCGCGCTGTGGCAGCGGCTTTTGTCCTCTGGTCATCATTTAATCATCGTCTTCGCCGATACGACTCCCCTTCCCGCGTATCGAAATACAAATTTTGTCTGCATAATTCCTGACAGAACTGGCGAGTTAGTAATACAATTGCGGGCTGTAGTTACCCGAGGGGGTATTTTAATGACAAACATTGCTAAGGCCATAACCCGGCTCCGCGAGGAACGCCGGGATGCACAAAACCAAGTCCAGAAACTGGGGGAAGCGATCTCGGTTCTCGAAAAGCTAACCCGAGGAAGTTCGACCGGAAGCACAGGGGCGACGCACCGCGTCAAGCGAGTTCTCTCCGCAGCTGGCCGCCGGAGAATCTCTCTGGCTCAAAAAGCACGTTGGGCAAAGATAAGACAGGTCAAAAAAGCCGCCTAGTCATCGGGCGGGCCGCAGGCTACGGGTCCCCTCTCAGTAGACTGCCGCCCGCCGGATCGTAACTATCTCACCTGGCTTTGCTTCTTCCTTCCGCACGAAAACCCCGGACGGTCCGCCGTAAAGACGGAGCCCAGTTATCCATTGATTGTCCTTGGCTGATTGTCCTCGGCCGATCGCCCTCTGTGGAACCTTTTCGCGGTAGCATCGTATCCTTACTCACGGAGAAGAACGATGACCGCGATGGACCTCTGTTCCGATCTTTGGTGCATTCTTGGTGTGATTTGGTTGGCTACCGCGCTCTGGACCAAGCGATCACAGGAACGCGCCAGTTTTAGCTCCCGGTTGACCTACGGCGCGCCTGTTGCTCTCTCGTTCTACGTAACGTTCGGGGGCTACACCGGCCTTAGCTGGTTACAAGGGCGTCTCTATCCCCACAACAGCACCGCAGAAACCCTGGGAGTCGTGCTCACGGCATTGGGCCTCGGGTTCGCGACATGGGCAAGGTTTTCTATCGGAGCGAACTGGAGCAGCGCTGTCAGCGTCAAGGTCGATCATCAACTGGTTCGCACTGGACCTTACGCCTGGGTGCGCCATCCGATTTACTCAGGTCTTCTATTGGGAATGGTCGGCACCGCGATCACACTCGGCAAAATCCGTGCATGGGTCGGGCTGATCCTGCTGTGGCTGGCTTTCTGGATAAAAAGCAGAATGGAGGAACGGTTTATGCTGAAGACCTTTGGGCCAGATTACGAAGAGTACAGTCGCTCCACCGGCGCCCTCATTCCGCGCCTTCGACGTTCCTGAGGGATTACCCGTGTCCCCCGGTGAGTTCGCGCACGATACTTCCGACAAACGCCTTGGCATCTCCAAATAACATGAGCGTGTTATCCAGGTAGTAAAGCGGGTTATCGATGCCGGCGAAGCCCGGGCTCATGCCGCGTTTGATGACCATGACGGTGCGGGCCTTGTCGACATCGAGGATCGGCATCCCGTAGATCGGGCTCGAGGCATCGGAACGGGCCGCCGGGTTGGTGACATCGTTTGCGCCGATTACAAGCGCGACATCGGTCTGCGGGAAGTCGCCGTTGATCTCATCCATCTCAATCAGGCGATCGTAGGGAATGTCGGATTCCGCGAGAAGCACATTCATGTGACCGGGCATGCGTCCGGCAACCGGGTGAATGGCAAAGCGGACGTCCACTCCGCGCTTGGTGAGAGCGTCGTAGAGTTCGCGAACCTTGTGCTGCGCCTGCGCAACCGCCATGCCGTACCCAGGAACGACGATGACGCGGCTGGCCGCCGTGAGCAGTGCGGCGGCTTCTTCCGGCGTCGCGCTTTTAACAGGCTTCGCTTCTTCCCCGGAGGCAGCCGCGGTCTGCACTTGACCGAAGGCCCCGAACAAGACGTTGGTGAAGGAACGATTCATCGCCTTCGACATGATGATCGAGAGAATAAGACCCGACGATCCATCGAGAGCGCCAGCGATAATCAGCAACTTACTGTCGAGAACGAAGCCCATGGCCGCGGCCGACAAGCCCGCATAGCCATTCAACAACGAGATGACGGTCGGCATGTCGGCGCCGCCGATCGGGATAATCAAGAGCACACCGAACGCCAGCGCGATCAGCACCATGAACGGAAACAACGAGCGCGCCCCCGGATTCATGACCAGGGAGACGGCGATCACCAGCGCGGCGCCGAGGAGCAGGAAGTTAACGAGATTTTGTCCTTTATAGGTCAACGGCCGCTGCGGGAGGATCTCCTGCAATTTCCCGGCAGCCATCAAGCTCCCGGTAATCGTCAGTCCGCCAAGAATAACCTCTAGCGACAACACCGCCATCATGAAACGTGAGATGTCAGGTGTCCGCAGATAAAATTCGGCGGAGCCCACAAGCGTGACGCAGAGCGCTCCAAAAGCGTGACTGAGCGCGGTTCGCTGCGGCACTGCTGTCATCGCCACTCGTCCAAGCGGAACGCCGATGATGGTACCAAGCACAAGCGCAATCGCGATCAGGCGGTAGTCGACGATTCCGTGATGCAGCAGGGTGCCGCAAATCGCCAGCAACATCCCTATTTCGCCCGCCCAGATACCGTGGCGAGCCGTGGTGGGCGAACTCATCCACTTCAGCGAGAGGATGAACAACACGCTGGCAATGAGATAGAGAATCTCAATAACGATCTGACTTCCCGCAAGTTCTGGAGTCATTATTTCGCCGCCGTTTTGGCCGCGGGGCGGCTTGATTTGAACATCTTCAACATACGATCTGTAATCAGGAAGCCGCCGACGATGTTGCTTGTAGCGGCGACCACCGCAATGAATCCAAAGACAGCTGAGAGCGTGGTCTTATGCTCGCCGACGAGTATGATCGCGCCGACCACCGCGATCGCATCCAAAGCATTGGTCAGCGACATCAACGGAGTATGCAGCAGCGGCGAAACCCGCCGGATTACTTCAAATCCGATGAATCCAGCGAGCACAAATATAAAAAGTGCGTTGATCAGATTCGAACTGCTATTCATCTTCCCTCTTTCCTAAGTCCGATCACCCTGAAGTCTGTTCGCTCAGCTTTGATTGACCAGTGCCGGCAAGGCAAGGAATTCGCGGACCCGAGCCTGCACGATCTCTCCTCCGCGAGTCAGCAGAGTCTCGCGAACAATTTCGTCTTCGAGATGGAGATTCAACTTTTGATCTTTGATCAAGTGAGTCAGAAACGCGGTGATGTTGCGCGCATACATCATGCTCGAGTGATAGGGCACGCCAGACGCCAGGTTGACGGCTCCGATTATCGTCACGCCGTGCTTGACTACGGTCTTGCCGGCTTCGGTGATCTCGCAGTTCCCTCCACGCTCAGCAGCTAGATCGACGATTACCGAGCCGTGGCTCATTCCCTTGACCATGTCTTCCGTCACAAGGACTGGCGACTTCTTTCCGGGAATCACAGCCGCCGTGATGACAACGTCGCTTTCTTGTACAGCTTTTCCGAGCAATTCGCGCTGCCGGCGGTAGAAGTCTTCGTCCTGTGCGCGAGCGTATCCGCGCGCATCCTGCGCATCTTTGGCCTCGATGGGCAGTTCGACAAAACGGGCGCCGAGGCTCTGCACTTGTTCCTTGGCTGCCGGCCTCACGTCATAGGCGGAGATCACCGAGCCAAGGCGGCGAGAGGTCGCGATGGCCTGCAGGCCGGCGACGCCGCAGCCAATCACAAACACGCGAGCGGGAGTCACGGTCCCGGCCGCGGTCGTGAGCATGGGGAAGATGCGTGGGCTGTTGTCGGCCGCCATCAACACCGCTTTATATCCGCTGGCGGTTGCCATGGAAGAAAGGGCATCCATGCTCTGCGCCCGAGTCGTGCGCGGCATCAACTCCACCGAAAATGAGGTGACGCCGGCGGCCGCAATCTGCTCGAGAACTTCCTTCAGCCCGAAGGGTCGCAGAAAACCAACCAGCATCTGATCGCGGCGGAACAACGGCACATCCTGCCTGCCAGTGAGATCATTGGCGCCGTAGCAGAGGACTTGCACAATCACGTCGGCAGCAGCAAATACAGCAGCGCGATCAGGACTGATCTTCGCGCCCTTGTCGGCATAGAGCGAGTCGATGTAGCCCGCCTCAACTCCAGCCCCTGATTGTATGTGGACTTCGAAACCAGCTTTGGTCAGCGTCGGGACGACGGACGGCACCAACGCAACCCGCCGTTCTCCCGGGTAGATCTCTTTCGGCACACCGATGATCAAGTTTCCCTGCCTTTAGGTTTCCCTGTCTTTGGTGCCATTGTGTTTTTGCAGCGCGGTCAAAACTTTTTCCCATCCGGAACTGGGACGAGCGAAAGCGCAGCAGGCTTCAACGAAGCGAGGATTCTAGTTGAGCGGACGGCCACCCGTAAATAGCTTTCGATTACGTTTCAGCGACATTTGGTTTATAGCGCCAGCTCGAGCCGTAAACCGTGATCATCGTCACTGTGAGCGGTGATCGCAGAAGCGTCTGGCACGATCCAATCGGCGCCGGCATCTTCAAGCTCGCGTCGCTCCATGGTCGTAAGAAAGGCAATCACGCGGGCACCGGCGGCCTTGCCAGCCCGAACACCGGCAGGGGCATCTTCGACAACAATGCATTCAGAGGCAGCAAACCCGAGTTTCGCCGCCGCTTTCACGTACGGTTCAGGATCGGGCTTCCCAATCTTGACCTCACTGGAGGTCACCATCGTTTTTGGAACGGGCAGCCCTACTGCTCGGAGCCGCACCTCGGCCAGAGCTCGCGTGCACGACGTCGCAATCGTCCATCGGCCCCCGGGCAGCCTGTCGAGCAGTCTCTGCGCACCAGGCAGCAAAATCATGCCGTCGAGGTCTTCAATCTCCCGGCGCTCTACCTCGCGATCTTCGAGATCGACATCTGCGTTCGGCAGCAGTTCGCGGATCGTGGTTCGACTCGGACGTCCGTGCGCTAG
Organism: Terriglobales bacterium; assembly: GCA_035308395.1. Lineage (GTDB taxonomy): Bacteria > Acidobacteriota > Terriglobia > Terriglobales > Acidobacteriaceae > Acidiflorens. The sequence goes on from DATGGT010000123.1 coordinate 122,571, forward strand.
GTTCACCACAGTCTCCGGATCGAAACCATGTTCCACAGCCCATCCGTGCCAAACGCGCGCCACCGCCGGAGTCGAATCGACAAGCACACCGTCCAGGTCAAAAAGAACAGCACTGCAACGAATCGTAGTCATAGTTTCGAATTCAGAATTCAGGCTCCAGGAGTTTCAATCAAGTGAGGCAGCGAAGCACTCCTAAAACGACTTAGCCCTCCGGGAGGAGGGCTGTTTCGCCAAATTTTGGTGAGCGCGGCAGGATTCGAACCTGCGACCCACGCCTTAAAAGGGCGTTGCTCTACCACCTGAGCTACGCGCCCCACCTGTTTCAATCTAACACATTTTCCCCGTGAATCTGGCCCGCCGCGCCCCAGGCAAACGGTGACGAGGCTAGCGCAGAAGCGATACACTCACCACTAATGACGCGTTCTTTCCAGACAACAATCCATACAACAATTGCGGTCGCGATCATTTCGATTTTGTCTTCCGTCCCACTGGCCGCGGAAAAGAAGCAGTTGCCGTCCGTTCGCTGGACTGCCGGAGCCCCGGGTTGCACCTTCGAACGAACCGACGATGGCCATGATCGCTGGACAATGACCGAGCGCGACCTGAGTGTCGCCCTCGTCGTCGATTCTCAGGAATTGGCAAAGAGCCGCCACCGCTTCTATCACCTTCTCGGCGCATATGTGAGCGCGACCTACACCGGACAAGGCAAGTTTGAATTTCCCGCAGATGTTCGGATCGACTTCGTCCGTCATCACGACGTCCTCGAGGCCTACATCGATCCGACCGAACTCACTACCAAATTACAGAACGACGTAGATACGTTTGTCTTCGATGGCGAACGCCGAATCAAGAAGGATCCGAAAATCGCCGACGAACAAACCACACGCATGCGCGAGTACCAAAAAGCGGCAGCAGAGTTCATCGAATTCGTAACCACGCAGGGCCTCGACCCGAACACCGTCATGCTGACTCCGGGCAATCCCGAAGATCACGGCTGGGTTTTCTTCGAAACCAAGAACAAATGGATCGGCCCCTGGAAAGAACATGAAGACTTCATCATCAGCGTGTGGATGAAAGACAAAATCTGGCAGTTCCCCATTTCTCTTCCGGTCGAAGGGGATCTGATTCTGCGCAAGCCGCCGGAATAGTCATCTCCATTCACCAGCAGCCGGAGCCATTCACAAGAAACGTGTTAGAGTTTCGTGCTTGCCACTAATCGCCATGGAGAGCGCTCCAAACCCGGCCACAGAAGCCAAACAGCCTGCCGCTGCGTTCTATTGCCCGGTCTGTGCCATCGAAGTCAACGATCCGCTAACATGCGGCGATTGCTCGGCTGTCATCTGCCGCCGTTGTGGAACGCCGCTCGAATCCTCAGATGAACTCGGCATGGGATGAATCTCGAACGAACGATGAATCCCGAACGACCAACGACCATCGACCAACGACCAGCATCCGATCAAAAGCCGAGCCTCGTCCGTGGCCTCAGTCTGCTCGATTCCGTTCTTCTGCTCGTGAGCGGAATCATCGGCTCTTCAATTTTTCTGACCGCAAAAGACATCGCCGGCCCCCTGCCTAATCCAAGTTTGTTCTTTCTCGTCTGGATTCTCGGCGGAGTCATCTCGCTCTGCGCCTGCGTCGCCTTCGCCGAACTCGGTTCCATGTTTCCCGACTCCGGCGGTCAATATATTTATCTGCGCGAAGCGTATGGCGATCTGGTCGCATTTCTCTACGGTTGGATGCTCTTCGCTGTCGCCAATGGCGGCACGATCGCGGCTCTCTCCGTCGCCTCGGCCGCGTACATGGGCAACATCTTGCCCTGGATGTCGCAGCAGCACGTGATGGCAAACATCAATCTCCCATATCCCACACTTGAGAACGGTCACCTTGCCGAAGCGGTATTTACCATCGTCTTCACTCGTGCACACGCCGTAGGACTCTTACTCATCGCCATCCTCACCTACGTCAACGTCTTCGGATTGCGTTGGGGCGCGCTCCTGCAAAATATCTCGACCTGGACAAAATTCACCGCGATGGCAGTCTTTGTCGTCCTTGGATTTGCTATCGGCAAAGGACACTGGTCGAACTTCACAACGCAAACCTCCGGCGGCATAACCATGGGACTATCTCCCGGCCAGTTAATCTCCGCTCTAGGCGTAGGACTCATCGCCGTGTTTTGGGCTTATGACGGATGGGTCTACATCACCTGGGTCGCCGGCGAAGTCAAAGATCCGCGCCGCAATGTGCCGCTCGCGATGGTTTTGGGTGTGCTCGCCGTGGGCGCGATTTATCTGGCGATGAACATGGTCTATGTTTACGCCCTGCCGCTGACCGAAGTGGCCAAGTACGAAACCATTGCTCATGCCGCCGCATCTGCTTTGTTCTCGCCCGCCGCTGCAATCTGGCTGTCGGCCATGATTGCAATCTCCTGTTTCAGCGCGGCGGCGGCCTGCACCTTGTCTGGATCGCGGGTCTATCTAGCGATGGCACAAGACGGCGTGTTCTTCCGGCGCATGGCCGTCATCCACCCCAAGTGGCGAACTCCGGCCTTCAGTCTGATTGGCCAAGGCATCTGGGCCGCGGCGCTCACACTGAGTGGACGCTACGATCAGCTTTACACCTACGTCATATTCGGCATGGTGCTGTCGTACACGCTCACCGTCATCGGCTTGTTCATCCTGCGCTGGAAGCGGCCTGACGTGCCCCGTCCCTATCGCTGCACTGGATACCCATGGCTCCCAGCAATCTACGTGATCGTAGGCGTTGCCTGGACCTTGAACACAATCATCGAACGGCCAGTCGAGGCGTTCTGGGGAGCCGCAATTGTAGCGGCCGGTGTTCCGGGATATCTGTTCTGGAAACGCAAGAACGCCACAAGACTCGCTGGCTAAGCGTGCTGGCTGAGATTGATCTTGCCCATATAGCGCCTCTCTGTAATCCTAGCGGCTCACTACTAGTAGGTGATGTGACACCGACGCGTGAGCGACCCAGGGCCAGAAACACGACCGCAATCCGGACTTAGCCGCGATGCGATGCCCGCCGTGGGCCTGTCCATCGCCGAAGCAGCCGACCCCAACCGCCCGAAGCGCGTCATGGGCTTCCGCGACTTGCTGCTCTTCTACGTCGTCACCGGCATCAGCCTGCGATGGATCGCCACCGCCGCCGCGGCAGGCCCGAGTTCAATCGTCATCTGGATCGGCGCGTGGCTGGCTTTCTACACGCCACTTGCGCTATCGGTGATCGAACTTTCGTCGCGCTATCCGAACGAAGGCGGACTCTACGTTTGGTCGAAGCGGGCCTTCGGCGACTTCTCCGGATTCATGGCCGCCTGGACTTACTGGACCAGCAACCTGCCCTACTTCCCAGCCGTGCTCTATTTCGCCGCCAGTAACGTGCTCTTTATTCGGCAAGCGCAATGGTCGCACCTCTCCGCGAATCGCACTTTCTACATTGTCTTTGCGCTGCTCACCCTCGGCGCCGCGACGCTGCTTAACATCGTCGGTCTCGACGTGGGCAAGTGGCTGCACAACGTCGGCGCGCTCGCCATGTGGATCCCCGTGCTGATCGTCGTCGGCATGGGCCTGCTCGCCTGGCACCGCTTCGGATCGGCCACGACTTTCTCCTTGCACACACTGATGCCAAGCATGCGGCTGAACGACATCATCTTCTGGTCGGTGCTGACCTTCGCCTTTGGAGGATGCGAAACCGCATCTTTTATGGCCGAAGAAATCAAAGATGCGCGCCGCACCATCCCACTTGCGTTGTTTACCGCTGGACTGACGGTCGCGTTCTGCTACATCATCGGAACGATCTGCGTTCTGCTCGCGTTGCCGTCCTCGCAAGTGAACGATCTGCAAGGACTGGTGCAGGCAATCGCCAAAACTTCCGATCGCGTCGGTCTGCCATGGTTCCTTCCAGTCGCGGCTCTGCTGATCGCACTCAGCAACATCGGAGCTTCCGGCGCCTATCTGGCCGCAGTCGCGAGGCTCCCATTCGTAGCTGGTATCGACCGCTATCTGCCTGCTTCCTTCGGAGCGCTCCATCCTCGCTGGGGCACGCCCTGGGTCGCGCTGCTGACGCAAGCGATCATCGGCGCGATCTTCATTTTTCTCGGACAAGCCGGCACTTCGGTCAAGGGCGCCTATGACGTGCTCGTCAGCATGGGCGTGATCACATACTTCATCCCATACTTATATTTATTCGCATCGATGTTCAAACTACAAAGCGAACCAGCCGGAGCAGAAATAATTCGCGTCCCCGGCGGGAAACCGGTTGCTTATGCGGTGTCGATTTTAGGATTTACCACGACGCTGTTCACCATCGCGCTCTCCGTTCTTCCGCCGCCGGATGAACCGAACAAGCCCCTCGCCGTTCTGAAGATCGTCGGCGGCTGCGGCGTGCTGGTGTTGATTGGGGTGTGGTTGTATTGGTCGGGGAAACGCAGAGCGCAACGGGACAATTAGATCTCGCGCTAACTCAGCGTGGAAACTGGGAAAATCGACATTTTCTTTGCAAGAATCCACCCAGACAAGCCAAGAGACGAAGACAAGACAAATGCCGTGATCCCGTGCTCGCTCATATACTGCGGGGCTGCTCTAAGATCTTCTGCCCAAGCTGGCTGGCCGGTCATGCGCCGCAATTCCGAGATCCCGCCGCCGTTTTCTTTTAGAAACTCGTCTGCCGAAACGTCAGCCACATCGAAGATAATGTTTCCAAACGCGTCATTCTCGAAGTGATAGCCGTGAACTCCCTCGAAAAGCACATTCGTGAACTCGGTCGCTTTTTTCTCCGCGCGATGTTCGGTGCGGAGAGTGATCGTCCGCTTCTCGCAGTGAACCTCGTAAGAGACGAGTAGGTTGTCGTGTACGGACGAGATCATTTTTTAAACCGGCGTCGCCGTCTTCCTCTTCGGATTAAAGAACGGCAACGGCACCACCGTAGCCGTCGTCTGCTTCCGCTGCGCTTCAATCGTCAATTCCATTTGCAGCTTAGTCCCCGGCTTGGAATACTCGGTTCCCACACTCGCCAGCGCAATTAACTTCTTGAGCAGCGGAGAGAACGCCGTGGTCGTCGCTTTCCCGATATGTTTGTCGCCAGAATAAACCGGCACCGCCACGCGTGAAGCCTGACTGGGCGCGGCCGGAGACAGGCCAAATTTGTCGAACTGCTCTTCCACTTCCACCCAATCCACTTCGAGCCCTACCAACTGCCGCGCTACGCCTTGTTTGTTCTCGCGCGCCAGAGCACGCTTGCCGATGAAGTTTTCTTTTTCCAGATGAACCATCTTGCCAAAACCCAGCTCATACGGCGAACACTTCTGCGACGGGATCAGCGCCTTCTTGGAACTCGTGTAATCCACCTCGATCAGCAGCAGGCCCGCTTCGACGCGCGATACATCGAGCGCCAGCATTCCTGCGGCGTGAATGTCGAACTGCTTGCCTTTTTCCATCAGCGCGTCCCAGACTTTGAGCCCGTCACTCCCGCCATTCGAAAGGGGTATCCATATCTCGTAACCGAGGTCCCCGGTGTATCCGGTTCGTGAAATGTCAACCGGCACGCCCGCAATCGTTCCGCTCGTCTTGCGGAAATATTTCAAGTTCGCGATATCGGCATCGGCGACCGTCTTCAAAAGTTTCGCCGATGTCGGTCCCTGCAACGCCAGGGCTGCGGTCTGCTCGGAAATATCTTCGATCTCGACGTCCATGTTCAGGCCGTTTTGCCGGAACCAGCGCAGGCTCGGATCAGCGGCCGTCCATCGATATTTATTTTCCTCGAGTCGCGTGACGGTGCCGTCGTCGATCACCTTGCCGTCTTCATCGCACCAGCACGCGTAGATCACCTGCCCCACCGCGACCTTGTCGACATCCCGCGTGATCACGCGGTTCACTAGTTTCGTCGCGTCCTTGCCCGTGATCAAATATTTGTAGAGCGGCGAAATATCAATCAAAGCGCACGCATTGCGGATCGCGTTGTACTCGTGCTCATGATGCACTTCGTAAACGCTGACGGTGTAGTATCCCGACCACTCGCGGTAATTCAGGCTCTGGCAGAGAGCGAAGGTTCTCTCGTGAAATGCAGTTCCAATGGGCAAGGCGTCCTCGTTTTTTCAACAATCCCTGAAGCCGGATTATATGCACCGCAAGTTACCGCAGCAAGGGCCGAATCTGATTGACCAAGGGTCAGCGATCTCACATAAGTAGAGACAACATTGGACTTTCTCGATAGAATGGCGAGTCATATTCTGCAAGTTTTTCTTGGTTAGCCTGGGTCAATTCTGGATCAATTATGCCGGTTTCAAGCGGTTCGAAGAGTGGCACGAAGTACGACGTAATCGTCGTCGGAGGAGGCCACAACGGCCTCACCAACGCCGCCTATCTCGCCAAGGCGGGAAAGAAAGTGCTAGTGCTCGAACGTCGCCACATCCTCGGCGGCGCGGCGTGCACCGAAGAAGTTTTTCCCGGCTTCAAGTTCTCGGTTTGCTCCTACGTTGTCTCCTTGCTGCGGCCGGAAATCATTCGTGACCTCGATCTTCCCCGCCACGGACTTGAGATTCTCCCCCTCGATGGCACGTTCACTCCGATGCCGAACGGCGATCACCTCTGGCGCGTAAACGATCACGGCAAAACGCATCGCGAAATCGCGCGCCACTCGCGCGTTGACGCCGAAGCCTACGACGAATTCGGCAAAGCCATGCAGGCGATGTGCCGCTTCGTGAAGCCGATCTTGAGCATGATTCCGCCGGACCCGGCGACTTTAAATCCAAAAGAATTGATGAAGCTGCTCTTCATCGGACGCCGCTTTCAAGGCATGTCGAGCGAGGACAAATACAACCAGGTCCAGCTCATGACCATGAGCGCCATCGATTTTCTCGATCAGTGGTTCGAGACCGATGTGCTCAAGGCCACGATGTCGGCGTCGGGGATCATTGGAACATTTCTCGGCGTGCGCTCTCCGGGCACCGCGTACGTTTTGCTGCATCACTACATGGGAGAAATCGACGGCGCGTTCCGCGCCTGGGGATTTGCGCGCGGCGGCACGGGAGCAATCTCAAATGCGATTGCCGACGCGGCTCGCGAGGCCGGAGTCGAGATCCGCACCGAAGCTCCGATCGCGCAGATCATGGTGAAAAACGGCAAGGCCATCGGCGTCGCGCTCGCGAACGGTGACGAGATTTACGCCGATGTCGTCTCTTCGAGTGTCGACCCGCGACTGACGTTTACAAAAATGATCGAGCCCGGCCATCTGCCCGACGAGTTTATGGAGGGCGTGAAACGCTACAAATTCCGCGGATCGTCAGGCAAGGTCAATATGGCGCTCGACGGCTTGCCGAATTTCAAATGCATGCCCGGAGTCGGCGCACACTTGCGCGGCGCTATGTCCATTTCGCCAAGCGTGGAATACATGGAAAAGGCCTACGACGAAGCGAAGTATGGCCACTGGTCTTCGCATCCCTACATCGACATGGTGATTCCGACGCTGACGGATACGTCGCTTGCGCCGCCAGGGAAACACATTCTCTCGTGCTTCGTGCAATACGCGCCGTACAAACTCGCACCCGGCCTTGATTGGGACACGGAAAAAGAAAAGTTCGGTGACAACGTCGTCAACACCATCGCCGAATATGCGCCGAATATCAAAGACATCATTCTGCACCGTCAGGTCGTCACCCCGCTTGATCTCGAGCGCACCTGGGGACTGACGGAAGGCAATATTTTTCAGGGCGAGCTTTCGCTCGAACAATTATTCTTCCTGCGACCTGTCGCGGGATGGGCTCAATTCCGCTCGCCGATCAAGAATTTATACATGTGCGGATCGGCGACGCATCCCGGCGGCGGCATCATGGGCGCTCCCGGACGACTCGCGGCACTCGAAATCCTGAAAGACGGAGCGGCATAACCCATGGCCGAAACTCGCGATGTCATCATCGTCGGTGGCGGACACAACGGTCTAGTCACCGCTTTCTATCTCGCCAAAGCCGGATTCAAGCCGCTTGTTCTCGAACGCCGCTCCCGGGTCGGTGGCGCTGCGATCACCGAGGAATTTCATCCCGGCTTCCGTTGCTCAACGCTCGCGCATAACGCCGGCCCGCTTCGCGCCGACGTTGTCCGCGACATGCAACTGGAGCAGCACGGCCTCAAGCTGACCACTCCGGATGTAAATACGGTTTCGCTGCTTCCTGACGGCCGTGCGCTCGTTCTCTACTCCGACGCAAAAAAAGCTGCTCAGGAAATCGCGCAGTGGTCACAGAAAGACGCAGCTTCCTATGGCGATTTCGGCGCCGCTCTCGGCAAGATCGGCAAGGTTATCGGCGAGGCGCTCGCGCTCACTCCTCCGAATATTGACAACCCAAACAGCGGCGATCTCTGGGGGATGCTGAAGACGGGGCGGTCGATACGCAATCTAGGCAAAAAAGATTTGTATCGCGTCCTGCGCTGGGGGCCGATGGCCGCCGCCGATCTTGTCGCAGAGTTCTTCGACACCGAACCCCTGCGCGCGACCATCGCCGCACGCGGCATCTTCGGAACATTTCTCGGCCCGTGGTCAGCGGGCAGCGCACTCGTTTTGATGTTGCGCTCGGCGGCCGATCCAACTCCCGCCGGAAGCGTTCAGTTCCCTGTCGGTGGCGCTGGTGCAATCACACTAGCGATGGCCGCGGCGGCGAAACAGGCCGGCGCGGAAATCCGCACGGACGCAGACATCGCTGAGATTCGCGTGAAAGATGGCGTGGCCACTGGAGTCGTGCTGACATCGGGCGAGGAAATCTCCGCGCGGGCCGTCGTCTCGAATGCCGATCCCAAGCGGACGCTCATGCGACTCGTCGATCCCTCGCACCTGACTCCGGATTTCGTGCAGAAAATCAAGAACTATCGCTCGATGGGAACAGTCGCGAAAATCAACCTTGCGCTTTCGTCGCTGCCAGAGTTTACTGCGCTCAAAGCCAAGGGCGACGGCAATCTGCTCAAGGGCCGCATTCAGATCAGCCCTGAGATCGATTATCTGGAGCGCGCTTTTGACGAATCGAAGTACGGCAATTTCTCGCGCAATCCCTACATCGAGATCGCGATCCCATCTCTGTCCGATCCGTCGCTCGCGCCCGCTGGACAGCATGTGATGTCGATCTACATGCAGTACGCACCCTACAAGCTCAAAAACAGTGACTGGGAAACTGAGCGCACTGCCCTTGGCGAGACCGTGGTCAAGACCATTGCTCAGTACGCGCCGAATCTGCCGCAGTCGATCCTCCGCCACCAGATCATCACCCCCAAAGATCTCGAAACAACGTACGGTCTCACTGGCGGCCAAATCTTTCACGGCGAGTTGGCGCTCGATCAGTTTTTCACCATGCGACCACTACTCGATTGGGCCCGCTATCAAACGCCGATCGAGCGCCTCTATTTGTGCGGCAATGGCACCCATCCCGGGACCGGCCTCACCGGCGGCTCTGGCGCCAACGCGGCGCGCGAGATTGTGAAGGCCTTGAAGAAGTAATGCGATGCACAACTCCGCCATCCTCCTCGTCTCCTGCCCTGATCGCATGGGGATTGTCGCATCGATCGCCGATTTCATCTTCAAACACAACGGCAACATCCTCTTCAATGATGAGCACGGGGACGAGGAATCCAATCTGTTCCTCACGCGAGTTGAATTTGATATCTCCAGCTTTAGCTTTCCTTTCTCCGAATTCGATGTGCGCTTTTCCCCGCTCGCCCGCGAATTTCAGATGAGCTGGCGCGTTGCGCTCTCTGCCGAACGCCCCGGCGTCGCCATCTTTGTTTCCAAGTACGACCACTGCCTGCAAGACCTTCTCTATCGCCACCAGAACGGCGAACTCCAGTGCGAGATCCCGTTGATCATTTCTAACCATCCGGACAATCAGCGCATCGCCGATTTTTACCACGTACCTTATTTCGTGCTTCCCGTAACCAAAGAAAACAAACGCGAGGTCGAGAAGCAGCAGTTTGCCCTGGTCCGCGACCACAACTGCAGTCTCATCGTGCTGGCGCGCTACATGCAGGTTCTGTCCGGCGAGTTCATCGCGAGCTGGGGTGCTGAGCACCTGATCAATATTCACCATTCTTTCCTGCCAGCCTTCGTCGGGTCCAAGCCCTACCACCAGGCGTTTAAGCGCGGAGTCAAACTGATTGGCGCAACCGCGCACTATGTTACCCAGGTACTCGACGATGGCCCCATCATCGAGCAGGATGTCGTCCGCATCCATCATCGCGACACGATCGACAATCTGATTCAAAAAGGCCGCGACCTGGAAAAGGTCGTTCTGTCACGCGCCGTTCGCTGGCACGTCGAAAACCGCGTTTTGCTATATGGCAACAAGACGGTAGTCTTCCAATAACCTTGCGGCTAGCCCTGCGAAGACTCGCAATTTCTCCAGTAAATACGGGGCTTTCCCGTATCTCCCGCCGCTGTTTTGGGAAGGGGAAGAGTGCAGTCACTTCCGTAACTTCCGTAACCACCTAACGCATTGCTTTGCTGTTCCCTTTCGGTTTTACTAAAAGGACGGTCACCATTTTGGCATCACTACTGTGCGAACTCGAAGGAGCTGATTTTGGTTGAGGATCCCAAATGGGAGCTGGCACTGCTGGCGACCGTGCAGGGCTTTTACCAACGTCTGCTGAGCGAACAGCTTGGCGGCGAGTTACCTGCGCCCGCTGAACTCGCTCCTGACGTTATCAGCCACGTCGAAGACGTCCGCTCCACGCTCGATCAAATGCAGCGTTGGATACGGCTTCTCGACATGGCGATCACGCCCGCCATGCTGCGAATCGGAGTGCAATCGGACCTCGATCCCGAGGTTGCCGAGGCGCTGTTGCGATTTTTTGCGCGCCATCGCGACGATTCCGGCTCGAATCGCGACAAGACCGATCTGGTCGCAACCTTCTTATTCCGTCACCCCCGGGTCGCCGGCCAGTGGGAACAGCGCGGCTATGGTCTCGATGGCTCGATTCCGTTGTCACCGTTTGAAATCGCGCTGCTGGAAATTCTGTCCGAGTCTGACGTGCCCGTGTTGCCCGAATCTCACGTGCAATTACTGCGTGAATTCGGACCCTTGCTCGACCAGGCGAATCGCTTCCAGGACTTCAGTGCGCTGATGGATTCGGGCATTATTCCGCGTGTGCGCGATCTGAAATCGTCGCTCGGAGAATCCATCTACCATCCTGGAGTGCTGGCGACTCTGGCGCCTTACAATGCGGCGTTCGGCGATCGTTTTCACACGCTGTTTGCCGCCGCGACACAAGAGATTAAAGACTTTGCCAATCGCCTCGAAGAACTAGGCGGCAGCATCTTAAGCACAGTCGACGGCGTCGAAGTCACCGTCGAGCATGTTGCAGCTCTCAACGAGGGCGCGCTGCTGAAAGTCGACTACAGCGCAGCCCTCGAAAAATTTCGCCGCGTATCGCGCCTGAAAAGAGAACTGGAGCGCCGTCCACCGATACGACGCACCCATTCAGACTCGGCGCCGGCGGCCAACGCCTCGGCCGCTCATTCCTCCGGGAATGGAGGCACGGCGGCGGCTCCAGCGCTTGTGCCCAAATACTCGCCCGCGGCCATCACGCCACAGGCACTATCGGTTGAGGAAGCGAAGCTGCGGCGGGTGGAGGAGTCGATTCGTGTTTTCGTGCGCGTGGCCGACCCCAAGTTCCGTCAGATCGTGCCCATGCGCTTTTTCAACCTGATGCTGAGTCCCGCCGAGGTCGAAGCCTACACAGCGGATTATCTTGAACAGCCGGGGCCGCGCGCCGACGCTGCCCGCATGCTTCTCCGCATGGTCGCAGTGACCGCGCGTATCACCACTGAAATCGAAGAACTCAAGCGCACGCGAAATTCGCGTTCCGTATGGAAGCTCCACGCCGACTCCCTGGTCCTTTTGGTCGAAATGGGCGGGCGCCTGGCAGAAGCTGTCGATGCCTTCGCCATAACTATCGGCGAACAGGCCGAGTCGCAAGCCAGCAGCGAACCGCTGCGCAGTTCACTCGAAAAACTGCGGGAACGCACCGCAGAAGCTGCAAAGCTCATCGCCGCGTCGTAATCACGGAGTTCGCACTTTTTCAGCGATTTCCCGGCCCAATCTTCGAAAATCGCTAGTGTCCCACGTATAGATTGTGGATGCCCTTGCCTTCATCGCACACGAACCGATGAGAGAGTCGTAGATAGTTCCGCCAGTGATGCCGGCGTTTGCAGCCGCTCGAATCGCCTCTCGATACTCCCGCGCATCGAGAGATACGATATCAAGATGTTCCTCGACTGACTCGAGAAACAACAGAGCCTGATCCGCATTCAGTCGCAGCTCTCCGGGCAAACGAGTTAACGTTGCGTATAGTTCGGCGAGGCTATGGGCGGCGCAGGAGACAGTTTTCGGGGTTGCACCAGCAAAAAGCGAATGGCTTCGTTCGTGATGTTCGTGACTCTCAATGCACGCAGCAACCAAGACCGATGTGTCGAGGAATGTTTTCACGGCTTACGGCCCAACACTGATTCCTCGCGGTCCCGGCGCACGCGTCGGATAGTGTCACGAACAACGGACGCCTTCAAGGGAGTTTTTGCCCGAAAAACCCACACACCTTGTTTCTTGTACATCGATCCATTGGCTCGAACCGGGCGCAGAACTACGTGGTCCTCAAACGACTCCAACTCGAGTGTTTCTCCAGGCTCCAGCTGTAACTGTTCACGGACCGGCTTGGGAAGAACCAAACGTCCCGCCCGGTCGATGCTTAGCTTGGCATTCATAATGGTATTATACCATCGATAATGCCATTTTGTTCTCCGCGAAAGCTCGCCCAAAAACAGTGAGGGATGGGCCGCTAATGCCCATCCCTCGCCAAGAGCCTATTCCGCGTTCCTAAACTATCTGTTTAGTGAATATCGAACTGCTCCTGATGCAGCGCCGGATCCGACTTCACGATGATGGTCTTCTTGGTCAATTCCTCCATCTCGTTCAGCAGCTTCGCGTTATTTGCCTTGAGCGCTTTCGCGACTTCAGGATTCACACGCAACATCACGTCACTATGCTCCAGATGCGACGATATCTTGCGCATCTCGACATAGACCTCGTTGCAGACGGTGTTGACCGCCTTCACGAAGCCGGTAGCCTGGCAATAAGGACACGGCGATCCGATCGTCCGCTCCAACGACTGCTTGACGCGCTTGCGCGTAATGGCCACGAGACCGAAATCATTGAACTGCAGGACCTTCGATGGCGCGCGGTCGAGGCGCAGTGCCTCTTCCAGCGCCTGCATCACCTTTTGGCGGTTGCGGCGCTCATCCATGTCAATGAAGTCGATGATGATGATGCCGCCCAGGTCGCGCAACCGCACCTGGCGCACGATTTCCTTAATGGCATCGACGTTCGTCTTCACAATCGTGTCTTCCAGACGAGCCGTCTTACCGACGTACTTGCCCGTATTCACGTCGATCGCAACCAGCGCCTCGGTTTGGTTGATGACGATGTATCCGCCGCTCTTGAGCCAGACCTTCGACTTCAGCGCTTTGTTGATCTCTTCGTTCAGTCCAAACTGATCGTAGAGCGGGGTCTCCTTGGTGTAGAGCTTCACGCGCTTCACCAATCCGGGCTGGAATCGATTAGCAAATCGCAGAATGCGCTCGTATTCCTGTTCAGTATCAACCCATATCGCAGAGAAATCCGAACTGACCTGGTCGCGCAAGACGCGTTCGACCACGTTCAAGTCGTGATAGATCAGCGCCGGAGACTTACTGTCGTCCGAACGCGATTTGATCTCGCTCCACAGATTCTTGAGGAAGCGAATATCAGCCCGCAGCTCATCGTCCGATGCGCCCGCGGCCGCGGTACGCACGATGAAACCGCCGCCTCCGTTCTCGCGCTCACTCTGGATGATCCGCTTCAAGCGCAGCCGCTCTTCTTCGGAGGCGATCTTGCGCGATACACCGGTGTGGTTCACCGTCGGCATGAAGACCAGGAAGCGTCCGGGTAGCGCGATGTGACTGGTGATGCGCGCGCCCTTTTTCGCGATCGGCTCCTTGGCAATCTGGATCAGAATCTCCTGCCCCTCTTTGAGCAATTCGCTGATCTGCGGGACAACCTGATTCTCGCGACTGCGGAATCGCCGTCCACCGCGCCGTCCGCGGCCTCGATCCGATCCGCGATCGCCGCCACGTTCCGGTCCACGACGCTGCGTCCGCTGCAGCAACCTCGCTTCAGGCGCTGGACCGCGCACTTCCGCGCTAGCGTCAACCGTACCGTCTCCAATCGCCTCTGCGTCGAGCAGCGCCTCGGCCTCAGCCTGCGCCTCTTCGAGTTCTAATTCTTCCGCCTCACGCTCCTCGGCTTCGAGCACGGCTTCGGGAACGGCTTCTCCGTTCGCCACCGCCTCCTCGCCAGCCGCTAGCACCGGAGCGATCTGCTCCACCGCCGACTCCGGCAACTCCCCCGCGGCTCGTGTCTCTTCTTCCAATTCCTCGAAGCCTTCGTCGTCGCCCGGCTCTTCCCCGTACGACGTCAAGTCGGCCTCTTCTTCCTCAATCTCCTGCTCCTCGACGGCGCCGTGCGCGTGGATAACATCGTGTTCGTGCTCGGAGTGCGACGACTCCACAAACTCCGTCTCATGTCCTGTCGCGTCTGGAACCGAGTAGCTCTCGGAAACAAACTGCGTCTCGTGCCTGAATTCCGCTACTTCCGGCGCAGAGGTTGAAGCAGACCTGCGCACGTCTTCTTCGTAAACCGGCTCGTCGATATGCGCATGCGATTCGTGTTCATGCTGTTCGTGAAGCGGCTCGGCGACCTCAGTAGCAAAGATCGGTTCGTCCTCGGGAAAGCTCGAAGTGATCGCCGCGGATGGCGGCGTTGTTGAAGTTGGTTCTGGAGTTGGCTGTTCCGCCGCAGGTTCGACATGCGAAAACGCCGGTTGGCCCTGTCGCTGATACTTCGAAATCGACTCGCCCGGAAGAATGATCGGCTGATATCCCGGCGGCGGGCCGTAATCGTAGTCCCCGGTCGCGCGCACCGCAGGCGGAGCTGAGCGCTGGAATCGTGAATCCGACCCACCTCGTCCGCGGTCGCCGCGATTGAAGCGGTCATGGCGGTGGTCGGTCCTCGCTTCGCCTCTTCCTTCACTTCCACTTCGAGGCTGGATTCTGGTCTCACTCTGAATTTCGCTCGGAGCTTCGGTTCGAGTTTCGGTTCGAACCTCAGTTCGAGTTTCTGGACGACCCTCGCTCCGCTCTGGACGCTCGCCACGTCGACCACGGCGGCGTCGCCGTCCGCGAAAGTCGCGCGAACCACCGGCAGTGTTACCAACAGTATTGCCCGAGGCGTCGGAAGATGTCGCAGACGTCTCTTCCCCTTCACTCTCCGTCCCGGCAAGCTGTCCATTGCTATCCGCTGGAACACCAGCCTCCAGCCCGTTGCGCGGACGCGACTCTGCCGGACGATTCGCCGGAATGGCTTCGTCCAGGTCTTCATCCTGCTGTTCGAGATCCATGAAATCGGAAACGTACAGGAAGGCGTCGCGTTCGAGTCCAATGTCGACAAATGCCGACTGCATGCCAGGCAGCACGCGTGTCACTCGGCCTTTATAGATCGAGCCGGCTAAGGTGTATTCGTTTTCTCTTTCGAGGTAAATCTCGGCGAGTTGATCGTCTTCAGTGATCCCCACTTTGGTTTCGTGGGGCGTGGTCGTTACAAATAATTCCTTGTTCATTTCTACTCCGGTTGTTCTTCACCGGACCAGAAGCGCAAGGCGGACCAACGGATCGATAGCGTTCAGCGCTGCTCCGGGTGGGAGCAGGCGCGGTCCCGGAGTTCTGCCCGGGACCTACACTGCAGTGAATTGTTGGTGCTTGTCTGCACTGATCGCTTTGAGCCTGTTGTCAGGTTTTGTGGCCACTCCCTCGCGCTCGCGCTGAGGGGGCCGTTCCCCGCCTGACTGGCTTCAATCCTGTCCGGCTTTTCGACTTCTGCCGGCATTCTGCCCTCCTTTTTCGCGAGGGCCTTCGTAATCTTGCTTCCTTACTTGATCTTGTTACGCGACGCCGTTCTCGTCTCTGGCGAACCCATTGTCGGTAAAACCAGTCGAGAAGGGCGCGTCCCTAACTTCCACCAAACCGTCTTAGTTCACGAAGCGGCGCATCCTGACGTTCATTACCATCCCCAGCGCCAAAAACATGAAAAGAACGGAAGACCCACCGTAACTCATGAGCGGCAGAGGTATTCCGGTGACCGGCATAAAGCCGACCACCATGCCCACGTTGACCAGAATGTGAAAGCTAAGCACAGCCACCACACCCATCACCAGAAATGCGCCGGCGCGGTCGGGCGCCGTTTGTGCATTTTGGGTCAAACGCATCAGCACTATGAAGTATAACAGCAGTACCCCGAGAGCACCTATAAACCCATGCTCCTCGGCGAAAGCCGCAAAGATGAAGTCAGTCTGCGGCACGGGAAGAAACGCCAGGTGTGTCTGCGATCCCTGGCTGCTGCCAAAGATTCCGCCCGACCCCACCGCGATCAGCGACTGGTTCACCTGATATCCGGAGCCCTGTCGATCCGCATCCGGACTGATAAAGCTCGTCAACCGTTCCTTCTGATACGACTTCAAAACTTTCATCCAGGCCACCGGAACCAGCAATCCGGCGACCATCAACACGATCAGCGCCTGTTTCCAGCGGAGGCCGCCGAGAAACAACCCCATGATCGCAACTGGCAAGTAGGTCAAAGCGGTTCCCAAATCCGGTTGCGCCAGGACCATAATCATCGGGAACACAACAATCGCTCCCGCCTTAAGAAAATCCGACCACGACAGTTCCCGCTCCTGTAAGTCCGCAAAATATTTGGCGACTGCCAGAATCAGGATCAGCTTCACCCACTCCGACGGCTGAAAGTGGATATTCCACGGCATCTTGATCCAGCGTCGCGCACCGAGATATTTTTGCCCAAAAATACGCACGGCAATCAGCGACGCCAGTGCGACGACATACATCCAGTGGATTTGTTCAAGGAGGGCCTGGTAGTTGAGGAGGCTGACGAGAAACATCGCTCCCACACCGGCGAGAATCCAGTAGACCTGCTTGATGTGGGCACCGGCAAATTTGGTGTGCTCAGTCGCGCTGTGGATCTGCAGCACGCCAAGCGTGCAGATCGCCAGCACAAAGCCCATCAGGACCCAGTCGAAATCTCGGTAGGAAACGTAGCGCGACATGAATTCAGTCGCCCACCCCAGAACTCATCGGCAAACGCTCGTTGGCATTTGCTCGTAAGAAACTTATGGACACTGCGTCGGGCAAGAGGGACTCACAGGTGGCTCGTGCTGTATCCACACCCAGATCCCACCAACTACTCCTGCGGCCGCCAAACCGCCATAGACGACCGGAGCTGAACTCATGATTCCACCGCCAGCCGCTGGCGCAGCCCCGTCTCCTTTGCGACGCTTTTTCTTTTTCTTTTCCGGACTCGCCGTGTCGTCGCGCGTGGTCTCTTGCCCTTGGGTGACTGTTGTGGTCGTTCCCTTGTCGTCCTGAACAGTCACGTCGCCCTTGTTGGCTGCAATCTGCACCCGGCCATCGCGGTCTGTCACTTGAAATTCGGTCCAGGAGGCGCCCGCCGGCTTTATGGTTACATCGCCAGCGCGAGTTTCCATTCCGCGGGAAGTTGTGACACGGACCGAGCCGTGCTGCAGTTCGACCGCGGGTCCTTCGAATTTCACCAGCGAATCGGCAAGCACCATCACATTCGAACCATTCGACTGAATACTAGCCGTCGAATCGGTCCGCGTCTGCAACAGATCGCCGGAGAACACGGCTGCCGATTTCGGCACCTCGCTCCCGTTTAGCCAAGCTGAGCCGTTCGTATACAACATGGCGGACGCCTGCTCTCCCGCCAGCATCATCTGTGCCGGAAACAGGATTAAGAGCATGCAACAAACGACAGATCGAAACGCCGACTGTGACATGGCTTCAGATCACTCCCGCATTTCTTGAATTAACTAATCCTAAGCCGTAAAGGGTTAGCGGTCAATGCGTTTGTTACCGTCGGTGCACTCCTGAGTCACTATGGATTCACCGTCTGCATCGCGGTCGGACTTCCGGCCAACATTTCGCCGGGCACACTTTCGACTCTGAGTTTCATCCACTGATTTGCTTCGTGCCGCCCCAAAATTTTCATTTTCAGATAATTATCGGTGAGCGCCTCGGTGAATCCCCCGCCGACGGACTGTAGCGTGATCGCCTCGACCGCAGTCCCAACGAGACACTGCATGAACGCCGCTTTCTTTTTGGACGCGAGCTCTCGCAGTATGCGATTGCGTTCCCGGGCGATGGCAACTGGAACCTGCCGTGACTCGGCCGCCGCTGGAGTTCCAGGCCGCGGCGAATAAGTAAACACGTGCAGATAAGTAAACGGCAGCTCTTCAATCACCCTCCGCGTCTCTTCAAATTCCGCTCCCGTTTCGCCCGGAAATCCCACCATCACATCGGCACCGATCGCAGCCGTCGGCATGGCCCGCCGAATCTTCAAAATTTTTTCCCGATAATGCCATGGACGATACTTGCGATGCATGCGCCGCAACACAGCGTCACTCCCAGACTGCAGCGGTACATGCGCGTGCTTGGCAATACGTGGGGACGACGCCATCAGCTCAATGAGTTCATCGCTCCAATCCATGGGTTCGACCGAACTGATGCGCAATTTCTCAAGAGAAGTTTCCTGGAGAATGGCAAGAACCAGAGCTTCGAGCCGACGGCTGCCGGTCGCTGGATTTAACCGAGAGCTGACAGATGAGAGCTGAGAGCTGCCGTCCAGGTCTCTTCCCCACCGCCCCAAATTGATCCCTGAAATCACCACTTCGCGGTAGCCCGCTTCGACGAGCGTCCGCACTTCCTGAATGACGCGCTCCATCGGCAGCGAACGACTCTTTCCCCGCACATACGGAATCACGCAGAACGAGCAGCGGTTGTCACATCCATCCTGCACTTTCAGATTGGGGCGCGTGCGCTCGTTAGCGGCCTCAAATACCGGAGCGGCCAGAAGTTCAGTGTGCGCGAAAATGTCACCCACAACAATGTTGGGCTCCCCCGAGAGTTGCTGTAATGGCACAAAACCCGACGTGGAGGACGACGGAGCAGACGGGACAACAGAAGAAAGAGTCGCAATCTCAGCTGCGCGATGCTTATGCGAATTCCCCACCACCCATGTCACACCGGGCAGTGCGGCCAACTCTTCTGGCGCGCGTTGCGCGTAACAACCCGTAACCAGAATCCGGCAATCCGGATTTATGCGCTGTAGTCGCCGTATCGACGCGCGCGCGTCCTTGTCGGCACCCTCGGTCACGGTGCAGGTATTGAGCACCACGATTTCGGCTTCCTGTGACGTCGCGGCGCGCTGCAACCCGCGCTCCACGAACTGACGCTCCAGCGCCGCCCCATCGGCCTGCGTCGCACGGCAGCCAAAATTCTCTATGTAGAAACGAGCCACGCTCCTATACTAAACGACTGGAAGCCGTGGCTGAACTCCGCGATCACTTCGTTTTTGCGGGCTCATTCCGCGGTGCACTGCATCTCCACTCCCCACAGAGGTGCACGATGAAACGCCGTATTCTTCTCGTCGACGACGATCTCGCCGTCCTTCTGACTCTCAAAGCTGTTCTTGAAATCAACGGGTTCGAAGTAGAAACCGCAGGAAGTTCCGCCGAAGCGTTTGCCCGGATCGACGCGGGTGTTTACCACATGGTAATCAGCGATTTGCGCATGGAAACAGATGAGGCCGGCCTGGAAGTGATCCGCGCGGCGCGGCGTAAGAGCTACGCGCCAGCAACCGCACTGCTCACGGCGTTTCCTCCGAGCAGCCCTCCGAGTGACGACGGATGGGGCACGAAGCCCCGCGACGGGGAAGACTGGGCGGGAGAAAACTCCGCGTCGCTTCTGATCAAGCCTCTCGGTATCGCTGACTTGGTGCGCCAGGTGGAAGCCTTGCTCATCAGTCACGCCGACAAGAGTCACGCCGACAAGCAACTGCAAACCAAGACCTCAGCTTCCAAGGCGCAGGAAACCAAGCGCCAAGCAGGTTAGTAATCCCGTTGGCCAGCTCTACCTTGTCTTTATCTTCAGCAATTGCGGAAAATCAGGCGCTCGCGACCTGCCGCCCGTGCTGGAAGCACTCGCGGCACAGAACCGGACGCCCTTGCGTCGGCCGGAACGGTACCGTGGTCTCTTTCCCGCACTGCGAGCAGTTCGTTCGCGTTTCCGTCTTTGCGTACGAATGCCCGCGCGACGGTGCGTGCGAAGTGGCTCCTAACACGGCCACCCGCTTGCCCTTGCAGTTCTTGCAGCGTTTTGGTTCGTTCTTGAACTGCTTATCGTGGAAGAAAAGCTGTTCACCCGCCGTGAACACGAAATCCGTGCCACAGTCCATACACTTCAAAATCTTGTCCTGGTATTCCATTGAGAAGGCGCTCCCATTCCGCGTCCCTGCTCAACACGGGAGACCCGAATAGGGAAGGATCCGGCTCACAACGTGTGCAGGAGATTTACATCCCCCTCATGCTTAACCCTGGATTCGGCCCGCCACGCAGTGTGCACCGCGTGGTTACTGATTGAAAATCACAACAACTGCCGGGAAAGAGTGAAACAAGTTTTGCTGCAGAAACGGGCCGCCCGTCCATTTATTTTTCCGGCGAACGGCCCGTCTTGGGTTCTAAAAAACTGGTTCTAAAACCTTAGTCCTGTTCCTTACGCGCTTTCTTGCGGCTGCGCTTTCGAGCCAACGCTTCTTTTACTCGCTTTCGCTCGCCGGGCTTCAGGTAAAACGAGTGACGCTTTACTTCTTTAATAATGTCCTCAGTCTGTACCTTCCGCTTGAACCGTCGCAGCGCGTTTTCGAGGGATTCACCCTCTTGAAGTCGAACTTCCGCCAACGGACTACACCCCCCAACCCGTCTTAACTAGACCTGTTAGTTATGGCAAGCAATGTACCCCGAAGTCAAGTGGATTGTGAAAGAATCTGCATTCTTCTATTAGAAATTCAACCGCATGGACAGCTGCATTTGCCGAGGAGCAAAGGAATTTGTCAATTTCATGAAACTTGCAGATTGCTGATAATAAGCCGGATAGTATGCCGCTCCGGCTTGCTGCGTGTACTTCACGAACTGCCCTGCCGAATTGTAAAAACCATTGTCCATAAGCCCATATCTTTTATTGTCGCGGTTGAAAAGATTAAACGACTCCGCGTTCAATTCAAGGTGATAATGCGGCCCAAAATTCACCTTTCTCCCGAGGCGCAGGTCCATGCTGGCATAGTCCGGGCCGAGTAAACCATTGCGTCCATACTTCGGCAAACGATCGTTGCTGGTATTCCCATCCTGATTCGGATCACCGGACACCGTTGCGTTCACAGGGCGCCCGCTGCCGTACGCCATGATTCCCGATATCTTCCAGTGATTGAAAATCGTCCCGAGCGCGCCCTTTTCAAACGGATGCGGCTCTTCGATCGCAGAAATGCTGAGACGGTGCCTTTGGTCTGTGACACTCGGCCCTTTCTCACTCTTGGTTGAGTATGAGTTCTGGACAGTCGGCGGTGATCCCGCCACCAGCGCGTCCTGCCCGGTATCGACCGCATGTGCCCAGGTATAAGCCAACCGGAAATACAATCCCCCAGCCATCCGCTTGTGCAATGAAACCGTGGCTCCGTGATACACGCTCGACGCCGCGCTCTCAAATTGATCGATAGCCCCAAGTTGCGAGATCGGGCGTTGGAGCGGGTTGATACACGGTGGAAATGGACAACTGATGCTGTAACTCGTCTGCCACGTCGAAAACGATGCCACGCTGTAGAGCTGATTTTGAAAGTTGTAGCCAGTCGGGTCAAAGACGGGATAGCTGTAGTAAGTCGGCGGCGGCAGATTTACGTCTCGCGCGCGAATCATATCCACGCCATGCACGTATAAGTAGGACAACGTCCCGGTGAATCCGTCCGCCAGTTCCCTCTCCAGGCTCAGACTTCCCTGCTGCACCCGCGGAGTCTTGAATTCCGGCGAAAAGGCCGAGACTTCATTCGTCGCATATTGCTTCCACGAATCAGGCAGCGTGCACGAGATAGGACCCCGCGGACAATTCACAGCCGCATTTGGATACGACGGAAAGACCTGCGACTGGTAGAAATTCGAGTTGTCGAGAAACAGAAAACTGTTATTCACCCCGTTATCGTTCATCACCGCCGATTCATAAATCTGTGGAATCCGCGTGTAGAAAATTCCAAATCCCGCCCGCACCATCAAAGGACGGTCGTTGCCAAGCGCGTATCCGATACCGACGCGCGGCGCAAAGTTCTTTTCCCGTTGCGGCATCCGCCCCGTCGCCGGCCACAGCGGATTAGTCACGAACCCCGTCTTGGCAAATGTCTGCACGTCATAGCGTATCCCCATACTCAGAGTAAAATGCGGCGTCACGCGTGCCGTGTCCTGAACAAACCCGGCGACATCGTTGCTGTCCGGATGCGACACGGGATTCCCGAAATTCTGGAGATAGTATCGCGGCACGTCGTGCGCCCACGCCCGAAGAGGCGTCAACACTAACCCTTGATGCTGCGGCACAAACGTAAAGGGATCGACCGAGATGTCGTCGTAAAGATACTCTCCGCCAAATAGCGACGGGAAATAGTTGTAGTCCCACGTCATCATCCCGTCGCCGCCGAACTTCCATTCGTTTCTCCCATGACTCACGCTCAGAGTCTCAGCCAGGGCCAGCCGGTGTTCACGGGTCTGCCGCGGCAGGATAGACGATTGCCCAAGGCTGTCGATCCAACTGTAGATTCTCGCCCGCACTCCCGTGGAATTTGGAAACGACCGTTCCAGATCGCGTGAAAACTGCAATCGCAAATGACTCGTCAGTTTCGGCGAGAGGGCGCTCGTCAGGCTGAGCGACGCACTCTCGGTATTAACCATCTCTTCCCCATTGGCGCCGATCGAGGTATTCGTGATCGGGCTGCCCGGATCCAGGAAAACATTATTCGCTCCGTAATAACGGGACGTACTCAACCGCGCCGAAAGATGCTCGCGACTGGTCAACACTCGATCCAGTTTCAGGAATCCCGCATCTCCCAACATTTTCGCGGGAAACGTCCCGCCTTGTTGCGAGAGCTGCGCCGCGGAGGCCAACACCAGACTCTGGTCGCAAGCCATTCCTCCGATCGCCGGATCGCAGATCTCGTAGTCTCCCGGAGCCAGATTCGTCCCCAACTGCGGCACGACGACGGTCGCACCGTTCTCGAACTGCACCACCGCCGGGACATGGAAAATGTGCTGATCGTAACCTGCGAATACGAACGTCTTGTTCCGCTGAATCGGGCCCCCGACCGTGGCTCCGAATTGATGTTGCTGATCGTCAGGATTGAAACCGAGGAAAGCCGGCGCTGCTCCGCCCAACGCACTATCGCGCAGGAAATAAAAACCGCTGCCGTGCCACTGGTTCGTACCCGACTTAGTCACGACGTTTACGACCGCACCGCCAGCCCGCCCTGACTCCGCCCCGTACCCGCTCGACTGCACGCGGAACTCCTGTATCACTTCGTCGGAAAACTGATAGGGTGCGCGATACCGTCCCATCGCCTGCGCATAGAACCCATTGTTGTTGTCCGCACCGTCGACCAGAAAACTATTGTTGTACCCACGAATCCCCCCATACGAAAAATCGCCATTTGACCCCGACGTCAGCCCCCGTGGATCCTGCGTCACGCCCGGCGCCAGAAGTAACAAGTCCGTGAATCTCCGCCCGTTCAGAGGCAGATCCTTGATTGCGCGGTCGTCGATCAGCACCGACACCGAACTCGGATTCGCCTCAACAATCCGCGGCGCATCTGACACCGTGATGGTTTCCTTTGGACCAGCCACTTTCAGCTTGAACGTCACCAGCGACTCCGCCCCAACCTCCACACGAATCGTTGGAGAGATCTGCGGCGACATTCCTTCCGCCTCCGCCCGCGCCGAATACTGCCCCGGAGGCAGCAAGTCCAACCTGAACCGTCCTTCCGAGTCCGTTGCCGAGTGATAGCGGATGCCTGTCTCTACCCGAATGGCGACGATGTCCGCATCCGTGACCACTGCGCCCTGAGCGTCGAGTACCAGGCCACGCAACGCACCCGTGGACGCATCCTGAGCCCAGACTCCAGTCGTTATAAGAAGGAAGAAGACAACCAGAAATGACTTACTACCACCACACATACCAATCCCCTTGCGTCGAACGACTTGGAATCGGAGGGGATTCCGGGGATCTAGTTATGTTTAGCAGAGTACGCGTGGCGGTGATGTGACACAGGTACAAACAATATGTTCAATTTCAGAGACCGACGCGCGATCGGTCGCATCCGGCCAAGCACCTGTTCCCCAATGGCTTACACACCAAAGGTAACCACGTCGGTCCTTCAACCGCTCCTGAGCTTTTCCCCAGCTCCCACAGTCCATGCGCAACTCTTTTCACATGGCTTACAGGCAGGCCTCCGCAAGCGATTGATTAGTATGTGCAATCAATTTGGACTCGAGGTTGCATTTTAGGAATGCATCGGGCGATCCCCTCACCGACAAGTGAACCGAACCAGGTAAGACAGAAAGTAACTTAGGTAACCAGAGGAGACTCGCTATGAAAAACAGCAAACGGAATCAGCAAGGCTTTTCGCTCATCGAGTTATTGATCGTCGTTGCGATCATCCTGATCGTTGCCGCCATCGCGATCCCGAACCTGCTCCAGGCGCGTGTCGCCGCCAATGAAGCTTCCGCGGTTGGATCGTTGCGCACCATCAACACCGCCGAGATCACTTACTACAGCAACTACGCCGATCTTGGGTTCTCTCCGACTCTGACTGCGCTCGGTGGCGTCAGCTGCGCTCCTCCGGACCCGACCAGCTCTTGCCTCATCGACACGCTTCTCGCCTCCGGCACCAAGAGTGGATACAACTTCACCGCCACCGGCATCGGCACCGCGCCCGTCAGCCAATACTTTGCTACGGCCATGCCCATCCCGGGCAGCGGTAACCGCAGCTTCTGCTCCGTTGAAGATGGAGTCATTCACTACGATCCGAGCGGCGCCGCAATCCCAGACCACGATACCTGCGCCGGCCTCACCCAACTTCAGTAGAACAACTCAGTAGGACAACTCTAGAACTGCGACGGGGCATTGCCCATAAGGTCTAACATAAGCAGCTCGAAAGCCCCGATAACCTCCGGCAAATGCGGGAACCGTGTTACGCGGTTCCCGCAAATGGTTTGATGAGTTGCCTATTTCGCGAGTCCCCTCGGCGCTGTCCTTCCGACGCTCTTATCGTTTTGTGGTCGAGGGCGGCGGTTGAACCGGAAGCACCGTTGGCAGCTTGCTCGGATGCGCCGACTGATTGGGACGCACCGGGACCGGGAGCTCCACCTCCGCCCTGGTCTGGCTGCTGGCGGGTTCAACGATCGCCGGCTTGTGATGGGGCTGCCGCAATATCTCCTTCTTGGCGGCCAGGTGGTTTTGCACTTCGGTTACGTCTTCCATCCGGATGTTTTCATACCCCTTTCGCCGCACCACAATGCGATAGTCGAAGGCAATGTTTGACTTCCCGTGATGAAGTTCGCGGACCTCGAAACCCGAAGCATTTGTGCTCGCGATGTACAGGCCTTCGCATTCCCCCCGCGGCGTCAGGAACACGTGGTAGTCCTGAGACGAGGTAACCGTGTCCCGGAAGGTCGGGTCGAGCGCGACAGACGCACTCCCATTTGAAAGAGTGCCGGATCCGAAATCTTCGAACCAATTTTCCGGCGACTCGACGGCATAGAGCCGTACCCAGCGGCTATCGGGAAGGGGAACCGCCGCCGACTTGCTGCCAGTGCAGACCAAATCGCCATTGGATTGGACAAAGCAGTTGCCCGACGGGCCAACAGCCGCGAAGGGATAAGCTCCGTTGGGAGCGTCAAACCTGCCGGCTTGGACAAAGACACTGGAGGATTCAGAGACGCCGTAAACACCGATTCCCGCTTGCGAGTA
This sequence comes from Terriglobales bacterium, assembly GCA_035308395.1. Lineage (GTDB taxonomy): Bacteria > Acidobacteriota > Terriglobia > Terriglobales > Acidobacteriaceae > Acidiflorens. Next base: position 148,560 of record DATGGT010000123.1, read on the forward strand.
ACCATAAACTCCGTAGTTTCCCCCGCCCGTCGTGGGGTCGTCGCCCCAGACGGCGGCAGCGGGGTCGGCACCGTTCGTGTTGTTGGTAAGTCCATAAACGCCGGCATTTCCACTGCCGGACGAAGTGCCGACGACTCCCGCTTGACTTGTGGAGGACCCGACGACGCCGCTTCCGCTATTGGACAGGCCGTACACTCCCGTGCCGGTGTTCGTCGAGCCGTACACGCTGGTTCCGCTGTCGGTCGAACCCCACACGCCGATACCGCCGGTCGCCGCCGAGTCGCCGACCACTCCGGCAGGATTAAACCCGGCATTGTTGATGAAATTGTTGCTGTGAACCGGACCCGAGCCCACCACGGCTATTCCTTTCGGCGCAAAACTAATGCCGAAAATTCCGGGAGCAAGTACTGAGGAGCTCGTGTTCTGATTCTCGGCGAAAATCGCAGCCGACGCGCTGCTGCTATTGAGACCCACTACGCTGCTGAAATTCGTGGATGTGCCGAGAACTCCGGTCGTGCCGCCTCCGGAGTCGCCCCAAACGCCGGCGGACACGGCCGTGGCATTTCCCACCGAGCTTTGGGGATTGCTGTCCTGTCCGTAGACGCCGGCGCCATTCAGACTGCCAATGAAGCCCTCGACGCCGAAAACGCCAGCGCTTGAGGTCGCCATCTCCTGCCCGAGGACCGCGGCCTGCCCGCGATTGTTGTTAAAGGAGGTGCCGACCACGCCGAAGCCTGGGCCACTCGTGGCATTCTGCGTGACGTTGAGAATGTTATTGCTGCTGTTGCCGGTGATGGACTGAAAAGCAGTGAATGTGTTCGACGACGATAGTTGTGGGATCTTGGTCGTATCCACATTCAATGTGATACTGCCGCCGGTGCCGCCGCCGGTCAAATCCGTTCCCGCAGTCACGCCCGAGACGGTGCCCGTACCCGCATTGCTGCACGCCCACGTGCTCCCGCTCCATTGCAGTAGCTGACTCTTGGAACAGCTGGTCAACATGCTGAGCGTTACGTTGCCTTTTGTTCCCCCGCCAGTCAGTCCCGGTCCCGCGGTCACACCGCTGATCGATCCGGGAGGTCCTTGCGGCCCAGTCAAAACAATGTCGAGCTCCGCCGGATGACTGGTCGTCGTTGTCTCTTTGCTGTTCAGTGTGAACGACACCGCGCCGTCGGGAACGATCGCGAGTCCGTCGTTTGCCGTGCCGTTCAACCAATCCACCACGGCGGCAGTTACATCGACGAGGATGTACTGATCTTTGTCGGCGGTGGTTACCGGGATGGCGCTGGCGACGGCACTGCCGAGGGTGGGTTCACTGTTGGCAGTGATTGTCTTCTCGGCCCAGGAACTAGTGACGAGATCGATGTTGAAGGAGCCGGGAGTCGTAACGGTTCCGACAAAGATTTTGAGCGTCCCCTTCGCGACCATCGAACCGTTGACGGAGGAAGGGATTCCGGAGAGATCGAAGCGGATGAAGGTGGTCGCCCCAGAGCTCTCGACCTCCAAAGTGTTTGCCGTACCGAAATTCTTAGTGGGCGAACTGGTGAGGGTGTAGGCGTCATCGCTCGGGGTTATCTGCCCAAGGGCAGGAAGCGACAAGATAGCGGTCATAAGCAGAGCTAACGAGTAGAACATCGAGGCGCGTTTCATAGGGTCCTCCAAATGCGCAGGTTGGCGAATTTACTGATGCGTTCGAGATATGGCCGCACACGGGAACCGCGTCGTCGCACGGTTCCCGCGAGCGGACTGGCGGCCGCTCATTTCTTTAAAACGGCGTTCCGGCCGCGACGGCGCATCCCTGGCGATAGACGGTGCCGCTCGCGTCGGCAAATGTGACGGACGCTGTGCTGCTCCACTCCCCGGATTGATCGTTGAAGGTGATGTTCTGGCTGATGGTCTGCTTGCCCGCTTCAAACCCTGGGTTGTGCGTTTTCTGGTTTGGCAGCGTGGTGTATTTAATGAGGGCAACGCTCCTGGCCGCATAGGTTGACTGGCCAGTGTCGCTCCACGTTCCCTGTCCGCCGCCTCTTTGTCCACGTCCAAAACCGGGGTTCTCCGTATCCTCGTTCATCGTGCCGCCCTGAGCGAACGTCAGCAGCGAGGTAAATGGAGGCCCCAGCTGAGTGCCGCTCTGGCAATCCACCTGCGTGACCGTGACCTGCCAGGTTCCCACCAGTTTGGCTTTCGATTCTGGGTGTGCCGTCGACTGACCAAAAGCAGGCAGTACGATGGAAGCCGCCGCCAGCAACATGCTTGCAATCCAAGTGTTTGACCGCATATGTTTCGCTCCCTAATTCTTGAATTTTGTGGCGCGATGTACTCATCCGGCCACGTGCGCTATCCTGTTCCCCGGCCTACATAAAAGTCCTTAGAATCGCCGTGAAATATTCTGAGAAATTATGAGAGCCGGGCGCGGACGATGAGCCAAGCACGAACTCGCAGCTATGAATTCGAAGACTTTCGCGTAGAAGTCGACAAGCGCTTGCTTTTTCGGCAGGGGAAGCCGGTGCGCCTGACCCCCAAGGCGTTCGACACGCTGTTGCTACTGGTGCAGCGCAAAGGAGAAGTCATTTCCAAAGATGACCTTATGCGCGAAGTATGGCCGGATACGGCGGTGGAAGAGAACAATCTCAATCAGAACATCTCCACATTGCGCCGCGTTTTAGGCGAAAACCGTGGAGAGAATCGCTACATCGCCACCGTGCCGGGGCAAGGGTATCGCTTCGTCCCACAAGTTGAGAGCTCAGGGTTCGCGCTAATCTCCACCGAGCCGGTCACAGTTGCGGTATTGCCGTTCGCAAATCTAAGTTCCGACCAAGACGGTGAATTTTTTGCCGATGGCATTACCGAAGAGATCATCAATGCCTTAGCGCAGATCCGGAATCTGCGAGTCGTCGCGCGGACTTCCGCGTTCTCGTTCAAAGGCAAGCAGGTTGATCTGCGCACGGTGGGCGCAACTTTAAACGCCCGGACGTTGATTGAGGGCAGCGTGCGCAAGTCGGGAGACCGCGTCCGCATTGTCGCTCAACTCATCAATGCTGCCGACGGATACCACATTTGGTCTGAGCGTTATGACCGTGAATTGCAGGACATTTTCGCGGTCCAGGATGAAATTGCCAGGACGATTGCAGACCGATTGAAAGTCACACTCGGCCCCGAAAAGACGGAGACGCTCGTGCGGTCCGAGACCAAAGACCTGGAGGCCTACCAGCTTTATCTCAAGGGTCGTTTCCACTGGAACAAACGCAGTGCGGACGGATTGCAGAAGGCTATCGAATATTTCCAGCGGGCTATCGGGAAAGACCCCGGCTACGCGGTTGCCTACGCCGGCTTGGCTGACGCCTATAACCTGATGTCGTTTCGGAATGTGCTGCCGCCGCACGCGGTCATGCCGAAAGCCAAGGCGGCTGCAACCAAGGCTCTGGAACTCGACCCAAAGCGCGCGGAACCGCACGTTTCTCTGGCCTACGCCTCGTTCACTTACGACCGGAATTGGCCCACCGCGGACGAGCATTTCGAGCGCGCCAGGGATTTGAATCCCGCGTATGTCATGGGCCATTCCTTCTATCCGCTCTATCTAAGTTCGCAGGGTCGGTCGGAAGAATCCATCTCAGTGGCAAAGCTAGCTCTCGAACTTGATCCCGCTTCCGCAGCGGTAAGCCACGTGTCAGCCGTACAACTCTACCTTGCCAGATTTTTCGATCAGGCGGTGGAGCAGTGTCAGCAGACGCTGGAACTCGATCCCACCTACCAGCCCGCCTACGAAGTGCTGGGTCAGGTGTATTCCGTAACCGGGAAGCATGAGGATGCGGTGGTCGAATTCGAAAAGAGTGTGGCAGCTACTCGACGGTCCAGTTGGACGCTCGCTCTACTGGGGTATGCTCACGCTCGATCGGGGGCAGGCAGCCAGGCGATGGAAATTGTCGCGGAGCTGGAAACGACTTCAAAAAGCGGTTTTGTACCTGCCCTTTGCTTCGCCCTTCTCTATGCGGGTCTGGAAGAAGCTGATCAGGCTTTCGCATGGCTTGCGAAAGCCAGCGACGAGAGGCACAACCGACTTGCCTACATAAAGGTCGAGGCTCTTTGGGATCCGCTGCGCTCCGACCTCCGCTTCGCAGACCTGCTTCGAGGGTTCGGCATACCGGAATAGAGTGACTCACTAAGTTATTTGTCCAAAGCTCGACTTCCGGAACCTGAAAAGCTCATGTGGCATTGCCCTTTCTCTCTGTCACTTCCCCGCAGTCGGATCAGGACTGGAATTTCCCACGTCCACGACCACTTTCCACTGACCATCCTTCTGCTTCTTCCAGATTGAGGTGTACTTGCCATAACTCGTGACCAGCTTGCCTTCTTTGTTTTTGGACGTGAAGACATAATTGCCATAGGTGTACCCGAGATCGCCCGAGGCAGCCATATCGGCCTTGACCGGTTTCCACGTGAGCGATGTACCCTCCGGCCATGGCGGTTGCTTGCTCATCACTTCTCTGGAGTCGAAACCTCCGCCGTCGACAACCTCGACGCCATCCTCCGCAAAATGAGTGATAAAGGCGGCGTGCCCATGCAACGCCACATCGGCGGCAAATTCGGCCTCCAGCTTAAAAAGCAGATCGGTGCCCGTGGGAGATTCTGGTTTTGCAACGGCAAGCAAGCCAACGCAAATTACAAGAATGACGAACCAGGTTTTTTTCATCGAAACGTCCAAGCCGCAGAGGCGGCGATTCCACATCGACGCTAAAGTATCACGGGAGTCACTTTATTTTTCATGCAGAAGCTGGCCTTTGATCTTGTCGGGGAGGCGCGAGCTGCCGAGAATCTCGCGCAGCAAGTGGCCCGGAATTTCGCCGCCGAATTCCAACGCGCACCCGAGCGAAAGATGTTCCGTGCGCAGGAGCGCCGCGCGAATCTCTCTGCGGCGAGACCATTTCGCATGATGCGCAACCGCGTCGACCAGTGCCGCGCTCGCTTCGGGGCGAAGTACTGCGCTGATCACTTGCGCTTCCGTCAACCGCGAGTTTTCGAGAGCGGTCAGCATCACTCGATTCTCTCGCTCCACGCTCGCAGCGGTTTTGATTCGTCCATCGCCCGCCGAAGTTTTGCCGTCTCCGCTCCGAGCATCCAGCAGAAGCGCGGCAGCAACTCGGCCCGAGGCGCGGCGCGCGAGCGTCAGACGCTCGCCTAACGTTACGGCCTTGAGGCGCGCGATCAGCGCGTCGTCGAGCGCAACCTTCACATCTGCCGGAACGGCGGGCAATAGCGCAATCTTCATCAGATCGAACGTGTAGAACTGCCGTGCCATCGGTACCGACACATGACGCGGAGTATGAGGATGGCCGACCAGCGCAACCTTTACCTTGCGAGACTTCAGAGCGTTGACGTTCTTGGCAAGTTGCTGGATCACATCCGGATGCAGATCGGCGCGCTTGAGCAGAGCAAGCGCTAAATCCTCTGTAAGGGCAGGATCAGACGCTGACCGTAGGAGATCGGGCGGCGCGGGAGTATTCGATTCGTCGATTGCAAATCCCGTTTCCAATAAAGAAGGAGAACCATCTTTTTCCTGATCGCCCTTTTCCTGAATCTCGCTGCCGTGAATCTTGTCGTCCATAAGAAGCTTATGTGGGTCCGGCAATCTCCGTCACTATTTTCGTCGAGCCCGTGCAATCGCCCCTTCGACGGGGTCGACAGGGTCTTGAAGCACAACAATTTCTGGAAAGCTCTCGCGCAATACATTGTAGAAAGCTTCCCGCACCTCGCGAGACTGGCGAAAGACACTTCCCGTCATCGCAATCGGCAATCCAGCCTCCGTCCCACTCATGAGACGGCGCTCGACGATGACGGCGAGCGCGGCTAAACGGGCTCCTGCATCGGCCAGCAAATCGCGCGCAACCGTATCTCCCTCAATATCTCCCTCAGCCGCGGCCCGCAACACAATCGGGAACAGACGCGGAAAATCAGGCGGCGGAGTCGAGTTGGCCCACTGTACCAACTCGTCGATCGTTTCGAGCCTGCAAGACCGTAGAACCAGCGCCGTCAGCGCAGTCTCGCGGCCTTGATCATGGGAAGACAGAATGGCCGAAACAGCACTGCGACCGATCCAGTGGCCGGAACCTTCATCGGACACTGCAAATCCCCATCCTCCGGCGCGCGCCGTGCGACCGTTTGCGTCACGGCCATAAACGATCGAGCCGGTGCCGGCGATTGCAATCACTCCGGGACCTGCGCCAAAAGCCGCTTCCAGCGCGATCTCCGAGTCGCCAACCACCTCGACGCGTGTGGAACCGCCCGCAACTAGTTCATTAATAATGCTGCGGATTTTGGCAGCCATTTCGGGCCGAGCAGCACCCGCCGCGCCAATGCAAATGGCACGAATTTGACTGGGAGAAATTTCCGCTGCGCTGCACACCTGACGGATCGCCGTCTGCAGAGCCTCCCGCGCCTGCCTTTCGCCGAGGCGGACAATATTGCTACCGCCAGCCATGGCCTTGGCGAGCACAACGGTTTCGTCGGCCAGAACGCAGCGCGTTTTCGTCCCGCCCGCGTCGATTCCAAGATAGTAGGCCATCGCGCTAGTTCTAACACAGGTGCGCGACCGGATTGCCGCACGGAACATGCTTGTACAATGCAGCGAACCGATGCTGCTTGAGACAAAGGGAATCGCCGAGGATTGAATCGCATGGGTTTAAATCACATCGACCTGTTGATTATCGCGGCCTACCTCGCGGGGATCACCCTGTTCGGCTTGCGTTTTCGCAAGCGGCAGCGGACCATGCGCGACTATTTTCTCGCCGACCGCAACATTCCCTGGTGGGCAATCTCGTTGTCAATCGTCGCGGCCGAGACCAGCACCCTCACGATCATCAGCATTCCAGGCTTAGCCTACGATTCCAACCTGACGTTCTTGCAGTGGGCAATGGGTTATATGGTCGGGCGCGTCATCATCAGCTTCGTCCTGCTGCCGCAGTATTTTCGCGGCGACCTCTATACGGCTTATCAGTTAATTGAGCGGCGCTTTGGTCCCACGCTGCGCAGCGTCACGGCCGGGATTTTTCTGCTGACGAGGGCAGCCGCGGAAGGTGTGCGTGTGTATGCCGTATCCATCGTGGTTTCGATTGCGCTAGGCACAGGCCAGATCACTTCGATCGCGATCATCACTTTACTGACGCTGATCTATACGTTCGAGGGCGGCCTCGCGGCTGTCATCTGGACTGATGTTGTGCAGACATTTATTTATATTGGCGGGACGCTGGTAGGGCTGTACACGATCCTTCATTTGATCCCTGGCGGATGGGATTCGGCGCACGCCATCGCTGCGGCTTCGCACAAGTTTCAGATATTCGAACTTCCGTTCGCTAGCCTCGCCAGGCCCTACACGATCTGGGCGGGCATAATCGGCGGAGCGTTCTTTGTCACGGCGAGCCACGGCACCGACCAGCTGATCGTGCAGCGACTGCTCGCCGCGCGCAATCAGCGGCAATCAGTCCTGGCGCTTTTGTCGAGCGGCGTCACAATTTTTTTCCAGTTTGCGTTGTTTCTCATCGTCGGCGTGATGCTATTCGCTTACTATCGGGTGCCCGCCGGGACTTTCGGCCGCGCGGACCGAATCTATCCCACATTTATCGTCAGCCACATGCCGCACGGCATTTCGGGGCTGCTCATCGCGGCAATTCTGGCGGCGGCTATGTCGAACCTTAGCGCGGCGCTCAATTCCCTGTCGTCGAGTTCGATGATGGATTTCTATTTTCGCTTTCGTCCGGACACGAACGAGATAAAGACGAGCGACACACAGCGGATGCGTCTCGCGCGAATCGCAACCGTGCTCTGGGCAGTCGCCTTATTTGTGCTCGCTATGCTGGCGCTCCGCTGGGCTGGGCGCGTGATCGAAGTCGGCTTGCAGATTGCATCGATCGCCTATGGCGCGCTGCTCGGTGTGTTTCTGCTGGGCGTATTGACGAAACGTGCCAATCAGAACGGCGCGATCGTGGGGATGATTTGCGGCTTCGCGACCGAGCTTTACCTGTGGAGGTCGACTCACGTTGCCTTCACCTGGTGGGTCGCGATCGGGACGTGCGTGACCTTTGCCATCGGTTATACGGCGAGCCGGGTGTGGGGAGCCCGATCAGAAGTCCGATCAAATTGATCACATCTCTTGGCACCTCGCGCAACATCTACAGTTAGAATCATTTTCCGACGAATCGACAGTATTAAAGAACACACAGGAATATGGAACCGCAAGCCACCGGCAACCGTCCTCGACCTGAATTAGCGCGCGACCTCGGACTCTCCCACGCTGGCGCCGTCGTCGTCGGGACCATCATCGGTAGCGGCATTTTCCTGGTGCCAACCGAGATGATGCAAGCCGTTGGCTCTGCGCGGATCGTCTACCTCGCTTGGCTGGTCGGCGGCCTACTCTCATTTTTCGGAGCGCTTACCTACGCCGAACTCGGCGCCATGAAGCCTCAGGCCGGCGGCGAATATGTTTACGTCCGCGATGCCTATGGCCCGCTCGCCGGATTCCTCTATTCCTGGACGTGGTTTCTGATCGCCAAGCCCGCATCGATTGCGACCATTACCACTGGGTTAGTGCGAATCCTGGAGACCTTCCCCATCTTCTCTTCTTTCTCGCAGCCCTTCATTTTCCACCCCGCAGTCTCCTACGGACAGCTCATGGCGATCGGCGCCGCCATCCTGGTCTCGTGGCTCAACTACATCGGCGTTCGCCGCGCCGGAGAATTCCAATTTTTCTTCACTCTGCTCAAAGTCGCGATCATCCTCGCAATCGTGGTGATCGGCTTTTCCTATCGCGGAGGAACCTGGTCGAATTTCGCCACCGAATTCACCGGAGCAAAAGGCGGCGTGGTTGGATTCTTCGCTGCGCTCGTCGCCGCCCTATGGGCTTATGACGGCTGGAACGACCTGAACATGGTCGCCGGCGAGATACGAAATCCCCAGCGCAATATTCCGCTGGCGCTGATCTGGGGAGTGGCCACGGTCGGCGCTCTTTATATTCTGGTGAACGCAGCCGTGCAGTATGTTCTGCCAGCTGCGGCCGTCGCGGCCTCGGAGCGCCCGGCGTCGGATGCCGTGGCGCTCGTCCTGGGCCACGCCGGCGCCAGTCTCGTCTCGGCCGGCATGGCGATTTCGATGCTTGTCACTTTGAACGGCACTATCCTGAGCGGAGCCCGCGTCCCCTACGCCACCGCGCGCGATGGATATTTCTTTGAAAGCCTCGCCGCGGTTCATCCCCGCTACCACACGCCATCCACGGCAATTATTGTGCAGTGCGCATTGGCCATCGTTCTTCTGCTGCTCGGCGGCAGCTTCCGGCAGTTCTTCTCCCTGGCAATTTTCGCGGAGTGGCTCTTTTACATGATCGCGGGCAGCACCCTGTTCGTCTTCCGCCGCCGCGAGCCGAATGCCGAACGGCCTTACCGCGTCTTGGGATATCCCCTGGTTCCTGCGGCTTTTGTACTGGTTTCAGCCGTTCTTCTCTATTACACCTTCACCGCTAACCTCAAGAGTTCCGCCGGAGGGTGCGCGGCCATCCTCGCCGGCATCCCTGTGTTCTACTATTTCGCTAGAAAACGGAAGACACAGCCCGAGTAGCCTCTGGCAAGGCCCAATCCCCTTGTAATCCACAGGTGTTACCAAAGGACACGCGCAAGGGGCACGTTTACCCAGTGTCCATTCTCCCATAAGGTGAAGACTCCAACCCCGAGCGCTCTCCCCAGCTTCGGGCCCCCATGTTTGGAGTCATAGGATGCCAACGTACGATCGCGGTTTTCAACTCGGCTTGCTGCCCGAACGGAAATGGGACTGGCGGACTTTCGCAACCAGCTACGGCCTGCTGACAGGCCTGATCATTCTGCTGATTGTGATCGGCATTCTGACCACCGACACTGTACTGGTAGCGACAAATTATCACGTCACGGAGCTGATACCGCGCCCGTCGTTGAGACCCGAGGCGCTGCCTAAGCCCAAGCCCTTGCCGGTCCACGCAAAACTGCTGCCGCCGCCTGAGCCCGTGTTTCAAGCGCCCAAGCTGATCGTGCCAAAAGAAGTTCGCGCCCCAAAGCCAGTGCCACAAGAAGTTGAGGCGCCAAAAGTGGTGATGAATAATCTCGCGCCCGCGGTGTTGAAGCCCGTTAGCGCGGCGCGCCCGGTGCTCATTCATACCGGCGATTTTTCTGGAAGCTCCGTAAAACCAACAGTGAACGCTCCGATCGAGAAGGTGCAGACCGGCGGTTTCGGCGATCCCAATGGATTGAAGCCGAGCGACACCGGCAAGCCCAACGGTAAGTTGGTGGCCGCGGTTGCGGGCGGGTTCGACATGCCCGTAGGTCCGGGACAAGGCAACGGATCGGGCGGTGCCAAAGGGATTAAAGGAACTGTTGCCAGCGCCGATTTCGGCAATGGTGTAGCCACCGGCGGAAATGGCGACGGACGGCGAAGCGGCCGTGGCGTCCAGACTTCAGGTTTCGGCTCACAGGAAATTGCTCAAAACACCCCGCATGTTCAGCGCGTGGATGCTCCAACGACGACCTCGGTCGAGATCACGTTCAAGCCGAACCCGGCTTACACCGAGGAAGCAAGAAATCTGAAACTGGAAGGCGAAGTCCTGCTCGAAGTGCAGTTCCTCGCCAACGGAACGTTACACGTCAATCGGGTGGTTCGCGGTCTGGGCCACGGGCTCGATGAGAACGCCATCGCAGCCGCCAACAAGATGCGTTTCAAGCCGGCGGTCCGCAACGGCCAGCCGACGGATTCGACAGCAGTAGTCCACGTCGTATTTCAAATGGCGTACTGAAACTTTGGAGATGAGAGTTATGCGGAGAGTTATGAACACTGGAAACGCATTCATTTTGGCTCTGCTGGCAGGGACCGTAACCATCACGGCAGCAGCTCAGCAACCGGCGCCTGCGCCGCAGAACTCACAGCCAGTTGCGGTGACGCAATCCGCGGCTCCAGCTAACCAGCCGCAAGCGGCTCCGGTTAATCTCGCGCCGCCAACGACCATGGATCAGGTCGTCGACCGCGTCATCTTGCGTGAGAAAGAACTCATCAAATTCCTGTCGCCCCGCACTCCGATCGTGGAGACCTACCTGCAAAACTTGCAGCAGGATCCCCAGCTCGGCCCCATTCCGCAGGACGATCACTATTTCCTCGGCCGCATGGATCTGAGCGAGACCATCGACCGTAGCGACTACCTTGACGAAAAGGGTAAAGGCGGCAAGGACAAAGAAGAAGGCATGGAGAAGCGCCTTCTCGGCGGCCTGACCAATAAATTCAAGTTTCAATACCAGGCGCTCGGTTTTTCGTGGATGGTCTTCGCCGACCGTACCGACTTTGATCGTCAGCACTATGATTTCCACTACGCCCGCCGCGAGTTCCTCGGCGACGTGCGCTGCCTGGTATTCGATCTGACTCCAAAAAAAGACGCTGGCCGCGGACGTTTTCTCGGCCGCATTTGGGTTGAGGATCAGGAATTCAACATCGTCAGACTCAACGGAACCTACGCCCGTCCCTCGCGGAACAACTTTTACTTCCACATGGACAGCTGGCGCTTGAATCTGGTCCCGGGCTATTGGGTGCCAGCCTACATTTACAGCGAAGAAGGCGACTTCACCGCGGGCGCGAAAAACAAGATCGCCTTCAAGGCCCAGACCCGTATGTGGGGATATAACCTGAAACAGGGCACGGCCAACGACGAACTCACCAACATCCGCGTCGATAGCGTAAAAGACGACACGCCGACGGCACAGGATGCGACTCCGCTCGCCGCTGAGCGCGAATGGCAACAACAGGCGGAAGACAACGTCGTCGAACGTCTGGAACGCGCTGGCCTTCTGGCGCCCGCAGGCGATGTCGACAAGATTCTACAGACCGTGGTCGACAACCTGGAAATCACCAACAATATCGATCTGCCGCGCCCGGTTCGGACGCGCGTGCTGACGACCTCTCCACTCGAAACCTTTAGCGTCGGCAACACAATCGTCGTGAGCCGCGGACTGATCGACGTCCTGCCGGATGAAGGCAGTCTGGCCATGGTCCTCTCGCACGAACTGGCGCACATCGTTCTCGGTCACAACCTCGGCAGCCAGTATGCGTTCAACGATCGCATGTTGTTCTCTGACGAAGGCACTTACGCAAACCTCGGATTCAAACACATTCCTGAAGAGGAAGCGGCCGCCGACAAGAAAGCGGTCGAGATGCTGAAGGCTTCGCCCTACGCCCAGAAACTCGAGACGGCCGGACTCTTCATCAAAGCCCTTCAACAGCGCGCCCCCCAGCTAGGTGCCCTGTTGCAGGCGCACCTTGGCAACAACATCACCGACAACGGTACCGTAACCCGCATGGCGGCCCTGGCCACTTCGGCTCCCGCTCTCGACTGGAACAAACTGGACCAGATTGCCGCGTTGCCCCTCGGCGGACGCGTCAAGCTGAATCCCTGGGATGACAAGGTCGAGATCGTGAAGGCACAGCCAGTTGCCATCACTTCGGCGCGCGACAAAATGCCGTTCGAAGTCACGCCGTTCTATCCACGCCTGGCACGCTTCGCGGCACCAGCCGCCGCGGCCGCGCCAACCACAGCCTCTGCGACGCCAACGGAGCAACCCTCCGCCACGCCAACGAACTAAGCAAGGCAAGCTGCAACAAAAACCGATAGAAGCGCAGGCCGGAACCAGAACAACGGGTTCCGGCCTTGCCATTTGGTCGACTACGGTAGCCTTCGCGTCCTTTGCGCTCCCTCAACGTCGTTCGCGATTTTCTCTTTATCCTCCTGTGAAGATGCTGCAAACTTTTGCGCTCGAGCCACGCTAAACCCGCACTACACAGCCGTTCTCTTCGCTACCCAATCTCATCTCCGTTTGCTACGATGGTCGTCCCCCGCTTGCCTCGTCGCAACGAGCTGTTCATGTTTATGATCCGTTTCTCCAAATCCGCAGGAAGTTCTGCGGCCGCCGCCGGTGGCCGCTTTCAAGAAAGGTCGTGCATTTTGTCCAGGAAATTCCCTCTCACTCTAACTGTGCTTCTGCTCGCCTGCTCCTTCGTTTCGCAGGCCCAGACCCTAACCACACTCGTGCATCAACCGCCGAATGGAATCCAGATTACTTTTCAGCTGACCGACGGCACCGTAACGGCGCAGGGCAACGCCTCTTCCGATTGGTACAAGCTCACCCCCGATATCACCGGCAGTTATGTCAAAGGGACTTGGACCAAACTTGCGAGCCTTCCCGCCGGATACGTTCCATCCGACTTCGCCTCCGCGGTCCTGGCCGACGGTCGACTGGTGATCACCGGCGGAGAATACAACAATAACCAATTCACTCTCACCAACCTCGGCGCAATCTACGATCCCGTCGCCAACACCTGGACAAACCTGCCGCCTCCCGCCGGCTGGAGTTACATCGGAGACTCGCCATCGGTCGTGCTCCCGAACGGCCATTTCGTCGTCGGCAACAAACTGACCACGGACATGAGGCAGCTCAATCCGAAGACGTTGACTTGGTCCAAGCTTCCTTCAACTGGCAAGAGTGACTTCGACGCCGAAGAGGGCTGGACCTTACTGCCTGGCGGAGACATTCTCACCGCGGACGTGAAAAATGCTCCGAACTCAGAGATCTATTCGGCCACGGCAAAAGTGAAGGCGTGGACAAGCGCCGGCAGCACGATCGTGGACCTGCATTCCCCGTCGCCCTTCGGCTGCATCGAGTATGGTCCAAACGGAAGTCTTTGCTACTTCCCGCCCGGAGAAATCGGTCCACAAATCCTTCGTCCCGATGGCACCGTATACGTGACCGGCTCGTACTCGGGCGCAAACGGCCCCGGCAACACTGCCGTCTACGACACGCACACCGGCATCTGGAGCGTAGGCCCAATCTTCCCCAACGGCGACAATGCCGGTGACTCCTTCGCGGCTCTGTTGACGAATGGTAACGTTCTCGTCGAGGGCGTCTCCAACCGATCGTATGAGTTCGACGGCACCAACCTTACCGCCGGGCCGGTACTCGCCTACGGCAGCTTAATGGTGTTGCCAACAGGCGAAGTTCTCGTCGGAGGATCTCCAACCCAGGTCTACACGTCGACCGGAACCTATCAGAGTTCATGGGCACCAACCATCGCAACGCACCTGACCACAGTGACGCGCGGATTGACCTACTTGATCTCGGGCACGCAGTTTAATGGCCTGTCGCAAGCCGCTGCATTCGGCGACGAGCTACAAACCGCGACGAATTACCCGCTGGTGCGAATCACGAACAACGCGACACACCATGTTTTCTACGCCCGAACTCACAACCACAGCACCATGGGCGTGGCCACCGGATCGGCGAAGGTTTCGACTCACTTCGACGTACCCACCACAATGGAAACCGGAGCGAGCCAATTGGTGGTGGTCGCGAACGGCATTCCATCCGCCGCGATGAACGTTACAGTTCAGTAACCGCGGGCGTCCCACCGGCTGTCCCGAGCGCGTCTCGCGCTCGGGGCTTTGCCCTTTCCCTGTCACAGATTCGTCACGCACAAATTACGAATCCGTGACGACCCGATGACAACTCTTCTCACCCCTGTTGTTACGCTCCCTCCTATACGAGCTAGATGTCGGAGGCAAACATGTTGCGTATCGGATTGGGATTGCTATTGGCGATCACGTTAACAGCGGCCGGATGTGGCTACAGCTCCCACAATTATATGAACGGCGGTGGCGGTGGAACGCCCGCAATCACACAATTGATGCCGGACACCACTCCAGCCGGCGGACCGGCGTTTCCCCTCGTCATCAATGGCACAGGTTTCGGCACTGACGCGATCGTCTATTGGGGCACGATGACGCGCACCACGACCTACAACACAACCACGCAGGTGACAGCAAATATCACGGCAGCGGACATCATGAGTGCAGGCGCGGTTCAGGTCTATGTGCACACAGCCGGCGCAAATTCCAACACCATGACCTTCACCATTCAATGACCGTCATATTCAATGACAGTCAAGAGGGCTCGAAGCCAGCCTAGAAGTGCGACTTCAAATCGCCGAACTTCTCTACCACCAGTAATCTCTGCCTGGGCGGCGCGCTCGCCAACTCCTCGTGCTCCAATATCCACGTATTGCCATGGGGAACAAACACTGCATTGAGACCGGCCGAGAGCGCCGGATTGATATCTGACTTCGGACTGTTCCCAACCATCCACGTCGTTTCCGGCGGCAGCGCGTACTTCGCGATCGCTGAGCGGTAGGTCGATAGATCCTTCTCAGCCACGATCTCGATCGCCGAAAAATATTCCTTCAATCCCGAGCGTTCAACCTTCCCCGCTTGCTCCCTCGAATTTCCCTTGGTCATCATGATCAGTCGGTGGCGCGAGCCAAGATACTGCAACGTCTCAGGCACACCGGCGAGCACCTCGATTGGATGGTCGACGATGTGATGCGTAAAACTCACGACCCGCTCATGCAATTCCGGAGTGACCGGATCGACCGAAAGCTTCTCGAAGCATTCCACGAGCGAAGTCGTAAAGCTGTTCAGTCCATAGCCGTGCTTCGCGATTGAATCGCGTTCCACGTCATTCAGGATCAGCCGCACCTGCTCCGGCGTATGTTCGCGATGATCGAGAAACGTGATGAACTTCGCGATTGCCTGTTCGAAGTAAATATTGTTTTCCCAAAGCGTGTCATCGGCATCGATGAGCAGAGTCTGGCTTCCGTTTTGTCCCGACATGTATCCATGATAACGCGACGATAACGCGGCCCAAATTCACGATTTTGATAGACTCGTTCGATATGAAAATCGGCAACGCGAACCACGTTCCAGTTAAGTTTTTCTGTGCGCCTCTTCGGCCTTTCTTAACGCCCTTCGCGGTTCAAACTCTGGTTTTCCTCCTCCTGACGGCAATCCTTGGAGCAGCGCAAACGACGACGACGCCCACGACGCCACCAACAAAGAAGAAAACGATGACCGGCACCGCCGCGAAAGGTGGTGCTCCAGCGAACTTGATCGTGGCACCCGACCTCGCCCAACGCCTGGCGAAATTTCGCCGCGTTCAAATGCCCTTCCGGACAGCCGGTTTAAGCGCACGCGAGCAACAACTTGTCCGCAAGCTCGTGGAAGCCTGCACCTACCTCGAAAGCATCTACTGGCGTCAAAGCGATCCCGAAGGCCTGGCGCTCTACCAGTCGCTCGCCTCCAGCCAAAATCCGCGCGACGTGGAATTGCGACGCTATCTTTGGATCAACGCCTCCCGCTTCGATCAGCTTGACCAAAACAAACCCTTCGTCGGCACAGACCCGATGCCGCTCGGCCGAGGCTTCTATCCTCCGAATCTCACCGTGCCGCAGATTGACGACCAAATCAAACAGCATCCCGATCAGAAAGCTGCGATCTACGATCAGTTCACCATCGTTCGCTACCACCAGCAAAAATTGGAAACAGTTCCCTACCACATCGCCTATCGCGCCTATCTGGAGCCTGCGTCCAAAGCTCTCCGGGCCGCCGCCAAACTTAGCGACGACCCAGCCTTCGCGAAATTTCTCAGTCTGCGCGCCGACGCCCTTCTAAGCGACGATTATTTCCCGAGCGATCTGGCATGGCTTGAGTTGAAGAATCCGAAATTCGACATCATCTTCGCTCCCTACGAAAGCTACCTCGACACCCTGCTCGGCGTGAAAGGCTCCTATGGAGCCGCCGTCCTGGTGCGCAACGAGCGTGAAAGCAAGAAGTTGGAACTGTTCCAGAAATATGTGCCCGACATTCAGGATGCGCTCCCGCTCGCCGCCGAAGACCGCCCTTCGAAACACGGCCTCGAAACGCCCATGGAAGTCATGGACGCTCCGTTTCGCGCCGGAGACCTGACCCACGGCTATCAGGCCGTAGCCGACAATCTGCCCAACGATCCGCGCGTGCACGAACAAAAAGGCAGCAAGAAACTTTTCTTCAAGAATTTCATGGACGCGCGCGTCAACTACGTAGTTCTGCCGGTAGCCCGCAAATTAATGGAGCCGGACCAAGCCGCGAAAGTTACCGGCGAAGGCTATCTTCAGTTTGGCGTAATGCACGAGATCTGCCACGGACTCGGGCCAGCTTACGCCCGCACGGCCGCCGGCAAAGTCGATATCCGCGAAGCCATCGGCCCCGCCTTCAGCGGCCTGGAAGAGGCGAAAGCCGACGTGACCGGCATGTTCGCGCTGAAGTGGCTGATCGATCACGACGCGCTGCCCAAAGAAAAATTGCAGGAGTATTACGCGTCATACGTAGCCGGAATCTTCCGCACCGTACGCTTCGGTACAGCCGAAGCCCACGGCCAGGCCGACATGATGGAGTTCAATTACCTCTCCGAGCACGGAGCAATCACTCGCAACGCCAGTGGCCGCTACGTTATCGACTACGAGAAGACATCACCCGCCATCGCCAACCTGGCGAAAGAGTTGTTGGAAATCGAAGCCACCGGTGATCGCTCGCGCGTAGAAAACTGGTTCAAGAAGTACAGCACGATGCCCGAGGAGTTGAAATCATCGCTGCAAACCGCGTCGGATGTGCCGGTGGACGTTGATCCGGTGTACGCGTTTAAGGAGAGGGTGCGATAAATTCCGGCACCAGCGACCAAGGGGTGGTCGGGGCGACACGACGTCGACTACCGGCCAGCACAACTTTCGAAGTACGCTTCTACATTCAGTAACTGGCCTTCTGCAAAGGCAACAGTCTCAAACTTCGTACCAGCAGCATACGCTCTGAGGCGATCAGGCAACCGATCAAGCGATATGGGATCCAGCGGCACCACCAAGGGCTCATAGGCTTGAAGCGACTCCGCCTTTGTTCGATGTACATCGCTCCAGTCGTAGACAAATATTCCGCGCTCTACCATTTCAATGAAAGAGTCCAGCTTGGGAATGTTGACCAGGAGGCGATATCCAGAGACTTTCGGCAACTTGAGGATAGCCTCCTCGACATCTCCTACCGAAAGATCAGCGTTCGGTTTCAGAGTCGTAAACGGAATGGGTCCAACACCAGCCGTAACGAATGCCCCGACGTGCCCAACTCGGTCGGACGCAATCCAAACACAATCGATCTGCAACGGATACGGTTGTGAAGCCATGACTGGTTTGTTGATGGCTAACAGCTGAGAACTGCCCTACACCCACTCCACCCGCGGCGTCTGCGGAATAATCCCCGCCGCGTGGCCCATATCCAGCAGCCGCCTCACCGCTTCCCGGCCGTCGTCGCCGTAGTCGAGCGTGCGCTCGTTGACGTACATGCCAACAAATTTATCGGCGAGCTGCGTATCCAGGTCGCGCGCAAACTGCATGGCATAGCTGAGCGCTTCTTCACGATGATCGAGCGCGTACTGGATGCTCTCACGCAACGCCTGCGTAACGCTCGCCATCGTCTCGCGCCCCAGCGAGCGCCGGATCGCGTTCCCACCCAGCGGCAACGGCAGCCCGGTAACCTTCTGCCACCAGCGCCCGAGATCAACGACACGATGCAGCCCAGATTTGTCGTAGGTAAGCTGGCCCTCGTGAATGATCAGCCCCGCTTCGTGCTTGCCTTCCAGAATCTGCGGGATGATCTGATCGAACGGCACAACCTCCACTTCCACTCCCGGCGCAAAGAGTTCAAGCGCCAGGTAAGCAGTCGTGAGTTTGCCCGGAACGGCAATCTTCTTGCCCTTGATATCGTCGGCCGTGAAAGGACGAGTCGAAACCAGCATCGGCCCATACCCGTCGCCCACGCTGCCGCCGCATGACATCAGCGCATAGTCATCCTGAATGTACGGATAAGCGTGAAACGAAACCGCCGTGACGTCGTAAACGCCTTCTTGCGCCTGCCGGTTCAGCGTCTCAATGTCGCAAAGTGTATGCGTGAACTTCAGCCCCGGTACGCGAACTTTGTTCGTGGCCAAACCATAAAACATGAATGCATCGTCAGAATCCGGGCTGTGCGCCACGGTGATTTCACGGACTGGAGCAGATACGGTACTCATAAGATTCGGTAATCCTGTTCTATAAAAACCTGTTCAATAATAAAGATGTCTCGATTTATTCGTGGGCCGACAGCCGCCGATTCCAACTTGTGGCCGCTCCCGCGGCCATCAGCACCTTGATAATTTCGCCGAAGACGAACCAGGTGAAGCCGAATCGGATCGCCAGAGAGAAAGAGTGAGTGTACATAGCAAGCCAACCGAGACCACTCGCAAAGAGGACGACTTCGGCAACCACTGAAGCTAGCGCAGCCCAAACGAAACGACGCGAACTGCGCTCATATATGTACCCTGCGACGAATGCCACCAACGGATACGCCAACAGATATCCACCCGTCAGGCCAAACAGATGAGCCATTCCGCCGCCCATGCTGAAGACGGGCAACCCAGCGGCGCCTTCGGCGAGGTAGAGCGCCAGTGCGGCGAAACCACGGCGCGATCCTAGAAGCAGACCCACAGCCAGCACCGCGAAGTTTGACAGCGTCAGCGGGACCGGAGTGCCAGGGATCGGAACCGAGACCCGAGCGCACAGAGCCACAAAGAGGCTCGCACCGACTACGATCGCCGCCTGCTTCGCCGACTCAACCCGGCGGTCAAGAACTGGGTTTGCAACTTGGTTGGCCACAGTCGACATAAGTTTCCCTTTCAGGCTTTCCCTTAACGCGGAGGCTAACGGATCAGGCCTCAGGCGGCGCCGAGTGATCGAGGCCGTCGAGCTCCGCCCGGTGGGCCGCTGCGCGCTTCATTTGCCGCCGGACCTGCATATAGATCCCGAGCGCAACCGTCACCACCACTGCGGTACTGACTCCCAGTATGAGAAACCACCAGAGCATCCGCACAGCATGGTTAGGATAGCAGATGGGGCAACGGACTCCGGAAAGAACGAACGGCTGCGCCGTTAGCCCTTCTTCCCCGACTTGGCCATTGCCTTGAGGCGGCCCTGGATATTTTTCGACACGCGTTCCAAATGCTTACGTGCCGTCTTCGATCTTGTCGCAACCTGCTCGATGTGTGAGAAAGCGTTGGGATTATTGGTCGCCTCACGAAACTCCTTAAGGTAGGGCTGGATTTTCGCGAAAATAAAGAACATCTCGCCGCTGCATCCGGGCGTCAGAAACAGCTCTTCATTCAGCGCGCCGTGCAGCACAAACGTCGCCGCCATATCCCAATAGCCGCCCACCTGCCGGATCCAGGTGTTTTCCTGGCTGGGAAAAGAATTCACAACCTTCATAAATTCTTCAGCCGTCTGCGGCCAGAATTCCGCCGTGAACCAGTGTCTCGCCTTCCGCATTTCCGCTTCGCGGCGGAGGTCATAGAGTTTCAGGATCAGTTCAGCATCGTGCGCAGTTGCCTTCTTCGCCATGTATTCCCTCGCTGCAGTACGTCTTGAAGTATACCTTTAAGCATTGCTCTTGAACGGCGGTTGCATCACGCCTTGGAAGGTTCCGCAGCCGCACCCGCGACTTCCCGTTCGTAATCACACTCCTTATTAGGGCATGCGATCACCGTTCCGTCCTTGCGGATTCGTTCCACGAGATATTCGTGCCCACAATCGGGGCATTTCTCGGCAATCGGCTTCGCCGCCGACGTGAACTTGCACTTCGGATAATTTCCGCAGCCGTAAAAAGTGTTGCCTTTGCGCGCCCGCTTTTCGACAAGCTCGCCGTCTTTACACTCGGGGCACTTCACGCCAATAAAGTTCTGCTTCACATACTTGCATTCGGGATACCCGCTGCACGAAGTGAATTCGCCAAACCGCCCATGCCGCAAAATCAGATTGCGTTTGCACAGCGGACAGGTCTCATCGAGAGGAATGTCAGGCACCTTCTTCCCCTGATCCAGCCTCCGCGTCGTCTTGCAATCGGGATACCCCGTGCACGCCATGAACTGCCCGAAGCGTCCACGCTTGAGTACCATCACGCGGCCACAGTTCTCGCAATATTCCTCCTGCGCCGTCTCCTGCACGTCCGCTGAATCGAGATCGGGAAGATTGATCGGATTCTCTTTCGTGAACTTGCAGGTATCTGGATTCTCTTTGTCGTAGGTGCTGCACGCATAAAACGACCCGTGCTTGCCCCACTTGATGACGAGCGGCGAGCCGCAGAGTTCGCACTTTTCATCCGTCGGCTTCTCCATACGCTTGATGTTTTCCATGTGCTTCTCGGCGTATTTGAGATCCTTGGCGAACTTCTTATAAAACTCGGTGAGTGCGTCGTTCCCCGTCTGCTTGCCTTCTTCAATCTCGTCGAGTTCTTCTTCGAGGCGCGCGGTGTACTGGAAGTCGAAAATGTCCTTAAAATTTTCGACCAGCAGATCCGTGACCACGAGGCCAATCTCGGTCGGCACAAACTTGCCGCCGATTTTCTGCGCGTACATCCGCTCCTGAATCGTGCTCAGAATCGTCGCGTAGGTCGAAGGCCGCCCAATACCGCGTTCTTCGAGTTCTTTCACAAGCGACGCTTCGTTGAAGCGTGGAGGCGGTTCGGTGAAATGCTGCTCCGGCAAGAGTGACTTCAGCGTCAGCTTCTGCCCCGCCTCGAGCGGCGGCAGTTTGTGCTTCAGTTCCTCGTCTTCTTCATCCTTATTATCTTTCGATTCCTCATAGACCTTGAGAAAGCCGTCGAACTTCATCACCGATCCCGTCACGCGGAACCAGAACACGTCATTGCCTGACTTGGCATCGATGTCGACCGAAGTCTGGTCGAAGACAGCCGGATTCATCTGCGAAGCGACAAAGCGCTGCCAGATCAGCTTGTAAACTTTGAATTCATCTTCCTGGAGATACTGCTTAACCAGATCTGGATGCCGCGCCGCTGACGTCGGACGAATCGCTTCGTGCGCTGCCTGCGCTTCCTTCTTCTCCTTATATGTGTTGGGGTTTTCGGGCAGATACTGCGCGCCATACTCGCTGCCGATATATTCGCGGACCTCCGTGATCGCCTCCGGCGCGACTCGCGTCGAATCGGTACGCATGTAGGTGATCAAGCCAACCAGTCCCTCGTCGCCGATCTCGACGCCTTCGTAAAGGCGCTGGGCAATCATCATCGTGCGCTTTACGCTGAAGCGTAGCTTGCGCGATGAGTCCTGTTGCAATTTGCTGGTAGTAAATGGAGGCGTAGCATTGCGGCGGCGCTCTTTCTTTTCCGCCGAACGGACAACCCAATCAGCCTTTTCAAGCTCTGCGCGAATCTGCTCCGCCTGCTCGGCGTTTGTGACCTCGATCTTCTCCTCGCCTTTGCCCAAAAACCGCGCATCGAATGCCGGAGGCTTGGCGGCAGAGAGATTAGCGTCGATCGTCCAATATTCCTTTTTCTCAAAGGCCTTGATTTCGCGTTCGCGGTCTACGATCAATCGCAACGCAACCGTCTGCACGCGTCCAGCAGAAAGCCCGCGCCGCACCTTGTCCCACAAAAGCGGAGAGACCTGATAGCCCACCAGCCGGTCGAGCACGCGGCGAGTTTGCTGGGCATCGACTAGATTGCGATCGATGTCCCGGGGATGTTCGAAAGCGGCCTTGACCGCGCGCTGCGTGATTTCGTTAAACGTGACGCGCCGTATGCGAGCGTCATCGCCGATGTCATCCGTCTTCGGCTTTTTCGCGCCTTTCTTGCTCTTCTTCTTGCCGTTCTCTTCGCCGAGTTCGTCGGCGAGGTGCGCAGCGATGGCTTCGCCTTCGCGGTCCGGATCGGGAGCGAGATAGATGTGGTCGGCCGAGAGAGCCAGCTTCTTTAATTTAGCCAGCACTTTTTCTTTTCCGGGGATGACGACGTACTCCGTCTCGAAATCGTTCTCGAGATCGACGCCGAGACTGCTCTTGGGCAGATCTTTCACATGCCCATACGAAGCATCTACCGTAAATCCCTTACCCAGATATTTTTGGATAGTTTTCGCTTTGGCCGGCGATTCGACAATGACTAGACCTTTGGACAATGGTTCCTCAGTTTCATCGTAATGGAATTGAAGCTAGCACGAATTGCGGCTAGCTGTCAGCTATCAGCTCTCAGCTGTCAGTTAACCCCTTCACTTTTTGCATGAGAGACGAGAGCATCTTTTTCACCTCTACAACCTGTGCCGTGAGACGTTCATACGACGGATTCTGCAAATATTGCAGATCATGTGCCAGCAGAAGTTGATACTCGAGTTCGCTTGCCGACCCCATCGCCATTTGAAGAAATCGACCCATCTCTGCGTCACCTTTTCGACAACAACCCTCAGCGATATTCATTCCGATCGAGGCCGACGACCGCCTCATCTGACTCGTAAGACCGTACATCTCTTCGCGCGGAAGAGCTTTGCTCGACGAATAAATATCGAGCGTCAACTCGTGAGACTTTTCCCAAACCCGAAGATTCCGAAAACTCTGCACAAAACGCCTCCGCTTTTACTGAAAGCTGACAGCTGAGAGCTGATAGCTGACACCGCCCCTAGAAGCTCCTAACAAAATTCTTCCCCGGCATCTGCCGTATCTTCCCGTTCAGCTCCAGCTCGAAAAGCGCCGCGAAAATCTCCGATGGCGACATTTCGTTCTCCAGCAATTCAACCAGTTGATCGATGTGCGTCGATTCGTCCTGCTTGATCAGCTTCAGAATCTTTTTTTCGTGAGGCGAGATCGCAGTCGCTTCTTCCGGGAATAGAGATGCGGTCTCTGGCTCAGCGGATTCATTCCGCCCCGCGCCAAGCATTTCTTGAACGTCACTGGGCAGCTCTTCCCACACGTCTTCCCAAGTCGCCACGAGCTTCGCTCCCTGCTTGATCAGGGTGTTCGGACCCCACGAATTTTTGTTGGTCACATTCCCCGGAACCGCATAGACATCGCGATTCTGCTCCAGTGCCAGTCGCGAAGTAATTCGCGTCCCGCTGTACTCCGCCGCTTCCACCACCAGCACGCCGGCAGACATGCCGCTGATGATCCGGTTGCGTATAGGGAAATTCTGCGGAGTCGGAGGGGTTCCCACTGGAAACTCCGTGACCAGCGCCCCACCGAGCGCCACGATTTGTTCGGCGAGCCGCGTGTTTTCCTTCGGATACATCACGTCAATTCCCGTGCCCAGCACCGCAACCGTTTTGCCCTTTGCCGCAACTGCTCCGCGATGCGACGCCGTATCAACGCCCCGCGCGAGTCCGCTGATGATCACCAGTCCACGCGCCGAAAGGTCAGTCGACAGCCGCTCCGCCATGCCCGTGCCATAAGGCGTTGGGTGCCGCGTTCCGACCATAGCAATTCCCGGCTTCGCCAGCACCTCTACGCTTCCCTTAACAAATAAGACTACGGGCGGGTCATAAATCTCTTTCAACCGCGGCGGATACTCCGCATCGCTCAGCGCAATGACGCGCGCGCCAGCCTCCATAGCTTTTGCGCATTCCTGCTGCGCAAGTTCATATGACTTCCCGGTGGCGATCGACTGCGCCGAAACCGCGGGCATTCCGCTGGCTTCGAGTTCGGTCAGACTCGCATGGAACACGCGCTCAGCCGTGCCATAGTGCTCGATCAACTTCTTGATTCGCGCAGGCCCAAGTCCCGCCGTCAACGACAGCGCAAGCCAGTAGGTGCCTTGCTGCGAAGAGGGATGTGAAGCTGGATTAGAGCCGGCAACGGTGGCCGCGTCGGCGATTTGCTGAGGCGTGGACATAATGGCGCGACCCTAGCCGCGCCCGCAGCCGCTGTCAAGGACGGCGCGCACAACCCATTTGGTATATTCGTAAAGTGATGAGCCGGTTAAAGATCTCGGCCATTTCCTACCTGAATACAGCGCCTCTCATGTGGGATTTTGAGCACGGAGATGCGAATTCCCAACTTAACAGCGAGATTTCCTACACCATCCCGTCGGCGTGCGCCGAAGCCTTGCGCGCTGGGACGGCCGATGTTGGCATCATCCCGGCCGCTGCCTACGCGACAATTCCAGACCTCGTCATAGTTCCCGACGTGGCTATCGCTGCCCGGCGCGCGGTACGCTCTATCCTTTTAGTCACGCGGAAAACAGTCGATCCATCCTGGTCGCAAGTGCGCTCCATTGCCCTCGACACGTCGTCGATGACCTCAGTCGCGCTGACCAAGATCCTGTTTGCCAAATGGCTGGGCGGGGCGCGCGACTACAAGCCGATGGTTCCCAATCTCGACGCCATGTTGGCCGCCTGCGATGCCGCCCTGCTCATCGGAGACCCAGCTCTGCGAGTCGACCGCACACATCATCAGACGATGGACCTCGCCGAAGTCTGGCAAGCCCACACCGGAAAATCATTCGTCTTCGCCTTCTGGGCCGTTCGCCAACAGGAGCTGGCACAGCGCGACGCGAAGGCGATCGTCGAAGCCTTTCAGAAGTCACGAGATCATGGCCTCGAGCCGAAGAATCTGGAAGCCATCGCGCAGGAGTGGGCTCCGCGCATAGACATTAGTATCGAAACGGTTCGCGCCTACCTGACCCACAACATCCATTATTATCTCGACCCGCCGTGCCTCGAAGGCCTCGAACTCTACTATCGTCTGGCCGCTGAGATCGGAGCCCTGCCAACCGCGCCCAAGCTTCGGTTCATTTGAGATCCGGTGATCGATTCGCGATCAGGGCTCTCGGAATACACCAGCACGCGTCCGTTCCGGCATAATCTTCATCTACTAAGTCTGGATCTACTGAGTCTGGAATAAATCTGGCGATTTGAAGTTTTCAACGGAGGGTTATCGCAATGCTCTTCCCAACCCGCACTCAGGCACGGATTTCAAGAGCCTATCTGATGTTTTTCCCACTGTGCTTTGCGTTGTGCTTTTCGACGTTGAGCTTCGGCCAACAATCGCCAGCGACTCAACCGGCGGCGAGTCCAGCAGCCCCGAGCACTGCAGAACCCACAAAGCCAGAGGCCGAGAAAAAGGCAGCCGCCGCGAGACCCGCCGAACCGCCGCTCGTACTCCAGCAACTGAATTCCGCTATCACGCAACTCACCGCCCGCATTTCTCCCGCCGTGGTTCAAATTCTCGTCAACCGCTACGGAACAGCGGAAGGCAGCGAGCGTGGCCAGACAGCGCTGGTCACGCGTGAAAACGCAATTGGCTCAGGAGTCATCGTCGATCCCGATGGATACATCATGACCAATGCCCACGTGGTCGAGGGAGCTCAGCGCATCCACGTGGCGCTCGCCATGGCTTCTGTCGATCATCCCGAGCAGATTGCCCCCGAAGGCAAACAGCGGATCGTCGAAGCTCGGCTCATCGGTTTCCACAAAGATACGGACCTGGCGCTAATCAAGATCGATCAGACGGGCCTTCCTACTCTGTCGCTCGGCAGCCGCAGGGCAGTGCACCAGGGCGAACTCGTATTTGCCATGGGCAGTCCCGAAGGCCTGGAGAACTCCGTGACCATGGGCATCGTCAGCGCCGTTGCCCGGCAAGCCGATCCCAGCCGTCCCATGGTTTACATCCAGACCGATGCTCCCATCAATCCTGGCAACAGCGGTGGACCGCTGGTCGATACCGAAGGCTACGTCATCGGCCTCAACACCTTCATCCTCTCTGAAGCCGGAGGCAGCGAGGGCCTCGGATTCGCCATCCCGGCGCGGATCGTCCGCTTCGTCTACGAAAGCCTCCGCAAGTATGGACACGTGCATCGCATCGAGGTCAAAGCCGGCGCGCAAACCATCACCGAAAGTCTGGCCAAAGGACTAGGCCTCGCGCAGAACTGGGGAGTCGTCATCGACGACGTCACACCCGGAGGTCCCGCCGACGCCGGTGGCCTGAAAATCGGAGACATCGTACTCCGCGCCGACGGCCGCCCGATCAACACTCTGCCCGCATTCACTTCTGCTCTATACCTTCATCCTCTGGATGAATCGCTGAAGCTCGAAATTCTTCGTGGCACGGAACACAAGACGCTCTACATCGTTGCGCTCGAAATGAAAGACGCGATGGATGCCCTTCCCGACCTGGCCAATCCGCGCGACAATCTGGTTTCGCAACTAGGGATCCTTGGCCTCACACTCGACGACAAGCTGCGCCCGATCCTCGACAACCTGCGCAACCCCTCTGGCGTGATCGTGGTCGCGCGAGTCGCGAGTTTTCTAAGTTCAGCGAACGGTCTCCAGACCGGAGACGTAATCCACAGCGTCAACCAGACTCCAATCGACTCACTGGTTTCGCTCCGCGCCGCCCTCCATCAAATCAAACCGCATGAGCCAGTCGTCTTACAAGTGGAGCGGGCAACCGGTCTCCAGTGGATGGTGTTTGACATGGAGTAATTTGCACCCCCCCACACCACCGCGACAACGGGTGTCCCATCTTTGCGCGTTCGTTGCGCAAAGGTGGGACACCACAAACGCCATTCCCGAGGGCTCTCCCCACCCAATCCAAGTTTGTCATCCTGAGCGAAGCGTTGTGAGCGAAGCGAGCAACGCGCAGTCGAAGGACCCCGCGTTCCCCTCCCAATGCACCGCCGCCGCAAGGCATTCTCCCGATGATTTAGATTCATCATCTACGGGAGGCGGCCCACCCCGGGGAAGCAATAGAGAAGAGAAGCGATTGGTTTCGTTTGCACCACACAACCGATCCTGCCCCGTCTTTGCGCGTTCGTGGCGCAAAGGTGGGACACCACAAACGCCATTCCCGAGGGCTTCCGCCTCTGCGCTCCATAACAGCGCCACCCCCAAGAGCGTTCCCTGAACCTTGGTGTCCAATGGCACACATTCTACTTGATTATTGGTGTCCAATGGAGTACAAGAAAGATGTGCAGACGGTTGTCGAGACGCCTACTTACCTCGCGATTGCAAACAAGCTCTTCAGCGAGGAGGAACGTGCAGGCGTCGTGGCACTGGTTGCGGCTGACCCGGAGTGCGGAGACGTGATCCGTGGAACAGGCGGGTTTCGAAAGGTCCGAGTCGCTCGCAAAGGGATGGGAAAAAGCGGTGGGGCCAGGGTTGTGTATATCTGGCGCAACCAGAGACTTCCGGTTTTTCTTATTGCGGTTTTCCCGAAGAATGAAAAAGAAAATCTGTCGATGGAAGAGCGCAACACGCTAAGGAAACGGGCCGATAGTATTTTCGAGACCTACGGGAGATAGCATGAAGACACAATTCGAGCAGATGATGGATGGCCTGAACGACGTTGAGGCTTTCCTCGCTGGGAAGCAAGAAGGATTCAAGGCGCATGTGCCCCAGGAAGTTGACGTGAAAGCGATCCGAAATCGCCTTGGCATGACACAGGCCAGATTCTCTGACACGTTCGGATTCAGCCTTGACGCTATCAAGCACTGGGAAGGCGGACGGAGGAACCCGGAAGCGCCGGCTCGCACTTTGCTCACTGTCATCGACAAGAACCCCGCTGCCGTGCTCACTGCGCTGAATCCCGCCGCGTTCGCCGCCGCTGTCGGCTCTTCTAAAACCTCCGCTTCTAAGAACACTGCTTCTAGCCCTGCTAACGCCCGCGTCAGGATTGCGAGAAAACGTCAGACATCTGGTGGTGCCAAACGGAAGACTCATTCTGCCGAAGTCGCGCGGTGAAAAAGAACAGGGGGCTGGCCCACAAATTCGCATTTAAGTTTCTTGCGCCACCCCGAAAAGGGTTGCCCCACTCGTCGCGCTTTTCGGCGAGTGGGCACCACGGATGCATACTCTTGGTGCCAGCCATCTTGTGACATCCAATCCGGCGTACAAGTATTTCCGGGTGACAGAAACGGAAAGACTGTTTCTGTGAAGAGGGCGTAAGACATGAGAATCAAGATATGGGCAAGCGCCAGTCCTCGGTACCCGGATAGCGGGCCGTACAAAGCTCTGCATGTCATCGAGAGAGACGCGCCATATTCTGTCGGCGGGATGACTCACTACGGTCCAGTAATTCTTATCCCTCCGCCTATCCCGCCATTCAAGGATGGCGACGTGGATCAAAGCGTGATCGTGAAACTTGACCCTGCCACTCTAAACACCTGGCCGGACGGGAGCGTCTATGAGAAGCCACCGAGTTCCTACAACAAGATCGAAATTGGTCCAATTCATGTCGATACGGTTGGCTGGAGTGAGACTCCGCCGCTCACTGGACCTTATGCAATTCTGCCTTCAGAAAATCTGACGATCGAGAATGTATCGCACCTGATAACTCCAACTACGTTTTCGCTTTGGAAAACGGATTGTTTCGTCTCCAAAGACACCGCTGAAGGTTTGGAATCTGTGGATTTCGCCATCGTCCATCGCTACTCTTCCCCACAGGAAAGGGATACCGAACTCGACAAACATTCGTCTGAGCTAATCGACTCGGCTGCTACATGTTTGGCGTTGATTCGTCCGACGAGAAAAAGTCGTGCTAGGCGCATTCCCGGAGTGATCCGGGCTGATGGAACATTTGATCCACACGGGTTCACCGCACAAGGAGAGCCTGCCGATGTGCCTGAGATTCAAAAGTTGTTCGCCGTCAGAGAACAGGACATCAGTCTCTTAACTTCGGTCCTGCCGGAATTTATTCAGCTTTATCAGAAGGATGACGACGGCAAAGTGATGGACGACTACGAGCCCTTGCGAATGGCGATACAACTCTATGGAGAGGCGTATGCACTCTCGTATTGGAAAGCTCGGCACATCCTTTGGTGGTCTGCCATCGAAGCTCTTTATGGAAACAACGAAGACGTTGCCATGGCCAGAATCTACGCTTTATTTGGCAACAAGAATCTGGTTGACGGGTACAGGTGCCCGATCTACGAAAAAGGAGACATCCCCGCCTGTTATTTTCCTTGCCCGAAAGTCTTCACAAGCTCGGCGAAATGGTGCCTCTCATCTACAGCGTTCGCAATGCGTCCGCGCACGGACAGAGGGTTCCCGACATTCACTTCGGGCCAGTTCCGCACCCGTTTGGTCAGGATGTGATGGGTTTGGATACTCTTGCAGAGGCCGCGACGTTCATCGTCCGAAAAACTGTGATTGAGATTCTGAAGCGCAAATGGCGGGACGAATTCAAAGATCGAGACGCTCGTGAACATTTCTGGCTCTACCAGTATGGTTTGGACAAACACCAGAGCAAGAAGCGGCTGCGCGAAATGAAGGACTTGTTGGGTATGCGATGACGCCTAAGAATATAGGGACATTCCGAGAACTGGTTTTCATCACTACCTGCCTGTACCGCCGTCACAGACACCGCACCGCAATCAGTGCGAGACTCCGAATGAATTGTGTCCGCCTCCTGAGGAGGACGTCGCAACCGCCGTCTTTGACAACGCGAAATTGCAAACATCGGTGGCCAAAAAACCGTCAAAAACCCGCCAAAATCGATGATGTAGTCCTTTAAGTCCTTTCTTTTCTGGGTCGTGTGAGTAACTGGTTGTGAAATGAATAAGTTAAGCAAAAACGGGGGGGG
>DATGGT010000124.1:0-1579 GCA_035308395.1 Terriglobales bacterium
GACAACTGGAACGATCGCGAGATGCTCGAGTTCGCCGGTTTACCGATCGTGATGGGGAATGCGGTGCCGGAGTTGAAAACGCGCGGCTGGGCCGTTACGCTGACAAATGACGAAAGCGGCGTGGCGGTAGCGATTCGAAAGCATGCTCTCTAGATGATTGCACTTCGAAAAATGAATCGCAGAATCATCGTATGTGTGTTGCTGGCAAGCACTGCGCCGATAGCGCGTGCGGACTACGCGGTGCTGCGCTCGGGCGTGCGGCTGCACATCACGGGATATGAGACGTCGGGCGACCGGGTGCGGCTTACCGTAGAAGGCGGCTCGGTGGAAGTTGCTGCCGGCGAGATCGTATCCATAGAGCCTGAGGATGTGTTTCCATCCCGGCCTACTGTGGCGCCGCTTCCGGATGGGCCTTACGCGAAACTAATCCGCGCCTCTGCTGAGAAGCATGGCGTGGACGAGAATCTGATTCACCGCATGATTCTGGTCGAATCGAACTTCAACGCCAAGGCGGTTTCCCGCAGGAGCGCGTTCGGGTTAATGCAACTCCTGCCCCAGACGGCCGCGCAATATTCGGTGCGAAACGTGTTCGATCCTGCGCAGAATATTGACGGCGGAACGCACTACATGAAAGATCTTCTCGCACGCTACCACGGCGATTTGTCGCTCGCGCTAGCCGCTTACAACGCCGGCCCACAAATGGTCCAGCGGTATGGCGGAATCCCGCCCTTTCCTGAGACGCAGAATTACGTTCGAAAAGTTGCGAAGCCGTTGAAGTGCAAGCAATCGGCGGACGGCAGTAAGTGCGCGTCGAAGTGATAGTGCCAAGTTCGTGCGGGTGAGATTTTTCGTCCCTCCGCAGCATCAGAACGCTCAAAACGCGCTGCGCTCAAGAATGACAACTCCCAAAAATTGAGCGAAATTACTGCTGTGGTTGTGCCTGTTGCTGCGGTTGTGGTTGCGGCATTCCTGTCGTAGGTTGGCCGAACGGGTTACTTGTCGGCGAACCGATTCCGCCTATTCCACCCGGTCCGATTGGCTGGCCGATTCCCGGTTGTTGCCCCTGCGGATTGAGCACCTGTTGCATATTTGCAGCCGCCTCTTCGAGCGGATTCCAGACGAATTCCCACTGAATATACTTCTTGCCGTGGTGATAGACCTTCTGCGAAGGCGCATCCACTTTGCTGGCAACGCCAGTCAAGAAAGCACCAAGAACCGGGCCGTCCACCGGGCCTGTGGGCTTCTGCAGGTCCGCGGGATTTCCCACCTGACCGTTCAACGAACCGAACGGACTCTGACCGAGAGGTGTGCCTGGTTGCCCTGGAGCGCCGGGCTGCCCAAAAGCGCTCGGCTGTCCTGGAGCCGGCGTGGGAGGCTGCCCGCTCGGAGGAGTCTGTCCCGACTGATCGGGGGCCTGCCCAGGCGCTTGACCGGGCGGCTGAGGCGGAGCGTTTGGGTCGGTTGGCGCGAGGCTTGAAGTTTGCGCGGAGTTTGAAGAATTCGACGACGCACTTCCGTTCACGTCCCCGAAGCCGCTCGAATTCGTGAGGCTGGAAACCGGAGTGCCGACCAAGCCCGG
>DATGGT010000125.1:0-303574 GCA_035308395.1 Terriglobales bacterium
TCCCCCCCCCCCCCCCCCCAATTTTGGCGTAAAGCTTTTCGTTGCAGTTACTTACCTCTAAGCCCATCCAGAATAAGGAGTTAGGGGCGATGCTGGCGTTCACCTTTGGGAATGAGCGCATCCGATTTTTTGCTTTTTAGTTTTCAAAACATCCGACGGAAGCGTGTTTTTCAGAAGCGTGAGTGCTCCGCCTCTGAAGGCGGGCACACGCTTCGCTCCGGCGATCTGGAAATGATCCTCGCACAGGGCAGGGATCGTGTCAGTGATGGTCGGCACAGTGCGGATGTGATGAAAAAAACGAGGGACTTGTAATTGCCGCGACTGCAGATCCCTCACTTCGTTCGGGATGACAATTCTAAGAAGGGATTCCAATTGGTCGATGGGTCGAGAGAATCGATGCATAGGCGATGGGACAACCGTCGATATCAGCGCACGCTTTTCCAAATGACGACCAAACCCGCAAGTCGTTTTGCCTCTGCCCAGACGAGGGGGATCAAACTCGCCAGCACTTGCCACCAATACCACAAGCGGGCCCGTCGTGGGCCGAATTCGGGGAGGACTATCTGAGAGTATTCTTCTTCCAGATCCCCAATTAGATGTTCTCGGTAACGTCTCGGGACGAGCAGTAACAGGAATTTTGCCCATCTGGGCGGATTAGTGGATTCCTGGGGTATCCTGCCCGACTCCAACTCATCGAGGAAGCCGCTCGTTCTGTGGACGATCTTTACGAGGTTTCTAACAACAAATATTGCTCCGCCAATGAAAGTCATCTCGAAGATCAAAGATGCCTCTCGGAATAATAATGTGCTTTTGCTTCCGCCAGCCAACAATGATGCGATCTCTGCGCTCGCGCAAAGCAATAAACTAGCAACCACCGCCCTCGCGACCAACTTTGTCGTCGCGGTCTTAAATGGGCACCGGGCCCCGAGGAAAAGGCAGATCTCTTCAACTTTCTCGTATGTCGGTATGAATTCCTTGAGAAGGTAGCGATATGCCAGCACGGAAGCGATCGCCGTTATCCCGAGCCAGGATAGGAAGCCTAGCGTGTGCATCCAGTGCATCCGCGAGCGCCAGATATTCCCGGCAACCATCAGCACGCCGCACGCAATGCTAGTGATGGCGAAAGTGAACAACAAGCGTTGGTATTGCCGGAGAGCTACCACGAAGCGCCCCCGAGCAGAGGCTCGATGCCTCTCGCCATGCGCAAAGTAGCGGCGTAACTCTGCTTTAGCGCGGCTGCCCCAGTCGCCCTGATTTCGAAGAATTTCTTTGCCCTTCCTCCTCGCTCGCTTGTCGGCTCACCGACATGTGACGACACATAGCCCTTGGTCTCTAGGCGATCCAGCGTCGTGTAGAGCGCGCCCAGGGAGCATCTCCGGCCTGCGGTCGTTTCAAGTTCATGATGAATGCGCATGCCGTAGGCATCGCTACCGAGGCGCAGCACCGCCATTAGTACGAGTGCCTCGAATTCGCCGAGAGGTTCTGGCTTTCCATTTGTCCTACTTTGCATGCTCACAATGTAGAACATATGATGCACTGAGTCAAGGGAAATCCGGAGTGGTCTTGATCAGGCACCAGTTCGGGAGGGACACTACGTCCCGTTTGTCCGTATGTCGCGCGGGCAAGAATGCCCGCACCACACAATCATCCCTACGATCATCCCTCGGGGGGTGAAGCCCGCTGAAATTTTGGGGATTACGGCACGGCTGAAGAGGCTGCTGAAAAAGTCGTTTCCAGGCGAAGGGCGTTGCCTCCGCAGCTAAAGCCGTGTTGATTTTTAACGAGTTGCGGTGCGGCTGGAAGCCGCACCCTTTCAAAGCAAGATCAGGGCCGGAGTTTTTCCGCGGGCTGTGGAGCGGTGGCTTTCCCAAAAACAATTTCGGGCTGGGGCGGTGCCAAGAAGGCGGGGGTTGCAATGGACGCGACTGCAGATCCCTCGCTGCGCTCGGGATGACAATTCAAGCTCGGGATGACAATGCAACAAGGGATTCCAATTGGCTGATGTGTCGGGTGCTTAGCTCTTCGATTCCCGATTCTTTAAGACTTCCAGTGCCTTGTTGAGTTGGTCATCGACCTGATTCTTTGGCTTCTCGTCTTTCTTGTCGGCCGCTTTTTCGCCGGGTTCCGGGGTTCCGCTGGCTGCGTCTTCATCTGGCAAGCCGCTATCGTCTTCGACAGTCGAGTCGGCGATCAGAACGTTCGGCGTGACCGCCGCATCCTGAATCGCTTTCCCGCTCGGCGAGTAGTACTTTGCCACCGAGAGAATCAACGCGGAATTGTCGGGCATCTCGATCACTTTCTGCACCGAGCCGTCGCCAAAAGTTTTGTCTCCGACAACATCGCCGCGAGCGTTCTCTAGGATGGCGGCAGCCACAAGTTCAGCCGGGCCCGCGGTGCCGCGGTTCACCAACACCGCAACCGGAAGTTTCGTGAGGTCTTTGGCGGGGTCGGCGTTGAAAGCCTGCCGGGGATATTTCTGCCCTTGCAGATAAGTGATCGTGCCATGGTCGAGGAAGAGATTGGCCGTGGCTACGCCTTCTGATTCTTCACCGCTGGCAGCGTTGCGCAGATCGAGAACCAGTTTCTTCGCTCCTTGTTTCTGTAGATCGCGAATCTTGCCGGCGATTTCCTGCGACTTGCCCTCTGGGAACGCGTCTACCTGAATGTAGCCGACATTATCGGCGAGCATTTTTTCGGCGACCGCTGGAATCGTAACGAGGTCGCGCGTGATGACAATCTTCTGCGGTTCGGCGCGGCGCGGGCGGACCACCGCGACGGTGATCGTGGAACCAACTTCGCCCGCCAACAGGCCGTGAATCTCAGCCAGCGACATGTCGTGCGTGCTCTTGCCTTCGATCGATTCGATGATGTCGGAATTTTCAATGCCGGCCTTTTCCGCCGGGCCGCCGGGGATAATCGCGACCACGGCGCCGTATCCGAAGCGCTTCGAAACGGTGGCGCCGATATCCGCTTTGCCCTCGTTCTTCATCGTCTTATAGCGCTTGTATTCCGCCGGAGACAGATA
This sequence comes from Terriglobales bacterium, assembly GCA_035308395.1. Taxonomy (GTDB): domain Bacteria; phylum Acidobacteriota; class Terriglobia; order Terriglobales; family Acidobacteriaceae; genus Acidiflorens. The sequence continues at coordinate 3,026 of DATGGT010000125.1, forward strand.
GCTGGAATTGGCGTCGAGCGACTCGAGCAGACCGTGCAGCGCGCCTTCGGTGACCCCGGTGATATTCGGCTCTTCGACGTACTCGAGCCGGATGCGCGACAAGACTTCGCTATACACGGAGAGCTGGCGGTAGGCACCGTCGTTCGAGGACGCGCGAACGTTTACAAAGTTGCCAACAATGGTGAACAGCAGAAGGGCAAGCGAACCGGCGATGACACTGATCTTCAACTTCGTCGACATAATTTGATCTTCTCTTATTGCGGGTGCAGGATCTCCAGCGGCGTGAACTGATTATAAATGGTTTGATGCTGGGATCACACGGCAAGCTACGAAGAGTTAAGTCGCGGGTAATGTGTCGGGACCGGTCGCGAGTGGGCGTGAAATCGGGCTGGGCGGTGCCGCGAATAAATGCAATATTAACAATGAGATAGGGGGCTATTCTCCCAGGCGCGCCGCGACATCGTCGTGGCCTTTTTCTCTTGCGACCATCCCGGGCGTCTTGCCGTCATCGTTGGGCAGTTTTGGGTCGGCGCCGTGCTTTAGCAACAGCTCGACCATTGGCTTGTCTCCATTTTGCGCGGCGGAATGAATCGGAGCCCATCCGCCATGCTGCTGGGCATTGACCGGAGCCCCGTGTTCCAGCAGAAGCCGAACCGCTTCAAGATTGCGCGCGGAAGCGGCGGAGTGCAGCGGCATGACCTGCATCGGATTGGCGGCGACAGCGTCGACCTCGGCGCCGCTGTCGATCAGCAGACGTGCGGCATCTGGTTGGCCGAAAAAGCCTGCGAAATGCAGGGCCGTAAAGCCGTCTTTTGAACGTGAATTGATGAGCGACGCTTCGTTGCGAATTCGATCCTTGAGATCAGCAAGACGACCGAGCGCGGTGGCTTCGAAAATATCGAGCGACTTTTTCTTGCTCGCAATCAGCTCTGCCAGATCGCGGCGTCCCCGATAAAGGGATTGCATAAGCAGGCTCACGCCGCTTGGATCGCGAGCTTCGGAAGCAGCGGGATCCTGGTCCAGAAGACGTTTCACGCCGTCGGCGTCGCCAGACTGCAAGAGCCCGAAAGCTTGTTGGGAATTTTCCGTCATTGTTTTTTCCATCATTGCGTTGAATGTGTCGTGTCGTTCCGATTACGTCCTGTCCGCCACCGGATTTCGCAACGTTCCAACACCAGGTATCGACACTTCGACCGTGTCTCCGGCGACCACAGGCCCCACGCCAGCGGGAGTGCCGGTGGCGATCAGGTCTCCAGGTTCGAGCGTCATGATCTTCGAGATGTAGCGGATGACGACGTCGAGCGGAAAAATAAAATCGGTTGTGGTGCCGGACTGCCGTACTTCGCCGTTGACGCGAGTTTCAATGTGGACGCCAGCCCAGGGATCGAGTCCATCGGCAACCACCGGACCGACCGGGCAGAATGTGTCGAATCCTTTGGCGCGGGTCCACTGGCCGTCTTTTTTTTGCAGATCGCGCGCCGTGAAATCGTCAACGCAGGTATAGCCGAGAATGTAAGGGCGGACATCGTCGCCGTCTGCGAGCTGGCGGCAGCGCCGGCCGATGACGACTCCCAGTTCGCCTTCGTAGTCAGTGCGCTCAGAAACCTTGGGCCTTAGGATCGTCCCACCCGGAGGCAACAATGACGACGGTGGCTTAAAAAACAGGAGCGGTTCAGTCGGAATGTCGCTGCCGAGTTCAGCCGCGTGCTCGCGATAATTGCGCCCGACGCAAACGATCTTCGAAGGCTGCACTGGCGGCAGGAGGGAAGCTTCCGTCAGCGGGATACGATCCATGCGGCGGCTGGGCAAGCCTTCGACGTCGCCGTCACTCTGCTGCGGAGCTTGCAGAAGCAGGCGAGTAATTTCATCATTCCCTGCGACGGATTCGACCAGTCCGTAGTGCGCGGAACCGTTGAGCTGGAATCGGCAATATTTCATGAGAGGAATATCTAAACACAGCGGGGGGCAGCTGTCAGCTGTCAGCTCTCAGCTTTCAGTGAAACCCTTTCCCCGAAATCTTGACCGATGACCGCTGAGGATCCTAAGGCACCGGCTCGCTGGTCGATTCGGAGCGCTGGCTTTCATTGCCGCGGACGTCCACGGCTGAAACCGAATACGTGTACGTCTTACCGGAGGAGACTGCTGTATCGCGATACGAAGGCGATTTCACCGGATCTGCATTCACTTTGGTCGCAATGTCGCCCGCCTCGCCGCTTGCCTCGGTTCGATAGACGTTATATCCGGCCAGGTCGGCATTCGTCACCGGCGCCCAGACCAGGTCGATGAATGGCGTTTGTCCTTCTCCCGAGAATGCGGCTTGTAGCCCGGTGGGTACTGCAGGTGGGAAAGTATCGTGGGCGACGACGCGCACAGGAGCGGTATCGTCTCCCTCAACCTGCGTTTCGTGATCGGGTTGATGGACGATGCTGACGGCGGTAATTCGATAGAGGTAGGTCTTTTCCCACTCGAAGCTGGAGTCTGTGAAATGCAGAGAGCCAGGAGTTCCGACCGGAACCTCGCCGGCAATTACATCCTTGCCGCGTGAAGCCTCCTCTCGGCGATAAATCCGATAACTGTGCTTCAGGTCAGCCGATTCAGTTGGCTCGCCTGTACTTGTCCAACTGAGTGCCGCGCCCTCGTCGTTTAGTTGCACCGACAAATCGCTCGGTGGAGGCAAAGTTGGAACGCTGACGACGTGGACGCGATTCGAAATCCCCGCGCCGCGGGCGTTGCGGTTCAAGACCTCCACAGCGTAGGTCAGTTCGGCGGACGCATCAGGGCGCAGAAGGGCTAGGGGCAACCGATCGGTATACGTCTCGAGAACTGGAGCGGGCCGCGGTGCCGATTGCGGCTTAGAGGACTTCGAGACGGGAGTTGGGGCTGTCGCCGGTGTGGGCGCCGAAAGCATCTCGATGGGCGTCCCACATTCAGAAATTTCCGATTTCTGGCTGCGGCAAATCATCGTGGGTCCGATATAGCGTGCGCTCTGGCGGTCGGTGGTGAGGGAAGGCTGGCTCCAGGTCAGAGTTACAAGATCACCCTTGCGACTGACGCGCAGGTCGCTCGGTGGCTTCAGAAGTTCGAGCGACGGCGGCAGCGGCGCTCCGGTTTGGGCGCACCCCGCGAGCAGCAAGCACAGCAGCGCGCTTACGCCCGTGAATGCGAGGAGTTTTGTGGTGGGCGAACTCATGCGGAAATAAGAAGGGTATCAGAGGTCACGCAGCCAGTGGGGGCTCTGTGGGTGCTCTATAGAAGCCCAACAGATGGCGCGTTTACAATACGCGCATGTCGCTCGACGAATACAAACGAAAGCGGCGGTTCGAAGAAACGCCTGAGCCTCCTCCGAAACTCGAAACAAAATCGCGGCACCGGTTTGTCGTGCAGCGCCACGCCGCCTCGCGCCTGCACTACGATTTTCGCCTCGAGATGGAAGGCGTGCTCAAGTCATGGGCCGTCCCGAAAGGGCCGTCGCTCGATCCCGCCGACAAGCGCCTGGCCATGCACGTCGAGGATCATCCAGTCTCCTACTACGATTTCGAGGGCACCATCCCCGAGGGCAACTATGGCGGTGGCACGGTGATGGTCTGGGACGAGGGCACGTGGGAGCCGCTATCTCCCGTGCTCGTGGACGGGAAGTACGTTCCGACGACCGAAAAAGAAGCCGCCGCGATGTTGACGAAAGGCGATCTGAAGTTTCGCCTGAAAGGGAAGCGGCTCAAGGGCGATTTCGCTCTCGTCCACATCAAGGGACGTGCGGGGAGCAAAGGAAACGAATGGCTGTTGATCAAGAAAAAAGACGATGATGTGGTCGCCGGATTCGATATCAACGACGACAAGTATGCAACGTCGGTGCTGACCAATCGCACGATGGCGCAGATCGCCGGCGATGCCGGATCCAAAGAATGGACCACGAGCCCGCCCGCAACGCGTGGGAAAGTGAAAGCCGCGTGGCTCGCCGACGCCATCGCTCGTGCTGACAAGAAGCGAAACGCAGTCACCGCCGAGGGCAAAAGGGTTCCAGAGAAAAACGCGGAGGGAAAAAAAAGCCCGTTAAACGCCGCGAAAAGTAATCCCGTGGTGAAAGGTCTAGCTGGCGCTGAAGAAAGGCCGATGGCGAAGCTAATCCACCCGATGCTGGCGACAAATGCGGCCAAGGCGTTCGACAACCCCGATTGGCTATTCGAAATCAAGTGGGACGGTTACCGCGCCGTCGCCTTCATCGAAGGCGGCCAGGTGCGCTTGGTCTCGCGCAGCCAGAATGATTTGACCAAACAGTTTTCCGAACTGGCCTCGCTTCCGGAGTTCATCACCGCTGAGCGTGCCATCCTTGATGGAGAAATCGTCGCACTCGACGATGAGGGCCGTCCCTCCTTTAGCCTGATGCAGCAGCGCACGGGCTTTCGCCCCGGCAAAAGCCGCCTGCCGCGCCGCGAAGGCGTGCCTGTCATCTACTACGCCTTCGACCTGCTCTACCTCGATGGTTACGACCTGCGCCGCGTCGGACTCGAACAACGCAAACAACTGCTGCAAGGCGTGATAAAGAAAGACACGACCAAGAAAGACGCGACCAGTGCTGGCATGGTCATTCAGTTTTCCGACCACTATCCCGAGAAGGGATTGGCTCTGTTCGAGGCCGCAAAGCAACGCGGACTGGAAGGCATCGTCGCGAAAAAACGCAACAGCCGCTACGAAGAAAAGCGCACAAACGATTGGTTGAAAATAAAAATCACGCAGCGCCAGGAATGCGTTATCGGAGGCTATACCGACCCCGAAGGTAGCCGCGAATACTTTGGCGCGCTTGTCCTCGGCCTTTACGACAAGAAAAAACACCTGATTCACGTCGGCCAGGTTGGCACGGGATTCGATCAGAACGCGCTCAAAGAAATCTACGATCGCCTGCAACCGCTTAAGACGAAACAGAATCCGTTCTACGGCGAGATTGGCGGATTGAAAAAAGTCCAGTTCGTGCGTCCGGAAATCGTAGCCGAAATTAAATTCGCCGAGTGGACGCACGAAACCGACGAGGGTGGGATGAAGCTGCGCGCGCCAGTGTTCATGGGGCTGCGGTTTGATAAGTCGGCGGAGGAGTGCAGGTTGGAAGAAGCAATTGCGAACTAGATAACGCTCAACTTACCGCTCTGCGGGCAGGGCTCAGGTTCGTCAAGGAAGTTGGCTAGAACGCGCTTCCGCCGCCGCCGCCAAATCCGCCGCCCGAGAACCCTCCGCCCGAGGAGCCGCCGCCGTCGCTGAATCCCGATCCGCTGGAACTCGCCCTTGGGGCCGACGTGAAGACCTGATGCATGTCCGATGCCATGCTGTTCATCGAACTGGAAAAGAACAACGGGCTGAATCCGGTGTAGCCGTTGGGCGAAACGTACCAGCTGGGCGGATCTTTGATGATTCCGTCGAAAGCCTGCGCCCAGTGATGCTCAACGCCCAGCGCCATGGCGTACGGCAGAAATTTTTCGAAGGTGTCGGGAGGCATGCGCTTGATGCGGTCGGCGTCGACGCGATTCATGAACTCCTGGAACCCGAGCACGGCAATCTGGGTACGCGCGCCGCTGACGGTTTTCGCCGTCATCTTCCGCGCAAACAGCCACCAGATCAGAGCGGAAACAAGCACACTGCCGATCGCGAGCGGAATGGAATAAAACAAATTCATCTTCATCCAGCCCATCACTTGCACTCCGACAACAAGAAGCGCGATGACAACGCCGGCGACGAGGCTGTAACCATTGGCCGATTCCGGGTCGAGCGCGTAGATGCCTTTGCTCTTGAGCGAAGACATGATGTCCTCGCGCACCACAGGGATCACGGTATAGAAGCGGTTCTTCAAATCGGAGAGCCTCGTCCCCGTCCCGGCGAGAAAAATGTTTTCGAGCATCACGCGTTCGTGCGCGGTCAGATCGGTACCCCACTGTTCATGCGGCTTCAACAAGGTGAACAAATAATCTTTATGGTTAAAAACGAGAAACTTGTCGACCTTCTCCTCGATCTTGATGTATCCGCGCACCGCCAGATCGATGATCGTGCTGGTGATGTCGCGAGGATGAATCGCGTCTCCGATTAAAGCCCCGGCTTCGGCAGGACAGATGCCCTTCGGCGGCTCATACTGCGGAGCCACGGACATGCCGGGATCGGGATCGCGCCCCACCGAATACCAGAGCCCAAACATCACGGCCAGCGTAAAGAGCGGCAGGAATACGATGGGATTGCTCCCGAGAAACCAGCCGAGCTTCGTGAGTGCCGATGGGGGCGAGATCACTCCCGGCGGAATGTAGATGTCGACCGTCAGGCCGCCGCGCATCGGCAATGGCCGGGTCGTTTCGGACATCACGTCGGCGCCCGTGATCTCAGCCGTGGCCTCGCTTTGCTTGGACCCGTAGGCTCCGGTGAAAGCCTGCGCACGTAGTCCTCCGCCTGCCTTGTCAGGAAAAGTCACAAAAGCTGAAGCATGATCGATGGGCACCGGCCAGTCGTTGCCGGTTACGTTCCAATAGAGTTCGTCGTAGTTGTCGAAGAAGCGGACGCCATTGCGAAGCGAGTAATCGATGTTGACCACGCGTGTCGCGTCGACTGCGTCAGGAATATAAATCTTCAGATCGCGGTAGTTTCCCGACTTCGTCGAATCGTACTTCAGCTTGCCGCCGTTTTCGTCGGCTACGCTGATGACATCGAGAAATAGCGTGTAATTCGTTCCGTCGGGCCCGGGATATTCAACCGGAATCTTGCGATGAATGCCGTGCCACTGGCCAGCAAACGCGAGCGTAATTTTTTCGTCGACCAGCGCCGTGCCGTCGGCGGCGACGGATATCGTGTCCTTAAAATCAGTGATGTGCCAGTTGTGGCCCTGGGCACGAGCGGAACCGCCCGCGATAGAAAAAAATAGGCCAAAGACAAAATAAGAGACAAAACATCGGAGTCGAGCATCAGCTCCGCGCAACATGCCTAGAACTTCACCGCGACCGGTTCTCGATCGCTGGCTGCTGCTTCAAAGAACTGTTTCTGCTGGAAGCCGTACATCCCCGCCAGAATATTCGTCGGGAACGATTGAATCTTGGTGTTCAGGTCACGGACGACCGCGTTGTAATAGCGGCGCGCGTTTTGAATTGCGTCTTCAATCTCGCTGAGAGAATTTTGCAGCTGCGTGAATTCTTGAGAGGCTTGAAGCTGGGGATAATTTTCCGCGACTGCAAACAGGCTCTTGAGCGCGCCACTCAACTGATTCTCGGCTGCGGCTTTGTCCACAGGCCCCGTCGCCTGCATCGCCATCGAGCGGTATTTCGCGATGTTTTCGAACGTATCCTTTTCGTGCGTGGCATAACCCTTGACGGTCTCCACCAGATTCGGGATCAGATCGTGCCTCCGCTTGAGTTGTACATCGATGTCGGACCATGCCGACTCCGAGCGCACGCGCAGCTGCACGAGGCTGTTGTACATCGCGATCACGAACACGCCCAGCAACACGACAACCGCAAGAACGGCCAGCAACATGAAACACCTCGGTGCTGAGGAATTAGGCTGCGGAATTAGCGCGACGTTAGCATAAGCAGATTGCGTGCGCAATGTAACGGAAGATTCACAGTTCGGCTCTTCTTCAGATTGCTTCAGATCAATTCAGACTCGCTCCATGGACTCCTCGGCCGACTAAGGGCAAGATGACAATCGTTGTTGGTGCATATAGATAAATTTTTGAGGAGGCAGTCCGATGAAACGCTCTCATAGCTTCAATTCACGTAGCTTCAAGTCGCGCAGAGTCCTGGCGGTGGTTGCACTGTTCGGCGCAATGATCACCACGATGTTAACCCCCGCGTCTGCTCAGCAAGAAGTCGACCCGACTTGGTACAACCCCTGGGTCTCTTCGAGCGTCTCTTCGAGCACTGCGGCAGTCCAGACCACTCAACCCATGGCGACTGACCAGGCTCACAAGGCGAAAATCAAGACCGTATCCCACCAGGCTTCGAATCACACTTCGAATCACACAGCGAAGAATGCGAGCAAGCGAGTCGTGACTCAGACGAAGCCCTCGTAACTGAGTTTTGTAAAAGGGAAGCGCGCAGGTTTTAGCGAGGATGTTATTGCTGGGGAGCGTAGTATCCGCGGCGCGCCCGCACTTGCAGATCTTTTTTCAGCGCGGTGATCTGGATGGCGCGGTAACGTCCATCGGCGTCGAAGTCGGATGGCTTGTATAGAACCGAATACTGGCTGCGCAATTCGTCTTCGATGGCCGCGAATGAATGCGTGATGTCTTTCATCTTGTAGGGAAAGAACGCACGGCCGCCGGTTGCGGAGGCAAGATCGTCGAGGACTTTGTCGCCGCGCAAGATCAGTCCGCTGTCGTCGGTCGAGATGGCGTAGATGAGCACTTCAGCGCGCTGCGCCATTTCTATGGCCTGTGCCCGCGTGTGTTCACTCTGATTGTCTTCGCCGTCGCTTAGAACAACGATGGCCTTGCGAATCGGATGGTCAGAGCTGTCGTGCAGCAGCTTTTCTTTGCACGCCTTGTAAATCGCATCGTAGAGTGCGGTGCCGCCGCCGTTGCTCAGTCGCTGCACACCGGCGGCAAGCATCGGAACCTTGTCGGTGAAATCCTGAGTCAGCCTGCTTTCCTTGTTGAATCCCACGACGAAGGCGCGGTCAAATCCGGGACGAATCAGGTGCTGCAGAAATCCAGTGGCAGCATCTTTCTCGAATCCAAAGCGCCCCTGCACCGAGCCGCTGACATCCACGAGCAAGCCGAGTTCGATGGGCAGGTCGGTTTCACGCCGGAAATTGAGAATTGACTCCACCGGTTTGTGATCGTCGAAGATTGAGAAGTCAGTCTGATTCAAATTCCGGACGAATTTGCCATGGCGATCGGTGGCGATGAAGAGAACATTGACTTCATCCACCCTCTTCTTGATGGTGATAATCGAATCGTCGGCCTCGTAATTATTGTCGGCGCTGTTGACGGTGCCAGCGTTCATCGCGACCGCGGAAGCTGCGACAACGTGGGCCCCGGTCTGCGCGCTCGCGAGCATCGAGAGGCCGAGAACCGCGGTGACGACGAATAAGGAGAGAGCCGCCCCGTTCAAAGCCGATCCCGATTTAAATTGCTTCGTCATTCTTTCGCCTTGGCTTTCGCCCATTTTGCCGACTACGGAACTTTCCACAGTAATTCGATGCACGCCGGGGTCCGAAGAACCCCGAACAGCGGTTCCTAAAGACTGTAGGCCGTTTTCGCCTGCAACTCCAAGTTACAAAAGGAGTACGCAGCTGGTGCTTCCATTAACCATATACCCGTCAACAGGTTGGAGCCGCCGTCGAGTCACCTGCCAGAGGACGCGCCTGTCTGGTTTTGGGCGGCGAGTGGCCGATGCGACGAACGACTGGGTTCCACGGTGGATTTCTCCGGATATTTTTTCATGATTGCACGCACGCCGTGCAAAAACTTCTGACCGCTGAAAACCGCGAGTGATACTCTGGCTCGGGAGTGGCCATGTACTTCGAACAGTTCTATCTGACCTGCCTGGCGCACGCTTCATACATGATCGGGTCCGAGGGCGAAGCGGCGGTCGTCGATCCGCAGCGCGACGTGGACATCTACTTGAAAGCGGCGGAGGAGCAAGGCCTCAGAATTCGCCACATCTTCGAGACCCATCTGCACGCCGATTTTGTTTCGGGACATAAAGAGTTGGCTGCCCGCACTGGCGCGACGATTTATATGGGCGCGCAAGCCCACGCTGGATTTCCCCATGTGCCTCTGACCGATGGCGATGAAGTGAAGGTGGGCGCCCTGAAAATTCGTGTGCTTGAGACGCCGGGACACACGCCGGAGAGCGTCTGCCTTGTAGTTTCCGAGGAAAGCGAATCGGCCGAGCCGACAGCGGTTCTGACCGGCGACACGCTGTTTATCGGCGATGTCGGACGTCCCGATCTCTCGCCCGCGCATACGCCGCAACAGCTCGCTGGATTGCTCTACGACAGCCTGCACCAGAAATTGCTGAATCTGCCGGATGCGGTCAAGGTCTACCCGGCGCACGGCGCTGGTTCGCTTTGTGGACGCGCCATGCGTGCCGAACGTTCGTCGACTATCGGCACCGAGCGTCTCACGAATTATGCGCTACAGATTCCAAGCCGTGCAGAGTTCATCGCCCAATTGACGGCCAATCTTCCCACGCGTCCCGAATATTTTCTTGAGGATGCGGAGATCAATCGCTCGGGAGCATCGGCCCTGACCGATTTGCCGCCGTTGTCGCGCTTCTCTCCGGTCGAGTTGCAAGCGCTGTTGCGGAATGCCGGTATCGACGTCACAGTCCTCGATGTTCGTCCCGGCGATGAGTTCGCCACGGGTCACGTGCCCGGCTCGATCAATATTGCGCTCTCGGGCCAGTTCGCGTCGTGGGCAGGGGGGATTCTCGGGATCCACTCAAACCCGGTTCTGATCGGAGCATCCGACGCACAGATTGAAGAAGCGCGTTTGCGTCTGGCGCGCGTGGGCATCGAAGACGTGCGCGGGTATCTCGCGGGAGGTGTTCCTGCGTGGCAGACTGCCGGCTTTCCCCTAGCGAAGACTGCGCAGATTTCGCCTCAGGAACTGGACCAAAAAATGCGCGCCGGAGTCTTTCGTCCCGCCGATATTCTTGATGTCCGCCGCGAGGGTGAATGGCAAGCCGGACATATCCCGGATGTGCAATGCCGTGCCCTCGACACATTTGTGCAGGCATTGCCCGCGATCGATCGCGATCGTCCGGTCGCCGTTCACTGCAAGAGCGGATATCGCAGCATCATCGCTTGCAGTCTGCTCGAACGTGCAGGTCATAAGAATGTGATCAACGTGGCGGGCGGGTTCGATGCATGGCACGCCGATGGACTTCCCGAATCTGCCGAGCAACTGGTCAAGGCCTGAATCAAGGTGTTCCCTGAACAGTCTGGTCTAGCTACTGGCCACAACGTACGCCTTTGCCAGCAAGTCTTCAGGCCGTGTAGGAACTTGCGGCAAAGCTGCCATCAATCGCCGCGTATAGGCATGGACGGGTGCTGTGAAAATCTGTCTGGTCGGTCCCGACTCGACAATCTCGCCTTCGTGCAGGATGGCTATGCGTTGGCAGATTCCGGCGACCGACGGCAGATCGTGCGAAATGTAAAGGATCGACATGCCCGTCTCGCGATTCAGGCGCGCGAAGAGTTCCAGAATTTCAGACTGCGTAATCACATCGAGCGCGCTTGTCGCCTCGTCGGCGATCAGAAGCGCCGGGCGATGCAGGATGGCCATGGCGATGAGCACACGTTGCGCCTGGCCGACGCTGAGTTGGGAGGCACGCTTGCGCAGAAAATCGGGATCGTCGTGCCGACCCGGAAGGCTAACGCTTTTCAAAGCGGACTCGATCGCGTGGTCGCGGGCGTCGTTTGTATCGTTGCTGTCGGAGTGCGCGCGCCAGGCTTCTCTGAGCTGGGTGCGGATTTCGAGTGCCGGATTCAGCGAAGCAAGCGGACTCTGAAGCACCAGACTCACCGCGCGTCCGCGCAGCGAGCGCAATTCGCGTTCGCGCATCTTGAGAAGATCGGCACCCTGAAAAATGATGCTGCCTTCGACCACGGCGCGCTGCCGGCCAAGCAATCCTAGGATGGCCATCGCCAGCGTGCTCTTGCCCGATCCGCTCTGCCCGACGAGACCGACAACTTCGCCCCGCGCGATCTCAAGCGAGACTCCGCGCAGTACGGGAGCCTTTCCCGGGTAGCGCACGGTGATCCGCACGGAAAGTAGACTCTTACGATCGGAAGTGGCGATGGTCGTCATTGTCTTAACTGATCTCTAAAGTATTACCGGCTCGCCCGCGTCGTAGCATTCAACGTGATCCGCTCGGCGTTCCAGAAAGTTTGCGGCGAGAGAATCCCAGGATTCGCGCCTTCGACCGCGCTCGACACAGCCGACAGCGCGTTCTGATTGACGAGGTAGATCATCGGCGCCTGTTCGAAAACGATTTCCTGTACGCGATCGAAACTCTCCTTGCGTCTCTTCGGATCGGCGGTCGAAGCCTGTGCCCGCATGAGGCTGTCAATTTCGGCTTCCCATGCGGTTGCCGGAGATTTCTGTTGTGGATTCCAGGCATGATCTTCCGCCGAGCTGAGCCATATATTCATCTGGCCATTCGGATCAAGATCGACGTTGCGAAAGCCGAGCATCGCAGCTTCGTAATTGAATTTCTGCGAGATGCGTTCGAGCAGTGAAGGAAAGTCGAGTGTCACGACGTTGACCTTGACGCCAAGCTTTCCCAGATCTTCCTGCACCATGACAGCCATGCGTTCACGGGACTTGCTGCCGGCATTCGTCACGATCGAGAATTCGACTGCATTGCCGCTCTTATCGACGAGTGCCCCATTTTGCATGCGGAAACCGTCGGCTTGCAGGTGCTGTAGCGCCGCGTCCGGACGATATGGCTCCGCCTTGAGCTTGTTGTTGAACCAGAATTTATTGGCGGGCGACACAGGACCGACCGCGGGCTGCGCATGGCCATTGAAGACCACGCGGCTCAGATCGTCGCGATTGATTGCCTGCGAAATCGCGCGCCGAAAATTAGCGGAGCGGAACCACGCCCGTTTGTACTCAGGAATCGGCGCCGTCGCGACCTGGTTGAACCACATGAAATCGGAATCGAGCGATGCTCCGGCGTCATGCGCCACACCCGGCGAACTGGCCGCCAGGCGGTCGAAGTAATCGCTGTCAAGGACGTTGATCAGATCCAGTTCGCCGCGCTTGAAGCGCAGCATCTCGACGTCGCGGTTCGATTGGATGTCGAGCCGTATCGAATCGAGGTACGGCAAGCGGCGTCCCTGGGAATCTTTTTTCCAGTAGTTAGGATTGCGGCGCAGGAGCAAGCTCGATCCCGCTTTGTATTCGGCAACCATAAAGGGTCCGAGTACTGCCGCTTCTTTCTTAGGCGAGTGCGCCGACATGATCGCGACCTGATCAAAAAGGCGGTCGATTCCGGCCACCGGCGCAGGGAAGGTGACAGCGATCTGATTCGCCGCAATGATCTTTGAGGTGACGGCGCCGCTGCCCGAGCGGAAAGCGTCTCCGGTCGAAGAGTGCAGCGCGGGATCCATGAGGCGCTGCATGGTGAACGCGACGTCCTCGGACGAAAACGGGCTGCCGTCGGAGAACGCGATTCCAGTGCGCAGTTTAAAGGTAATCTGTTTTCCGTCCTTCGATAGTGTCCACGACTCCGCAAGTTCTGGTTCGAGTTCCTGCGTATGGCGATTGGCGCGTATCAGCACGCCGCCGGTCAGATAACGGATGGAAAGGGAGGCGTCGTCATCGACCAGCAACGGATCGAAGGTCTTTGGCTCGGTACGCAAGCAAAAGCGCAATTCGCCGCCGCTTTGAGCCTGCGCGAAACTCGACAAGAAACAGATACCCAGAAATCCCAGGGATAGGGATAGGGATAAGGATGAAGAGAAAGTAATCAGGCGTGAGAACTTGCGATGGCCAGACGTTTTCACGCTGTGACCTCCTCGTTCGACAACAGCAACTGGAACGACGTCATCACCACGACCAACAGCAACAGAGGCACGAACCGCCACGGTTCTTCGCGGAAAGAAATCAGGCCTTCGAGTTCGCGCAGCAAGCTTCCCCAGGATGGCAACGGTTCGGCGACGCCTAATCCCAGGATGCCGAGGTTCGCTTCGCTCAGGATGAAGACGGGAATCGAAATCCAGAACTGTGCGTAGAGCACCGGCTTCAGGTTCGGCAGAACATGAACGAAGAAGAGCCGCGGACCGTGCAGTCCGGAAGCGCGAGCCTGCAACACGAAATCGGAATTGCGCAAGGCGTCGGCGCTGGTCGAAAGCACGCGCGCCGAAGCTGCCCAGCCGAGCAGTCCGAGGATGAGAAAGGTAATCAAGACCGAAACCAGCGGAGCTACATTCAGCGGCAAAAGCGCACGCACCGTGATGAGCAGAAACAACCAGGGCAGGGAAAGAAACAGGTCAGTGAAGCCGCGCGCCAGGCGCAGCCAGACTCCGCCGAGGTATCCGGCGAGTCCGCCGACAAGAGCAGCTAAGAGTGTCGAGACCAGGGCCGCGGCGGGTGCGAGTAGAAGCGAGATGCGCGTCCCATAAAGTAGGCGAGCGAAACGGTCGCGGCCGATTTCATCGGTGCCAAGAAGATGTTGGTGCGACGGAGACGCGCCGGGAGCGTCGCGAAATTGCCTGGCGTATCCAGCCGGCGCCAGCCAGTTCGCGGCTAGGGCAGCCACGCACACGACGAGTACTACGACACACGCCAGACGGCGAGCGGCGGTCACGCCTCTCGATTTCATGCCTGCTGTTGTCACAGGTCACGAGGCCTCATCATCATGTGGATCATTACATCGGCCCCGGAGTTGACCAGCAAGGTTACTGCCGTAACCAGCACGGTGAGGTTCACAAGCAGAGGCAGGTCGCGTGAGAGAGCCGCTTGCCACGCCAGCTGTCCGATTCCGGGTAGTCCGCATAGCGCTTCCACCGGAATACTCGCGCCAAGCGCGACGCTTACTGTGATGCCAGCGAGCGCGATCATCTGCGGTCCGGCGACCGGGAGCACATGCCAGGCCAGAATGCGGCCTTCGCCGACCCCGCGGGCGCGCGCCGCATTGACGTGCGGCAGGCCGTAAGCGTTCGCGAGCAGGTTGCGCGAATAGCGGTAAACCTTGGGAAAGACAATCAATGCGATGGCCAAATATCCGGGCGCATTGAGAATCACGGAGAGCAAGGCCAGCACCGCGGCCGGAATGCAAAGGAATGCCCCGCTGAACGTAGTGCCAAAAATTTCAAAAGCCGGGCGACGCCAAAGGCAAGCCGTAAGGGCCAGTGTCGACGCGAGCAACCACGCCAGCAGAAGGCCAATGCCCGCCACGCGCACGGTGACCGGCCAACGCTCCCGCAGCAGACTTCGCACAGGTTGTCCCAGTGCATGGGAGGTTCCGAGATCTCCGTGAAGAGCGTTGCGGAGGTAGTCGGCATAGAACGTGAGAATATTGTATTCCCTGGCGTGCGTCTGACGGAGGGCCTGAACGCTCTCGGTGCTGAGGCTCGGATCGAGTTCTCGCTCGTCCGAGTCGAAACCAGGAGCCAGACGCACCATGGTGGCCGAGAGAAGTCCGCCGACGAGAATCACAGCGGCGATGGCGCCTGATTTTCGAGCGACGAGCCGCAACATCTTCCAAACCTTCTTCCAAGTCCAAATCATCTTCCAAGTCATCTTGGATCCCGATGTTTTTTCATCAGCCATCGTCGTTTTAGTCGAGTCGTCCTAACCGAGTTGTCCTAGTTGACCGTCGTGCCGCGTGCGCGAGAATTCGGAACACTCGTGTCTCGATTCGCGACGGGTTCCGCGTGGTGAATCTTCTTCATTGAGTACATCCGGCGGTCGGCTTCGGCGAGCAGGCGCTCGACATCGAAACTATCCTCGGGGCAAAACGCAGTGCCTACGCTCAAAGCGACTAGGTCGCGGCCGGCGACTTTTCGTCCTGATTCGATGGCGAGCTGGTTTAAGCGGCTGGCCTTTTCGTTCGAGGCTTCGATGTTCAGCCCGGGAGCGACGATCACGAATTCGTCTCCTCCCATGCGCGCAACGTAGTCGTATCCGCGGCAACTCTCGCGCAAATGACCGGCAAATTCCTTCAGCAGGTTGTCGCCTTCAAGGTGGCCGTAGAGATCGTTGATCTGCTTGAAATTATCGAGATCGCAGACCATCACCGCGAGCGTCGTTCCCGTGCGGCGGCAGCGGGCCAGTTCGCGCGAGAGATGGACGAAGAGTGAGCGCGCATTGGGCAGTCCGGTCAGATAGTCAGTGGTGGCCGAGTCCTCGGCCTGCTGATATTTCAGTGCGTTTTCCACCGACATCGCGATCTTCGAACTGATGGCGAGCAGGACGCGGAGATGATCCGCCGAAAATGCGTCCACGTCGGTGCGATACATGGCCAGTACTCCAACCACGCCGTTGAGGCCCTCGAGCGGCACCGCGAGCGTCGAGCGTAACGTAGTGAATCTCGCCGGATCGCTCACATATCCTGCTTCCGCCTCGGGATTGCCATTGACCACCGGCTTGCGCTTTTCCGCGACCCAGCCGCAGAGTCCTTCGCCGACGGCAATGTTCAGTGAAGAGAGAAGCCGGAAATTGTCGCCGCTCACGAGTTCTGGCACCAACCGCCCATCCTTCAGAAGGAACACGGCCATGGAATCGTAAGGAATCATCTTGCGCAAACGAATCGATAGAACCGAAAGCGTTTCGCCCAGGCTCAGCGAGTTGCCGAGGTCCTGGCTCAGTTCGAACATGGTCTGCGCTTCTTGCCGCGCGGATGCGATCGATGAGAGAAAATCGGTTTCGTTCGCCGCCGAAGTGGCAACGGCCGCGTCGAATCCGGCTGCTGGTTCGAAGCCCGCCTGAACGTGAGTGTCGGTCGAAACAGCCGCGTCGTCTGTCGTCGATGCCGTCGTTGCAATGATCGATTCCGACTGCGCCAATTTGTCGAGTTCGCGATAGCGGCGTTTCAAGACCTCAATAATGCGAGGTTCGAACGCCGAACCCGACATGGAAGCGACCTTTTCCATGGCGGCATCGAGCGAGACGCCGCTGCGATATTGACGATGAGATGCGAGCGCGTCCAGGCAATCGACCGCGGCCAAAACGCGCGCCCCGCGCGGAATTTGCTCACCCTTTAAACCGTCGGGATAACCAGCTCCGTCCCAACGCTCGTGATGCGAGCGAACGATGGGAGCGACCGGATAGGGGAACGCAACGCGCTCCAGAATCTCGGCGCCTACCAGGGTGTGAATTTTCATCTTCTCGAATTCTTCCGGACTCAAGCGTCCCGGCTTGTTAATGATGTGCTCGGGAATCGCGAGCTTGCCGATGTCGTGCAGAAGCGCGGCCGCGCGGAGAGCTTCAATTTCGTCATCCGGAAGGCCAATTTCCTTTGCCACCGCAACCGCGAATACGCGCACTCGCTGCAAGTGCTGAATCGAAGTATGGTCCTTGGCTTCGATCGCCAACGCCAGAGACTCGATCGTCCGCAGGTGAAGCGAGGCAACATCTTCGGCGTTGCGTTTTTCAATTTCGACCTGCTGCTTTTCCGTGGCCAGTTTCGCCAGGTAAAGGTGATAGGACCGATAGACCCAATAGACGAGCGGCAGGATCAGCAGCGAAGTCTGCCATCCGACCTGTCGACTGAAGTAGCCCACGCCAAAAACCACCGCCGCTCCGACCATGTAAAAGGGAAACGACCAGAAGTGGCATTCCGCCCATACTTTGTGTGCCGATTTGCCTTCAGTCAACGCGATGATCACCGCGACGGGCACGGTGTTCGCGACGAAGAAAATCAGGGCGGTGATGACGAGCAACGGGAGCGTTCCCTCGCCGAGCCAACGTTGCAGCGCATGGTAGGCGAAATACGAGACGAAAATTGCGTTCGCCATCATGCTGAAGACGTTGAACACGATCTTCACGGGAACTAATTTCTGCCGCGTTCCGAACAGGCATTGTGCCAGCGTCGCCGTACAGCCAATCGCGAGCGTCTCTGGCAGATTGAGCTCGAGCACGCTGAGCAAAATGAAAAGGAAATTGACCGACATGGTGCCGTCGATGCCGGGCAGTTGAATCTTAAGGCTGGAGGCCAGAACGGCGACTAACAGGTAACAGGCAAATCGAGCCAAGTCGAGGCTCTGCCAGTGCCAGAGGGAGTGTATGAGCGCCCACACTCCGAGCGCAGCTGTGACTCCAATGAAAAGTCTGGCACGTATAGACATAACCCGACCGTTGGATTCCGTTAACACACGTGCAACTCGACGCCCAGAGCGACGCGCTTCATTACCTCTGTCACGACGTTGAATCCGTGACAGTTAGCTTCGACGGGTGTGACGGCTACCCGTTTCTGTTGCAACATGAGCCAAAAGGGACGCCTTCGTTTGGCCTTGTCCTGTCAATTTTTGGCCTCGACCATTGTCACCTCAAGGTAAGGGGGTGGGTTAGTTACTTTGGTTTCGCGGACGGCGGCGAACGACGCCGCGAAATCGTTGGGAGTGTGGCAGCATCATTGAGACTGCAGCCAATGTTGTGTGTGCCTGCTGTCGCCGCCTGAGACGTTGCGCCGGCGGTCGGTCCCCGAAAAGACACTCCCCTTTACCAACGGATCTAAATAACGATCTAAGAAATGTCGACTTCATCGAAGACTTCGACCGCCGAAACGGCGCCCAAATCCGCAACCAATAGCGCTGCCGCGGCGAGCGCTGCCTTGGCCAGGTCTTCACCGGCGTTCGACCCAGCGGTCTTCCATCAGCTATTGGATCAGGCCTTGGATCAGTTGCAAGACGCGGTTTTCACCGCCGACCTTCGTGGAGTGATCACGAGTTGTAACCGCGGAGTCGATCGCTACGGATACACCCAGGCTGATCTAGTCGGCCACAATATCGCCGATCTCTGCCATGTCAGTCAGCGGCCATTGCTTATCGACGTCATTGCGTCCCTTCAGGAAAAAGCGCGATTCGAAGGGAAGTTATGTTTCCGCACAAAAGCAGGAGAGGAATCTGACGTTCATCTTTGCCTGACCTTATGGCGCGACTCGAAAGGTGCTCCTGCCGGAATTCTGGGATTTTCGATCGCGATGGCACGGCAGAAAGCTCCTGAAAATCAGGAGTCACCTCTACCTTGCGGAGCGGGTTTGGTTCCACCGGCAGTCCGCGAGATCGATGGCACCCAATTTCTGATCGCCAGCCAGTTGATGCACAAGTTCATGGGGATGGTCGATCGCGTCGCGGGGCACACAGAGACCGTGCTCGTGACGGGCGAGACTGGCACCGGCAAAGAGCTGGTGGCGCGTACCATCCACGAATCGTCGCACCGGCACAAGAATAATCTCGTCGATATCAACTGCGCCGCTCTGCCCGAACATCTCGTCGAGAGCGAACTCTTCGGCTACGAAAAGGGAGCCTTCAGCGGCGCCGATACTTCGAAGGCCGGCTTATTTGAGCTCGCAGACAAGAGCACGATTTTTCTCGACGAAATTGGAGAACTGCAGCCGCAAATTCAAGTCAAGTTGCTGCGCGTTTTAGATGGTGCGCCGTATTACCGTTTGGGTGGCAACAGGAAAATTGTCGTGGATGTACGTGTCGTGGCCGCGACCAACCAGGATCTCGAACTCGCGGTAAAAGAAGGGCGCTTCCGCAAGGATCTTTTTCACCGGCTCAGCCAGTTTCAACTACGCGTTCCGCCGTTGCGGGAGCGTCCCGAAGATATTGCGGCATTAGCCCGTCATTTTCTGTCGCTCAAGGCGGCGAATAAGACCTTCACGCCCGATGCGCTGGTCGTTCTGCAAGGGCATTCCTGGCCGGGAAACATTCGCGAGCTGCGGAATCTGGTGGCGAAACTGGCGATGGCAGGCGACGGCGCACAAATAAATGGCGCCGAAGTTGTTGCGGAGCTGCGTGGCGAAACCGCGATGGGCACTCGCGCCACGAGCGCGGTGCCGCTCGGGAATCTGGACAACATGGAAGAGCAGATGATCATTCGCGCCCTGGAGCAAACCGGTGGGCATCGCGCGCAGGCCGCGGAACAACTGGGAATTTCGCGGCGAACGCTCAGCCGCAAACTTCGTGAATATGAAATCGATATGCGTGGCGGCGGACTGGGGAAGCTCGGCGTCATCAGCGAAGACCAGCAGAAGTTTTTCCGTTCGAAAGTCGACATCTCGGTCACGCTGAAAAACGCCGCTGGCAAAGAATTGCAAGTGCAGGCAGTCAACCTGAGCACCGGAGGCATGGGACTCGATGTCGTCAGCGATCCGGCGGGTTTCGCCGGTTTAGTTGATGTCAGTTTTCTGTTGCCTGACACGGAAACCGTGATCCACGCCAAAGGCCGAGTGGTTTGGGCCGAGGCTGGCGGAAGAGCGGGCCTGCGATTTGTGGTGATCGAGCCGACTCTGTTCGAACACTTGCAGCATTGGACGAATCGCAAAATGAAAGATGAGGGTTGGGACACGACATCATGAGCGCAGCATGAACGCAAACAATCGCTGCGCGACCGTTCAACACCCTTCAGTAACCTGTCCTGACTATCCCTTTCGTGCGATTCTCCTCTTGACGTTAGCAGTGACGTTAAAAGCCCTATCGACCGTGGCTGCTGCGCAGCTCCCGCAGCGACCGCGGAACTCAAGTGAGGTCCCAATTTCATGTTGCAGTCTCCGGAACCGAAGTACACTCCCAACGCCGCTCCCGCCAACAGCTACACTCCGGTTAAGCCAGCCACCTCACCCATGGATCAGGCGAACATCGGACGCTCGGTCGTGATCAAGGGCGAATTGTCGGGCGCGGAATCGCTGTTCATCGACGGACGTATCGAAGGCACCATCAATTTCCCCGACAACCGCGTCACCATCGGCCGCAATGGAAACGTAGCGGCGAGCATCACCGCCAAAGAAGTTGTGATCATGGGCAAAGTGCAGGGCAACGTCGAGTGCGCGGACCGGTTGGATATCCGCAGCGAAGGCGTGCTGGCAGGCGACGTGATCACGCATCGGATCAGTGTTGAAGAAGGCGCGATCCTCAAAGGCGGAGTCGAAGTTCGCAACCCCGAAAAGAAAGACCAGAAAAATCAAAATCAGGCTCAGAACCAGAATAAGCCAGAGCCCCCCAAGGCGATGGCTGCGACCGCAGGAAACGCGTAACCCTTCGGACGGTTTTCACCAAGTTTTCACAACGTTTTTCACCACAACGACGTTAGCGACTACGATGGAGGGACGGGCATCATGCCCGTCCAGCCGGGAGAAATCCCGGCGCTCCATCGTTTTCCCTTTTCTTGGAAGTCGTTTTGAAGGGACGCCGCTTTAAATCAGCGGCTAAGGTTGCCGCTTACTTCTTTGGTTTGAAGTCGAGCGAGGCTGAATTCATGCAATAGCGCAATCCATCGGGGCCCGGACCATCGGGAAATACGTGTCCGAGATGCGCGTCGCAACGGGCGCAACGCGCCTCGGTGCGGGCCATGCCATAGCTGGTGTCGGTGTGTTCGGCAATGTTTTTACGGTCGGCGGCGGCGAAGAAACTTGGCCATCCGGTCCCCGAATCAAACTTCGTATCGGATCCGAACAGCAGATTGCCACAGCAGACGCAGTGATAGGTGCCGTCGTCGTGCTTGTTCCAGTATTGCCCGGTAAATGCGCGCTCGGTACCGGAGCCACGCGCGACCTGGTATTGCTCCGGAGTGAGTTGTTGCTTCCACTCGGCGTCAGACTTCTTGATCTTGTCGATAGTCTTGTCGCTGACTTGTTCTGTCATATTGAGTCTCCGACAGTAAGATGCCTGATGGACCTCAAAGTTTCAAGCGTCGCGCCTCGGTGGAAATCGATAACAGCTGTCAGCAATGAAAATCAGCCATTACGGGGTAGTTGGTATAAACGCGACTCAACGAGAGCTATCTGCTAAATCACCACGCAAACTCACGTCAACTTCAACCAGATGTTGCCTTGGGCGTGGGGTTCCAGCGTCGGAGGAAAGGCCCGAAGAATAAATCCTTGAACAAGGAAAGCCGCTGCCAAGCCGAAGAGCCATCCGATCAAAAGCCAACCGGGGCCTTGTTTCATGTAGCCGTAGGCTATCGTTCCGAACAACACGCCTTCTGAAGCAATGAACAGAATCGCTCGGTAGTACGTTGGAAAACCGAGCGGCACTTTGCAACGAGGACATGTCCGAACGGATCGAGAGTAGTGGCGGTACGCGAAGCGGAACCGACACGTCGGGCATGTGAGAGGCCGCCCCATGCTCATCACCTTTTGTCTCAGGTCGAGCCGCCGCTCGGTAGTCAAGATTCACCTCGGGGCAGCGCCAAAGCATATCGCAGAATGAATAGGGAGCGGAAGTCAGTTGTTTCAAACAGGCGATTTTCACCAACTACTGGAACGCGGCTCTCAGTTAATGAAATGGCGATGTTACGCCACCCGCGCGAACGATAGGTGTAAAATCCCTCAAAAGAGCAAATGCCCACGTGGCTTAAAAGCGCATTGAAAACAATCGGTGCACTGGATGCAATCCTGAGCATCTTCGGCCTCTACCTATTCTTGGACCCGATCTCGCGGGGCCTGCTGACGTTAGATGCGAGTGGTCTAGAACCACCATATTTCAGAACTGCATTTGTGGCCATGACAGTTACAAATGGCGCTCTCTTGCTCCTCTTCGTTTTAGCAGCGGTTCAGCTTCTCAGGTTGAAGAAATCGGGCGTGACGGCGCACACGACTGCGTCAGTATTGCTCGTTGCATACTTCCTACTAATCGCAGCATTTTGGGCTACAGGCGGTCGCGTCGGAAGGAGCGTCGCCGCTGCCACAGGAATCGGGAATATGGGAATCGCTCCTTTTATGTGTTTCAATTTAGCGCCCTTCGCGTATCCGATAGCTTCTACGCTGTTGCTTCTCGTCGCACGTCGAAAGATGGAGGCTACGTTGAAGACTGGTATAGCTCAGTGCGTGTTGAAATCAGGCGATTCCACTAAGTGAGAATTGCTGCTGGGGTGGTGGGTGAAATGCTATCCGTTGGAACTGCTGGATTCGCTATAATGCCCCTTCCACCGTGGAACTCGCCATCCAAATCGTGCGCTTCGTGGACCACGAACCGCAACCCGGCCTCGTGGCGTGCGAATTTGTAGACGCGGAGCAACGTCGCCACGAAATCATCGACAAATGCCTGATTTTCAGCGCCACCCTACTGGATGACAGGAGCACGTATCCGCAGCCCGCAGGTGTCCTGTGTGAGGTCATTGCTCGATGGCGGGATGCTCGTGGCCGTGACTTGATTCGCATTCGCACCGGGCGAGGCGGAATTGAGACCACAGAAGGCCTGTCTGAGTTTGTCGTGCTACCAGAACAGCTTCACGAACCTTTAACCACTACCTGACGTAAGCAGGCGATTTCACTCACAATCGCCTGTGAACAAGCCATCGGGAAATAGCGTTCCGGCACCCTCACCATCTTTCTGAAAAATTACCAACCATTGAAATGGCATCGCCACCTGCGAAAGGGCTGCCAAGACTTTGTCTTTCAACTTCTGCACTTGAACCTCAGACGTGTCAGTCTTGAGCGCAACCGTGATGGCAAGCTCATCGAAATATCCAGCGAAGTGTTCGGAAACTTGCACGGCATGTTCGGTGGTTACTGCGCGAACGGCTGACACAACCTCTTCAACTTTTGATCGGTCGTACATTTAAGGATAGCGGCCTGCGCCAGCATACCGCAGAAAAGGGACTGGCTAAACCTTGGCTGACGAAATCAGGCGATTTCACTAACTGAATGCCGGACACCCCACTACCGTCACAGCCGCCTGCCAGCACTCCGGTGTCTAATAGCTCTATGAGGCGGGCTCGCACGATCGTATTGCTCATCATGGCATTTCTGAGTTTAGTGCTGTCGGCGGCAGCGTCGCCATGCCTTTCTCAGGCCGCGACGGACAAGGCAAGTTCAAAATCCCACCATACAAAGCCAGCAGCGCAGACGGGAAAAGAACAATCAGAGCCGTGCGACAAAACAAACCCCAAGCCGGTTGAATCTCAAACATCAGGGGAAGTGGGTTGGGACCCTGTGGTCTGTTGGGATTGTCCAACTCCGGGAGAGGTTCCCGCCTTCTTCTTCGTTGGGTTGGTCCTCTGTGCTCCGATGTTCATATTGATTAGGCGCGTGAGGACGCGCAAGCTCGAATCGGCAAAGGCGCACAGATTTCTGGAATGACCCAACTCACGCCAATGAGTGGAATCGCGATTTTGCGTCAGGTAGGAATCTGCGTCAGCAGCCCTCGAAGGTTCCCAGTACGGTCAGCAGGAGCAAAATAGCTGGAATTAATCCAATAGCCCACCACCGTTTGTCCTTAATCGCTGCCCACAGAACCGCAACCGGCGATCCGAGACTGATCAGGAGAAGTGGCCAAAAAAGGAATCGTGCGGGAGGGCCACAGACGCTAGTGAAGGATTGAATGTACAGGAGCATGGCCCAGCCCGCGACTACAGCAGCGAGCCCAGCAGAGCCGAGCTTTCGCTCTTTCGCCCACGAACTTCTAGTTATCATGTGGTCGCCAGAACCTCAAAGAGTGTAATCCGGACGTTACCTCAATGACGCCTTATTTTGAGCTGTTCCTAGAAACTGCCCGGGTTCAACATAACTAGGATTCCTTTTCGACGCTGTGTAGCACTACATACTGCTTACGAAATTCATAGCCTGCCTCGGGCCACGTCGTAACGTAGTTGCGCAGGGCTTCGGCCCGGCCATCAGCCCAAAGCAAGATCGAGCCTCACACCCAATCGCAGATCTAGTGGGTCAGGGGTTGATTCGGCCCGAGTAGCAGCCCGATTCCGGCTCGCTTGCGCAACTCAGCCAGCAGAGCCTTGGCGGCATTGAGGTAAGTAGTGTTCGGATCGGAGGTGTCGGCCCAGACCGCTTCGTAGACGATCTTGGCCGCTTCTTTCGCGTCCATGTGCAGTGCGGCTTCCATGCGGTCGGCCTGCTGCCGGACGTCGCCATAACAACTGTGGCAAACGGCGGCCGGTTCGGTGGCTCCGCTGTGCTGGTGCTCCAGAACGCAGCGGAATGTGGCTGCGGTATTGATCTGGGTATGAGAAGCGAAGGCCTGCGACTTAAGCTCTTTCAACATGCGTTCGCGTTCGCTGTCGATGTCCTTGCCGGCCGCGGGCTGCGCTGCCGCTGAGGGCATCGGGTGCATCGAGTGCATGACCGGTGCGGCCGGGGAAACACGCTCCGTCGACTTACAGATGGGGCAAGCGCGCATATCCGCGGGATAGTAGGCGTGGCAATGGGAGCAAGGCAGGCCGTAGCCAATGACCTTTTTGTCTTTATCCATCGCCAATGGACTCTCCTGTGGGCCGGCTGGTCCCTTAGGCGCATTTCGTTCTAAGTTGGAACTGGAACCCGCGTTGGGCGGGGTCGAGGGACTAACGGACTTTTCCGGACTTCGCTTGGTTGCGCTGGATTCCATGGAGGACGCCCCCAGCGGCGCTTAAAATCAACGCCGCGTTTTCTTAACGACTCTTACTCTTATCCACATTCTAGGTTTGGCTATGGCAGGAAGGCGACACACGACAGTGCATAAAAAAGGTAATCCCACGGACGGGAGTTCTGTTGTCCATCTGGACAAAAGGGCTGGACAAGGCGCTGGACAAAGTATTTGGCCAAGGCGGCGCGAAGCTACTTTGTGCTCGTAATCAGCCTAACAACCTCCTGCATACGGGCGCGGTACAGGTTCTCGCTCGGGTCCATGCGGGAGGCGATTTCGAGTTCACCGAGCGCCTCTTCGTACTGGTTCACCGCCATAAGGCAGGCGGCGAGGGAATAATGGTTCTGGGCGCTCGGCTCCAGCCGAAGCGCCTCGCGAAATTCTTTTTCGGCTTCAGCAAGCTGCTGGGTATTGACGAGTGCCGTCCCTAGATAATGATGAGCCAGGCCAGAATCGGGGTTGAGGGATACGGCCTTACGCAGGACGTCGACCGCTTCCTGATCTTTCCCCAGCAATAGCAGCGCCTGGCCGAGAACGCGGTGCTCGGCGGCTCCTGAAGGATTGGAAGCGATGGCGGCATTTAGTTCCCGAACCGCGGATGGATAGTCGCGCTTCGACATGTAGGCGCGCGCCAGGCAGTTGTGGCCGCCTTCCCAGTCCTGACTGCGCTTGTAGAGATCCTGAAATTCGGAGATGGCGGCGTCAAAGTCTTCTTTGTCGCAAAGAGTGTTGCCGAGGTTGTTGCGGACGCTCGCTTCGTCGGGATTGAGACGCTTGGCGGCGCGGTACTCGGCGATAGCCTCATCCAGTTTGCCCTGATCATGCAAAACGACGCCGAGATTGCTGTGCGCTTCCCAGAAGTCGGGGCGCAGGCTGAGGGCGTGGCGATAGGCAATGGCGGAGCGGCGCAGATCTCCCTGGTCGCGATGCGTGATTCCCATGTCGAAGTAGACGTCGGCATTGGCGGGTGAGGTCGCGGGTTCGCGGACGAGCGATTCATCGAAAGCGTGCAACGCGGCGTCGTAATGACCGTTGGCGTAGAGCGCGAGTCCTAAATAGCGGTAAGCCTCGGCGTTTGCGGGATCGATGCTGAGTGCGGTGCGAGCCTCGGCGAGGGCGTCAGCCGCATTGTCGGTTCGATAAAACACATAAGAAATCTGATTGTGAGTTTCGGGGAAGCCGGGCATCAGGCGCGACGACTCCGTAAATTCGTCGAGCGCATCGTCGAGGCGTTCCTCGCGGCGCAAGACGGTTCCGAGGACAAAGTGCAGCAAAGCCTGGTTGGGCAGGGAACTCGCCGCATCGTCACGAAGCATCGCGTTAATCTTGTCTTCAGCAGCCTCGAAGTTCTTGTCGTGAATCAACGCCGCAACCTGCGCTGACGGAGTCGAGCAGGAGCAGGCGACGCCGGAGGTCGGCTTTTGCGCAGAAGCCTGACGTGCCAGGCTCTGAATCAATCCTGAGTCGGCCCCTGCCTTTTGCAAAGCGCGTGTGCATTGCGTGGTGGCGCGGCATGAAATCGCCGGCGTTTGCGCGAGGCGTTCGATCCTGGCACTGGAAATTCCGCCAGCCAGCCAAAGAAAAATCGGGTCAGATGCGGGCGCCGGCGTCGCCGGTTGTGCGGGCATGGAACCTGCCATCAGAAACAGCAAGAGAGATCGAAAACAGAGTCGCAAAGCAGGCCTCCAACGGGACTTTGGCGGTTTTGAAGCGCAAGAATTGCCCTGTGGCCAAAATAGTCCGGCAGAGGCATCCCCGAAAGGTCACGGAAGTAATTGGGGGCGCTTGGGCCGTTCAGACCGAGCATTTGCGCATTCGCGCGACTGGCATGGATCAATTGGGATACACTGGCGTGAGTTAGGCCCTTCGGACGTTTCGTCCGGAATGTCTGATTTGGAGGCTTTATGTTTGAAGGTCTGTTTCAGCCGATGCACCTCATTGTGATCTTCGTGATTGCTCTTCTCTTCTTCGGCCCCAAGAAATTGCCGGAGTTGGGCAAAGGCCTCGGCGACGGCATCCGGGCATTGAAGGATGGCATGAAGGACCAAAATAAGACCGACGAAACGAAAGCTGCCGAAGTAAAGCCAGAAGCGAAGCCCGAAAATAAGGCCTGAGACCCCGCTCGCCCGATATAATTCCAGATAACGAATCTCAATCGTCTTTAGTCTTTAGCAATGAATCTGTGGCAAGGGGAGTCCTGTCACTCCCATCCTGCCCGTGGGCCCCATTTCGTCCGTTTATTGAAAACGAAATTTCATATCAAAACTCCAGGAGGTTCTTGTGCCTAAAAAAATTGTGGTGGGTCTTCTTCTCTTATTGTCGATTCCGGCGCTGGCCGACCAGATCGTTCTGAAAAACGGCGACAAGCTGACCGGTTCAATTACGAAATCGGACGGCAAGGTGCTGGTGATCAAAACCGACTACGCCGGCGATGTGAGCGTGAAATTCGATGCGATCCAAAGCATCACGTCGGCAGGCGATTTGAACGTAACCGTCGGCGGCAAGACAGTCGTGGGTCCGGTGACGACGACTGGCGACGATGTCGTAATCGCGACGAAGTCAGGCGGCCCCGTAGAGGCGCCAAAGGCTTCGGTGACGCTGGTGCGTAGTCCGGCAGAACAGGCCGCTTATGAAAAGAGCCTGCACCCGGGCCTGTTAGAAGGCTGGAATGGCGGCGCGAACCTCGGCTTCGCTCTCACGGCCGGAAACAGCGAAACCAAAAACCTGAACATCGGTTTCAATGCGGTGCGTGCCGGATTCCACGACAAGCTGACGTTGTACGAGACCACTGTTTACGCCACCACCAGCAAGCTTGCCCAGCAAACCATTCCCACGCAGACCACCGCTAATTCCAACGCTGGCGGGATTCGCTATGACCGCGATTTCATTCCTCGTGTCTTCGGATTCGGCAGTGCTGACTTCTTCAACAACGGATTGCAGAACCTGGATCTGCGCTACATTCTCGGCGGCGGTATCGGCTTCCACGCCATCAAGAATCCCAACACGACCCTTGACGTGCTTGCCGGAGTCAACTACACGCATGAGAGTTTCTCGGATCTGGTTCTTTCCGAGGTACCACTTGTCACTTACAACCACTCCGATAGCACCGCAGCATTAACCGTCGGCGATACGTTCATGCACAAACTCGGCAAGAGCACCGTCTTCAATCAGAGCTTTTTGCTCTACCCCAGTTTGAGCCAAACCAACATCACACCCGCCGCAGCAACCGCCGACAATGTCTACATCTTGCGCGGAACATTCAATATGGGAGTGTCTACCAAGCTCAACAAGTGGTTCGGCTGGCAGCTTACGTTTTCGGATAACTTTGATAATCATCCGCTGGCTTCTACGCCTCCAATCGAACGCAACGACATCACGCTGGCAACCGGCCTGAACTTCACCTTTACCCACTAGGTCGAAGGTTTGACCCGGGGACGGGCAATCGTGCCCGTCCCGCCTCGCGCTCGCCGGTTTGCTATCCTAGCGGCGTGCCACGCCCGTTTCTTATCGATACCGACACCGCCTCCGACGATGCCGTTGCTTTGATCATGGCACTGCGGGCGCCGGATGTCAGCGTAGTTGCGATCACGACCGTCGCCGGAAATGTTGACGTACAACAATCAACCCGCAATGCGCTTTATACGGTCGAGCTTTGCGGATCGAACGTCCCTGTTTACACCGGAGCGGCAAAGCCGCTTCTCCGCATCCACGAAAATGCCACCTGGTTTCATGGCCGCGATGGTCTCGGAGATCATAACTATCCCGCGCCGAGGCGGTCGGCGTCGGGCACGAACGCGGTCGACGCTATCATTGATGCTATCGACGCCAATCCCGGCATCGTCGTCGTCACGCTCGGCCCGCTGACGAATATCGCACTGGCGCTGGCGAAGAAGCCTGAGATCGCGCAGAAAGTTGGACGCTGCGTCATCATGGGCGGCGCACCTTGCTGCGAAGGCAACTTCACGCCTGCCGCCGAATTCAATATTTACGTCGATCCCGAAGCGGCCGCCATGGTGATGCGCAGTGGCTTGCCGATCGAACTGGTCGGCTGGCACCTTTGCCGAGGAGAGGCCGTGATCGGCGAAGAGGACATCGCTCGGCTTCTCGCCCTTGATAATCCCCTCGCGAAGTTTGCCGTTGAATGCAACAGCCATGCCCGTCATGCGCTCAAAGTTCAGACCGGAGAAGATGGCATCTGTCTCCCCGACCCGGTGGCGATGGCGATCGCGCTTGATCCTTCGATCGGCGCCGAGTGGAGCGATCATTTCATCGACGTAGAAACAGGGAGCGAACTCACGCGCGGCATGACCGTGGTTGACCGGCTCAATGTCGCCTCCGACGAGCGGAACCGGGCGGTGTGGGCTCCCGTGCTTGAGAAAGAACGCAAACCGAAAGTTTGCTGGACTCTCAATAACCGGCGCTGGAAAGAAGCTCTATTCGCGGCGCTGCGGTAGAGGGCCGCGCGACGACCATTGCCTTCCAATCCGTCGTATAACGCCGATCTGAAGGACGATCTGAAGGTCTGATATATTGACCTCTCTCGGAG
This sequence comes from Terriglobales bacterium, assembly GCA_035308395.1. Classification (GTDB taxonomy): domain Bacteria; phylum Acidobacteriota; class Terriglobia; order Terriglobales; family Acidobacteriaceae; genus Acidiflorens. Next base: position 32,571 of record DATGGT010000125.1, read on the forward strand.
GCGTCCATGTCCAGAAATGTCCGCTGCGGTTTGATCCAGTCGAGCAACGCGGTTGGTACCAACCGTCCGCTGCCGGAGATCAAGAAGGCCATGATCGACAAGCATCTGAAGCTGATCGAGCAGGCGGCGAAGAAGAAGGTGAAGATACTGTGCCTTCAGGAACTTTTCTACGGTCCTTATTTCTGCGCCGAGCAGGACATTCGCTGGTACGACCTCACCGAGCGTGTTCCCGATGGACCGACGACGCAACTGATGCAGGAAATCGCAGCCAAATATGGCATGGTCATCGTCGTTCCAGTCTATGAAGAGCAGATGCCGGGGCTCTACTTCAACACCGCGGCCGTCATTGATGCGGACGGCAAGTACTTAGGTAAATATCGCAAGCACCACATTCCCCACGTGCATCCCGGATTCTGGGAGAAGTTCTACTTCACGCCAGGAGACATGGGCTACCCCGTTTTCGAAACAAAATACGCACGCGTCGGCGTCTACATCTGCTACGACCGGCATTTTCCCGAGGGCGCGCGCATTCTCGGACTGAACGGCGCGGAAATTGTTTTCAATCCCTCAGCGACGGTGGCCGGTCTCTCAGAGTATTTGTGGGAACTCGAACAGCCTGCCCATGCCGCGGCCAACGGATACTTCGTCGGCGCGATCAATCGCGTGGGCCGCGAGAAGCCCTGGAACATCGGGGAATTTTACGGCAAGAGCTATTTCTGCAGTCCGCGCGGCAAGATCATTGCCCAGGCGAGCCGCGATAAAGATGAAGTGCTGGTCGCCGACCTCGATCTGGAAATGATCCAGGAAGTAAGAAAAGTGTGGCAGTTTTATCGCGACCGGCGGCCGGACAGCTACGGGGCGCTGACGACGCAGACCGGACAAACGAAGGCCGCAGACTAGCGAGTGAGAAAAAATCGCCAACTGATTATTAGATTGTCATCCCGAGCGAAGCGAGGGATCTGCAGTTCGCTGCAAAATGCAGATCCCTCGCTTCGCTCGGGATGACAAATTGAGATGTAACTGATAGCTGATAGCCGACGGCTGATAGCTGAATCACATGCCCCCATCCGCTCAAATCGAATCCAGCCCCCTCTACAACGAAGACCTCGCGCCCGCCACGTCCGAACGCCGGACGTGGGGTACCTACAACTTTGCCGCGCTTTGGGTATCGATGTCGGTCAATATTCTGACCTACATGCTGGCGGCAAGCCTGATCCAGGGAGGCATGAACTGGAAGCAGGCCGTAGCCACGGTGTTTCTGGGCAACACGATTGTCCTCATCCCGATGCTCCTGAACTCGCACCCCGGAGCGCGCTACGGCATTCCGTTTCCCGTGCTGGCGCGGGCTTCGTTCGGAGTGCTGGGCGCGAATTTCGCTGCGGTTCTGCGCGCTCTGGTCGCGTGCGGATGGTTCGGCATCCAGACCTGGATCGGCGGCGAAGCCATCAATACGCTGATCACGACGCTCGCTCCCAGTTGGGCGAATGTTGCGCACGGTACGGCGATTTGCTTCATGGCGTTCTGGCTGATCAACCTCCTTGTCATTCTCAAAGGCATCGAATACATACGCTTCTTGCAGGGAATCAGTGCGCCGATCCTGCTGGCCGTTGGACTGTTACTGCTAGGCTGGGCATACAAAGCGGCCGGCGGATTCGGCCCCATGCTGTCGGCTCCGTCACGCTTCGTGAGCTTTTCGGATTTCCTGAAATTCCTCATTCCCGCGTTGAATGGCACAGTTGGATTCTGGGCGACTGTGTCGCTGAATATTCCCGACTTCACGCGCTTTGCAAAGAGCCAGCGGCAACAGGTGATAGGACAAGCGCTCGGCCTCCCGACGACGATGACGCTCTATTCGCTGATTGGAATCTTGGTGACGTCGGCGACGGTGGTGATTTACGGGACAGCGATCTGGGATCCGGTTCAATTGCTGAGCCGCTTTCATTCGCCCGTGGCTGTGGTGATTTCACTGCTCGCAATTCTACTGGCCACACTGAACGTAAATATTGGAGCCAACGTCGTTTCACCGGCGAACGATTTCTCGAACCTGTGGCCGCGCAAAATCAACTTCCGCACCGGCGGGATCATCACCTGCTTCATGGGAATTGCGTTGATGCCGTGGAAGCTGCTGTCCGATTACGGCACGTTCATCTTCGGATGGCTCGGAGGCTACGCCGCATTCCTCGGCCCGGTGGCGGGCATCATGATCTGCGACTACTTCGTGATTCGCAGGCGCGTGCTCGTGGTTGACGATCTCTATCTGCGCGGCGGGGTCTACGAATATTCGCGCGGATTTAACTGGCTGGCAGTGCTGGCACTGGCTTTGGGAGCAGGGACGGCGCTGGTGGGATTGGTCGTTCCGCCGCTGCGGATTTTGTATGCCTATTCGTGGTTCGTCGGTTTTGCGGTTTCATTCGTAGCCTATTATGCGCTGATGAAGTTCAGAGGTGAGTGATCCTTGCATCGCGTCCTCTCCACACCATCCACGCCAGCGAGACCGGCACCACAAACGCGATCCACAAGGGCAGAACAACCAGCATCGTCAAACATCCCATCGGAATCGGAGGTCCAAATTCTCTACGTCTCACAATACTTTCCGCCCGAGATGGGAGCGCCCGCCGCGCGTGCCGTCGAACTGTCGCGCCATTGGGCGCGGATGGGGCATGCAGTGACAGTCCTCACCGGATTTCCGAACCATCCAACCGGCGTCGTGCCCGAGGAGTGGCGCTCGCGATTTCGACGGCTCCACTGGACTGAAACTGTCGACGGAGTGAAGGTTGCTCGGACGTGGCTCTGGCCGTTGCCCAACCGAAAGGCGCACGAGCGAATCCGTAATTACGCATCTTTTTGTGTCTCGGCTGCGCTCAGCGGGCTCGCTCTAAGCAAGCCAGACGTGATCATTGGCTCGTCTCCGCAACTGTTGGTCGCGCTCTCAGGATGGTGGCTGGCCTGGTGGAAGCGCGTTCCGTTCGTCTTCGAAGTGCGCGACCTGTGGCCGGAATCGCTGGCGGCCGTTGGTGCGGGCAACGAAGGCAGCCTGCTTTATCGCATTCTCAAGGCCATCGCCGGATTCCTGTATCTCCGCGCTCAGCGCATCGTCGTGGTCACGCCCGCATTCAAGGATCATCTGATGCGGCACTGGAATGTCCCTGCGGACAAAATTTCGGTTGTCGAAAATGGTGTCGAGACCGATCTGTTCCGGCCCGATCCAGCAGCCGCGGAGGTCCGTGCCCAACTTCACCTTGCAGATAGGTTTGTGATTTGCTACATCGGCACCATCGGCAACGCGGTTGGATTGCAGACGATGATTGCTGCCGCCGAGGAGCTCCAGACCGCCATGCCAAGCGCCATGTTTCTCGTCATAGGGGAGGGAGCAGAAAAGGAACAAGTCGTGCAACTCGCCGCCGCACGCGGACTCGCTAATATCCAATTCCTCGGCCAGCAGCCGCGTGAACGGATACCAAGTTATGTTTCAGCAGCCGATGTCTGCCTAGTGATGTTGAAAAAGACGGAGCTCTTCAAGACGGTGATTCCAACCAAACTGCTGGAATACATGGCCTGCGGGCGGCCGGCAATCGTTGCGGTCGACGGACAGGCACGGCAGATTATCGAAGAAGCTCGCGCGGGTGTATTTGTGGAACCCGAGAACGAGACCGCTTTGGTCAACGCAATCCTCAGTCTGGGCGCGGACCCAGAAGCTAGAACAAAGATGGGGATGAACGGACGGCAATACGTTGTCGACAGGTTATCGCGCGAGAAAACAGCGCGCGACTACGTCGCTGTTTTGGAAGCAGTGCAGAAGGATTTCTTCTAGGAATTTTTGCGGATGAACTTCTAAGGATGAACCGCAACGACCGCCAGAGCAGTCGAAAGCGACATCGCTGCTTCGCCCGTGCGATACGCCGCAGCCTTGGCGGCGCTCCCCGGTATGAAAAGAACGTCGCCCCTTACCAGAGGGATATCCGGCGCCTTGGCATACAGGACCTTCTTGAGATTGACTGGAATTTCCTGAATCCCATTCGCTCCGGGCCGCAGAATTCTGGTTTTCGTCAGGGAAGCGGTGCGCGTGCTACCCCCAGCCAGCGCCAGGGCCTTGAGCACTGAGAGGCCATTGTCTTCGATCAGAAATCCGCTGGGATGGTTCACATCCCCGACAACATAAATAATTCCAGCGCGCGAGACGATGATCGTGTCTCCGGGATAGATGTCCACATTCTTGTCAGTGTCTTCAGACAGGTTGGACGACAAATGTATCTCAACCTTGTCGTTCGCATCGCCATGACGTTCGATCGTGATAACCCGTCCGGCCTTGTCGGTCAGGCCGCCAGCAATCGAGATCATATCGAGGAGTCGGCGGTCTCCAATCGCGGGGTAGGTACCGGGACGAGCGATCTCGCCCACCATGGTGACACCCTGCGAGGCCGATTCGTCGACAAAAATGGAAACGTGAGGACCGCGCAGAAATCCGCCATCCTCTAGCCGCTTCTGGATCAGTTCTTGCGCCTCGTCGGTGGTGAGGTCGGCGAGGTGAACGTAGTCGATCAGGGGAAGATAGACGTCTCCCGACCCGCTGATGCGCGTCTTAGCGGAAAGGTCGGGTACTCCGAATACCGTGACTTCGATCAGATCGCCGACGCCTAGCTTCACGTTGGAGTTAGCCACCACTCGCGACGATTGAGTTGAAGAGCTTTGAGGCGAAGAACTCTGAGTCGAAGACGATTCAGACGAGGGAGCCGTTGTTGACGGTGTCTGCGGTGCTGGCGCGGGCGTTTCAGTAGCCGGAGCCGGAGCCTGAGCCCAGATGCATGCAGACAGAATCACTACGCTGCATGACCTAATGATCAGCCCACGAGAAACTCGCAGAACGAAACCGCAATTCCGCCCGGACATACAAGGACTCCTGCCAATAACCCTGGATTGACGCGTCCTTTGAGTTTATCACAGGGCCACTGGCGCTAAGTTTGGCGGAGCCGCTTGTTTTCGCGTCGCAGACTATCAAGAGTAACCTTGCTAACCCCGCAATGGTTGCTGAACGCCAACCGCGAGTTGTATAGTTTTTGAAACAACATTCAACGCTTTCGCGTCATCGTATAGCGCCACGAATTTGCAAAGTCTGAAGGAACGGGTGAAACGTTCGCTCTCAGGATGTGGTGCGTGATGGCGAGTGTTGCAGCCGGAAGGGAAGTTTGAATTGACCCTGCTCTTCTTTGCGTTATTCGCTTTTTCGCTGGCTCTCTCGTTTGTGGCGACACGCGAAGTGCGAGATATGGCGACCCGCCGAGGCTGGGTTTCCATACCGCAAGATGGACGGCACGTCCACGAAACCCCGCTTCCGCGCCTGGGCGGCGTGGCAATCTTTCTGGCCTTCTCCATCAGTCTGGGTATGTGGCTCGGGCTATCCCTTATTTTCCCCCGTCTGCTCGACGGACTTGCTCCCGCAACGCTTCTCCGAATTTACGTTCCCGCTTGCCTGATCTTTTGCCTTGGGATCTATGACGACCTCCGCGGCGCCGGTCCGTATCTGAAGTTTTCCGTACAGGCGATTGCCGCCGCAATGCTGTTCGCCGGTGGAATGCGCGTCCTCGATCTGCCGTTGATTTTTGGCTCTCATTCGTTGCCCTGGTTCGTCGGGCTCCCACTAACCATTCTCTGGGTGGTCGCGGTTACGAACGCCTTTAATCTCATCGATGGTCTGGACGGTTTGGCCGCCGGGTCTGCGCTGTTTTCGACGATGGTGTTTTTTGTCGTCTCGCTGGTCGTCCATTCCTGGCTGGGCGCGCTGATGAGCGTTACGCTTGCCGGCGCGATCCTCGGATTTCTGCGCTTCAATTTCAATCCGGCAACGATTTTTCTGGGAGACTCGGGCAGCCTGTTCATCGGCTTCATGCTGAGCGCGCTGGCGCTGGCGGGGGCGCAGAAGGCGCCGACCTTCGTGGCAGTTGCCATCCCGGTCGTCTCCTTCGGATTGCCGATTCTTGAAACGTTGCTCTCGATCGTGCGCCGTCTGATCAGTGGGCGTCCGATCTTTACCGCCGATCGCGAGCATATCCACCACAAGCTCCTGCAAATGGGGTTTTCGCACCGGCAGGTGGTGATCGTGCTTTACGCTGTCTCGGCCGTGTTCGCCATGCTGAGTCTGTTCCTGCTGTGGCCAACGGGCAGCACTTTGGGATTGGTGCTGGCAGTTGTCGGTACCGGAATCTGGCTCGGCGTCCAGCACTTGAACTACCTGGAATTCGGCGAATTGCGGCGGGTGGCACAGCGCACCATCGACCAGCGCCAGATCGTCATCAACAATCTTTCGGTGCGTCGCGCGCTCGAAGAACTCAAGGTGGCCAGTGACTTCGATCAGGTGCGAAGGATTCTGGTCGCAGCTTTCGACAGCAACGACTTCGACGCCTTTGAATTGCAACTCAAGGCGATGCCCGGTGATCAATCCGCTCCCGGAGAAGGCGCCCGGCATTTCCATTGGAGCAAACAGCCTCACATGGTTGCCATTTCCGGCCAACCTTCGTGGAAACTGACCCTCGATCTGGTGACCACGTCGAACCAACGGAGAGGTGCGCTCGTCATTTACCGCACCTACAGCCGCCGCCTGCTGCAAATGGATATCAACCTACTGACGTCCGAATTCCCCACCACCCTAGCGGACTCGCTCGAACGCGTCCTGACCATGCCGGAGATGCTCGTCCCGGCCGCGCAGACTGCGCACAACGACCGGCCCTTTCTGGCCGCGAACCTCTAGCAGCATGCGGAAAAAATCGCATTTGAATCGCTAGAGATCGCGTTACACTCAAATTTATCGAACTGGATAGATGAGCTGACCGCCTCGGATCACTTGATGGACTTTAGAAAAGGCGGTGACATCTTCCGCAGGATCGCCTTCCAGTACGACCAAATCAGCGTCCATTCCTTTCGCTATGCGCCCAGAATGGCTTGAATATCCGAAGCGCGTGACTGGATTCGTCGTAAGGGAAGCCAGAATCTGCTGGAAATTCATTCCGGCGCGGGACATCCAGGCGAATTCCTCCGAAGTGTCGAATTTTTCGATGTAGCCCACGTCAGTGCCGAACAGGACTTGCCCTCCTGCTTGAGAGAAAGCCTTCAGCTGCTGTGCTGCCCTGCTCATCCCTTTCTCGACTTCGTCAGGTGAAGCGTTGCCTTTCCTGGCTTCGACATCCCACAGAGTGAGCGTCGGAGTGAGGGCCATGTGCGCTGCCGTCAGGCGCCCGGCAAAAGAGGGGCTCCAGAGATCATCGACGGGAGTAGTGTGCGCCAGGATGTCGACCCCGCTCTGAATCGCGACTTCGATTCCCTGAGCGTTGGAAACATGGGCGAAGACAGGCTTGCCAGCGCGGTGGGCCTCAGCCACGATCGCCTTGGCCAATTCCAAAGACATAGTCAGGACGCCATCCGCCTCGACGGAATTTGCAAAGATCTTAATGCCGTCCGCGCCGTCACGGATCTCTTGGCGCACCCGCACCGTCGCCTGCGCAGTTGATTCGACGTCGGGAATGATGATGTGATTGGCTTCGAGGAATCCTTTGACGTAAACGGGCGTTCCGCCCTTGCCCCAGAACGGCTCTCCGACGGTAAGGATCCGCGGCCCTCTTACTTCCCCTCTTTCTATGCGACGGCGAATGAGATTCGTGTTTTCCAGAACGGACGCTATGTCAAAGACCGTGGTAAAGCCCCAGCGCGTGAGCATGTCCTGGAGTTGTGCAGTGATCTGTTCGGACGAGAGTTTTTCCGCATGGAGCAGGCCCGGCGTAAGGATGTGCACATGGCTGTTCCAGAAACCAGCCGTCACAACCATGCCGTTGCACTCAATAACAGTCGCATGGCTCGGAATTTTGATTGTGGCGTTTGGCCCAAAGGCAAGGATGCGGCCCGCATGTACAAGGATTGCACCGTTTTCGATTGGCGATTCAGTGGGAGACGGATAAATCTTTGCGTGAATCAGAGCAAGGTCGGAACAAAAACCCGATACTGCCGAAGAGAGTGTCCAAACAAGAAGGATGGCGAGGATGCCGCGCATTCGCATGCCAGCAATATACGGCAAGGTGCGCGGGATCGTTCCTCAAGAGCGGGCGGAAGATTCCGTTCTCCGCCTGCGGGGGATGACGGATGAGGCACCAGAGCAATAGGGACAATCGCAGTGCGCCTTTTCCGCAGCCTGCTTGAGAACCGATCGGGGTAATCCAATCCGTGAGAAATGGCCCTCGAAAGCCCTTGATTCTCTTAGATTTTCAATGGCCCGATCGTCCGATCCTGCCATGGCCCAATCGTGTTTCTCGCCTCCAGCTGCCTGATTCATAAGGTAAGATGTAGTGCAATATGGATCGCAGCACTCTCAGACTGCCGGATCCAAACTCGGTTCCTCCGAACGGAGACCGCCGCCGCGCCGTTCGCCAAAAACTTCACACGCCGGTTTACGCCAGTTTCAATGGCTCCGACACCGGCCTGGTCGTCGACTTGAGCGAACTGCTCGACCTCAACGAAAGCGGCTTTGCCGTCCAGACCAGTGAACGACTCGAACCGAACCGGGCGGTCAGCCTTTGCCTCGATCTGCCGGAAACCAGGAACTTCATACACGGCAACGGTCAGGTGATCTGGAGCGATGATTCAGGGCGTAGCGGGATCCAGTTTTCCGCGCTTTCCGATGCTTCGCGAAAGATCCTCAAAGAATGGCTTTTTGCCAATCTGCTGATTGCCGCTTCGAACCACGCCGCCCGTACCGAACAACTCGCGCGTCACCACGAACAAGAAATAGGCTCGACCGAACTCGAGACCGCTGCGACTCTCGCGACTGCGGCGCAGCGCAGTAGCGCGCTTTCTTCGCTCGATGAAGTTCGCGTTCAGATCCGTGAACTCGGCGATAACTCCGAGGCAATTTTCCAGTTCATTACCGAGGCCGCATGGGAACTCACGGGAGCGAGCGGTGCGGCACTGGGTCTCCGAGGGCAAGGACAACGACAGGGGCTAGAAGAAGACCAGATGATGTGGCGCGCCGCGACTGGTGCTCCAGTTCCGCCGCTCGGTGCCGGGGTCGACACTGAGCATGGGCTCTCGGGCGAATGCGTTCGCGGCGGGCAGCTCGTTTCCTGCGATGACATGGAGAACGACCCGCGCATCGATCCGGAAATCGGTCGCGCTCTGGGCATTGGTTCGCTGATGGCCTCTCCAATTGTCTCCAATTTTCGCGTCGTCGGAGTGCTCGAGATTTTCTCTCCACACCCGCACGCTTTCACCAAAGCCCACGGCACACTTTTGGATCGTCTGGGCGAACTGGTTCCGAAATCAATTCGCGAAACCGCGCAGCCTGTGGCGATCGAGCCTGAAGCGATTGAGCCCGAGAATATCCAGCCATCAGCGATGGATCTGATTCATTCGATGGAGCCTGTGTTCGAGGCCAGGTCTGAGCCCGTTTCCAAATCGTTGGCGGAAGTGCTCGAGGTAAAAGCCGCACCGGAGCCTGTCGCCGCCATGCATGCCGTCATCGTGCCAGAAGCCATTGCTGAAACGATGGCGCCTGAGGCGATGGTGCCCGAGGCGATTTCAGGCATTCCTGCGTCTCATACGGGTCAGGCGATTCGCGCTGCCTTGTTGGACAAGGCGCCCATAGTGGTGGAGCCCGCAGTCGGAAAGGAAGTTTCGCCACGCGACCTGAAGTCGGCCGGTTCTAGGGATAGCGATGTCGCTGCCAAGCAGATCGTCGTTAAGCCGATCGATGTCAAACAGACGATCGCAGCGGCCGCAGCGGCGGTGCCCGTCAAAGCGAAGGCCGCTGCTGCCTCGTCATCGCGGATTCTTCACCGGGCGCTGATTGGACTTGCCATCTTTGTCGTAGCGATCGCGGTTGGGGATTTGATCGCCCCATTGATCAAGAAACATTGGCCCGAACCATCGCAAACGGCGCAGGCATCATCGGTCAAGACAACGGTCAACGCTGCGGAAGGATCCTCATCCTCATCCCAGCCAGTTTTCTTAAAAAGTGCGTCGGACCGTGTTTCGGAACATGTTTCTGACCATGGCGCAGCCGATCGCGGCACCGTCGAGCAACATCCGCCGGCGAGATCGATCGCCGACTTGCAGACGCTTGCGAATCAGGGCGACGCCGATGCGCAATGGCAACTCGGATTGCGCTATCACAACGGAGAAGGCGTTGCGCAGAGCGACAGCCAGGCGATGCTATGGTTCCAGATGGCAGCCGAACAGGGACACGTCACCGCACAGTCCGCCCTCGGAGCTTACTATTGGGTCGGCCGGGGAGTTCCCAGAGATTTGTCCAAGTCTTATTTCTGGTCAGAGATCGCCATGGCCCAGGGTGACGACATCAGCAAGTCTCGCCTCGAAGGCCTGTCCTCACAAATGACCCAAGCGCAGGTTTCGGCCGCGCGCCAGCAAGCCGAAGTCTGGATTCGCAACCACGGCCAGAGAGCGAAATCAGAAGCGAATTAACTTCAGCGAATTAACTCGCGCCCCTCGATATTTTTCTGAGACCTAAGACCTGGCACCTAACACCTGAGACCCAGCCGCCGTAGAATAGACCTATGGCTGCCCTTCGCGACATCCTCGATGCCCGCGTCCACGAAGCCGACCCCGCGCTCGTTGAAAAGCTCGAACGCAATCGCGTCCGCTGCCATGCCTGCGGTCATCGCTGTCCGATCCCCGATGGGCAGCCCGGTGTGTGCAAAGTTCGTTTCAATCGCGGAGGAACGCTCTACGTTCCCTGGGGATACGTCGCCGGAGTCCAGTGCGATCCGATTGAGAAGAAGCCATTCTTCCATGCCTATCCCGGAGCACTCGCCTACAGTTTCGGAATGCTCGGATGCGATCTGCACTGCTCGTATTGCCAGAATTGGGTGACATCGCAAGCGCTACGCGATCCGGAGGCCGTTTCGGCGCCGCTTGAGGCCAATCCGGAAGTGCTGGTCAAAGATGCGCTGGCGCAGGGCGCGAAGGTTGTCGTCAGCACTTACAACGAACCGCTGATCACAAGCGAATGGGCGGTCGCGGTTTTTCGCGAAGCGCGCAAGGCTGGTTTGATGACGGCGTTTGTCTCGAATGGCAACGCGACGCCGCAGGTGCTCGAATATCTCCATCCCTGGGTCGATCTCTACAAAGTCGATCTCAAGAGCTTCGACGACCGCCACTACCGCGAACTCGGTGGACGCCTCGAACCGATTTTGGAGACTATCCGAAGCCTGCATCAGATGGGCATCTGGCTCGAGATCGTGACGCTTCTCATCCCCGGGTTTAACGACAGCGACGATGAACTTCGCAAGCTGACAAAATTTCTCGCGAGCGTTTCGCCCGACATTCCGTGGCACGTCACCGCCTTCCATCAGGATTACAAAATGACTTCGCCCGCCGACACACGCCCCAAAGACTTGCTGCGCGCCGCAGGCATCGGCCGCGAGGCGGGACTGCGCTTCGTCTATGCAGGCAATCTCCCCGGGCGAGTGGAAAATCTCGAAGACACTCACTGCCATCATTGCGGTGAGCTGCTGGTTCAGCGCTACGGGTATCAGATCGAGAAATACAATGTGACTCCGACAGGCGACTGCCCTGCGTGTCATGCGCCCGTTCCTGGCCGCTGGTCACAGTCAAAGCAGTTCGATGGACAGATCGCAACCTCGCCTTTTCTGCCCCGCAAGCGCGCGCAATTGGTTAAAATCCTCACACAATCGTAACGAATATTTCATGCGCGGAAAATCATTGCTGCTGGCGATCTTTTTGTGTCTGGGCGTGACTGTGTGTTGTTCTCCGCGCGATTTCCTGACCCGCCGTCTTGCCGCCGATTTGATTGCGAGTTCCGAGGCATTTAAAACGCCGCAGGTTTTCTGGCTACGCACGGGCACTGTTTCCAATAAAGATTTCAGTTCTCCCGAATCTATGGTGCTGCAGCGCCGCGGATGGATCCTCGGCACCGAGCAGAAATGCCCCGCAGACATTGAGCCCCCGCCATGTTGGGATGTGCTGCTCACGCCACTTGGCGTCGACACGGTCCGTCCGCTCATATCGACGGCGCTTCCGGACAATGGTCCGATCGGAATCCAGGTGGTGCGCCGCGAACTGGTGAAGATTTCAGGAATCAGCAAATCCGGCAACTTTGCCGATGTTGAATTCGTGTGGCGTTGGGTATCGATCAATCGGGTCGGCGAGGCGCTCTACGACAGCGGGGTGCATTACCGCGCGACGGTAGGATTTCGCGACTACGACGATGGCTGGCGCGTGATTGAAGGTGAACAATCCGTGCCAGGCAATCAACCGCTGGATGAGGCGCTGCGCAAGGCGCAACCAGCCGCGCCGCAGAACTGAAAAGAGATTTGTGTTGAAAACCCTGTTTGACGGAGTTTCAACTGGCTTCTATGCAAAGACCCTCGGTAAAACGATCGATTCGGGCCCTATCTCTATCCCTGGTGTATGTCGTTTGCACCCTGCTGTTTTCCCGCGCAACTTTTGCGCAGAACCCGATTAAGCTACCCTACATTTCGTTCGACGAATTCTTTAACTCGGTGAGTTTTCCGTCGGTGACGGTCTCTCCGGACGGCGCCTCCGTGGTCATTGAGACCGAGCGAGCCGACTGGGAGCAGCAGATTTACCGCGAAGACCTGTGGCTCTATCGAACCTCGGGAACCAGCGGCACCCTGACGCAGTTGACGCAATCTGGCTACGACACTTCGCCGCAATGGTCGCCCGATGGCCAATGGATCGCGTTCCTTTCCGAACGCAATACGACCGAATCCAGCGATGGCTCCGACACGGGCGACGACGAAGGAAAATCGGGCAAGAATAAAGACAAAGGTAAAGACAAGGACGTCGCCCAGCTCTTTCTGATTTCGCCCAACGGCGGCGAGGCCTTTTCCATCACCTCTGGTGACGAAGAAATACACTCCTTTGCCTGGTCCGCGGATTCGAAAGCCATTCTGTTCGCGACCCGCGAGCCCTGGACCAAAAAGCAAAACGACGATCACAAGAAGGAATGGAAAGACACGATCCGCTACCGCGGCGATGAACGCGGCGATGTGATCTTCCGTCTCTCGCTTGACGAAGCTTTGGCGCATCACGCCGCGCTCGGCTCGAAAGAGCTTTCGGCAGCCGAAAAGAAATCGCACACAACGCCGGGTGCTTCCGCGATCGCGCATACCCCGTTGCGCGTGGCACAAATCAGCGTTTCACAGGATGGTCGGCGACTGGCGTTTGTAAGTTCGTCGGTTTCTGAGCGGCAGGAAAGGATGGCAGACATCGACTTGTACCTTGTCGACATGGCGAAGGCAACGGCCGAGTCTGCGCCCATCCGCCTGACGCACAACGAGAGCGTTGAACTTGACCTGCACTGGGCTCCGGACAATCGCCATCTTTTCTTTCGCGTCGATCTCGGATCGGTCGAACGAAAATATGAAGATCCGCAGCCGCGCCTTTATTGGATCGATACCCAATCGAGCGACGCCAGCGGTAAGAGTGCTCCCAAACGCTGGTTCGCCGATTTCCCCGGAGAAGTCGTCCACTACACTCCGCTGCCCGACGGCTCGGTGCTCTGCGCCTGCCGGCTGGGAACAGAAGTGCAGTTTGTCTCCCAGGCGAATCCCGCCGCTGCAATCATCAAGCGCGAGGGATGGCACGGGAGCTACGAGTCTCCATCGACCGCGGCGCATAGTTCTCGGCTTGCATTCGGCTATTCGGCCATCACGCGCCCCGCGGAAATCTACATCGCTGACGGTCCCGATAAACTGGCGCAGGCTCGTCCCATCACGTCTTTCAATCAATTATTTACCGAACGCGAGCTGCCCAAGGCTAAGCCCTATCACTGGACGTCGGAAGACGGCACACCGATCGAAGGCATGCTGATGTACCCGCCGGGAAAATTTGAAGCGAAGAATCTGCCGGTGTTTGTCTTTATCCACGGAGGCCCGCAGGACGCCGATGGCGATCACTTCGAGGCCGACTGGTATGTCTGGGACCGCCTCGCCGCAAACGCGGGATGGCTGGTCTTCGAGCCGAACTACCGCGGATCGACCGGCTACGGCGACAAGTTCGCGCTGCAGATCTTTCCCAATCTTTTTTCCAGCCCCGGTAAAGACATACTGACCGGCGTCGATGCTTTAGTGAAAGATGGAATCGCCGATCCCAATCGACTGGCCATTGGCGGTTACAGCTACGGTGGTTACATGACCAACTGGCTGATCACGCAGACCACGCGATTCAAAGCGGCGGTCACCGGCGCTGGTGGAGTCGAAAACGTCGCCGATTGGGGAAACGATGACAGCTCCGTCGATGACGCGTTTGCCATCGGCGGCCTGCCCTGGGAAGCGCCCGAACGCTACAACAGCGAAGCCGCGATTTTCCAGATCAACAAAGTCCGCACTCCGACTCACATGGTGGCAGGAGCGGACGACATTCGCGTGCCTCCGCTCGAGAGCTATTTGCTTGATCATGCCCTGCATCAGCTGAATATTCCGAGCGATCTATTGATTTTTCCCGGAGAAGGCCATTCGCTCGAAAAGAATCCGTGGCACGGCAAGATCAAAGTACGAGAAGAGTTGAAGTGGCTGGAGAAATACGGCGGTGTGACCAACTAAGTTCGATGATCGGAGTTTAAGATCCGTGCCCCAGGTTCGCGCCCGTTCTTTGGGCGCTAACCTGGGTCCACTAACCTGGACCCTCTCCGATGAGTTGCGTTACCGCCGCGCCGATGCCGTCTGCAGCTGCGCGAGTTTGGAACGCGGCGCCGCCTCCTGGTAACGCGCGATGCCCTTGTAAAGCGCTTCGGCGATTTGCTGGCGATACGCCGCGTTTTGCAGGTTGCGTTCATCCGTAGGGCTGCTCACGAAAGAAATCTCGGTCAAGATCGCCGGCATGACCGTCCCCATCAGTACAGCGAACGACGCGTCTTTGATGCCGCGGTTGCGGATGTCAGGACTGTTACTTGCGAGCGTGGCGTAGAGCGAACGCTGCACGCTGGCCGCGAGGCGTTGCGACTCCTGCGTTTTTTCGCGCAAGCCGCCTGCCGACAGCGAAACTGGAGTCAGTTTGGTAGCGGTTCCGTCGTCGTGCTTGTCGCTTTCCTGCTTCTCCACTTCACGCGACCCCGGAGCAGCAAAGCGATTTGTGAAGTAAGTCTCAACTCCGCGCGCCGAGGCCGAACTGCTGTAGTTCGCGTGAACCGAGACGAACAAGTCAGCCTGCGCCAGGTTCGCAAGATCAGCGCGCTGATCAAGCGGGAGATAGTTGTCGGTCGTCCGAGTAAACATTACGTCAAAGCCCAAGCGCGATTGCAGCAACTTGCCCAGACGCTGGGTTACGTCGAGGACCAGATCTTTTTCCAGCAACCCTTCGCGGCCGACCGTGCCGAGATCCCAACCGCCGTGTCCCGCGTCGAGCACGATGCGAAATTTCCCTGTGCGCGCCGGCAAAGCCTGATCTGAAGTGGTTGCCGTCAACGCGCCCGCAGAAGGAGCCTTTTGCGTCGTGGCAGCCGCTGGCTCGCTCGGAATGGTGGTTTTCGCAGGCATACGGTTCGAGGCCAACGCGTTGACATTGCTCCCGCTGCTCCGCAGCTCAACCACCAGGCGATAAGGGTTCGACTCCATGCTGACCGAAAAATTCGAGCCATCTTTCGTATCGAGCACGATCCGTGTGACGCCCGCGACGGGCTGCGCCACACGCACGCGAGTCAGGGAAGTGTCGCCCACGTCCATCGTCTTGCCGTCGAGTTCAGCCGCGAGTGCCGTATCGTGGAGATCGAAATAGATGCGCTCGGGTTTCATCAGACGATGCACTTCATAGGGAACCTGGTCCTGCATGTCGATGACGACCGTGCTCCCGATCGTCGAGGTCCAGTGACGCACGCCAGTGATCTTTGGCAGCGCTGCCAGCTTGTCAGGCGTCGCAGCAGTCAGAGGCGCCGAATCCGCGTCGAGCTTTGACGGGCTCATCAGGTTGTCGTTTACCGCACTGTCATTCGCTGAAGGTGACAATACATCCGCTGGCGGCGCAGGCGCGGTTACCGATGGAGGTTGGGCCAGCTGGATTTTCGCCACCTCGGCTCTCGCTGCCTCTACCTTCCGATGAACTTGCACGCCCCACCACGCGGCCGCCGAAACCAACACGACCGCGGCCGCTCCCATTGCGGCATTGAGCCAGGGCCGGGAGTTCGCCGGAGACAGTCGCTGCAGGAACGGCAGTGTTTCGGGCAAAGCTTCAGACAGATCTTCTGTCAGAACTTCAGGTGACGGGACAGTCGCATGCGAGCCGGTGTCGTCGAAGTCGAATGGTTGGAACGCAAATGTTTCGTACTTGAGGGGCTGATCCTCGTCCTCGTCGTCGACATTGGCGACAGGCTCAGCTGTGTTTCTGGTCGCGAGACTGGACCGCGGATCCTTTGTCTCGGGCAGTTCCGCAGGTAGTTCCACCATCGCCGCATTGATCACAACGGGTGCGATCGTCGTCTCGAACTTCGGAAGCGTGGTGAACGCTGGTGGAATCAGATCAGTGTCGGCAACAGCTACCGGCGCAAGAGGCGGAGCCGCAACCGTAGCTGCAGCGGCTTCTAATGGAGGAGCGGCCTCGACTGTGGGCGCGTCGTCTTCATCGTTGTCGATCACCGCGATCACCGCGATCACCGCGGGTTTCGTTTTGAGGACTTCGCCCGCCACTTCGGAAAGCCAGTTGATACGGCGATCCTGATCTTCCGGTTTCAGCGCGGCCAGAACCAGCTCAGAAAAGAGGTCGAAGCAACGAATGTCCTCGTCGGTGAAGGCTCGAGCGGCGGTTGAAAACGCCTGTATGACGCCAACTTGACTGCGCCTTCCGCGCAACGGAACCAGCACCGTGGAGCGAACGCCCATCTGGTAGGCCAGGTCGTTTTCCACGCGAGGGTCGGTATCGCAATCGTCACAGCGAAGGATGCGGCCCGTTTCCACGCATTCCTGCAAAAACCGGGACTCCGCGATCAGTCGCACTCCACGTTCCACCGCCAGCGGTCCGGCGGTGGCGTGGCAGACCATCTCTGGGGTAGGTCCTTCTGTCTGCGCCGCCAGCGCGACGATGATGCCATCCGCCTGGGTAATCGCCTGGGCGCGCGTACAAATCAATTGCAGAACTTCGTCGAGGATGAAGCGCTCGGTCTCGAACAGGTCCTGATCGGCAGAGCGTCCGGTCACGAGGCGGCGGTTTCGGATCTGCTCGTGGAGTTCCGAGAAGGCCAGCAGAGAGCGAAGCGCCTCCTGCCGCGCGATCGATTCGAGCACGCGGTTGCCCTCTTGCAAAGGCGAACCGGGATCGGTCGCGGACAGTTCCCAGTCAACTCGGGTTGGATTGGCACTCATGCTGGTCGCAAAACCTACTGATAACGTTGAGGTTAATAGCTGTGTTGTTATCGATCGTAGACCGGGCTCCAGGCGGGCTCATTGCCGTTCTTGGTTCAGGCCTCGGGCGTCAACCGCGGACACCGGTCCAATTCCGAGCGTAAAGTCTTTGGACCCGTGCCGCAATGTCCGTTAGTACACGTCCGACTGGGTAGGGAGGGGATGTCCGGTAGAAACCGCCAAGGGTTCACTGAGAACTGAGAACCGAGAACTGGGAACTGTACTTCAGGCTCCGACGGGCTGGCCCTGGTTCTTGTACCACTCGACCGTTCGGCGAAGGCCGTCTTCGAATGTCACCAGAACTTTATAGCCCAGATGCTTTTGCGCCAGGGTGATGTCGGCGAGCGAGTGCTTGATATCTCCACTGCGCTCTGGAGCGTACTTGACCGCGCCTTTGTAGCCTGTAAGGGGTTTGAGAGCTTCGAAGGTCTCGTTCAGCGTAACGCGGCGGCCAGTGGCGCAGTTGAAAACGCGTCCCGCACATTCCGCTGCCGGAGCCTTGCAGGCCAGCAGGTTCGCCGATACGGCATTATCGATATAGGTGAAATCGCGGCTGGTTTCGCCGTCTCCGAAGATTGTGGGCTGTTCTCCCCGTAGCATCTGCATGCTGAACTTGGCGAGCACGCCGGAGTAGGGAGACGACGGGTCCTGGCGCGGCCCAAAGATATTGAAATAGCGCAGACAGACGGTTTCGAGGCCGTAGCAGCGGAAAAACGACACCATGTAGAGTTCGCTGGAGAGCTTGGCCACGGCATAAGGCGAAATCGGGTTGGGATTCATCGCTTCGTTCTTCGGAAGCGTTGGTGTGTCGCCATAGGCCGAAGACGAGGCGGCGTAGACCACCCGCTTCACCTTCGCGTCGCGTGCAGCGACCAGGACGTTGACCGTCCCATCGATATTGGCGCGGTTGCTGCCGATGGGGTCGAGCACCGACTTGGGAACCGATGGAATCGCCGCCTGATGGAGGACGTAATCAATGCCCTCGCAGGCCCGGTGCATTGCGTCCAAGTCGAGGATATCGGCTTCGCGGAAGTCAATCTTCGTCAGAACTTCAGCGAGGTTCTGACGATTGCCGGTAGAGAGGTTGTCGACGCCGCGAACCTGTTCGCCCCGTTCGAGCAGCGCGCGTACCAGGGAAGATCCTATGAAACCGGCAGCGCCGGTCACTAAATATTTAGCCATACCCTTTTATGATAACGGATGGAGGGGCCGTCAGAAGAGGCAGAGGATGTCACTTGAGTAACCTTTTTCCGCTCGCCATTCGTTCATCAAGAGCGACGAAGTCGTCCAGCGATGGCGTGGAACTCCTCGCGTGAGAGGAGCGGTTTTCGACGGAAAAACTCTTCGATCTCGCCCACGAGGGACTTTGGATCGACCGACGAAAGGTCGTCTTTGTTGTCTTTGGCCACTGCAGCACCGGAAATGCCGTTGCGGCCGGCAAGAACCGAGCAAAGCTGCTCGAGGTTTCGCAGTTCTTCAACTTTGATATCGGCAAAAAGGATGCCCATGCCAAGAAACGGGTAGGTCGCGCGAACCGTGCCCGAAGTCTCGATCCTCAAACCAAACGACTTGAGGACGAGGTGCACTCGTGTGTCAACCGGAAATGTCGTGTTCATCTCGACGTAGCAGCCATGCAGGCTGATGTCGGTTAGAGTTCCCCAGAGACGCACGTCGGCGTCATTGGCGCGAAGCTCGACGCTGCCTGAACAGCGCATGCGGGGAGTCAACCGGCGCTCGATTAACGCTGGGCTGGCGGCGGCCGGGCCCTTGGTGTTGCGCGTGGTGGCCGTTGTCTTGGTAGTCGTTCTGGTCGCGGGCGCCGGACTCGTCGCTGGGCTGGTACCCGAGACATCCGCTTTGAGCCTGCGGAGGTAGCTCACAGGTTCATCGACCTTGTTTGCGTCCGCCGACGATCCAGCGATTCGACGATCCAAGTTCTCCGGCGTAGATATATGTGGATCCACGAGCGCCTCCGACAAAGTGTTGCTCTCGACTCTATCGGCAGACCGAGGAAAGACTTTAGGCGGGCGACAACAGCGAGGAGGCCGAGCGAATCTGCTGCCACAATTCATCTTTGCCGGCGCCCGTCCTTGCTGAAAAGGCCACGATGGGGACTCCGGCATAGGCTTGTCCGAGGGCGACCATCGCCTGCCGCAAAGTGTTGCCAGACAAGCGGTCAGACTTCGTCGCCACGACTATATGCGGACGCCCCTGCGAAGCCAGGAACTCCAGCAACTGGCGATCGCTTTCCTGCGGCGGGATATTGGCGTCGACCAACGCCAGACACAGCGCGAGGCTTGGACGCTGGTGTAGATAGGGATCGACGAACCGGGCCCAGTCAGCGGAAATTTCGCGCGAGACTTTGGCGTAGCCATAGCCCGGCAGATCGGCGAAAAGCATCTCAGGCCTGGGCTGCCCCGCGCGGCGAACCTCATAGAAGTTAATGCTCCGAGTGCGGCCAGGAGTGTTGCTGGTTTTGGCAAGCTTTGTCCCGATCAAGGAATTAATCAGGCTCGATTTGCCAACGTTCGAGCGCCCGAGAAAAGCAATTTCAGGCACGCCCGCAGGAGGGAAATGCTTCAAGTCGCTCGCCGAGAGCATAAAGCGTGCCAGTACCCGCATAGAGACAGTTTCCAGCGTGAAGGCCGCGGATGGCAAGAGGCGCAGAGAGAATAGTTACCTAAAGTCCAAGCGGGCGTTTGGGATGTACGTCTTGCTCCTTGAGCGGATGGAGTTTGTGCCAGAGGTTGAGTCCGCCGGCGATGACGAGACCGACGAGGACGCTGATCAGGAAAAACCAGCGGTAGGCGGGGAGCATGATCAGCAAAACGGCGACGACCGCGATGGCAACGATGAGACCGGCGGATCCCCTCAAGCTCAAGCCAAAGCGCCCGCCGGACCCGGGTTCCATGACCATATTTTAATCCCTCACGGCGATGAAACGCTTCAGCCAACCTCTGCACTATCCAATCGAAGGCTCTGGTTTGGAGGTTCCCGATGAGCTTGACGCAAAACTTCCATGTGTTCGCGGGTGTGGCCGAGAGTGGAATCAATACTTTTCTCAAGGATCTTTTCACCACGCGGCCTCACTATCTGAATTACGGTTCGCCGGCGTTTGTCCCGGCCAACACGGTGAATGCCACTAGCGTCGCTGCGATTACTTTTCCCGGCGTGCCGACGGGAATTCAGTTTGCAGTATCCTTCGGCATTCCGACGGTCGATCTCTTTCCACCTGACGCTGGAACACTGTCGCCCATTCCGCCGGGACCAAACCAACTAGGGCTGCACACAAAGGTAAGGCTCACAGTCGGTTGTTTCACATGGAATTCCGATCCGGGCAACGACAAGCGGGGGCAGATGGTGCCCATCTTTGTTGACCTCGACGTCTGGGCACTCGGTCAAATTGTCTCTCACTACTTTGGCCCAGGGACCGGATTCATCACCTTCCAGCTCATCAACGTGCGGATTCCGGGCATTAAGCCCGAGGGGTTGGAGGCGGTGATCGACTGCGTGATCCGCATGATGCTCAACGCGCTGTTAGAAAACGTGCAACTGCCGTTCCACGTGCTGAGCGCAGGCGTATTCCAGCTCATTCTGGAGCAAGGCCCAACCATCGACCAGGATCAGGTTGAAGTTTGGGGAGACATTTAGGAGGAGCCATGTCGGACATCATCGCAGCAGCCGATCAAACCGCGGCAACGACTCTGCTTCACGACGCAGAAGCGACTCTGGGCAGACTCAGCAAGAGCGGGGGCGGAAGCCTGGGTCCCTTCGTGGCGAACTACAGCGCCAGCGTTTCGTTTTCCGGTGGCAGCGTCGACCTGATTCCGCCGAACATTATCCAGTTGGCGGATTGCAACGTAAACTACTCGCTGAATTTCTCCTTCGGTATCGATCTGAACGACTTTCTGCCCAGTTTTTGTTTGCCCCAAATCTGCATTTTCGGCTGGTGCACGCCGAAGATCTGTATCTCATGGCCGACTGTGACGATTCCGATTTCGTTCAGCGACACGCTGACGATTACGGGCGATTTCACGGTATCAGCCGCCCAGGTGGGCCCGAACTGGATTGTCTCGATCACCATACAAAGCGTGCCGCTTCTCCAATTTGGCGCCGGAACGGCGGCCTTGCTGGCAGTGATCGCGGCAGCGGTGACTGCGGCGGTGGTCTGGATACCATTCATCGGACCGTTCCTCGCCGGCCTGGCGGACCTGGTCATCGCCGCGATTGGCATCGCCGGACTCACCGGCTTGCTCGGAGACATCATTACGCCTTTCATCTCGGGGCTGACCTTCACACTGCCTCCGCTACCGGCGAAGATGCTGGTGTTGCCGGCCGGCGGGCCGACCGATCCCGAAGTCGACGTCACCATCACCGCGTTGGGGGCGGCGGTTCAGGCTTCTGACAAGAACGAACTGGTGCTGAGCGCCAGCATTGCGTAGGAGGACTCTCATGCATACACTCGACAGCCGTTCCTTGAGCGTTGGCAATTGTTTTGGGCAGAAGTTTCCGAAGGCGGGCGAAGTGCGCTACTTTGTCAGCGCGGGAGCGCTCATTCCGAGCGCGGCGAAACAGACCGACGGAGGCTATGTGATTGAAGTGCTGCCGGCGTCGAAGGGCGCGCAGGCGCAACAATACAACGTCGCAGTGAGTCTGAAGGATGGCGCGCTGACGGTTTCGCCTGAAAAGCTGAAGATTCATGCCGGCGAAGGAGTCCTGTGGCACACCGTCGATCCGGCGGTTGCGGGATTTCAGGTCTCAGGGGCGGGGAAGGGATTTCGCTTCGATAGCGCGAGCATTGAGGACGATGCGGTGTTCACGCATGCCTTTGGCGTTCCGGGAAAGTATGAGTGGACTGACCCAAACGGCAGCGGCGTGGGCGGAACGATCGAGGTCGAGCCCGTGAATTTGAAGCGTGCCGAAGATCGCGACCGGTGGTTTGAAACAGTGCAGAAGGCAGGCGCCATCAAGATCAAAGGGAAATCGAGCAGCCCCGCGTCCGTGAAGATCGTAGTGGGACAGACTGTGTTCTGGTCGATCACGGAGAGCCCGGGGGTGGCGATCACCGATGGGCGCCTGGTGAGACGTGGCGACCACGACCTTGATCACGATCACGGCAAAGGCCGCGGCAAGCACAAGAAGGGGAACCGCGACCGGGATTAACTCGCGGGAACATCATCCGGCGGGAACTCTATCAGCCGGAAAGAAAGAGACGCGGCAAACCGCGTCTCTACTGTCTGGCCGTAGGAATCTCCGATGCCGGCGGTGTCGCAATCGGCGCCATGGTCTCCGCTTCCGACGGTATCTGCGGCAGCGGGCCTTCGAGGGCCACGGATAGCACCTGGTCCATGTTCTCGACGAAGTGCAACTTCATCGCCGTGCGCAGGTTCTCAGGGACTTCCGCCACGTCTTTTTCGTTTTCCTGCGGCAGGATCACTTCGAACAAGCCGGCGCGATGGGCGGCGAGCAGCTTTTCTTTCAATCCACCAATCGGAAGCACTTTGCCGCGCAGCGTGATCTCCCCAGTCATGGCAAGGTCGCGGCGCACGGGGATCTTGCTCAGAGCGCTCGCCAAAGCAGTCGCGATGGTGATGCCAGCCGACGGGCCATCTTTTGGAATCGCGCCTTCGGGCACGTGCACGTGGATATCGAGGTTGCGGTAAAAATCACGAGGCAGGCCGAGGCGCGCCGCCCGCGAGCGAATATACGACATTGCAGCCTGCGCCGATTCCTGCATCACATCGCCAAGTTTGCCGGTTAACGTGAGCTTGCCTTTGCCGTCGACAACCGTGGCTTCGGTGCTCAGAATCGAGCCTCCGACTTCGGTCCACGCCAGACCCGTGACCAGGCCGACTTCGCTCTTTTCGTGCGCGAGCGTGTCGCGGAATTTCAGCACTCCCAGATAGTCGCCAATCTTGTCGGGCTGGATCGCGGCTGTGTAGTCCGCGCCCTCTTTCACTACCTTGCGCGCGACCTTGCGGCAGACGTTGCCAATTTCACGCTCAAGGTTGCGGACGCCAGCTTCGCGCGTGTATCCGCGAATGATCTGGCGGATCGCCTCGTCGGAGAACTGGATGTTCTTCTCCGTCAGCCCGGCCTGCAACATCTGTTTCTTGACCAGAAATTGTTTCGCAATCTCAACTTTTTCCGGCTCCGTGTAGCCGTGCAGCCGCAGCACCTCCATGCGATCCTGCAAGGCTGGTGGAATGGTGTGCATCACGTTCGCCGTGGCCACGAAGAATACTTGCGAGAGATCGTATTCGACGTCGAGGTAATGATCGACGAACATGAAATTCTGTTCGGGGTCGAGCACTTCGAGCAGAGCCGCCGAAGGATCGCCGCGGAAGTCCATTGACATCTTGTCGACTTCGTCGAGCATGAAGACGGGATTTTTTGTACCCGCCTTTTTCATCATCTGGATGATTTGGCCGGGCAGGGCGCCGATATAGGTCCTGCGATGGCCGCGGATTTCCGCTTCATCGCGCACGCCACCAAGGGACATGCGGACGAACTTACGCCCCGTCGCCTTCGCGATCGACATGCCGAGCGAAGTCTTGCCGACGCCCGGAGGTCCAACGAAACACAGAATCGAGCCTTTGGGATTTTTCACCAACTGGCGGACCGCGAGAAATTCGAGGATGCGTTCCTTGATTTTCTCGAGGCCATAGTGATCTTCATTGAGAATTTTCTCGGCCCGGGAGATGTTGCGGATTTCTTTGGAACGCTTCTTCCACGGCACCGCCAGCAGCCAGTCGAGATAGTTGCGCGAGACGGTCGACTCCGCTGACATGGGCGGCATGGCTTCGAGTTTCTTCAGTTCCTGAATGGCCTTGTCGCGAACTTCTTTCGGCATGCCGGCGGCTTCGACTTTCTTTTTCAGTTCGTCGAACTCGCTCTTCTCGCCTCGGCCCAGTTCCTTCTGGATGGCTTTGATCTTCTCGTTGAGGTAATACTCTTTCTGCGCTTTTTCCATCTGCCGCTTAACCCGCGACTGGATGGTGCGGTCCATATTGAGCTTTTCAATTTCCACATCGAGCACGTCGCCGATGCGGTTGAGGCGCTCGGCGGGATCAAAAATCTCGAGCAATCCCTGCTTCTCTTCAATCGAAAGCTGTAAATTGGCGGCGATCGTGTCCGTCAGCTTGGCCGGATCTTCCATGCGCACCGCGGCGATCATGGTTTCGTAGTTCAACGATTGGCAAAGCTTTACGTACTGCTCGAACATTCCGGTCACGCGCTGCATGCCCGCTTCAATCTGGGCCGTTGTCTCGGTGGCGTAACGCGCGACCCGGACGGTCGCTTGCAGGTAGCCGTCGGCGTCGACGACCTGGAGAATCTTGCCTCGTTCAATGCCTTCGACCAGAACCTTGATGTTGCCGTCGGGGAGTTTCAGGCTCTGCACGATGTTGACGATCGTGCCCACCTGGAAAATGTCTCCAGCCTTGGGTTCGTCGATCGAGGCGTCGTGCTGAGTGGCCAGAAAAATTTTCTTGTCGCTGGCGAGAGCTTCTTCGAGCGCACGTACGCTCGACTCCCGGCCCACCACAAACGGAGTCATCATGTAAGGGAAGATGACCACGTCCCGAATGGGCATCATGGGCAGTTTCTTGCTCTCGAACTTTTCCTTAGGATTCGACAACTCGTTCTCCCGTCTCTGGTCTTTTGCCTTTTGTCGTTGGTCTCTGGTCGCTCGCCATTCCGGTTCGCGAACGACTAAAGACCATCGACCAGCGACCGATCTAGCTCGCCGCTTTTTCGATCATGGCCAGCGAGACGTTTCGCTTCTCAACCATCTCGCGAGTCACTTCAAATTCCTTAACCTTCTTCTGACTGGGGAGACTATACATCAGCTCCAGCATGAGTTCTTCGAGAATCATGCGCAGACCGCGGGCGCCGACCTTGCGAGCCATGGCCTGGCGTGCAATCGCCCGGTTGGCTTCGTCGCTGAATTTGAGCCGGACATTCTCGAACTCAAACAACCGCTGGTATTGCTTCACGATCGCGTTCTTCGGACGCGTCAGAATTTCGACTAGCGCGTTTTCGTCGAGTTGCTGCAAGACGCCCATGACGGGCAGGCGGCCCACAAACTCAGGGATCAGCCCGAATTTGATCAGATCTTCCGGCTGCGCTTCAGAGACCAGTTCGAAGTTGCGTTTCGACGAGGCGTTGTTCTGCTCCGACTCTTCTTCTGCTCCGGTGCGGAAGCCAAGCGCTTTCTTGCCGATACGCCGTCCGATAATTTTCTCGAGGCCGACGAAAGCGCCGCCGCAAATAAACAGGATGTTCGTGGTGTCGACGGGCGTAAATTCCTGGTGTGGATGCTTGCGTCCACCCTGCGGCGGGACGTTGGCAATCGTGCCTTCCAAAATCTTGAGCAATGCCTGCTGCACGCCTTCGCCCGACACATCTCTGGTTATGGACGGGTTCTCGTCCTTGCGCCCGATCTTGTCGATTTCGTCGATGTAGATGATACCGGTCTGGGTGCGGCTGACATCACCTTCGGCGGCTTGCAGGAGCTTAAGAATGATGTTCTCGACGTCTTCACCAACGTATCCCGCTTCGGTAAGCGTCGTCGCGTCCACGATGGCGAAGGGCACATCCAACATGCGGGCCAGAGTTTGCGCCAACAGTGTTTTGCCGGTGCCGGTTGGCCCAATCAGCAGGATGTTCGATTTCGTCAACTCGACACTATCGCCCGTCTTCTGGCGGTTCATGTAGATGCGCTTGTAGTGGTTATAGACGGCGACGGCGAGCTTCTTCTTCGTCTGCTCTTGCCCGATCACGTATTCGTCGAGGAAGGTTTTCACTTCCTGCGGCTTTGGCAGTTGGTTGGGGATCGCAGCCGACGGCGTCGCGGTGCGGTCGTCTTCGAGGATCGAGTTGCAAACCGCCACGCACTCGTCACAGATATATGCCCGGGGATAGTCGCTGGGAGACGAGATCAGTTTCGCGACTGCGTCCTGCGATTTGTGGCAGAACGAGCAACGCAACATCTCTTCCGAACCCGATCTGGTTTTCACTTGGCCTGACTCCTTGTTGTGCGGCCCTGTCCGCTGCTAGTCGCGTCTCCACGTCCGATCGTCTTTAGTACGTCTCCCTGACGACTGTCCGTTCGCGGTATTACAAATCCCCGATCCTATCCTCTATCTCGTCTTATAGATGATATCGTCGATGATCCCGTATTCCTTCGCCTGCTGCGAATTCATGATGAAGTCGCGTTCCACGTCTTTCTCCACTTTATCGAGCTTCTGGCCGCTGTGCTTGGCCAGTAACTGATTAGTAATCTCGCGCATGCGCAGAATTTCGCGCGCATGTATGTCAATATCGGTCGCCTGGCCGGAAAGTCCACCCATCGAAGGTTGGTGGATCAGAATGCGCGAATTCGGCAGCGCGAGGCGCTTTTTTGCCTGTCCCGCGGATAGCAGCAGGGCCGCCATCGACGCCGCTTGCCCGATGCAGATGGTGGTCACATCGTTTTTCACGTATTGCATCGTGTCGTAGATCGCCATGCCGGCCGTGATCGATCCACCGGGCGAGTTGATGTAGAGCTGAATGTCCTTCTCGGGGTCTTCCTGCGCCAGGAACAGCATCTGGGCGATCACCAGGTTGGCGATGGTGTCGTCAATCGGAGTGCCAATAAAGATGATGTTATCGCGGAGCAGCCGGGAATAAATGTCATAGGCGCGCTCGCCGCGGCCCGTCGACTCGATCACCATTGGTACAAGCATCATCTGTCCTTCTTTGGAGCTAGAGTTGGAACTAGAATTAGAACCGGAATCAGAGTTCACTTTCACCCTTCTCAAACTCCCGCCCCGAAGCCAGTTCCGTCGTCCTTGACTTGGGGGAGGGTCGAAATGGTCCGCATGCGGTCATATCATGCGGACTGATGATACAGAAAATCGAGGGTCTTCTCGTTGCGGATTCTTGTTCGTATCCTATCGAGGCCCCCATCCCGCGTCAAACGTGCGCGCACGGCTTCTGACGTCTGTTTTGACTGTCGCGCCAGCGCTTCGAGTTCCTGACTCAACTCTTCGTCGCTGACCTGAATATTTTCTTCCTCCGCCACTCTCTCAAGCAGCAGCGCAGCCTTTACATCGTGAAGTGCCTGATCGTGCTGGCCGGCGCGCAAACGATTCAAATCCATTTTTTTCATCTGCTCGGCGGTCAGACCTTGCGCCGCCAGAGCGCGTAATCCCCGCTCCAGCCGGATGTCGATCTGTTGCTCGGTCAGTGACTCGGGAACTTCGAAGTCGTTGCGTTCGATCAACTGGCGCACCAGTTTGTCTTTCGCCTCGTGCTCGGCATGGTGCTTGCGCTCGGCTTCCATCTGCTCGCGGATCGCCTTGCGAACGTCATCCACGGTCTGGAATTCGCCGAGCTGCTTCGCGAACTCGTCATTCAATTCCGGCAAACTCTTGCTCTTCATGGCCTGGACTTTCACCTTGTAGCTGAAGGTCTTTCCCGCGAGCCGCTTGTCCTGCGTGTCTTCGGGATAACTCACATCGAAGGTGCGTTCGTCGCCGGGGTTTGTGCCGCGCAGATGCTCGGAGAATTCGGGCATGGTATCTTTGCCGGCGATTTCGACCAGCACCTCATCCATGTGGACGGGCTGACCTTCGCCGGCTGCTTTTTCGTCGGGCTTGGGATGGCCGTCGAGCGAAACCTGGGCGAAATCGCCATCGGCAAGGGCCCGTCCCTCCACGGCATTGAAGCTGGCATGGCGTTCGCGCAAATCGGAGAGCGACTGCTCGACCTCTGCTTCCGCAACCGCAACCTCCGGCTTATCGGCGCGCAGCTCTTTGTAGCCTTCGAGCTTGATTTCCGGCAGAACTTCGAACGCCGCTTTGAAACGCAGCGGTTCGCCATCATGCAAGTGCAGATCGGTGACGCGCGGCTGCGACACTGGATGCAGGCTGAGGCGCTCGGCCTCCTGGCGGAAGAAGCGTGGGATCAGCGCTTCCACCATGTCGGTCTTGATCTCTTCCGAGAAGCGCTGGCGGATAATCGACGCCGGAACGTGCCCGCGACGGAAGCCCGGAATACGCGCTACCTTTTGATATTTCTGGATCAGGGATTCGGTCTGGCGATTGACGTCCTCGACCGGAATTTCAACTTCAATCTCGCGTTTGGTCGCGCTCTCTTTCGCGCTACCTTCTTTTGTTTCCGTGGGGCTCACAGTTACCTTTCCAAGGCAAATGTTTCAGTGAAGTCGGGAGAAAATCGCTTCTCTGGATACAAGTGCCGCAAGAATGAGTGTAAAGACACACGAAGAGCAACGTCAAACGGGGGAGAGGGATTTGTTGTCCACCAAAGTAACCAGCAAAGTTCTGCACACAACGAAATACAATGCAGACGAATGCCGCTCCCCATCTGGCTCAAGGTTCTTAATGCCGAAGTCGTCGTTTGCAAGCGCTGTCCACGCCTCGTGGAGTACCGCGAGCGCATCGCTCGCGAGAAGCGCCGAGCTTACCGTGACCACGAGTATTGGGGTAAGCCCGTTCCGGGATTCGGTGATCCGAAGGCCCGCGTTCTGGTGCTTGGACTCGCTCCCGGCGCCCACGGTTCAAATCGCACCGGACGCCCGTTTACTGGAGATGCTTCGGGAAACTTTATGTATCCGGTGTTGTATGAAACTGGATTCGCGAGCCAACCGACGGCGACGGCTCGCGACGATGGGCAAGTTCTGACTGATCTCTACATCACCGCCGCTGCCCGCTGCGCGCCACCCGACAACAAGCCGCTGCCGGAGGAACTCGCCAACTGCGCTCCGTTTCTGGAACGCGAACTCGACGGACTGAAAAACATGCGCGTGATTGTCGCGCTGGGACGGATCGGATTCGAGGCGTATCTCAACTATCTGAAGCGAAAAGGAGTGATTTCGAGCAAACGCGAATATGGGTTTCGCCACGGCGCGGAGTACGTCATATCCGGCGAGCGGATTCTCTTGGCCACTTATCACCCTTCGAACCAGAACACGAACACAGGCAAGCTGACAAAAGAGATGTTCCTGAAGATTTTCAAGCGAGCCAGGGTTCTGGCCGATGAACAGGTAGGGCGGATCTCGCGGTGAAGGAAAACTCTGGGCCGGCTGGGAGGTCTGGTTTGCTCCGGGATGTGCCGCCCTCAAATCTCTACATGGAAGAGCTCAGACGCCGACTCAGAAGCCGACAAACACCGGCTCCGGTTCCAGCAAAACGCCCCAGGCGCGCTGAACGGCGTGCTGGATTTCATCTTTGAGGGCTACGATGTCGCTCGCGTGCGCGGCTCCTCGGTTGATCAGGGCCAGAGCATGCTTATGCGAGATTCCAGCTGCACCGGCGGTGTATCCCTTGGCGAAACCAGAGTGTTCGACTAGCCAGGCGGCTGAAACCTTATGTTGTGAATCAAGCGCCGGGTAGCTGGGTATTTCGAGCCCCTGCGCAGAGGCGCGCTCGGTCAGTTCTTTGAATTCTTCCGCAGTGAGCACCGGATTCTTAAAGAACGACCCGGCGCTGTGGCAGTCGTCATCGCCGGGAACAATCAGCATCCCCTTGCTGCGCCGGATCGCGCGCACGGCGTCTTGGGTTTCCGCGAGCGTCGGCATTTGTTTCGCGGCTAGACGTTCGGCGAAATGTTTCTGCAAATCGGCGTACGTCAACGTTGGAGTCCCGCCTCGCTTCAAGCGATAGTTCACCCGGAGAATGATGTAGCGTCCGCGTTCGGTGGTGTTGAAGATGCTCGAGCGATAACGAAATCCGCAAGCCGGTCGTGGCAAGACGACGATGCGGGCGGTTTGCGTATCGAAAGCGCGAACCGATTCGATCGTGTCGGAAACCTCCTGGCCGTAGGCTCCCACGTTTTGCACCGGAGTTCCCCCGACGCTGCCGGGAATGCCGCTGAGACATTCGACCCCAGAGCAGTTCTGCACAACCGCCTGCGCGACGAAATCGTCCCAATCGACGCCAGCGCCCACGCTAAAGAGGACCGCGTTGCCCTTGTCTTTATTCTTGTCATCCGGATTCAGAGTCGAGATTCCGCCGACGGCGATTTTTAATACCATCCCCGGCCAGCCCGAGTCGGCAACCAGAAGGTTGCTTCCCCCGCCGAGAACAAACAGCGGCAGATCGCGGCCTCTCGCGAACCGCACGACCTCGCTGACGTCGTCCTCGCGCTTCAGTTCCGCGAAATAACGCGCTGCACCTCCCACCTGCAGGGTGGTGAGGGGCGCAAGCGGAACGTTTTCCTGAATCGTCATAACGCTGCTTTTACTCTATAGTTAACAGAGCATCTCACGACTGGTGCTTTGAGGCCTATTGTGAACGCGAGTACACTTTTTGCCGACTCGCGAATTGCTAAACGGCTGATTGCCAATTGCTGAAATTACAGGAGAGTCCATGTATCCCGAAATTATGGTTATCCCGATGCGCGAAGAACTGACGCGCCTGGGAGTTGAAGAGCTACGCAGCGCCGCCGAGGTTGACCGCTTTGTACAGAACGAACCGGGAACAACCATGCTGGTGGTCAACTCCATTTGCGGATGTGCCGCCGGCCGTATGCGTCCCGCGGTACGCATGGCGTTGCAGAATGCAACCAAGCCCGCGAAGTCCGCAACCGTATTCGCCGGACAAGACATGGAAGCGACGGCCCGCGCCCGTCAGCATTTTGTCGGCTTTCCTCCGTCGTCGCCATCGATCGCCATTCTGCGCGACGGCAAGGTGATCTACATGATGCACCGCCATCAGATCGAAACGCGCGACGCGGCCGCGATTGCTGCCGACCTGAAGGCCGCTTTCGAGAAGCATTGTGCCGCTCCCGTGGCGCAGTAGGACTGCAATGGGGGAAAGCCGACTTCGGCTGTCCCCGACCAAATTTGTGATCTAATGCCGTCATGAAATGCATCTTCATTTCATTTCTGGCGCTGGCGTTCTCCATCGCAAGTTGGGCTGCCGAGCCCTGGCGCACTCCCTCCACCCAGATCGATGCCGTCTATCCCCAGGTCGAGACGCTTTATCTCGACCTGCATCGCAATCCCGAGCTTTCCTTTCACGAGGAGAAGACGGCGGCCAAAATCGCCGATCAGCTGCGCAAGCTCGGATACGACGTCACGACCGGAGTCGGCGGCAACGGCGTCGTCGGAGTCTTCAAGAACGGCGCCGGTCCGGTCGTGATGCTACGTGCCGAACTCGACGCGCTGCCGGTGCCCGAGAAGACTGGTCTCCCCTATGCCAGCCACGTCACGACGCACGACGACCGCGGCGTCGAAGTGCCAGTGATGCACGCATGCGGTCACGATCTTCATATGGCGGTTGGTATCGGGACGGCGGCTCTGCTCGTGCAGAACAAAGACCACTGGCACGGAACCTTCATCTATGTCGGCCAGCCTGCCGAAGAGCGTATCGGTGGCGCGACGGCGATGATTAAAGATGGACTCTACACGCGCTTCCCGAAGCCCGACTTCGCTTTTGCGGTTCACGACAGCAACTTGTTTGCCGCGGGGAAGGTCGGCTACACGCCGGGTTTCAGCGCGTCGAACGCCGATTCGGTGACGGTCACCGTCTATGGTGTCGGCGGACATGGTTCAGCCCCGCAGATAGCGGTCGATCCCATCGTCATCGCCGCGCGCATGATCGTCAGTTGGCAAACGATCGTCTCGCGCGAAACCGACCCGCAGGACCCGGCCGTGATCACTGTGGGTACGATCCACGGCGGCACGAAGAACAACATCATTCCCGACGAAGTCGTGATGCAGTTGACAGTGCGGTCGTATAAAGATGAAGTGCGTAAGCATCTGCTGGCAGCGATCGAGCGCATTGCCGATGCCGAGGCCGCCGCTGCGGGAGCCCCAAAGAAGCCTCTGGTCGAGCACGTGGAAGGTGTCGGCGCCGTCTACAACGATCCTGCGGCGACCGGCCGCGTCGCCGAACGACTCAAACAACTCATGGGAGAGAGCAACGTCGAGATGGCACGTCCGATTATGGCAAGCGACGACTTCGCCGAATATCGTGCGGCCGGAGTTCCGAGCGTAATGCTCGAATTAGGTGCGGTGAACCCCGAAAAATTCGCGGAGGCGATCAAGACCGGAGAGAAGCTTCCCGGCCCGCACTCGCCATACTTCGCGCCCGATCGCGAGCCGACCCTAAAGACCGGAATCGAAGTAGAGATGGCAGCAATTCTGGAATTGATGAAGACGAACCAGTAACGAACGATTATCCGTCACAAATTGAAGTAAGCCCCATCACAGCGTGGGTAAGGCGAACGGACGATGATGGTTTGTCTGGTTCCAGATGCGGCGTCCGAAGTCGCCACTCGGTCTGGACGGGTGTCGTCATGCTGAAAAACGCGAATCCGGCGGAACCGCTCGAGCCGGAACAAAGAGAAGCGCTCGGGCACGCCGTCGCCAAGATCGTCGCGCTCGGAGCACAAGCGGGCGTCAGCCCCGATCAAATGATCGTGCTCCTGCGGTCCGGTCTCACGGTCCGCGAGTTGCTGGATTACGTTGCCAACCAGGCGGCCAACCAGTCGGGCGAGATCGCATGACCGGCGCGGCCGGAACGCCAAATTCAAGCCCATCTTATGTTTAACTGTTTGCCGCCGGGCCTGTGATTGAGTAATCTGTACCGATGCCAACTCGACCCTTGTCCAGCACCTTCAGAACGACGCCTGTCACTTCGTCCAACTGGATGTGCTGTTTACAGCCAGCAATTTGCTCCCTGATCTGTATTGCCATCGTCGCCACCGTCTCGGCGACGCGATCCTTCGCCCAGGCGACAACTCAATCGCAAACGCAAACACAATCTCAATCGCAGACTCAGACTGCCCCAGACGCTCCGTCGACCAGCCAACCACCCAAACCAGCGATGAATATTCCTGGCGCAGGTGTCTACAATCTCTTGCAGAAAAAGTCACTTGTTTTCCCTGACATCGCCGCCAGCACAGAGCCGCTTTCTCCAGGGCAGAAATTCCAGCTTTTCGTGGACAACAGCATTTCGGTCCACACCATTACCTGGGCCATGCTCGGTTCGGCCGTCGGGCAGGCGGATAATTCGCCCACCGGTTTCGGACAGGGTTGGGATGCCTACGCCAGCCGGTTCGGGTCGTCCATGGCTCGCCAGGCGTCGGCCGAGTTTTTCGGAACCTTTGTGCTGTCGTCTGCGTTGCACGAGGATCCGCGCTTTTATCCCGAGATCAGGCCCTCGTTCTTCCATGCGGTAAAGTATTCGGTGCAGCGCGTCTTTATAACGCGGAACGACGACGGTCGCGATGGGACAAACTGGCATGGGCTCATAGCGCCGGCGATGGCAGAGGGCTTGGCGAACGCTTACTGGCCCGACCGCAATCGCACCGCTGGCGATACCTTTTATCGCTATGGCCTGGACCTCGCTACGCGGGCGGGCGGGAATATGTTGCGCGAATACTGGCCAGTGTTCTTTTCGAAAATGCACCACGCTTCCCACTAAACGGTGGGAGCCACGAGTCGTCGAATTTCCGCGGCAAAAAGGGCTGGCTTTCCTTTCCGCTCGCATCTAACCGTAGAATAGCCGTCGCAGCAAACTGCGGATCACGGGAATTGCCGCTATTTTTTTCGCCGCTAAAACAGGAGATCAAGATTGAGTCATCGGGTATTGTTTCTGATTATTTTTTGCGTGGCATCGGCTTTCGCACAGGACGCGGGGAAAACAAGTTTCAGTCGTTTCACCTATAGCGTTGGCGGTCCGCTCGGCTTCGGCAAAGACGACACGGCGGCCTATGTAGGGAACTCGGTCCAAGGCACGGTAGGCGGTGGCGTGAACTTCACTCACTTGTTTGGGGTGGACGCGGAATACATGTATTACAACCTCGGCTTTCGTCAGAGCGTGAAGAACCAGGGCTTTCTCACCAACCAAAGCGGCAATATGCAATCGATCAGCGTGGACGGCATCGTAAGAGTGCCGTGGCAGTTGGGCAAGTTGGGTGCCTACGGAATTGGAGGCGTGGGTTTCTACCGCCGCAGCGTTTCTGTGCCCAAGCAGTTCATCAGCAGCCCGAATCCGATCGTCTACGAACCGGCCTATCGATGGTTCGATCTCCAGCGCGATATCTTCAACAATGTTCTGCCGCAGTTTGTGTCTTCGAACGTGAAAGACGCCGGTGGATTCAATTTTGGCGGCGGGGTGACATACCCGCTCAATCATTTCCACAGTGCCAAAATCTTCGGCGAATGGCGCTACCATCGCGCTTATCACGCCGACGGCCAAACCATCGTGATGCCGGTAACCATCGGCCTGCGCTGGTAGGTTGTATGTAGACCGGACACTCTTGTCCGCTGCTCTTGATCTTGAATGTGGTGAGTAGAGCCAAACAAATTCAAAAGCAGCGGACAAGAGTGTCCGCTCTACACGACCTGGACTTTTTTCAGCCATCGGAAGCCCACCGCCGCCAGGCAATATAAAGCTGCGGCGATCACTAACAGGGCTTTCATCCCAATGATCAGCGATAGATTCTCGAGCAAGCCGCCGACAACGGCTCCGAGCATGTTGGCGCCGAGAGCGGCGGCAGGAGAGTCGGCCGCACGGAATTCCGCAGCGAACAACAATCCTGCAAAGAAGATAGGAATCGCGAAGACGACAGCCGCGAAAGACCCGATCAGAGCGGCCGATCCGGGAATTCGGCTGAAGGGTACGAAGTATGCGGCGGCGATGCCGACGAGAATACCGGTCAGCGTCCACGCGCGGGGCCACGGCTGTTGCTGACGTTCGATGACGGCGTTCGCCAGCAGGAGCGCCGACAAAATTGCCGCGATTACGATCCCGTTCACCTGCCAGGTCGTCCCAAAGTAAAGCGCCAGCCTGCTGACCACTTGTGTTTCGAGCAAAAGAAATCCTGCGCCCATGCCGAAAAAGAATAGAGACGGGACGCGCGACCGGGCTTCGGGAATTTGAAAATAGAAAACTGCCGCCAGCAGAATCACCAGCGCGCTGAGCAGGTAGAAGATGCCCGGGATCCAGTGTCCCTGATGGTAGAGGTATGGCCAGTCGTCGGTGGTTACCGCAACCTCGGGCATGCCGAGGTAATGAGGTTGGCGTGCGGCGACAAACTGGCTCAGTCGCGAATCGGCCGTGAGACTCTTCTCGACTTGATCGGACGGTGAAATGGCAAAGCAGTTCGCCGCCGCCGTGTAGCTCGAAGGCGCTACAAATACCACCGGAGGCTTGCCGAAAGTTGTGGTCAGCATCTCGGCGAGCCGCCGCCCGACAAAATCGTGATTGACCTGAAACTTCAGGAATACGACTCCGCCCGGCGCGAGCAACTCGCGAGCCTCGCGGAACGACTCTTCTGTATAGACGAAATTGTCGAGCCGCATGTTGGAGTAGTCGGAGAGCTGAGTGTGGGAATCGAGCAATCCGAAAAGAATCAGGTCGTAACGCGCCGTCGTGCGCTTCATGAAGGCGCGAGCATCGGTGAGGTGCGCCGAAACGCGCGGATCGTCGTAAGGATGTTCTGGATGGCGGCTGCGGCCGAGCGCGAGAATTTTGGGGTCGATTTCCACGGCGTCGACGTGGCGAGCCTGATGCCGCAGCGCAGCCGCAACGTCATTTCCCGTGCCGGAACCGACAATCAGGACACTCGGATTTGGCGGCGCAAAGCGGAACGGCAGATTATAGGGATTCTCATCCGGTGCTTCCGTCAGAACTCGCGGATGACGGGCCAAAAAGTCAGGCGACAGATTCACGATCGCCTGGTAGCCGGTGTGATTGACCCGAATCTCTGTGCGGTAAAGCTCACCGTCTGGGAATTGCTCGTCCTCAAGTTCGATCTGCTGGTAGGGAGTCCAAAGATTGGAGTGCTGTGGAGTGGATGGATCGATCAGCAAAATTGCCACGGGTAAGATGGCCGCCGCGAGGCGGATGCCATCGCTGCGGCTTGACTGGAGCAGGGCCATCCCGACGAGCACGATCGTGAACCAGACTGCGGGAGGTAAGGCCAGCCACGATACGGCAAAGAATGCGAGGATGCCAACCAGGCTGCCCGCGAGATTCCAGGAATAACCGTAGAGCGGCCGCGGCGCGAGTTCGATCTGGCGGCTTACGGTCTGCCCGATTGGGATAAATATGGTGGTGATGAGGAACAACAGGATGATGGCGACCGCAACCGCGAGCAGAAAGCCAGTCGTATCATGGGCGCTACGCGTGGCCCAAATCTCAATATCCTGCGCGGCCCCAAGATACTGCGACAGGCTCTCCATGATCTGCGGACCGCGCCAGGGCATGCGCACAATGACAATCAGCCCGAGCAGCGCGGTGACCGCGGTCTGCCAGCGCGGACGCTGACGAGCGAGGGCGCAGCCCAATCCGAAACCGAGAAAGCACAACAACAAAGCCAGATTTTTTACGTAAGCGAATACGCGGACCTCAGTCGCGACCCAACGGATCAAAGCCAATTCCGCGAACAGGGTCAGAGCGCTGGCCAAAAACAGATCGGAGAGGCTCCAGCGGCCGGTTTGGTCTGAGGCAGGAGGCCGCGGTTTAATCACGCGATAGGCGATCAGAACCACCGCGGCGAGGATGAAACCGAGAACGCGCAGGGACATTGAAAGGGATCCCCGTTGAATAGGGAGCGAAAAGAATAACACGCGGGTGAGGCCACCGTGTCTAGCGTGGTCTTAGAGCAAGGCCCGTCGCCACGCAGACGTAGCAGGTCACTAGCAGGTCAATTGGTCGCGCGTGAGCTTCAATCCCGTCAGGTTGCCCAGAATTGTCACCGCAATCTGCTCGGTGCGGAAAAATTCGTTCGCGGTCTGTTGCAAGTCTTCGACGGTTACCGCTTCGATCCGTTCAATCAGCTCATCAAGACCGTAGAAGTGGTCGTAATACATTTCTTGCCGAGCCAGATTTGACATGCGCGCCGTCGAGGATTCGAGTGACAGCATCAGGCTGCCTTTCAGCTGGTCTTTGGAGCGTCGCAATTCTTCTTCGGGCACGGGCGTGTTTTTCAGATTACGAAATTCCTCAACCACACACTCGACCACCTTGATCGCCGATTCGCGCGATGTGCCGGCGTAAACGCACATGGATCCTGTATCGCGGTAAGGATTGAGATCGCTGTAGATGGAATACGCCAGGCCCTGGCGCTCGCGAATATTCTGAAACAGACGCGAACTCATGCCGCCGCCGAGCAGCGTATTCAGAATGTACGAAGCGTACCTGCGATCGTGCGCCATGGGATGCGACGGGACGCCGATGCAGATCTGAACTTGCTCCAGTGATTTCTTGTTGCACAGATTAATGCGCGAAAAAGTCTTCGGCTCCGGCGAGTGCAGGCCATTCTTCGCCGGCTTCACGTGTTCGAAATGTTTCTCGACCAGTTCGACAAATTGCTTGTGGTCGAGATTGCCGGCCGCGCTGACGATAAGATTGCCGGGGGCGAAATGGTGCCCGTAAAAACGGGACACGACGGGCCGATCGAATCTCTTAACCGTGTCTCGCGTGCCCAGAATCGGTAGTCCGAGGCCGTGGTCTTTCCAGAAGCTTTGGGTAAAAATCTCATGGACGAGGTAATCGGGATTGTCCTGGTCCATCTTAATTTCTTCCAGGATGACGCCGCGCTCCTTTGCGATATCTCCGGCATCGAATACTGGATGAAGGACGAGATCGGTCAGCACGTCCATGGCAACCGGAAGGTGCTCATCCAGCACCTTGATGTTGAAGCAAATGCATTCCTTGGCCGTGAAGGCGTCCATGTTGCCGCCGATCGAATCGACCTGGCGAGCGATGGCTTCGGCGGAACGTGTCTCGGTGCCCTTGAACACCATGTGCTCGATGAAATGGGAGATGCCATTCCATTCGGAGTCTTCGTCGCGCGATCCTGATTTGAGCCAGATGCCGATGGAAACGGAACGAATGTGCTGCATCTGCTCGGTGATGACGGTGAGGCCGTTCGGCAATACCTGACGGCGAATATTACGGGTCTCTTTTACCATGAGGGCTGGCGATGACATCCTTTACGATGAATACGATGAACTCTTGATCTAGCTGTGATCCGCCGGGCAGGTTGCTGGTACCATTCTCCCACAATCCCGGGCTGGACGAGCGCAGCTAGCATTTGTTCTTATTTTTGTTTCACTTACGCTGACCTTTGACCCCAATTCATTGACTATCGAACTTTGACCTTGAACTGTGACCTCGAACTCCAATTCGCTCTTAGGACTCGATTTGCAGGAACTTACAGCTCTTGCGATTGCGTCGGGGCAACCTTCTTACCGGGGCCAGCAATTATTTGATGCTCTATACGGGCAAAAGATTGAACGGCTAGAGCAGGTGTCGACCCTGCCCTTGGATTACCGCGCCCGTCTCGCCGAGGAAGGGTGGTCCGTAGGACTGCCTCGCATCGCCCGCAAGTTCACTTCGAATGACGGTACGGTGCGATATCTGATTGAGCTGGCCGACGGCGAGACGGTAGAGACTGTCTGGATGCCGGAAGGCGACGGCGGAGAAAGCGGCGACGGCAGCGAGGCGGGCGACGAGACGGACGCCACGACAGTTCCCTCGGCGAATTGGCGTCGTGCCACGATCTGCGTTTCGAGCCAGATGGGATGCGCCGTGAGTTGCGAGTTCTGCTTTACCGCCCTCCTGGGAGTGAAGCGCAACCTCGAAGCCGGAGAAATCGTCGGGCAGATCGCCTCCGTGTTGCGCGATGAGGGAGTGGAGCCTCCCATGCAGCGCGTCAATATCGTATTCATGGGGATGGGCGAACCTTTCCTGAACTACGACAATTTCATGAAGTCGGTGCGCTTGCTGGCCGACGGAGTGGGAATTCCGGCATCGCGGATGACAGTTTCGACCGCAGGCATCGTGCCACGGATTCGAGACTTTGGGCGGGAGCCGGTGCGTCCGAAGCTGGCCATTTCGCTGAACGGTTCGAACGACGCGCTCCGCAGTGAAGTGATGCCGCTGAACCGGAAGTGGAATTTAACCGAGCTGATGAGCGCGGCGCGTGAATTTCCGCTGCGTCCGCGCGAGCGGCTCACGTTTGAATACGTCCTCCTCGCGGGAGTAAACGATGCTCCGGAACACGCTCGCGAGGTTGTGGAATTGGTGAGGGGCATGCGCGCAAAGGTGAACCTGATCGCGCTGAACCCGGGAACCGAATTGCCCTACCGCACGCCGGAACCGGAGCGGGTAGCGGCTTTCCAACGCATCCTGAAGGCAGCGGATATCCCGGTTTTCGTAAGACGCCCAAGAGGCCGCGACATTTTCGCCGCATGTGGACAGTTGAAACGAACCGTAGAAATTGTTCCGGCCCCGTCTTGAAAGACGTGGGGCTCGCGGATGCACGACACCGACCTCTTCCCCTATCTTTCGCACAAATCGAACTTGGCTTTGTGCGGAAACAAGCGAGCAGTATGGTCCCGTTCAACTATGGCGAGTCTGTGCGGTTGCGATCATCTTGCGGATCATGTCCAGCGCGCACGTCGCGTATTCATCATTACGATCTTTGCAGATATTCTCTATCGAATTTATGCCCGGCAGAAGTTCCTGTTTCGAGAGTTCGAGAAGGAATGCTCCCTCCCCTTCTTGCGTGTACGTGCTCTCCAATGTCCTAAGCTCTTGCATGGTCGACGCGCGAATCTCAAGGGCGCTTCGCGCGGCGTCTTGATCACCCCAAGTAGAACCGTCGCTAAACTGGACGAATTCGACTTCTGCGGTTGCTATCGGCTTAGACGTAGACCGGCCGTTCACGATAGGCACACCATTGATCATTGGTGCACTGACACTGGAGGGAGCGCTTAGCACGTCCTCCGAGGAGTCGGGTTCAAGAGTCTTTTGAGAGAAGAAATAGTCTTTGCGATAAGCATAATCGAGCCCCGGTGCGCTACCGTCGTTGACGCGGAACCGAACGCACAGCAACAGTATTGTTTTCCCAGACACATTTGTTGCTGTGGCTGCTACTTTATAGGAGTAGCGAGTGATCCGCCCGGCATCATCACTGAATGCTATGTGCCCGGAGATGTGGACTGGACTCCGTTCGCCCGACACATCCTTTACCGCATCCCGCCGATGCACTGCTGAACCGAACGCGACGCTGAAGCCGGCGAAAGCCACTAGTGGCAAAGCGAGGACCCACAAACGCACTAGATATCTCATAATCATTGGCCCCATCATTGGCCCCGATTGTGGTGCTTGGCAATGGTTTTGCGGTTTCCGTTTTGCGGCTCAGCGGCCGGACCTGAGAAGCCACCAGCCGAAGATCGAGCACGACACAATCAGCGCCCAAAAGAAATAGACCGTCTTGTTGGTAACCCTCTGGTGGCCGAGGATTTGCGGGGAGCGCCTCGGAGCTTCTCTGGCGAGGTCCGCCTGGATCTGGATCACCTCCGCCAATATCCGTTTATTACGTTCTTTGAATCTCTGCCAAATTTCTATCATCGCCGTAGCCTGTGCTCCCAGCGTCAGTTTATCGCAGATCAAAGCGTAAAAGCCCCACAACGGCGCGCTGATAACGACAGCGGCCTCGTCACCCGCCGCGAATGCCGGGGTGGCCCAGGTAAATTCTGAGGGTGCCCCACTTATTTGCGTACGTTGCGAATGCGTGGGTGCTGCCGCGCGAGAGATGGCGCACCGCCGTTTAGGATGGCTTTGGGTTCGGAGAAGCAGCCCGCCCCGAACCGAACTTCGATAACTAGTATGTAACGCCACTGCTCGTAGCCGAGAAATGCAAATTGAACGAGCCCACGAGTAGATTCACTGGCATCGTATAGTCGACCGCGATGGACATATTCCGATGGCCCATCGGTCCGCTCGTCCGCACCGCCAATTCCTTAGGGTCGAGCCGAATTCCATGTCCATCCGCTGCGTGAACTATTTTCCCGCGAAGTTCTTCGCGAAGTTCTTCGTTCGTGGAGGTAACCGGCGCCAAGCCGATGTGGGTGCCTGGTTGCGCAGTAATCTCGTGTAGATCATCTTGAAACAGCGTGCTGGTATATTCAGCCAAAGCAATTTGCCCGGCCATTCCGACCACCGCCGCGACCAGCGCAATCCAGAAAATGTACTTCATTGCATTCTCTTGTTCATCATCAGGCCGCGGCCGAGCCGAAATAGGCCGGATCTACTTCAGCGCCGCTGACGGTGAGTTCTCGGTTTTGAGATGGTATAAAACCCAGTAATCCGGCTGCGGAGGCGGCGGAAAAACTACTTTCTCGCTGGCCCGAAAATTGTTCATCTTGCTACCCAGGCAATTGGTAAAGGGGAAGGAACTGGCTGGAGAGCCATTCATCTCAGCGATCGTGCCATCCTTGCCGACCTTAATCAGGAGTTCAAACTTTCCAGGATCGGCACCGCCGATCTCCTCCATGCACTGCCGCACCCAAGTGTGGATCACCTCATCGAACGCAGCGTTGTAGCGTCGCCCTTCGGCAGTGCGCACGTTTGCCTCTGCAGAGTCTTCCACCACCTGTTTCTTCGCCACGATCAGCCCCGCCTGCTTGGCCCATTCCTTGTAGGATTCGTAGTTTTCTGACGTTTCCCAAGTCTCTTTATCCCATTGGTCCCCGATCCGAGCAAACGCCTTTCCAGCAACCACGGGATCGTTAAAGGTGACTGCCATATGCGCCAGCTGATTCAAATTCGCCGGCGCAGGCCCGTATTGTTTCTCCACCGCATCGAACCCCTTCTGGATTCTGGGCCAGGATAACTTCAGTTCGAGATCACTGGCGCAGCCACAGAATAAGTAACCTGCAACGCGAAAATACACTTCGTCGCCCGCGTCGCCTCCAATTTTGTCAGCGGTCTTTTGCAGGAAATCGGCAACCTCGCCGTCTTCTCCGCCCCACTTCGGCAGGATCGAGAAGCCATACATACGATAGTAGTAATAGTAAGTGGGCTCAAACTTTGAGGCTTGTTCGAGCAGGGCTTGCTTTTCAGCCGGCTCCCACTGCTGGAGCAGGGCGACCTGTTGCATTGCGACATACCACTCCGGATCCTTCGCCCGGAGAGTCGACGCTTTTTCAAGGATCTGCCTGGCTTTGGCACTGCGTTCCGCGAGAAGCTTCCATCCACTTTCGCTCACCGTGTCCGCCATGCCTTTGCCGCGCGCGTCCGCGCCATAGTTCGCATAAGTTGTGGCCAAGGCAATCCGTGCCGTGATCGACTCTGGTCGCGCAGCTACCCATCGCTGGAGTAATGCGATATGCGCGAGCCAGTCCTGTTCGGTCGGATGCAGCGGAGGGGTCCCAAGGCCCGCATAGATGGCATGGATCTTCCACATCCCGCCGGCGAAAGTTTCTTTACCCATACGGGCGGAATCCGCAATGCAGTCCAGTTGTCCAAATTGTCGGGCCTGGAATAACGCATAGATGGCTTTGCTGTAATTAGACAAGGCGTGTATATCGACGCTGGCATCGAAGCTTGAACCCGCGTCATCCCCGGTGAGTGCACATTCCGAAGTCTTAGGTTTCGGCACTTCAGCACTTACTAACCCGCAGGTTGCGAGCATCAACAACAGACATATGGAAATGCAGTGAGAGTGACGTGGGGTGAACATGAGTCTGTTGGAAGTCCGGCAAGCCATTAGGGTTGACCTCGAAAGTAAAGTCGCTCGCCTAAAACTTACCTCGACCGGGGACGCCGCCAAAGTTACCAGCGACCATGAACCTGGACGTTGCGGGTTAGCCCAGGTGAATCCGGAGGGTGCCCACTTATTCGCGTACGGTGCGAATGACGGGGGTGCTGCGTCCGGATGCTGTCAGCGAAGGCTCCGCCAGACGCGCA
This sequence comes from Terriglobales bacterium, assembly GCA_035308395.1. Taxonomy (GTDB): domain Bacteria; phylum Acidobacteriota; class Terriglobia; order Terriglobales; family Acidobacteriaceae; genus Acidiflorens. The sequence continues at coordinate 75,661 of DATGGT010000125.1, forward strand.
TTGATCTCCAACGGCCACTTCTGAAAGTTGACGCGAACCAGAGCCGGCGCGGCCACTTCTCAAAAAGCGTGAGAACTGGCGCACCTCCAGTTATTTATGGTTGAGGTGTGGGGACGTGGCCCACCCACCCAATACCGAACAGCCCAATCAGAACCCTCGATAGGTACTGACCACTGTTACCGTGCCCTTCGGAGCGACTTTTGCCGTACCTGCCTGATCCCACAGGACTGCGATTGATCCAAAACCGTTGTAGGGTAGCGTCATTTCCCAGAATTCAAGCGGGTTGCATGGATCGGGTCCGGACTGGATATTTTGCACATAGGCTTCCTGTCCGAAACTTGGGAGGAAGCTGTTGACGGTGAGCGTCAGTCCTATGCCGTATTCGAACAGTCCGCTCGCGGAGTATTGCGACGTGTTATAGAGGTTTTTCAAGCCGCCGACATCGGGAGTGGCAAACCGCACCAGGTTCACGGCGCGGGCCGTACTCGAAAGGTTTTTGAGCTTCATGGTGATTTTCACCCCGCCCACACTAGCCGCGCTGGCCGGTTGGTTCACGATCGTCTGCGTCAGTTGCCAGTTTCCGTCGGCGGTGGTCCGGGTTACCGTGACCGTATTGCCGATCTGTTTTAGTGTCGAGGGATTCCACGTATCGTTGTCGTAGGCTGCATAGTCCATATAGCTGAAGCCTCCGGTGACGTCGCAGAATCCATAGCCTTCCAGGTCCGCGGCATTTCCCGCCGGCGGAAACAATTGGCCTCCTCTTACTTTGAACTGGGGAATGTTGCCGTTCACGGTAACGCAGAACTGCGTCGACGTGTAGAAGGTTCCACTGGAGTAGGTGACCTGGCAGGTTTGCGTCGCATGGGGGGATTCTGCCTCTACCGTCATCGTCCGCGCCTCAGGCTGCGCCGCTACGTGCGCCAGCGCCGCGGAAGTGAGACCTAAAATCAAACTGAACCACAAAGTCTTGTTAAGCATGGCCATTTCTCCTTTTATGAGGCACCCCGCAATGAAGTCTGGGGATCGAGGCTTCAGCATCGCGTCGGGCTCGACCGGTCTTTCACTCACCGGAACGGTCACCAAAACGAGCTAAGCCCTCTATCTCTTACAGCGCAAAAAAGAGACAAATCTCGTCATCGGTAGAAATTTGTTTTTGTGGGAACGGTCAAGCAGGGCGCGCCGGCCAGTTTGGAGAGGGAGCGATAAAGTTTGTCGTGTCCTTACGTGAAGGAAAGCAGGGAGATCGTGGCGCCGAGGAATAACGCTATAATCATGTCATGTCTGATCGTGTCATCCGCATCTCGGAAGCGGAAGCTGCCAGCAACTTCGCGGGCGTGCTCGCGCGGGTGCGTGAGGGGGCGGAAGTCGTGATCGAGAGCGGCAAACTCGCTGTCGCAGTGATCCATGCACCGGCCCCGCCGCGTCGCACGATCTCGGAGTGCATTGCGCTACTTCCTGAGAACTCGGCAGCGATTATAGATGCAGACTTCGCCAAGGACGTCGAGGTAGCTGTCGAGAGCCACCGCGAGCCGCTTGAACCGCCCTCATGGGATTGATTCTCGATTCCAGCGTGCTGATCAGAGCCGAGCGGCAGGGGCAGAACGCCCGGCAAATGCTCACAGCGATCGCCCAGACGGCCGGAAATACCGACATAGCTATCTCCGTCGTCACGCTGATCGAACTAGCCCACGGTGCAGCCCGCGCTGACACCGCAGAGCGTAAAGCGACGCGCTTGGCGTTCATCCGAGAACTCCTCAGGGCATTGCCCATCCACCCGGTCACGGTGCCAGTCGCCCTTCGTGTCGGCCAGATCGATGGCGAGAACCAAGCTAAGGGAGTTCGGCTTCCACTTGCCGATCTGCTGATTGGAGTAACGGCTTTGGAACTCGGCTATACCGTTGCGACCGGCAATCTCCGCCACTTTCGGCGAATTCCTGGCGTGTCTGTGATGCAGTTCTAGTACCTGTCCCAAACGACAGGGCTAGGAGAATCCCCGCGCCGCGGCCCGTATCGAGCCGTCCAACGAAGAGCGTCCGGCTCCATTGGCCGCCACGCACAGTTCAACGCGAAAAGCCATGTTTCCGGGAGCCGAAGGTTGCAGGATTCGCCCGCCGTGTTCTTCAACGATGCGGCAGCAGGCGTTCAGTGAGAGCGTGGAAGGCTTGTTCCCAGCTTCTGAGTTGAGCACCAGCAGAGACGTGAGCGGGTGCCTGGAAGCCCCTTGCGCGTCGGAGTCGTGCGTATTGGGGTCGCCCGCATCAGGGTCGTACGACGAAAAATCGATCAGCACGAACTTACCTTCGCTCTGCGTCTGCACCAACAGTGTCGCATTGGTTTCATTCGCGAGATGAGCGCTGATCTGCCCCGCGAGGTGCATGCAGACGTGGAGAATCTGGTTAGAGTCCGCGAGTACAGGAGGAACTGACGGCGCAAGTTCAAGTCGTACCGAATTACCGGCGGCCTCAAGCTGAGGCGCAATCAATCGCACCGCCGTTTGCAACACGGAGTTGATGTCGATGGGGGCGAGCTTGGCGGGAGCCTGGCGCGCAAACGTTAGCAGACTCGACACCAGAGTCGTAGTCCGTCGTACTTGCTCGCCGATTTGTGCCGCCTGGAACTGTTCCGCTGGCGGCAAGTCCGAAGCACTTAGCAAGTCCGAATAACCCAGCATCGCCGTAAGCGGATTGTTGATCTCGTGAGCAGCTCCGCCCACCAACTGCCCGAGCGAGGCCAGTTTCTCCGACTGAATCAGCTTGGCCTGCAATTCCTTGAGATCGTCGAAAGAACGTCGCGATCGTTCGAGAAACAGCGAGAGTTCATCGCGCAGCAAACGCTGGCGCCAGAAGACCACGACCCCCATCACCACCATCGTCAGCAGGCTCACATTGACGCGGAAGGCTTTGACCGGCGGCAATAGCGCCGGATCCAATTCGGCACGCAACGCGGCCCAGAGCAGGCTGAACAGGGCGAGCATGCTGAGGCGTGTAATCCAGATACCGAGCAGAGGTCGCGGCGGCCTGGAATCGGAGAGGTCAAGTTGCCGCGCGAGCAAGGGAACGGCGGCCATCCAGCCAACGGAGATGGTCAGCGTGATGTCGTAGATGCTGCCGCTGTAATACGACTTGTGATCCATGGCCCAGTTGACTACGTACGAACTGGATGCGTAGAGGGCACTGGCGCCTAGCAGATGTCCATAAAGCTGTCGCCAGCCTCCCCTCGTCGTGTAGGCCAGGACGGCGAGGGCAATGAGAAACGCAAGTTTTTCGGTCAGGTAAGTAAGGTTGAAATTCGCGTTGTAAGCCACTTCATCGATCTGCACCATCTGCCATGGAATCACGGTGTAGACGTAGACAAAAACCCACCAGGTGAGCAGAAGCGCGAAGTCGAGCATCCGTATGCGTTCGTTGCGGTCGTCTTCGCGAAGATGGGGAAGCACGGCCAGCGCGGCGATCATCGGCACCAGGTGCATAAACAGAACGATGTCGCCCAGGAACAGGTCGGGCACTTCCTTGCGCTTAATGACTTCGAAATAGTTCCAGCTTGCCTGATTCATGAGCCAGAAAATCATGCCGACGCTCATCAGGATCCAAAACAGGCGTATGTGGAGCGAGGCGCAGCGCGAGGGTGACGTGTTGAGCAAGTAGGCCACGGTCCCCACAAGCAGAAGCACGCCCTGAATGATGTCGCTGGTAATGATTACGGCTGCGCCCCTCGGCATGAGCAAAGATGCCGCCGTCTGGGCGATTACTAACCCAACCAGACAAGAGAGCGAGATTTTGGTGGCAATGGTCAAGACAAACGATTCCAGTATCCATTCTAGAGTGCGATGGTCGGTCGCGGGGATTACCAGAGTAAGTTCCGGCCGGGCGAAGCTCGCCGCAAATCAGGCCCGGGGTCGAGCTTTCGCTCGTCCGCGGAACGGGCCGAAAAAACAACCCCGTGGAGTTTGCCAGGGATTGCCTTTAGAATTGGGACCTTAACTTTATCTTTAAGCTTTAGCAGTAACATTCCGAGAGCCGTCTTTACGTCGGAAAGCCTCGTGTTCTAAAGATCCCTTCGATGATGATCCCTCGATATCGCGATCTGTGGCGTTTCCGAGCGCCCCTCAGTGCGGGCGAAATCCGGCGTACCGAACGCTGGCTGGCGACCGCAAGGGTGGCGCTCACGATCGCGGCGGAACTCGCGCTCTGGATGGAGCCAATCCGCGGGATGGTGTATTCGCGCTGGCTGTACTGGCTCCTCACGATTTATCTGGCCCACGGAGTGGTCGTGATGTTGCTGGTCCGCTTCCGCCCGCGCTCGACCCGGGCGTTTCGGCTGGTCGTGCACTCCATCGACATTCTGTGGCCGGTGCTGATTTCGATGTTCGCCACCGCGCAGCATGGTCCTTTCTTTTTGTTCTTCGTTTTCGTGATGGCAGCTGCGGCCTATCGCTGGGGGCTCTGGGAGACCGTGGGCACAGCCGTAACCGCGGTAGGACTGCTCGAACTCGAGGCCTATGCGGTGCGCGCGGGTATGGAGCCGGTCGTCGACCGCTGGTTGCATCTGGTCCATCTGCCTCGGCTCGGCGTCAGCGTGCGAGAACTGGATCCACAGCAACTGTTCATGAGTTCGGTCTATCTGGTCGTGCTTGGGTTTCTGCTCGGCTACATGTCAGAGACGCAAAAGAAAGTGCGCGCCGAGCGGGCGGTGATCACGCGTGTTCTCAGTTCGACGCGAGTCGAAGCGGGATTAACCGGAACGATGCAGCAGATACTTGGAGAGGTGATCAGCATCTACGGCGCAGCGCGCGTGCTGAGTGCTTCGCAGGAACGGCACAGCTATCGCGTCTTTCTCGCGGAAGTAAAGCGCGCAACAGAGAGCAACGGCAGCGAGGCTCTTCACTGGCGCGAGGCTGCGCCTGAACACGAAAAAGTGTATCTCTTCGAATCGGCAGCCGACGCGTTTTACGCCGCCCGTGCCGGGAAGGGTTTTCGCACCGTCTTGCTCGATGGCGACGGAACTCGGCTGCGCGACGAGGATACAGGCTTTCTGGAGGCTCTGGCCCGAACCGAAAAGTTCGACGCGGTTGTTTCGGTCGCGGTGATGTTCGGGAGTGAATGGTCGGGTCGGGTGTTCCTGTTCGATCCCACCATGATGGGTGAGCCAGAAGAGGAGTTGCGGTTTCTCCAGGAGTTTGCACAGCAGGTTGGTCCGGCGATTTACAACGTCTACCTGATGCGGCGTTTGCGGGAACGAGCGGGGGCGCTCGAGCGCGGACGATTCGCCCGCGAACTGCATGACGGAGCGATTCAATCGCTGATCGCGGTCGAGATGCAACTCGACGTGCTGCGGCGTCAGTCGGGAACGCAAGCTCCGGTGGTCAACGCCGAACTCGGCCGGATTCAGAAACTGCTTCGCGAAGAAGTGCTCAAGCTCCGCGAACTGATGCAGGCGATGAAGTCGTTCGAGGTGAACGCTGACCGTCTCTTGGGTTTCATCTCAGACACGGTGGAGCGCTTCCGGCGCGAGACTGGAATTGCGGCGGAGTTCGTCAGCGAACTGGAGCGGGTCGATCTGGCCCAAAAAGGATGTCGCGAACTCGCGCGTATCGTCCAGGAGAGTCTGGTCAACGTGCGCAAACACAGTGGAGCGCATCACGTGCTGGTGCGGCTCGCGCAGCGGGCGGGTAATCTACAATTGACGGTCGAGGACGATGGCAAGGGATTTCCTTTCACCGGAAGATTGTCGGACGCGGAACTGGAGACAACCGGGAAAGGGCCGGCCGTGATCCGCGAACGCGTGCGGCTGCTGGCTGGCGAACTGGCGATCGAATCGTCTCCCGGACATGGTGCGCGCCTGGAAGTACGTATTCCTCCTGCAAGAAAGACGGACCTGGCGTAATCTCTTGTGGGTAGTTAGTAACGACAAAACGCCCGTTTTAGAATTACAAAATCACGAATTATAAATTTCTCGACTGGCCAGATTGATAGGGTACGAATGATGGAAAAACGCACTACTCCCATACGGATTGTGATCGCCGACGACCACCCGATTTTTCGCGACGGGCTGCGGCGATTGCTGGAGTCCGAAGGCGATATGAAAGTTGTCGGCGAGGCCTGCGATGGGCGCGAGGCGGTAAAACTGGCGACGGAGATCAAGCCCGACATTCTTCTGCTCGATCTCGCGATGCCACACCACACTGGTCTCGATGCGCTGCGTGACCTCAATACAAGTTCGGGCGCGGCCGGAACGGTTCGCATCATCCTGCTCACAGCAGCCGTAGAGAAAAAACAGGTGGTCGAGGCGCTGCAACTCGGAGCGCGTGGCGTCGTTCTGAAGGATTCGGCTACGCAGCTGTTGCTCAAGAGCATTCACGCAGTGATGGCCGGAGAATACTGGGTAGGACGCGACAGCGTTTCCAATCTCGTACAGTACCTGCGCAACCTGATGCAGAGTACGAATGAAGAAACGAAGCAGAAGAAATTCGGCCTGACGCCGCGAGAATTAGAAATTGTTTCCGCGGTCGTGGCTGGCTATGCCAACCGTGAAATCGCCGAATATTTCAAGATCAGCGAAGACACCGTGAAGCATCATCTCAGCAATATTTTCGACAAACTGGGTGTCTCCACCCGTCTGGAACTGGCCCTTTTCGCGGTGAACCAGGGACTTCCGCTCCGAACAATCGTTTAAGGTACCTTGAATCAATACTTTAAGACTCGTCTAGGGCGAAAGACCTAGTTCTGGCACTATAGTGCCATCTTAGGTCACTGGTGGGCCATTTAGCCAGGGTTGTACGTTACGATACCTTAACACTATACGGCGGTGGACGACTGTCTTGGGAGTGACACTGCCAAGATGCGCGCCGTCGAATGGGGGCAAATGTGATTAAGCGATTGTGTCAACTCTGGTCTGAGGACAGTGGTCAGGACGTCGCAGAATACGCGGTGATGCTTGCCGTGATTCTGGTGATCGTAATCGGTACCGTGCGCCTGATCGGTGGCAACGCCAACAACGTGTTTTCGCAAGTCGGTAGTCAGATGGCCAACTAGAATGCAAGCCCGAGCCCGTTGCGTCTGGCAAGGGGCTCCCCCGGTTTCATCCCCACTCTAAAATCAATCTTCTGTGCGCGTGCGTGTTGCCGCTTTGGCGGGTAAGTCTCGTCGACCAAGTGATGACGGAACCTCAGCAGAGATCAGACTCCCACGGAATCTTCTGGGGTCTGCCTACTGTCCTGTGGGGGCGGCCGCAGTCTTCTCCGGCACGGGTGGAGCTTTGTCCAGAGTGGCTCCGCTACCGATCCTCGTGAGGAACGGGAAGAACGGCGTCACCTCAAACGGCATCTTCTCGGATGCAGCCGTGATCGTCACCGGTTTCGTCTTGACGAGTTCGAGTTGATTTGTCCAAGGATCAATCTTGACTCGACCGCCCAGCGGCAGGGCCGCTACCTGATCCGCTTTTTTCGGATCGAAGTTCGGCGAGTTGGTCATCAGAGTCGACATCTTGGTCGCGTCCCCGTTCAGCAGACTGTCGCCCAGGTGTGCGCGGATCAGATTCTTCAATTCTGGCGCGCGTGCCTGCACAGCTTTCAGGAACAACCCGGCGTTGCCAAGCTTGTCCTTATAAGGCGAATTGTTGAGCATCTCGACCGCCTTCTTGTCCGCATCTTCCTCTTCCTTGCGATCGCGAGCGAAATCCATACGCTCGAAAGTGCGCTCGTCGGGAAAGAACATGCGGTCGTTGAAGGCAAGTTTGGTGTTGAGATGATGTCCGAGAACGATGTGCGCCAGTTCGTGTGTGAGGATCATGGCCAGCGACGATTCGTCCGGCAGCACATCGATCATGCCGCGGCTCACCACGATCGTATGGCCAATGGTGAATGATTCGAGCGGAGTCGTCATCAGAACCCGGCAATGGACTTCCGGCTGAACGTCGATGTTATTGGTGACCATCATGTTGTTGACGACGGTCTGTAGCACCTTGTCGATTTCGCCTTCGGGAGCGAGCAATCCAATCTGCTGCAACCGATCGATTACGTTGAGTTCAGCTTGGCGTTCCCACTGGCGCTGGGCTTCGATCGGCGAAGCGTCCTGTGCCTTCTGGCTCTGATCCTGCACCGACTGCGGAGCGTCGATGGTGATCTCCGTGAATTCAGAGTTGCGGCGAAGATCTTTCAGGTTATATCCCCAAAGCCGAGTCTGCGCCTTGTAGTGCAGCGTCTGACCGAGACGGGACTTCAGGTCTGACTCCTCGGAATAGATCAGAGACGGCAGCCAGACACCCGGACGCATGTTCTGACGCCAGCTGTCAAAGTGCAGGTAATAGCTGTTGCGTGGATGGGGGAAATAAGTGCCGTTGAAACGGACGATGTTGAAGTCCTGATCTTCAACCCAGATGCGGCCCAGGAAGCTGCCCTTGGGCGCGTCTTTCTTGGGGGCAACGTCCAGAACGATGCAGCGTACTTCGCCTAGAAATTCGCGGCGCACAAATGTGAAGTCGTAATTTCTGCGTTGGAAGTCCTGATCCAACACAACCATCTGTGCGAACCCCAGCGGCAGGAACATGACCGAAAATTTGTCCTTCACGACGTTGACGAGTTGCTTGCCAAACCCGGCCGAATTGTGTGCTTTGAAAGCACGATCGCCAGTGCCATCACTCATATCCAGCCGGCCCAAAAAGTAAACATCGCTGGCAGGCACGGGAGCGTCGATGTCTTTATCTTGCTTCAGGTTCTGAAGATACGTTTCCACGAGTGGATGCAACTGCTTCATCTGCGCCATGAAGAGGTGTTCTTTCTCAATGGCTCGATCGATTACCTGGTCGAAACTAGCGGCAACCGCGCTGGCACGCTCCACGGCGGGCGTGCGATTTGATAGCTGCGGTTGTTCCGTGGTTGGCGCTGGCGCAGCCGCGGGAGCGGTTTGAGGCGGAACTGTCTGCACCGGCGTGCTGTCAGCGGGTGCAGTCGATGCGGGCGCTGCCTGAGCAGGCGCGACCTGCGTAGGCGCTGCTTGCACCGGGGTGGTCGTCGAGGGCGCGGTCTGCTCGGTTGGAGTTTGAGCTACTGGAGCGGGTGTAGTCTGGCTGAAAGCCGAAGTTGCACAGCAGACTAAGGAAAGAGCAATTACTGCGAGTGGGGAAGGAGACATTTTTGTTTGTTTCATTTCATCAATTGCAACATTCAACCTTACTTCGCGAATCTCGACTCGGTGAATCCAACCCGAGTTACGATGCAAGTTCAAACACAATGTGCAACACCGCCTCAAAATCGGCAGGTTGACCATCTCGCAGCGCGGGCTTGAACTGAATTTTCTCTGCCGCGCGCTCTGCCGATTCATCCAACCCGTGACCAAGGCCGTGTACGACTTTCACAACGTGTATCTGCCCGTTTGCCGAAAACACAACATCGAGCAGCACCTCGCCTTCGATTTTAAGCTTACGCCCCTCATCAGTGTAAACCGGACGGGGCTTGAATGTGATTTCCGCAGGTAGCGTCTTGGCTACCTGTTCGACGGACTTAGCCTTGGGTTGGGAACCGGTTGTGAAGTCGGCGTCTCCAAACCCGCCCTGGTGGACCACGGCCCGCGACCCGGAAATGCCGGAACTATTGCCAGTGGCAACGCCATTCCCGAATCCTGTGCTCGCCACGACGCCTCGGGCGCCATGTGCCCCGCCCGTACCGTTGCCATATCCGGGGCCGTTGGGCATGTCAAACGAGCCAGCTTGCGCAATCGTTATTGGGCGGCCATTCGTCTCCCGATTGGGAACGCCGTTTGGGTCGCCAAATCCGCCAGTCTGCACTTTCGAAGGCGCAGCGGCCATGGTCGGAGTAGCCGAGCTTCCAGCGGAGAACACGTTCGTTTTCACCGGCGGACGCGGAATGACCGCCTTCACGTCGGGAAGAGCTTCTGTCTTTGCGGCCAGCGTGACCTTGGGCGCTTGTTCTTCAGGTACCGGCGGCTTCTTATGCACCAGCTCTTGCGGGACGCGCATCGCTTCGGGACGCGGCATTACCGGCTCCACAACCTTCGCCTCGATCTTTGGAGGCTGCACAGCAAAGTGTTTCACCGGCGCCGGAGTTTGTGGCACCGGAGGGGGCGTATCCACGAGACGGACAAAATGGTAGTCGTGCTCCGGCAAAGTCAGAACATCGGGATAGATGATGGCCGTGATCACAAGGAACGCAACCACGAGCGACTGCACGCCATAGCTGAGGACAAACCTCTGCCAGCGCGTGCCAGACTCGGGAAGAATGCCTAAGGTCATTGGCGGTTCGAAGGAATCCATCTTGGGCACCTCATGTAGCTGCCTGCTTAGCGCTCGGCGCAGAAAATAAAGTGGTTAATCCTCGAACCAGCCATTAGGGACCACGGGGGCAAGCCAGAGGACGACACTTCGTTCTTGGAAGTGCACGCCGAAGGCCATTTTCGGCGGGAACTGTCCAACCCTAAGATGCTGCTAAGGGGCTACTTAGACAGGGAAAAATAGATATTAACAGACCGCCGGAGCCCACCTGCAATGTTTTTCCTATTTAGGAGAGGGAAAAATTTCTGAGAAATCTGCAGATTTTGCGCGGCTGCTCCTGAAATATCGTTGACGTATAATCGCCCCTTTCAAGCACTTAGGGATATTCGGGGAACCTTAAGCAACCATTTTAAGGAATCAGTCCCAAGCACTCAATCCAAGCAACCAATGGAAACGACGCACTCATGAATATTCTTGACCTCGTCGTCGGCAAGCCGATCAAGACCAGCGAAGAGCGCGGCGAGCAGATTGGGCCCACGCAGGGAATTCCGATCTTTGGCCTCGACGCTCTCAGTTCCGCTGCCTACGGCCCAGAGGCCGCCCTCAGCCTTTTGATACCACTCGGACTTCTGGGCGTTCACTACATCATCCCGATTAGCGCAGCGATTATTACGCTGCTGGTGATCGTCTATTTTTCCTACCGCCAGACCATCGCTGCCTATCCTTCGGGCGGCGGCTCTTACACCGTCGCGCGTTTTAACCTCGGCGCAGGAGCGAGCCTGCTGGCGGCTTCGGCACTTCTCGCCGATTACATCCTGACTGCTGCCGTCGGCATTTCCGCCGGAGTCGGAGCGCTGGTATCGGCCGTCCCATCTTTGTTGCCGCACACGGTTTCGCTGTGCGTCGGCATTCTGATCGTCATCGCCATCCTCAATCTTCGCGGAGTGCGCGAAGCCGGTCTGGTCTTTGCCGTCCCTACGTATCTTTTTCTCGGCACGCTGCTGATCACCATCGGCGCCGGCATTGTTCGCGTAGTCCTAAGCGGAGGCCATCCCACACCAGTCACTCCGCTTCCGCCTCCTCCTCCCATCACCGCCGCCGTCAGCTATTGGCTATTGCTGAAAGTTTTCGCCAGCGGTTGCACGGCGCTCACCGGAGTCGAGGCCGTCAGTAACGGCGTGAAAGCTTTTCGCGAGCCGACAGTCAAGAACGCGCAGCGCACGCTGACCGTGATTATTTTTCTGCTGGCTGTGATGCTGGCGGGAATCTCTTATTTGGTAAAAGTCTACGGCATCGCCGCCACCGACCCCGGCCAACCCGGCTACCAGAGCCTGCTCTCGATGTTGATCGCCGCCGTCTTCGGCAAAGGCGTTTTCTATTACGTAACCATCGCTTCGATTCTTTTCGTGCTCTCGCTCTCCGCAAATACTGCCTTCGCCGATTTCCCGCGCCTCTGCCGTGCCATCGCGCAAAACAATTACTTGCCACATGTCTTCGGATACCGCGGCCGCCGCCTGGTCTACACCTACGGCATCGTGGTGCTAGCGGTCCTATGCGCCGCCCTGCTGATTCTTTTCGGCGGCGTCACCGACCGCCTCATCCCGCTCTATGCCGTCGGCGCGTTTCTCGCCTTCACGCTATCGCAGGCCGGCATGGTAATGCACTGGTGGAAGAATCGCTGTCCCCATTGGCGCAAATATGCCTTTATCAATGGGCTAGGATCGTTTGTCACCGGCGTAACCACGCTCGTCGTGCTGGTAGCGAAATTCCTTGAAGGCGCGTGGATCACGCTGCTCTTTATCCCGCTGACGATCTTCTTTTTTATCTCCGTCCGCCGCCACTACCACGCCGTGAAGCTCATGATCTCGACCAGGGAACCGGTACAGGTGCAGGTCCTGACCCAGGAACCCATCGCCGTCGTTCCCGTCGACCACTGGAATGTCATCGTTCGCCAGGGCATCGAATTCGCAGCCCGCCTTTCCGATGAAGTGGTCGCTGTGCACGTCGACCCAAGCGAGCACTCGGAACTGCTGCACGAGGACTGGGAGCGCTACGTAGCCGAACCCTTCCGCGCCGCGGGAAAACGGGCGCCCGCACTCCATCTGTTGCCCTCACCCTATCGCTTCATCATCATTCCCATCATTCAATTTGTCCTCAATCTGTCGGAAAAACACCCCGACCGCCGAATCATCGTAGTCATCCCAGAATTAGTCGAAGACCGCTGGTATGAATACTTCCTCCACAATCAGCGCGGAAGGTTGTTGGAGTGGATGCTGATGGTGCGTGGCAATGAACGAATATTTACGGTGAGCGCACCCTGGCATGCGAAGGAGTCGAAGTAGGAATGCAGAGCCGAAGGGGCTTCTAACCTGGCCCGATAGTAAAATCCCCATCGATATGAAGCACTTCAGAAGCGCGCGCGAAGCCAAAGAATTCCTGGCCTCCGAGATTGCCAAAGAGGCAGAGCGCGAGAATGTCCCACTGTCGGAAGTAGAGCGCAAGATGCTCTACTTCTCCGAATCCGGCTGGACTCTTCCCGACATGAGCGCGGTTTCCGACGAGTTTGATCGCACCTGCGATCAGGACGAATATGAAACGAAAATAGTGGGCCTGATTGCAAATGCCTATCAGCACGCGAAGAAAAACGGAGAATACGGCGAGTGGCACGGTGCTATCGGCCTTCTCAGCAAGCAAGATCACTACATCATTGCGATGATCAAGGCGGCCGACTTACGACCGCGTTGGGATCGATTGAAACTGCTGGGCGCGGGTCTTGTCGTCACAGCGCTGATTGTTGGGCTGATATTCCTGAAGGAGTTCGCTTCAACGAAATATGGAATCGACTTCGAAAAATACTGGCTCGTCCTGGGGCGGTTATATTTCTCAGTCTGGGTGGCTGCCATTTGCGCAGGTGCCGGTTTTCTGATTCTCCGATGGACGGTCGGTGCAAGGAGAGCCAACGAGATGCTCTTCAACTTGTTCGAGAAGGTGTTCCGAGTCTATAAACGAGTGAGCTGAAGCCCTTGCCCGAGCCTACTCTTCCTCATCCTCATCCAGCTTAATCCGCAGCGACTTCAGAAACTTCAAATCCTGATCGCTGATCTTAAGCTCAGAATTTGTACTGAGAGTCGAGACAAGGGAAGTCTTGTCGGTGGCGTGTTCGCCCTGTTTGCTGACGCCGATGGTGGCTTCAAGGACCAGGAAAATGTCGTAGCCGCCCTCTTTAATGCGCGCCACGACTTCGGCGATCGATTCTGAATCCGACAGCGACTCGTTGATCGCCTCGCCGAGTTCCTTCATAAGCTGCTTCAGTTGCTGATCCACGAATCCCCCCGGAAATCGGACGCCGCTGACGGCAGACATCACCGACTGCGGTGATGAATCCCATCGTCATTGTACGCCGGGTCGCTGCTAAAATCGACCGAGGCCCGGAGTCGCGACAAGTGGTGAAGACGGGCGGTAAACCAGTCATAAACAGGGCGGTCAGCAAGGGCGGTAAACAAAAATGATCGACGGCCAAACGGTCAGGAAAATCCGTCTCTTCTGTCGCTCCGCCATTGCGGTCATCGAGCGCAACCGGACCGGCCGTGCCGTCGTAGCTGCCGTTCGCGCCACCTCCCAATCATTCGGCAACGTGTTGCACCAGCTTTGGCTGGAAGTGACAGGCTTCACATTCCTGGCAATCGCCGTTGTCGGCGGGCTGGCCGGATTTCGCGCCTATGCAAAATATCAAGCTCATGCCGCAGGCCCCGGCCGATTGCTGCTCGCGATCTGCTTCACGGCGTCATTTGCCTGGTTTGGACTAAGCTCATTCTGGCGGGTGCGGCGAAAGAGAAAAGCGTGAGAGTGCGCTGCCCACAGCGATGACCGACCTAGCAAAGACCGTCGATAAACCCGCGACCCCGAAGCCGGAAGTCGATCCGCAACAGACCTCATCCCATATCCCCTTCCAACCTCTATACACGCCCGACGATCTCAAAACCTGGGATTACGACCGCGACGTCGGCTATCCCGGAGAATTCCCCTACACCCGAGGCGTGCAAGCCACGATGTATCGCGGACGCCTCTGGACCATGCGCCAATACGCCGGCATGGGCGACGCCGAGGAATCGAACAAACGCTACAAATACCTGCTGGCGAACGGAACCACGGGGCTCTCGGTAGCCTTCGACCTGCCAACGCAGATTGGCCTCGATTCGGACCATCCGCTGGCCGTGGGCGAAGTCGGCAAAGTCGGCGTGGCCATCGATTCCATCGAAGACATGCAGCGCCTCTTCGACGGCATCGACCTGACGAAGATTTCCACCTCGATGGCCATCAATGCCACGGCATCGATCCTGCTGGCGTTATACGTCGCCGTTGCCCGCAGGCAGGGCGCGGACATTCGCAAGCTCTCGGGCACCGTGCAAAATGACGTACTCAAGGAATACATCGCGCGCGGAACCTACATCTATCCGCCACAGCAGGCGATGCGGATTATCACCGACCTGTTTGCCTGGACGAACGAAAATGTGCCCGACTGGAACACGATTTCGATCTCCGGCTATCACATGCGCGAGGCCGGATCGACCGCCGTGCAGGAAGTGGCATTCACGCTCGGCAACGGTGTCGCCTATGTGGAAGCGGCGATCCGCGCGGGATTAGACGTCGACAAGTTCGCGCCCCGCCTGTCGTTCTTTTTCAACGCGCACAACAATTTTCTGGAAGAAGTCGCGAAGTTCCGCGCCGCGCGCCGCATGTGGGCGAAGATCATGCGCTCGCGCTTCAAAGCCAGGAATCCAAAATCGTGGATGCTCCGCTTTCACGCCCAAACCGCCGGCTCGACGCTGACTGCGCAGCAGCCGGAAAACAACATCGTGCGCACGGCGATTCAAGCCATGGCAGCCGTTCTGGGCGGGACGCAGTCTCTGCATACAAATTCCTTCGACGAAGCCCTGGCGTTGCCGACCGAAGCATCCGCGCGAATCGCTCTTCGCACGCAGCAAGTAATCGCCTTTGAATCAGGAGCGCCGCAGACTGTCGATCCGCTGGCCGGGTCGTATTACATCGAAGCCCTGACCAATGAAATCGAGAAGAGTGCCGACGCTTACCTCGAGAAAATCGAAGCCATGGGCGGAATGCTCAAAGCCATCGAACGCGGATACGTCCAGCAGGAAATTCAAAACGCGGCCTACGAATATCAGCAGGCCGTCGATCGGCATGAAGCCATCGTCGTTGGCGTCAACAAATTTCAGGTCGAGGAAGAAAAAGCAGTGCCGATTCAAAGAATCGACCCAGCGCTCGAACCGAAGCAAGTCGAACGCCTGCGAGCCCTCCGCGCAAAACGCAATCCTGAAACCTGGCGAGCCGCGATCGGCGCGGTCGAAGACACTGCACGCTCAGGAGAAAATCTAATGCCGAGAATATTGGCCGCGGTCGAAGCCAATGCGACGGTCGGCGAAATCAGCGACGCGATGCGGAGAGTGTATGGGGAGTATCGGGAAGCGGTCGTGATTTAGGGCCCACAAGATTCTGGCGCGGAGGTGTCCAATTGCGTATTTTTCATAGCTCTCGCATCGCGCTCTTGGGGTTACTTGCCCTTTCAATACTCTGTCGAGGACAACAACCAGCTTCTATACGAGTTACCGTGATCGACGTCACTGGCGCTTTGATTCCAGCGGCTGAGGTTCACGTCGTTGGCTTGCCCAGTCTACTCGGCCTTCCGTCTCCGAATGGTATTGTTTCGTTTCAAGGCGTTCCGCCGGGTATGTATCAAGTCAGCGCGAGGAGTTCTGGATTCAAAGACGAGACAGTCTCTGGAATCACTGTCACCGAGGGAAAAACAACAGAGGTACAGATAAAGCTGCAACAGCCGCTATTAAAGTCGTCGGACTTTCGCGCCTACGACTCTTTCGATCCAAATACATACTCACGGAGTCTTACAGAAATCGGACAACCGCTGCTGTGCTCGGAGCGAGCTTTGGATCACGAGTCGTATCGATTTCTCTGGGCCCCCACTTTCTATCAGCCAGTTTTCCTTCGTATCGACGTCAACTCAGATGGCACAGCTGATCTCCTAACCTACATTTGGCGCGGCGCGGCAGGGTACGAGTGGGGCAAACCGAAGAAAAGCGTTCGGAAACTGACGGAAGCGGAAAAGTGGAAGTTGTTTCGGGCGCTCGCGGATATTGGATTTTGGACCCTTCCCACGCGTGTTGAGAATCCCCCAAACGTGATAACCCTCGACGGCACGGAGTGGCTAATAGAAGGGTCGAAAGACGGGAATTGCCATGTGGTAATGCGATATTCATCACCGATGACGTCATTCGTTGAGAAGGAGTTCCTTGCTGGAGTCGCCAAGGTAAACCCTTACCACAAACCCGACCGGTGACGACATATGACCGTGCCTAGTTAGCGGGTTTGTAGTCGCAAGCCTTGCGGCAAGCTTCGCAGTAGTAGAGCCCGTCCGTGCAGAGGCAAACGTCGAGCTGCGACTGGCAATAAACGCAAAATTTCTCGCATCCACAAGAGTCTTCAGGACTCTCGCATTGAGCGCAGCAGATCTTGCTGGTACCTGGCTTGGCCGACATGCCTTCAAATCTAGCGCGGACCGGGCCCCCGAAGAAACGTAACGGAAGTACTCAGGAGACGAATCGCCCGCGTCCGAGATTGTCCCGGGCGCACCGTCAGTCTGGGCGGCTCCGTCTTATAGCGGCTCCATCAGTTCGATCCGATTTCCGAAAGGATCGTCCACATAGATTCGGTCGTAGCCCGCGAGCGGTTCATCGCTCTTGAGGCCGTAGCCAGCGGCCTCAATCGCGGCCTTGAGAGTGGCGAGATCCTCGACTATCAACGCAGGATGCGCTTTTCGGGCGGATCGAAAATCCGATTCCACTCCGAGATGGATCCGCAGCGCCCCCCGCTCAAACCAGCAACCGCCGCGCTGAGCAAGATTTGGTGGTTTCTGGACCTCAGGGATACCAAGGACGCCTTCGTAAAAACCGCGCGCCTGATCCTCGCCTCCGGGAGGCATCGCCAGTTGTACATGATGGATCGCCGTGATTCCCAAGGAAACACCTCGCAAACGATGGCTGAGAGTGGCCGGCGATCTCTTTCAACAGTCCGAATCGGTCGCCGCCGGCAATTTGCCGCTCTTCCTGCTTGGATGTTAACTTAGTGATTCCGGCAGCCCAGCCACTGTCCGAGACATTGTTTGTCTGAATTATCGTTTGTCCGAAAGAAGTCCGATCGAGGTCACATTTGTCCGTTGCTGAAGCCGCGCCGCCTATGGTTCCGGGAAATGTCCGCAAGACCGCGCTGAATGCTGTCCATCGCCAAATGGGCGCGAAGATGGTCGAATTCAGCGGCTGGGATATGCCCGTCGAATACCCGGCATCGATCGGATGCGGCATCGTCAACGAGCACATGGCCGTGCGCAACGGCGTCGGCATTTTCGACGTTAGCCATATGGGAGACATCCGCCTCGCCGGGCGCGAAGCCCTCGCTGCTGTCCAGCACATTTCGATGAACGATGCCTCGCGCCTCGCCATCGGACAGGCGCAATATTCCGCGCTGCTCTATCCCGAAGGTACGTTCGTCGATGACGTGATCGTCCACCGTCTTAGCGAAGACGAATATCTCCTCGTGGTCAACGCCGGCACCCGCGAAAAAGATTTCAACTGGGTGCGCGACAACACGCTTCAATTCGACTGCGCGGTCGAGCACCTCTCCGACGAATTCACGCAGATCGCGATTCAGGGTCCGAAGGGTGTCGATCTTCTCCAGAAGCTGACCGACGCCGATCTCGGCGCCGTCAAGTTCTACTGGGTCACGCGCGGCTCACTCTGCGGATTGAAAAATATTTTGCTCGGCCGCACCGGTTACACCGCCGAAGACGGTTTCGAAATCTACATTCCTTCGGACGAAGCGACGAGCGCCCGCGTCTGGTACGCGATTCTAGAAGCCGGGAAAGAATTTGGCGCCGTGCCCTGTGGCCTGGGCGCGCGCAACACGCTCCGCCTCGAAGGCAAGCTGCCCCTCTACGGACACGAGATCTCCGACACCATCAACGTGTGGGAAGCCGGCCTCGATCGCTTCATCAAAATGGAGAAGCCGGATTTCATCGGCCGCGCGGCATTAGAAACGGCGAAAGCCAAAGGCCTGACGAGGACGCTGGTCGGCCTCGAAATGGTCGATCGTGGCATCGCCCGCGATGGCTACAAAGTGCAAGACGAAAATGGCCGCGAGATCGGCTACGTCACCAGCGGTTCGCCCGCACCGTTTCTGAAAAAGAATATTGCCTTAGCCTACGTTCCGCCCGCGCACGCTGCGATTGGAACCACAGTGAAGGTAGAAATTCGAGGCCAGGGCGTTAAGGCCCAGGTAATCCGGACGCCGTTTTACAAGCGTCCAAAAAAAGCTAGCAGCTAGCAGCTAAAGCAGGAGCCAGAAGCCAGATGCCCTACCCGACCGACCGCAAATACACAAAGGAACACGAATGGATCACGCCAGACGGCACCATCGGCATCACCTCTCATGCGCAGGATTCGCTTGGTGACATCGTCTTCGTTGAATTGCCCAAGGTGGGCGCCGAGATCACTTCAGGCAAAACTTTCGGCACCGTCGAATCGGTGAAAGCTGTGTCCGATCTGTTTGCTCCAGTCTCTGGAACCGTCACCGCCACGAACGACGCTTTGTCCACCGCTCCAGAGCAGGTCAACAAAGATGCGCACGCCGCCTGGATGGTCAAGATCAAGATCAAAGATCCGGCGGAGCTGAATGCGCTGCTCTCGGCCGCCGATTACGAAAAATTTGTCAGCGAAGAGGCTGGACACTGAAGACGAGGGCAGAGGTTAGAGGTCAGATTGCAGAGGTTAAAACCTTAGCCCTCTCGATGGCTGCTGAAAGGCTGAGGATTTAACTTCTGCAATCTGACCTCTAACCTCTGCAATCGTTTCACCTGCGGATTACATCAAAAGAAAGCCCTATGCGCTATCTACCTAAATCTCCCGCCGACCGCGCCGCCATGCTCAAGGCGATCGGAATCCGCTCCGTCGACGATCTTTTTTCGCCCATTCCCGCCGAATATCGCCTCACCCGCGACCTCAAGATCCCCCGGCAGATGGCGGAATCTGAAATTGTCGACTGGTTCAAACAGCGTGCCAAAGAAAACGGCGAAGGCTACACCAGTTTTCTTGGAGCCGGAGCCTACGCTCACTACCGTCCGGTCGTGATCGATGCTCTGGTGCAGCGCGGCGAATTCCTCACGTCTTACACGCCCTATCAGGCTGAGTTTGCGCAGGGCACGCTCCAGGCCATCTTCGAATTCCAGACCATGATCTCGGAACTCACCGGCATGGACCTGGCCAACGCGTCAATGTATGACGGCTCTACGGGAGCTGCCGAAGCCGTGATGATGGCCGTCCGCGTCACCGGCCGGCAGTCGGCAGTCATCGCGCGCAACGTGCATCCTGAATATCGTGAGGTGCTCACGACCTACGCGACCCATCAGGAGATTGCGCAGAAGACGGTCGGCTTCACGAGTTCAGGCCAGGTCGATCTCAAGGAACTCGAGAAAGCCGTCGACGATCAAACCGCGTGCGTCCTGATTCAGTCGCCGAATTTCTTTGGCACTATTGAAGACATCGAAGGCATCGCCGAAATCGCCCACAAGCGGGGAACGCTGCTGATCGTCTCGATCGCCGAAGCCGCATCGCTCGGAATCGTGGAGCCTCCACGCGCCGCCGACATCGTGGCCATGGAAGCGCAGTCGTTTGGAGTGCCGGTTGGATTCGGCGGTCCCTACTGCGGCGTCCTCGCGACGAAAGACAAATTTGTGCGGCAAATGCCGGGCCGTCTCGCCGGCCAGACGGTCGACAAGAACGGCAAGCGCGGATTCGTCTTGACGCTGGCCACTCGCGAGCAGCACATCCGCCGCGAAAAGGCGACCTCGAATATCTGCACCAACCAGGCCCTGGTCGCGCTGATGGTCAATATCTTCATGACCGTCTACGGCAAAATCGGATTGCGAGAACTGGCCAAGCAGAACATGGCGAAAACCGCTTACGCTGCCGACCAATTCAGCAAACACGCGAAGGTGCTCTTCGGCGGCGCTCCGCGATTCAACGAATTCGTCGTCGAGACGAGTGAAGATCCCTACGCGATCAACTCGCGCCTTCTGGGACACAAAATCGTCGGCGGACTTCCGCTGAAAAAGTTCTTTCCCGAACTCGGCAACGCCGCTCTCTGGTGCTGCACTGAACTGACGACGCGGTCGATGATCGATACCGCGGTCGGGCTGGTCGCCGAAAGTGAGCGCTCCGTCTTAAGCAAGGATGCCGAACCCGAGGAGGTGACGCGATGAAGCAGATCCGATCGACGCCAAAGCCCTATGCCAGGTTCTAATCGGTGTTCGGAGTGCCGTGGAAACGGAAAGTGCAATCAGTGCTTCGGAACGGGAACGAACACGCACCTCAATGAGGATGATCCGAAGTGTCGGAATTGCTCGGGAACGGGCGTGTGCCCGTCTTGTGAGGGAACCGGGATGTGGCGCTCTTCGTCAGGAATGACAAGAGATCTTTAAATTAGACGATAAACAGCCTATGAAGCATGTAACTCGCAAAGCGACGCGTCACATCAACCAGAACGAAGGCCTGATCTTCGAGAAATCGTCTCCCGGCAAAGCCGCGTGGAAGTTGCCGCCGCTCGATGTCCCGGAAGTCGATACCGCGAAGATGCTCGGCAAACAAGAAAGAAAAGATCTGGGCAACATGCCGGAAGTGAGCGAGATCGAAATCATCCGCCACTTTACGCGCCTGTCGACGTGGAACTATGCCATCGATCTCGGCATGTATCCGCTGGGCTCGTGCACGATGAAATACAACCCGCGCGTCAACGAATTTGTTGCCCGCGTCGAAGGACTCGCGAACGGACATCCTTATCAAGCCGAGAAGGTTTCGCAGGGCGCCCTGCGCATCATGCAGACGCTCAGCGACTGCCTCCTCGAAATCACCGGCATGGACGCGATCACGCTGCAGCCCGCGGCCGGCGCGCAAGGCGAACTCACTGGATTGCTGATGGTCCGCGCCTATCACGAGTCAAAAGGAAATGCGCGCAAGAAAATTCTGATTCCAGATTCGGCCCACGGCACCAATCCCGCGACCGCCGCGACCGTCGGCTACGCCGTGGAAAATCTGAAGTCGAACGATCGCGGCATGGTCGACGTCGCGGCTCTGGCCGCGCAGATGAACGAAGATGTCGCCGCGCTCATGGTCACCAATCCCAATACGCTCGGCGTTTTCGAGCAGGAGATCCATAAGATTGCCGACCTCATGCACGACAAGGGCGGTCTGCTCTACATGGACGGCGCCAACATGAACGCGCTCGTCGGCAAAACGCGGCCCGGAGATTTCGGCGTCGATGTCATGCACCTGAATCTGCACAAAACATTTTCCACGCCCCATGGCGGAGGCGGTCCCGGCTCCGGCCCGGTAGCGGTGAAAAAAATTCTCGCTCCGTTCCTGCCGACGCCGGTCGTCATCACCAAGCCCGATGGAACGCTCGGCTTCGAATACAACCGTCCGGAGTCAGTGGGCCGCGTGCGCGCTTTCTACGGCAACTTTGGAATGTTCATCCGCGCGCTGGCCTACATCTTTGCCAACGGCCCCGATGGCCTGCGCCAGACCACCGAAGACGCCGTCCTCAACGCCAACTACATCCGCAAGGAACTGGAAGGCACCTTCGATCTCCCCTACGACACGCCCTCGATGCACGAAGTCGTTTTCAGCGACAAGCTGCAGGCGAAAAAAGGCGTTAAGACTATGGATCTCGCGAAACGCCTGATCGATTACGGATTCCATCCCTATACGACCGCGTTTCCGCTGATCGTCCCCGGAGCGCTGATGATCGAGCCCACCGAAAGCGAGCCGCTCGAAGAACTCGATCTCTTCATCGAAGCCATGAAGTCGATCGCGGCCGAGGCAGAAGAAGATCCGCAGTACGTGCTAGACGCTCCACACAACACTCGCATCCAACGTCTGGACGAAACCGCCGCAGCCCGCAAGCCGATACTGCGCTGGAAGCCAGAGCCATCAGGTCGCTGACCGCAGCCGAAGTGAGGGCAACGCGAATGCCCGATAACTCAGGAGAGCGAATATGAGACCGACCATAAAACAGCAGAGAGCATCAGCCTTTCGCCTTTCGTCCGTGGTCATGACCCTTTTGCTCGCCCTGCTGTTTTCTTTAGCGCTCGCACCCGTATTTGTCAAAGCGCAAGATAGAGCGGGCATCGTTGGAGATTGGGAAGGGACGCTCGACCCCGGCGCCCAGCCCAAGAAGCGCATCGTGGTACACATTTCTGCCGCGCAGGATGACAGTCTTAGCGGCACCATCGACTACCCTGACCAGGAGACTTCGGGCATCCAGATTACCGCCATCACTTATAAGGCGCGCGCCTTGCACTTCGAAAGCAGCAGCATTCCCGCTCTTTACGACGGCACCATGGATGACGATCATACTCAGATCACTGGCACCTGGAAGCAAGGCGCCGCACCCTTGAGTCTCATCCTCAAGCGGACCCCGTAGCCTCCCGCGCGTCGAAGACGATGCCGAGCGAGTGTCGCAGCGAAGTGTCACTGCGACGTGACACTGAGAAGTGCCGCGGCATCAACCGCGTTCAGTCCAGCCACTCGCCTTGCTAGAATCACCTAAGCCACGCCCATGCCCGACGAAACGTCTGACGACATCGCCAACGACAACGAGAACGACCCAGCCAGCCCGGAGATTCGGCCTGAAGAAGTCCGCCACTTGGCCGAGCATCACTACTACGCCGCCTTGGATCTCGTTCTCGAAGGCCACCACGAGCAGGCCGTCGAAGAGTACCGGCAGGCAGTCGCGGCGGATCCAAAATTCACCGACGCCCTCCACGGACTAACCCGGGCTCTCCAGGATCTGAATCGCTTCGACGAAGCCATCGCGACGGCAACGCAAATTTCAGAAATTGATCCCGACGACATCCTGGCGCACACGAGCCTTTCAATCCTTTACCAGAAAAAAGGAATGGTTCCGGAGGCCGAAGCGGAAGGCAACAAGGCGAGGGTGCTGGGGTGGAAGCAGCAGTTGAAAAAGGGAAATCCGTAGGATCGTGGGCGAAGGGTCGGCATGAAAGTTCGCGATGTCATCAAACGCCTTGAGCAAGATGGCTGGCGTATCGCTCGAACCAAGGGCAGTCACCGTCAATTTCATCATCCCGCGAAGCCGGGAACCGTTACCGTTGCTGGTCATCCGTCAGTGGACATTCCGCCCGGAACATTGAACAATATCCTCAAGCAGGCAGGACTGAAATGAAATATCTGATCGTCTACGAAAAATCGAACACGGGGTGGGGCGCATACGCTCCCGACCTGCCTGGTCTTGGCGCTGCGGGCAAAACACTGGATGAAGTGAAGGACCTCATCCGCGAGGCGGTTGAGTTTCACTTGGAAGGCATGCGAGAGCACGGCGATCCCATTCCCGCACCCAGCGCGATGACCGAATACATTACGGTCTGAGACGAACTCAAGGGTGTAACTCACAAAACGAATCCCACCTCCTTCCTCAGGCATGGGCGAGCGCACCAACTTCTTCCTTCTTGCTGCCCGTCCCCGACACCAACGCTCGCGCGACCGCCGCCGATATCTCCTGGCCCGTGTTGGCCTCGTAGTAGCTGTAGCCAGGACACGGGTTGACTTCAAAACAATAAACCTCGTTGTCGGGTGTCACTTTCAAGTCGATCCCGGCAAACTCGAGTCCCAGCGCGTGCGCGAGTCGCAGGCATTGTTCGGTGAGTTCGTCGGAGAGTGTCACCTCGCGTAACTCGGCCGGTTCCCCCGATTGGCGAGCGGCGTAGCGATAGTCCGTGGCCTCGCTGCGCACGGCCGTGGCAAAGACCTCGTTGCCAATGGTATGAACTCGCAGGTTTGTTCCTTCCACAAACTGCTGAAACTGGGTCGGGCACCAGCGAATCCGGTCAAGTCTCTCCTCATCTTCATCCGTCAGTTCCTGGACAATCGAGCGCACCGCGCTGATTGATTTGTAGATCACGCGCCCATGCCGGGCGCGAAATCCGCGGACCAACTCCGGATTGGTAGTAATCAAAATTTCGGGGATCAGGAATCCATGTTCGCGAATCAATTGCGACTGATAGGGCTTCGACGAGTTACTGGCCATGGGCGCGCAACGGTTGATCACTCGTGCTGGCGCGATTTCCATCCATCGCGTCAATGTTTCGTGCAAGGAACGGCAGTAGTTCCGCAGGTTCGAATCCGGCGGCTCGTTCGAGAGTTCGGGTAGGGAACGATCATCCATCATCCTCGGGTAAACGCCGACGAACTCCTGCAAATTGTAGGCGCGCTCTCCGATGCGCAGTTCTCCGCTGACTTCTTGCCCATTCACTTCGAACCGCATCTCGCAGTTCGCGAAGTGGCGTTGATTGAACACGACGAATGGCGCCCCCATTTCTTCCAGGCGAGAAATCACCATCCGCAAAGGTGTCTCCGAGGGAATTCCACAGACAAGGATCACGGGCGTCCTCCAGCGGTTAAAATGTGGGCCAAACTCTCGAGCAGAGGTTTGCCGCCTGCCGAAAGGTCGGGACACGGCGTCGCGTTGGCGAACGTCCATTCGCCGTTACCCGCGAGATACAGTTCCACACCAAGCATTTCCGTCTTGGCCTCGCGCGCAAGTCTCACGCAGGCGCGCGAAGTAGTCTCAGGCACTTGTCCGCCGAAGACTTCGCCGCCAAATGTAATCAGCCGCAGAATCGCTGCGCCGTCAGGAGCCAGCGAGCGGTAACCCTTCTCGGGCGAATCATGCCCACTTTGCCGAAACACTGGCGTTGGCAATCCGGCGCGATCGGCGCGGAGCACCCACTCGGAAGGATGAAGCCACGATCCGCACAGACCGATTGCCGACGGCCGATTGATGACAACGCCAGGCAATCCATGCAACCAGCTTAAGTAGAAAGCTTGCAGTTCTGCCTGAGCGTACTCCTTGTCCGAAGCCGCGGCCCGTTCAGCGATCCCAGGAGAGGGCGCCATCAAGCGATTGATTGCGCCGCGAATCCGCGAACTGCACAGGACGCGACCGTCCTGCAAAGTGATTTTCAGATGCGTGCCGTTAGTGTCCAGGCGGTGCTCCCATTGGCTGCCATAGGCGAGCCATTCCGCGAGCACCAGCTCCACGGGAGCGATACCCATCTGCCGCAGCCCTTCATAGACCCACAAGCCTGAAGGATCAGAGGAAGAACACAAGACGAGCCACATAAGCGTTTGCTCCAAATGAAAAAGGGCAGGCTGAGGCCCGCCCCTTTTCTGGATTAGCTCTTGCCCTTTTGGTGAGGTTCAACCTTGGGCTCAGCCGGCTTTGCCGCGCCCTGTTTCTCTGCGTCCGCTTCCTGCTTCAGAGCACCCTGAGTCAGATCGGGCCGCAGATTTTCGGGGATGAAGTGCAGCAACTGCGTCACCGCCGCTTCAAGAGCGGCTAGACGCCGCTCGACTGGACCGCCCGGGTCCGTACTTCCAGGAAGGTATTCGAATTCGAGCTTCTCGTTCTTGAATTCCTTGAACTCGATTTTGTGATCTTTGAACTCGATTTTCTCGATCTTTTGTTCTTTGTGTTCGAGCTTTTCGATCTTGATCTCTTTGATTTCGTGCTTGGCTTCCTTGATTTCAAACTTCTCGACCTTCGCTTCTTTGTGTGGCAGCTTCTGAGCCGTAATGTCAGCCTGCATGGCGGCTCCAGCCGCTGGCGCGGGGCCCTGGGCGAACTGTTGAACCTCGTAGTCTTTCTGCACCTTATCGCGCAGCCGTTCCTTTTCGAGGTAATCCTTGTGTTCGACTTTCTCCGCCTTATGTTCTTTCTCTGGTTTCTGTTCTTTCTCGTGTTTTTCCTTCTCTTGCTTCTGCTTGTTGTCTGGAGAGTCCTTCTGGTCCTTGGCGTCCTTATACCGCTTATCGTCCGGGCTGTCTTTCTGGTCTTTGCGGTCCTTCTCCGGCTTTTCCGCGGTCTCGTTTTTCTCGCCCTTCTCGCTCTTCAGAACTTCCTTGAGTTCTTTTTCTCGTGCTCCGAATTGTTTTTCTTCAAACGGTCTCGATGCCATATTGGCTCCTTTTCCTTGTTTGCCGGTCTCGCCCACGGCGGAAGTGAAGGGGAAGGAACGTGGAGACTTTCACACTGATAGTGAGAGCAGGAACGAAAACGTTTCGTCTCGAATCCACGGTCACTCGGGGTGGTACAGCGGGATTCGGGCGAGTAAAATTGAGGTATGCGTGAAGTCGTCATCGTCTCTTCCGTCCGCACGCCCGTTGGTCGCGCCTTCAAAGGCACTCTGCGCTCCACCCGGCCCGATGAACTCGCCGCCGTCGCCATCAGGGGCGCTCTCGATCGTGTTCCGCACCTCGATCCCAAGGAAATTGAAGACGTAATCCTCGGCTGTGCCATGCCCGAAGCCGAGCAGGGGATGAACGTCGCCCGCATCGCTTCGCTGCGCGCCGGTCTGCCGGTGGAGGTTTCCGCGGTGACCATCAATCGCTTCTGCTCCTCTGGACTCCAGGCGATTGCCATGGCCGCTGAGCGCATCATGAGCGGCGGAGCGGAAGTGATGGTTGCGGGTGGCACGGAGTCGATGTCGATGATCCCTATGGGCGGCAATAAGATTTCGCCGAATCCCTGGCTGGTCGATCATTATCCCGACTCTTATCTGTCGATGGGCCTCACCGCCGAGCGTCTCGCCAAGCGAATCGGCATCACGCGTGAGACTTGCGACGAATTTTCGTTGCGCAGCCATCAGAAGGCGCTGGCCGCGCTCGCAGCAGGGAAGTTCGACGAGGAGACCGTCGCGGTGCCGGTGACCTTCACGACGCCCAACGGATCGAAGCCAAAGAAGCAGGAAATATCGTTTAAAGCGGACGAGGGTCCGCGTGCCGATACTTCTCTGGAGGCGCTGGCCGCGCTCAAAGCCGCGTTCCACGTCAAAGGTGTGACCACAGCCGGAAATTCTTCGCAGATGTCGGATGGCGCGGCGGCCAGCGTCGTGATGTCAGCGGAACGAGCGAAAGCCTTGGGCATCGTTCCCCTGGCTCGCTACGTCTCATTTGCCACCGCCGGATATAAGCCCGAAGAGATGGGCTTAGGCCCCGTGTTTGCCATTCCAAAGGCTTTGAAACTGGCCGGATTGAAGCTCTCCGACATCGATGTCATCGAATTAAACGAAGCTTTCGCGGCGCAGGCACTGGCGGTGATTAAAGAAGCGGGACTGGATCTGGAGCGCGTCAATCCTAACGGCGGTGCCATTGCTCTGGGGCATCCGCTGGGTTGCACTGGCGCCAAGCTCACCGCCAGCGTGATTCGCGAGCTGAAAAGGCGTAAAGCTCGCTACGGCCTGGTCACGATGTGCGTCGGTGGAGGCATGGGCGCGGCCGGGATCTTCGAGAATCTGAACTGATTTTTACTCAATCTTTACTTAATAAGTAGGTTTGTTGACCAGATTGTGCGGTAAGCTAAGGGCGGTAAGTAGCGTACAAAGTAGTCGGTACGTACCCGGTAATTGTCCGGTACATCAGGAATTGCATCCGACTGCCTCAGTCGGTTTTGGGAGGTGCTTCATGCGGCTCTCCGGTTTCCTCTTCGCAGCGGTCCTCGTAATTTCAGTCGCTCTGCTCTCACAGCATTCAGCGGGAGGATCTACCAGTTCGGGTGGCGTGAGCGCGGGCGGCGCTTCACACAGCGGTTCCTCCGGTGGTTCCAGCGGATCTTCATCGATGGGATCGGCGAGAATGGGTTCGTCCACTTCGCACGGTGGCAGCGGAGTTCCGTCGCCGCACGCATTGCCATCCTCGTCTAGGCCGTCGTCCTTCAAGCCGTCTCCCGAGAAAGAGAGCGGCCGCTCGTTCTGGCATCCTTTCAGAAAGCCAGCCCCGGTGCGGGGTACCGCGCTCATATCCACACTGCACTGCCGAAAAGAACCGTGCGGGTTTTGCCCGCCAGGGAAATCGCGCAATAGCGGAGGATCTTGCATTGCCCCGAGGACCTACACCTGCGGTGTCGGGCAATACTGGAACGGCTCCTCGTGTTACCAATATCAGTTTGGCGACTGCAGTGAACTGGCGCGGCGATTGGCCGAAGAGCGGCTGAACATGCAAGGGCAAATTGATCCCGGCGAGAGCCTGCGCTATCAGTTGTTGAGAAATCAATATGAGCAGTGCCTGCGGCGGTCTCGCGGTGCGTTCGGTTCCTACGCCTTGAACGATGGTCTGCTAAACAACCGCCTGCTATTCGATACTCCCTAGGCGAAGTCTCGTCGGTTTTGTGAAGCGCAACCGCGCAAGTACTGGGGCGGCCGGAATCTCACGTTAAAATAGGTCAGTCGCAATTTCTTTATTCAATTTTGTCTTCATACGCACCAGAATCGGCATCCTGAAATCCGAGGTAAAAATGGCCACCACCACCGTAGCCCCCAAAACCAAGATTCTCGGCGGCAGCTTTCTGCTCGAAGAGCGGCAGACCGCGGATGTATTTACGCCGGAAGACTTCTCTGACCAGCAGCAGATGATCGGCCAGACCACGGAAGAATTCGCCGTCAATGAGATTCTTCCGCAATCGGAAAAGATCGAGCACAAGGATTACCAGGTATCGCGCGATCTGCTGAAAAAGGCCGGCGACCTCGGGCTGAGCGGCGTCGAAATTCCCGAAGCCTACGGCGGCCTCGAAATGGACAAAGTCACCGCCGCCATCATCGCCGACCACATCGCCAAGTACGCCGGTTTTGCAACCACGTGGGGCGCGCACAGCGGCATCGGCCTGCTTCCAATCGTCTATTTCGGCACTGAAGAGCAGAAAAAGAAATATCTGCCGCGTCTGGCTGCGGGAGAAACCGTGGGCGCGTATGCCTTGTCGGAAGCGACGTCGGGTTCTGACGCGCTCAATTGCCGCGCCCGCGCCGTGCTCTCGCCCGACGGCAAGCACTACATTCTGAATGGCGAAAAGATGTGGATCACAAACGCCGGTTTCGCCGATCTGTTCACCGTGTTCGCAAAAATCGACGGTGAAAAGTTCTCGGCGTTTCTGGTCGAGCGCACATTCCCGGGATTCTCCGTTGGCGCTGAAGAGCACAAGATGGGAATTCGTGGCTCCTCCACTTGCCCCATCATTTTGAATGACTGCAAGGTTCCGGTCGAGAACCTGCTTGGCGAAATTGGCAAGGGTCACGTCATCGCCTTCAACATCCTGAACATCGGCCGCTTCAAACTTGGAGCCATGTGCGTCGGTGGAGCTCGCGTCTCGGTTGAGAGCGCGGTGTCGTACGCCAAGCAGCGCAAGGCGTTCGGCAAAACGATTGGCGACTTCGGGCTTGTCCGCGAGAAGATCGCGAACATGGCCACGCTCATCTACGTTGGCGAGTCGTTGGTTTATCGCACCGTGGGCATGATGGATACGCTGCTCTCGGAAATCGACAGCGCCAGCCCCGACGCCGCGAAAGACCGGCGCAAGGCGATCGAAGAATACGCCGTCGAGTGCTCGATCCTCAAAGTCTGGGGATCGGAAATGATCGATTACGTGGTCGACGAGACTCTGCAGATTTACGCGGGATACGGCTTTGTGGAAGAGTATCCGGCGGAGCGCGCCTACCGCGATGCCCGCATCAACCGTATCTTTGAAGGCACCAACGAAATCAACCGCCTGATCATCACGGGATTTTTGCTGAAGCGTGCCATGAGCGGCCAGTTGCCGCTGATGCCCGCGATCAAGAAGCTGATGGACGAAGTGTTGAGCGGTCCCTCCACCGGCGAAGAGATCGAAGGCCCGCTGGCGGAAGAACGCAAATTAGTAGCGCAGGCGAAAAAGCTCGGCCTGTTCATCGCCGGCTCCGCGACTCAAAAATACATGATGGCGATTCAGGACCAGCAGGAAGTCATGGGCGCCATCGCCGACATGACGATTGAGATTTACGCCATGGAATCGGCCGTGCTGCGAGCCCAGAAAATGGTCGAACAAAAAGGAGAGGCGGCGTCCGCTTTGCCGATCGCAATGACGCGAGTCTATCTGACGCAGGCGTTCGAAAAAGTGGAGTCGGCCGCAAAGAAAGTAATGGCCGACGTGGCCGAAGGCGACATGCTGCGGACCCAGTTGGCGATCGTGCGCCGGCTATCCAAGCACGAGCCCTTCAACACGATCGCTCTACGCCAACAGATCGCGCAAAAGACGATCGACGCGGGCAAGTACTCTGTGTCGTAGTACCAGCATCAGTTTGGTTGAGGTACACCTACGAAATGCGTACTAGCACTTTCACGGCGGTCTTGCACAGAGAGGGTGACCTCTATGTGGCTGGGTGCCCCGAGGTGGGGACCGTGAGCCAAGGCAAAACCGTCGAAGAAGCTGTGGCGAATCTCAAAGAAGCCACCGAACTGTACCTGGAAGGAGTAGATATAGCCTAACTCTCCCAGAGTCGGCCCCCCGCCCTTTCGTCCGTCATTGCCGCTCTGGTAAAACTATCCGCATGATAGGTCGCCTGTTTTGCCTCATTAGCACGGCCGTGTTCGCGCTCGTCTCCACTCTCCCCGCTCAATCCAACCCGACGCAGCCTGACTCGGCCACCTTCGACCCCGACGGCACCGCGCATATCACGCGCGTGATTCCCATGCCCACGACCATCAGTCCTGAAGCGCGGAACTGGTTGGAATCGCTCAACCAGCAAAAAGTCGGACCGCCCGAGACACTCGCCGAACGCCGCGCCCGCACCGATATCTGGCGCAAAAAGGACTCCGCTGAAGCGCTCAAACTCTATCCGGTGAAAGTCGAGGAAACGACGATGGCCGGAGTCCGCACAGACATCATCACGCCTCTCTCAACTACGCGGAGCGACCGTGTGCTCATCAATCTCCACGGCGGCGGATTCAATTCCGACTCCGGCTCATTGATTGAAGGCGTCCCGATCGCGAACCTGGCGAAGATTAAAGTTGTCTCCGTCTACTACCGGCTCGCGCCCGAGAATCCTTTTCCCGCCGCGGTCGATGATGTGGTCGGAGTCTACAAAGAACTGTTGAAAACTTACAAGCCGCGCAACATCGGAATCTACGGCACGTCTGCCGGAGCCATCCTGACGGCTGAAGTTGCGGTGCGCCTCAAGCAACTTGGATTGCCGCTCCCCGCCGCGCTCGGAATTTTCTCAGGCCGCGCCGATCTCAGCCGCAATGGCGACTCACGCCAACTGTTTACTCTTGACGGCTTTCCCGGACGCATGGAACCGCTAGAACCAAATCAGCCGCCCGGCGATCCTTATGTGGGCAAGACTGATCTCAGGGATCCCGTGCTTTCGCCGCTCTTCGCCGATCTGCGCGGCATGCCGCCCACGCTCCTCGTCACCAGCACGCGAGATATTCTTTTAAGCGACACCTCGATTTTTCATCGGGCTTTGCTGCGCGCCGGCGATGACGCGCAGTTAGTCGTCTTCGAGGCGCTGCCGCATGCCTTCTGGTACCACTTTGTTTTTCCGGAGACGACTGAGGCGCTCGAAATGATAGCGCGCTTCTTCGATCAAAAAGTTGGAAATTAGAATTGGAAATTATGAGTTGAAATTAGGATTGGAAATTAAAAGTTGAAACGAGCCTACTCGAACCAGCCGCTGCGATAAGCCACCCACCACGAGGCATAAGCGATGGGAATCGTGGATCCGAGAGCCCACCAGATCGGCAGGACAAAGTCGGCCACGAGTCCGAGCACGGTGAACGAAGCCCAGAAGATTTTGCGCTCCATACTGACGATTGTAAGTCTTTACGGGATGGTCGCAGCTGCCGCGATTTGCTTGCGCGAAAAACTTTAGTGTAGCGACGGCCGTGTACCGTCTGCCCCGGCCCGGCCATCATCCCTTAGGAGCCTCTGATTAAGTCGAATCATGAACCGCTTTGAAAGGGCACGGCTTCAGCCGTGCCGCCAAAGCCCGCTACAGACGCGGCTTTAGCCGCTGGGGGACACTTAGGCGCTAGCCTTAGGCTTCAGTTCTTCCATCACGCTCTGAATCAATTCTTTGGCGTCGTTTAGATTCTTCATGATGAGTTGCACGTCCATGACCGGCTTGCCCGGCCAGCGCTGACTCTGGCAGTAGACTCCGTGTTGCCCGACAAGAGCCATCGCGTCCGTGACCAGGTCCATAGTGACGGCCAGGCGTCCGCGCGGTATTCCCATCCGCATTTCAAAGTGTTCAAGTTCTTCCTGCTTCTCGTTGAAGACGGCCATCCACAGATTGTAATGGCGGATATGGGTATAATTCAGCAGTCAGAAAACCAGCATTTGGCGCTTAGCATTTAGCCGTTAGCGATTACAGCGCCCGCTCCAGGCGAATGGACCGAGGCTGGCAAACGGCGCATGCCAATGTCTTTTTTGGCCAAATGCTAACGGCTAACTGCTAAGTGCTATCCCCAGGAGGGAACCCATGAAGAAGAAATCCGCCTTAATCCTACTTGCTGCATTCGCGGCGACAACTTTCGTTTCGGCCCAGATGAACATGGCCGATGACAAATCGAAGCGGCCCAGTCCGCCTGCCAGTGCGACCTGCAAGTTTTCCGATGGCAAGACCATCAAGATCGACTATTCCAGTCCGCGCGCTAAAGGGCGGAAGATTTTCGGTGAGGCGAGCGACAAAGCGCTCGTGCCCTACGGACAGATCTGGCGTACCGGAGCGAATGACGCCACAACCTTCGTCACCGACGCCAACCTGACCGTGGGCGGCAAGGCCGTTCCCGCCGGAAGCTATACGATTTTCACCGTGCCCAAGGCCGATTCATGGTGGCTGGTCGTCAGCAAGAAGACCGGCGAATGGGGAACGGACTATCCAGGCGAAAAGGAAGACCTGGTGCGCGCTCCCATGACCGTTTCGAAAACTTCGGGTCCGGTAGAGAATTTCCTGATCGCCTTCGACCAGGCCGGCAGCAAGTGTACCCTCCGCATGGAGTGGGAAACAACCCGTGCCAGCGTAGAAATCACGAAATAGAGAGAGGAGAGGTCAGATTTCAGAGGTCAGATTTCAAAGGTTACTTTCTCCATGCGGGAGGGTTCACCTCTGCAATCTGACCTTGAACCTCCGACCTCCCCTATACTGAACCCATGCGCCCGATGCTGCGCTTTCTCTGGAACTCCACTCGCGGCCACCGGATTGCGCCCTGGCGCAGCCCCTATCTCCTATGGCGCATCGAGACTTTCACCGGCGTCAAAATGACGCAGATAGGATTTCTGGAGTTTTGGGAATTCCTGTGGATCGAACGCACCAGCCTCTGGCGATTTCTCAAATGGACGGCGGAGATGGATCACTATGTTCATCCGGGGACAAGGGGTAGTTAGCACTTAGCCATTAGCACAGGGCCGCTGCGCCGGTTTGGTTTTGCTAAATGCTGAGTGCTAAGTGCTAGCTGCTGCCTTTCTCCATCACCACATTCACCTCACTGCCTTTGCCCGCTCCCAGAATTTGAAACGCTGATCCCCGGTTGGTCGCCACTTCCAGAAAACCCATACTGCCGAGAATCCCGAAGACTTCTCCCGGCGCGCCCTCGGCATAATTCGTACACATGCGAGTTGCGTGGGACTTGTTTCCGATCGCAATTTTGAAACCTGGCGGCTTGACCTCGAACAGCTGTGGAGCATCCTGCGGAGTGATGTTAGTGATGAGATTGCCGAAGCGATCCACTTTCAAAACGATCCCGCGCAACGTGCGTTCGTCGACAGGTTTTGGCCGTGGTGCTCCGAAGCGGACATAATCCTTGATCTCTTCGCCAAAACGTTCCGGATCGACTCCCTTGGCCAGGAATCCCGCGACCGGAGCGAAAATATCGCGCGCGTGGAAAGTATTGCTGCGCGGCTCGAGAAAATAGTGGTCCGCGGTGACGTGTCGCACGGAGAGGCGATCTTCGCGGTCGTAAATCAACGAAAGCACGCCGTTGTCAGGAGCGATAAACAGGTGCCGATCGCCCGTCAGAATCACCGGCCGCCGCGCCGTGCCCACTCCGGGGTCGACGATGACCATATGGACGGTGCCGGCAGGGAAGTAGGAATAGGCCTGCGAAATCGTCAGAGCCCCGTCGAGAATGTCGAAGGGCTGCACCGCATGGCTGATGTCGATAATCTGCGCGTCTGGAGCGGTATCGAGAATAACGCCCTTCACCGCGCCGACGAAGTGATCGTTGAGTCCGAAATCCGTAGTGAGGGTAATGATCGCGGTACGTGACAATCCAGTCCTCGGCCAGCCTGCAGGTTTACAAGAACAACCGAAGTATCAGGCGTGGCGTGAGAGAACGTCAAGAAGAGAGAGCATGCAGCACGCAGTATTGAGCGAAACCCAAACCATTCTGGGATTGCGCCGTCGAAGTTTACGAGCGCCCCTCAGGGGCTGAAGCCCGCGAGTTTTTGCTTCCTAACGCGGCCCTGAAGGGCCGCACTTCCACGGTTGTACCAGCATTGTCCCCGACTTGCCGTGGAAGAGTGTAGTGCCGTGGAAGAGCGGCGCTTTAGCGCCGCGTTGCCGCGCGATTCTTCGAGGGCTTTAGCCACGGCGACGGCGAATGGGACAGAGTTTCCCTAGTCCACGGCGACGTCGCCAGATCCCGTGTGTACGGAGACCACCGGCCCACCGCCGCGCACTTTGCCGACAACGCTCTTGCGCGTCTCCTGGATTCGTCCTTGAATCGTCGTTGTGACCGGGTGGCCGAGCGTGACATTCCCTGAACTGGACGAGATGTCCACGTCGAACGCCGCGTCTGACGGCACATTCAGGTTCACGTTGCCGGAGCCTGTGCGGACACTCCACATATTCTTCGGCGATCCGTTGCCGTGAATGTCGCCGCTGCCGGCCTCGGCGTGAAATCCGCCATTGATGCCTTTAGCGGTGATGTTGCCGGATCCCGTGCGGATATCCACGTCGCCCGGCGCGGTCTCTTCGATTTCAATGTCGCCGCTGCCAGCCTTGATCTTCGCCGGCCCGGCAAGCTCGCGCCCTCTTACATTTCCCGATCCTGTCTGGAAGCGCATGTCTCCCGTGAGGCGCGCTAGTCTCAGATCGCCCGATCCGCTTTCGAGATCGACGTTGCCCTTCAGACCTTCGACCGTCTGATCTCCGCTGCCAGTGTGGGCGCGAATCGCAGTGTTTTCCGGCACGACGATATCGTAGTCGACGGAAATGTTGTGCAGGTTCACATAGTCGATGCGAATGCTGTTGCCGCTCTGCCGAATCGGAGGATTCTTCTGGAGTTCCTCAACCTCGGCCTTGTGGTCGCCACCAAACCACGTGTTGCCGGACTGGATCTTGGCATGAATCGACACCGTGCCAGCCGCGCCGTTGCGCACAGTGATATCGCCGGAACGCGTCAGCACTTCGAGATCGACATTCCCGTTAACCTGAAATGAGCGGTCGAACGTCCCGATGACCGAAGCGAACCCAGCCAGCGACGTCGCCAAAATGAACGCCAGTGTTCGAACTGCCCGATGTCGAGCTAGAAAACGGTAAGTCATTTTCGCCTCCGCTAATCAGCTATTGGGTTGTAGGTGCAAGATCTTCCTGAGACCTGAGACCTGGCACCTGAGACCTTGCTACTGCAGCACCACCTGATCGCCTTCCTTTAGTCCACTCAGCAACTCAGTCTTCGCGCCGTTCGATATCCCGATGTTTACGGCCAGCTTCTTCTTGCCCTCTTTGGCCTTAGGATCGGGCACCTCGACTGACGCCTTCTTGTCTTTGTCGTAAATAATCGAACCTTCCGGAATTTGCAGCACGCCCTTGTGCTCTTCCAGAATGATCTCGGCGTTGGCGGTCATCATCGCCTTCAGTACGCCCTCGGGATTATTGATCGAGACGCGCACTTCGAAAGTCGTGACGTTGTCTTTTTCGACGCCCATCGGAGAAATCTTGGTAACCTTGCCGGTAAAAGTCTTGTCCTTGAACGACTCAACTTTAATTCGCGCAGGCTGGCCCAGATAAACCTTGCCAATGTCGCTCTCGTCCACTTTACCTTTGACGTAGACCTCGCTGGTATCGCCAAGCGTCATCACCAAAGTAGCGGTCGAACCGAGCACCAGAATCGAACTCACCGCGTCGCCAATCTCGACGTCACGCGATAAGACAATGCCGTCCAGCGGAGACTCAATCGTCGTATATCCAAGTTGCTCTTCAAGCTGTTTCAAATTAGCGCGATCCTGCGCCATCTGTCCCTGAGCCTGCCCGATCTTGGCCTGCAAAACTTCCAACTGCGCTTTGGAAACGTTCTGCTTGTTCAACGCCATCTTGTAGTTCTTCTCGGCATCGTCGAGCGCAGAGGCCGACACCACGCCGTCCTTGGCCATCCCTTGCGCGCGATCATAGGCGCGCTTGAGCAAAGGAACGTCCGGACCTTCGGCATCAACCCGGGCGCGGATCAGGTCAGCACGCGTCCCGTTCAGGCTGGCCGTCGAAGCTTCTAGCTGCGCCCGTGCCTGATCGACGCGAGCCTGAATTTCATCGCGATCGAGCTCGGCCAGCACCTGTCCCTTCTTCACCCTGTCGCCGTAATCGACATAGAGCTTCTTAACAAT
Organism: Terriglobales bacterium; assembly: GCA_035308395.1. Taxonomy (GTDB): domain Bacteria; phylum Acidobacteriota; class Terriglobia; order Terriglobales; family Acidobacteriaceae; genus Acidiflorens. Next base: position 112,447 of record DATGGT010000125.1, read on the forward strand.
GCCGCTGGCCTTCGACTTGACCTCGACCTTTGTAATCGGCTCGATCTTGCCCGTCGCGACCACGCTTTTCGCGAGGTCTCCCTTTTCAACTTTCGCCAGCTTTGAGGGATCGATTTTCGTGCCGCCGCTCGATGCGATCACCACTCCGGTGACGATCAGGAGCAGCAGAACAACTCCGATCGAACTCCAGATGATTACGCGTTTGCGCTTTTTTTTCTTGCTGCTGCCGTTACCTTCCACGACCGCCTCCTGCGAAAAATTGAATCTCAGAACCTTCATGCAACTGTTGTTACGGAAGAAACCAGAGAATAGTTCCTGCAAAAACGGCCGCAAACAAAAGGCCGAAAAATTCCGGATTACGAAACCAGTCGTATTTCATCTAGTTAGACCGCGAGGTCACGAAAAGGAAAGCGACTGGTGTGGGATAAGTCTTGTGATTTCTATACCCATTGTACGCCGAGAGTGTTCCGCACCAGATGGCACAACAGCAGCGGTCTTCACTCCTGTCTTCGCGCCACCCATTCTCAGTCACCACCGTCGCTATCCCTTTGGAATGTTAGAATTAGGGTTCCATGATTGCATACGTGCTGCTGCGGGTGTTCGTCATCCTGCTCCTGGTAGCCGCCAATGCCTTCTTCGCCGCTGCCGAGTTCGCGCTGGTCAGCGTCCGCGAAACTCGCATCCAGCAACTGATCGAAGCGCAGCGCGTCGGCGCCCGCACTGTCCTCAAACTCCACCAGCAACTCAGCCGGGTCGTAAACGGCGTGCAGCTTGGCATCACCGTTACCAGTCTGACCCTCGGTTGGCTGGGAGAACCCGTCCTGGCGCGGCTGTTCGAGTCCTGGATTGGAAGCATCCCCCACGCCGTCATTTACGCTCACGCCATCGCCGTAGGCGTAGCCTTTGTGATGATCACCAGCCTGCACGTCATCCTCGGAGAACTCGTTCCAAAGTCTCTGGCCTTGCAACGCGCCGAACGAGTCGCGCTCGCCGTAGCCGCTCCCATGGACGTTTTCCTGACCGTCACCCGGCCGTTAACGATTGGCATGAGCCGCGCTGCCGGCTTTGTCCTGCGTGTCTTTGGTGTGCGCGAAATCAGGCACGGCTCCGTCCACTCACCCGACGAACTCAAGCTCATCATCACCGCCGCCCACCATTCGGGGCAGCTCTCGCCCGCACTCGAAGAGATGCTCCTGAACGGCCTCGAACTGGATGACATCACTGCCCGCCAAGTGATGGTGCCGCGCACCAGGATTTTCTCTTTGCCCTCTGACCTGAATCTGGACGAAGCCATGTCACGCGTCGTCGATGAGCAGCACTCTCGCGTTCCCGTCTACGATCCGCAGCGCGGCCCCGAACACATCATCGGCGTGCTATACGCCAAGGACCTGATGCGCTGGACGCGCCTGCGTCTGCGTTTCGGCCAGATGGCCGCTCCTTCGGCCGAACGCGTTGCCCAGATGAAAATCGGCCAGATCATGCACGATGTGCTGGTCGTTCCGGAAACCAAGTCGCTGCTCGCTTTGCTCAACGAATTCCAGCAGCGCAAGCGCCACCTGGCGGTTGTCGTCGACGAGTTCGGCTCGACCGCAGGAGTGATCAGCGTTGAAGATGTGTTGGAGCAATTGGTCGGCGAACTGGAGGACGAGTTCGACGTGGCTTCGTCCGAGCCCGAAGTCACCGACGCGAATGCCCCGCTGGTGTTAGACGGATCGGTCAACATCCGCGACCTCGAAACGCAGTATGAAATGAAGCTCCCGCAAGACGAGGGCTTCGAGACCCTGGCCGGCTTCGTTCTGTCGAGGTTGCAGAAAATGCCGACAGGCGGCGAGTCATTCGAATATGAAGGACGACGTTTTGTCGCAGAAAAGATGGACGGCCACCGCGTCGCGACGGTAAGAATCGAGCCGCTGCAGGTGGTCGCGCCGCCGGCAACCTCCGTCCAAAGCGCCACCGGAGATTGACGATTTACGACTTCTACCAACTACTAACCACTAACCACTAACCACTATTTCATCCGCTCCCACGTAATCGTCCACGTAACCGGAATTTCCGTCCCGTCTTTTTGCCTTTCCTTGAGCTGCCCGCGAAAAAAGAACCGGTCGGCGCTCACCAGGTGATACGGACGCTCCTGAACCGTTCCCACCCAGTTCGGAGCTGAAGACGTTTCCGGCCGATGCACCATGACGTGCTCGCCCTCGCGCAGTTCGAATGTGCCGCAATATGAAAGAAAACCGCTGAGGGCATCCGCCGCCTCCGAGGCGCTGGGCCTACTGTCATCAGCCCACCGGCGTCGCCCCGGTTTCATCAACTCCGCACACATGTGGCCCGAAGCCGTATACATGAGGAAGCCCGTAGCATCCGCCCCGAATTCGGCGAAAGGCACGGCGCGTCCGTCCGGATATCTGTTCTCCGTCGACACCAGCTTCCACGCGCCAACAAAATAGTTGCGCATCGTACCCGTGGGCGTGTACTCCGTCACGGACTGGGCAAACAACGCGACTGAAAACAGAGCTGCCATAACAACTGAAATATTCGTACCGCTCAAAGGGAGCCCCCGAATTAGCGATCGTTATATGAAGCTACCTCATAAATGGCTTTGAAAGGGCACGGGTAAAGCCGCGCCCTGCCCATCAAACCCCACTGAGGAATTTTCGCACTACAACGTTCGCACCACCGTGGAAGAGCGGCCCTTCAAGGCCGCGTCCGTCTGAAATCTGTGCGGGCTTCAGCCCCTGAGGGATGCTGCAGTCTATCCCTTCGTTCGTTGTGAGATGGCTTCGAGTGAGACAGAAACCCCAGTCACGGACGAACCCGCTTTGCTCCTGCTACGACAACTGAGAGAATAGCTATCCTGACATTGTCGGGCAAATATGGTCGGGCAAATACTCAAACGTGTAGCCTACACGCTTCCAGTCATCTGGCTGGTCGTCTCGACCGTCTTCCTGCTGATTCACTTCGTCCCCGGAGACCCCATCCAGCAAATGCTCGGAGAAGGCGCCGCTGCCGGAGACATACAAGCCGCAAGACACGCCTACGGCCTCGACGTCCCGTTAGGCCAGCAATACCTGAACTACTGGAAAGGCGTACTCCACGGAGATCTGGGCAAATCGCTGCGCTTCAACGTAGGAGTCACCAGCCTCATCGTCAAACGCTATCCAGCTACCTTGCAGCTCACGCTGGCGGCGCTGTTTGTAGCCATCATCCTCGCCATCCCCGCCGGCGTGCGCTCAGCCCAAAGGCGAAATCAGTGGGACGACCGCGCCCTAAGCGTCGTCAGCTTGTTTGGCCTGTCGTTCCCGAACTTCGCGCTGGGCCCGGTGCTGATCTTATTTTTCGCCGTCAAATTAGGATGGCTCCCCGTCTCCGGCTCCGGCACCTTCGCGCACCTGGTGCTTCCGGCCATCACGATGGGGAGCGCCCTGGCCGCGATCCTGACAAGAATGGTCCGCACATCGATGCTCGAAGAGCTAGGCCAGGACTACATCCGCACCGCCCGCGCCAAAGGCCTGCCCGAGCGGACGGTAGTTTACCGGCACGCCCTGCGCAACGCCATGATCCCAATCCTGACCGTTCTAGGATTACAATTCGGAGCGCTGCTGGCCGGTGCAATCGTAACCGAAACCATATTTTCGTGGCCCGGCATCGGACGACTTACAATCCAGGCCATCGCAAACCGCGATTACTATCTCGTGCAGGGATGCATTTTGGCGATCGGGCTGACGTATGTCGCGGTGAATTTTTTGACTGACTTACTTTATTCGGCGGTGAACCCGAGGATACGGCAGTAATCGTTTCCTAGGTGCCCCAGGTTCGCGCCCGTCCTTTGGGCGGTAACCTGGGTCCGCTGGACTTCGACTAACCATGCACCAAACTGGTGTACAATGGTGCCGGGTGCCGGGTGCCCCATCCTTGCGCGTTCTGTGCGCAAGGGTGGGATTCCACTGCTGTGTATACCATGCGATTTTTTCCGAAGTCCCAACCAGATTAGGTGAGCTATTTGCCGAAGCGACTCTCGACTTCTTCCTGGGACAGAGTCCCGTTCACACGAGCATCCTCAAGTCCGCGACGCACCTTGTCGAGAACGTGGAGATGATATCGAAGGTCTTCAACCGAGACGTCGTCCGGCAGCCGCTTCAATAAAGATTCAACATCCTGTTTGACATTACTCATAGCCCACCCCTCACTTCTACCGCGCCGCCTCCACCGTAAGCCTCAACCCCACCGCCTTAGTCACGGCCACCAGCGTTGAGAGCCGAGGGTTCCCTCGAACTGATAACGCGCGGTACAGGCTCTCGCGTTCAATACCGGCAGCCTTCGCCACCTTGGCAATGCCGCCCCGAGCCTCCGCGATGCGGCGCAGAGCAATCAGCAGCACGCCCGGCTCGTCGTCATCCTCCAATGCCGCTCGAAGATACTCGACAGCAAACTCCGAATCGTCGCGCAGCTGCCGAATAACAGCCTCATCGTGAGAAGTGCTTGCCTTTTGTTTCATGACGTCCTTTCCTTGTAGTCCACCAGATATTTTCGCGCACGATCAATGTCCGATGCTTGCCTGCGTTTATCGCCGCCGCCGAGTAGCAAAACACACTCTTTGCGAACCAAAGCGTAGTAAACGCGGTAGCCCGGGCCCCAATCGATTTTCAATTCATGCAGGCCGCTTCCCAATGCTTTGCAGTCCCCGAAGTTCCCCACCGCGAGCCGATCAATTCGAGCGCCAATCTTGGCCCTGGTTCGCGCATCCTTCAGATTCGCCACCCACTCACCGAAAACATCGCGACCTCCTTCGGTCAGATAGCGGCGGATTTCCATTGTAGTCATTGTAACTTATAGATCACAAGTGGCACAACGTAAATTCGCGGCATCTCCAGACGTGATCCGCCTCCTTCGTCGCGTTCTATCCGAGAAAGAACTTGACTTAAGAAATCGGGCAGACCAAGCTTGATGGGAACAAACGAAGCCCGTTACCTCGGGAAATGGAGCCGGCCTTTGACGAGTAAGGAAAGTGGAGCTGGTGGAAATATCCTCTAACTCCTTATTCCGCAATACTTTGATATAAGTCCTTATTTTTCAAAGACCGAGTCAAAAAATTCTCTCTAACTCACTGATTCCTTTAGAGCCAGGGGGGAGGGGGTGGGGGTACCAACCAGTAAACATAGTGCCGAAAACAGTTCCGAATCGGGACTTTTCAGGCCTGATCAATCCCAGCGATTAACGAACTCGAAATGGCAACGAACTGGCCCCTGACCACCGACCGCTGGCAACTCGCCAGCAGCACCCGTCTGGCCCGCCACAACCCCCTGGCTGCCTTGGGCGTGGCGCTCGTCGCGATCTTTGTCTTTGCTGCGATCTTCGCGCCATGGCTCGCCCCGCAAGATCCGGCGCACATCGATTTGCCGAACCGCCTGCAATCGCCTTCCGCGCAGCACTGGGCCGGAACCGATGAACTCGGACGCGACATCCTCTCTCGCCTGATCTGGGGCGCGCGAATTTCGCTGATCGTCGGCGGCAGCGTGGTCGCCGGTTCGCTTCTTCTCGGCCTCATCATCGGCAGCGTTGCTGGCTATTACGGCGGAGCCATCGACCGTTTCGTCAATGTCGTTCTCATGAATGCATTTCTTTCATTCCCGGGAATCCTGATCGCAATCGCTTTTGTGGCCTTCCGCGGTCCCGGCATTTTCAATCTCGTTCTCGCGCTCTCGCTCGGAGGCTGGGTCGGCTACGCCCGTCTGGTGCGAGCGCAAGTGCTGGCCGTGCGCGAGCGCGAATTCGTAGAGGCCGCCCGCGCACTCGGTGCCGGAGATCTTCACATCATCACGCGTCACATTCTGCCCAACATTATTCAGCCCGTGATTGTGCAGGCCGCAATCGGAATGGCAGGCGCAGTCCTCGCCGAAGCGACGATGAGTTTTCTCGGACTCGGCGTGCCTCCGCCCACCGCTAGCTGGGGATCGATGCTCAATGACGCCCGCTCGCACCTTTTCGACTCGCCCCATCTCGTCCTTTTTCCCGCAGTGACCGTAATGCTCGCGGTGCTTGCTTTCAACTTTATCGGCGACGCGCTGCGCGACCTGCTCGATCCTCGTTCGCGGATCGAAGCTGGACTGTAAATTCATAATTTCTCAATACTTGCGATAAGTCTTTGCGCGTCAGCAATATTCGAAGATTCGATCTCTGCAAACTGATTTTCCACTGATCACGTATCCCCCTTTCAAGCGTCCAATTCGTAACAACGGCTCGGGGAACTTTCCTAAAGGCTGGTTCGTATGAAGAGACATATGGAACTCCAATATCAAGTCGAATGCTTGCAGGATGTCGCGGTCGTCAACTGCTCAGGCCGCATGGTGCGTGGTGCCGCACTCGACCAGTTCCGGCGCAGGATCGAACAACTAGGGCGCATCCGTGTCCTCGTGCTTGACGTCACCGAGGTTTCGCAGCTTGACGCCGGAGGCTTGGGCACTCTTCTGCTCGTGAAACGCTGGGCCGCGCAGAACGCCGCTAAGATGAAACTGGTGAATCCTCCGGTGTTCTTTCGCCGGATGCTTGACGCGACCCATCTTACGGCGGTCTTCGAAATCTCTTCGCTGAAAGAAGCGATCAGCATTTTGCGCGCGCGGGAATGCCCGCCGCGCTACGCCGTCGCGTAGGCCAGATTCGCGCGTAAATCTTTGCGACGGCTCGCCGCGCCCGCCATCTATGTTGTTATGGCCAAAGCGACCTGGGAAAATACCGTCATCGCAGAATCGAATCAAATCGTCGAAGTGGAAGGGAACCAGTATTTCCCGCCAGACGCGATCAAGTCCGAATACTTCAAGCCGAGCGCGAAACACTCCGAATGCCCGTGGAAGGGCACCGCGAGCTACTACAACGTAGAAGTGAACGGCAAAACGAACGCCGACGCTGCCTGGTTTTACCCCAATCCAAAACCCGCTGCGAAGAATATCCAGAACCATGTGGCCTTCTGGAAAGGCGTCAAGATCGAAAAATAGTTACGAAAAATAGTTAAGAGAAGAGATCTCGGCGAATCGGATTGTCGCTACCGGCAAGGATGAACTATCCTTGGCATCCATGATTCATCGCACTTTATCAATATTCGCGACGGTGCTGGTCTGTTTCGGCCTCGCCTTCGCCGCTGACGCGCCTTTCGACATCGTCATCACCAACGGACACATCATCGACGGCACCGGCTCTCCGTGGTATTCCGGCGATGTCGGGATTCGCGACGGACGCATCGCCGCGATCGGCAATCTATCAGCCGCCGAGCGCAAGCGTACCGTCGACGCGCAAGGTAAAGTTGTTGCGCCAGGATTTATCGACATGCTCGGTCAGTCGGAAACGACGATCCTGGTCGATCCGCGGCTTCCGTCGAAAATCTATCAGGGCATCACCACCGAGATCACCGGAGAAGGCGGATCCGCCGCTCCTCTGAACGACACGATCATTGCCAACGATCGTCCCGGATACGAGCATTACAAGGTCAATCCTGACTGGCGAACGTTCCGCCAATATTTCGCGCGCCTCGAGAAACAAGGTATGGGCATCAACCTCGCGAGCTACGTCGGCGCAACCCAAGTGCGACGCATGGTGCTTGGCGACGCTGACGTGCAGCCCACGGCCGAGCAGTTGGAAAAGATGAAAGCTCTGGTGCGCGACGCCATGCGCGATGGCGCCGTGGGAGTATCGACCTCGCTCGAATATGCGCCCGCTCCTTATGCGAAGACCGAAGAGATCATCGCTCTGGCCTCCGAAGCGTCGAAATTCGGCGGCATTTACGCCACGCATATGCGCAGTGAAGGGGACGCGGTTCTCGAGTCAGTCGATGAAGCGGTTCGCATCGGACGCGAGGCGCATATTCCCGTCGAAATATGGCACGTCAAAGTCGCGGGCAAGGCGAACTTCGGACGCATGCCCGAGCTTGTGGCGCGCGTGAACAAAGCCCGCGCCGAAGGCTTCGACGTGTCGGCTGACACCTATGCCTATACCGCCTGGTCCAACAGCATGTCGGCGTTCGTGCCGCCGTGGGCCCACGATGGTGGGGATGCCAGATTGATTGAGCGGCTGAAAGATCCAGTGACTCGCGCCCGCATTCGCAAGGATATGGAGACGCCCTCGAAGGACTGGGACAACGAATGGGACGAAATCGCCGGCCCCCAGGACGTCATGATCACCGCCGTTCAAAATCCCACGCTCAAGAAATTTCAAGGCCAGCGCATCACCGACGTCGCCAAAGCATGGAACAAAGATCCGATGGATGCGCTTCTGGACGTGCTCGTCGAAGACAAAGCGTTCACCGAATGCGCCGTCTTCGGAATGTCAGAGCCGGATATCGTGTTGGCACTCCAACAACCCTGGGTTTCGTTCGACAATGATTCTTCCGGAACCTCTCCCGATGGCATTCTCGGAGAGGAGCATCCGCATCCGCGCGCCTACGGAACCTTTCCACGCGTCCTACGCAAGTATGTTCGGGAAGAAAAAAAGCTGACGCTGGAAGATGCGATCCGCAAATTTGCAGCTCTTCCCGCCCAACGCATGCGCATCACAGACCGCGGAGTGCTCAAGCAGGGCATGTGGGCCGACGTGGTCGTTTTCGATCCCGAGACAGTCCGAGATGTCGCGACTTTCGGCGATCCGAACCGCTTATCGGAAGGCATGGAGTACGTGCTGATCAACGGCGTGCCCGTGATTGAGAAGGGCAAGATGACAGGCGCGTTGCCGGGAAAAGTTTTAAGGGGAGAAGGATACCAGCCGCAAATCTGACTGACTCTTGGCTTCTAAGCACTAATCACTAATCACTAACCACTGAATCACGGCTTCGTAACCTGAGCATTCGTCTGCGTGCGATCAACAGCCGCGATATGAGGCTTGGCAAGCGTGCCCGTCAGGCTCCACGATGACTCGTCGCTTCGCGTTAACACAAAGTCGACGCCGTCCGCAGCAGATGCTGTTCCCTTGATGTTGAACATGGCGCCGTGCGATTCAAGATTGCTGTTCGTCAATTCCCATGCGCCTTGCTTGAAATTCAGCTCTCCCGTGAAACGGCGTACGGACATCGGACCAGTTGTTCCCGGAAGTTGAAGATGAGGCAAACTGCCATCGCGCATTGCGAACTGTAGTGTGCCGTCCGAGTGTGTCAGCAGATCGCTAAAAGTTTCGCCAGTTCCGTTCAGTTCAAAATTTCCGTCCGCAGTTCCGGTAATCCATCCATCGTTCATTAATGCGCCGACTTGCGACAACGAGATGCCCTGGAGCGCACCACTGCCGCGATACTGTACAGGACTATGCCGCGCATCAATCGTCCAACGTCCTTGGTATTTGCCTTGCAGCAATTGTCCACGCAAGGCTCCGAGCGTGATCGTGCTTCGCTGCACTTCGACTTGGGACGAAACCTGGGTGACGACTGCCTTCTGGAGGGCAAATCGGCCGACGTGCAAATGGCCCTGCGCTTCGATCGCCAGCAGCGGTGAAGGCCCCGTTGACGCGTCAGAACTGAGAATGCGGTACCACGGGCGCTTGTCGGGATGAGACGTGAACCAGTCGGAAAGATCCTTGGTAGAAAGCTCGTCGACCATGAGATCGAATTGGTAGGAACAATTGGGCGTGATTTCCAAAGTAACCACGATATTCGATCCCGAGCGCGGAATTGAGTTTTGTCCGCCGTTTGGAGCTCCGCAATGTCGAGGCGCCGTGACCTCACCACTCCAATGGGTGGAGCCTGTGCGCGCCAGAATTTTCTGTAGCAGCACGTTATCGCGCGTAAGAATCATGTTTGCCGAAGCAATCTCGATCGGTGTGTGCAGGCCGCGCATCTCGGCGCGCACATTGTGCAATTGGGCGTTCCCCAATACTGAAGGGCTGGCAAATCCCTGCCACGAGCCGGAGACGCTGACATCCAACCTGGCCGATCCCTCCGCGGCAGGACGCGCCAGAGGTAAGCCGAGCACGCCTTCCAAACGGTATAGGTCTTTAACCTCGGCATCGCCTCGAAGCATGAACCGATAACCATCCGCGGATAACCAGCCTCCGGCACTGACAGGCGCGGCCCCCTTCATTGCCAGTGCGATCGGCCCGATTCGCAGATAGGTTTTGTTGGGTTCTTCGAGGCCCTGGTCTTTTTCTCTGTTCCTGGACGAACTTGAACGAGCAACCTTCGAATCGGCGGCCACAAGTTCCAGCGGGATTGTTCCGAGGGCGATCTCGTCAATCCCTGCGGCATCGCTCGACGAAAGGCGTACGTCGGTCGCAGAACCGTTTCCCGTCCACTGCGGCCCCGGTAATGACGAGAATAACGATGACGACAATGTCGACGACAGGCGGGATTTGCTGGATCCGCGCTGCCCAGCTTGGCTCGCCGAACGAGTCGCGCGAAATTCCGCATTCAACAATCCACTCGCAACCAGATCGCTCGGAATCTGCTTTTTCGCCTGTCGCAGCAATCGGACGGCTGACATAAGCGGAACCTTGTCGGCCACCAGGGTCAAATCGTAATTCGAAAAATAACTCGGGAAATCTTTCGGACCATCGTTCGGGAAATCGCTCTGATGATCGCTCAGCCTTTGCGACGCCAATGCGAAATTGCCAGTCAGGCGGAGTTTTCCAGTGGCGACCGGCGATTCGCACCCAAGTCCCGTTAAGGTCGCCGTCACCCAGTCATATCGACCCGAGCAGCGCGCCGTCAGCCGCAAATTCTCATTGCCGACGATATCGTAACGATGGAACTCTTCGATGGCCGTCTGGCTCTCGATCTTCAGGGCCTCGGGAGTGCCCGACAAATTCGCCGTGAAGGTGACTTCTCCGCGCCACCCGCGATCTCTGCCGCTGAGCAATTTCGTGATCTGCCCCAGTTGCCCCTTCTGCCACCGCACAGCCATCTGTAGCGGCGTCGCGCGCGCACTCGGCGCTCGCTGCCACTTGGCGTCGATCTCCACGAGACCAGTATCGGTGAGGTTGAAGTCGGTGCGGACGGGCGCCGCTTTCAGTCGAGCCCCCCAGGAATTCTCCGAATCCTGCCACAGGGCTACATCGGCATCCATCAATGCGTAGGACTTTTTGATTTGTCCGATTTTGAAATTGATGCGCGCGCCGGTCGCTTCGAGATAGGGAAACGCCGGGCGGCGTTCGTAGGCGGCTTTGGCTGTCGGAGCGGCGGGGATTTGCGCATTGCGTTCGATCAGGCTGGCGAGGTTCCAGCGGCCTTCGCCGCTCCGCACGAGGTTGATGCTGGGTTCCGAAGCGCTGAGGGTCGCGATCTCAAGCCGTCCACGAAGCAAGGAGCGCAGCCGAATGGCGGCGGAAACATCCTGCGCGCGAATCATCGGCTCAGCACTGAAGGCGGGGTCGTCATAGATAACGAGCCCCTCGAGATCAAAGCCGGGCCGTGGAAAGAAACGCAGGCGCACGTTGTCAAGTTCGACGCGGCGTCCGAGGGCGCGTCCAATGGAACCTGAGATGCGGCTCCGCAAGGCGTTGACTCCGGGACGGAAAACGAACAGGATCAACAAAAACGCCGCGATGGCAACCATTCCACGCCGGGAGCGCAGAAACCCGAATCGTGGCGAGGAAGACCGCAGCAATGTCACCGCACGACCTTGAGAGTGCGTGACCAGCGCGTGTCGCCGAAGAAGTGAGTGACGATGTGGAACAGGAATCCTACCCGATCTCCCCAGTCGCGCATTTCATACTGATTTTCTGGCGTCAGGAAGGACCAATAAATAAACATGGGGCGGCCGATAAGATTCTGCCGCGGAACAAAGCCCCAGAAGCGGCTGTCGTAACTGTTTTCGCGGTTATCGCCCATGGCGAAGTAGCTGTCGGGCGGGACGACGAGATCTTCTCCCACAATGTGCGACGGCAACTCCTCCGCCCATTTTTCATTTCTTACGTATTCCAGGGGCGACACAGCGGGAAAATTATCGGTATAAGGGCTGTGTTCGCGTTTGTGGCGGACGTATGGCTCATCGAGTTTCACGCCATTGCGATAGACAACATCGTCGCGCATATGGATGCGGTCGCCGGGCACACCAATGATCCGCTTCACCAGAAACAAGCCCGGCTGCTCGGGCGCCATGAACACCGCGACTTCATCGCGACGGACGTCGCGATAAGGAAGCAGACGTCCCAGCCATCGCGTCGGAGCGGAGAATTGCACACGGTTCACGAAGAGGTGATCACCCACGAGCAGCGTGTCCTCCATGGAGCCGGAGGGAATTTCAAACGCCTGCAGGACGAACGTGATGATGAACAGACCCGTCACCAAAACCTCGGCCAGCGATGCCAGAAATTCGACCGTTGTTTCTTCGCGAGCCTCGGGAGCCTCAGGCTCCACGGCTTGTGTCTTTTCTTCCTTCAGCGTTTTCGTCATTACATTCTTCGTCATTCGTGCTTCGTCATCCGTTAAGAAGATTTCTTCGTGCCAATCGCGATTGCCCGATCAGTGCACCCACCGGAACGTACGTTCCCAGCGCGTGATCTGAAACACGTGCGTCACGGCATAGGCGAGGTGATAAAGTCTATCACCCACACTCGGCGAACCGGCGAGGTCAGCGGTGTTCGACGACCAATAGATCAGAAGCGGCCGCCCGATAATATTTGCCCGCGGCACGAAACCCCAGTATCGGCTGTCCTGACTGTCATCGCGGTTGTCGCCCATCACAAAATAATGGTCTTCAGGAACAATCAACTGGTGGTCCTCGACCAGTTTCGGCATTTCCTTCCACCATTTGGCATCGACGGCAAAGTCAGGAGAGTCAGTCCGCGGAAAATCGTCGCGATAATAATTGCGCAGCGAAGTGATGAATTGAACGTAAGGTTCGCGTACCGGTGATCCGTTGATGTAAACCACTTTGTTGATCATCCGCAGCCGGTCTCCGGGGATAGCGACCACCCTCTTCACGAAGTCCTGCGCCGGATTCACCGGGTAATGAAAGACGATCACGTCGCCTCGCTTTACCTTGCGGTAGGGCATCAGACGGTTCCATCCCGTGGTCCCGCCGTAGCAGAACTTATCGACCAGGAGGTAATCACCGATGAGGAGCGTCTTCTCCATGGATTCCGACGGGATCGTGAAAGCCTGGACAAGGAAAGTGACCACGAAGACAGCGATCACGATCGTTCCCGCGACCGACTGAATCGTCGAAGGCCAATCCCCGGCGGAAATCTTCTCACTCCACGACATAGCTAAGAGGCACCAAAGAAGACTAAATAGAGACGGGACACGCCGCGCGTCTATATCTATGCAAGGTCGGATGCACGTGCTGACGCCGACAGATGCTCCAAAACCTGCCGCGCCGCTTCCTGTTCCGCGCGCTTTTTCGTCGGACCCTGTGCCCGCCCCACGAAATCTCCCTTGGCTGGTGCCGGCAGTCTCACTTCGACGGTGAAAGTCTTCTTGTGTTCAGGACCTTCTTCTTTGACGAGCGCATAGACGGGTTGCGCCACGCCCCTCGCTTGCAACGCCTCCTGCAGCGCCGACTTGAAATCCATCACCGGAATCGCGCTGGTTTCGAGTTGCATGTTGGCCAGTTCCGGTTCCACGATGGTGCGCACGATGAACTCACGCGTGACTTGCCAGCCGCCGTCGAGATAAAGGGCCGCCAGAATTGCTTCGAGGGCGTCCACGAGCAGGCTCGCCTTGTTGCGGCCGCCACTTTTTTCCTCGCCGCGGCCAAGGCGCATGTAGTGCCCAATCTCAAGCTGTTCGGCCACCCCCAGCAAATGGCGCTGCCCGACCAGATGTGCGCGCAGCTTGGAGAGTTGCCCTTCCTGAAATTCAGGAAAGCGATGGAACAGCGTTTCGCTCGTAACCAGCCCGAGCACGGCGTCGCCGAGGAACTCGAGCATCTCGTTGTCGCCGCCAGGCGAAATTCCGCCGGACGAACCCGCGCTCGCACCCAGAGCCTCTAGCTCGCGTGCCTGCGAGCTGTGTGTGAGTGCCTGCTCGAGCAACTCCGGGCGCTGGAAATGGTGCCCCAGCTTTTTCTCCAGTTCAGCGATTTCGCGTGACTTGATCACAGATGAGGGGACCGCGACGGGCCGCAGTGGAGACGCGGCTGGCCGCATCTCCACGAATCGGCGACTAGTTTTTCGGAGGTGTCGCAGCAGCCGGACCCGCGCTTTGCGTGAGTTTCTGCAAACGGTCTCGTTCGCTGCGCGCGGGGGTTCCTATCGCGGTATTTTCCTGCGTCAATTCGACCGCTCGATTGGCCACCTTCAGGGCTTGCGCATATAACTTCGCCTGTGCGTCTCCGGATGCCGCCGTTCCCTGCTTGTCGATCGCCAGCGCCAGACGCAGAACCACAACCGGATCCGGGTTGCTTGGGAAAGCGTCGATAGACTTCTGCAGATTCTCCTGCGCAGTGACGAAGTCGTCTTTCTTGTAAGCGATCGTGCCGAGAATCGAATAGGCGTTCGAACGCAGTAGCGCTTTATAGGCGTCGATCTTTTCCTGCGGTGTGCCCGTCGGGACTTGGACGTCTGTGTCCACCGTCTCCGTGGCTTTCTTTGCCATCGCGACGGCATCGCCATAGCGCTGATCTTTGTCGATATCCGAATCGCGCGTCCGCTCCGCGATTACTTCGGCGACGGTCACCAGAGCCTCAGGATCGTCCGCGTCGAAGGTGAGAACCTTGCGCCCCATGGCCTCGGTCTTTTCCGCGTTGTTGGCATTCTGGTAGAGGCGCATCGCGTTCTTGTAGAGAAGAACGCGCAGTTCGCTGTCTGGGAACTTGGTGGCAAAATCGTCGGACGCCTTCTCGAGTCCGGGTGCATCGGTCGCCGCTGAGGCCGTTTTCCAGGCCTCGAATTCCGGCTGTGTTTTGGCCTGCGGCGGACGTTTCGCCGCCGGCGCTGCTGACGCATCGGGGGTTGTGCCTGCTGGTGGCGCCGTCTGACTGGCTGGCGGCGGCGTTTGCGCCGGTTGTCCGGCCGTCTGTGCCTGAGCCCAAACCGCGAGGCTGAGTATCCCAAGAATGACTGCTGTTCGCTTCATGCTGTCTCCCATAACGCAAGATTTCGACACTAAGAGTGGACGACCGATCCGGCTGTCCCTTCGTGACTAAATTGTGACTGAACTCTTACTCCGGCTGTTTTGGCACCGGTGGCTCGTAAGGCTGATCCAACCCCTTTTGTGCCGCCAATTTCGCTTCCGGCAGCGTGCTCGACGCATTGAGTGCGGCCCGATACTGCTCCATAGCGGCGAATCGATCTTCCCTTAAATCGTAAATGCGACCCAGATAAATATGCGACCACGCGATCACCTTGGGCTCGCGGGCCGACTCCAGCGCCCGTTCAAAAAACGCGCGCGCGCCATCCATGTCGCGGTTCGCGGTGGCGACTTCAGCCAGAATGAAGAGCGCGCGTCCCGAATCTTCCTGTTGCTCATCGAGCGCCTTTTGCGCCAATTTCTGCGCCGTCTCAGGATCGCCGGCCGCCAGTCGTCTTTCAGCGCTCAGCAACAGCTTTTCATCTTTCTTCCCCGGCAAATGCAGCAGTTCGGGCGATGCCTCTTCCGCAAATTGTATCTGCGAGGCTCGCTTCATTTCCTTGCCCACTTCAATCGATCCCACCAGGTCCGGATAAGCATTCCGCATGCCCGAGGCGTCCTTTTCAAACTTTATCAGCGCGTCATAGAAATACCGCGTAAGAATGTACCCTTCCTTGTCGTCTTCCTCGAGGGTCTGGTTGCGCTCCGCGTCGGGACTCTTGGCCAGCCTCATTTCGATCGCGCGAACCATGCATTCGGTCACCAGCAGCGAGATGTTGGTCTTGAACGCGTCGTCCATGGGAGCGTTCTTCACGTCGCCAAGCAGCGGTTCCAGACGCTTGAAATAGCTGGCGCTCTTCAGCGCCATCGGATCGAGAAGGTAGTGCAGATAGGTATGCCGGATCTGCTGCATCTTGATCGCCGTGCCCGCACTCGGCGAAATCACGACATAGTAGTCGGAGGCGTAATTGCGCGCGTTGGTCTGCCCCGGCGCACCCATGGCATCCAGATAGACGGTGAACTGCCGCCCGAGATAGCCAGTCGATGGCATCCTCAGATAAATCTCGGTGTCGAACGTCATTTTCGCCAGCGGCCCGTGATAGACCTCGCTCAATTCGAAATAGCGTGCCCGGTGCCGCTCCCAGATGGCGTGCAAACCGGCCTTCTCATAGAAGGTTCGAATCAGCGGAATCATGTCGACCACGACGTTCGCATCCGGCGGAAGTTCTCCCGGCTTCACTTTTAGCTCGAAACCCGGAGCTTCCCCCAAATACAGAGCCAGCGACACGTACATCGAAAGATCGCGTGCGTCGTCCGATGCCTGATGCTTTCGATAAAGGACGCACATCGGAGTGACCGCGTCCTGAACCCCGGCCGTGTTGTGGACCGCCTTGGCGATTTCCGTCCGGATCTCGGTTCGAAGCGGGTCGGACGCACTCAGTTCCTGGTCATAGCCGCAGGTGTTGATTGCGCTCAAGACGGTAAAGAGAGTTTCGCTTGTTTCGAGAGACACTTGCGGACGGCTCTGGGCCCAGATGGGTCCGGCAAGCAAGAGGCTCAAAGCCAACGACAGTCGAACGATTTTTCCCAGGGAATTCCTCACCATCGCGAACATTAGACGGATGCGCTAAATAGTAGTGTACGAACTGCTCAATTCGGGGTCAAACCGTGGAGCAGGTCAAGGCATGGCACCTGCCCGCCCCGCGGTTGGTCCCACTTCTTCGTGGTCGCTGCAACGTTGCGGAACCTCTTCGTTAAAGGAGTGGGCGAAGCTGTAGTTCCACCTGGAGCTGCCGATCGCCGTGTCTGATTCCAAGGGCGGCGTGCGCATCCGGTCTCGATAGCAGGTCGCGCAGTTCGGTCAACGTCACATCCCGCGCAGGACGGCCGGCAATCGAGGTGATGACGTCTCCCGGGAGAATGCCGGCTCTGGCGGCGGCCGATTCGGGAACAATCCTAGTCACGACGAATCGGTGAAAATCAGGAGGGTCGGCGCGAATTCTCAAGCCGCTGCCGTCATAGGCTGGCAGCTCCGCGTAGTGACGGTTCGGTTTTAGCCAGAGACTTTTGTGGCGATGGTCGAAGGTCACGGTAAATCTCTGAAGAAACTCACTGCCAATGAGGCCCGAATAGTCCGTCGCCGCCATTAGGCCCTCGGTGTCCTCGGCGAGGGTAATGGGAGGATTCCTGATCGAATACGGCCCGAGGTCAATCCGATCCGCTCGCCCGTCTCGAGACTCAGTGCGCCCTCCGGTGCTCGTTCCAGGATCATCCAAGAGCTTCATGCCGTGCGGCGGAATTCCGTGGGCCGCGGCGAATGGCTTGTAAATATCCGCGAAGGTATTGGCGCCTCCATCGATCAGAAAGCTGCCGCGTACCGGTTCCATTCCCGGCAACGCAATGGACGCATCGACGAACGGGAATCCGTGTTGGTCGAGGCGAATTGGGACTGAGCTTTCCTGGCTCGTGGCATGGTACTGATCAGGCCGGTAAATCGACACGCAAGGCCGGTCGTAGTCGATAACAACGGTTAGATCGTCGAACAGACGCGAACCCAAAAATGCCGTCTACAGTGTGACCGATAGCGGGCTCAATCGCCTTCAGCGCGATCACGACAAGATTGCGATGGTCGAGGTCTAGCCCTTGCAGGCTTATACGGACATCATGCACCACACCCGCATCGATTGAGCTGGCGCCTCCTCCGCGGGCGTGTGCCCGGTCAGCGACATAAAGAGAATTGCGCCGCGCAAATTCCGCGTCGACCGTAAATCCCTGCGATGCATTGTCGAGAATGAACCAGCCCGAGTGGCCGTTGACCGCAGCTTGCATAAGAACCAGCCCATTCGCAACCACTTCGACCGGGACGCAGAGGCTTGATTGGCCGGAAGAAAACACAAAAGATGGCGGCGGTTGCGGCGGGGGCGTTTGCGCGATGGCAGCGGTTGCCAACACGCCGACACCTGCAATTCGGATCACTTTCGCAATTCTGGTCGATTTCACGATGCGGTCGGCCGTGCGTTCGGACCGATGTTCACGGACCGATGTTCGCGGACCACTGTTCACGGACCGATGTCCAGCTTTGTTTCGCGCACGCCCCGGTTCTGGCGTTGCGGCGATCGACGACCGCGTCCTATCCCCGAACGCTGATCTTCGAAAACGACAGCACTGCCGTTCCCGTCGTTGGACGGCCCATCGAGAGCGCGGGACGGAACGTCGTGAAAATCAGCAGGTTTTTCAGTTGCGGCAGCACGGCCTGCGCGTCGTCGGGTTGCGACAGGATGCGGTAATCTTGCACCCGTCCGTTGGCGTCGACGTAAGCTTCGACTACCACGGCATCCTCGCCCATGTTGCCGAGCGTAGTGCCAAAGGCCGACTGTTCAAGCTGTGGGCCGGTATAGAGCGTCAGAGGAACGTCGCCGCTGCTCGCCAGCAGCTCGGCAGGCAAAGCGAAGAAGCCGAGCAGGAGCCCGAAAAACAACACGGCGCTGACCATCCCCGCGGTTGCCGGAACCATGAACGCGTTGAGCGTGTTCTCCAGCCGAACCAGCATGCCTTCAAACCGCGGACGGCGGCTTTGTGCCGCTTCGCGCGAAATTGCCAGCCGCAACTTCAACGCGAGGTCGGCCGGAGCTTTCTTCCTACCCACACTCGTCAACAATTGCTGTGCGCGTTGCATCGATTTGAATTCCTGGGCGCAATCGGCGCACTGTTCCACATGGCGCGAGACGGCACGCATCTCCGCGCCGTTCACCTGCCCATCGAGATAGGGCGAGAACAGCTGCTGAATCTTGGCGCAGCTCGTCTCTTCTTTTTTTCTGACGTCGTTTTTGACGTCGTTCTTCACAACGTACTCTTTGTCATCGCAGTTCATGGCGTTACCTGAACCTCTCTGCCACCACGCGAACCTTCTCTTGAATCTCTCGGACTATGACTCCGACTTGCGCGCTCTTCGGCGCTACTCTCAGCAGGAGCGACCAGACCTAACTCCGGACCTACGTCCTTTACATATGCCGTTAACTTCTTGCGCAGCGCGTCGCGCCCGCGCGTAATGCGCGATTTCACCGTGCCGAGCGAAATCGCCAGAACTTCCGCAATCTCTTCGTACGACATCTCTTCCAGATCCCGCAGAATCAAAGCGGTCCGGTAAGGTTCCGGCACCTGTTGCAGCGCTTGCTCCACCGCGGCTTGCACCTCGGTGTGGGCGAATTTCTCAAATGGAGACTCGCCCGGATCGACCAGCCGGTCTTCTCCGGAAGGTCCCGAAAACTCGCAGTCGCCGGAAACGACCGGCTCAATCGGAGTTTCCTGCGCTTTGTGCCGGAACCACCAGCGCCGCCGGTTTGCCGCCTCGTGCAGGGCGATGCGATAGATCCAGGTCTTCAGGCTAGACTCGCCGTGAAAATGCTTCATCCCGCGGAAGACTTTCAGGAACACATCCTGCGTGGTGTCAGCCGCGTCCGACGGATCGTTTACGATGCGATAAATGAGGCCGTAAATGGGCTGATGAAACTCGCCGATCAGCCACGCGTAGGCGTCTTCTGAACCGGCCTTGAGTTCGGCAATAACGGCCGATTCGGCACTCCGGGCCCCGATAGCGCTGGCAAGTTCGCCCAATGTCGTAGCTCCCGCCATGGCGGCGTTACCCTCGATTATAGAGTCACTTTAGGCCCAAACGGGAATCTTAATTCCAGGCGGAGAGGTTACCGATGACCCTGCGCCTGATTACTTAGACTCCGCGGGGCAGGGAAGAGTTCCCGGAGGAAGTCCAGTGGTTGCAATGAGGTGCAACGCGGGTTTCGGGAACGATTATCGTTATCAGGGTATCGATCGGAGAGAGTGCATGAAAAAGGCGGCGAACCCGCTCGCCGCCTTTTCCGCCCAGCACACTACGATCCCTTGACGATCACCCGGCCTCCGCCGTTGCCCGTGCCCAACACTGGATTGGTGGACTTGACCGTATACGAGTAACTCTGCAAGTTCGCGACTTCCTGGACTGGACTATTGTTTGGAGCGCCGGGGACAACGGACGTCAGTAGCGGCGAAAACGGATCGCCAAAGCTGGTGGGCCACTTGACCGTGTAGTTGTAGTCGGTCGAGTACATCACCAGGTGGGCACTCGATGGGAGCGCGATCGGATCGGGAGTGCACTGGCCGGCGACCTTGGCCGCATTGTATGTGACGGATACGTACAACGGGCCGTTGCCGATCTCAATGCCGAATGGGCCGTAGGGGTTGTTGTTCGCGTCGTAAACGTAATAGTTCACCGCTCCGTTGCCGTTGAGGTCGACGTTGGCCGTCTGTGTGTCCGTCGCACCGTTGGCAAGACCGATGATGTTGGAAAACATCGTCGGTCCAGGAGGATTGGGTTCAAACTGGATGGAGATCGTGCCTCCCGAGTTGTTCGTGAAAGTGATCTGCTGGTTTGGGCCTCCCGCGATCCGGACAGCCTGGGGGTGCGCGGTGTTAGTTCCGTCGATGGCGATCGTTAGAGCAACTGCTCCCTCTGGAACGTGCGGAAGATGACGTGCGGCCATGGCTGGCTCCTTTTCGATTCGAATTGAGTTACTTACTTTCCGCTTGGTTTAAAGCTGGGATCCGATAACAACCCTTGCAGGGCCGGGACGTTTTTCAGGGCCGCAAGGCCGTAGCCTTTTTGCAGGCTCTTTTCGATGCACTGCAGAGCAAGCCCCCGATTCCCCAAGTCTTCGTACGCTTCGCCGGCGGTTGCCAGAACATTCGGATCATCAGGGGAAAGCACAAGCGCCGATTCTATGCGCGAAATCGCTTTTTCGCGCATTTTTTTCTTGGCGTAGAGCAGGCCCAGATCCGACTGCATCCCGGCGTCCCGCGGATTGTCCACCAGCGTCTGCTCGAGCACGGCAATTTCCCTATCCCGCGCCCGGCTCGCTTTGGCCTGGTCCTTCAAGCCTTCATAGGCTATGGCTAAGTTGCCCCAGACCAGATAGTCCTTCTCATTGAGTTCCAGGGCTTTCTCGGTGGTCG
The DNA here is from genome assembly GCA_035308395.1 of Terriglobales bacterium. GTDB lineage: Bacteria > Acidobacteriota > Terriglobia > Terriglobales > Acidobacteriaceae > Acidiflorens. The sequence goes on from DATGGT010000125.1 coordinate 133,427, forward strand.
CGGCTGCGTCACTGAACTTCAGTTCCTGGTTATAGAGATATCCAAGGTTGGCATAGGCCGCGTAGCTCGGCTCAAGACTCAGCGACTTCCGAATCATCTGCTCGGCCTCGGCATAGTGTTTTTCACCCATGTCGCTGTAAACGCCTCCGAGGTTGAGATAGAGAGCCGCATTGTCGGGAGTGAGTTGAATGGCGCGACGATACTGGGCAACGGCTTCATCGTAGCGTTGGTGACTGTCGAGAAAGGCGCCGAGTTGGTTGTATCCTTCCCATGAATCCGGACGTAGCGCCACCGCCCGCCGGTAAGCCGCTTCCGCATCGGCCAGGCGGCCCGCACTGTCGTAGGAGTCGGCTAATCCTATGACCGCATCCGGACTACGTGGATCGAGCTGTAGCGCCCGCTGATACTCCTGCAACGCCAGATCGTATTTCCCGGTATTGCGATGGATGTGCCCGAGCGTTACATAGACGATGGGTAGTCGATCGTCCAACTGCTGCGCCCTCTGACAATTCGCGAGCGCCTCGTCGACCCACTTCGTGTTCTTGTCGAGCTGATACTTCAGTCGGTAGGCTTCACCGAGCTGCGCGAATCCCAGGGCAAATCTCGGATCGGCCTTCACCGCGTTACCGAGCTCCGCGATCGCCAGATCGAGATTTCCCGGCTTGTCGTAGCGCTGTGTGTATCCGAGAGCCTTCAGATAGGACTCGTAGGCTCCGGCATTCACCGCGCCGCCGGTCGCCCGCAGCATCTCGGGCGTGGCCTCGATGTGCATCAAATTCGCGAGGCGCGCCACGGCCTCATCTTCCAGGGAAGAAAAGTCTCCGGCACGGTCTTCGAGCGGCACCGACCCGATCTGGCGCAGGGTCTTTGTATTGACCAGATTCACAGTCATGTGAATCGTCTGCCCATCGCGCTGCAAACTGCCTTCGACGACGACGGTCGCTCCCAGTTCGCGCAGCGCCGATGCCGGATCGGTGATCTTATGGCGGCGCACTTCTGCCGGCGGAACGACCCACAGTGACTGCTTGCCCGTTTCCAGGTTCGTCAGGCGGCTCGACAGACTGTCCATCAATCCGTCGGAAACGGCCGCATTTGCGGGATCGTTGCCGACATTCTCAAACGGCAGAACCGCGATGTGTTCCTCCGTGCGGCCGAACCATCCTTCGACACGTTCGCGAACTTGCGGGACGAACGAAAGGACCGCGAGCGCCGCAGCAGCCACTCCAACTCCGGCCAGCCAGCGATTCCACCGCGAACCTCGACCCGGCGGCACTCCCCACACCGGACGCGATGCCTGTTCCACCTGCTTGCGAAATTCCGCCGCGCTCAGCGTCGAAGGCTTGACCGGCGTTTTCGAGGGTGTTGTTCCTGATGCCGCCGCCGCATCGATCTGGCTGCGAAACTCCCTCAAGTCCGCCACCATCTCGCGGCAGCTCTGGTAGCGCGTCGCCGGTTCTTTCGAGAGTGCGCGATAGATCACGCGCAACAGGTCGATCGGAATTTCCTCCATCGGCAGCGGCGGCTCGTTGAGGATGGCGTAGATCGTCCCTGCCGGCGTATCACGCAAGAAGGGATTTTTCCCGGTCACCATCTCCGCCAGCAGAATGCCGAGCGACCAGATATCGGTGCGCTGATCGACATACTTGCCGACCGTCTGCTCCGGCGACATGTAGCCGATCGTCCCCGCCGTGCTGATGCTTTGCGTGCTGCCCGTCGAAGACGTCAGACGCGCCAGCCCAAAGTCCACAATCTTCGCCACACCCGTCTGCGTGAGAATTACGTTGGATGACTTGATGTCGCGATGCACAACCGTGCCCGCGTGCGAGGCGCCCAGTCCTTCGCCCACCTGGATCGCGATGTCGACAGCCTCGGCCACCCGCAGCGGACCGCGGAGCAGTTTGCGTGTGAGCGTCTCTCCCGCGTAATACGCCATGACGATGAAGGCGCGGCCGTTGGTTTCTTCGAGGCCGTAAATCACTCCGATATTGGGATGGTCGAGCGACGACGCGGTGCGCGCCTCGCGAAGGAAACGTTCTTTTTCTTCGCTGCTGGAAACTACATGTTCAGGAAGGAATTTGAGCGCGACGGTGCGCTCCAGCTTCACGTCGAGCGCGCGATACACCACGCCCATCCCCCCAGCTCCGGCCAGGCCGAGGATTTTGTAATTACCGACGACATCTCCCGCAGACAAAGTGGCGGTTGCTTCAGACACCGAGCGTCCCCCACTGGGGATCAACCCCAACGCCCACAATAATTGTCGGCACCACGGTTAATTCTGGTGTCGAGTCACGCTCATAAGCTACGCCATTTTCGGCTGGCAAGAAAGTAGTAGAAAAAGACGCGGTGGCTAGCTCGGTGGCGGAGCGGTCGCCGGCGTGTCCGTCGCTGCCGGCGGCTTCGGCTTCACGACCTTCTTCTTGACCGGCTTCTTCGGCGGTTCCGTGTCGTCGACCACAACCTTTTTTGGCGGAGGGGGCGGCGCAGCAGTCAGCGTCTTGACCTGCGCGCGGAGACGAGCCAACTCGTCATCTTTACCCGCAGCGAGTTTCTGCATCCGTTCGGCAAACGAACGGCGCGCACTCTCAAGGCCAGTCATGTCGTTGCCCAGGCTCTGGTATTCGGCTTTCGATCCAAATGCTCCCGCCGATTCAACGATCGAACCAAACACGTCGTACAGCGCATCGAGATTGCGATAGAGTTTGAAACTCGCCTCGAGATTTTCAGGAGACCCATTCAGCGTCGTAATAGTTTCCGGCAGCGCCGATTTCAGATTGCGCCGGATCGATTCGATGTTCGCTAGCGTCTGCTGCTTAGTTGAGGCGTCCGTCTTCCATTTCTCGACCCGCATGTTTCCAAGATCGGTCTGCATGCTCTGCGTCGTCTGCTGCAGTTGGGACAGGATCCCGTTCAATTCGCTGACCGAAGCGTAAGCCACTGGAGGCTGCGCTGCGCTGCCAGCGTCGCCGGCATTCTGCGCTAGCAACAATTGCGGCGCGAACAGCGTCGCGAACAAAACCGCGAGCGCGGCAGCAAGAAAAGTACCTGACCGAACGACGACATTCTGCGTATCGAACATGAGGCTCCGATGTGTCCAGCTATTTTGCCACGGATATCCTATTTGAGGTTGAGGCAGCCGTCGAGTTTGACGCCACGCCGAAGCTAAGCGAGAATTGAAGCAGTGGGCCTGTGGCGCAGCTGGGAGCGCGCTTCCATGGCATGGAAGAGGTCGTCGGTTCGATCCCGACCAGGTCCACCAAAAGCCTTCTCGCAAGAACCTCTCCCCACATCCTGACAAAACAAAAGCCGCTTGTCCCGTGACAGATGGGGGCGGCTAAAGTTCGAAAATCGGGTTCCTGTCTGATTCAGCTTCCTGCCTACGGGCAAGTTTCGCTGACCATCTTCATACTCTGCACCCGCAGATCGCCATAGTCTTTGCCGGAAGCTTCTTTCTTTTCGCTGGCTTCCATTTTATCTTCCGTTGCTTTCGACTCTTTTGCGACCGTGCCGGTCACCGTGACCTTATGGCCGACGTGGTCCGACAGTTTTACTTTCTTGCTGTGCAGTTCCCAGACTTTACCGTCATCGCCGGCAATGGTGAAACCTCCGGCCTCGTCGCCTTTCTGAAGGCAACCGGTTACGCTTTGTGTGGATGCTGGCGCAGCGCTTCCGCCCATTTGCGCACTGCAAGTGATGGAGAAAAACAGACCCCCGAAAACCAGTGACAGAGCCCAAACAATAAATTTCCTACCATTGTTCATAGTTGGATTCCTCCGCCTCAACATTATTCTTGCGCCCTGTCGGATGTCCAGAGCCTGTTTTTGGTTGTCGCCAGATGCATTCTTCGCTGAAATCGAAACCCGCCATCAGTACCGGACTCGGCAATGTACAATCACGCGAACGTCTTTAATATTGGAACCCAACTCTGGAACGCGTTTGGGAGGGACTCTATGATCTGGCGAGAACAGCCTTGGATGCTGGCGATCTTGATCGGCATATGCCTGGTGACCACAATGGAAGCGAAGATGGAAGCGAAGACGAACGTTTCGAAGCAGCCCTTTGGCAAGACCTCCGATGGCACCGCCGTCGACCTCTATACACTCACCGAAGGCGCCACCGAAATCCGCATCATGACTTACGGCGGCATCATTCAATCGATCAAGATTCCCGATCGCGAAGGCAAATCCGCCGACGTGGTGCTCGGTTTTGACTCGTTGGATACTTACGTCACCGGCAACAATCCGTTTTTCGGCGCACTCATCGGACGCTACGGAAACCGTATCGCGCATGGAACATTCCAGCTCGATGGAAAGACCTTTTCGATCCCGAAGAACAATGGAGACAATGCTCTGCACGGCGGCACGCGTGGTTTCGACAAGGTCGTCTGGGAGGGCAAGGCGATTGAGAACGGCGTCGAGCTTAAGTACCTGAGCAAGGATGGAGATCAGGGTTTTCCCGGAAACTTGCAGGCCACGGTGCGCTACACGCTGACGAATGGCGGCCTGCACATCGATTATTCGGCGACCACGGACAAAGACACGGTGGTCAATCTCACCAATCATTCCTATTTCAATCTCGCCGGCGACGGCAGCGGCGACGTGCTAGCCCAGCGCATGAAAATCAACGCTTCGAGATTCCTGCCAGTCGACTCGAACCTGATTCCGACGGGAGAACTGAAGCCGGTTGCGGGCACGCCCTTCGATTTCCTGAAACCAGAAACTGTCGGTGCGCGCATCAACGCCAACGACCCACAGCTTGGCTACGGCAAAGGCTACGATCACACCTGGGTAATCGACCGCAAAGCGGGCGACGATTTGATCGAGGCCGCGAGGGCCGAAGATCCCGCCTCAGGCCGCGTCTTGCGAGTATTGACGACCGAGCCGGGGGTCCAGTTCTATTCCGCGAACTCTCTCGTCGGTCCGCTGACCGGCAAAGCGGGACACATCTATAACCGCCGCGGCGCGTTTTGCCTGGAAACGCAACACTTTCCCGACTCTCCGAATCACCCGGCCTTCCCCACCACGGAGTTGAAGGCAGGAAGGCGCTACCACACCGTGACAGTGTTCCAGTTCAGCGCGGAGAAGGCCACGAAATAACCGGCGTTGCCTTTCGTATTACAGGGCGGTCCCGCTAGTTGGGACCGCCCATTCTGCGATGGGCGTCGCTCCCGCCCAGCGAACCTACTTGCTCTTATAGGTAAAAGTCACCTTCGTTTCTTCGTCCAGAACCAGCGGCCTGACGAACGCAAAAGACGTGCCCGTGCGCGGCACGTCGATCGCAACCGGCAGCACTCCCGCCACACGCCGTTGCAGATTCATCACGTTTGCGGACGCAGCCGTTTGTTCCTGCTTCCTTGCATTGGCCTCGAGTTGTTGCAGCTGGGCGAAGTTGCGTCCGGTAACCATTAAGCTTGAACTCTCCGTGTTGACACGGTCTTCTTCAGCCGTTACTTCGATCATTTCCGACGCAGTTCCAAGTTGCAGGTTAATCGCGCTCTCTTGCCCGCGGATGGCATCGTACGCGACAGTTCGGCTGGCGGTCTTGAAGCCTTGCTGCTCTACTCGGATCGTTGCTCTGCCGCTCGGAAGACTAGAGACTACCCAATGCCCGGAGGCGTCGGTCACGGTGCTTTCCGAAGCGCCAGTCGCAGCGCTCGTCACCGTGACATGTGCGCCCGAGATCACCGCGCCAGTCGTATCGAGGACGATGCCACCGAGTTGTCCGGGGATCGCGGTCGTGTAGGCAAAGTCCCTATTGCGGACCGTATCGTGGAACACGCCTCCCCCAACTCCTCCGCCGTGACCCACTCCAATTCCTCCGCCAACAGCCCCATAACTCGCTCCAGTTTCGACTCCGTTCAATGTTTCAACTATCGCGGCCGGCACCAGATTCGCCGCCATCACATCGCCTCCGAAATCTTTCACCTTATACTGCTCCGGCAAAAACACTTCCCACTGCAGCAAATCGACAGGCACGTCCAGCCGCGGCAGCGAAATCTCGGAGCCGCCTTTCCTGGCAAACGGAGTTCCCGAATGCAGGAACACGAACGACACTTCATAAGGGCCCGTAGGCCGGAACCCCGGCCGCAACAGCGGCACGCGGTCTCCATCCGGACCTTGCACGGGCTTCACCTTTTCTCCCGCAACATCGGCCGACAAAATGCTCGCACCGGCCGGCAGCGCCACTTTCAAAAAAGGCTGCGCCTGATTTTTGACGGTGAGCTTCACCTCAGTCAGCGACCGGCCTTCGGAAGTCACAAGCGTCGTCACCACGGCAGTTTCGGCGACTGCCGCGAGTACGCTGCTGTCTGGGAAGCGAGTCCACGCGAGCGCCAGGGTCGGGGTCTCGTTCGGCTGGCGGTGAAAGCGAAACGCGGCCTGAGGCGGGTAATGCGCCAATGAGCGCAAGTACGGATTTGTCTCTTTGACGTCCATGCGCTTAAGACCTCCGCCTTCGGTCGCGGTCAGTTCCATCGTTCCCGCGCCTTCGATAAGAACCTCGCCGGTTTCGCGCTGAGCATTCTTGAAACTCAGGAACGGAGTGTCTGTCTTCAAATCATTGCCCTTCAAATCGGTGCCTTTCGAATCACCTGGTTTGAAATCGAAGCTGCGCTCCATCGAAATCAGGAATTGATGGCTGCGTTGACTGGCCGAACGAACCTTCAAAACGATCGCTCCTGATTGCGTTTCGCTCGATTCCAGCGACGCTCCGGTAACGCCCGTGACTTCATAGCCGTCTGGGATTGCGACTTCAAACTGCGAGGGGTCGCCTTGCACGACCGTGACGTCGGCGAGGGCCGCAATCCGAAGCTCGGCCTCGCTGACCGACACCAGCGTTTTGATTTCAGAAAGGAATCGCACTTCGCGCGGAACCACAGGTGTAGCGGCTTCACGCTTTGCCCACCAGATCGTGGCGCGCTCTCCAGGGACCAGTGTCGCTTCGATCGAAGTATGCCCACCCGCTGATCGTCGATCTGTAATCAGCCCAGGACTCAGATTCGCGTACGTGTTCTCCCCAGGAAGCTCGAGCGAAAGTTGCACGCTCCCGGCGGCCGGAACCGGCAAAGTCACCGAGGCGCGGCCGGCCTCAATGCCCAGCCGCAATCCGGCGTTCAGCACGATGGCAAACTCCGACGGACCTGTCACCACCGCAATCTGCGATCCATTTTCCTGCTCCAGTGGGAGCGCCTTATTCTCCTGCTTGGCGTCGAGAATGGTGAAGCCCGAGGTCAGAGGGACTTTGACTGCGCCCTTCTTGAAGACTTCGCCCTCCAGCCGAACGCTGCCGACAACCGATTCGTTCTCCACCCGCAGCTTGATCTCGGCGCATTTGATCGAGTAGCTGAGCGGCGGTGCCTCCGTTTTCTTCGGAGCTTTGCCGGCCAATTCGACCAGGCGGTTGTATTCGTCCAGGGACAAGGTGACGTTGCCCGAGTCGGGGAGGGGAAGAGGCTTCGGCTCGGCGACGGCCTCCGTTCTCAACATCGTGGCCGAAACGATCAATGCCAGAACTGCCATTACCAGAACTGCCAGTGTGTTTTTCATCGCGCCCCCTGCTTTTTATCGCGCTGGTAGCTGAATTCAGCGGCTGGAGCCTGATTTTCGCCGGTGAGTTCGGAAATCAGGAATATGGACGGTCCAAATGCGGGAAATGAAATTCCGATGGGGAGGATACCGGCGACTTTTCCCTCTTTTGATTTGGCATGAAACTTGTTGATCAGAGCTTCGGTGGTCTCATCATCCTTCGTAGTCTTCTGGTCGAGCTTGCTAAAATTCGCCAGCCGATCAAACTGGCGGGCCGCGACCGGAGGTGGCGCAGGCGGAGGTAGATTGAATGCCTCCGACATGGGGTTCGCATAAGTCTCGGTCCTGAACGCGCCCGGCTCTGCCGAAATGCGGAGCAGGGGCGGATAGTAGACCACCAACCCGGTCCGCGAAATTGGTAGATCGAGAGCCGGCAATGCTATTCGCACCTTGCCCTTGTCCTCGAACGCCGTGCCGCGGCTCAGGTAGATGACCTCCACGACGAATGCCGGCGCATCCTCGCCGCCGCGCGCCTTCTCCAGAGGCAACAGCAAACTGCCATCCGGCGACTGCCCCGGACGCACCGGCTTACCGCCCAATGCGGCGCTCCAAACGACTGCCCCCAGAGGGAGCGTGATCTTCACGAAGGTTCGCTGATTGTTGCGTACCGCGTATCGCGCCTGGATCAGGCTCTTGCCTTCTTTACTCATTAGCACCTGGTAGCGCGCCTCTTCGATGTTCGCCATCAGCACCGCTTGCTGCGTGTAACGAGCCACGTTCACGGTCAGTGCCCGGTTCGCCGCCGCCTCTCCTGAACGAAAGCGAAACGCCGCCAACGACGGCGACTGACGGCTGGCGACGGTCTCGCCCAAATCGCTGGCGTCCGCCTCTTCCATCCCATGCGACTTCACATCCTTGATCTCACCCGCACCGAGCACTTCGACGGCCACCCCTCCCGTATCTTTTTCAGTATTCAGAAGGCGCAGCAGAGGCATCTGGATTTCGCCGTCGCGGGCCAATCGCGTTTCGCCGTTGATCACGAATCTGGATGTCTGCTCAATCGGCTCCAGAAATTTCACAACCAGTTCGCCATCTTTCATCTCCCAGTCCGCGACCATTGCGCCCAGCACCTGGTTGATCGTGGCGTTTTCAGGAAGTTGGATATGCACCTCAGCCGCTGCTCCTTGCACAATCTCAAGACCCACCTCACCATAAATCGACGTCGAGTCTTCTCCCAGACTGACCAGTTCGGTCAGCGATCCGCGCAACCGCAGCGGCAGGGTTGTGCGGTGGTCTTCAGTTTTCCGGCGCCAGCTAAACGTAAGCGCCTCGTTCCCGCGGCCATAAGCAATCCACTTACTCTCCTCGGCGGTATCGGAAAGCTCGGATAAGAGCCCGCCGCCAACTTGCACATCCACGCCATGGCGCAGCAATTGAATCGATGCGCGCGTAATTCCAGAATCGGCGGAGGGTAGCGCAATGCTCTCCGTACCCGCGCTCGAAGTCACAGGAAGAGCGATATCAAGCAACAGCACCGATCGCCCCGCGTGCGAAAGCACGGCCGTAAGTTGGCCGCCACTTTTGCCGTTGGAAGTCGACACCAGAGACACAAGCTTGCCGTCGAGCCGCGCTTCACGAACCAGCAGTCCCGAAGGAACGGGGACGCGCACCCAGCCATCCTTGAGCACGTCGACCGTCAGGCTGGCGCGCCCTCGGGCCACCTCGCCTCGTACCTGCAAATCGTAGTCAACCCGCGTGAGGGTCGCCGCCACCGGCGAAGTCTCCGGCTCCGATTCGACGGGGTATGCCTTGGAGTGAAGCGAGCGGTATTCCGCGACTGGTATCACCACCCAGCCGGATGAGCGCGACTCTTGCGCAACCGACTGCGCAACGGACCGAGTCGCGCCAACAAACACGATGAAGGTAAAAACACAAACACAGATCGAGGGGAACCTTGAGGTGAACAACGAGGGGAACGTCGATGCGAACAACAGTTCAAATCCGGATCTCTTGCCATCCAGACTTACTAACTTGTGTTTGATCATTGGCTGCCTCTCCCAATTCGTGTGATGCATCGAGTGACTGACAGCGGAGGTTCTTTTTGACTGGTTATCGCAAAACCTATTGCAAAACTCTCACTAGGAACGGTGCGGGCGTGGGGATCTTGCAGGCTTTGTTCTGCTCTGGACAACTAGCTAGGGTTGGCTGGCATCCCTATGAGAATCGGCAGGAGCATCGCGGCAGTATCTATGTTCCGTTTCCAAAAATGTTAGCCTGAGTCTAGATGCGCGGGATCAGGTTTTCTTACTCTTATTCCAACGTCGCAGCCGTTGTGGCCGTGGTCCTTGGACTCGCGGCGAGCTTGTCGGCCGCGCCCGGGTCGCGCTGGGCGGTCGCGAATCAGCCGCCTCATCTGGTCAACGGATCGCCCGTGCTCTTCCGCGTCACGACACCCAAGCCGGTTCGCACGCTCTCCGGCACCTGGCTCGGCCACGACATCTCGTTTACTCTCGATGCCGAAGGCAAGTTCTGGTTCGCTCTGGCCGGAGTGAGCCAGGATACAAAGCCCGGGAATTACGTCATCCAACTGCGGGGTGAAACTCCCGCCGGCCCAACCCTTTCATTCGAAAGAAAAATCACTGTGCGCCGCAAACGCTATCCGCGCGTGACGCTGACAGTTCCTGCGCGCTATACCGCGCCTCCGCCTGAGGACCAGCAAGAGATCGCCAAGGACAAGGATATAAAAGCCGCCGTGTTTAAAACCGCCAGCCCCGACCGTGAGTGGAAGGGCGCATTCGCCGCTCCCGTCACAGCGGACATCTCCGACGTGTACGGCGTGGAACGCGTCTTCAATGGCTCGGTGCAGAGCACGCATCAAGGCCTTGATTTCCGCGTGCCGACCGGAACCCCGGTCGCCGCCGTCAACAGCGGACGCGTGATTTTGGCGCAGCCGTTATTTTTTGAAGGCAACTGCGTGATGATCGATCACGGCCAGGGCCTCTTGACTCTCTATCTCCATCTGTCGAAATTTTCCGTGAAGCAAGGCGACGATGTCAGTAAAGGCCAGGAGATTGGATTGAGTGGAGGCACCGGCCGTGCCACCGGTCCCCATCTGCATTTGGCTGTGCGTTGGCAGGGAGTCTATATCGACCCGCAGATTTTGTTGCAGTTGCAGTTACCGTAACGTAAGGCACGAACACGCTCTGTCATCTTGAGCGAAGCATGGACGTCACGAAGTGAAGTCCTTGCGAAGTCGAAAGACCTTGCGTTTTCGTTCCCCGCGCTCCGCTCCGCTAAGTCCCAACCGCCGTCAGCGCATCTTCCGCATCCCACACGCCATCGCGGAAGGTTACGCTCCTGCCCGAGATCGCCGGAATCCGTTCGCCAGGAACGACGATTCCAACCAGATTCAGCGGATCGGCAGCCGCGATGACGACGCGCTCGCCCTGCGCATTCTGTGGCAGTTTGCGCTGAGCGCGCAAACTCTCGACGGCTACGGGTAAGGCAAACTGCTCTCCCAGAAATCCATCGACAAAGCGGCCGCCGCGAATTTCGCCACGATCTTCGAGGCGCCGGTAGCCGATCTGCAGTTCGCGCCAGCGCGGCAGATTGGTCTCCCGCACCAGCAAATCGCGGAATACGACCCCATAGCGCCGCAATAACATCCAGCAGCAGGACTCGACGCTGCGGTCACGATCACTGCCTTCCGTGTGAAGGAGCGACCAGCGTCCGGGTGCATGGCGAGGCCGGCGGACTTTTCCGATCGCTTTCCCAATTCCGTTGCCGGGCCCATTCTTCGGAGTCACCAGGGCTCGCAAGTTCTCGAAGCCGTCAGCGGTTACGAGACCCGCAGCGACAAGTTCCCAGAGTCCCGTTTCGATTTCCGCTTTGAGGCGCCCGGTTGCCCGCACCATGTCTGGGAAAAACAGCGCGCCGCGCTGTTTCAACAGTTCGAGCACAGCCTGCGCCACAGGACTTAAGAACGACGTCGCCGAATCCTCGGCTCCCGGATGATGCGGGCGGAGCCAATCGGCATCTTCGCGAACGAAGAATGCAATCGGCGCAACTCGCGTAGGAATAACTCGCCGCCGGTTCTCACCGTTTTCCGTGCTCTCGAGGGTCGCCGGATGTGGCGACAGACGGCCCCATCCAACGGCACCTGACAGGCAAAGCTGATCAAGGTTGGCGGGATCGTAATCGGAAATTCTGCGCGCCAGCACAAACCGTTCCCACGAACTCGCCGGGATTTCAAACCCCTGCAACTGGCGGAGCACTTCGAGCGTCCCATGCTCTCCGCGAACCTGCGTTCCCGGAGCGACATGCTGCCAGCGCAACAGCCAGTTCATAAACTGCGCCGCCGTAACCGGAGCGATCTGCTTGCGCAACGTGGCCACGGTCAGCCGATGAATGCGGGCCAACAAACGCCGCTCACACCACTCCACTTCGCGCGACGCGGACGTTCCCGTCCGCGAACTGCCGCCGGCGGATTCGGATTCATATCCAGCTGGAAAAAATGAACCACGCAAGATCGCGCCACTAGCCTCGATGCGCAGCAAAGCCTTTTCAACTTCAGAAGCAGGCAATCCCAAAAGTTCGCCGATCTCCGATGCCGTCGTCGGGCCAAGATGCTCAATCCATCCCCGCACCGCGGTCAGCACAGCATCGTCAAAACTCAGCGTGGAAGCGTCAGCTTCCGGGTGATGAGTCGAGTGACGGGTCGAGGGATGGATGGCGCGGAACAACTCCAGTCGCTCAGCCGCTACCCAATATTGTTTGCCAGATGCTTCCGCGATCATGGCCCGATTTTCGCGCACCAGTCGCTCAAAGAACCCAGCCCAGCGACCGGTAAGCCGTAAGCCATCAAATCCCGGCAGAGCGCTCACTGCTGGTTGCTGAATGCTCACAAGGGAGTGCAGCACGTCATGCAATTCATCGGCATCGCGTACATCGGGCCAAGCCTCTTGTTGCACTTGCGCGATGGCCGCCGGATCGAGCGCTCCGACTTCCTCAAGCACGGACGCCGGCAATACGCGCCGCATTTCCACCGCCCGCGCACGCCGCTCCTCAAGGGGGGCGTCATCGAGATAGGCATACGGATTCGCGTTGAGAATCTCGTGCGAAAACTGCGAAGGCACAGGTGTGTCGACGGCGAGACAGCGGATCCGTCCCTGCTCGATTCCGCGCAACACTTCCGTCAAGCCATCGACATCGAGGGCTTCGGTCAGCACATCTTTCATGACCTCGTTGACCAGCGGATGATCGGGAATCTTGATGTCGCCCTCAATGTTCTCCTGGCACGCGGCAACATCCGGAAAGACCGAAGCCAGCAAGTCGTCAGAACGCATGCGCTGAATCTGCGGTGGAACTTTCTTACCTCCCTGAAAGCGCAGCAGGGCCAACGAGCGCGTCGCATCCCAGCGCCAGCGCGTCTGAAAAATCGGCGAGGCAAGCGCCGCCTGTTCGAGAATCGGAGGCATGCTCTCCGAATGCAAGAATTGAAAAACATCGGCGAGAGGAAAGCTGTGCTGCTCGGCGAGCGCAATGTTCAAACCGTTGTCCGTGGCAGCAGCTTGTAACTCGAAATTGAACCCGCGGCAAAAGCGCTTGCGCAATGCCAATCCCCAGGCTTTGTTGATGCGCCCGCCGAAAGGGGCGTGGATGATCAACTGCATCCCTCCACCCTCGTCGAAAAATCTCTCCGCGATGATGGTGGTTTGCGTAGGCACGTCGCCGAGCACGACGCGGCCTTCGAGGATGTACTGAATCAATTGTTCCGCGCCCGCTTGATCGAGTCCACACTCTTCGCCAAGCCAACCTACGACCTCGGCGACGATCGGAAGATTGCGCCATCCTTCCACGGGAAGCACGCCGGGAAGCCGGTCGCTGATTTCCTTCCGCAACTGCCCGAGTTGCTGCGAAAGTTCCTCGGTGCGCGCCGGAGCCTCGCCGCGCCAGAAGGGAACATTCGGCGCTGCGCCGTGCGCATCTTCCACCAGCACCCGCGAGGTTTTTCCTTCAACGCGCCGAATCCGCCACGAAGTATTGCCGAGCAGCATGACATCGCCCGCCATGCTTTCGACGGCGAAGTCTTCATCGAGGGTGCCAACGGTGCCGCCGTCGGGCTCGGCAACCACAGTGAACAGGGAATTGTCTGGAATCGCGCCACCGCTAGTGATCGCGGCCAGGCGCGCTCCGCGGCGTGCGCGCAGCCTGCGGTTGATGCGGTCGTGATGCAGATATGCGCCCCGGCGTCCGCGCTGCGAAGCGATTCCTTCCGAGAGCATGGCGACCACTTCGTCGAACTTCTCGCGGCTCAGGTTGCGATACGGATACGCTCGCTTGACCAGCGCGAAAAGCTCATCTTCGTCCCAGCCATCGCTCAGCTTCTCTTGTGTTGGATCACCCGTTGGGGCGGCGCTCGTAGTTCCAGAAGCGGCACAACACGCGACGATCTGCTGCGCGAGCACATCCAGTGAGCATTCCGGAAAAATCAGGCGATCCAGATCGCCCAGCCGAATCGCTCGCACAAGCACCGCGCATTCGGCGAGATCGTCGCGGGTGGTTACGAAAAATCGCCCCTTGGGAACGGCGCCGCGCCAGTGTCCCGAACGTCCCACACGCTGCAAAGCAACCGCAATCGATCGCGGCGAACTGATGTGGCACACCAGATCGACGGTTCCAACGTCGATGCCGAGTTCGAGCGACGCTGTGGCGACCAGTACTTTGACCTGGCCTTCTTTCAGCTTGCGCTCGGCCTCCAGGCGCAACTTGCGCGACAGGCTTCCATGATGCGCGGCCACATTTTCTTCGCCCAGCCGTTCGCCGAGTTGATGAGCGATCCGCTCCGCCAGTCGCCGGGTATTCACGAACACGAGCGTCGAACGGTGTGTGTTCACCAGTTCCACGATGCGCTCATAAATCTCGTCCCACATTTCATTCGAAGCAACGGGACCGAGTTCGGAGGAGGGAACCTCGACGCCGAGATCGAGCGTGCGCTTGTGTCCAACATCGACGATGACCGGGTCCGGTCGCGGATTCCGCGAATTAGAATTTCGCGAATCAGGGCTGCCTGCCAAAAACCGCGCAACCTCTTCAATCGGTTTCTGCGTCGCCGAAAGCCCGATGCGGACCGGCGGGTGGTGAGTCAAAGCTTCCAGCCTCTCCAGCGACAACGAAAGATGCACTCCGCGCTTGTCGTCGGCCACGGCATGGATTTCATCGACGATCACCGTCTCGACATCGCGCAAGATGGCGCGGCTCTTTTCCGCCGTCAGCAGAATGTAAAGCGATTCTGGCGTCGTAACGAGAATATGCGGCGGCCTCTTCAACATCAGCCGCCGGTCTTTCATCAGCGTGTCTCCGGTGCGAACCGCGGTGCGGATCTCCGGCATCAGCAGGCCGCGGTCTCCGGCCATTTGCAGAATCTCTCCGAGCGGCACCTCAAGATTTTTCTGAATATCGTTGCCGAGAGCCTTCAGCGGCGACACGTAAAGCACTTCAGTGCGGTCGCGCAAATCTCCTACGAGGGCTTTGCAAACCAGTTGATTGATACAGGCGAGGAATGCCGCCAGCGTCTTGCCCGATCCTGTAGGCGCGGCAATCAGCGTGGTATGCCCGGCGAGGATGTGAGGCCAGCCCTGTTCCTGTGGCTCCGTCGGCGTCGAGAAGCGGGCCGTGAACCACTCCTGCACCAGCGGATGAGCCCAGGCAAGCGACGTGGAGACTGCGGACGGCATAGAGCCGATTGTAAATCGAATCGCCGTTTTCGTAAAATGTTCGCCTTATGAGCGCAGCCGCAGAGGCAGCACTGAAGCGTACTCGCGGAAGTCTAGATCGGTCGTGAAAATCGCCCACTCCCGGCGATGTGCCACGGCGCAGATCAGAAAGTCGATCGCCGATCCAGCAACGCCATGGCTGCGGCACCGATTGCTCATCTGGGCGGCCTCCTCAAAGTCAGCCGTTTCAAGCACGGGATCGCGAAAAGCCCGCAGTGATTCGCGAATCTTCTTGAACTGAGATTCTTCGCGGATACCCGACAGCAACTCCTGTCGAACGGGCCCCATGATCTGTGCGCGTCCCTCTTGGATCAGCGCGGCGAGAGTCTGCGTAAGATTTTGCTGCGCCGCGCCGAGATGCTCGGGCCGGCGCCGGAGCGCCAGGGACCAGACAGGGGTGTCCACGAGTACCATCATGAACGCGAGCGGCCTGTGCCAGGGCGCGCGCCGCGCTGGCGCTCCGCTTTGTAGTCGTAGCTGGGATCGAACGTGACGCTCCCAAAGGCGTCGAGAATCTTCAGCTGTTTGCGCCGCCGGACGTATTCATCCAGGGCGGCGTTTACCGCCTCTTTCTTGGTTTTGTGTCCGCCCGCGCGGCGGGCTTCCTCGATGAGTTGATCGTCCAGAGCAAGATTGGTCGCCATGTGTAGATCATCACACAATATGATGTGTAAGTAAAGCGCCGTCAGAGGGCGCGCCTAAGCGCGCGACTAAGCATGCAACCCCCGAATGCTAGAATCGCGCCTAATGTCCAAACTGCGCGCAAAGAAAATCAAACTCATCATTTTCGACGTAGACGGAGTACTCACCGACGGCAAAATCTGGGTTTTCCCCGCACCCGGAGGCTCGCCGTCCGCAGCGCAGCAGAGCGTAGCTGAACGATCCGCTCAGCATCCCGGGCAAGGCGGATTCGGCCTCCATAGCGCCAGCCTGATTGAAGCCAAGGGCTTTCACGCGCACGACGGGACCGCGATTTCGCTCGCCCGCAAAGCGGGAATCAAAACGGGGATCATCACCAAGCGCATCTCCGAAACCGTGGCCCTGCGAGCGCGCGATCTAAAGATTGACCATGTCCACCAGGGCATTCAGGACAAAGCGGCGATGTTTGCCGAAATCCTGAAAAAGGACGGAATTACCGCCGCCGAAGCCGCTTTCGTGGGCGACGACATCATCGATCTGCCGGTGATGCGCAAATGCGGCCTGGCCATTGCCGTGAAGAACGCCCGCCCGGAAGTGAAAGCCGAGTCTCAGTGGGTTACCCCCCACACCGGAGGAGACGGCGCCGCCCGCGATGCCGTCGAATACATCCTCAAAGCCCAGGGCAAGCTGAAAAAAGCCGTTGAGGACTACATCGACGAAAGAAGCTAAGACGGAAAAGAAGCTACGTTTGAAAGAAGCTAGGACTTGTGAACTGAGCGCTGACAACTGAAAGCTGAGAGCTGAGTGTTAAAAACCCCCATCGGTTGCTTGCTTGGGGCGTGCTCGGGTTAGCAACCGATGGGTGTTGTTCTCCCTACTCACCCTGTTGTTTTCAGGAGCAGTGACGGTGCAAACCCGTTCTCGAAACGAAAGTTTCGCAAACAGGCGAGATTTTTCTAAGCCTTTTCTAACCCATTCCCCATCAGCAATTTATCGCCGACCTCTAATCGGAGATCGCCGGGGTCTTCGCCGCCATCAGTTCCGTAAAGCGGGGATCTTTGCGCAGAGAGCTGAACTCGTTATCTCGATAGACGTTCTTGATGTCCTTGTAACCCTCTTCCATCGCTTTTTTCAAATAGTGAAGCGAGCGATCGGGCACTCCGGTGCGTGCATAAAGCTTGGCGAGCACGTAATCGTAGTGAGCCCGATCCTCGGGAGAAGGAAGCTGGGCCAGCACTCCGGCGTGCGAAGTCCGCTCGAAAATATCAGGATCGATCTGCATCGCCTTCGAATAATTCAGGATGGCTTTTTCAAACTGCTTCTTGGCGAAATACGCCGCCCCAAGATTGCTGTAGTACGAAGCCGCGTCATCCCGTAAAGAAATCGCTTTTTCGTATTGCTTGATCGCCCCGTTATAGCTGTGACTTTGATAGTAAATAACGCCGAGATTGTTATAGGCGTCGGCATGTTTGTGATCGGCCCGGATGGCGTGTTCGAAGCTCTTCTTCGCCTCTTTGTAACGCTGCATCATCAGCTGGCAGATTCCGATCTTGTTAAACACGGACGCGCTGTCCGGAGCACCTTTGAGCGCGGCCTGGTAGTAATCGACGGCGTCGAGATAGTTCTTGTCCCCGCGCAGGTCATCCCCGCGTGCCTCCAGTTCCTCCGGTGTAGCGCCCGGAGCAGGCGGTTGGGCGCGATGCAGCGGCGGCGGACCAACCTCTAATTGTTCGGAACTTTGAGCGAGTGAAGGAACTGCAACCGCGAGAGGAACAAACAGAAGAACGACAAAGTTCCAGCGAATGCACGTGCGGATCCAGGAAAGCATATTAAACCCCCGGCCGTACCTACAACTTTTCAGAATTCTTTGCGAATTCTGCCCACTTAGATGCTTGCCTGCAAGTTGATGGCCGCCTTTACTGTGGCGGCGTCCCGTTGTCAGTCGTCTTAGACGGAGCGGGTGGGTTTTTGTCAGTCTTGGGAGGAGGACTATCTCCCTTGAACACCCCCACAATCTTGCCAAAGAAGCTTTTCTTCTTCTTGGCCTCTTCTTCCGATTGGACACCGCCCGCGGCCTGCGGGTTCCCATTCCCCGGTGGAGGCAGCGCTTTCTCGGAGTTACCGCCGAAGATGCGGGAGAAGAAGCCCTGCACTCCGCCCGACCCGTCGCAGGTATCGTGCGGTTCGGTGCCAGCCACGAAGGCGATCGTGTAGTCGTCAGGGCAAGTCGGAGTCGCCAGACGGTTGGTCATCTTATCGAGCTGTACATCGACGACGCCCTCGGGCTGGGTAAAAGGTTTCACATCCGAATACTGCGGAAGCGTCACTGCCTTTTTCATGAACTCGGCCCAGATCGGTGCAGCCGTCTGTGCGCCGCTCAGCCGAATGTCGCTATAGTCGTCAAATCCCACCCACACGATGCACAGCAGGTTGCTGGTGTATCCGGCGAACCAGCCGTCGTGCGACGTGCCCGTCTTACCCGCCGCGGGAGCCGTAAATCCAAGCGTACGCACGCCCGCCGCCGTGCCGAAGTTCATGACGCCTTCCATCAGATTGGTCATGACGAAGGCAATCCGCGGATCGAGTACCTGACTTTTCTCGGTGCCGAAATTGACGACGATGTCGCCTTTTGAATTGCGCACCGAATTCACGAATATGGGTGAAAGCCGGATTCCGCCGTTCGCAAAGCTCGTGTACGCGGCCGTCATGTCAACCGGAGTCGCGTCATACGCCCCGAGCGCCATCGCCGGAGTGGCCTTCACCGACGCGATCCCCGCCGATTTCGCGAGAGTCGCGACTTTGTCGTAGCCGACTTCTTCCGCCACTTTTACCGTAGCGTTGTTCAGAGAAAGCGCCAGTGCCTGCCGCAGCGTCACGTCGCCGTGATATTCCTCTTTGTAGTTACGCGGCTCGTAGATCTGGTCGCCGTACGTGAACGTCGAAGGCGCATCCGTCACTGTCGATGCTGGCGTGATCACCGTCGGCGAACCGTCGAGCGCCGTATTCATCGCTGCCGCAAATACAAAAGGCTTGAAGATCGATCCCGTCGGACGTTTCGCCAGCGCATGATTCAGCTGACTGGCTCCGTAGTTTCGGCCACCAACCAGCGCCCTGATTTCGCCCGTGTGCGGATCCATCGCCACCAGCGCGACTTGCGCCTGCGGACCTGGCGCAACCGTCGTCTCATACTTGTTTTTTCCAATCTTGGTCTTCTTCGTTCGCATCTTCGTGATCTGGTCGTCCACCAGCTTGATCCCGGATTCCACCGCCGCCGCAGCTGCCTGCTGCAAATTCGGATCGAGCGTCGTATAGATGCGGTATTCCTGTTCGTTGGCCTCGCGTTCGTTTAGCTTGTTGACGATGGTGTCGCGCACCATGTCGACGAAGTATGGAGCCTCGCTCGCCTCCACATTCGGAGGTGCAAGCTTCAGTGGAGTCGCCTTCGCCTTGTTGGCCTGATCTCGCGTGATCGCTCCCGTTTCGACCATCGCTTCAAGCACCAGATTGCGCCGGTCGAGCGCGCGCTCAGGATGGCGATACGGAGAAAGATAGCTCGGGGCCTGAATCAATCCCGCGAGCAGCGCGGCTTCTGGCAGAGTGATGTCTTTCAGGTCTTTGTTGAAATAAGAATGCGCACCTTCGGCCATCCCCGAGATAGTGAACGATCCGCGCTGCCCTAGATCGACGCGATTGGCGTAGAACCCAAAAATCTGCTGCTTCGAAAACTTCTGCTCCAGTTCGACCGCGATCAGCATTTCGATCAGCTTGCGCTTGAAGGTTTTTTCGGGACTGAGAAAAAATGCCCGTGAAAGCTGCATCGTAATCGTCGAACCGCCCTGCTGATGCCGCTGATGCGTGAAGTCGATCCATGCCGCTGAAACCAGGCGCGTGAAATTCACTCCGCTGTGCTGAAAGAACCGCCGGTCTTCGATGGCCGTGACCGCATCCACCAGGACCTTGGGAATATTGTTGTAAGTCACGAGTTCCCGCTTCGACCGCTGCTCGGCGTCAAACAGCGAAGCGAGCATCTGCGGCTCCAGTTCGTAAGCCGCAAGCTCTCCCGCCGAACGGCTGTTGATCGAGGCAACCGCTCCATCGGCCACGGTGATCGTGGCCGGTTCGGGACTGTGATAAGACTCAGGCCCCGGCAGCACTTCAATCGATCCCGGATGCAGGCGATAGCTACCGAGCATCGAGTCGCCGTCTTTTTCGCCGTAGCCTGCGTGCCGCAGTTCAGCCGCAATGCCCAGGATCGAAGCCTTCGATCCAACCTTCACAACCTGGGGAGCGGCAAAGATCTTTGCCGAGCTGGCAAACACCGGACCGCGAAACCGCTGCTCAATGATTCGGTCGTACTTCACATACCAGTAAGCAAAAAACCCGACGATCGCGAGCGAGACCAGGAGAAAGCTGAGCAGCGCAATCCGCACCAGCGGATCGCGCTGCAGCAATCCACCCTTCGAGCGATTGCCCCTGCTTTTACTCGACGGAATTTTCAGCTTTAAGGCCATGAGAGATCTAGGTCGAGGCTCATCTTTCGCACGGGCAAACTTCGTACGGGCAATCTCCAGCCCAAAAGCCGATCCGCCGACGAGTGCGAGCTAAAGTGATGTATTGGCTGATTCTAAATCACCGGGCGGCCCGTAAAGACATTTGGATGCGTGTCAAAGAATGGACGAGGTGTGGCAGGGATCCGGGCCTCCCATGAGGGAGGGAAGTTTGAGGTGCGCTGACTGGCGCTGTAGATCAAAGAGTTTGGCGATGATTCCTCTTAAGATATTGATTCGCAATGAGTATTCTCACCGCGGTCGATTGTCAAAATCCGACTCACGCGCTCCGGATAGGATCTTCTTGGGCAAACCAAACCCCCAGAAGCCGCGAACGCACAGGCTTCTGGGGGCTGCGGCTCGCGTACCTACAGCGTTTGTAGAAAATTGACCAAATCCTGCATCTGCTGCGAGCTGAGATTTATCTGAAAGCGCTGGTTGTAGAAGTTCACGACCTGCGACAGATTGGCGGCGGCACCATTGTGAAAATATGGAGCGCGTGCGGCGAGTCCACGCAGAATTAGGCCTTTGCCGCGGCCTATATCGCTACACTGCCCCGTAATCAGGGCCTTCCCCGGGTCCGTTGTATAGAACGTCTGCCCCGCGAGCGGTCCCTGATTGCAGACCAACTGGAACACGGGTACCGTCGCCGGAGCAAGTTGCTTCAACCCGGCGATAATGTTGGGATCGGTTTCGTATGCCAGTGATCGACCGTTACCAATATCCAGCGGTAGCGGGAATGAGTGATTGCCCACGTTAGGAGTATCGTGGCAGGTCGTGCACGTACCCATAATCTGCTGGTTGCCGGAGACCAAGCCAGGCACATTGCTGATGGTTAGGGGTTGCGTATTGAAAATCTGTTCGCCACGAGCGATCGACGCCTGCTGACGGTTTCGCGAGTTCTGCCACGAGCTGTAGATCGTGAATACATTGGGATTGAACTGTTGACCCTGTGGATCGCCACCGAGCGAATCGTTGATTCCCGGGTAATACGGCTGTGACGGCAAGTATTGTGGGCCGCCATAGGAGCCTTTCTGCCCGTACAGATTTCCCGCAAAAAAATCGACCATCTGGGCCGAGTTGAGTGCCGTCTCGAGGCTGACGATATCGGTGAGCTGAGCTTGGGTCGGAGCCTGAGCACCCTGCGCGTGAATAAGCGTGGCGTCAATCGCCTGTTGAGTTAAGTCGGCGTTCAGGTTTGTCGGGAAGGTCTGTTCATTATTCAGCGGATCAAAGAACGACTCGCGGCCGTCAAACATTACTGCGCTCAGGAAACCGAGATTGGTTGTAGGAAGTGGCCGGCGGTAAATCGAGACTGTCGTCTGTCCTTCCGGGTTCGTGGTCATGGCACAGCCGTAGGGGTCCTGCACCGCTGTAATCGTGTACTGGGGTGGAGTCGCGCTGAACTGATTTGGCGGCAACTGGATGCCAATGCGAATCAGCCCGAAATTGACGGCCAAGCTGTTATTGACCGGACCCGTGGGGCAAGTCGAACCATCCACCTGCGCGAACAGCGGATCTTTGCCGTGCGAGAGGTAATAGCGGAACTTGGCGTCTACCGCGCTTAGCCCGAAGCCATCGCTCGGGGCATGACAAGTGCCACAGGTACGCCCGTTCGTTCCGAGGCTCTGGAAAAAGGCGCTGCTCAGATCGATGGAGCCCTTCGTGCTATTGGTGGCAGAGAAACCCGTGAAGTCGAGAAATGGGAGGAGATTCTGAAGGTAGATGTCGGCGAGTGCAGTACCGCTGGTAAGTATCCCAAGAGCGACAACCCAATGCAGGATTCGTTTGCGGGTTCCTTTGGGCCAGAACCACATGCTGATGCGCGACATAGGAATCTCCTTCGAGAAAATTTGTTTTGTTGGGGAGTCCGGGCATGGAAAGAAAGAGGTTTGACTCGTCGATCCCTGTGCCTGGAATTAGCGGTCGCCTGCAAATAATCGTGGTAAAATCCCGCAAACTGCTGGCTTACGCCAATCCGCCATCCCCTGCGGCAGAAGCTACTTCGGATGGCCTTCATCGGTCCTAAAATCGGTGCTCAAAAGTTCTCAAAACCTCTCAAGAACGGGCTATGTCCAGTCTGACCAGTAATTTGTACGAGTTCGATGAATTCCGTCTCGACCCCCAAAGTCGGTTGCTGAGAAGGGGCGGCACAACTGTGCCCCTGACCCCCAAGGGCTTCGGTGTCCTGCTGTTGTTGATACAAAACGCCGGAAGGATTGTGACCAAAGATGAACTGATGAAAGCCGTCTGGCCGGACTGTTTCGTGGAAGAGTCGAACCTGACCCAAACCATTTTCATGGTACGGAAGGCATTGGATGAGACCGCCGATCGGCGCTACATCCTAACCGTGCAAGGTCAGGGCTACCGGTTTCTCGTTCCAGTGACTGAAGCGGATAGAGACCGGCCGGAGATAGAGGTGCCCGAGGCCGTTCCCGATGCGATAACTGCCCCCGAAACTGAATTGCACTCGCCCGAACGCAGCACAAGGCATTGGAGAGCTCCCGTCATCGCCACCGTCGCCGGCGCGCTGGTCCTGATATTGATCCTAGCCTATGCCATTTGGCCTTGGCGTTCGGGGCATAGCCTTGATGCGCAGGCTGGCCGAATCATGCTCGCAGTCCTGCCGTTCGAGAATTTCACCGGTGACGCAGGGCAGGAATATTTCAGCGATGGGCTAACGGAAGAGATGATCAGCCAGCTCGGAAACCTCGATCCCTCTAAGCTGGGTGTAATTGCCCGGACTTCAGTGATGCACTACAAACACTCGCCGGAATCAATCCCTCAGGTCGCAAAGGACTTGGGTGTGCAATATGTGATCGAGGGCGGCGTGCGCCGCGATTCGGAGCGAGTGCGGATTACAGTGCAGCTGATCCAGGTAAAGGATCAGAGCCACTTGTGGGCGCGGGAATATGATCGCGATCTCGGCCACTTGCTGGAGTTGCAATCGGAGATTTCGCGCGAAGTTGCCAATGAAATCGAGTTCAGCCTGAGCGGACGTCGGCCGATCGAGACAGCGCGGGAGGCCGCTGCGAATGTGCCGGGGGCAAAGTCCGGGGCAAACTCATATGAAACGTTTGACCTGTATTTGAAGGGCCGGTATTTCTGGAACAAGAGAACGACGGAAGGATTTCGACAGGCAGCCGCTTACTTCCAGCAGGCGATCGATAAGGATCCGCAATACGGCCGGGCCTATGCGGGTCTGGCCGATACTTTTGCCTTGATGAGCACATGGTACGTGGGTCCGCAAAACGAGCTCATGCCGAAGGCGCGGACTGCGGCTTTGCGGGCGCTGCAACTCGACGAGAGTCTCGCCGAGGCGCATGCCTCGCTCGCGCTCATCAAGGAGAACTACGATTACGATTGGCCCGGCGCCGAAAAGGAATTCCGCTTGGCAATTCAACTCGATCCGCAATATGCCACCGCGCACCAGTGGTATGCGGAGTCTCTTTCCTGGCAGGGACGGTTCGGCGAAGCATTTGCCGAGAGCGAGCGGGCGCGACAATTGGATCCTCTGTCGCTGATTATTGCCAGCGATTACGCATCGATCCTGTATAACTCACGGCAATACGACAGCGTCTTGAAGGAGTGCCGCTCGGTGCTCGACCTCGATCCTACTTATGATCGTGCGCAGGGCATGATGATTCCTTCCTATTTGCAACTGGGCAGATATAGCGAGGCGGTCGAGGCTATCAATCGCCAAGGGGACAAGGGAGGGCCATGGCTACTGGCATGGAAGGTGGCCGTCTATAGTCGCTCGGGCGATGCGGAGAAGGCACGCCGGGTGTTGGCGAAACTTGAACAGATAGCTGGCTCGCGGACGGACGGAACCGCAACATTGTTGATCGCTTATTCGGGTATCGGCCAGAAAGAACGTCTGATCGAACTGTTGCAGAGAGCATATTCAGCGCACTCGAATGCGGTAGTGCAAATCAAAGTAGACCCGATGTTTGACCCGATTCGGAGTGATCCGCGCTTCGAAGATCTGCTGCGCCGCATTGGACTGCAACAGTAAGAACGGCTGGGCTTTCGTGCTGGTCGTTGGCAATGCGGAAGGCTTTCAGCGCCTGGGCAGTAGATTGTCCTCAACACTTCGGTCACGTCCTGGCGCGGGGGAACCACACTGCGGTCGTTCTTCTGGCGTAGACTTCAACGATGACCCGCAACCGAATCCAGAAATCGCTGTTTGCCTTGTTTCTCGGAAGCCTGTTAGTCACCGGTTGTGGGGTGCAGAACCCCTTCTGTGGAACTACCCGCCCGAAACCCGGACTGGTTTCACTCGCACCGAACCCCGCGACCCTCGCTCAGGTACAACAGGGCTTACTGCTCACCGTCGATGGCAGCGGCTTTTATTCTAATTCCGTCGTCGTCTGGAACGGAGCGGTGTTACCCACCACCGTCGTGAGTGGTACCCAGCTACAGGTCACGATTACCACGGACCAGATCTCGGCTCCCGGTAGCGCCCAGGTTCTCGTGCACACTCCGGCCAATCTCTCCGGAGACCTCGGATGCAGCAGCGGCGGCGACAGCCCGGCATTGACCTTCACCGTAACCTAGCAGCGTCTTCCGTTTAGACTGGATTTGATTTCGGAGCACGTGTAACGATCTGAGCAGGCGGCGGAATCGTTAAGTCGCTGACTCCAATCTAGCGAGGTATAGGGATGGGGATGGGCTTACGGCTTCGAATTACCGCGCAGTTTCTTTTCGTAATTGTCTCCGGCTTTTCGGTCTTGGCACAGCAAGCCACACCCTCGATCCCATCGATTCCGACGACGGGCTTCCCCGGCCTCGATGAGTACCGCGCCTCGCGTGTCGCCATTTACACAAACGACTTTGGAGAACTCTCGCGCTATCGCGAGGCGAACGCGGCTCTCGGGCCTCCGGCGAAGGGCGAGAATCGAGTGGTTTTTGTCGGCGATTCCATCACCGACTACTGGAAGCTCGCGGACTACTTCCACAGCAAGGCGTACATCGCCATCAATCGCGGCATCGATGGCCAGACCACGCCGCAGATGCTGGTCCGCTTCCGGCAGGATGTGATTAACCTTGGTCCCATGGTCGTGATCGTGCTGGCCGGAACTAACGACATCGCAGGCGTTACCGGCCCGTCGCGCAACGAGGATATCGAGGCCAATTATGCGTCCATGGCCGAATTGGCCGAGGCGCATGGCATATGGATGGCGTTCGCGTCGGTGCTCCCGGTCAACAACTATTACGACACTCAGGATGCAAAAGAAAATTTCGCGCTGCGTCCGCGCGAGAGAATCCTGGCGCTCAACGCCTGGCTCAAAGACTACTGCGCGAAACATGATCTCGTGTACCTCGACTACTTCTCGGCCATGGTCGACGAGAAGGGAATGTTGCGGAAGGATCTGACGAACGAAGGCCTGCATCCGAATGCAGCGGGATATAAGGTGATGACGCCACTGGCGGAAAAAGCGATTGCGAAGGCGCTCGGTAGCCGACCTTAATTAATTTGTCCCGTCGAAAGGCCTGCCGTCAACTTCCTCCCTCCGACCTCATTCCTCGGAGCTCATTGACAAGTTCGCAATTTGCGAACATAATAGCTCGTGCATGTAATCGACCGCAAACGGTTGCGGCTGGCGGAAAAGAAGCATGGCGATTTGGTCGGGCCGCTCGGTACTTGGTTTAAGGTGGCAAGAAAAGCGCGATGGAAGAGCGTCGAAGAAGTGAGAAAGACCTATCCTAAAACCGATCCTGTCGGTCCATATACAGTGTTTAACATCAAGGGAAATTCATATCGGCTGATTACAAAGATTGAGTATGGCAAGGGAATGATCTTCATAAAGTCGGTTTTGACACACGCCGAATACGACGAAGGAGACTGGAAATGATTGGTGCGGCCAGGAAGCAATATAAAGCGCTGTTGGTCGAAACCGTCCCTACGGCAATTCGTACTGAGGCGGAGAATGAAGCGGCCATCCGCAAGCTTGAGGAGTTGACGTTCAAGGGCAATCCCAGCGTTGCCGAGAGAGAACTGGCCGACCTTCTGACGGTGTTGGTCGAGGCGTTCGAGGAAGAGCACTATTCGTTTCCAAGAGAAGTCACTCCCGTCGAGGTTTTGCGGGAGTTAATGGAGACGAATGGTCTGAAGCAAAAAGACATGACCGATATTTTCGGCACTCCCAGCATCGTTTCCGCGGTGATGCATGGTCATCGAAATCTGACCACCGAGCATATCAAGAAACTGTCGCAGCGCTTCCACGTCTCGACAGACCTTTTCTTCTAGGGAATTGCGTGGAGTCAGATCAGCTAAACGCGCGCGAGTATGCACGCCCGCCTCAGTACACGCCTTTGTTTTTCGATGAAGGATGAAATTCTACCGTGGTCGAGTAGCCGGGAAGATCGATATTAACGGTGTAGTCGGCTTCAATCGTAAGGCTGCCGCTGCCGTATCCACCGGTTCGGAGAATGTGGACTTGCTTCGGAGTTAGTTCAATATCGTAATTGCGGGCATGTTTAATGACCGCATCGCGCACGTCGTCTTCGGTGCGGGTGCTGTAGGTTGCTTGCATCGCCTCGTTCTTGATCGAATCCTCGAACTCGTAGTTCGAGAAATAGGGCGGGATCACTTTCAGTCCCACCAACCCGATCACGCCGAAGGCCGCAACGAACAAGACCAACTTCAGAGTCGCCATAAACAACAATCGCCAGTTCGCTGGTTGCGCATTCCTGCTATCGAGTTCTCCTGGGATGCGCCAAGGGCTGTTTTTCCCAGCTATGAGGCGGTCGGGCGCAATCCCCGGAAATACTCGGTTATGGCTGAGATCTTAACGTCGGAGGATTGGAGAGTCGAGCGCTGAACGAACTCGACAGTATCTTCGGTAACCTTCTTTCCGACATTGATACGAAAGGGGATACCGACGAGATCGGCGTCCTTAAACTTGACACCTGGGCGTTCGTCGCGATCGTCGAGCAAAACGTCATATCCCGACGACTCGAGCTGTTTAGCGATGTCCTCGGAGACGGCGCGAATCTTCTCATCTTTCGGATTTGTCGAGACGACCACCACATCAAACGGCGCAATCGATGGTGAAAGCCAGAAGCCGTTCGCATCGTTATTCTGTTCGATCGCGGCGGTCAGGATGCGCTCGATGCCAATGCCGTAGCTTCCCATGATGGGCGCGACTTCTTTGCCATTGCGGTCGAGGACGCGAGCGCCCATCGATTCGGAGTACTCGTATCCGAGCTTGAAAATGTGTCCGATTTCGACAGCGGTATCGATGCGCAGAGGAGCGCCGCAGTTCGGACATTCTTCGCCCGCGGTCACACTGCGCAGGTCGACATAGGCCGTGGGATGAAAGTTCTTCCCAGGCGTCAGGTGCTTGACGTGATAGTCCTCTTTGTTCGCGCCACCGATCAGGTTGACGCGGCCTTCGAGGGCTTTATCGACGAGAAGGATTGGCTTGGTCGCATCGTTCATGCTCTTCGCCCAATCGATGCCGAGCGGGCCGAGATATCCGGCAGGAGAATGGAATAACTCGCGAATTTCTGCTTCCTCCATTGGACGCGTTTCTTTTCCTCCTACAGCGCTCGAAAGCTTGGCTTCGTTCATCTGGTGATCGCCGCGCATCAGCAGCACGACGGCTCGCGGATGCGATTTGCCGGTCTTGGCGTCTTGTTCGGTGATCATCATCGCGAGCGTCTTGATCTTGTTCTTCGGAGACACGCCGAGAAAACGCGCGACATCTTCGATCGTCTTTTGTCCCGGAGTGTGCACCTCCAGCGGCGATCCGTCGCCTTCGGGCTTGAGGTCTTCGACAGGAGCCAGCTTCGAAACCGCCTTCTCCATATTCGCCGCGTAGTTGCACTTCTCGCAGCTCACGACCAAATCTTCGCCCGCGGGAGTGCGCACCATGAACTCCTGCGACTTCGATCCGCCCATCGCTCCTGAATGCGCGTCGATCACCATGTACTTCAGCCCGCAGCGGTCGAAGATGCGGCAATAAGTATCGTGATGCTTCTGGTAGGAGACATCGAGCCCGTCCGCGTCGATGTCGAACGAGTAAGCGTCTTTCATGATGAACTGCCGCACGCGCAACAGTCCCGCCTTGGGGCGAGGCTCGTCGCGAAACTTGGTTTGAATCTGATACCAGATCTGCGGCAGCTGCTTGTAGCTGCGTAGCTCCTTGCGCGCGATGTCGGTCATGACTTCTTCGTGAGTCATGCCGAGGCAAAGATCAGCGCCCTTGCGGTCTTTGAGGCGAAACATGTTGTCGCCCATCACGGTCCAGCGTCCGCTCTCTTCCCAGACTTCGCGCGGGTTGAGCGCGGGCAGGTAGAATTCCTGGCCGATCTTGTCCATCTCTTCGCGGACGATGCCCATGATCTTCTGCGTAGAGCGATTGCCGAGAAACAGAAACGAGTAAATTCCCGCTCCCAGTTGGCGTATATATCCGGCGCGTACGAGGAGTTTGTGGCTGGCGACTTCGGCGTCAGCCGGAGCTTCACGCAGAGTGGGGATAAAGAGTTGGGACCAGCGATGCATATGGGTTTGCTTTCCTGTGGTGGTGGAATTCTAGATTGTAAAGGATGACGGCCACTGAAGTCGTAGAACGTCGGGCGGGAATGTCCCAACTGGTTGATTTCAAGCAGGATGGCTGAAATGGGCCACTCCCCGGACCGCAACTTTTCTCGCCAGGCCGAGTTCTAATTCGTAGAAGCTTTCAGGAGAAATCAAAAGCTGAGGGCTTCGGGATCCAGCGATTTGGGTAAATGCTGGATCCGAAAGAAAGGGGTTCATCGTGAAATATCTGAGTGGGAAGTACGTAAAATATCTGGTTCTTCTGGCAATGTTGGCGCTGCCGCTGGCCTATTCGCAGGCGCAGGTTCGAGTGGGAGTGGGCATTGGAGTCGGTCCGGGCTATGTGGGTGGACCTCCGGTTTGCGCCTATGGGTACTATCCGGATTATCCGTATGCATGCGCGCCCTATGGGTATTACGGGCCGAGCTATTTTGTCGGCGGAGTGTTTATCGGCGCGGGACCGTGGTTCCACGGATGGGGACATCCATACTATGGCCGCGACTACGGCCGCGGATTTTATGGCCGCGGTGGATTCTACGGACGCGGCTATGAGGGTCGTGGCTTTGAAGGTCGCGGATTCGAGGGTCGCGGATTTGACGCGCACCGCGGCTCCGTAGGGCATGGTTTCGAAGGACACGGTGGCGGCGGTTTCCATGGTGGTGGATCCCATGGCGGCGGACGCCGGTAAGGGCAACGCGTCTCAGAAGTAACAGGACGTGAACGATGGCCGGCAGCTAAGCGCTGCCGGCCATTTTTTTGCTGGGATCGGTTAGTGCGGTGTGGGTCGATAGATGAGGCCGATCACAATACAGGTGACAACCCATTCGACGAAGTAGGCGATGCTTTGCTGGAGCGTGATCGCGAGGCCGATATTGAGATTGACGTAGTTGTGGATGACGAAGGCGCAGATGGCGAAGACTCCGATCAGAACCCCGAAGCGGGCGCCTTCAACCAGGCCCGAACCGCCCTGGTAGAGCATGGAGTAAATCACCGCCAGCACCAGGATCCCGACGAACATAGCGGCCATTCCGGCGGGCATGACGCTCTTTATTGAGTCGCCCGAACGGTAGATGGCGGGATACTTCAGAAATTCTTTTTTGAGTGAGGGCAGTAGGACGAATGTCAGGCCACCGAAGATGAAGTAGGCGACAAATCCGCCCAACCCGGCGAGTGCGACACGGGAGACGTTCATTGACGATCCTTTCGGGAATCTAACTCGGGGCGAAAGTATACCGCGATTTGTGCGCTGAAGGTGCTTCCGGCATCTTAGACATCCATGAGAATTGACGACATGAAAATCGACACCGAGAAGATCGACATCCTGAAAATCGACCTGCGGCAATTGCCGGAACCATCGCCCCCTCCGATTCACGAGCCGCCGGATTCGCCGGAAAATCCCGATGTTCCGGTGCGTGAACCTGATCCGGACGAGCCATTTCAGATCTGAGCGGAGCACCGGACTTGCTTCCAATCGGGTTCGCAGGTGAGCAGTAGAAAGTCAGGCGTCGAAACCTGCTATCATGCTCGGCGTGCTGGGCGGACGCACGAGCGAGCAGTGGATCGAACAATACGGATCCAGTCATCGGAATTCGGTGAACCGGGTCTGTCACACGCTCGGCATTCCGACCATTCTGCTTTCGATCCCGCTTTTCGTGGCCAGCATCTTCGTGCATCGACTCTGGTGGTATGCGCTGGCGCTGTTCCTCGTCGGATGGGTCCTCCAATTCGTCGGTCATGCGTTCGAAGGCAAGCCGCCCGAGTTCTTCCACGACTGGCGCTTCCTGTTCGTCGGCGTCCGCTGGTGGTGGGCCAAGATCCACGGCAAGGCCTGACCCTCGCGCATGCGGCTACCGATTTGTGGCTAACGATCTGCAGCTAACGATTCGACATGTGGTGGTGCCAATGATGCATCACCGCACAGCTCAAGTGCCCGATCACGAACCAGAATACTGCGAAGAGAATGTTCTTAACAGTTGGCGTCATCGCAGCATGATGCCACAAGTGGGTGTGCCGGTCGAAGGAAGTCCAGTCGAAGTCGGCGGAGTTACTTCGCCAATCGCGTCAAGATCTGTTTGCCCAGTTTCTGCGCTTCTCCGAAAAATTTCTGGTATTCGAGGAAGACCCGGTTCAGCTCGAGCGACTGATCAGCGGTCAGCTTGCGGCGGAGCATCATGTCGCGCACATGGACTGGGTTGGGGAGGGTCGCGTCTTCAGTCAGTTCTTCAAGCGCGGTGGAGGGATTGTAGTGGTACATGCCTTTCATTCTAGCGCCGCGAATGGAATTTCTGGGTCGTTGTCGAGTCGTTGTCGGGCGCCATCGGGCTCTCGTCAGACGCCTGCGGTTTTCTTGGCGGCCAGTTGCTGCAAACGATTATCCAGGCCTTTCTGGTGATTCACTCGGCCGAGCACCGTTTCTACCGCAGCCGCCAGTCGATCGGAACTCTTGTCGAGTTCGAGAGTGGACTTCTCGAAGTACGCTGCCGCGCCTTCTTGCAGGAGTTTCTCTTCGTTTTTCTGCGACAGGCTGGTCAACACGATGACCGGAATGTCCCTAGTGGCGGGATTTGCTTTCAGAGCTTTCAGTACTGCCGGGCCGCTGATCTTCGGTAGCAGCATATCGAGCAGGATGATGTCGGGCAGTTTCTCTGTTGCGACCTGCAAAGCTTGCTCACCGTCGACGGCGGTGCTGACCTGGTAGCCGGCTTTCGACAAAGCATGCTCATTGGCCATGCGCAGAAATTTGCTGTCCTCGACCAGAAGCACCTTGGAGTTGGAGTTCGAAACGGTCACACGCACCTCCTCGTGTGGTTTCATCGGCAAGGCTGTGGAAAACTTGAGCGGCATGCCTTCGCGGGATACAGTGTTCACCCGATACAGGACTGGTTCGAATGTGCGGTACCGTACATTCGGTATCTCTCAAAGCGATCAGGTGTCTTTGGCGGGTCGCAGAGCCGGATGGTCCGAAAATTTGAAGGTTGTAATTGCAGCACTTCGAACGCCCTGAGCCAGCGCTTCGGATCTGTCCGGCTTTTCTTACAATACCGATACGAAGACTGCCGTGGTTATGCCTAGCAATGCAGGCGATTTTTCCCGTCTGACCAGCGGTCTGGAACTCTATCCCTAAGAAAATACTGCGATACAACACGATAGAGAAGAAAAGCATTGGACGCTATAATTAAGTAGCCAGGAGGCCACTCCTGGGAGGCTAGACATGAAGCGTTTCCTTGTTTTCTCCTTGTTCGTCCTAAGTCTGTTCACCCTAAGTCTGTCTGCGCATGCCCAGACCGCCACGAAACAGCATCCTCCGCTGGTCGTCGGTCCGGTTGCCCTAAATTGCGTGGATAAACCGTGCTCCTCGGCCACGGTTACTGCCAACGCGCTTGGCAGCGGCGTGAATGGTCCAGCGACGGCGCAGACGGGAATGATCGTCAACATCCAGAAGGACAACTGGTGGACGGGAGGTAAGGTCGGCGAAGTCGATGGCATTGGTGTCTTCGTCCGCCAGAATGCGCCCCATTCTGACTCCTCGGGAATCCTGATCAATGTTCAAAATCAGGGGCATGGATTTCTCTCGGCCACGGAGTTTGCCTCATCGATCGTGGATCCGGTGCAGAACGTTCTGACGTATGGCATTGATGTGCAGGAAGGTGTCCTCGACCATCTAAACGGAGATTACATCGGAGCCGTGTATACGGCCGATTACGGTGCGCTGGGCACCGGAGTACTGATCCAAAACAGCAGTCCCAGCGCCACGTGGCAAAATGCCCTTCAATATCTCAAGAATGGAAGCCCATTATTTACGGTTGATGGCGCCGGTAACATCTTCGCATCGAGCCTGAATCTCGCGGACGTTCAATTGAATGGCGATCCGAACAATGGCTCGGTCGATATCGGGAACCCGGCCAACACTTCGGCCACTCCTTATCTCGACCTGAATGGATTCGGCACTTCGCAGAATAACGTGCGCATGATCAACGATGCGAACGGACAGTTAACCATCAACACCGTCACCGGTGGCAACCTGCAAGTGAATGCGAGCGGCGTTTATACAACGGGAAGTTTCCACGTGAATCTGGCCACGCCAGCGAGTTCGTCGGCTCCGTGCACAGCGGGGCAGATCGGCGCGGACGCGAAATATGTCTACGTGTGCGTCGCCGCGAATACCTGGAAGCGGTCGTCGCTCAGTTCGTTCTGAAGTGAAATGAAAAGGGCGGCTTGCGCCGCCCCCGATACCTGATAACTGACACACCTGAGACCTGATCTATGTTCCTTCGTTCCAGCTCGCCAGATACTCTTCTTGTTCTGAAGTCAGGCGGTCGATCTTAATCCCGAGCGACTCGAGCTTCAGCTTGGCCACACGCTTGTCGAGGTCCACCGGAACCGTGTAGACCTTCTTTTCGAGCGACGCATGGTTCTTCACCATGTATTCGGCGGAAAGCGCCTGGTCGGCGAAACTCATATCCATCACCGAGGCGGGATGGCCTTCGGCGGCGGCCAGGTTGATGAGGCGGCCTTCGCCCAGGAGGTTGATGCGGCGTCCGTCTTTCAGCGAGTATTCTTCGACGAAGTCGCGGGTGGTGCGCTTCGACGAGGATAGCTTCTCGAGCGACGGGATGTCGATTTCCACATTGAAATGGCCCGAGTTTGAAATGATCGCGCCATCTTTCATGTGCTCGAAGTGTTGTTTCGCCAGGACGTTCTTGTTGCCGGTGACAGTACAGAAGACGTCGCCGAGTTTCGCGGCTTCGTCCATGCTCATCACGCGGTATCCGTCCATGACGGCTTCGAGAGCTTTGGTCGGATCGACCTCGGTGACGATGACTTCGGCGCCAGCGCCGCGCGCACGCGAAGCGAGACCACGTCCGCACCAGCCGTAGCCAGCAACCACGAACTTCGATCCGGCAAGCAGGAAATTGGTCGCGCGGATGATGCCGTCGATGGTCGATTGTCCGGTGCCGTAGCGGTTGTCAAACAGATGCTTGGTGTCGGCATCGTTGACGGCGATGATCGGGTAGGGCAGCACGCCGTCTTTCGCCATGGCGCGTAGACGAATCACGCCGGTGGTCGTTTCTTCTGTGCCGCCGAATACGTTGGCCAATTCCGCTTTGCGCTTGGTGTGCAGGATGGAGACGAGATCCGCGCCGTCGTCCATGGTGAACTGGGGCTTGTGATCGATCGCGGCCATTATGTGCGAGTAGTAGCTCTCGTTGTCCTCGCCTTTGATGGCAAAAACGGGAATGTTGTAGTCGCGCACGAGGCTCGCCGCCACGTCGTCCTGGGTGGAGAGCGGGTTCGAAGCGCACAGAGCCACGTCGGCTCCGCCGTCGCGCAGCGCAATCATCAAGTTCGCGGTCTCGGCCGTCACGTGCAGGCAGGCCGAAACGCGGACGCCCTTCAGCGGCTGGTTCTTAATGAATTCCTTGCGGATGATCTGCAGAACCTTCATCGACTGGTTCGCCCACTCGATGCGTTTCTTGCCCAGATCGGCCAGTTCAAATCCTTTTACGTCGCTGGTAACTGATGTTGTAGCCATTTTTCTCCTAATCCCCGGATGAAAGGTCAGAGGTGAGAGGTCAGATTGCAGAGGTGAAACCTGACCCCTATCTCATTCCTTGCTTGTTGTCTATTTTTCGTCGATTCGCCAAAGCCTATGAAGTTCGGGTTTTCACCTTCGACCTCTGACCTCGAACCTCTGACCTTAATTATTTCCTTGCTCCCACCGGCTCGCTTTTCTTTAGCCCGGCGTCGGATGCCAGCTTCGCGGCTTTGTCCGTCGCTTCCCAGGTGAAGTCGGCGTCGTTGCGACCGAAGTGTCCATACGACGCGGTTTTTCGGTAGATCGGACGTCGCAGGTTCAAGGTTTCGATGATCTCGCGCGGCTTCAGCTTGAAATTCGCTCGGACCAAGTCTGGGATCAGTTTGGCATCGATCTTCTCGGTCCCGAAAGTATCCACCAGGACGCTGACCGGATCGGCAACACCGATGGCATAGGCGAGTTGCACTTCGCAACGATCGGCGAGGCCGGCGGCCACGATGTTCTTTGCGATATAACGCGCCATATACGCGGCCGAGCGGTCAACCTTCGTCGGATCTTTGCCGCTGAAGGCGCCGCCGCCGTGACGGCCCATGCCGCCGTAGGTGTCGACGATAATCTTGCGTCCGGTCAGGCCGGAATCGCCCATCGGTCCGCCGATGACAAAGCGTCCGGTCGGATTGATGTGGTACTTGGTGTCTTCGTCGAGCAGATGGGCGGGGATTACCGCTTGAATCACGTGCTTCAGAATGTCCGAGCGCAGTTCGTCGTTGCCAACGCTTTCCGAATGCTGTGTGGAGACGACTACGGCATCGACCCGTTTTACTTTCTTATTCGCGTCGTATTCCACCGTGACTTGTGATTTTCCGTCGGGACGAAGGTAAGGGCAGGTGCCGTTCTTGCGGACTTCGGAAAGCTTCAAAGTGAGCTTGTGGGCCAGAGAGATCGGGAGTGGCATCAGTTCGGGGGTTTCGTTGCAAGCGAAGCCGAACATCATGCCCTGGTCGCCTGCGCCTCCTGTATCGACGCCCATCGCGATGTCGCCGGACTGCTTGTTGATGCTGGAGATTACGGCGCAGGTGTTGGAGTCGAATCCGTAAACGGCATTGTCGTAGCCGATAGACTGGACCACTCCGCGGACCAGATTCTGGAAGTCGACGTAAGCTTTGGTGGTAATTTCTCCGGCGATGACGACGAGGCCGGTGCAGGTCAGGGTTTCGCAGGCGACGCGGCTGTTCGGATCGTCACGAAGGCAGGCGTCGAGAATGGCATCGGAAATCTGATCGGCGATTTTGTCGGGATGTCCCTCGGTTACAGACTCCGAGGTAAATAAAAGACGATTGGTTGCTGGCAACGGGTATCTCCTCAAGGTGGCTTCGAGCGTGTGCTTCCGATTTGGGGGGCTTTGCTAAGCCTCGGGCTCTTGACCGGGGTTTGGCCTAATGTTCTTTAAAACGGTACCAGAGAAGGCCCCGGAAAGGCAACGGAAATGGCGGCTGAAGAAGGTACCGAACAGCGAGTGGGAACTGGGCGCGTTGAATGGTGGAAGGGAGCGGGTAAACGGAAGAAAAGAAAGAGAGAAACTTAAGGCGTGGGAGCCGGTTCCACGACGTTCGGGACGATTCCCCGGGGACCAAAAGTAACCGTTTTTACTTCGCCAAATTCTCCCCCTACCGCCAGCTTCTTTCCGTTGAACAAGAAGTCGACGGCGCCGGCGTTTCCGGCTTTCACAATGATCTCTCTTTTCGCCTGGACGGCTCGCTCCGACCCCGGCTCCAGCAGTTCCGAAGGGACTCGTTCGCCGTCAGCCAGGATCGAGACCCAGGATTGCTCGCGGGCCTGCACGACGACAATAAACTCGCCGACGACCGGCGTCGGAGCCGGCGGATTCGCGGGTGTGCCCGTCTGGTTCAGCGGTTTGGAAGTAGCTGGTTGGGAGTGGGCGGGGCTTCCGGTGTTCGATTGAGTCGCGGCCGATTGCATCATTGAAACCGTCGACGGCGAGAGAGAGCTCGGCGAACCACCGTTCGTACCTGCGCCGTTCACTCCCGCGGACGGTGTACTCGATGACGTACTCGATAGCGCTTCCGCGGTCGGCGTCACATGCGCCGCCTGTTTTCTCAGCTCGCGCTGGTGATGGCTCCAGAAGTAAAGCGCGAGGGCAACGATCAGTAAGATCGCGGCAAATATTCCCCAGAGCATTTGCCGGTTCGGGGAACTGGAACTGCCCTCGATCCGGCTGACTTCTCCGGCATCTTCCTGTTCAAGCATCTGCCGCTCATGGGCGGCGATTTCCGCTGAAACCGAAGGCGAATCGCCCGAAGCAGCCAGGTAGTCGGCCACGGCCTGATCTTCGTCGAGTCCGATGCAGCGCGAGTAGGCCCGGACGAACCCCTTATTAAAGATGCCACCCGGCAACTGGTTAAACTTGTTCTCTTCGAGTGCCTGGAGCATGCGCGTGCCGATCTTGGTGGAGACGGAAATCTCCTCGAGCGTCATCTTGCGTTTTTCGCGCTCCTGCTTCAATTTTTCGCCAAAAGAAGGCAACCAGGTCTCCCGCAATGTTGGATGGCGAACGGAATTTTACCCTGTCGAGATGCAACATCATAGGGCATTCGGGGATGGGAGGAAACGATGGTGACCAGATGGCGATCAGAAGATCGGGGCGGACCGGGCGTCCGCCCCTCGTCATTTTTCTTACGGCCATCTAGGGTCATTTACGGCGTCGGAATCGCCCCCTGCGCTTCGTTGGAATAGCCGCTCTCGGCTCCGCTTCCATCGACTGCCGTAGCTACGTAGTAATACGTTTGTCCGCCAACCACCGCGGTGTCGTTGTAGGACGTAGACGGCGCGAGACCGGAATTGATCTGCGCGTACGGTCCTCCCGACACGCTGCCGCGGTAGATGTTATAGCCGGCGACGCCAGAGTTAGTGTCGGTCCAGGTAAGAGAGACGCTATGCTGCGGAGGTGTAACGCCGGTGCCACTCAGATTCTGCGCTGCATTATTTGCGGCGTTGCTGGTCACCGAGAGTACGGCGTTGGCGGTGCCGGACGTCTGCGGCGAAAACGTCATGGTGACGGGCACGCTTTGTCCGGCGGGGATGGTCACGGGCAGGGAAATGCCGCTGACGGCGAACTCGTTACTATTCAGATTGGCGGATGACACGGTTACGCTCGCACCGCTTGCGCTGATGCTGGTGGTCTGGCTCACGGTGGATCCCACGGTCGTATTGCCGAAATTCACCGCTGTTGGCGCAATAATCAGTTGGCCCTGGGCTGTGCCGGTCCCGTTCAGCGCGACTGTCACGGTTGAATTGGAAGCGTTGGAACTCACCGTGGTCGCGCCCGTCGCATTCGTCGCCGAGGACGGCGCAAACATCGTGGTGAAGGTCACGCTTGCTCCAGGATTAAGTACCAAGGGCAAGTTCAGTCCGCTCACGCTGAAGCCAGTGCCCGTAACCGTGGCCTGCGAGATCGTAACGCTCGCCGCGCCGGTGTTCGTCAGCGAGTCCGTCAGGGTCGAGCTTTGACCTGTCTGTACGCTGCCAAAAGCCAGACTTGCCGGATTCGCGGTGAGCTGACCAGACGCTGCACCGGTCCCGGCCAGAGGGATCGACAACTGCGCGCCCGAAACAAAAAGGCTGCCCTCGCTTGCATTGGCGGATTGCGGAGTAAAGGTGACGTTCAGGGTGACGCTTTGGCCTGCGCCGAGAGTCGTCGGGAACGAGATGCCGTTCGCGGAAAATCCACTGCCCGATGCACTGACCCCCGACAGGTTGATTCTGCCCGACCGCATATTCGTCAGTACAACCTGCGCGGTCGAAGTCGACCCCATGGCCACTTGACCAAACGAAACGGCCGATGGGAACGCGGTCACCGGTTGACTGCTCACGCCGGTGCCTTCCACTTCCAGACCGTTCGTGCTGGCGCCATTGACGGAGAATTTAATGGGCGACCCGGACCAACCCGATGCCGTGGGAGTGAATGTCACATTCAGTTCAAAGCTCTGCCCCGCGGGTACAGTCAGAGGAAGGCTGACGCCTGACACAGCGAAGGTGGAGTTGCCAACGGTGATTCCCGAGATGCTCACACTCGTTGCTGAGTTGTTTGTGACCACGACCGGCAGACTCTCGGATTGGCCGACGACAATATCGCCGAATCTGAGATCCGAGGGTGAATACGCAAGTGTCCCTGTACCCGCAAACGCGCACGGCATAACTCCGCAGAGTAGGACGACGATTCCGACTGCCAGAAAATTTGTCTGAAAACGGCGTGCGCGGACAGAGAGAGAGTGGAAGATAAACCGGGGGAGGTTCATGTCCCCAGTCTGAGAGAGCATCAGCGAATGGGGAAGATTCCGCCGGGCCCATGCGTGGCTGGCAATGGGCCAATAGGTAGGTCAATACGAAATTGGCCGTTTAGACATCTAAGGTGCAAGCGGGCTCCTGCGAGCGGAGCTTGCGCATCGAACCGTTTCGGGAGGCTGCAATTTGTGGCTTAGAATTCATGGAACGCTGGGCGGCCAGAACCCGTTGCCAGAGCAGACTTTCGGAAAGAATCTCGTGCGGGTACGCTTGTGGAAGCGGCGGGTTGGCTTGACTGGTACAGGTTACCGACGTTCATTGCCCGTGTGGCGCGACCAAACCTATAATTTCCTATCCACCCACCTGAACGAGGAGTGAATGTCGGAGGCAGCGGGTACATCCCCAATTCGTCTGTCGCAAGAGCTGACCATCTTTCACGATGTCGCCAAGGCGCTGACATCGTCGCTGAACCTCGATTCCATTCTGCAAACCATCATGGAAAAGATGGCGGAATATTTCCGTCCTGACACCTGGTCGTTGCTCATGGTGGATGAAGAGAAAGATGAACTCTACTTTGCGATCGCAGTGGGAGCGGCGGCGGAAGTTTTGTCGAAAGTGCGTTTGAAGGTAGGCGAGGGAATCGCCGGATGGGTGGCGCGGCATGGGGAAGCTTTGATCGTGCCCGACGTGCAGAGCGATCCGCGGTTTTCGTCGCGGCTGGATGAGATGACGCGGTTGCAGACGCGCTCTGTGATCTGCGTGCCTTTGCGCTCTAAACATCGTGTGCTCGGTGTGATTCAACTCGTGAACGCGAATGCTGAAATGAGCGAGCAGGAACTTTTTTTCCTTCAGGCGCTTTGCGATTACGCCGCGATTTCGATCGAAAACGCTCGAGCCGTAGAGAAAATTCAGGAACTGACGATCACCGACGACTGCACTGGCCTGTTCAACGCCCGCCATCTCCATAAGACGCTTGAGACCGAGGTCTATCGCTCCGCGCGTTTTGGCTACCAGTTCAGCGTGATCTTCATCGACCTCGACCACTTCAAAGCGGTCAATGACACACATGGACACCTGGTCGGCAGCCGGTTGCTCTCCGAGGTCGGATACCTCATCAAAGCGCAGCTCCGCCTGATTGACTTTGCGTTTCGCTATGGTGGAGACGAGTTTGTCGTCCTGTTGCCGCAGACCAGCAAAGATCAAGCCGTGGTTGTGGCCAAGCGCCTGCTCGATTCGCTGCGCAGCGGGACTTTCTGCAGCGAGCAGGGATTGAATCTTAATTTGCGCGCCAGCATGGGGCTGGCAACTTTCCCGAACGATGCCCAAACGCCGCACGATATCATCCGCCAGGCCGACGAAATGATGTATATGGTCAAGAACACCAGCCGCGACAATATCGGCGTCGCATCGCGCGGGCTGATGGAAACCTAATTCAGACCCGCTACCTTCTTCTCAGACCTGCCTCGGGACGTCACTTCTCATCGCCGCTTTACTGTTTGCTCGACGGCCCACTGTAGGTGTTTCCTTTCGGCGCTTCCGAAACCCCAGCTTCTTTCTGGTACGACGGCGAGAGCGTTCCTTTCGCTTTCGCGATCGGCAACAGGGTTGGATAGAACTGGACGAATGTCGTATCGACGGCCGCGTGCTCGGCGTGGCAGCTGTAGCATCCGGCTTTGGTCGAAATCATCTTCGCGGTTTTCTCATCGTCGAAGCCAAAGAACGCCCACTTGCCGGGAAAGCGCGCTTCGTCTTTTACGTGTATTTCTCGCGCCATGATTTCGCCCTGAAAATTCCCCGACTGGTTAATGGAGCCCTTGCTCTGCGCGCCGCGAGCTTCGATCAGAAGCATCGTCTTGTCAGGCCATGTGCCGGACGCAACAAATGCTTTATATGCTTCCGGGTTCACGAAGACGTTGTCGAACATGTGATGATCCATCCCCATCGCGGGACTGTAGCTCATGTCGAAACCGGTGGTCAGATACACCCATTCGCGATAGTTCGCGGGCAGTTTGAGTTGTCCGTCACTGGTATATTCCGGGCCCGAAGCGGGCGTCGCGTTTTGCGTTGAGGCTGCCGAACACAACAGCGCGACGGCGATCAGCACGACCGCCATCAGAAGGATGAGTTTTACCTTGCTTAGCATGACGGCATTATTCCGCATTCCCCTCTCGAAGACCAGAACGATCACCGAAACAGAGTGGCGGTGTTTTGTGCGGCATTTTGACTGGTATAAGAGGATAGATCATGACCTCGGTGCGAATCGACAAGTGGCTTTGGGCCGCCAGATTTTTCAAAACGCGATCATTGGCCGCGCGTGCCTGTGAACTGGGACGGATTCAATCGAACGATCAG
Source organism: Terriglobales bacterium (assembly GCA_035308395.1). Taxonomy (GTDB): domain Bacteria; phylum Acidobacteriota; class Terriglobia; order Terriglobales; family Acidobacteriaceae; genus Acidiflorens. The sequence goes on from DATGGT010000125.1 coordinate 174,643, forward strand.
CCCGCGAAGGCCGCTCGCGAGGTGCGGATCGGAGACAAGCTGCGCGTGACCAACGAGGGTGGCGAGTTTCAGGTGGAAGTGCTGGGGCTGAGCGACGTGCGCGGGCCGGCATCGGTGGCGCAGACTCTGTATCGCGAAACCGAGGCGAGCCGGGAAATGCGCACGAAAGTTGCGTTGGAGCGCAAGGCGATGAAGCAGTTTGAAGAGTTGCCGGAGGGCAGGCCGTCGAAGCGCGACCGGCGCAGGATCATTCAGTTTCGCGGGCGCGGTTGAAGGCCAGCGCTACTGCTTGTCTCTTTTCTGGAGATCGGCCGGTTGGTCCGTCTTCGGCTGGGTTTCTTTCGCCTCCGGCTTCCAAACCGACTGGTTCGCGGGCGCCGACGAATTTACCCCGAAGTCCCACACATAAAGGTTCATTCCATCTTTACCCATCATTTCGGCGACGGCGTATTCTCCCGCGACGAGAGGATCGGTGGGCGTAAGTTTCACCCAGCCTCCGGTCATGGCCGTGACTGTCGAGAGGACGAAACGCTCGTCTGTTTTCATTTTTCCGGTGACGGCGATTTTGACTGCTCCGGCGACGCGTTTGCCGCCCTTACTTTCCAACCGGATAATTTTGTAACGCTCGGCGAGTGGAGGCGGTGGGGGATCTCCGGGCAAAGCGGCGGTCGCAGACCCGCCTGGGTTCAGGTCGATGTTGATATAGATCGAAGGTATATCTGTGTGCGACTGTACTTTGGCGTGCGGTTCTGGAATTTCGATGTTCTGCTTCGAGCCGGCCAGCGGATTGATCGCCGACCGCAAAATGTTCGTCTTTGTACTTTTGTCGAGATCGGCACCCGATTGCTGCAGTTCCGCGAGTTGCGGTTGGGCCTGATAGGTCTCCAGCAGGAAGATGCCACCTTCATCGGGCAGTCGTAGTCCGGGCGCGACTTCTGGAGAGCGGGCCTGTTCGGCTTTGCGCTCGGCGTCGAGTTGTTTGTCGAGTTCGACGGCTTCGGGAGCGAGCTTATTTTGCTCGCGGCCCTGCTCGAATTTGTCGGTTGCATCCCAGTCGATGAGGGAGCTGGGAACTTCTTCCCACTCGCCGCGCTCGGCGCTGAAGTAACGGACGCGGTCGCCGTGAGTTTCATATTTCGTGACGGACTGGTAGGTGCCATCTTTCAGGATCAGGCGGCGAGCCTGGGGTTGCGCGGGCGCAGGAACCTGCGCTGGGGATGAGGCGGTTAGAAGCGGGATGGCCGCGGCGAGAATCGCCGACCGGGTAATCGCCAGCCTGGCAATCGCCGTCTTTGCAAACCATGATTTCATGCCGCCGAACATTATCGGCTCTCCCGCACCCATGCGCAAAACCGCATATGGAAAAATTAGATGCCGTGGTTGATCCGGGACGGTGTCTAATTCTGAACGGGGGTGGTATGCGTCTCTGGCTGGGTCTGTGGCTGAGGTTCTCGCCGAGGGTTGGTGTCGGCTGGTGGTCGCGATCTTGCGGGTTTGCCAAGCCAGTTCTGGTCATCACCATGACCCTGACCCTGCCGTTGCTCGTCCCGCATTTCCCGGTTTCTTCCGCGCTCGCGTCGGAGGTTCAGAAGATCCCCAAGTCCGAGATCCCCAGGCCAGAATCGGTATACGCCCAGGACCCGAACGATTCCTGGAATCGGATTTTTTGCTTTCTGTTTTCGCGGCGCATGGAGGTGAGACTCTCCGACGAGTTTCCTGAAGGCGCCCCATTCGGCAAAGAAGGCGTGGACGTGAATCTTCTTCGCATCGGACGCCAGGTCAGCACGCGGTCGTTCGAACGCGACGAGGTAGGAGACAGCGCTATTGACCCGCTCTATCCAGTGTCGCTAGATGGGTCGGCAGCTCGCTTTGTTTTGAGCGATCCCAATTATTCTGAGTTCACCAAGGCATTGCAAGACGCCCTGATCGAGAGTGGGAAGGAGGGTGGGAAGCACGCGTCGGACCCCTCTCGATCACTGCTCGCACGGGCGTTGATGCAGAGCGATCTTTGGTCTGCTCACGACATTTTTTTCGTGCCGTTTCTGCCAGCCGACGAGAAGGCGCTCGGAGCTCGCAGGCGTGTTGTCGTCGACCTGCTGGCCCGGTTGATCCGGAAAATTGCTCTCACTCCCGACGAGATCAAATCGCTCCCCGATAACTACGCTGCCGCCATGCGCAAATACCAGCTCCCCGATCTGTTCCACCCGGAGAGTGGATGGATCGAGGTGGAGTGGTTTGCGGACCGGCAGCATGATCGGGACGCCGGCTATCGGCGAGTGAGCCGCATTTTTGTGAAACCTGCCCATCCTCCAAGTGACGTGCAGAAATTCTTGGACGCAAGGCCGGGCCAGGACGCCACCGACCTTGATGGCGTCGCGCTAGTCATGCAACTGCTGTTGATTGATGCCAAGGGCAATGTCGCACCGACGTCGCTTTCTACCGACGTCCGGCTTCTGAAGTACGACCGGACCCCGGAGGGTATTTTTCAGAAGACGGCGATGCAGGTGTGGGAAGTCAGCCGACGCCTATTCGTCCGTGACCCGGTGTCGGCAGGCTTGGTGGAAGAGGACGAGAACTTTCCCGCCTATGCGGTCCAGAACTACCACTTCGCGAACAGCTACTTCGAAACCCGCGCGGGTGAGAGGCTGGTGGGGCCACCGGTTCAAGTCCGCCTACGGACGCGCTGCGCCGCTTGCCATCGAGACAGCAATCTGACCCAGTTGAGAACATTCGCCATCGCCTTGCCTCCACATCCGCCGCCCATCCGGCAAGCGAATCCAGCCGCACACGAGGAGGCGGATTTCGACATCGCCGAGAAAAACAAACAGAAGGATTTGCGTTCGCTTCGTGGATACTTCTAGGCAGATACTTTTGGTAGGTCCCAGCCTGCCCGCCTATCCCGTGTTGTGGAGCCCGGCGGCGATGCCGTTCATGGCGGCTCCGATGGCGTAGTCCAAGTCCAACGACGAATCGACGGAGGAATCGACTGACGACGCCTTCGATTTCACGGCAGCGCGTTTGCGGCACAGCAGGTCAACCTGAATCAAGCTGAGCGGATCGACATACGGGTTGCGCAAGCGGACGGACCTGGCTAGAACTGGATTTTTCTCCAGTAATTCCTGCTGACCTTTCACCGCGAGAAGGTTGCGCCGTGTGCGCTCGAACTCCTGATGCAACATGCTAAAGACTCTCTCTCGGAGAGCTGCGTCGGGGACGAGATCGGCGTAGAGCCGGGCGATGGCGAAGTCGGCCTTGGCCATGGCGATTTCCACATTGCGAATCAGAGTGATGAAGAGCGGGAAACCCTGCATCATCTCGCGGAGAAGAGCGGCACTCTCGGAACTCCGCTCGGCGAATTTTTCCAGCGCGTGACCGACTCCGAACCATGCAGGCACAGCATGGCGGCTTTGCATCCAGCCAAAGACCCACGGGATCGCGCGCAGGTCATCGAGGCTGCGGCTAGCGCTGCGTCGCGCTGGGCGCGAACCGATGCGCGCATGTTCCAATTCGTTGACGGGAGTGGCCTGCTCAAAATATTCGATCAAATCGGGGTTCTCGGCGATATGTTTGCGATAAAACGCGAAGGCATCAGCGGACATCGCTTCCATGGCCTGGTTCCAGCGCAGCTCGGTTTCGGGAGAAACCTGTGCGGGCATGGTCAGCGCCTCGAGACAGGCGGCGATCATGATTTCCAAATTCCACTCCGCGAGTACCGGATCGGAATATTTCCAGCTCAGGACTTCTCCTTGTTCGGTAATGCGAATCTCACCTGAAAAATCTCCGGCGGGCTGGGCGAGAATCGCCGCGTGTGTAGGGCCCCCACCTCGCCCAACCGTTCCGCCGCGGCCATGGAAAATGCGCAGATTGACTCCGCAGTCGCGTGCGGCTTGATGCAGTTCGTGCTGCGCTTTGTGCAACTCCCAGGTGCTGGTCAACATGCCGCCATCCTTATTAGAGTCGGAGTAGCCGAGCATCACCTCGTGGCGGCGTCCCCAGGAGTCGAGAAGCGGCTTGAACTCGGAGGACTTCCAGACGCGGCGCATGACGGCGGCGGAAGCACGCAGGGCATCGATCGATTCGAATAGCGGGACGGGCATCAGACCGGGATCGTTCCTGGTGGCGGCAACCGAAACGCCTCCAAGGGCCGCCAGACGGACGACCGCGAAAACATCGTGTTCGGACTGTGCATTACTGATCACGAAATTGCGGATCGCCTGGGCCGAGTGGGTCTTCTTGAGTTCAGCAACCGCTCGCAGAGTGGCAAGAAGCTCGAGCGACGCGGCGGAGCGTTCGGGCGGCTTGCGGGTTGCGGGCGCCGGCATACCGGGCGAAGTGTCGGACGCCAGTTCGAGCAGAGCCTGCGATTGCACCCTGGCATGCTGCCGGATATCGAGTGCATGCAAGTGGAAGCCGAAAGTCTGGATCTTATTCAGCAGCGGAGAAACCAGTTCGGCCAGGCGTTCTCCGTGGTTGGCGCGAAGGCTGTCGCGGATGAGGCCGAGGTCTTCGGCAAATTGTTCCGGCGACTTGTAAGCGTGTTCGTGTTTTGAAGAGTTGCGGCTGAAGCGCAAGCGCGCGATCACGTATTCGAGAAAATGGCGGTAGAGTTCGGCGGCAGTGATCTGCTTCCAGCGCGAATATTTCTCGCCAAGTTTCTTGTCGTAGCTGTTTACGCGCTGCGTTAGAGCGTCCGATACGGCGATGCGGCGCGTCGACATGCTCAGCTGGCCGATCAGGAGCGTTGTTTCGGCGATGTAGTCGTCGACAATGACGTGCCGCGCCATGGTGACCGCCGCGCGCGTTGAATCGGCGGTGACGAAGGGATTGCCGTCGCGATCGCCGCCGATCCATGAGCCGAAAGACAATAACTCGGCGACGCTGGTTTCAGATTCGTAAACGTCATGCAGCGCGTCCACCAGTTCCGAGAAGAGACTTGGAAGAGTTTCAAACAGCACCATGGGAAAGAAATCGAGCCCCATGTGAATTTCGTCGCGCACCGTGGGCTTGTTGAGCCGGACTTCGTCGGTCTGCCAGAGAGCCGTGATCTCGGCCATGATCAGCGATTCATAGTGCCGGGCATCGGCCGCTGCCAACGGCAACTGGTCGAGAGACTCGAGATATTCCGCGATGCGTCGACGCTTCAAACGGACGGTGTGGCGCGCGATTTCCGTGGGATGCGCGGTAGAGACGGGTGTGACTCTGACCTTGCGCAGCGATTCGAGCATGTCATCTCGGGAGATACCCGCCGATTTCATGCGCACGAGCGTGCCGCGGAACGATCCTTCCACCGGATTCTTGCCAGCCAACATGCCGGCCGCGCGCCGGCGGCGTTTGCGATGGTTGGTCTCGGCGAGATTTGTAAGTTCGAAATAAATCGCGAAGGCCTTGGTTACGCGATAGGCATCCTCGATCGACAGCCCGCTGACAATTTCCCGCGCACGAATCATGAGGGTGGGGTCCAGGTCCGGAGACGAAAGTTGTTCGCGATGTTGGATCAGAAGCCGGCGCAGCGACTCGACGATATTGAAAAAGGCTTCACCCTCCTGCTCAACCAGCACGCGGCCAAGCAGAATTCCCAGCGAGCGGACATCGTGGCGCAGCGGGAGTTCCTTGGCAGGATCGGCCGTGTCGGCGGTCAGCTCGGCCAGGCGCGTAGCCTGCGAGCCTTCGCTCCAGAGGGGAATGTCAGCCATGGGATATTTTAGCGGAAGGCCCGAAACAGTGAGTGGGGATCAAGTGTGTTGCGAGAAATTCTTTATTCTCTTACCGCTAATGGAATAACGACGCTGGCATCGGCGTGGCTCTTCGAACCGTCGCTGTAATTACTCTCGCCAAAGGCATAGACGTTCACAGAATAATTGCCAGAAGGCGTCTTACCCTTAGAAGTGGAAACGGATGCAGTCACGCTCTCAACGGCGCGGGAACTGACCACGTGCCGATTCAACGGATTGTTCGTCGCAATTTCGCACGTGGCTCCGGGCGCGTCAGTGCTACATGAAAAATAGAAGAAGCCTGTACCGGGCGCGAACTTCGGCTTCAGAGTGATGTTCGCCGATGCCCCTGCTCTTACCGTGATGGCTGAGGGGCTTCCAAGAATGGGCTTAGGTCCCGCCGCGTTCGCTGGAATCGTGTACCAGCGGATATAGTCCGCCATCAGCGGTTGCGGATTGGTCAAAGCGGCAGACGATCCGCCCAGGGTGCCGCCGACCGCAACATTGAGCAGCAGAAAAGCGTCGGAGTTGAACGGCCACGCGTCTCCTGATGGCAGGTCGTCGGGCGTGGCTATGAAGAAAGGCGTCGCTGGATCGTCCACAAAAAATTCCATCATGTTTGCCGACCAAATCGTTCCATACGTGTGGAAAGCGGTGTCCGCGCGCGGGCCGGCGGGGAAGGTGAAAGGCGCTCCCAGTCCGGGGCCGCCAGTTTTCGTAGTGTGGATGGTTGACCGGTTGCCCCGAGCCCCCGGCCCATTGAAAATTTCGGGCGACCAATCCTCCATGATGTCGGCTTCACCGCAAGCGGGCCATGGATTCTTGCCGATGTCGCTGCCAAGCGACCAAAACGCCGGCCACAGCCCTTGTTTCGTCGTGTCGGGAAGCCGCAGACTGGCCTTGATCAGGCCGTAACGAAAATCCTGCCGGCCCGCGGTCAACATGCGTGTCGAGAGCCAGGTTCCGTCGACGTTGAGAGGCTGAATCACGAGGTGTCCCTTGCCGTCGAGATACACGGTGTTCTTCGCAGTGCTGAAAGTGCTCGGACATTGCGCCGGATTGCCCGGATATCCCGGCGGTCCGCAGTAAACTTCGACCTCGTGATTACCCCAGCCATTGTTGTTGCCGAGATCAAACTTCCACTGCGAGTTGTCGGGAGAACCCACGGCTCCGTTGAACTCCTGGCACCACTGCGGGGCATAATTAGTGGACCCGATGGTGATCGGAGAAACGCCGACGCAACCGCTCTGGCCGTGCGCCGCAAGAGGCAGTGCTAACACTGCTACCGCCAAAGCTACGATCGCGTACGACTTCATGTGGTTTGTCCCGGCCCGTGTGTGGAAAAAGGATTTTAATGGAAAATGTGGCGGCGCCGCTCCCTTACTCCGTTTTGCCCTTTCTCACAGGTCGATGTGGCTGACAGCTGAGAGCTGATAGCTCACAGCCGCTTTTTCCACATTCCCTTCCAGAAAAAGTTCTGCCATAATTGATCGTGCACCCCAGCCCGCACAAAATTCCAAACAAAATTAAAGCGAGGAAGCGATGTCGGCCAAGTACATCTTTGTAACCGGCGGTGTGGTGTCTTCATTGGGCAAAGGACTGGCGGCGGCGTCCATCGGATGCCTGCTCGAAAGCCGCGGTCTCAAAGTCAACTTGATGAAGTTCGATCCCTACCTGAACGTCGATCCGGGGACGATGTCGCCGTTTCAGCATGGCGAAGTTTTCGTCACCGACGACGGTGCGGAAACCGATCTCGACCTCGGCCACTACGAACGCTTTACCCACGCCAAACTTTCTCGCGATAACAATTGGACGACCGGACGCCTCTACGAGCAGATCATCGCCAAAGAGCGGCGCGGCGATTATCTCGGCAAAACGGTGCGGGTCATTCCGCATGTGACCAACGAAATCAAAGCGGCCGCCAAGAAAGTTGCGCAGGATGTGGACGTGGCGCTGATCGAAATTGGCGGCACAGTCGGCGATATCGAGTCACTGCCATTCATCGAAGCCATCCGCCAGATGCGCCAGGAACTCGGCCGCGACAACACGTTATTTGTGCACGTCACGCTGGTGCCGTTCATCGCGGCGGCGCAGGAATTGAAGACCAAACCCACGCAGCACTCGGTCAAAGAGTTGCTCAGCGTCGGAATTCAGCCGGACATCCTTTTGTGTCGTACCGACCGCTTCCTCTCGAAAGACATCAAGTCTAAAATTGCGCTCTTCTGCAACGTGGAAGAAGACGCGGTGATTACGGCGAAAGATGTTGCGTCGATTTACGAAGTTCCCGTCGTGTTCGCGCACGAAGAAGTGGATACGCTGGTGCTGCGGCGGCTCAAGCTAGAAGCGAAAGATCGCGATCTGACGAAGTGGAACGACCTGGTGCACCGCGTCTACAACCCGAAGGATGTGGTGAAAATCGGCATTGTTGGCAAGTATGTTGAGTATGAAGACAGCTACAAGTCGCTGAAAGAAGCGCTAGTGCATGGCGCGTTGTCACACAACCTGAAGCTGGAGCTGAATTGGATCGAGGCCGAAGGACTGGAGTCCGCAGACAAGAACGACAAGAGCTACGAGGCGCAGCTCGAAGAATATGACGGATTGCTCGTCCCCGGCGGATTTGGCAAACGCGGCATCGAAGGCATGTTGCGGGCAATTCAATATGCGCGCGAGAAGCATGTTCCTTATTTCGGAATCTGTTTGGGTATGCAGACGGCATGCATTGAATATGCGCGCAATGTGGTTGGATTGGCGGACGCAAACTCCAGCGAGTTCGATCCGGCGACTCCGCATCGCGTGATTTATAAGTTGCGCGAATTGCGTGGCGTAGAAGAACTCGGCGGCACCATGCGCCTCGGAGCATGGCCCTGCAAGATCGAGCCCGATACTCTGGCGGCTAGAATTTATGGCCAGATGGAGATCAGCGAACGTCATCGCCATCGCTATGAGTTCAACCGCGAATACGAAGAGCCGATGGTCGCCGGCGGATTGCGCATTTCCGGCTCGACTCCCGATGGAACCTACGTCGAGATGGTCGAGATTCCGGGGCATCCATTCTTTATCGGATGCCAGTTCCACCCCGAATTCAAATCGAAGCCGCTGGAGCCGCATCCATTGTTTAAAGCCTTCACCGGCGCGGCCTACGAACACGGGCAGAAGAAAAAAGAACAAAAGGGCGCGGCGGAAGTTGAATTGTTTTTGCGGCCAGAAAAAATGGGACGAAGATAAAAACATTTGCAATTGGTGATTTGTAATTTGCGATTTGAACGCTAACGATTGCGAATTGCGGGGTTAAATCACCAATTACAAATTACCAATCACAAATTCTCCGTGACTCTTTCTTTCCAAATCGATAACGTCCGCGTCGGCGCGGGCGATCTGTTTCTGATCGCCGGGCCATGTGTGATCGAGAGTGAAGATCACGCGCTGCGCATGGCAGAGATCATCAAGGGCGTAGTGCGTTCGCTGAATTTTCCCTTCATCTTCAAAGCTTCGTACGACAAGGCGAACCGCACTTCAATCCGCAGTTTTCGCGGGCCTGGGATTAAAGAAGGCCTGCGCATTTTGAAGAAGGTCAAGGAGGAAGTGCATGTCCCCGTGTTGACAGATGTGCACCAGGTCGCCGACGTTGCCGCTGTGGCTGAAGTTGTCGACGTGTTGCAGATTCCGGCGTTCCTCTGCCGCCAGACCGACCTGATCGTGGCGGCGGCACTGAGCGGACGTCCCGTGAATATAAAGAAGGGCCAGTTCGTCTCGCCTTGGGACATCAAACACGCGGTCGACAAGTGCCGCGATGCCGGAAACAGCCAGGTATTTGTCACCGAACGCGGCTCGAGCTTCGGCTACAACAACCTGGTCGTCGACATGCGATCTCTTGCCATCATGCGGAAGTTCGCGCCGGTCGTGTTCGACGCGACGCACTCAGTCCAGTTGCCGTCAGCGTCGCAGGGTGAAGGGGATAAGCCGGCCGTGAGCGGCGGACAGCCCGAATTCATCCCCGTACTCTCGCGCGCTGCCGTTGCCGCCGGAGTAGACGGCGTGTTCATGGAAGTTCACGACAATCCGAAAGAAGCAAAGAGCGATGGCGCGAACGCTCTCGACACACGGAATCTGCGCGGCGTGCTCAAGGAATTGCAGGCCGTGCGAAAAGCGCTCGATGTGGCCCACGCGACACCGTAAGAACGTCAGCGTCCCCACCTTGGTCTTATGTGCTTATGTGGCGCTCGCCTCGGGACGCAAGTCCCCTTGCCGCGAACAAGCGTCACATAAGTTGATTCGCCGTTGAACGGGCGGTGTAGGCGAATGGAGCAATCTTCTCGATGGATTCGGTCAATTTACTTTCTGTGGCGTAATCCCCAGATTCCGGAGATTTTTTAGGATGCTGTCCGGCCCCAGGGTGTGGTTCTGGCCGACAAGGACAAAGTAGACGCCGCCATCCGAGAGGAGCTTGGAAATCTTGGCTGCCCACCATTTATTCCGCTGAACATGCTCCGCTTGGTATAGCGACGGTTGACGTACGCGCATCCGCTCGATAAGACGATCCGATGTGCGACCCTCAATCCAGTCATAGTCATTGGTGAGAAGATCCTTCTCGTCGTCGTCAAAATAATCAAGCAGCATCTCGAGACGTTCCCGCTGCGCCTCTTCAGACATCTCGGAGAAATGGTGTCGCATATCCTTTGCAGTAGGAGACTCGCCTTTAATCGGCTTGCTCATGGCGACTGCCTTCTCGATGAGAATTTGATCGGGCATGGCGCTCATTTTCGATTCGCTCGTCTGAGCTCGATGCGCCCAATAACCAGAATTCAGAACGAAATAGGCGCGCCATGGGCGTGTATGCTCCAAGGACTCGCGGGTTACACCGTAGCGTTTGGCAGCCGCCAGAGTTCGAGCTGTCAATTGAGGGCCAAGTACTTCGAACAAGTTGCGCGGCGCCTCGAACCCCAACTCTTGCGGACTCGGCGGAGGCACTTCCTCGGGCTGACCGGGGGGAGGGGTTTCGATCCACAGTTCGCGGCTCTCATCGAACGCATGCCTAACCGGCGGAGTGAACCAAGACTGGTCTTTGGCATCCGAGAATCCAAATATGTAGACCTTGGCTCCGCCCCGTTCGACAACCCAGAGAATCGGGCCGCTCACGGCCTCGTTTGCCAAAGCCAGACCCACGGGAATGGCTGCGTAGCAGAGGCATGCCAGAATCAACAAACGGGCATTGCGCAATTGAATGGGCACTAAGCGGGTCTCCTAATCTGATCCACCCGTTCTTGGACGGGTCTGTCTGCTGCTCTTCAATAGACGCGGGTCGCAAGGAAAGGTATGGTCCCGGTTCTAAATTGGGCAGCCCATAGCTGTGGCGATTACCAAGTACGTAACCGCAAGACAGCTTCGTTTTTCTGAACCGACATGGCGCTCCGCTGACTCGTTTCGGAATCCATACGCTGGTCGAAACGTATTCTTGCGAGCATCCCGTGGAGAGCGCCGCATAGATACACAGACTCGTGCACGGAACTCCAATTTTCAGCTAAAGTTAAAGCAGAATGCTTGATCTGAATTTTGTTCGTGACAACCTCGCGCTTGTCGAAGAAAAGCTCCGCCAGCGCGGGATGAACCCTGCGGAAGTTCTGAAGGATTTCGTCGCTATTGACGGCGAGCGCCGGCAAGCGATCACCGCGGCAGAGACGCTCCAGGCGCGACGCAACCGCGCATCGGAGGAAATCGCAAAATTAAAGAAAAGCGGACAGGATGCGTCTGCCCAGATTAACGAGACGAAGGAACTGCGCGAGCAGATTCAGGAATCCGAAAAAAAGGCGGCCGAGCAGGAAGCGCGCCTGCGCGAATTGCTCACCTCGATTCCGAATCTTCCCAATGACAGTGTTCCGGTCGGAAAGAGTGCCGAAGATAATGTCGAGGCCCGCCGATGGGGCACGCCTCCACAATTCGCCTTCAAGCCGAAGCCGCACTGGGAATTGGGGGAAGCGCTCGGAGTGCTCGATCTTGAGCGTGCCGCCAAATTGTCTGGCGCGCGTTTCGCGGTCTACTGGGCGCTCGGGGCACGACTAGAGCGTGCTCTGGCCAATTTCATGCTCAATCTCCACACCAGAGACCATGGATATACCGAGGTGCTCCCTCCGTACCTCGTGAACTCCGAGTCGATGTATGGCACCGGCCAGCTGCCGAAATTCGCACAGGATTTGTTTCGCGTGCCGCACGGTGATAAAGATCTCTGGCTGATACCGACCGCCGAAGTTCCTGTGACCAATCTCTATCGCGACGAAGTCCTCGACGCCGCGCGCCTGCCCGTGTGCCTGACCGCCTACACACCGTGTTTTCGGAGCGAGGCCGGGTCCTACGGCAAAGATGTGCGCGGCATCATCCGGCAGCATCAATTTCAGAAGGTTGAATTGGTGAAGTTTGCGCGCCCCGAGACTTCCTATGACGAACTCGAAAAGCTGACCAACAACGCCGAAACTGTCCTGCAAAAACTCGGACTGCACTACCGCGTGGTCGCGCTTTGCACGGCCGACATGGGATTCTCTTCGGCCAAGACTTATGACATCGAAGTCTGGCTGCCGGGGCAGAATCTGTTCCGCGAAATTTCTTCGTGTTCGAATTTCGAATCGTTCCAGGCCCGGCGCGCGAATATCCGCTACCGTCCTGAGGGCAAAACGAAGACAGAATTTCTGCACACTCTAAACGGCAGCGCCCTGGCAGTCGGGCGCACCTGGGTTGCGATCGTCGAAAACTATCAGCAGGCCGATGGCAGCGTGAGGATTCCAGAGGCTCTGCAACCCTACATGGGCACCGATGTCATCAAACCGCATGTCCCATAGACCGTATGTCTCATAGAGCCGCGGCTTAACGCGCCTCTCGCGCCAATCGGAGATTTGCTATCGCATGAATTCCCCAATACACTTGCAGCAATCGGCAGCAGCCTCGACGGTGCTCAATTCGACCGTCTCTCCCATGGGCGCGATCTGGCGCACAATCCGCGGCTACATTTTTTGGTCGTATGAGCGGGGAAGCCTGCACTACGACATCATGGTCACCCTCATCCTTCTCTTTGTCTTTGTATCGCCGCGTCTCATTCACTACAAAGACAATCCCGTGGAGCGCAATCCACATCTCACGGGCGTTATCGTCTTGCCGGCCGAAAATGGCGAATTTATCTATCAGATACAGGCATCGGCGGTGAATTCCGCCCAGGGCGGTGACATCCGCCGCCAACTTGAGCAGATCATCGAGCCCATCGCCGGTGCCGTGAGCATCACCAGGGTCGTACCAATTGACGACGCGGCGGGGCGTCCGCAGAGTTACAAAGTGTGGGTCGTAAAAGATTAGATTAAAGATCAAAGTTGAGGCTGGAGCGAATTCTGTGGCGATACAAATCACAACCGTCTTCAAGACCCTCTCGGCCGCTTGTCTCCTGACAACGGCGCTTTGGCCCCAGACCGATTCTGCCGCGCTCGACAAAGTCCTCAGCCAGATGGACGCCGCTGCTGCCAAGTTCCACACCACCGAAGCGCGCGTGACGTATGACGAGTACCAAAAAGTTATCAACGACACCGAGACCGAGACTGGCAGGATCTATTTCCGCCGCGAAGGCAGCGAAGTGCAGATGGCTGTCGATTTCGACGCACCCGACGTCAAGTATGTTCGCTATACGGGAGGAAAAGTCCAGGTCTACCTGCCAAAAGCAGATGAGGTCGACGAATACAGTCCCGGCAAAAACCGTGCCGACGTCGAAAGCTATCTGGTGCTCGGCTTTGGCGGCAGCGGACACGAATTGCTGAAGTCATACGACGTGAAGCTTCTCGGCTCCGAAACCGTCAGCGGAGTGAAGGCTGAAAAGCTGGAGTTGATTCCGAAATCCGAGCACTTCCGCAGCAACTTCATCGCCCGGATTCTGCTCTGGATCGATCCCGCCAATGGGCTTTCTGTGCAGCAGCAGTTTTTTCAGCCCGATCCTAAGAACCCATTGGGCGGCGATTACCGACTGGCCAAGTATTCCGACCTCAAGATCGATCAAAAGCTGCCAGACGGCGTTTTCAAGTTGAAGACAACCAAAAAGACGAAATTTGTCTCGCCCCAGTAATCTCCTTCGGTATTCCGTCCGAATCCGAACCTTAGAAACCAGCTGAAAAACAGTGTCGGCAGCTATATACTGCGAAATAGATTCGGAAAGTTGAGTTGGCATGGCAAAAGTCTTCACGATTACCGCTCTTCCCGATGTTTCGCGCAGGAAGCGTGTGCGTACCTCCGATCCCCGCTACGTTGACGGACAGAAAATGCTGGTGGAAGCCATGAAATATCTAGCCAAGGCCGACCCTGTCGCCAACCGCGAGGCCGTGGAGTTGCTTTCTGAGCATGTCCGCACGCGGTTCCGCATGACCGACTCCCCGCTCAGCTAAGACGAGGCGAGTCTCGATCCCTAATAATTATTTTTCTGGGATCAAGCGGCTTTCCTTCTGATCGATTTCTTCTCCGCGTTCAATCTCAACAGCAGTCCCGCGTTTTGCGCGCCCCAGCGCGTTTTGTTAAGTGACGGTTGACCTTCGGTCACCGACGCAAGCACTCCGATTGTGTTGACTTTCCTAATCGGACCACTAAACTTGGTGGCTAACCGGCATCACAGTCACATTGATCCTTCCCTGGGGGGCATGACATGCGTTCGGTTTTAGGGCCTTCGGTCGTTGCACTTCTCGTTCTCTGTTTCATTCTGCCAAGCGCGGCGCAAACCATCACCGGAACTATCTCAGGCGATGTCACCGACACGTCCGGCGCCGTAGTTGCGAATGCGACGGTCACCGTCGAAAGCCTGGGCACATCCGAAAAGCGCACCGCAACCACGACCTCCAGTGGCGGATATCGCATTCCCGACCTGGCGATTGGCAAATACAAAGTCACAGCCACGGCCGACGGTTTCAAGACGCTGGTGCAGACCGCAGAAGTCCTCACCGGTGCAGTCACGCGCGCCGAGTTCAAATTGCCCATTGGCCAGCGTACCGAGACCGTCGAAGTGCAGGGCAGCGCTCCTCTCATCGATCTCTCCCCCAACAACAACAACTACGTCGACAGCACAAAGATAGAGAACGTCCCACTCAATGGCCGCGACTTCAATTCTCTGCTGGCGATCACCCCTGGCGTGCAACGCGACCCCGGCGGAGGATTTCTCGCCATCAGCATCAACGGCTCGCGGACGACTTCGAACAATTACTTTATCGATGGCATGTACAACAACGATCGCTATTACGGCGATTCAGCGATCAACCAGACAGGAATTCTGGGTATTCCCGCGGTGACGTTTCCGCCCGATGCGATCGAAGAACTGAGTGTGCAGGAAACGCCGTCGAGCGAATTCGGCGTCAAGGGTGGCGCCCCGATTCTACTCACAATGAAGAGCGGTACGAACAGTTGGCACGGCGGTACGACGTGGGTAAACCACAGCGGAATCGGCGATGCCGATAATTATTTTGCCAATGCAAGCGGAAACTGCAGCGGAGTTGGCGAATGCAGGCCAACAATTATTCACAACAATCAATTTCATGCCAACATCGGCGGTCCGATTATTAAGGACAAAGCCTTCATGTTTCTGTTCTACGAGGGCCAGCGCAATATTTCCGAAGCAGTCAAAAGCAGGCAGGTTCCAACGCAGAAGGCTATCACCGCGGCTGAAAATGATATCGCCGCGAACAATCTCACGATTGATCCGGTTGGCCTGGCGCTACTGAATTATTTTCCGGTCGATACGAATCCCGCTGACAATATCCCCTGTGATTTCAACGTGGCGGGCTGTACCGATATCGGCACGATCACGCAACACACGCCGAGCCATGCCAGCAACAACGAATTCGGCGTCAAGTTTGATTACAAATTCAACACCAATAACTCGTTGGCCGTTCGCTACATTTTTGGCGACAGCCTGCAGAACGGGCCGCCATTTGCGGGGTTGCCCCCTGCTGCCGGCTTTGCGCAGGACATGTTCAACTCCTATGCGCCATCGCGGGCCCAGATGGCCGGCGCCAGTTGGACCTGGAACATATCGAATAACAAAATTCTCGAGAGCCGCTTTGGGTACACGCGGTTTTCTCAGTTAATCGGCGTCAATAATAAGGTCAATCCTCAGAGTCTCGGCATTGATACCGGCCCGCTGTCCCCGGCCGATTTCGGAGTGCCCTATGTTTACATGTATCACTTAGGGTACGGCGGCTATATTGGCGGCGTACAAGGGTACCCTCTCTCGACCCGGCCAGACGCGACCTATGACTGGTCCGAGCATTTTTCCTGGGTGAAAGGGAATCACACGATCAAGCTGGGAGGAAACTTTCAGCGCGCTTACACCAATAGCATTAGGAACGAGGCTCGTACCGGCCTGACGGTGGGCTACTTCAGCGGTTATCCGTCTTATGCATCCATCGTCCCAGGCGCATACGGGTATTCGGCGGTTCAGAATGACGTTGAAGAGTTGCTGCTCG
Organism: Terriglobales bacterium; assembly: GCA_035308395.1. Lineage (GTDB taxonomy): Bacteria > Acidobacteriota > Terriglobia > Terriglobales > Acidobacteriaceae > Acidiflorens. The sequence continues at coordinate 190,823 of DATGGT010000125.1, forward strand.
GCAAAGCTGACGTTGCCGATCGTAGTTTCGGCGACACTCATCGGCACATCACCCAGAACAGCGTCGGCTTCTACGCCCAAGATGAGTGGAAGATCAAGCCGCGCCTTACTCTGAGCTATGGACTCCGCTATGAGATCAATGGCACCATGAAAGATTCGAACAACCTCGAGGCGGTTTTCGACCCGGTGCGTGGATTTTTGAAAGTAGGTACCAACGTCGATGCGATCCACAATGTGGACTATAAGGACTTTGGGCCGCACGCCGGAATTGCATGGGACATCTTCGGGAATGGAAAAACGGCTTTCCGTGCGGGTTATTCGCTCTCATTCGACGTGGCGAATTTCGGAGCGCTGGCTTCGCCCTATTCTTTTGCCCACGCTCACACCGGTGTCTTCACCCAGGAGAATCTTGGATTTTTTAACGTTTCCAATTCAGCGGACGTAGGCGCCGGTCTAAACTCGGTAACTCCCACCGATCCGAGCGCCACGTGTTATGATCCCAGTGCTCTGGCGAGAACGGGAGACTACGTCTGTTTTGACGCAGCGACGAATGGCCCGTTGTTTGGCGCTGCAGCCTCGACCGGCATCGCCCCCTACAACGCGTTTGACGTGGTGCCCAATCTGAAGACTCCGCGATATCACAATTTCAACGCTAGCGTTCAAAGGGAACTCTTCAGGAACAACGTTTTGACGGTGGGGTATTCTGGGCAGCGTGGACGGGATTTGATCATCTACTATGATCAGAACGCTTCGCCGCTGGGCAGCCCCTGTTCATCCGAGGCGTCGTGTGACAGTTTCCGGCCTCTAACCGGCAAGTTTATCGATCCAGTGACGAATTCCCTTCCGTTGATTCGCCACCTCATTACGGCAACGAACGAGGCAACTTCCCAATACGACAGCATGCAGGTGTCTTACAATCAGCGCGGCTGGCACGGGTTTGATACGGAATACAACCTCACCTGGAGCAAGTGTTTCGATCTCAATTCCTCGAACCGAGGTGGACAAGGAGACTACCCGCAAATCAGCAATGACAATCCGGTTGGCAGCACGGCACTTGCGCATCCCGATTTTCAGGATGGACGCGGCCTCTGTGACCACGACGTGCGCCTCAACTTTAACGTGTCCGGCGTCTACGAAGTTCCCGACATTCGTCCGCTCGGCCGCTTTGCAGGAAAGGGATGGCAGTTGAGCACGATCTATACAGCTCTGAGCGGTCACCCATTCAGCGTCTTCACCAATGGCGGCTCCGACCCGTCCGGACAGGGGCTGACCGGTTCGGCTATTCGTGGGAGCTTCGATGGCCAGCCCATCGTCATCCATCCTCGCGATGCGACAAACTACGTCTCAGACAGTTTCACGGGTGCGCTCCCAGGGACGGTGGGCAATACGCCGCGCAACTTCCTGATCGGACCTGGGCTTAGCCAATGGGATGTCACTCTAGCCAAGAACACAAAAATCGGCGAAAGGCTGAATGTGCAGCTCCGTTGGGAGGTGTACAACATTTTGAACCATGCGAACTTCTCGCGCTTCAGCCTCGACAACGGCGTGGGAAGCGCCGGCTTTGGCTCGCTTTCCGAGACACCTGATGTTGCTGCCGGAAATCCAGTCATCGCGCAAGGCGGACCGAGAAATATGAACCTCTCACTGAAAATCACGTTCTAAGGGTCCAGCTGAAGGCACCGGGAGTCTGGCCATGCTAGACTCCTTTTTTCTTATGCGGTTATCCAGGGTTCTGGCGGTGCTGCTGATTTTGGAAGTGTGCCTTGCCGCACAGCCGCCTCACACCCCTCGCAAGCCGGCCACATCTGCAATCGATTCCACTCATCCCAACATCATCCTCATCACGCTTGACACTACTCGCGCCGATCGCATGGGCTTCCTCGGTTCCACGCGCGGCCTCACGCCGAACCTTGATGCCATGGCTCGCCAGGGAGTGGCGTTCACGCGCGCTTACTCCCATGTTCCCATCACCACCGCGTCGCACACGACGATTCTTACGGGCACATATCCGCAGTTCAACCGCGTAAACGACTTTGGCGTGCCTCTCTCAGCGCGTCTCCCATATCTGCCCGACTTGTTGCACGCTCAGGGATACCACACAGGCGCGTTTGTCGGTTCGTTGATTCTCGATCCTCTGGAGGGCACGGCCCCTGGTTTTGATCGCGGATTTGATATTTATGACGCTGATTTCAATCTGCGCCGTCACGGTATGGATCGATACAAAACGGTTGAGCGCCGCGCAGGAGAGGTGGTAAATCATGCTCTGGCGTGGCTCAGCCAATTGCCCAACGGTCCCTTTTTTCTCTGGGTCCATCTGTATGACGCGCACGATCCATACGATCCGCCGGAGCCCTTCAAAACACGATTTGCATCCCAGCCTTACGACGGAGAAATCGCCTACGCTGATTCGGCCATGGGCAAACTGATCACGGAGATTCGCAAGCACGGTCTCTACGAAGAGACTTTGATCGCTGTGATGGCGGACCACGGAGAGTCGCTCGGTGCGCATGGCGAGAATACCCACGGAATCTTTCTTTATGACGAAACTCTGCATGTGCCGTTGCTATTCAAATTGCCGGGTTCGCAGGCGGCTGGCAAACATGTGGACGCCCGGGTGCGGCTGGTCGATGTTGCGCCGACAATCCTGCAGGAAGCCGGCGTGCCGGTGCCGCCGGAAATGCAAGGAGAGTCGCTGTCGGCAATGATGAAGATGAAGACGAAGGTGGCGGCGAAGATGCCGGTCCGCGCGCGGGATGCGGGGACGGCCAGTAAGAGCGACACAAAGCCTGACCCAAGAGATGCCGGTGCCACGGAAGAAGACCGCGCCGCTTATGCGGAGACGGACTATCCCCATCGCGGATTCGGTTGGAGCACGCTGCGAGCACTGCGCACTGGAAAGTATCTCTACATTCGCGCGCCTGAACGGGAACTCTACAATCAGGCGTCGGATCCTGAGGCCGCGCATAACCTGGCCTCGAGCGCAAAAGCGGTCGCGGATACCCTCGCTGGCCAACTGGATGCTTTTCGATCGAAAACCAGCCAGACTTTGGTTGAGCTGGCGAATCCCGACACCGAGCAGATGCAGAAACTGCAAGCGCTCGGTTATGTGGCTTCTGATAGCAAGACCGATCACGACGACAAACCTTCGGGTGCGGATCCGAAGACGAAGATTCAAATTTCAAACCTCCTCCACGACGCAATGTTCGACGTTGAGGACGCACGCTATCAGGAGGCGGTTCCTCTATTGAAGCGGGTGCTGGCAGAAGAGCCGAACATGCCAGTGGCCAATATGCAATACGGAATGGCGGAAGCGCGCCTGAAGAATTATGCCGACGCCATTCCTTCGCTGCAAAAGGCTTCGCAGTTGCTCCCCGACAACGGTATGGGACGCTATGAGCTTGGGCTGGCCCTGTTTGAAACCGGTGACTGGAAGGCTGCGGCGCCGGAGTTTGAGGCGGCCGTGGCCAAGGCTCCGAAGTGGGCGGATGCGCAATTTTCGCTGGCATCCGTGTATGCCCGGATTGACCGCGTGCCAGAGGCAATGGAGCATTTGGACATCAGCCTTGAACTGAATCCCAATCACTATCGCGCAAACCTGCTCCGTGGACGCCTGCTGTCGTTGCTCGGCAAACCGTCAGAGGCCCTGCCGAATCTGGAAAGAGCGGCATCGGTCGAGCCCGAGTCGCGGGAAGCGCACTTGTTTCTGGCCGATGCGTATCGCCAGCTGGGACGGATAGACGAAGAAAAAATCGAGCGTGCAAAAGCCGAGCGGTCAAAACCGCCGACGCAATAGACCGTCACAGCATTTGCCTGCCAGCAGGATAATTACCGGATAGCATTCCAGCGTGTAGCGCGGTTCTGGATTTTCGATCGTCCCAAGAAAAGCCGTACGCAGCACCAGAAAGCAGACAAATAGTCCAACCCAGCGAAGTTCCTGCCGTTTGCCGAACAGTCCCCATAGAGCCATTCCCACGTAGGCCAGGTTTAGTAAGCCGAAGCCGACCGCCAACGCCGATTCCTTCGGGTCGTCATTGAATTCCCACCACCGCACGTCCGGAGGCAGCAGGTCGGTGCGCGGACGCAGCCACATGTCCGCGATTCGCAGCAGGGGAAGAGTCATGTAGTAACGCAAAGGGTGGGCGCGAATCCGTTCCGCGGCGAGCCGGCCAAAACGCGCATCCAATTCCGGCGTCAGCTCCTCGGGCTGGTTGTAGTCGGCGATGAGCGCCAGGGTTTCATCTCTTTCACTCGGAGTGTCCATTGCCCGCGACGGCAGTTTTTCCGGATCAATCTTGTCGCCCTGAACGTTCCAATAGATCTCTTCCACCGACGCGTAATCAGCGATCCAGGTTTTGACCCAGCGATTGAAGCCCATCGGAGTCAGTTCCTCGGTCTCATTGGCATAGCGCGGAGCCAGCGGCTCGAAATGATGAAGCGTATGGAAATTTCGAATCGTCCATGGGACCAAAGGCGCGAGCGCGAAAACAGCGACGATCACGACCGCAAAAATACGGCGCCCTTTGGGGGCCGCAAACACCAGATAAAGCAAAACTGCGGCCAGCAAAATACCGCCATCCGGCCGCAGGAGGATGCAAGCGGCAATCGCCGCGCCCGTAGCGGCCCAGTAAGCGTGCCCCAGGTTCGCGCCCGTTTTGTGGGCGCTAACCTGGGCGCTGACCTGAGCGGCAGTAGCCGATTTGTTCGTCAGTCCGTTGCTCCCGCGCCCAAGTGCCGTCACCGCACAATCCAGCGCCAGCGCCGTGAAAAATATCTCCAAAGTTTCGGTGAGCGCAGCCGCCGAGTAATTCGCGAGAAACGGACACAGAGCTGCCAGCAAAAACGCAATCCGCGCCGCACGATCGGAAACCGTTCGGCGCGCAATGTCCGCGATGATGAAACAAGTTACGAGGTCCAGCAGAATCTGCGCGAGTAAAACAGGAGTGTACCGGTCCACTCCGAATATCCAGAACATCACCGCCAGAAACGCCGGATATCCGGGCAGGCGGGTGTCCGTCGGCACGATGTGCGTTACCTGCTGTACGACCTGCGTCTGGCCATAGATGCCGTGGTGCAGCCAGTTGGTCGCGAGGTCAGCATAGACGCGGGAGTCGTCGGTGACCGCAGGAAAATAGATGAGGAAAGAAATCCGCAGTATCAAAGCAGCCAGTGTGGCTCCCAGAAAAAAGCGGCGATGTTCCCGGACCAGAGACAGCACGTTGAGAATATATCGTGAAATCCGCCGTTTCCTGCCGATAACGTGTTTGACCCCCTGCCTCGCTCACCTTAGGATGAAGTGACCACAACGATGGCGAAACAGGTTTTCTACGACCCCTTGCAGGCCCGGTGGCGGCGAATTCGGCGCGTTTTCGACGCGGCAGCGCTCGCCTTCACTCTGCTGGTTATTTTTTTTATCTACAGTGCGCTGCGCAGCGAGCCGCTGCCCGACCTCTCCTGGCTCACGGAGAAGAAGCCTTATCACGCGCTGAAAGAAAACGAAAAGGCAAAGGCTCGCGAGAAGCGCCGTCTCGCCACACTGGCCCGAGCCGGTCATCGTCGCCAGACCCGCAAGCATCCTTCGCAACTTACGCTTAATTCGGAACAGGGAGTCCGCGCCGCATTCTATGTCTCCTGGGACACTGCCAGTTTCTCGTCCTTGCGTGAATACGCCCGCCAGATCGATCTGCTCTTTCCGACGTGGCTACAGGTGTTAAGTCCTGACGGACATCTTCAAGCTTCGGATACGGAAACGAACACCATGTTCGACGTGATTCGCGGCCAGTCCGTCCGTCCCGTGGACGCCAAGGTCATGCCGTTTCTTAAATCGGAAGACACCGACATGGAAGTCTTTCCCGTGGTCCAGAACTTTGACGGGGCCGACTTCGTCCCGGGTGTCAGCGCTTTTCTGATGAACCCCGAGGCTCGCGCCAACTTCCGCCGCGAGATTGGTATTTTTCTGGCTTCTGATCACTATCGCGGCCTGATGATCGATTTCGAATCCTTCCCTAAGATGGCGCAGCCCGGATATGTAGCGCTGCTCAATGAACTCTCCGGCGACCTGCACGCGAAAGGTTTGAAACTGTATGTCAGCGTCCAGGTGCGTAACGAAGACTTCGACTATAAGGCAGTTTCGGCGCCGGTCGATGGCGTCGTGATCATGAACTACGACGAACACTTCCCGGGTGGAACGCCAGGTCCGGTCGCTTCGCAGGACTGGTTCACTGACAACCTGGAATCGGCGATCAAAGAAATTCCCAAAGAGAAGCTCATCGTCGCCATCGGCAACTATGGATACGACTGGGTCGAGCGCCCCGCGAAAGGTAAACTTCCTCCCGGTGTGACCGACAAGGGCGTCTCTGTGCAGGAAGCGTGGATCGGCTCGCGCGATTCTGAGGAGGATATCGATTTCGACGGCGATGCGCTGAATCCGCATTTCAGTTATCGGGACGATGACAACTTGCGCCACGATGTGTGGTTTCTCGATGCCGTGACCGCGCTGAATGAAATGCGCGCCTCGCAGATGCTCGGCATCCAGACGTTCGCTCTGTGGAGACTTGGTGCCGAAGACCGTTCTTTGTGGCGCGTCTGGGATATGCCGGGCGAAGCCAATGCTTCGGATCGGTTGAAAGATGTGCCTCCCGGACAGGACGTCGACATGGAAGGTGAGGGCGAGATTCTGCACATCGAGGCTCGCCCTGCTGACGGCGAGCGCGAGCTTTCCATCGACAAGCAGACCGGACTGATCGATGGAGAGGACTTCAAGAGTCTTCCCGAACCTTATCGCGTAGCACGTTATGGAGCCAGCAAGAATCGGCTTGCGATCACGTTCGACGACGGTCCCGATCCGGAGTGGACACCGAAGATTCTTGACGTGCTCAAGCGGGAGCAGGTTCCCGGTACTTTCTTCCTGATCGGGATTCAGGCCGAGAAATTCGGCGGTTTGACCCAGCGCATTTATCGCGAGGGTCACGAAATCGGCAACCACACCTTCACTCATCCGGACATCAGTTCGATCGGCACAGGCTACATGAGGGTCGAACTCAATCTGACCGAGCGGCTGTTTGCCAGTCAACTCGGTGTTCGCACGATGTTATTTCGTCCACCGTATTCCGTCGACGCCGAGCCTGATACCGAGGACGAAGTCCGTCCGCTCGAACTTACGCAAAGCCTCGGCTACATCACCATCGGCAACAAAATCGACACCAAGGATTGGAACGACGATCCGGCACTCTCTCCGCAGGAAATCGCGGCGCGTGTGCTTGACCATCTTCCGCCGTGCAAGCCGAACGATCAGCAGTGCGGCAACATTATCCTGATGCACGACGGCGGTGGAAACCGCGAACGGACGGTGCTCGCTCTGCCGCTGATCATCGATGGTGCTCGCGCCCGCGGCTTTGAGTTCGTCCCCGTCTATGAGTTGATGGGGAAAACGAAAGCCGACGTGATGCCGCCGCTGAAACCGGGCGAGTACTGGTCGGCACTCCTCAACTGGATCAGCTTCGCGCTCTTTGGCGCGACGATTACTCTGATTACGGTCGTCTTTTTCCTCGGCGACATTCTGATGACTGGACGCCTGATTTCCGTCGGTGTCCTCGCCATCTATGATCGTCTCCGCTCCCATATTTATGGAACGCCGGAACAGATCGCCGCTTTCCATCCGCTGGTCGCGATCTTAATTCCCGCCTACAACGAAGAGAAAGTCATCGAACGAACGATCCAGGGCGCGCTCGATTCGGACTATCCCAACCTTCATGTGGTGGTGATCGACGACGGATCGAAAGATCACACGCTGGAAATTGCTCGTCGCACCTTCGCCGCCGAAGAGGCTGCCGGCCGTGTCGTGATTCTCACCAAGCCCAATGGGGGCAAAGCCGAGGCGCTTAATTTTGGATTGGAGCATATCCGCGATGCCGAGTTTTTCGTCGGAATCGATGCCGATACCATCATCGCTCCCGATGCTATTACCCGGATGATTCCGCACTTCCTCAATCCAAAAGTCGGAGCCGTCGCCGGCAACGCCAAAGTCGGAAACCGGGTGAATCTCTGGACCCGGTGGCAAGCTCTCGAATACATCACCAGCCAAAATTTTGAGCGCCGTGCGCTCAACACCATGGGAGCGGTGAGCGTGGTTCCGGGAGCGATCGGCGCGTGGCGCATCGAAGCTGTCCGCGAAGCCGGAGGCTACCACGTTGATACCGTCGCCGAAGACGCCGATCTGACCATGGCGTTGTTGCGCAATGGCTACCGCGTCGAATACGAAGATATGGCGCTCGCTTTCACCGAAGCTCCTACCAGCGCCAATGCGCTCATGCGCCAGCGCTTCCGCTGGTCGTTTGGAATCCTGCAGGCCGTTTTTAAACACAAAAAAGTCTTTGCGCGTAAAGGAGCATTGGGGTTTGTCGCGCTCCCAAACATTCTGGTCTTCCAGATTCTGCTGCCGCTGGTCTCGCCCTTCATTGATGTGATGTTTGTGGTCGGCGTGATCTGGTATTTCCTGCAAAAATATTTTCACCCCGAATCGAACGACCCGGCGAGCTTCCAACGCCTGCTCTTGTTCTTCTTCGCTTTTCTGGTGATCGATTTCATCGCGTCGTCGATCGCATTCATGCTGGAACGTCGGCAACCGGAAGCGCGCGAAGACGCCTGGCTGCTGAGCCAGGTGTGGTTGCAGCGCTTCGCCTATCGTCAGGTCTTTTCTCTCGTCCTGTTCCGCACGTTGAAGCGAGCGATTCAAGGCTTACCATTCGCGTGGGACAAACTGGATCGCACCGCGGCGGTTAAGTATGTTTCTGCGGAACGCAAGAATAAGGATAAGGATAAGGATTCGGTCAAGGTCTGACCTGAGGCGCGAGGTCAGCGCGACAACGGGGATGGCACTTTCAATCCCGTCGTGACCTACGCTTCAGCGGCAACTTGCGCTAGGGCTTCCACTTCTGCAAAAACACGATGATGTCGTCAGGATCAAGAGACCTTGCCGACTCCCACTCGCCATTTTTCTGCGCAAATACCACTTTGCCGTCAGCGTCGAGAACCGCTAGCGCCGGGATTCCTTTGTTGAGTGGAACCTGATATGCCTCCGCGAGATCGTTGTTCTTCTTCCCGTCGTCGCCAATGTCCACATGCACAACGTGAAAATTCTTTTCTAACAATGGAGCGACATCGGCCTGATGAAACGCCTGATCCAGCACGTGGCAGTCGTAGCACCAGTTGGCACCGAAGACCAGAATCACGCGCTGCCGACCTTTCTTTGCCGCCGCGACGGCTTCCTCAATTTCCGCCTTCGCAACCGCGTCTTTGCTATATAGATTCGGATTCGGTTTCAGCGCCGGAGCCATCTTAACCACGTCGGAATGCCCCGCCACCACGATGCGCCAAGTGTCCCCCTGTTTTTGCCACGCCTGCTGTTCGGTTACGTAGCGCGTCCGCGGACCATCGGGCGTTTTCATCTTCATCGATACAGCCAGCGTCACTAGGTGGAGCCCACTCTGGTCCGTCTCTTCGACCGTGTTGACCTCGAAGTCAGTCATGCCAGACGCAAGGAGCTTTTGCCAGAAATCGGTCTCAGGCGAGATGCCGGGCGTTGGCTTCTGGCCTTTGGCCATGAAGTTTGCGGGAGGTTCGGTCGAGTACTGACTCTTGAGGGAAGCGATGTCGGCCGCTGTCAGGGAACCCTTCCACTTCTCAACTCCGTCAAATTTCTCTGCGGGCGTCTGGGCAACCGCGCCGATAGAAGACAGGAGGAGCACAAATGCGGAAAGAACACGATTGCTCATTGAGAATGCCTCGCTCGAATTATAGACGGACTCTTTGGGCATTCAGCCGCAACAGTCGCTGTCCGCCAACTCCTCAAACCGGGGTGTAAAATTAAGGGTCGCGGATAGCCGCGCCCGATTAATGTTCCCGGAAAGGATCCCTATGGCAACCACCGAAGCGCCGCCGCGTATTCAGCTCAATTTGCATCAAGGTCCGTTTAAGAATGAGGCGTTCGTCGACTTCAGCAAAGAAGAGAACGTGCGCAAAATGCGCTCCGCCATCGAGAAGGTGCGTGGACAGCTTGGACGCGAATACGATCTGATCATCGGCGGGAAGCGGATCAAGACCTCAGACAAAATCAAGTCGATCAATCCCGCCAAGCCTTCGGAAGTGGTCGGCGTTCATCAGAAAGCGGGAAAGGATCACGTTGAGCCGGCCGTGCAGGCGGCGCTGACCGCGTTCACCCATTGGAGCCGGACGTCGGTCGAAGAGCGCGCGTCGCTTCTGTTCCGCGTGGCTGACGTGATGCGCAGCCGCAAGCTCGAATATATGGCTTGGCTGGTTTTCGAAGTGTCGAAGAATTGGCCGGAAGCCGATGCCGATATTTCCGAAACGATTGATTTCTGCGAGTTCTACGCGCGCGAGGCGTTGCGCTTTGCGCAAGCCGAACCGCCCGTGCAACTGCCGGGTGAACGCGACACCTTGACCTATATTCCACTTGGAGTCGGCGCGGTGATTCCGCCGTGGAATTTCGCCTGCGCCATCATGGCGGGCATGACACTGGCCTCGATCGTCAGCGGCAATACTGTCGTCCTGAAGCCGTCGAGCGATTCACCAACAATCGCCGCGAAGTTTGTTGAGCTGCTCGAAGAATGTGGGATGCCGGAAGGCGTTGTGAATTTCTGTCCTGGCGGAGGCGCAAGCTTTGGCGACGCTCTGGTGGCGCACGCGAAGGTTCGCTACATCGCGTTTACCGGTTCGCGCGAAGTCGGATTGCATATCAACCAAACGGCGGCGAAGCAGCAACCGGGGCAGCTCTGGATCAAGCGCACTGTTCTTGAAATGGGCGGCAAGGATGCGGTGATCGTCGAAGCCGATGCGGACATCGATTCGGCAGTCGAAGGTGTGGCACAGGCTGCCTTCGGCTTTCAGGGGCAGAAGTGCTCGGCGTGTTCACGGGCGATTATCGACGAGCGCGTTTACGACAAGTTCATCGAGAAACTCAAAGCGCGCGTCGAGAAAATTACGATCGGAGACCCGACGCTGAACCCGGGTATGGCCGCGGTGATTAACGAAGGCTCGATGAACGATATCCTGCGTTACATCGAGATCGGCAAGAAAGATGGCCGCCTGATTACCGGCGGCGCGCGTGACACGAGTGCCGGTGAAGGATATTTCGTTCAGCCGACCGTGATTGCTGACATTCCGGCGAAGTCGACACTCGAGCAGGAGGAGATTTTTGGTCCGGTGCTGGTCCTGATCAAGTCGCGCAACTTCGATCACGCACTGGAAATCGCCAACGATACCGAGTTTGGTTTGACGGGCGCGGTTTATTCCAGTTCGCGCGAGAAGTTGGATCGCGCGGTGCGCGAGTTCCACGTCGGCAATCTTTATCTCAATCGCAAATGTACGGGCGCGATGGTCGGTGCGCATCCCTTCGGCGGCTTCAATATGTCGGGGACGGATTCGAAGTCAGGCGGCCCGGATTATCTTTACCTGTTCACGCAGGCCAAGAGTGTCGGCGAAAAAATCGTGTAGAGACGGGATCTTGTCTCGTCACTCTCGGATGTCATTTCACTTTTCCCGATAGATACATTTCCGCGACTCGGTCGGCAAATTTGTTGGGCCGAGCCTCGGCAAGATTGGTCAGGACCACGACTGTTAGCTGGTCATCCACGTAGCGCGAGATCTCTGTCTCGAAGCCCTGCCACGCCCCTTCGTGTTCGATCACGCGATGCCCGTTCCTGGTTTCGATGAACCAGCCAAAGCCATAGTGCCCAGAGTTTGGCTTGCCGTTCGTGAGTTTGGCCACAGTCCACATCTGGTCGAGGCTGGATTTCTTCAGGACCTTCTCGCTATACAGCGCAGCGTCCCATTTGGCGAGATCGAGAACCGAGAAGTACAGGGCGCCGTCGGCGGTCGTGTTTAGAGTTGGCGAGACCCACTCCTGATTCTTTAACTCTCCGTTCTTCAATTCTCCCTTCACCAATCGGTAGCCCGCGGAACGATTCGGAACGATATCGGCTTCGCTGATGATGCGAGTCGTGCTCATACCGAGCGGACGGAAGATTCGCTCTTGCAGGAAATCTCCGTAGAACTGGCCCGAGACTTTGTGGATCACGACGCCAAGTGTGAGAAAGCCGAGATTGCTGTAGCTCCAGCTTGTGCCCGGAAGATAGGCCAGCGGGATACCCTCGAGGATCTTGATCAGATCCGCTTCGGTGTAGTCCTTCCGCATATCGAAGTCTTTGGGATAGTCGGTGAATCCGGCCGTGTGGCTCAGCAGTTCGCGGATGGTGACCTGCTTCCAGGTTGCTGGCGCATCGGGAAAGTATTTCGTCAGCGGATCTTCGAGGCCAATCTTTCCTTCTTCTACCAGCATCATGACGGCGGTTGCGGTGAACTGCTTGCCGACCGATCCGGATTGAAAGATCGACTCGGGCTTGACGGGCACTTGCAGTTCGACGTTCGACAGACCGTAGCCCTGTGCGCGAATGATTTTGCCTCCGCGCGCTACCATGAGCGCCAGTCCGGGTACGTGCTGTTTTTGCATTTCGGACTGGACGTAGTCGTCGACGGGATCGGATGGGGCAGTGGCAAGTGTGGGAACAAGAGCGAGAGACAGGAGGGCCCAGCGGAGAACGGTCTTCATCTTCATAGGTCCGGATATGTTACAGGTTCGAGCCGGTGGAATGAAGCAGTTCGCGAGTCGTCATACTACAGGGCAAGAAAAAAGGCCGCCCTCGGGCGGCCTTTAGTTTGGTGATGCAAAATTAGTTGCTGATGCCCGCGCTTTGTGTGGCTTGGGGGATGGCTGCGGCTGCCGTCGCGGCTGCGGCTTCGTTCAGGATGCGGTGGTGGATGGTGAATAGCGCCAGTTCCAGGCGGTCCGAAACGCCGATTTTGTCGTAGACGTTTCGCAGGTAGTTCTTGATGACCTGCTCGGTGGTACCGAGTTGGGTGGCGATTTCCTTGTTCTTGTATCCCTGAACGATGAGGGCCACAATCCGGAGTTCCTTGGCGGTCAGGCGGTCGCGGACGCGCAAGCCGACCATATCGTTCTCGGTCAACTCGCTCGGCACGGCCATGTCCTGCACCCAGTTTTCGCCGCGCGCGATTTTGCGGACGCAGTCGACGAGGGCGGGGCTGGTGACATTGCGATAGACGACGCCGTGCGCTCCGGCAGCCATATAGCGTTGCGCGCTCTCGCCAGTATCGGCGAGGACGACAACGCGGGTTTTATTCTTGTTGGCGGCCGAGAGGACGGAGTTGAAATCGGAGTGGAACCCTCCGGCAATGATCAGCACGGCGGCCCGGAACTTGTCGAGCGCCATGAACATTTGCTCGGCAGTTTGCGCCTGGGCCACAATGCGCATTTCGTCTTCTACGGCCAGAACTTTAGCAATGCCGGCGCGAAATATCGCCTGATTGTCGGCCAGAATGAGCTTCAGCATGGATAGTGCTCCCCGTTAACTGTTGCGAACGAATTCGTAAGAATCGATGACGCAAGCGACGCCCCGGTTCTCTCCGGAGCCAGCGCTGGCATTGGGCTCGTCGGTCCGCACCACGCGACCGCGGCATTGAATGACAACATCGTCCTTGCCGCCCGTGACTTCCGGCGGCAGGGTGATTTCAAACTCCACAGGTGAGCCGACTTCAAGTGAAGCATCGGCACGGATATAGACACCGGCGGCGCTCAGGTCGCCGGTCATGCCGCTGGCATTGCCAACGACTCCCTCACCATGAATCTTGATCGGCAAATGTAGTGGAAACCTTTTCCCGGTACGCGCTTCGGACACAGTTCCTCCTCTGCCCATCGCTTCTGGACCCAACCCCAAAGCCGGAAAATACCACCCTCCGACCCAAAGCATGATGAGCAGCTAACGGGGTTATATCACACCCAATACCCCAGAAGAAAAATAGAACAATCACTGGGTTACCGAGGTAATACCAGTAGAAAGTAGGTACGTCCTCAAGTGTGAGCGTTGATTTCGGCGTCGAAAAAAGGCAAATGGCGGGGGAAATGCCCACGCCGACGGGTGAATCTAGGCAAATCCGGAAAGAAATGGTTAAAAACCCAATGAAAGGGAAGTCGTCGGCTCTTGCCGGTCGATGTTGGCTGTTTACGGCCACGTTTTTGATATCGACACCACCACGCTGGTGGGCTATACAGACATGGACGACGGCGGACGGAGGACGCAGGGCGCGTGGTCATTATATTGATGGGGGTGGCGGGGGCGGGCAAGACCACCATCGGACGCTTGCTGGCGAAACAACTGGCATGGGAGTTCGCCGATGGAGACGACTATCATTCGGAGGCGAACGTTCAGAAGATGAGCAGCGGTATTCCCCTGACCGATGCCGATCGCGCCCCGTGGCTCGCCGCGTTACGAGAGCTGATTTCTGGATGGATCGGCAAAGGGACGAATGCAGTGCTGGCGTGTTCGGCGCTGAAACGAGAGTATCGTGAGGCGCTCGCTACCTCGCCGCAAGTTCACTTCGTCTATCTCAAGGGATCGCCTGAGGTGTTGCGAGAGAGAATGCACAGGCGAGCCGGCCACTTCATGACCGAGCGAATGCTGGCGAGCCAACTGGCGACGCTCGAAGAACCGGACGACGCCAACGCCATCGTTGTCGATACTGACCGGTCGCCCCTGGAGATTGTGGAGGAGATTCGACGGCAGATTGAGAACCTCGTTTGAGGCGTGCGGAAAACGCACCCGAACGCCCACCGAGTGAAGTAGTACCGACCACTGAGGGAAAGCGCAGTGCATGAAATTGAAGAAGTGGTGGTACGCAAGCTGACCTGGCGGCTCGTTCCTTTTCTGTTTCTTCTTTACATCGTCGCTTATCTGGATCGCATCAATGTCGGCTTTGCCGCTCTCCAGATGCGAGAACAGCTCGCGCTCACCGATGCCGTCTACGGTCTGGGCGCCGGGATGTTTTTTGCCGGATACTTCTTTTTTCAGGTGCCGAGCAACCTGGCGTTGCAGCGCATCGGCGCGCGACGCTGGATCGCTTTGCTGATGACACTGTGGGGAGTGATTTCGTCCTCGATGCTGCTGGTCAGCGGGCCACGCAGTTTCTACTTGTTGCGCTTTCTGCTGGGAGCCGCGGAAGCTGGATTCTTTCCCGGCGTCATTCTCTATTTGAAGAACTGGTTTCCCGCGCAGGCGCGGGCGCGCACAGTGGCGCGATTTATGACGGCTGGGCCGCTGTCAGGTGTCGTCGGCGGACCCTTATCGGGTGCTCTGCTTGGCCTGCATCTCAAGTTCGGATTGTCGGGATGGCAATGGATGTTCTTGATGGAGGGCATTCCGGCGATCCTGTTGGGCGCGGTGACGTTGACCTATTTAATCGACCGGCCCGAGGAAGCGCCGTGGCTTCATTCCGAAGAGCGCGACTGGCTGATTGAGAACCTGCGGCGCGAACGGGAGCAGGTGTCGTCTTGGGCGAGCACAGGTGTTTTTTCGGCGTTCCGCAACCCGCAGGTCTGGATGCTGGCTCTGGTCTACTTCGGGCTGAATACGGTTTCGTACGGCGTGAGCCTGTGGCTGCCAACACTGATTCACAGCGTCTCGGGAGTCGGCAATTTCACCATCGGCCTGCTGTCGGCAATTCCGTATCTGGCGGCCGCGGTGGCGATGGTGCTGGTGGGATTGCACTCGGATCGCAAGCACGAGCGTCGATGGCACACAGCGTTGCCGGCCTTCACCGGAGCGTTGGCGCTGATCGGCGCAGCATATTCAACCTCTGTCGCGCCCGCAATTCTCGCGATCAGTATTGCCACGTTGGGCGTTTTTTCGATGCTCGGGCCGTTCTGGGCAATGCCAACGTCGCTGCTCTCGGGCACGGCGGCCGCAGCAGGGATTGCATTCATCAATTCGGTAGGAAACCTGGGCGGATTTGTTGGTCCCTATGTAATTGGTCTGGTGCGGACGTCGACTGGGCAGTTCAAGGGAGGACTGCTGTTGGTCGGCGCTGCGCTGGCGACCAGTGGCGCGATTGTGCTGATGGTTGGGTTCAACGTCGATCGAGTCCAGGGCAAGGGCTCAACCGCCGAGGACACAGAAGTGCCCGGAGCGAAAGAAACGAACCGCTAGGCGCAAAGATCGAAAAGCGCGAAGTGCTGCGATACCCGCAAGCGATGCCCGTTGTTACCTCTAGGTTGATTTAGGCTGGGCGACCGTAGGGTCAAAGGTGGGCTGCACGATGAGATTATGCCGCCGCGCGACTCGACGTCGCTTGGATTCCTCGAGCGAACTGGAGGCGGCAATCGCACAGAGTACAAAAAACACAGCAGCGTTCGCCGGAATCTGCAGATTGAAATCGACAAAGCTGTGGACAAGAATTCCCATGATACCGAGCAAGGCCGCAACCGTGACCGAGCCCGTCGCGGTTTCCGTCCAATTGTTCAGCTTGCCTTTTGCCCGGCGAATCACCACCACCATGAACCATACCGCGATGGAAAATCCGGCAAGCCCGGTTTCGACCAGCAGTTGCAGGTAGTCGTTGTGCGCTTCGTTTACGAAGAATGTTGTGTAGAAGCTGCGAAACTCGGGATAAACGACGGGGAAGGTACCGAGACCCCAACCCAGTAACGGTTTCTTCAGAAACATGCGGAAGCAATCGCGGTCGATCGTCATGCGCACGCCACCGCTGATCTCTTCACGCGCTTCGGAGTGAATGCTCGCCAGCCGGCGCGTCAGTTCGTTGCCTCCGAGCCAAACCAGAAACACAATCACGGACGAAAGGATCACTCCCAGCACGAGAGCCTGCTTCCAACTGTCCCCGCGCTTGCGCGCCAATAACAATCCGAGCACGATGAACTGCACCACCAACGCGACCATGCCTCCGCGAGAGCCGGAGAGAAAAACGCTGGCCGCCATGAGTGCTGCGACTCCAGCGGCCGCAGTTTTGCGGTTTCCTTCCGTGAAGTGAGTGGCTGCCAGTACCAGCGGGAACGGAGTCAGCATTTCCATCAAGCCGGCATAGTGATTGTGATTGACGTAGGGCCCGTAAATCGCGCCGCCTTGCTCGAGTGACCAAATCCAGTACAGTTTCCCGTTCGGCGCCATGCCCTGAAGCACGGCAAAAGCCGAGACCACTGCGCCATAGACCGTGATCGCCTGGGCCATCATTTCGAATTGAGAAGAACGTCGCAGAGCTTGACTCACAACAAATGCCAACATGCCGTAGGCGGCGTAGAGCATTGCGTTAGAAAAAGTGACGTGGCGATAGGCCGTCAAGCCCGCGAAGCGTTGCAACAGCACCAGGGCAAAGAAGGCTGCCATCGGGAGATAGAGCGCGTTGTCGACAACGATCAGTTCCCGGTTCATCCACTGGCGCGCCGCCCAGAGACCGAGCAACAACAGGGACGCGGTTTCCAAAGCAAAGATTGACCAGGGTTCAACAGCGCCAAAGGCTAGGGGGGCCGCTAAAAGTACAGCCCAAGCCGCTCCCAGCACAGCGAGGTTTGTGATCCTCGGCTGCGAGACCTTGGTGACCGGCGCGGGTTGGGGCGGCGTGGCCAAAGCGGTGCTCATGGCGTTTTGGAATCCTCGGAGGAGGTTTCGCTGGAATCGGCGGGCGAAAGCTCAAAGTCGTCAAGCCAGAGTTTGCCGCGAATCGGAGAGCCGGCCGGAAAGCGCTCGATAACCAGCGCCAGCAGAGTCGTGGTCGAAGGAGTGGTCACCTGGGTATGAACCTCCTTCCAGAAGTCGGCGTCGCGCAGCGAGTCGCTCACGAAAAGTGGCGTACCGGTGTAAGCATCGCGTAAAACGATCTGGGGTCCACCGGCGCCTTCGAAGTCGGCTGACTTATAGAACGCGGAAAAGTCATAGGTCGTGGCGCCGTGCACGGGAATGACCTGCGCAATTCCGGCGTCACTAATTCCCGGTCCTTCGAAAGTGAGCGACAGAGAGCGATGGCCCTGACGAAAATCGCTCGGATCGAGCAACGGTTTAACGCCAGTTCGATTGGTGTAGTTCCAGTCAAAGCCACCGTTCAAAATGTCTAGACTGAAATCGCCGTTGACCACCAGATTGTCTTCGGTGGGCAGGTAAGCCGAGAGGCCGAGCGTATCGGCGGATTGCTGCCAAGCGGCCATCGCAGCGTCAGGCCGGTGCACCTGGATCAGGTAAGCAACCTGATTAAAGAGATATTGGTTGGGAAACTTTTCGTGTAAATCGGCAAGCCGCCGCCAGGCTTTGATGGCGCCCTCGGTATCCTGTTTGCTTCGCAGGAGATTCAAAAAGGCGTTGAGGGAATCAGGGCGAGCGGGCACCACGTATTGCAAGAGTGCGTCCGCGTCGGGGCGTGCGCGCCAGCTGGCAACTAGGGCGGCGTTGGCCAGTTCGTTGTCATTTTCGACAACCACGTGAAATTCGCGCAGAGCGCGATCAATGTCGCCATCAATGAGGAAGAAGTTCGCCGCTTCCCATGCAGCTTTGGGCGCGGTGGGTTCGGCTAGCAGTGCGCGGTTCAGAGCGTCGCGCTGGCCGGCGATATATCCCGTGACCTGGTACGCCCCGGCCAGATCGAACCAGTAGCGGGCATCGTGGGGATTGAGATCGACCGCAGCTCGCAGGTTTTCGATTGCGGGTTGGGGATCGCCTGCAACAAACTCATAGTATCGGCCGAGTCGATAGCGATAATCGGCATTGCCCGGAGAAAGAAATACGGCGCGCCGCAAGCTGCCTAATTCAGCACGCGAAGCGAATACACTGGCAACGAATTCCGTGGCGGTGAGAAAAAAATAGCAACACGCGAGTATCCCGAGTACGGCGGCAAACTGCCAACGGCGCGGGTTTACCAGTGGAATTCTCATTTCACGTCAGCGGAAGAGCTAGACTGCTTTCGGCTCGGTCGTGCTTCCCGCATCAACAGGATCTTCCTGATAGTAGTGGCCGTATTTACCCTGATACTCGTAATAGTAGTAATAGTCGGGAGAGGTTAGATCGACGGCGTTGAGCAGGACTCCGGCAACGTGAGCGTTGACCTGCATCAGGATCTCGCGCGACCGCCGCAACGCTTGTTTCGTAGTTTGTCCGGAACGGATCACAAGGATCGTTGCATCCGCCCGGGGCGAGAGCACCACGGCGTCGGTTACGGAAAGCGTGGGCGGCGTGTCAATGACAATGTGATCGTATTGTTCGCGCAACTCGGTCAGCAAGTCTCTCATGTTGGAAGAGGCCAGCAATTCCGCAGGATTCGGAGGCGGCGTGCCCGCTGGCAAAATGAAGAGATTGGGTAGGATCGGCGAGGTCGTAATGGTCTGCTGCATCGTCGCGCTTCCGGTCAACACGTTGCTGAGACCACTGCGCGGACCCATGCCGAGAGTCTTGTGAACACTCGGGCGTCGCAAATCAGCATCCACCAGAAGAACGCGGACTCCCTTTTGTGCCAGCACGATTGCCGTGTTGATACTGGTGGTGGTCTTGCCCTCCTGCGGACGCGCACTGGTCACCATGATGATTTTCGGAGGCGCTCCCAGGTTCGAAAGCAAAAGAGAGGTTCGCAAAGCGCGATACGATTCCGCCATCTGTGATTGCGGGCGGATTTGCGTCACGGTTTCCACGACTTCGCGGGCAGCCGTGAGAGCAAGGCGCTTGGCGTTTGCGCCCCGGCCACCGGGGCGAGAGCCGAGCGGAATCATTCCTAGTGACGGGAGACCCGAGATCGCCGTTGCCTGTTCCGGAGTGCGAACCGTGTTGTCCATGTTCTCGAGCAGGAAAGCAAGTCCAACGCCCGAAATAACTCCCAGAACGAGGGCAAATGACAGGTTACGCGGAATATTTGGCTCGCTCGGCGCCGTCGGCACGCGCGCCGCATCGATGATGCGAAAATTGTTCGAACGCAATCCGGCGGTGACGCCGGCTTCCTTCAATTTCTCGAGCAGACCTTCATAGAGAGTTCGGTTGCTGTCGAGGTCACGTTTCAGGATGCTGTATTCGATTGCGCTTTCGTTCAGTTTGTTGGCTTCTTGTTTTTGCTTTTCGAAAGCATCGCGCAACATATTCTCGCGCTGCAAAGCGCCCAGGTAACGACCCTTGAGGTGGTCAACCGCCTTGTTGGTTTCCACCTGGAGTTCACGGTCGATTTCCTTCAGTTGGTTATTGAGTTGGATAACCTTGGGATACGACGGGCCGAACTGCGTGCTCAGTTCAGCGACGGAAAGCGAAAGGCTCGCCTGTTGTTCACGCAGCTTGTCCGAGAGTGCGGTACCGCCGTTCGGATTATCGGAAATGATCGCCGCCGCTACGACTTCCGGGTCGGTCGACTGTGTCTGGCGATAGACCGCCTCTTTCTGCATGCGGTCGAACTCAGCCTCGGTCATTTCTTTATTGAGTTCGTCAAGCTTTTCCGTAGTGATGTTGGTCTTCTCGTCGGCTCCGACGATCTCGTGCTCTTTCTGGTAACGGACGAGTTTTTCCTGCGAAGTCTCCACCTTCATCTGCAAGTCGACGAGCTGTTTAGAGAGCCAGTCAGAGGCTTGCATGGTGGATTCGAACTTCGTCTTGAAGTTCTGCTCGACATACGTAGCCGCGAGCGTGTTGACAACGCTGGCGGCAAGCTGCGGATCGGTGCTGGCGAAATGGATCTCCATGATTCTGGTGTTCGGGATCAGAGAGACGTGGAGCCTTCCATGAAACATCCCCAACAACGAGGAAACGCGGTTGGAGTCGGTCTGCAGCGGGTCGGCGACCAGATTGGCCTGCTTCTGATCGGCATGGCCGCCAAACTCGGGCCGCTTATCCAGATTCAATTGACGGATAACCTGCAGCGCCATGAGATCGCTCTGCAGGATACGGACTTCAGTGTCTAAATCGCTTTGCTCGTAAACGTAATCTGTGTCGGGCGCCGAATCCTTAAAAGAAATCAGGTTCGAATCCGCTTTATTGACAGCGATGCGGCCCACAGCGTCATACACGGGAGTCTGACGCAGGCTCGCGATCGCCACTGTCATAAAGATGCCGATTACAACCGCGCTCACCAGAAACTTGCGCTTGATAAGAACGCGCATGTATTCACGGAGAGTCGAATCCTGAGAAGGTAACGGGTTATAAATAGCGGCATGCATCGGCCTCAGGAACTCGGCCGGTTCGCCGGAATGCATGTCGCGCATTCCGTCGTTATTACGTGGAACGTCATTTCGGGGAACCAGGGGTCCCAATGACATTATTACTCCTTAAAAAGCTACTCCATTATGATGAACACGGCGCCACGGAAGGCGACGACTCACACAGCTTTCTCTCCAACCAACCTGCTTGAGTAAGCCGGACATGTCAAGAGCGGGCCGTTATGAGGAATTTGCCTGATTTTAGCATCTTGGGAGCGAGAAACAGACAGATTTTAACGTTTGGCGATGTTGATTCCGGTCTTGGTCCGCCGAAGCCAGAACCGGCGAATCCTCTCGACTTTGGAGGGCGACACGCAACCTGCGGAACCCTCGGCTGCGCGCCCACCCCGAGCTTGGTCGGCTATACTATCGAGCACAAGACGTTACCTGAAAAGGAACTTGCGAGAGGCCTGTGGCATCCCTAACGGGATGTCCCTAACACGAATCGCGGTGTCCTTGCGAGGGTGGCGGACAGGTTGCGAAGGACAAGAATGCTGAATTGGCCGCAAGAATCGATACTGGTAACCGGTGGCACCGGATCGTTTGGGAAGAAGTTTGTAGAAATCATGCTGCGCGACTACCACCCGCAAAGACTGGTGGTCTTTAGCCGGGACGAGTTGAAGCAGCACGAGATGAGAACATCCGGGTTCGATCATCCGTCCCTGCGGTATTTTATTGGGGATGTGCGGGACGTGGAGCGGCTAAAACGTGCCTTGTCAGGCGTGACGGTCGTGGTCCACGCGGCGGCGCTCAAGCAGGTTCCAGCCTGCGAGTACAACCCGTTTGAAGCAATCCAGACCAATATTATCGGCGGGCGCAATGTCATCGATGCCGCTATCGATCAAGGGGCGCGTCGCATTCTTGCTCTCAGCACCGACAAAGCGGTGAATCCGATCAATCTTTACGGCGCCACAAAGTTGTGTGCAGAGAAGGTGTTCGTCCAGGCGAATGCATACGCCGGGGCTCGGAATACGCGCTTTAGTTGCGCGCGCTATGGCAATGTGGTGGGAAGCCGCGGTAGCGTGATTCCGGTTTTTCTGGAGCAGCGGCGGCGGGGCAAGATCACCATCACCGATCCGCGGATGACGCGCTTCTGGTTGACTCTGGAGCAAGGCGTCAAGTTTGTGATTCGCTGCCTCGAACAGATGCACGGCGGCGAGATTTTTGTGCCGAAGATTCCCAGCATGCGTTTGCTCGATCTGGCGGAGACCATTGCCCCGGGCTGCCAGGTGGAGACCATCGGGATTCGTCCGGGAGAAAAGTTGCACGAGGTACTGGTCTCCGAAGACGAGTCACGGCAAACGCTCGAGACCGAAGACATGTTTGTGATCCAGCCTTCGCACCCCTGGTGGAAATCGGAAAACTGGGTCAACGCCAAGCCTCTGGCGGAGGGTTTTCGCTATTCGAGCGACACCAACGAACACTGGCTCACTCGGCGCGAACTGGAAGAACTGGTGACGCCGGAAGCGAGTGATGCGGAAGCGGTCCCGACCTCGGCCTAGCTTTTAAGCCTGGCTAACAAGGATGAGCGCTCTAAATACAAAACCGGAAATGCTTGCCATTCACGGGGGAACGCCCGTGCGCGAAAAACTGTTGCCGTATGGACGGCAGAGCCTCGATGACGCGGATATCGAAGCCGTTGTCGAGGTTTTGAAATCGGACTGGCTGACGACCGGCCCCAAGGTTCGTGAGTTCGAAGAACAGTTTGCCGCGCGAGTCGGAGCGGAACATGCCGTCAGCTTCAGTTCGGGCACGGCTGCATTGCATGGTGCAGCTTTTGCCGCCGGGCTTCGTTCGGGGGACGAAGCCGTCACGACGCCGATGACCTTTTGTGCCACCGCCAACTGCGTTTTGTATCAGGGAGCGACGCCGGTGTTTGCGGATGTCTCGGCGGACACGTTGAACCTGGATCCGGGCGAAGTCGCGAAGAAAATTAATTCGCGTACCAAGGCGATCATCGCGGTCGACTATGCGGGGCATCCCGCCGCCCTCGATGAACTGGGTGAGCTTTCAAGAAAGCATCGACTGCTTCTGATCGAAGACGCCTCGCACGCCCTCGGTGCGGAATACCGGGGGAAACGAGTCGGCAGCATCGCCGACATGACTACGTTCAGCTTTCATCCGGTCAAGCATTTGACCACCGGAGAAGGCGGGATGGTTGCGACCAACGACCCACGACTAGCCGAGACGCTGCGGCGTTTTCGCAATCATGGCATCAGCAGCGAAGCGCGCGATCGGCAGGATGCGGGGCAGTGGTTTTACGAGATGGTCCTGCTCGGCTTCAACTACCGGTTGACGGATATCGCCTGCGCTCTCGGCATCTCGCAACTGGAAAAGCTGCCGGCGAACCTGGCGCGGCGTCGTGAAATCGCTGCGCAATATGCGACGGCATTCCGTGGCTTACCCGGGATCGCTATACCAGTCGTCCGAGAAGACGTGAATCCGGCATGGCATCTGTATCCAATCCGTCTCGAGTTGGAGAATCTTGCTGTGGACCGGGCAGAAGTCTTCCGGGCGCTGCGAGCGGAGAATCTGGGTGTGAATGTGCACTACATCCCCGTTCATCGGCATCCCTATTACCGTGAGAGCTTCCCGTCCGGGGGAAGATATCCGGTGGCCGAAGATGCGTACCAACGGCTGATCAGTCTGCCGATGTTTCACTCCATGACGCCGCAGGATGTGGATGACGTGATTCATGCGATGCGCAAAGTCATGACCTTCTTTTATGTCCAACTGCCGAACGAGGGCAAGAGCGAGCGCGCACGCCTGCTCGAGAGCGGAGCAAGATAGGTTCAATGTCAAGCGTTTCCGACTGGGTCGGCTATCGGGCTCTGGTGATTGGGTGCGGCTCCATTGGCCGTCGCCACGCCAGAAATCTCAAAACGCTCGGCGTGCGAGAGCTGGGCTTCTGCGATACCAATCCGGAAGCGTTGAAACAATGTTGCGATGAGTTGAACGGAGAAGCCTTCAGCGACTACGAGCAGGCGCTTCAGGTCGTCCGCCCGGACCTGGTACTGATCTGCACGCCGCCGGTTTATCACGTCGAAGCGGGACTGGCTGCACTGCGCGCGCAAGCGCACGTATTTATCGAGAAGCCACTCTCCCACGAATCGGAAGGAATCCAGGCGCTGATTTCCGAGGCGCGACGCCGGGACCGCAATGTACAGATCGGCTATAACATGCGGTTTCATCCCGGCCTGCGGATCATGAAGGATCTCGTCGACTCTGGAAAAATTGGGCGCGTGCTCTGGTTGAGCGCCGAAGTGGGGCAATACCTTCCCGACTGGCGCCCGTGGCAGAACTATCGCGAAAGTTATAGCGCGCGCAACGAGCAGGGTGGCGGCATCATCCTCGACGGCTCGCACGAACTTGACTACATCTGCTGGCTTCTGGGCCGCCCGACGGAATTGACCTGCCGTGCCGAGCATCTGAGCAGCCTGGATGTCGACGTGGAAGACTCGGCGTGGATCTATATGAGTTTTCCGGAACGGCGGCGCGCCGAACTGCATCTGGATTTCGTGCAACGGTCTTATTCGCGCACCTGCAAAATCGTGGGCGAGGCTGGGACGGCGCTTTGGGATTTCAATGTACCGGAAGTACGTTGGTTCTCGTCGGAGCAGCCGAGTTGGAATACCATCCCCTACACGTTTGAATCGAACGACATGTACCTGGCGGAAATGCGCCACTTTCTGGAGTCTCTGGGCAGTGAAACCGGCCCCATGATTGATCTCGAGCAAGGGCGAGATGTAATCCTGTTGGTCGAAGCGGCCAAGAAATCGTCGGAAGAGGGAAGACCGCAAGTACTCAATTGGACACGCGAAAGGGTCGAGGGTCCGGTGGTCGCGATCATTCAGGCTCGCATGGGGTCGAGCCGGTTACCGGGCAAGAGTCTGGCGATGATCGAGGGGCGGCCCATGTTGTGGCATGTGATTCAACGGGCGAAACGAGCCTCATTAGTTGATCGGGTAGTGGTGGCCACCTCAACGTCCCCTACCGATGACGTCATTGCGCAGATGTGCCTCGATGAGGGTGTGCCTTGTCACCGCGGCAGCGAAGCTGATGTGCTCGACCGTTTCTACAGCGCGGCGCGAGCGGAAAAAGCGGCACACGTAGTCCGGATCACCGCCGATTGCCCGTTGATCGATCCGGAAGTTATCGACCGCGTCGTGCGGCGCTTTCTGAGAGGCGATCTGGATTACGCCTCGAACGCCATGGTGAGAAGTTATCCCGATGGGCTTGACACCGAGGTTTTTTCGTTTTCGGCTCTGGAGAAAGCCTGGCACGAAGCGATTAAGGTTTCCGAACGCGAGCATGTGACGCCCTACCTGCGGTCAGAAAAATTTCGCACCGCCAATGTGGAGAACCATTCCACATCTTCGTACCAGCATTATCGCTGGACAGTGGACGAGACCGAAGACCTGGAATTCATCCGTGCGGTTTATAAAGAGTTTCGCGGCAGGGATACCTTTGGGATGAAGGATGTCCTGCAGCTTCTTGAGAAAACGCCCGCACTGGAAAAAATGAACTCGGCGATTGTTTCGAACCGGGGCTACTACAAGAGTCTTTTCGAAGACGCGAGGGCGATGGCTGCTCCACCGCGGCCGATAGAGAAATCAAAACTGTGGATCGAGCGAGCGCGAAAAGTAATTCCCGGCGCATCGCAAACGTTCAGCAAGGGTGCGAACCAGCACGTACGTGGCGTCGCGCCGATGTTTCTGGTCAAGGGCAACGGCTGCCGTGTTTGGGATGTCGATGGGAATGAATACATCGACTACATCCAGGCACTGTTGCCCAACATCCTCGGCTACGCACACCCAGGAGTGAATGCCGCAGTCGGGGAACAGCTACTGCGTGGACACAGCTTTTCTTTGCCGCACCCGATCGAAGTGGAACTCGCCGAGAGACTTACCCAGCTCATTCCGTGTGCGGAGATGGTGCGCTTTGGCAAGAATGGATCAGATGCAACCACCGGCGCGGTTCGCGCCGCCCGTGCAGTGACTGGACGGGACCGCATCGCCTGTTGTGGTTATCACGGCTGGCAGGATTGGTATATCGGCAGCACAACGCGACATGCGGGAGTCCCGCGAGCTGTCCGCGATCTGACGCATCCTTTCGTTTACAACGATCTCGGATCGCTCCAGCGAATTTTTGACGCTCACAAGGGCGAGTTCGCCGCAGTCATCATGGAACCGGTAAATTTCTCGCCACCGGCCCCCGGGTTTCTGGAAGACGTGCGGGACCTTGCTCATCAGAATGGCGCTCTGCTCATCTTTGACGAAATCTGTACAGGGTTTCATTTCGGCCTCGGCGGAGCGCAGAAAAAATTTCGCGTGACTCCCGATTTGGCCTGCTTTGGCAAAGCCATGGGCAACGGCTTCCCGATTTCGTGCGTGGTCGGAAAAGCGGACGTCATGAAAGTGTTCGAAGACATTTTCTTCAGCTTCACGTTCGCTGGTGAAGTGTCATCGATGGCGGCGGCGATGAAGGTGCTGGACGTGCTCGAAACCACCGACGCTCTGGCCCGTATGGACGCCAACGGCCGCATCCTTCAGGAGGGTCTGAATACCTTGGCAAAAGACGCGGGATTGCAGGATCGAATCCAGTGCGTTGGATATCCCGTCTGGTCGCTGATCCGGTTCTTCGATGCCGAGGGCAAAGACAGCCTGTTGGTGCGGAGCCTTTTCGCGCAAGAATGCGTGAAGCGCGGAGTTCTCCTTCTGGCAACGCACAATTTGTCAACCGCTCACGACCCCCTCGCGATCGAACATACGTTGCGGGTTTACGCGGATGTTTGCAAGACTCTGGCGAAATGGCTCAGCGAAAAGCAGCCGGAACAATATCTTGAAGGTGCAGCCATTCAGCCCGTGTTCAAAGTTCGGTGAAGTCATCAACGAAGTGAGAGACGAGAAATGAGAGGTCGATCGATGTCTGAGCATTTCAATACTGGAAGAGCGCTGGCAACAAAAGAGGCGGACGTGTGGCGCGGGAAATTCGGTACCAAGTACAGCGAACGAAACCTGTTCAACGCTGCCGAACTCGACCGCACGTACGTGGAGAAGTACGGACTCACTCGGACCGCTCTGAACCAGAGCTGTCTTGTAGACATCCCAAGGTCTTCGTCGATCCTGGAAGTAGGATGCAATCTCGGGAACCAATTAATTCTTCTCAAGCAGATGGGATTTGAGAACCTCACCGGAATTGAGATTCACAGCGATATCGTGAAGGAAGCGCAGACCCGGGTTCCGTGGGCTCACGTGTCGGAAGGTTCAGCGCTCAACATCCCCTTTGGCGATGCCAGCTTCGACATGGTTTGCACATCGGGGCTATTGATTCATATTGCCCCGCGGGATCTCGAGACCGTGATGAACGAAATCCATCGTTGCGCGAGAAGCTGGATTTGGGGACTTGAGTACTACGCTCCGCAGACGACCGAAATTACATATCGCGGGCTGTCGGGTCTGTTATGGAAAGCCGACTTTGCGCGCCTCTATACCGATGGTTTCCCCGACCTGGAGTTAGTCTCGGAGCAGAGGCTGAAATATGTGGCAGACGACAATGTGGACTCGATGTTCCTTTTGCGAAGAAACAACGGCCCGCGCTAAAAATTGCGCGAACCTCGGAGACTGACGATAGAAGATGAAACGTGGCGTACTTCTGATTCGAGCGGATGCCACGGTCAGGTCCGGCACTGGACACGTAATGCGTTGTCTGGCTCTGGCACAGGCTTGGCAGGATGCTGGCGGGCGCGCAATTTTCGCGATGGCCGAGTCGACTCAGTCAATCGAGGGACGGCTCCGGAGGGAAGGTTTCGATGTCGCACCTGTGGCTGGTCCGGTAGGGAGCGCAGCCGATGCGGAAGCCACCGCTTTTCTGGCGCAGCAACAAGGCTCGTTGTGGGTGGTGGTGGACGGCTATCAATTCGGCGCTGAATACCAATCTGCTCTGATGGACCGCCGCCTCAAAGTCTTGTTCATCGACGACAACGGCCACGCCAGGCACTACTCTGCGGATCTCGTCCTGAATCAGAACGCCCACGCTGAAGAGTCCCTCTATTCAACTCGAGACGCTTCGACCCGCCTATTGCTGGGTCCGCGCTTTGCGTTGTTGCGGGATGAATTTAAACCGTGGCGTGAGTGGAGGCGCGACATTCCGCCCCTGGCTCGCCGGGTTCTGGTAACCATGGGTGGAAGCGATCCGAACAATGTCACCGAGCGGGTGGTCGATGCAATCTTGTCGGCAGGTGATTTCGAGGTAACGATCGTTGCAGGTGGCAGCAATCCCCATTTGTCCGCATTACGCGAATTGGTCGGTAGTTCCAGCCGAGCCGTCCGATTGGTTGAAAACACATCGAGCATGCCCAAACTTCTCGCTGAGGCCGATGTAGCCGTGGCAGGCGCTGGGACAACCACTTGGGAAATGTGTTTTCTTGGTTTGCCTGCCTTGCTGATTATCGTGGCTGACAATCAGCAAGGGGTTGCCGGCGAATTGGGCAAGCGGGGGATCATGGTGAACCTGGGTGACGCTTCTGGGGTAAGCCAAGACACAATTGCAACCCACCTTCGGAGCCTGGCTCAATCGCCTCGTGTAAGACAAGAAATGTCGGCTCGCGAACGGGATCTGGTGGATGGTCGCGGCGCCGAAAGAGTGGTATCCGAATTAAGGGCTGAATTTAAGGACGAATTAGAGGACGGATTTAAGAACAAAGACCTTTCCATCAGGATTGCGAAAGACGGCGACTGTAAGCTACTGTGGGAGTGGGCGAATGATCCGGAGGTGCGCGCGTCGGCGTTCTCGTCCGCGAGCATTTCCTGGGACGACCACGTGGCATGGTTCCGCGAAAAGCTGACCGATGAAAACTGCCGCATCCTCATCGCGATCGACGCCGCAGGTATTGCTGTGGGACAGATGCGATTGGACAAGCGTGACGTGGGCGACGCCGACGTTGATATCAGCGTGGATAGTCGTTTCCGGGGCTTGGGTTATGCCAGCCATCTGATCGAACTCGGCGCCAATTGGGCTTTCGCGGAATGGGATATCAAGAGCCTCAATGCTTTCGTAAAGCCCGGCAATGTTGCTTCCGCGAAGGCTTTTGAAAGAGCCGGGTTCAAGCCGAGGGCGACCGTGATTGTGAAGGGCCACACTGCCACTCATTACGTTCGGACGGCGAAGTGACCGAGCCCTCCAAACACTATCTCGTGGCCGGATGCAAATCCTGGCATCGTCGCGTCTTCACGGATGTTCTCAGCAAGCTTGCGGGCGAGTGGCATTATGTGGGGGAGCGAGAGCAGCTGACTCTCGATAAGATCAGGAAGTGTCGCCCGCGCTATGTATTTTTTCTGCACTGGTCGTGGAAGGTCCCCCAGAAAATCGTCGACGAGGTCGAATGTGTCTGCTTCCATATGACGGATGTGCCCTATGGGCGCGGTGGAAGTCCGCTCCAGAATCTGATTATTCGCGGCCATCGGAATACCAAACTAACCGCGCTCAAAATGAGTCAGGAATTCGACGCAGGACCGGTCTATTTGAAAAAGGATCTATCCCTCGAGGGAGGCGCCGAGGAAATATATCTGCGTGCCTGCTCGCTCTCCGCAGATATGATCAAGCAAATAGTGAGAGATGAAATGCAGCCCTTGCCGCAAACGGGAGAACCTGTGACGTTCACGCGCAGAAAGCCGGAAGAAAGCCAGATCACGAAACTCGATTCTCTCGAACACCTGCACGACTTTATTCGAATGCTCGACGCGGAAGGCTATCCTCGGGCTTTCATATCCCACGCCGGGTACCGTTTCGAGTTCGCCCGGTCCGCTCTCTACGATGGAAGAATCGTAGCCGACGTCCATATCACCGCTGAGCCCAAGGATAAAGATTAAGGATAAAGATAAGCATAAAGATAAGCAGAAGGAGACCAAAGAATGAGCGTTCTGGTTGTTGCGGCGCACCCGGACGACGAGATCCTTGGCTGTGGCGGCACGATGGCCCGCCTCGTCCGTGAAGGCAACGACGTATCCATTGCCATACTCGCCGAGGGCATGTCTTCGCGTTATGCGCAACGGGAAGATGCCGATCAGCAGAAACTTCAGCACCTTCACGCCCAGGCTCGTCAGGCTGCCGACAAGGTCGGCGCCAAAGAACTTGTCCTCTGCAAACTTCCTGACAACCGTCTCGATACAGTGCCTCTGCTCGATGTGGTGAAGATCGTCGAAGACCTCATCGCTCGCTTTCATCCGGAGACGATCTACACCCATCACCCCGGAGACTTGAATATCGACCATGGAGTGGTCCACCGCGCCGTGCTGACTGCGACCCGGCCCGTAAGCGGACAATGCGTGCGCGACATTTACGCCTTCGAGATCCCATCGTCAACGGAGTGGACTTTCCAGCGTATCGAACCGCCATTCCGCCCCAATGTTTTTGTGGACATCACGAACGAACTGGAGACGAAGATTGCGGCGCTTGCTTGCTACGACACCGAAGTTCGTAGTTTCCCCCATCCCCGATCTGCCGAAGCGCTGCACGCGATTGCCATGCGCTGGGGCAGCGTGGCGGGCTTGCAAGCGGTGGAGGCATTTGAATTGATCCGGTCGACAAGACCCGTAATGAGCCGCGTAACGAGTAACCGATGAGCAGCTATATCGAGATCGGAAACCGGCGCATCGGGCAGGGAAGTCCGACGTATTGCATCGCGGAGATGTCCGCCAATCACAACCAGGACTTCAATCATGCGGTGCGCATCATTGAAGCCGCCAAAGATGCCGGCGCGGATGCAGTCAAGGTCCAGACTTACACCGCAGACACGATGACGCTGAAGAGCGACAAGGAATATTTTCGAATCGCGGGGGGCACTCTCTGGGATGGACAAAGCTTTCACGACCTCTACCTCCAGGCGTTTACGCCTTGGGAGTGGCAGCCGGAACTCAAGAAGATTGCGAACCGATTGGGGATGGACTTTTTTTCCAGCGCGTTCGACGACAGCGCCGTCGAATTTCTCGAAAAGATGGATGTTCCCGCGCACAAGGTGGCATCGTTTGAACTGGTCGATGTCGGCCTGATCCGGACGATGGCGCGCACCGGCAAGCCGCTGATCATGTCCACGGGCATGGCGACTGAGGCCGAAATTACTGAAGCGGTGGAGGCAGCGCGCGGAGCGGGTGCAAGCCAGCTTGTTTTGTTGAAATGTACCAGTGCCTACCCGGCGCCGGCGGAAGAGGCGAACCTTCTGACCATTCCGGCCCTGGCTAGCCGTTTCGACTGCCCGGTCGGGCTCTCCGATCACACGATGGGGATCGCGGTTCCGGTTGCGGCTGTGGCTGTCGGGGCGTGCATCATCGAAAAGCATCTTTGCCTGCGGCGTTCCGATGGCGGGCCGGATGGCGCGTTCTCGCTGGAGCCTGCGGAATTCAAAGCGATGGTGGACTCGGTGCGCATCGCCGAGAAGGCCCTCGGTTCGGTCCAATTCGCGACCGGCGCGCGTGAGGACAGCAGTCGCAAGTTTCGACGATCGCTTTTCGTAGTCGAAGATGTAAAGGAGGGCGAGTTGTTCACGAGAAAGAACGTGCGCTCCATTCGTCCGGCAGACGGATTGCACCCCCGTCATCTCGACCAGGTTTTGGGAAAGCCCGCGGCCTGCGACGTCGAGCGGGGAACGCCGCTGAGTTGGCCACTGGTTGCAGGTTAAACCCTCGATCGAATCCCGCCTTATGCGAGTCTTACTCTTACATCCCGAAGATGACTTCCACGGCTCATGGAAGAATCAACCTTGGGACCTGGTGATCGACCTCGGGCGCGCTCCACGTTCCTATTACGA
Organism: Terriglobales bacterium; assembly: GCA_035308395.1. Classification (GTDB taxonomy): domain Bacteria; phylum Acidobacteriota; class Terriglobia; order Terriglobales; family Acidobacteriaceae; genus Acidiflorens. Next base: position 222,717 of record DATGGT010000125.1, read on the forward strand.
CGAACGTAGCACCGCGCTAAAATGCCCTGTCTCGAGCATTTTTGATCTCGCCGTCGACGTCAACTCCGAAGACCTGAAGGTCTGGCGTCCCCTGCTCCAACCTGGCTTGGGGTTCGTCGTAGATCGCTTCGGCATCGACTGGTGGGACGTGATCAGCATTCTTTTGCAATCGGAATTGCAGGACGTGAGGCTGGCACTTCGATGGGCGGAGAAGCTCGGTGGCTGTCGCGTCCTGGCCGCAAGCCGCTACTCGCCGGCGGCGGAGGCGATCGCGATTCAGTTAGGGACGCCGCTTCAACTGCTCCGTCGAGGACTGCGAAAACGTATCGTGCAAGGCCTTTCACGTCGGCGCGCCGCTCTCGCGAACCTTAGCCTGGAACAGCTATTGCAGGTGGCATATGACAAGTACGATCCGCATTATGGTTGGCGCAGAAAACTGGCGGGAGCATCGCAGCGGAGAAATTCGCAGGCGTCACAGTCGCAATCACAATCGACGATCTTGCTTCCGACTGCGTATTCCAATGTTACGAAGACGGTCCTCAGTTATGCCCGGCTTCTGCCCTCACAAAACTTTCTGCTCGTGATCGCCCGCGAGTCCGCGTCCGTGTCTCGAGTTCCTGCGAACGTTCGCACCGAGCGACTGGCAAGATTCTCGTCCAGGAAATGGGATCGAAACGAACTGCAAGAACTGGAAGTCAGTTGGAAGCGGATGGAGAACGAACTACAACGCTCCCCGGGTTTCAATTCGCCCGTTTCGATGGAGATTGTGAAAAAGGGACGGCGTTGGTTGCGCTGGGGTACGGTGGTTCGCGATTCGTGGCTCCGCGTATTCGAGTCATACTCTGTGTCTGCTTGCTTGTGCGGCGACGATTCCAATCCCTATACGCGGATTCCGCTCTTATTGGCTGAGCGGCAAAACGTACCGGCGATCGCCTGTCATCACGGAGCGCTCGATTGCCGCATGGCATTCAAGGGGCTGCGGTTTTCAAGCTATCTTGCGAAAGGGCAAATGGAGCGCGACTATCTGGAACGCGTTGGCGGAGTCGATAGCCAGCGAATTCAGATCGGAGCGGCGACATCCGAGGCGCGGAATGATGCATCGCTCTGGAGCGCTGATGCACCTTGGATTACGTGGTTCGTCGAACCCTACGAGGCCGATTTGTGGCGGCCCGAAACGATTTACCGCGAAGTGCTTCCACGCTTATGTTCTGTGGCGCGCGCAGCCGGAAAGATCGTCGTTTTGAAACTGCATCCATTTGAGAGCCTGCGAGACAGAGAGAGGTTGGTGAAGAGCACGTTAAGCGTGGACGACAGGAAGTTGGTGACGGTGACGGATGCGCCGCTCTCTCGCCAGATTCTCCAGAAGACTTGGTGCGCGGTGACGGTCGAATCGACGGTGGCGTTCGAATGTGCAGCGGCCGGAATCCCAGCCTTCCTTTGCGGATGGCTGCGCCACGCTTATACAGGGTACTCCGCTCAGTATGTGCGGTTTGGCGTCGGCCGAATGATGGAATCCCCAGAGGAGTTATTGCGCATTCCGGCAATGATGAACATGATGATGAGCTCGGCGTTGCCCGCGCCGAATGCAGCCAGACATCTGACACAGCCGATCTCTCCGGAAACACTGTCTGACGTTTTTCGCAATCAGGTTGAACCGTATTCAGCCTTGAACTTGAATATGTAGAAGGCTTGTGATTAAGCGCGAAGTCTCCGTAGTAGGATGAACTTTCGGGTGAACGTTCCAGAGTCAGCGTCCCAGGTTAGTATCCCAGGATAGAAAATCGAGTGGATCCCCACGAATTTGTCGCGGAAGTTTATCGCCGCATGAGCCTGCGGCACCAAGCTGACCAGCGCGCTCTGGCGTGGTCCGAGGCGAAGGAATATCCCGGCGTGCTACAGATAGCCGGTGAGTTGCGCGGATTTCTGCCCCAGGACAGTCGGGCGGCGATTCTTGACGTGGGTTTTGGCGCGGGCTGGTTTCTGGCGGCTTGCTTACGACTTGGGTACACGAACCTGCATGGCGCAGATTTTGGAACCGACAATAAGAGATACGTAAAAGCGTGGTCCCCGGACGCTGTCACGCTACTGGAGATTCAAAGCGATATCGGTACATTTCTCGCGGACAAACCGGAAACATATGACTTTATTCACATGTCGCACGTGATCGAGCACATCCCCAAGTATTCGTTGTTGTGGGTGGTCGATTCCTTATACCGGGCTCTGAAGCCAAATGGTGTGTTGATGCTCCGGACTCCGAATATGGAGGGGCCTTGTCCGACGTCGTCCTTATATGTGACGCTGGCGCATGAGTATGGGTTCACTAGCGGCAATCTGGAATCGCTACTCGATATATGCGGTTTTGACGAGATTCGTTTTCACAAACTCTCGTTGCCCAATCCAAATTTAAAACAACGAGTGGGAAGACTTTTACGTTGGCCATTCTTGAAATCGAGCCAGATCAAGCATCGGCTTTTTGGGGTCGGCGAACACGGGCACTTTGACTCGGAATTGACCGTGACAGCCAGAAGGGGCGCGTTCCCGCCGCTCTTCGATCCCAGATACCGCTGAGTTTGCGTCGCGATGATCACCATATTCACTCCATCGTTTGCCGATCAAGACAATACGAACGCGCAGAACCTCACCGTGAAAGAGGTCGTGAGCCGTCTTCCGCCGGATCAGTTCCGGGTGATTATGCTTGGCGGGGGCGCTCCCGATCCGCGAATTCTTGCTCGCGAGAATACGGAAATCCTGCCTTTTCGCCGACACGGCAATACCGCACGATGGCTGGCTCGTCTTCTGCTGTCGCGAATCGACGTTTATTTTTTTCCGCGCGAAGGCCCTCTCGATTTTCTGTACCTTTCTTGCAGGCGCGCGCTCGGACTTCGGACCGCGCTTGTGACCTATGTGGTAACAGCCGTTGACGAAATCGATGTTGGGCCCATTCAGGTCCGATCGATTCGCGAAGGCGATTACGTGGCGGGCAATTCGCTTTTTGTTACGCAAACAATTACGGATCGCTTTGGAGTTCCGGCGGGGACGGTCTACGACGGAGTCAATCGGGATGTGTTTTTCCCGCCGCCAGATGGTCGAGATGCTCGCGCGGAGGGGGCTGGGCTCACGGTATTTTATGCCGGGTCATTCCAGGCTCGGAAGCGCCTGAACGTGGTGATCGGCGAGGCGGCAAAACACCCCCACGTTGCCTTTCGTTTGGCCGGAAAAGGCAAAAGTGAAGAGGAGCAGAGCGTACGGTCGCTGGTGACGCAGTTGGGGTGCTGCAACGTTACGTTTGTGGGCCATCTTTCGCAGCACGAGGTCGCCGAAGAAATGCGCAAAGCGGATATCTTTCTTTTCCCTAGCGTAATTGAAGGGCATCCGCAGGTTCTGGTGCAGGCCGCCGCTTGCGGGTTACCGGCGATCGCCATGGAGAAGTATCGCCCCGACTACGTCGTCAACGGTGAGACTGGGTACTTGGTAAAATCGGAAAGCGAACTCTCCGACAAATTGAACTTGCTGCTGGGTGATCGCGAGTTACGGCTCCGAATGTCTGCCGCGGCTGCCCGTCATGCTTTGCAGTTCGACTGGGACAACATCGCGCTCGATTGGCAGAAGATATTTGTCGAAGTGGCGGCCAAACATCGCAAATAGTGTTTTCGCTTCGGAATCGCCCAAGCTCGGATTCGTGAACCCTCGGGACATAGGATGGGTTATTGAGCATTTCTAAGTCTCTGTTGCGTTATGGCGGATTTGTACTCTCGGTCAGCACGGCTCGCGTTGTGGGCACTTTACTTACAGCGGCCACTTTCCCTTTCCTGGTACGACGCCTCGGGGTTGATGTTTACGGGCTCTGGAGCTATGTCGTCGCGGTATGCGGTTTCACGGCACTGGTGGCGAATCCGGGCCTTACGTCCTATGCGGCACAGCGGGTAGCGGCACGGCGTGAAGCGGCATTTGGCGATGTATCGGATGTGCTGGTGTTGCGTGTGTTGGCATCTGTGCTTGCAGCTGCGGCAGTCTTGCTGGTGGCGAGATTCGAAGTCCGGCCGGATGTCCGGCTTCTCCTTCAATGGTACGGAGTGGCTTCAGTATTGATCGCCAGCTTATCGCTTGACTATCTCCTTCCCTCGCTGGAATTGTTTCACGCACAATCCTTCATTTCGATTACCCAACAATCTCTCTACGCCGCTGGCATTTTCACTCTGGTGCGATCCCCGAAGGATGTAATCTGGCTACCGGTCAGCATTCTGGGGTCGTCGCTCCTGACCAGCGTTGTCGTCTGGATACTTCTGTGGCGCGCGGGGTATCGATTTCGCTTTTCGATCGCGCCGAGCCGCTGGGCGGTGATTCTGGTGCCAAGCCTCCACTACGCGGGATCATCCCTCATGTCGAATCTTTATCACCGCAGCGGAACCATCGCGGTGCGATTTTATCTCGGTGAACACGCACTGGGTTTGTACGCGGCTGTGGCGCGCCTGGCTGATGTGCTGCGCAACTTTCTCTCGGTTCCGCAGAGTGTCTTGATGCCCCGCATGGCGCTACGCTCAAACTCAGCCGATGGACTTGCCCGGCTCGCGCGCTTTGCCGCCTCTATTCTGATATGGTTCGGCATTCCGTTGACCATAGGCAGTATTGTTACGGCTCCGGTTGTCGTCCCTTGGCTGTTGGGAGCGCAATTTCAGGAAGCGGTGCGAGCGTTCCAGTGGGTCGCCTTGTATGTGCTGACCGCGCCGGCCGCGGTCTTATTCGCAGGGACAATTTTGTACGCAACGGGCCGGCATCGCGCATACTTCGTTTCGACTCTCTGCGGCGCGATCACAGCCGTAGTCCTCAGCCTCATCCTGCCGCCACTCTTCGGGATATCAGGCGCGTGCCTGGCGTATGTGTTGGGAGAGGTTGGTGTCGCTCTCTGCGCTTTCCTGTTGTGTCCTCCGGAAGTGCGTGCGGCGGTGAAGACTCCGCTGTTTGGAGTTGCCGTGATCGCCAGCCTGTTGATGGCCGCGGCGATACGGCTAGCGATGCCGTGGCATTTCCCTCCGCTGGTGTTGATCGGACTGGGGTGCCTGGTCTACGCCGTGAGTTGGGCCGGCCTCGGACGCAATCTGCTCAGGCGCGAAGTGGAAAGCTTTGTGTAAGCGCTTTGTGTAAGGATGCTTACCGCACAGATTCACGTATCCAATCCAGATAATCTGCGTTGCCATCATCGACAGCGATCGAGATGCATTCAGGAAGTTCGTAGGAATGCAATTCGCCGAGAGCCTCACGCAAGCGAGGGAACGCGTCGGCTGTGGTCTTAATGAGGAGAAGGTACTCGGTCGCCGTTTCGACGTTGCCCCGCCACCGGTAGATCGATTCGATCTGAGGCACGATGTTGACGCAAGCGGCATGCTGCCGTTCAACCAGCGCTCGGGCGATGGTCCGCGCTTCTTCCAAAGAACCACAGGTGGTGAGAGCGAGTCTTTTGTCGGTCATATTCTCGTGTCGGTCATAATTCTCGGCGCCGTCCAACGCGTCCGTTCAAGTCGGCGTCTTACGATAGCCTGTACTAGAATGACGTGTTTCGATCTCCGCGGAAGCATACGAGGCGCCCGAGGAGACCGCGAGAAACAAGCGCCGACGAACAAGCGAATGACAACGCAAATCAAGTTTGGCACATCCGGATGGCGCGCTGTGATGGCGGAAGAGTTCACCTTTGCCAACGTCAGCCGCGCCATTCATGGAATTGCGCGCTACGTTGCGGCGCAAAAACCGAGCGGAGCGAAAGTTATCGTGGGGCGCGATCCGCGCTTTCTGGGCGAAACCTTCTGCGCGATGGCGGCCGATATTTTGTCCAGCCATGGCATCGTCCCCCTGGTGATTGCCGAGGCCGTGCCCACGCCGACGATTTCGTACGCGGTGACGCAGTCCAGAACCGAAGGCGCCATCAACTTCACGGCTTCGCATAATCCTCCGGAGTATAACGGAATCAAATTCTCAACCCCCGATGGGGCGCCAGCCCTGCCCGAAGTTACAAAAGCTGTTGAAGCTGCGATTGTGGCCTTCGATGCGAATCCGCAAACTCCATCGGACCGCAAACAAGGCGAGCACCCACAGGCTCAATCGTCCGAGGCCCAATCGTCCCTGGCTCAATCAATCGACCCGCGCCGTATGTATCTCTCGCGGCTGCGCGAAATCGTGGATCTCGATGTGATCAAGAAATCGGGCGTCAAGATTGCGTTTGATCCCATGTGGGGCGCGGCTCGCGGATATTCCGATACATTTCTACGCGAGGCCGGCGTTACCGTCGCTACCGTCCACGACAGACGGGATGTGCTCTTTGGCGGCCACGCTCCCGAGCCTGACGATCATCTGCTCGATGATCTGCGTGTGAAGATGCGCGAAATCAGCGCCGGCGTGGGCATCGCCACCGACGGCGATGCTGATCGCTTTGGAATCGTCGACGAAGACGGCACGTTTCTCCAGCCCAATTACATCATCGCCTTGCTCTTTGATTATCTGGTCGAAACACGCGGATGGACCCACGGCGTCGGCAAGTCTGTTGCCACCACGAATCTCATCAACGCGCTCGCCGAACACCACCACATCGAGCTTCATGAAACGCCAGTGGGTTTTAAATACATTGGTGAGCTCATCAAACAGGACAAAATTCTCATCGGCGGCGAAGAAAGTGCCGGCCTTTCTATCCGGAAACATGTCCCGGAGAAAGACGGTGTGCTCGCCGGGCTGCTTTGTTGCGAGATGGTGGCGCGCCGCCGAACTTCGCTCGGAGCCCAATTGCAGCAACTATTTGCCAAAGTTGGTTCGTTCTATCCTTTAAGGGAGAACTTTCACTTGACGCCGGAAGCAAAACAGAAGTTTACTGAGAAGTTACGTCATGATCCGGGCGAGTTTTATGGCATTAAAGTTGCCCAAGTCGTAAGGACCGACGGACTCAAACTCGTTCTCGCCGACGGATCGTGGGTGTGCTACCGGCTTTCGGGCACGGAGCCGGTGGTGCGCGCCTATAGCGAAGCGCGCAGCAGGGAAGACCTCGCGAAGTTGAGTGCGGCAGTAAAAGCATGGATCTACGATTAGGACCAGCGTCGAGAATGCGCATCCTCCCAAGGACGGAGGAAGGTTTCCGCGCGGTCGTTAATCAAGCCAGGAATCAGGCAAGAGATCAGGCTCCGAAAGCGGAGGCTGTGGCGGCTCTTTGGGTAGAGCGTACTCGCCCCGCCTGGTCATGGCTCGTGTTGGAGTGGCGGCGGCTGGGGACAGCGGCGGCGATCCTCTTAATTGCGGCGGTGTTGTTGCACGCCATGTTTGGAGCCAACGGCATGGTGGTCTATCGCCAGAAGCACGCCGAGTTGCAGGCATTGCAAAGTGAGGTTGATCGGCTGCAGAAAGAAAATGGCCAGTATGTCGATCAGATCAAGGCGCTGAAATCGGATCCGGCCGCGATCGAGAAAGAAGCCCGCGAGCAGTTACATTACACGCGTCAAGGCGAGATTGTTTACGTGTCACCAGAAACCCCGCAGAAGCCACCCACCGGGCGCGCGAAGAACGACAAGTAATTGTCTCTCTGGCAACCGCCAAGTCTCACTTCTGAGCGACCCCTCCGCATTTTTCGCGACCCGTCCCAGTGTGATAAAGTTCTCGTGTTCGCGTCACGCGTGTGGGAACTAATCTGAGGAGGTTGGCATGCGGAAAATTCTATTGTTGCTAGTGGCAGGTGCGTTAATTTTAATGGTCGCCTCAGTGTCATTCGCCGGCGACGCCCAAACCGTGAACGGCTGGGTTAGCGATTCAAAGTGCGGCGTCAAGGGAGCAAACGCAGGCGCGGCTGAGTGCACAAAGAAGTGTATCGGGGCAGGGGCGAGCCCAGTCGTCGTAACCGACACGGACCAGCAGGTTCTGAAGGTCGATAATCCCGAGGCACTCAAGGGCCACGAAGGTCATCATGTTGCAGTGACTGGCCACATCGATGGCGATAAGATTCACGTCGACAGCCTCAAGATGCTGTAGACGAAACCAACTCAAGAACACCAGCTCAATATTAAAAATGGCGGCCACACGGCCGCTATTTTTGCGCGTCACGGCCTAATCTTTATCTCTATCTTTGCCGCGACCCCACGCCTCACCCCGCTATCGCACGACGCCCTCGAGTGGCGAACTGGCGGTGGCGTAGAGCTTTCGCGGCATTCTCCCGGCGAGGTATGCCTGTCGTCCAGCCAGCACGGCGTGCTTCATCGCTTCGGCCATGAGCACCGGTTCCTGAGCGGCGGCGATTCCGGTATTCATCAATACCGCGTCATACCCCAGTTCCATTGCAATGGCCGCATCGGACGCCGTACCTACGCCCGCGTCTACGACCAGCGGAACTCCTGTGATCAATTCGCGCAGAATTCGCAGGTTCGCCGTATTTTGAATGCCGAGGCCACTGCCAATCGGCGCGCCAAGCGGCATAACCGCCGCAGCGCCGGCGTCCACGAGACGCTTGGCGAAGACGATGTCATCCGACGTGTAGGCCAACACGGTGAATCCTTCTTTCGCCAGGACACACGTGGCTTCCACCGTCGCCTGCACGTCAGGATAGAGCGTCGCCTGATCGCCGATGACTTCCAGCTTGATCCAGTCCGACAGTCCGACTTCGCGCGCCAGCCGCGCCGTTCGGATGGTATCGTCGGCCGTATAGCAGCCGGCCGTGTTGGGCAGAATGAAATATTTTTTCAGGTCGATGTAATCCAGCAACGATTCTTTGCTGCGATCGAGATTCACACGACGCACGGCCACCGTCACCATGTCCGCGCCGCTTGCTTCGAGCGCACGGGCCGTTTCCTGAAAGGATTTGTATTTGCCCGTTCCGACGATCAGGCGCGACCGGAATTCCTTGCCAGCAATAATCAGCGAGTCGTTCATGATCCTTATTGTACGGCTGTTACTGGCTCCGATTCTCAGCGCTCGAGCCTATCCTCGACCAGCCGTCTCTGCTTGCGCGTACATCTCATCAATCTGAGTCCGGTAGCGCTCCTCAATCCCTCGTCGCCGTACCTTCATCGTGTGCGTCAAGGTTCCATCTGCGACCGAGAATTCCTCGGAAACGACGAGAACACGCTTCAATTGTTCGAAGCGCGCGAGGTTTTCGTTGAGTTCTTTGACGATGCCGTCATACAACGCCCGGACCCTCTCGTGAGCGACGAGCGCTTCTCGCGACGCGCATTCAATCTGATTCGCCCGAGCCCAATCCTCGAGCACGGCGAAATTCGGCGAGATGAGCACCGCCGGAAATTTCCGCCGGTCGCCCAGCACAACCGACGTTCCTACGAAGGCGTTCAACTTTAGCGAATTTTCAATTGGCTGCGGCGCAATGAACTTGCCGCCGGACGTTTTGATCAAGTCCTTCTTGCGGTCCGTGATCGACAGGAAGCCGTCGCTGTCGATGTCACCAATGTCGCCGGTCTTAAACCAGCCGTCCTCGAATGCGGCCTGCGTTTCCTCGGGACGGTTCCAATAGCCCTTGAAGATTGACGGTCCCCGCGCCAGCACTTCGCCATCTTCCGCGATCTTGACTTCGACGTTCGCGAGCGGCTTCCCGACGGTCCCCAGTTTGTGCGCCACCGGAGTGTTCACGGCGATCACGGGAGAAGTCTCGGTCAGTCCGTAGCCTTCGTGGATTGGGATGCCGATATCCGCGTACCACTCCGCCAATTCTCGCCCAAGCGGAGCGCCTCCGGAAATGAACTCTTCCGCTTTCCCGCCCATCCCAGCGCGCACGCGCGAAAATACAAGGCGGTTGGCGAGCTTCCATGATTGCGAGGTGGGGCGCGCGCCCGCCAGAATTTCGGCGCGATGCGCACGACCCACCCCGAGCGCCCAGCGATAGATTGCGCTCGCTGGAAGGTGCGCAGTCTTCGCTATGACTTGCTGGCGGATTTTTTCGTAAACTCGCGGCACACCGATAAAGATCGCTGGCTGCACCTCCGTGAGCGCTTGAGCCAACTGGGCAAGGTCCGGACAATACGCCAGCGTGACTCCGCGATAGAGCAGCGCGAAATCCACGTGCCGAGCCGTCACGTGCGACAGCGGGAGAAACGAAACACTGACCTCATGCTTGTTCCCGAAGCCAAAGGGCTCCATCGAACAAGCGATGTTCGAGGCCATGTTGCCGTGTGTGAGCATCACTCCCTTCGGAGTGCCAGTGGTCCCCGACGTATAAATGATGGTGGCTAGATCGTCGGGCGAGACCGACTGCGAGCGAGCGTCAAAATCAGAATCAGGCGCCGCCGGTCCTTGCGTCATCAGAGGTCGCATCCGCACCGCATCGTCCGTCTCCGCGTCGTCCGTGACATCGTGCATGACGTCGTCCATGACGAGGATTCGCTCGAGCGGCGTGCGAGCCCTGACGCTCAACACTTTTTCCAGTTGTTTTTTGGAAGAAACAGCAATCACCCGAGCGCCGCAATCGTTGAGCAGGAAAGCGGTCTGTTCCGCCGTCTGCGTGGAATAAACCGGCACAGTTACCGCGCCCAGCGCGAGCGCGGCAAAATCAGTGATCGTCCACTCCGGCCGATTTTCGCTGAGGATGGCAACCCGATCGCCTTTTTGCACCCCCCAGGATTCCAGCGCCCGAGCAACGCCGACAACAGAGCGGTAGACGGTCGGCGCAGAAATCGGCACCCACCCGGCAGCCTGTCGCTGGAGCATAACGCGTTCGCGCCCACTCGCGCTCACCGCCAGCAAAATGTCATTGAGGGTCTGAAGTCCCATCGGGTCCGATCAGGTTCCAGCCTCATTGTACAAACTCGGTACAACCTCGCGAGGGAAAGTCCGAAAGACCCCGGTCGCACCGGTCTTGAAGCTGGCGTACGCCGAGGGTCGTAACGCTTCGTCGAGCAAGAAAGGTCGTGCCCGACAGAGTCCGGAGAGAGCTCCGAACCCCAGAAACCCCAGATTAATGACGAGGGGTCGATGCGGAAAGGATCGGCAAACGGTGCCGCCGTTACCGAAATGCAGGAGCACCGGGCACAAGAGCACGGAAGCGGGGGAGACCGTAGCGTCACCCTTCGCTGTGATATGATTTTTCTGCGGGGTGGAGCAGTCTGGTAGCTCGTTGGGCTCATAACCCAAAGGTCGGTGGTTCAAATCCACCCCCCGCAACCAATCCCTTCAACCACCTCCAGACCTAACTTTCACTCAAGCGGACAAATTGTCCGAAACCTGTCCGAATTCTGGGAAACCCAGCCCTTTCTGACTGTGGACATTTCTTCCGATCGCTCGCATCGCGCGCAGCAGGTCATTAAATGGGGGTGTTTTTTGCTTTGCTACAAGGGGCCGGTCGGCAAGACTAATCCTGTGGTGAGGGATCGCAATTGACAAGCATCGGTGCATTTGCCATAGTGTCAAAGCGGTTAGACGGGAGGCGCAGATCGTTCTTAGTCTTAATCGCAAACCCACAATTTCTATGTTTGCGGGAGCCGCTGATGAGCGAAAGTGACAGTCTGGTTCATTCTCGAAACCTGCCTCTGACCGAGTCCGGCGAGCTCCTCCATCTTCCGCGTGCTGAAGCGAAGTGGGAATGGATGAGTTTCTTCGTCCGGCGCTTGCAGCCGGGCAATGTCTACCGCTCCGTTACAGAACATGAAGAAGCCGCGTTTGTGCTGCTCGGCGGCATCTGCCGTGTCGATTGGGGGCAGGGCGCCCAGACAATCGGCAAGCGCAAAGATGTGTTTGACGGCCTGCCGTACACGGTTTACCTTCCCGCGGGACACGAAGTTATATTCACGGCGGAGACGGCCTGCGAAATCGCCGAATGCCGCGTGCCCTCGGATGCGCGACTAGAACCCGCTCTGATTACTCCCGCCAACGTCTCCAGCGCCTTGCGCGGAGGCGGCAACGCGTCGCGGCAGATCGTCGATGTCATCACGCCCGCATTTCCAGCTGACAAGTTGATGGTGATCGAGGTTTATACGCCGGGGGGAAACTGGTCGAGCTATCCTCCGCATAAGCACGACGTGCACAATCCCCCAGCGGAAGTGGACCTCGACGAAATCTACTATTACCGCATCCGCCAGCCTGAAGGATTTGCCTTGCAGCATCTCTATTCGTACGATGGCGCTGGAGAGCGTACGGTGAGGGCGGCCAATGGCGATGCGGTGCTGGTACGGAGCGGGTTTCATCCGGTGGTCGCGGGTCCGGGATACGACGTGTACTATTTGAACTTTCTTGCAGGATCGGCGCGCGCCCTGGCGGTAACCGAAGATGCGAACCATGTCTGGCTCAGGTCGACGTGGAAAGAGACGGACCCTCGGCTGCCACTGGTGAAGTAAAGGGTTTGCCGAGCGATCCCAAAAGCTCGCTAATCGCTTAGACGAATTGCCCGAAGCGTCGCAGCGCATCCTGATAGTGGAGTGAGATTCCATGACAACCCGCATCACCGTAGCGCAAGCCATCGTCAGGTTCCTCAAGAACCAGTATTCGGAGCGGGATGGAGTGGAGCATCGGCTATTCGAAGGCTGTCTGGGAATCTTCGGACATGGCAACGTTGCCGGCATGGGCCAGGCGTTGGAGCAGGATCCCGGATTGCCCTACTACCTGTTTCGCAACGAGCAGGCTATGGTGCATACGGCGGCAGCCTTTGCCAAAACCAGCAACCGCCTGCGCTGCCTGGTTTGCACCACATCGATCGGACCGGGGGCGACCAATATGGTGACGGGAGCGGCCACCGCCACCGTCAACCGACTGCCAGTACTGCTTCTGCCGGGAGACATTTTTGCGCGGCGCAATGTGGCGCCGGTTCTGCAGCAACTGGAGTCTTCCTCCACGCAGGATATTTCCGTGAATGATTGCTTCAAGCCGGTGTCGCGGTATTGGGACCGTATTGAGCGTCCCGAGCAGATTCTTACGTCTCTGCTGGCCGCCATGCGTGTTCTGACATCCGCCGCTGACACGGGAGCGGTGGTTTTGGCTTTGCCTCAGGACGTGCAGGCCGAAGCGTACGATTTCCCAACGGCGTTTTTCGAAAAGCGGGTCTGGACGGTGGCGCGGCCTCGTTGTGACGCACGCCTTCTGGCACAGGCGGTGGAATGGATTCGTTCCACACGCAAGCCGCTGTTGATTGCGGGCGGAGGCGTGCTCTATTCGGAGGCGACGGAGGCGCTGGCAGCTTTTGCGGCGCAGACGGGGATTCCGGTGGCCGAAACGCAAGCGGGTAAGGGGTCGTTGGGGTACGACCATCCACAAGCTCTGGGAGCGATGGGCGTCACGGGTACACCGGGCGCCAACATTCTGGCCCGTGAAGCCGACCTGATCATCGGGGTGGGAACACGATACGCAGACTTCACCACGGCGTCGCAAACGGCCTTCCAGAATCCTTCCGTTAGATTCATCAATGTGAATGTCTGCGAATTCGATGCTGGGAAGCAGAGCGCGCTGCCGCTGACTGGGGATGCTCGCGTGACGCTTCAGGAACTTGCGGAAGTTCTGAACGGCCATCGGGTCGATGCTGACTACGGAGCACGGGTGAATACGATGCGCCAGGACTGGGAGAAGGAGGTGGATCGCATCTACGGGCTCAACTGGGGGCCACCGATCAGTCAGGGAGAAGTGATCGGAGTGGTCAATGAAGTTTCGGGTCCGCGCGATGTGGTGGTTTGTGCTGCGGGAAGTCTTCCCGGGGATCTGCACAAGTTGTGGCGCACACGCGATCCGAAGGGATATCACCTGGAGTATGGATACTCCTGCATGGGATATGAGATCAGCGGCGGGCTGGGCGTGAAGATGGCCGCTCCCGATCGCGAAGTGTACGTGATGGTAGGCGACGGTTCTTACCTGATGATGGCGCAGGAAATTGTGACGTCGTTGCAGGAAGGCTACAAACTCACCATTGTGATGCTCGACAATCATGGGTTTTCGAGTATTGGCGGCCTGAGCCGGGCGTGCGGCAATCAGGGGATGGGGACGGAGTATCGCTATCGCCGTAACGGAAAGCTGGAAGGCGACGCGATTGCCGTCGATTTCGTGGCCAATGCGAAGAGTCTGGGAGCGGACGCGGTGCGCGCCCATACACGCGATGATCTTCGACGGGCATTGCTGGAAGCGAAGAAGGGTACGAAGACGACGGTGGTCGTGATTGAGACTTCCTACACGAAGAGTGTGCCGGGCTACGAATCGTGGTGGGACGTTCCGATTGCAGAAGTTTCGGAAAGTAAGTCGGTACAGGAAGCGCGCGCGAAATACGTGGAAGCCAGGAAGAAAGAACGGGCTTTTTAGGCGGGGCGGACGAGGAGAATCTTCTGGAATCAACGGCTGACCAAACGACGACAGCACCGCGCCTGAAGCGAGTCCTTGGTCTCTGGGACCTGATCTACTACGGCATCATTTTAATCTCTCCGATTGCGGCGGTGCCGATGTTTGGCGAGGCGCAGGTTCTATCACGCGGCCACGCAGTCACGACGCTGCTTGCTTCCATGGTAGCCATGATGGCCACGGCGGTTAGCTTTGGGCGCATGGCCACGGTCTATCCCTCGACAGGTTCAGTGTACACCTATGTGAGCCGTGGTTTCAACTCGCATATCGGATTTATCGTCGGCTGGGCCATGTTTCTGGAATATCTTTTCCAGCCCATGCAAAACAGTTTGTATGCGGCGCTCACCATTCAGCGGTTGGTGCCGCATGTTCCGCTGGCCCTGCTGTCGGCGGTTGCGGTGGGCTTCATGACCTTGCTGTGCTGGCTGGGCATACGGACGACGGCACGCACCAATCAGATTCTTCTGGCGTTCATGTCGATCGTGATGGCGGTGTTTCTGTTCGAAGCTTTCCACTACATTGTTGTGCACCAGCAATGGCAGGGGCTGGTGTCCTTGCAGCCGCTCTACGACGCGCGGACCTTCAGCGTGCGAGCCATTGCTGCGGGAACGGCGCTGGCGGCCACTACCTACATTGGCTTTGATGGCGTGAGCATTCTCGCGGAAGAAGTACATAACCCGCGGCGCAACGTCTTATTAGCGACCGTGCTGGTCTGCCTGTTCACCGGACTGTTCGCAGGACTTCAGGTTTATCTGGCGCAGAGGGTGTGGCCGGACTACCGCACGCTAACTAATCCTGAGACGGCGTTCATGGATGTCGCGCAGGTCGTCGGAGGCTACCGGCTGTTTGCGGGCTTCGGCATCGTTTTGCTGGTCTCGAGTTTGGCGTGTGGATTGGCGGGGCACCTGGGAGCGGTCCGGCTTCTGTATGGCATGGGTCGCGACAATGTTCTACCACGCACGCCATTTGGATATCTGGATCCGAGGCGCGGGAGCCCCAGTTACAACGTGGCCATTGTCGGAGTCCTGGCCTACGTCGGAACTCTGACGTTAGGTTGGGAGAGAGCAGTCGAGTTGTTGAACTTTGGCGCTCTGATGGCGTTCATGGCGGTGAATGCCGCGGCCCTCAAGCACTTCGGATTTGGGCGGGACCCGCTGC
This sequence comes from Terriglobales bacterium, assembly GCA_035308395.1. Taxonomy (GTDB): domain Bacteria; phylum Acidobacteriota; class Terriglobia; order Terriglobales; family Acidobacteriaceae; genus Acidiflorens. The sequence goes on from DATGGT010000125.1 coordinate 238,152, forward strand.
ACAAGGTGAACATCTTTCTCGACATCGTTTCGCCTGTACTTGGATTTCTGTTTTGCCTGGTTATTTTTTTTGGACTGCAATCTTCCACGCTGGTGGTGGGAGGAATCTGGCTGGCTGTTGGCGCCGTCTATGTTCTGCTCAAGACCCGAGGTCTGAGTACGAGACCGGTGGAAATTGATTTCAGCGAGATGTGATCTGTGTTTTAGCGGCCAGGTTCATTGCTTGGAATTGCCCGCACTGGAGCGTTCGCCGGGGTCTGGCCTACGTGCAAGGCAAAACCGCAAGATTCGCGAATTCGCAATTCGGGTTGCAGCTTTTTTACTCCTGGTTTTTTCCGGCTGCCGGCAATCCGTTCAATCAGTAACTCCGCCGCTTCGCTTCCCAATTGATGTTTCGGCAATTCGACAGTGGTCAATTTGGGACGGAAGACTCCCAGCCAGGGATAATCATCAAAGCTGACGAGCCCAAAATCGTCGGGACATGAAAGGCCCATCTCCTCTGCCGCCCGCAGCAGACCGATGGTCATCAGGTGGTTCGCAACATAGATGCCGTCCGGCCGATGGGAGAGCAGAGCGTGGCCGGCGCGGAATCCGGAGTCGATGCGGTAATCTCCCTCGACCACCAGTTGTTGCTCGAAGGGCAGTCCTTGCGCCTTGAGCGCGTCGTGAAATCCCTGCCAGCGCGCCAATGCGTTGCTAACCTTGAGCGGTCCGCTGATGAGGCCGATGCGCCGCCGTCCCGCCCGCGCCAGGTGGCATACGGCGTCGTACGCTCCCTGATAATCGTCGGTGATCACGGCGTCTTTGGTGAGCTTGGGATATGTGCGCATCACGAGTACGAAGGGAATACCAACTTCTTTAATCATCTGACGCAAAGACGGGCTGAAATCTTCGGCGGCTTTGGTGAGCAGAATTCCGTCGACGCGCTTGGAAAGCAGCAACTCGATGGCGCGTTCTTCTTTTTCCAAACTGTCATCACTGTTGCAGAGCAGAAGATTGTAGCCGTGCTTCTGGGCCGCATCTTCGGCGCCGCGAACCACCATGGGGAAAAATGGGTTGGCGATATCAGGGACGATCATGCCAATTGTATGGGTACGCTGCTTGGCCAGACTGCGAGCGATCAGGTTGGGACGGTAATTCAGCTTGCGGATGGCCGCTTCCACCTTCTCGCGCAGCTTTGTGCCAACGTGAGCCTTATTGTTGACCACGGCGGAAACCGTGAAGACGGAAGCTCCGGATTCGCGGGCGACGTCATAAATACTCGCGGCTTTGCCAGGTTTCTGCGGCTTATTTTGCCGGGTGGTCGCCGCCTTCTTATTGGGTGTGCTCATTGATTCGCTTTACCAGCCTATAGCATCCCACCAGTTCGCCAATGACTAATCGTATCTCACGACAGCGGGAGCGCCACTCTTTGCGGACGCGTAGATGGCATGGATAATCTCGACATCGCGGTGTCCTTGGCGGCCATCTGGCTCCACGTTGGCGCCAGTCTGGATCGCAGTCGCGAAGGCGTCGAGTTCAGGTGCAAACTCATCGACGACCTTGAATTTCTTCTCAAACCAGCGGCCTTGGATTTTCCCTGTGAGCCGCCGTTCTTCCTCAAAGGGGAAGGCTGGCGCGAGCAATGCCCAGCCCTTGGTGCCCTGTACATGAATAAACGAAGAGGGAGCGGCTCCATAGGTCGAGGTTCCCTGGACGACAAGTCCGCTCCGAAAATTCATGCGGAATGCGATGCCCTCTTCGACCTCACAGAAGTGCGCCGTGTCGTGTCGCCAGGATTGCGCGGAGACCTCCACCGGATCTTCGTCGACGAGCCAGCGAGTGGTATTCACGCAGTACACGCCCAGATCCATGAGCGGGCCGCCACCAGCCAAACGCGCATCGAGTAACCAAGGCAGGGAAGTGCCGGGCAAATGCAATTCGCTGAAGGCCGTGTGGATGACGTCGATACGCCCGAGAGAGCCTTCGCGGATTAACTTCTTCAGGTACAGCGAACTGGGCTCGAAGTATTTCCGGTACGCCGTCATCAGCAAGACGCCATGCTGCTGGCAAGCCGCTACCATCCGGGCGGATTGCTCGACCATCGCCGCAAGAGGCTTCTCACACAAGATGTGCTTGCCGGCCTTCGCGGCTTGAGTGGTCAAGGTTTCATGCTCACCTTGGGGCGTCGCAATGTAGATTGCCGACACGTCGGGATTCGACAAGCAAGTGGAATATTCGTCGGTGCTATAGGCGTGGTCGGCTCCAAATTTCCGCGCCAGTTTTTTGGCCTTCTTCTTATCGCGACTGACCACGGCAACCAGTCGCGCCTTTTTGGAGTGCGCGAACGCGGGCAGCACCGAACTCTGGGCGATGCTGCCGAGTCCCACGACGGCGAAGCCGATTCTCTCCGCTGCTTTCACGCTTAGCTCTCGCGGTCAGCCCGGCTGAGGCGCTGGTTGCGAATCGCTTTGTGATCCAGATTGCGCACCTCTTCGATGTTCTCGAGCACTTTGTGAATTCCGTCAGCGATGGCATCCACATCTTTCGTGCTGCCCAGGAACATCTGGTGCGCGAACCACACGGCTTCGGAATATGCAGCCTTCTCCGACTCCGGGCAGGAATACATGGTGCGCAAGTCGAGCGGCTTTTCGCGTCCCCAGCTCAGGGCGGGGAAGTCAGCCGGATTCACTGGGAACAGGGAACTCTTATAGACGGGCTCGTAGAAAAGGCCGTCGCAAGGGACGCCTTCCAATTGCAGAGCTGCGACAAAAGCAGCGCGTGGAATGTCTTTTACCTGGTCTGAGAAATACTTAAGCACATAGCCATAGGGCGCACGGCGCGTGATTCGCGGATCTGGCTTCAGCAACCCAATCCCCGAGGTACCTTTCAGTCGCTTTTCGAGATACGCCATATTCTTGTCGCGGAGCTTCGATTGCTTTGGCAGACGATCGAGTTGCGGGCCAAGCACCGCCGCTTGAAATTCGCCTAGGCGGTAGTTGAAACCGATGATCCGGTGATGGAACTCATCGGTAACGCTGGCCCGTCCAGCGTTGATGTAGCTCTGCACTTTCTCCATGTATTCCAGATTGTTGGTGATGACCGCGCCGCCCTCGCCGCTCGTGATCAGCTTGCTCGATTGGAAGCTGAAGGCTCCCAGATCGCCCATCGATCCCGCGCCTTTGCCCTTCCACATGCCGCCGTGGGCGTGGGCGCAATCCTCGATGACCTTCAAATTGTGCTTGGCCGCAATGCGGAGAATCTCATCCATGTCCGCAAACCGCATACCAAGATGCACCGGCAGAATCGCCTTCGTCTTGGGCGTGATCGCTTTTTCGATCAGCTTGGCGTCGAGGCAATAGGTGTCCGGATCAACATCGACAAATACCGGTAAGGCGCCTAGCAGAAGCACGGGGCCAACCGTCCCCTCCCATGTGTAAGCCGGCGCAATGACTTCGTCGCCGGGCAGAATGCCAACCGCCTTCAGCGCCGCCTGGATTGCAACCGTTCCCGTATTCACGCATTGTGCGTACTTCACCGTATGCGTCTTCGCAAACTTCTTTGCAAACGAAGAGGCATGTTTTCCTGGGAACGGCTGGCCTCCCCATTTCGAGCTGGTCAGCACATCTTTAAGGGCCGCCATTTCCTCTTTGCCGCCCATTGGCCATTGCGTGAAAGGTGTCTTCCGTAGAGGCTTCCCGCCGGTAATCGCTAGTTTTCCCACTTGCTTAAGTCCCCCTGTTAAAAAGTGTGGCGCAACGCAGCCCTTTGTTTTGCCATCTCGCTAGTTCTTGTCTGGATTCGGAATCAGAATGTCCCGCACCAGCGCGTCCAGATCGTGGCAGGCGACAATAAATTGTCGTAGCGTGCGGCGAGTCGGACCAAACGAATCAAAATCCTCAATGGTGATGCCGTCTTCAGTGCTGGCACGACGGTAATCGGCAAGCTTGCGGCTAAGTTCTTCGACAATCTTTGGCGCAACCGGATCATCAATACGGTTGCGAACCTCGATGTCACTGGCATTGAAGCGCACCTGCCATGAATACGGAGGCGAAATGACGACATCGCCACCGATCAGTTCGCTCCAGTGCATGTGATTGCGAAATGCCGCCGAGAGCAGGCGAGTCCGGTATCCGCGCTGGCGAAAGAGTTGATAAGTCTTCTTGAACACGGCGACTCCTGCCCACTCTAGATAGCCGGGATCAATCGCGATGTTTTCTTTTTCGACCAGTACCCTCATCCAGTCGTCGAGCCGCCCCACCATGATGGTGCAGACTGGCCCCATGCTGGTTGTCTCAAGCCCTTCCTTTTCGCGCCGCTTCAAACCGCGTTCCACCGCTTCGGCTACGGCAATGCATTGTGGGAGCGTAAAGGAGACGGTCGCATTGATGCTGACTCCGCGATAGGTGGCTTCCTCAATCGCCGGAATGCCTGCTCGCGTGACCGGAATTTTCACGATCATGTTGGGCGCTAACTGGTTGAACTCCACCGCCTGCTCGACCATTGCCTGGGAATCGCGAAACAGCCGGGGGTCGGTCTGAATCGAAAGGCGTCCATTCTTGCCACGCTGCGCATCGAAGATCGGCCTGAGCAGGGCAGCGCTCTTCAGTGACATTTCTCGCACCAGTTGCCATGCCAGTTCATCTTCTGTGGCGCGTGGGCGCTCCTGAATCAGCGCCTGAATTCGGTCCTTCCACTGGCCCATTTCTTTTTGCAGAACTGCGAGAACGATGACCGGATTGCAGGTTGCTCCGGTAGCGCCATGTTCGATGGAGTAGGACAGTTCCTGAATGGAAGCGGAGTCATTCCACAGGCAAGTCGGCGTTGACTGCGTCATTTCATGCAGAGGGCTTTTATACGATATGGAGCTTGTGCGGTTCATACTTTCCTCCATGCCCAGAATCGGCCTGCACGCTTCTTGGCGTGAGTCACGCAGCAAGAAAGGGACGATCAACCCTCAGTCGTAATTTTGCAGGGCTTGCCTTGAATGTGTGACTTTTCGGCGGCAACCGCAATCTCCAGCGCTCGCAGCCCGTCTGCGCCGGTCACCAGCGGCGGACGATCATGCAGCATGTTGTGTACGAAATCGATAACCTCGGCAAGGTAAGCATCTGCAAAACGCGATAGAAAATGATCCGCCAGGATGTGTGCGCCTCCGGCGGCGCTCAGAAAAGTAGCCGGCGTTTTTTCCAGACTGCCGACAAAGATAGATCCTTTTGACCCCACGATTTCGGTCCGAACGTCGTAGCCGTAAATTGCCTGGACGTATGATTCCACGTTGCCGATGGCTCCGTGAGCGTACTTCAGGTTCACAACGCTGGCAACCACGTCTCCGAACTGGGCGATCGCAGGACGAATCGCGACCGTGGTGTAAGAGTGCACTTCCGTGACTTCGTCGCGCATCAACCAGCGAGCCAGGTCAAAATCGTGAATCGTATTGTTGTAAAAAACCATGCCATTGATGCCCGACTTGTAGGCTGCGATTGGAGGAGCATCCTTGTCGCGTCCGACAGATTTAAAAACCACCGGATCGCCAATCTCCCCGGCCTCAATCCTCTTCATGGCGGCGGCATAAGCCGGGTCATAGTGGCGCATGAATCCGATCTGAAGGCGGACTCCCGCTTTCGCAACGCCCGCCAAGGCTTGATGCGCATCTGCCAGATTAAGAGCGATCGGCTTTTCGCAGAGAATGTCCTTTCCGGCGGCGGCGGCGAGTTCAATCGCCTTGGCGTGAAACTTATCGGGAGTCGAAATCAATACTGCGTCGATTTCTCTGCACTCGAGCATTTGCTCGAGGTTCTGGAAAGAATGGTCGATTTCAAGTTCAGCGGCGACTTGGCGGGCACGATCGGCAGCCGCGTCCGCGACGGCGACGAGGCGAGCTTCAGGCACCAGACGGCGGACATTGTCGGCATGGCGCCTGCCCATTTCACCGACTCCGAGAACGCCAACTCCTAGTTTTGCCGGCACACTTCCTCCAAATATCTTACCGCTTTGACAGAGAACACATCGCGCTGGCCGCTACCCGAATCTCCGTGCCGTCCGGGCTGGCGACCCAGAAGATTGTATCAACAGCATCGTCTCCGTGCCAGAGGAAAATCCAATAAAAACGATACTTAATCGATAATATGAATGTTGATCCAAGGCCGCCACTGCCGGGGATATCGGAGAATACTGTACTTCCGTCGCGCCCGGTGAAAAGCACAAAGCACCTGGCGTGATACACAAACGTCTAACCGATTAGATAAGGCGCGGCCTTCGCCAGAAACGGCCATTCCCGCTTCTTCCATGCCATCAACAAGTAGGCTGCAAAACCAATGCCGAGGGTTCCGAAGGCATACGCCAGGAATATCCATCCGCCGGGTTGCAGTCCCGGCGTCACAAATACCCCCAGCCATCCCACCAGCGCGAACAGGGCGGGAAGGGGGTATAGCCACATTCGAAAGGGGCGCGGCCGATCCGGTTGGTTGCGGCGGTAAATCAGCAAGCCGATGATTTGGGCAACGAACATCGACAGGATGCGTGCCATCATCAGGGCGGTAATGATCTGCACCAGATCAAAGAAGCACGCCGCGATTACCAGAAAGCCGACTAGCAACAACGACCGGTGTGGGAATCGCTTGGTGGGATGCACTCCTCCAAACCATCGGAAGAATGCTCCATCGAGCGCTGCCGCATACGGAATACGCGAGTACCCCAGCAGCATCGCGTAGGTCGCCGCAAATGCTGTCACCTCCACCATCACGGTCATCAGCACCGAAGCCCAATGCCCGCTCACTTTTTCCATATACACGGAGCCGATGGCGTTAAAGGCCTGCGATCCCGGTTGCACCATCTCCCGCCACTGTACAACTCCGGTGAAGCTCACCGAAATCAGAAAGTCGATCACCATTACAATCAAGATCGAAATGATCACACCCCGCGGCACGACGCGTTCCGGTTCTTTCACTTCGTCGCCCAGATAACAAATCTGGTAGTAGCCCAGGAAATTAAACATCACCAGCATGGTTCCATTGCCGAGGCCCAGCATGAACGGCAGGGTGATGTTCCACGCTCCCGGCGGAAAATCGAACAGGAGCTTACTGTTCATGTGTGTCATCCCGGTGACGATCACCCACGCCGCCGTCAGCAACATGCCGACCCAAAGCACCAGCATCAAGCGTGCGATGTCCTGAATCTTGCGGTACAGCGCTAGCACGGCGAGCCCCGTGATGCTGGCGGCCAGCAGTTTGATCCCCCACCGGTAGGCGAGCAGTTTCGGCCAGAGAAAGCCGGTGTACTCCGCCATGCCGATACTGCTGGTGGCAATCTCCAGCGTTCCGCTGAATAGAAATTGCCAGACAAAAATCCATGCCATCATGTGGCCCCAGCGGTCGCGGCCAAGGCACTCGCGGAGGAAGATATAGGATCCGCCGGAGGCTGGAATCGCGGCACCCAATTCCGCGAACACCAGTCCGTCGGCAATTGCCAGTGCCGCTCCCACTCCCCAGGCGATCAGTGACTGCGGACCACCCAGCGTGGCCAGAATCGCGGGCACCGTAATGAACGGCCCGGTCCCCACCATGTTCGACATGTTGATGGACAGGGCATTCAACAGGCCCAGCCGCCGCGGCAACTTCGCGTGTGCGACTCCCGGTTGCGAGGCAGCCGTGGCGGCGTCAATACTCAAGCGGAAACCATCCTGCCTCCAAATGCTTGGCCAACCTTTTACTGACGACTAACGCGCGGGCGCGACCGACATATCCGCGACAATTCCGTGAAGATATCGCAAACTAGCGGCAACACTTTCCGCGGGCGGAACTACGGCGGCTCCGAACTTTACGTCTTGTTCGATCACCATCCAGCCGGAATAATTGTTCTTCTCCAGCAGGCGGAACAGCTTTGGAAAGTCGATGGAACCCTGCCCGATGATGGTGAACACCTTTTCTTCGATGGCCTGCTCGAAGTTGAGCTTCTTGCGCCGCGCTTCCTCTAACACTTTCAGATCCACGTCCTTGATATGGAGAAAACGTAGAACGCTGGCGAACTTGGCGGCTTCGGTGATCGTGTCTCCACCGCCGTAGTCGCAGTGGCCGGTGTCGAGGCACAGCCCGATTCCGGTGTGCGAGGTTACGTCGAAGAATCGCTCACACTCTTCCGGAGTCTCGACGTATGTTGCCACGTGGGGATGAAAGACCAGATCGAGTCCGAATTCGGCTGAGACCTTCGCAGCTTCTTCGACAACATGCGCGACATTCTTCCACTGCGCCGCAGAAAGTCCGGCACTGCCATCTTTCGGGACGCGCCCGGAAATGCTGTTACGTTCATCGGACTGCGCATCCGCCAATACGAGGAAAGGCGCTTTCAATGCCGCCAGCAGATCGCCGACTTTGCGAATGTGCTCGACCGCAATTCCCGCCGACGCCGGGTCACTGAGAACCACAGGTACAAACGACCCGAGCAACTTGAGCTTTCGCTGGTCGAGTCGCGGTTTGAGTATGGCCGGATCGGTGGGAAAAAATCCGTATGGCCCCAGTTCGGTACCGCTGTATCCCGCCCACACCATTTCGTCCAGCATCTTCTCGTAAGACTGGTTCCACGATGGCCCGGGATAATCGAGCACGCCCCAGCTATCGGGCGCGCAGGCAAAATGAAAGCGTGACTTCACATCTGTCATAGAAACCTCAATTGGTATAGTGTGCAAATCTAACTCAAATTGCGGTCGTTGATTCCGGCGATTACGACCATGCTTCATGCAGTTTTCTTACGACCAAGGATTGATGACAACCTTCATCGAATCCGCGTCCATCGACTTCTTCATCGCCGCATCAACCTGCCTGAGGCCGAAGCGGTGGGTGACAAATTCCGCGAGCGGGTATTGCCGCATGTAGCGCACCATCTGCCGCATGCTTGGCCCATACGCAGCCGGTTCTTCTCCGCCGATACCGAGAATCCGCACGTTCTTCGCGCACAAATGTCGGTGAGGACTGATGGAAATTTCTCCCATATCGGAAAAGTTGCCCGCCTCGACCAGCAAGCCGCCGATTCGCAGCATCTCGAGCGATTCGCGTACTGCTTGCGGAACACCCGCGCACTCGGCAACCACGTCGGCGCCGCGACCGTGTGTCAGATCGCGAATCATCGTCAAGCGCTCGGCTTCGGACGTGAGCGACGCATTAATTACATGATCGGCACCCAGCTTTTTCGCAAAGTTCAGTCGGTAGTCCGACAGATCGACCGCGATGATGGTTCCCGCCCCCAGCATGCGAGCCTTCATCACAAAGCACATGCCCAGCGGCCCCGTTCCCAGCACGACCACCGAGTCATCGAAGCGGAACGACTCGCTCGGAAACGCGGAAATCTGCTTGGCGCGATCTAAGCCGACGGTGACGGCCATGATTTCCGTGAGCACCGCGATTTCGGACGGCAGATCATCGGGCACCTTCACCAGAAAGCTGCCGGGAAGTACATAAAGGTACTGCGACCATCCACCAAACAAGTGCGGAGGATTTTTTGCGCTGATGTTGTTGCCATAGTCGACAGTTTTTTCACAGCAGTAGTAAGGAAAATCGTGCCGGCAGCAATAGCACTCTCCACAACTGACGTTCGGCCCGACTATGACGCGGTCACCAACCCGCAGCGGTATGCCTTCAAAGTCTGTGTAAAGCCCGTTGCCGCCGATTGCGGCAATGGTTCCGACATTCTCATGTCCCTGAATGATGGGAAAGGGAACCGGCCGCGATGCGCCTGCTCCGCCATACTGCCCGACATAGCCTTGATAAGTGTGCTTGTCGGTCCCACAAACTCCCGAAACCTCCATCTTGACCAGCAGGCATCCCGGCACCGGATCGGGCAAAGGATACTCGCGGATTTCGTAGCGTCCGGGTTCGACTAGGGTTGCTGCGAGAACGGGCTGGGCCGACATTTTCAGAATCCTGATCTACCAACTAAGAACTAGCACAGCGATGCTTCAGACAAGTTCGGGGGACCGTAGTCCCCCGAGTTGTGTTTCGTTTTTTCTGCAGCTCCCTAGAAGCTCAACTTCAGGGAAAGCTGGCCGGTACGGTTCAGCAGCGACGTCTGGGTCACTTGCCCCACAGCGCCGCCCAGGATCCCAAGCGGTGTGGCGAATTGGGCGTGATTGAACATGTTGAAGAAGTCAGCGCGGAACTGGAGGTTCACCCGTTCGGTCAGCCGTGTGTCCTTGTGAAATGCCATATTCCAGTTGTTGATTCCCGGGCCGTGGAAGAAACGCCGAGTCGTATTCCCTTCCGAGCCGATTGCCGACGGCGCGAACGCTGTCGGGTCGAAATAAAAGTGCGCCTGAACCCCGCCGAGGGTCTGCACCGTCCTCGGGTCAAACTTGTGCAACGGTGCGACCTGGTCCGGAGTATCGACCGCGAGTGTAATCGGACCGCCGAACGCCGTACCGAGTAAAGAATGATCGTCTGTTTCCACCATCGTAACCGGCAGGCCTGTAGAGAAGGTTGTGACGCCACTGATCGACCATCCGTTCGTCAGGCGCTTCGGCCCCTTCAGCCGATCGATGGGGAGCACATAGGTATAGCTCGTGACAAAATTGTGCGTCTGATCCCAGGCCGAGAGGCCACGACTCAAATTAGGGTTCACCGGATTAATTTGCTCGCCATACCCGGAAGCAATATCGAGTGACTTGCTGTATGTGTAACCGAGAAGCATCTGTAGACGGCCGGAAGTGTGCCGGTAATCCACCTGCAATGAGTTATACGACGATTTTCCAGCGGTGATGAAATAGGAGTCGTTGGCGAAGGGGATAACTCCATAGTTTCCGTCAGGAAGCAAGGTTCCAATCGGAGCCGACAGACCGGCCGAGGCCTGGGCCGGTGTCAGTTCGAGACCCGGAAGTCGAGGGCGGGTTCCCAGAGTAACAGACGTGCCGTTGATGTAGATGTTGCTTTCTCCGGTCGGACCGCAACCCGGAGTCGCCAGGCACAACGCTGGGTCACCCGGATTGGCAGACCTGGAGGAAAGCAACCTGTGTCCCTGCGTTCCAACATAGCTCAAGGTCAGCAAATCCGCCCGTGTGAGCTGCCGTTGGAACGAAAGCTCATAATTCTCCGCGTAGGGCAGGCGGTTCCCATAGTAGAACGCCGGCGAACTGCCGATCGTGCCGAAAGCGTTTAAGAACTCCGCCAGCGTGTCGTATGGTGGACCGCTAGCCGGATGGCTCGGTGAAACCCCTTTGGGCGGGGGAGCCACCGGGTAGAAGTTCGAAATCGAATTTCCCGTTGCGCGATTAGTGAACGGAGCCGCGAATGTTGGCTCATTCTGACCCGTGAAATCTCCGAAAGGAGCGTCGCCGATCTCATTAAAGTCAGTTGCGCCCTCGAATGAAGCGTACGACAGTGTGTAGCCCGCGCGAATGCTCGACGCGCCTGCCTTGCCGAGCATCTTGCCCATCACTCCCTCGTGATCGCCAAATGAATAGGCCAAACCGAGACGCGGGGCAAAATTGTTCCAGCGAGTGGGGGCTAGGCTGCGGGGAACGCCCTTGTCACCCGGAAATACCCAACCGGCCGGTGCCCCGGGATAGACTTGCGACTGCTCGCCCGGAATAATCGATTGAATTTCGTTGAACTTCTCGTAAAACGGACGGCTGACGTCGTAGCGCAATCCGAAGTTTACAGTGAGGTTCGGACGGGCGCGCCAACTGTCCTGACCATACAAACCGAAATAAAAGCTGCGGCCATAGGAGGGGAAGGCTTGACCTTGGATATAGCCACTAGGCGCACCGAGAAGGAAGTCCAGGAAGTCAATGCCCGTTTCGCTCGCTTGACCGTTGAAGCTGGAGCCGAAGCCGAAATTGCCATTGGCAACGTTCGACAGGTTCTCTTCCAGTTGGTTGAAGTGATATTGACCGCCGAATTTTATGGTGTGGGTACCAATTACCTTGCTGAAGTTGTCGGATACGGAATAGATATTCGTGATCAGCTGATTTGGACGGCTGGGCACGCCGATGACGAAGTTATTGAAGTCGATTTCAGGAATCCCCTCGACACTGGGTGTACCTGGAAAGATGCCGGGCCCCCGATTGGCTCCTGAAGCAAATCCCAGATCGGATAGTGACTGTGAAGTTCCGCCGAGTGGCAGATTAAATCTGGTGTTCAGCCGGAAATACCCGAGACGAAATTCGTTGACCGAGGCGGAACTGAGAGTCTTGACGTCGCTGAGCTGGATTGTGTGGGTTTGGCCCTTGCTGTCGACTGCAAATCCTGGATAAAGCGGGAAATTGCTGGGCCAATAAGGATCATCGCGATCGAAGCGGTCAAAGTAATAGTAGGCGGTCAGCAAACCGAAGCGTGAGTTGCCATCCACGCGGCCGCTGAACTTGTTGTCGTGCAGATCCACTTTCCCCGAGCTAGTCGAAAATGTCCCGGTTCCGTTGGCGCCAACCGTCGATGGAGCCGCTGGCTGAATATAGTGGAGAAGGTTAGCGGCAATCGGCGAAAGCAAACTGTTCGCCCCACTGAGTGGAATGTTACCGGGGTTCGGAAAGACGCATTGCGCTGTACTCGTGCAGTTCACTCCATACTGTGCGGTGCCATTGCTGCCGGGAACATAGTCCGTGCCTAAGAAGTAGTAAGGTTCTCCGTAGGTAACCGGATATCCCAACGTGCTGGACAGGTAGTTCGTCCAGGCAGTTCCAGGGTTCGGGCTGGTGGGGAGAGTGTTATCAACAATCGCCGGCACGAATCCCTTGTTGTTATTCGAGAAGGTTTGAAGCGTCGCAAACGAATCGGAAGCCGCAGCGAGGGAGAAATCCCCCGACTCCATCTCGGAACTTGGGGCATTGGGAATGGTTTGCGCTTTGCCTTGGATCAGGCGGTTGCCTTGATAATCGGCGAAGAAGAAAATCTTGTCGCGAACAATCGGCCCGCCGAATGTTCCGCCGAACTGGTTTTGGTGATAAGCGCCTTTGCCGTCTACGGGGTCGAAGTAGTTTCGGGCGTTCAAACTGGTATTGCGCACAAATTCGAAGGCATTTCCGTGCCACTGGTTTGTCCCGGATTTGGTTACGACATTGATTTGCGCGCCAGCATAATTTCCAAATTCGGCATCCACGTTGTTGGTCAGAATGCGGAATTCTTCAATCGAATCGAGATTGGGAACAGCTCCAGCGCCAGAATATCCGAGTTCTTGAGTCAGCATCCCATTCAGGATGAAGCCATTCGCGGCTTCCCGCATACCGTTAACCGAGTACGCGCCTGCATTCAAATCTCCAGAGACCAGAGGAGGGGCGAAGCCCGCTGAAATAAAAGGGCCGGCATAGGCGCCGGTCATAGGAGACTGAGCGGATGCGACGCCTGGCTGCAGGGACAAGAGGTCGGTGTAACTCCTTGAGATCAGTGGCACATCGGTCATCCGCTTGCTTTCGATCACCTCACCCATCTGCGAGCTGATTGTCTCGACGTGCAGAGCGTCGGCGGCAACCTCGACCTTTTCTGTGGTTTGCCCGACCTGCAGTGTCGCGTCCACGGTCAGGGCGCTACTTACCTCCAGCACGAGGCCAGTCTGACGGTAGGTCTTGAAGCCTTTTTGCTCCACGTCGACCGTGTATTTTCCCAAGGGCAAAGATTGGAAGGAATAGAATCCTTGGCCGTTGGAGGTCTGGGTCACCGCAATTGCTGTGTCTACGTTCGTGGCGGTCACGGTCGCTCCGGCGATCGCAGCCCCACTCGGATCTTTCACTGTGCCCGAAATGCTGGCGGTGACGCCAGCAAACATCTGCCCGCAGACGAGCAGAACCAGTGCGAACACCAGAAGACTCTGACGGCGATTCCATCCCTGCATATTCCCTCCGCGATGAACCGTGGGGAGCCTGAACTGACGAACAGCGCAGGAGCCGAAGGTTCTCGTGATTTGGCCCGCTCGAATTTTGATTGCGGCCGACGCTCCGGCCGACCCCTCGTTTGCAATCTAACCGCTTATTACCTTTCCCACGGCTTATAGTTTAGCCTTCGACCTTTGTCAAGAGATTTTCAGAAAGGAGCGGGCAGGCAGCTCGATTTGTAAGGCGTGGCGGCAGATATATGTAAAACAATATTTGGTGCTATTGAAAGCTTTTAATAGATACAAAACTCCATGGAGTGTGGTGTGCAGACTGGATTCCGGCACAGCGCCGGCGATTTGGACGATCAGGAATTTTCATGCGTCAAACCGCTCTGATGAATGTTCGAGAATGCGGCTCAGGTTGTGGGTCCGACAACAAAATCATGGGCGACTGCCCCGATCGTGCCGACTGCCTCGTCTTGAACGTTAAACGGAACTAGTAGGCACTCTTCGACCGGAGGAGCAACCGGTTGAAAATAGGGATAACGCCGTTCAATGTGTCGCATCAAGAGCGCACATTTGCGATCGAGCATATCGCCACACGGGCCAAAATTCGAGAGTTTACTTGACTGAAGAACGTCATCTGCGTGCCCCGCAAACCGCACTCGAAGCATCGAGCGCGGCGGTAAGAACAGCACTAAAAGAAAAAAGCCTTCCCTTTCCTCAACACTGGAGCGCCGCCAGGGTGCAGTAAATCCGCAGGTCTATGAGTAGTTTCTCGCCTCTGGGTAGGTGTTTCCTTGTATTGTTTCAAGCGGCAAATGCCAAGTAGCATCTGCTCTGCCCTGAAATATCGGGACGGTGACAGGAGGGGACACAGGTCTTTAGTATCGTCCCTCTTGCGTGTCTACATTCGTATTTTCGAGAGAGGTCTCGTTTATGCTGCGAGAGTTCTTTGTGCGCCCAACAACCGGCAAAATCGACTGGTGGCTGATCGCGCTAATGTTGGTTTCGGTGCTTAGCTTTGTCGGAGTTATGATGAAGATGTATCCCGTCGTAGTAAGGTAAGCTAAATCAACTCCGGAATCCCCAGTATCCCCAACATCGCATCTGCGAAGTGGCCCGGGCGATTCTTCTGCTGCGCGATCAGGAGTTCATTGCCAGCAGGATGCAAAACGTCCTGTCAGCGATCGGGACAAGCGGCGCCGTTCGAGGCCCAGTCCTTTATATTGGCAAGGAATTCGCGCTGTGGCATGGCGATTGGAGTACGGCCCTCGCCCGGATTCCAGCCCCATCTTACAAGGGGAGTATCCATGTGCTCCACGATTTCATCGACATTGCGGTCTCCATTGTGCGTCGGATCCTTGAATAGCTCGCACAGTTCCCGATCGCTGAGTCCCTCCCAGATCATCGGCATGCCAGGCGGAGGCAAATGCCAACCAGGAGCGCCCGGAGGCATATGTGGCCCGGAGAGATTATGGTCTTGATGGCAGCTACTACACTTCACTCCCGCAACGCCTTCTCCATCATTGCCGCGTCGAACGTTCATGGAGTGCCGAATGTGGTCATCTCCCTGCCTTGGAAAATCTCCGGTCGAATGGCAGTTGAGGCAACGTGGATTTCGTAACACGGGCACAATCGATTCAAAAGCACGGGCCGAGGCCGAGGTGTCCTGCCGATTCGCTGCGACACTTGCATTGTTCTTGAGGGGGAAATCTTGTGCGGTCGCTCCGCTCAGCCAAAAAAAGAGACTCAAGCCAATCGGCAGTGTGATCGTCATCCTCATAGCGGCTCCCATGCGTTTCCCAATGGGAAGTGACATATCGAAGCTGAGCAAAGAGCGGGCATTACGCCTAGCCACGCTCCGACGCCGTCGATCTCAATCCCAAGATGGCGGCCCTGACTCGCTCAGCGGTGAAAGGAACCTCACGGAGACGTATTCCTGTGGCGTCGAAGACGGCATTGCCGACTGCCGCGGCAACCAGCGTGATTGCGGTTTCGCCTGCGCCCGTGGCGGGCTGATGCAGGCTTTCGACAAGCACGACCTCAATGATCGGCAGCTCGAAATCGAGATAGAGGCTCTTGTATGTCTGCCAATCGATAGACGTAATCTTCCGGTCATCCCAGGTAACACGTTCTCCCAATGCCCGGCTCAAGCCTTGCAAGATGCCTCCCTCGGTCTGGTTCCGCAGCCCGTCGGGATTGGAGACCGGACCGGAATCGATCGCCACGGTGAACTTACGTGGATGGATACTTCCCTTAGTTGCATCCACTTGAACTTCGGCGATTAATGCCGCATAGCCATTGTCGCCTTCGTATGCCACGCACGCGATCCCGCGCCCGGTAGCTTTGTCCGAGGCAAGAGTTTTGTGGTTGGGAATACGACTCTCCCAATTGGCGGCCTTTGCCGCTGCCTTCACAACCGCGATCATTCGTTCATTGCGCAGATGCTTCAAGCGGAAGGCGACCGGATCAGCATGAACGCTCGCGGCGACCTCATCCATGAAACACTCATGCGCAAAGGTGTTCTGAAGACGTAATGGCGAGCGCAGCGGACCGGTAAAGAACGGGGACTCCACAGTATGTGTGAGAACGCGTTCGCTGCGGATGTTTCCCGCGCCTTGGCAACTGCTTCCGATACAGCCCAAAAAATACGATGGAACGGCATTGTTCCGGTTGCGAAGTTGTTCAGTCGGTTGTGAAGCAGCACGCGGAGTGATTTTTTCGGGCTCATATCCGATCAACGTCCCGGTAATCACATTGCCGGGACGATCGTAGCCAGGTCTTCCGCCGAGAGATGTCTCCCAACTCTCACAATCCCAGGCCATGATCGCGCCCTGGTCGTCCACCGCTGCGCGCTGATCAATAACGCACGCGGCACCGTAGTTCTCCCATGCCATTTCATCCTGACGCGAAAGCTGCACCCTGACTGGCCTACCAACGGCCTGTGACATCAGCGCCGCATCGAAGGAAACCGCGTCCGCCCCGTTGAGGCCGTAGCATCCTGAACCGCGAACATAGATGACGCGTACGTTATCCAGCGGCAGATCTAATATCTGGGCAATGACGCTGCGCGTGGGATATACGGACTGCGTCGCCGACCATACCGTCGCTCGATCTGTTTTGACATCAGCGACGGCACATGATGAGCCGACCGAGCCGTGCATCTGGTAGGGATGAACATAGGTCGCCGTCAACGTCTTCGTAGCTCTTGCGATCCGCTGCCCCACATCTTTAGAGTCGACGATCAGAGCATCTTGCGACGGCTGCTTGCGCATGGTTTCATAAAACTGCTCCTGCTTTGTCAACACTGGGCCCGGATTCCATGCCACTTTCAACTGTCGTGCGGCCTGAATTGCTTGCCACTGATTTTCCGCGACGATCGCAACGAAGTTCTTTCGGACTACCACCTTCACAATTCCCGCAAGCTGCCGAATCGAATTCTCGTCGACTCTGATTAGCGTCGCGCCAGCCTCCGCGGGCCGAACCACACGTCCGTGGAGCATCTCGTCGACTCGTACATTGTGCACAAATTCAAAGCGCCCAGTCACGAGAGCAACTCTGTCGAATGACGGAACTGGCTTGCCAAGAACCGTCCATTGCTCCGGCGAGCGCCTTTTAGCTGCAGCACTGAGAGGAACGTTGAACCTTCTGCTCCCGATTAGTTGCTCGAATGTACGCCGCTGACCGCTGCTGGATGTTATGACGCCTGCCGTCAGAGTGAGTTCCGTAACTGGCGCCCCCAATTCACTGGCTGCCATCGCTAGCAGTGCCTCTCTCGCTGTCGCTGCTGCCTGTGCGAGGTTGCGCAAGTTGAAGTTCGTGGGCGTCGACTGACTTCCGGAGGTCGTGCCCTGATCCGGAGTTAGCGCGGTGTCACACTGCACCAGCTTTACCCGACCAATGGGAATGCATAGTTCTTCCGCGACCAGTTGCGCTTGCACAGTCGACATCCCCTGGCCGAAATCGCACTTTCCTGTGTATGCCGTCACGGTGCCATCCCCCGCAACTGCGATCCAAGAGTCGAGTTTCCCAGGATCGATATGAGAGGCATGTGTATCGAACGGGCCTTGGCCAAGTGCGAATGGACTTCGTACCGACCCGCTAAAAGTCACAATCAGGGCGCCCGTACCCTTTAAAAACGCGCGACGAGAGATTGTCATGCTCTCCTCTCGTCGGCATACTTACGAATCGCGCGAAGCATGCGAGTATGGGTAAAGCAGCGGCACAGTACGCCTCCCAACGCCTGGCGAATCTCCTCATCGGAGGCCTTAGGATTCTCGTCGAGAACTGCCTTCGCCGTCAGGATTACACCGCTCAGGCAGAAGCCGCATTGGGATGCGCCCTCGTTGATAAATGACTGCTGTAGGGGGTGCGGCTTTTCGGGCGTTCCGAGTCCCTCCAACGTCGTAACCTCGTCTTCTTCCTTCATGGAGCCGATGGGCAGAACACAAGAGCGCACGGCTCGACCGCCGATGATCACCGTGCAGGCTCCGCACTGCGCGATTCCGCAGCCGAACTTAGGCCCTCGCAAACCGAGCTCGTCACTCAGGACAAAAAGCAGGGGCGTCGAAGGGTCCACTTCAACGGTGTGCAGTCGACCGTCAACTTTGATTGAGATCGTTCGCATAGATGATGTGATGAGAACAACTCCACCGGCGGCCGCAGTCCGCAACGTATTTTTTGATGCAAATTCTGCGCCAGTGGCCAGAAAGCAAACCGGGTTGGAAGCACCGGCCCGGCGGCGCTGCCTTGGCAAATATACCCTCGTTAGCAACCAATCTAGCGGCAACCGCCAACGGACTCTGGGCATCTCACTCGGCCAGTCACTGTAGAACTGCTTAAGCTACCCCGACATAATGGTGCTACCCACCCACTACTATGTATAAGCTGAGCCTGTTTTCATCATTGGTTCTATGTGGTGCTTTGGTATGTCTTGCGCAAGTCCCCGATGACTCGCCGCTAACCGGTACGGGAACCAATTGCTCTGATCCATCGCGTGCCGGTAGCGCAGAGTGCAGCGCTGCGACTCAAAGAACAGCCGGATCTCAGGGACGCGACTATTCGTCTCCAGTCACGGTTCCGGTTTTGAGATCTTCCCCAGACTCCACTCCCGATCAATCGGTCAAGAGCCCTCCTCCGCTCAATCCTTCGCAGATCCCACAACGCAATGCCCCGATTCGTCCAGAAACAGAGTTCCAGCAGATGGTGGCCGACTCGGTGGGCCGCGTCTTGCCGTTGTTTGGCCAGTCATTGTTCGCTCAGCCCCCAAGCACGTTTGCACCGATCGATCGTTTGCAGGTTCCGGACGACTACATCATCGGGCCTGGGGACGAACTTCAGATTAGGATATGGGGCCAGGTGGAAGCGGATCTACGGACCGTTGTGGATCGTGCCGGCCAAGTCTACATCCCACAAGTCGGCGAGATTTCCGTCGCAGGCATCCACTACTCAGATTTGGAGCAGCACCTGAAGGCTAATATTTCGAAAGTGTTCAAGAACTTCAATATTACTGCAGCCGTGGGACGGCTTCGCTCAATCCAGGTGATCGTTGTTGGGGATGCACGCTATCCCGGTACCTACACTGTTGGTTCGCTGAGCACGTTGGTCAATGTAATTTTCGCTTCGGGTGGACCGGCTCCACAAGGATCCTTGAGACACATCCAAGTGCGGCGCGATGGCGTCGTCATCAGCGATTTCGATTTTTATGACTTGTTGTTGAAGGGTGACAAATCCAAGGATGTGCGTCTTCAGCCCGGCGATGTGTTGTTCATTCCCCACGTGGGTCCGCAGGCTGCGATCGCGGGTTCGGTGAACATGCCGGCCATCTACGAAATGAAGGACAACTCCACTGTTGATGACCTATTTCAAATGGCTGGTGATCTAACCAATGTTGCCGACAGCACCAGGATCACGATCGATCGTTTCGCAGACCAATCGCGCAAGACGCTGGAGTTTCCACTGGACGCTCAATCTCGCGCTCTTCCACTCAAGGATGGGGACATTGTTCGCGTATTCTCCATCGTTCCGCGCTTCGAGGACACCGTTACACTGCGGGGCCACGTCGCAAACCCAGGCCGTTATGCATGGAAGCCGGGTATGCGAGTCCGCGATCTGATTCCCAATGCGGACGCTTTGCTGACTCGCCGCTATTGGCGGGAACGGGCAGCCATTGTGAATGGCCGCGCTACGGAGTATCCCGTGGCTGCGGAGTCGTCACAGTCTGTGCGGGCGGGCGAGGTTGGGCACCAGGTTTCTGACACGATCGCATCTCCGGCGAATTCATCCGGTGGGAACACTTTCGCGGACGATGCCGCACGACCGACGAACACAGCTTCCGCGGTTGAAGCAGACTCAATGGAAAACGCCGCTTTGAAGCGGGGGGACCAAGCGTCGTTGGGTGCCCAACAACGGCCCCAGGTCGCCGGAGATCGTTCCGCTAGTAGCACCGTCGACCGGAATGTGGCCGACGATGTTCGTCGCTATGCACCCGAAATCAACTGGGACTATGCAATCATCCAGCGGGTCAACCCCGTGGACCTCTCTTCCAAGTTGATTTGGATGAGTCCACGCAAAGCAATTCTGGAACACGATGAAGCCAGCAATCTGGAATTGCAGCCTGGCGACATCGTCACAATATTCTCCCAGCGGGATGTCAGCGTTCCGCAGGCTAGCCGCGCGCAGTATGTGATTCTAGAGGGTGAGGTCATGCGTCCCGGAGTTTACAAACTCGAGACCAACGAGACTCTCCGCTCCGTGCTGCAACGTGCAGGTGGTCTCTCTCCCAATTCCTATGTCTACGGCACTCAATTGATTCGGGAATCCGCCCGGATCAAAGAGCAGAAAAGCCTGGACGAACTTGCCCGCGCAATGGAAGTGCAGATCCGGCAGTCGGCGGTGTCGGTTGCCGCTTCCACTCAATCTGGCGAGTTGCCGCAACTGCTTGCTGCCCAGGAAGCGATCCTGGCGCAGTTGCACAATGCGCGAGCCAGCGGACGGGTCGCGCTCCCGGTTCGACCTGCCGATCATCTCCTGACCGACTTTCCTGATATTACGATGGAAGATAACGACCGGGTAACGATTCCCATTATCCCCTCGACCGTGTCGGTCGTGGGGAGTGTTTACAATGCGGGGTCATTCATTTTCCAACCTCGCAATACAACGGGAGAGTATCTGGAAATGGCGGGCAAAGGGAAACCACAATCCGATCTGCGTCACGCCTTTGTTTTGCGCGCAAATGGTGTGGTGGTCGCCGCGAATAACGTGAACGGTGTTTTCGTCGGAGGGAGATTCGACCGACTCCGACTCTATCCGGGCGACCAGATCGTGGTGCCCTATAAACTTCCGACTGGAGCATTTGTTCGCGGACTCCGCGATTGGTCACAGATCGTCTCGCAGCTTGCGGTAACCGGAGTCGTGTTGTCTACCGTGCTCCCGTGATTCACTGCTGCAACTGTTGACGACTCTCGGTTCAAGGTCTCCAGCTGGATTCCATTGCTGGAGGCGGCTAGAACAGTCTGCTTCTTGTCTGCTCTTACAGACGCCCAAAAGAACAACCGGTAGAGAATTCCCGGCAGAGGAATGGACGAATCCAGAAGAAGTCGAAATGGTGAGAGCGCCGCTGCCGCCCACATGGCAAGACGAGTCACGATCTTGTAACGGAAATTGGATTCTTTTCTTTGAATTTCCTTCAGGACTGCCCGGCCAGCTTCCTTCCGAAAAAATAGTTGTGTGGCGCCGGCATTGGCTCGCGCTTTGCGGCAGGCATCTTCAAAGGAAAAGAACTGGTGGTGATACCCGATCGCCTCGGAATTGTAGAGTAGACGCATTCCTTGCAGGCTCAGGCGATATCCGAGTTCGCTATCCTCATAGGCAGCGCTCTTGAATTCTTCGTCAAACTGACCGCAGCATCGAAGGAATTCGGTCTTCAAGCTCACATTGCAGGTGTAGAACGAACGGAAATCAACCTCTCGTTTGTTTCGAGTCTTGCCAAAGCTGAACAGGCTGTGTTCGCCATACCACCGCATGAATGGCGTTGCGCCCACTGCTGGGGACCATTCGAGGTAGCCCTGTACCGCGGCTTGGATCTGAGGATTTTCCCGATGCCACGCGATGTGCTGTTCAACCAAATCACTCTCCGGAATAACGTCGCTGTCGGTGAAGAGCACCAGTTCCGACCGGGCTTGCTGAATCCCGAGATTGCGCGCGGCCGCTGGGCCCTTGTTGCGCTGCCGCTTGTAACGGATTGGAAACACCGATCGCTTGCCGCAGTCACGCACGACTGATTCCGTGTCATCGGTCGAGCCATCGTCTATAACAAGGATTTCGCAAATCAGATGAGGGGAGGACTGGGCGAGATATCCTTCCAGTGCGTGGGCTAGAAGCTGCTGGCGATTGTAGGTTGGAATAATTACGCTCAGGGAAGGAAACAAACGTCGCTCAAGCATACTGTTCCTCAGTTTCGCGGGACAGGACAAAAATCTTCCGGTACGAGGGCTCTCGGTCCGCGCGTTGCAAGAGACGTTCCACGAGTGCCGGCAGAGTTCGCAACGCGAGACGGAAGGAGTAGTTTGACAGCGGAGACATTTCCGCTTTCATCATCCAATAGTGAAACTGCAAGCTCTCGTTTGGGATTACGTCGCTCTTCCATCCCACGGGCAGTTTCACCAGCAGGTTCTCATCGGGAAAGGGATGAAGCATGTGCTCTTCAAGCCACAACGGAGGGACTAAGTCCCGCGCCTGGTATTCACGAAACAGTTTCTGGTCAAGGTCGAAAGCAGCTGGCCCGCAAGGGTAGCCGATGATCACCAGCTTGCGAGCAACTCGCACTGCTTCGGCAAGGACGTCCGTTCGCTGGGCAGGCGGCACGTGCTCCATGACGTCGGATACTACGACCGCGTCAAAACTCCGGTCCTGGAATGGCAATCGGTGCCCGGAACAGCAAACGGCTCGCATATTTTTTACCGGATGCGCCGCGAAAGCGACGTCACATCCGACGAAGACACCAGGCCAATACTCCCCGAGCCCAAGGGATCCCGAGCCTATTTCCAGCAGTGAGCCGCCTGTTGCAAGCACGGACCTCAATGCCCGGAGAATCGGGAAGAACCGCGAAGCACGATTAAGCAATGCGGAATATCCTCCTCGCGTGCCTCGCCCCTGGAATAACGCTTTCCAGTTTGCTCCAGTCGTAGTCGTCAAAGAAATTGCTCAGGAGAATGGCGGCAGAATACAACAGCCCAAAGGCGATTCCCATGCTGCCTAGCCCGACCCAGGAAAGATCGTTAGGGGAGCGAATTGCCGTGAGCACGGATATCAACAGTGCGGAGCATATGATCGGCTTCAGGTAACTCTCTTGTAGCACACGCGACAGCGAATATCCGGTACGAGCATGAAACATCGAGACGAAGTAACCCGACGCGAGAATCAGCGATAGGGATGTTCCGACTACGGCTCCCGGGAAGCCGAACTTGTAGATCAATACCAGGCTCAATAGGAAATTGAGGATCAAGCCGAACCCGGCGGATTTAATGCCAGGCTTAAGGTATCCTCTGCCCGCGAAAATCAGGAACCCCGGGCCGGTAGTGAGATTGACGAAGTTTGTTATGAGCAGAGCATTTAAGGGAAGGACAACCATACTCATTCCCGGTCCAAGCCAAAGCTCGACGAAGCGATTCGAGACCGAGACCGCGTAGCAAACCGCGGGGACGCCGCAGAGCGCCAGATATTTGTGGGCGCGAAAGTAGAGCTCTTTCATTCTGGATTCGTCAGCCAAGGCATTTAATTCCGAAGCCGCCGGCAGGACTGGGCTCAGGACGACTCCAATGCAACCGCGTATCTTCAATGCAAGATCGCTGCCAATGTCATACCAGCCAGCCGCGGACACTCCGACCATCGTGGCCAGGAAGACCTTCTCCACTTGGCTATGCACGACGACCGCAGCCTGGGTGACATATAGGCGGAGGCCGTAACCGAACATCTTCCTGGCCTCGGCCGCGTCAAACAAGAGAGGATTCAGCGCGACCTTGGGCAATAGCCTCCGAACCAGGATGAGATGCATGGTTACAGTAATGAGTCCGGAAGCGATGTAGCCGTAGACCAGGCCGCGCAAGCCCCATCCCCGGAGCAGCAGAACTCCGCCGAAGACCGCGCTGAGCAGGGCGTTGGCGGTGCTGACAAGGTTCGTCAAATCCAGGCGCTGTAAGCCGGCAGTTATGGACGAGAAAAGCTGGGTCAAGATGTTAGCGGCGACCACCAGCACGAAGCAGTGCAACAGGAAAATCACCTCCGAGTTCGCCGCTGCGCTGCCGTGAAAGAGCCGTTTCGCCAGGACGGATGCCCCACACCAAAGCACGGCGGCTATCACGCAATCCAGCAAGAGAAAAAGTGTGAGTCCCGAATTCAACAACCTGGATAATGCGGAAAAGTCCCGCCGGGCATGGTGGTCAGCGACGAATTTGCTGAGTGTGCCCACTAGGCCGAGATCTGCCAATGATGTGAGCCCGTTGATCGCCAGGAAGACAGCCCATGTGCCATATCCGGCGACCCCAATGCGATGAACTATGAGTGGAGTCATAACAAACGGAATAGGAGCGATCAGCACGTAACGCAGACCACCAAATAGCACGCTGCGCATGATCTTGACGCCCAATGGCACGGCTGCAGTGGCGACTGAGCCGGGATTCACTTCAAAGCAATTGTCTCGGATCGACATGTCTAGCTTTGGCGGTTAGATGGGGTCGCTGGGGAAAGTGTTGTCGGCATTACGAAGAGAATTTCTAGAGGCGAGGCGCGCAGAAATATCGGAACACCCAAATATCAAAACATTGGTCGATTCTGAAAACCGCCGAGCTGGATTTGGCATCCATTAGTTGGCTCAGCGTCAATGAACATGCTGCCGGGCTCGCCGGGTGCTGAACATGGCCGTTACCGCTGATCAAGGCTGAGACGCTGCTTCTTTTGTCAATGACACTCTCCGCTTCCTCAACGACTCTCGATAAGCTGCAAGCGCTATTTCTGTGCAGTTTGTTCCTATATCCCTTTAGCGCGGCGGGGCATACGCTCTACATGATTCCTCAGGTTCTTCTACTAGCTCTGGGACTCGTTCTTCTCCCGCAATCCGCAGCGGCGACCGACGTATCGATTAAAGTTGGCGTGTTCGCCCTCGCCATCGTGACCAGCTTCACCGCGATATTCAGGGAAGTAGTTGCCGAACAGCCTGATTTTCTGGAACCAGCCAAGCTCTTCATCAATCTGTCCACCGTGTTGCTGCTTCTCTTTCTTGCACCAGTATTCGATCCTCTCACCTGTGCAAAATGGCTGAAACGATTCGGTATGATCTGGCTCGTCGTAGTTATAGCTGCCTACGTCTATGCCCACACATCCACATGGGAGATGCTGCTTTTACTTCTCCAGCCAGAAGGGCTGACCAGCACGCGCCTTTACGAGATTGCAGAGCCACTCGCACCAATATTCCTGACGAAAAATATCGTGGCGATGTACATCGTGGCCGTTTTTGGAGGCTTTCTCTACTTTCGGCGAAGCTCCGGCAAATCGGTCACGCTGGCGGAGAAGACCGCCTTCACCCTGCTCGTGGTGTTGCTCTTTTCGAGACAGGCAATCCTCTCACTGGCGCTTTTACTCTCCCTAGATTATTTCCTGGGGCGCAAGAAGAAGATGCAATGGAGCGCAGTGGCCGTGATCGCCGTCACCGCTCTTGTTGTGGGAAGCTTTCTGGCCTTGGCGTTCGATTTCAGCAGTCCCGAAGACGGTGCCGCAACCCGCTTGGATCTCTGGAGAACATTCTTCACGCATTGGACTCATTACGGCTTCACCGGACTCGGGGTCCATCAGTTAAATGCATCGTTGGATCACCTGGACATCGATAACTATCACATGTTCTTCATGAACCAGATCGCAGCCTATGGAATCATCCACACCGTAGCCTTCAATTTGCTGACCACTTTCATCGCTTTGTGGTCCCTGCCCAAGAAAATCTGCTGGCTCCTCATCGCTCCCTATTGGTTAAATGTCGCATTTCAGACATACGGCTACGAATACGGCAACTTGTTTCTTTTCTGCATCGCTGCGAATAGCTGCAATCTCAACCTGAACCAGACAACACAATTGTCGTTTTCGCATGGAGTCCCGGCACCGAGCTCCATTCAGGCGTTTTGAGCCAAATCATGCAGACCGTCGCCGTAAACATTGTCAGATACAACCACCGTTTGGCGGAGTTGCAGGAATGTATTCGATCTGTGCTTGCCCAGGAAATGGAGAGTTTTACAGTCACCGTAACGGAGAACGGCTCCGGGGATACCATTAAAGACGAACTCTTCACTCTATTTGGCGACGCCCCCCGTTTCCGTTATGAAGACAATGGCGCGAACCTGGGTTTTTCAGGGGCACAAAACCGTTTCATCCTTCATGCCGAAGCAGACATCGTAGTTCCGCTCAATCCCGACACCATCATGACGCCGGGCTATCTGCAGGCGTTAACCAGCGTATTTGCCGATGCTCGAGTAGGAGCTGCGACCGGCAAAATGCTCCGGCCTCCAGAATCGAAGGATGGATCTCCAATTCTGGACGGAACCGGCATTGTGATGTCGCGTGGACGGCGTGGCCGTGAAAGAGGTCAGAGCCAGCCAGACACTGGACAATTCGACAATTCACGACGCGTGTTCGGCGTTTCTGGGACAGCATCCGCATATAGAAAGAGTGCGCTCGATCATGTGCGGATTGGGGAGCACGAGTATTTCGACGAGGACTTCTTCGCCTATTGGGAGGATCTGGATTTGTCGTGGAGGCTGAGATTGGCAGGGTACGAATGTGTCTATGTTCCAGAGGCGGTGATCTATCATTCACGCCTCGCCCGGCAGAGTAAACATGGGTATCGGCGTCCCGTCGAATTCATAAGGCATCACAAGAAACTTCCGGGCAGGATTGTCCGGTTGAACTGGAAGAACCAACTGTTCTGCATCATCAAAAGCGATTTCGGCTGGAGTTTCTGGCGTGACTGTCCATTCATCATTTGTCGCCAGATATTCATGCTTGCCTACATCGTGGTTTTCGAGCCACGAACGCTTGGAGCAGCGGCAGACCTGATCCGAGGTTTCCCGAAAATGCTTCAAAAGAGAAGAGTGATCCGTGGGATGAGAAACGTCAATTCGAAGGAAATAGGACAGTGGTTTCTGCAAACGTAGAAGCGAACGTTACGGTGTGTATACCGACTCTGGAAGCAGCCGGTCTTTGGAAAGATCTGTGGTCGAGCATCGAGAAGCAGACGCTGCAGCCATCGGAGGTAATCGTCGTTGATTCCGCTTCCACGGATGGCACAGCGGAGCTGGCCCGCGAAAGTGGCTGCCGGGTGGTCACTATTCCGCGCGAAGATTTCCGCCATGGCGGAACGCGACAACAGGCGGCGGATCTTGCCCTAAACTCGGATCTCATTGTCTATCTCACGCAAGATCTGATCCTGGCCGATGGGGACGCGCTGGCTCGTTTGGTAGATGTGTTTGCCGATCCAAGGGTCGGAGCGGCCTACGGGCGGCAGTTGCCTCGGCCTGGCGCGAAGCCGATTGAAGCGCACGCACGGTTGTTCAATTATCCCGAGATGTCCGCTGTACGTTCCCTCAAGAGCAGCGATGCATTGGGTTTTAAAGCGATTTTCTTTTCGAATTCTTTTGGCGCATACCGTAAGGATTCATTGAGGCAGGCGGGCGGCTTTCCCAAGGCCTCGAATTTCGGGGAGGATACGGTGGTGGCAGCGCGAGTATTGCAAAGGGGATGGCATATCGCGTATGTTGCCAGCGCTCGCGCTTACCACTCCCATGCGTACAGCTACAGAGAAGAATTCAAACGTTATTACAAGATTGGCCAGCTTCACGGAAGTGAGCCCTGGTTGCTGCGAGATTTTGGCAAAGTGTCTGGAGAAGGACGGCGTTTCGCAATGTCTGAAATTCGTTACCTGTCGAGGTATGCGCCTTGGAAGATTCCGGACGCGATACTCCGGACGAGTATGAAATACATGGCATATCAGTGCGGACGACGCAATCCCCATCACTGATTCGGACCATTGGTTGTTTCTACCCAAAAGCACCATTGCGTCGAGTATGCGCAGATGTGCGCTTCCAGCCTTCTCTGATTGCATTCAAGCGTCGCTGATTCTCCGGCTCTTCGGAGGCACGCGACCATCGTTGCCTTAGCACTATCCAGAATGCCGCCACAAAAAAGGCAGTCACTGAAACCAAGACCACGATTAAAAGTCGATGCGGAGACGACCGCTTGTCTGGAGGAACGGCAGCATCCACCACTTGAATGATCGACCCTTCGCGGGCCTCATCGAGTTTGGCGATTTCAAACTGCTTGGCCAACAACTCAAACACAGTTTCGTTGTATTTCAGATCTCGAAGCCGCCGCACATATTCCAGACCCGCTCCGGTCACTCTACCCTTCGAGAGGATGATGTCGGAACCAGCGTCCTGCTCAGAACCGGCTAGTTTGTCGAGTTGCGCTTGCAGGGCCGCCAGTTCCTGCTTTGCCAGGACGAGGCGTGGATTGTCCTCCGCAGCGAAGGAACGCATGCTTTGAACCTGCACCTGCTTGGCGACAACTTGTCCACGCAAAACGGCGGCAGATTCAATCAGAGAACGCGCCTGACTTTCGATTTGCAGAACTCCGGTGGATTGCTCAGTCTCTTTCATCGCCAATTCGGCGGCGCTCAGATTGTCCTTGGCTTGCTGCAACTGTCCCTCGAAGAACAAGCGTCGACGCGCAGCTTCGGTAATTGCCAGGGAGGCGGAGAGCTTTCGAAATTCCTCGACATAACCGTTGGCCAAGTCGGCCGCGCGCCTGGGATCTCGATCTTCGACCGTGATGCGGATCAGGCCGTCCTTGGTTCCGGCAACAGCGGTGGTGCGGGACTCCAGTTCTTTGCGCGCGTCGGACACCCGCTTTTCTCGATACTCCGCCATCAGTTGGAAACGCTGAACCAGGGCATCTTCTATGGTCCGGCTCGTTAGCAACGAAACGTACATGTCGGCTGGGTTCTTGAGACCAAGAGTCCCTCCCGCCAGCGAGGCCAGCGGCGCTAGCGCTCCCAGAGATCCCCCATTCCCCATCTGTCCAATCAAGGCCGACCCCACCGACGAGTTCTGTTGAGGGGGAAGCATCACGATGTTCGCCTCGTACCGGACCGGCAAAAGGAAGACAACTATCGTCGACAATAGCGCCGCGCCGATGAAAAATCGCAGGAGAAAACGCTTCTGAGCCGCCAGAAGCGCGAGGACGTCAAGCACTGACAGGTCACTTCCCGCAATATTCTCTGCAGCCGGTTCAACTTGAACCATCGAATCTGTGAAAGTTGTCATCTTAGCTTCGATCACTCACACAGCAGGTTCTGGTCATGCTCACTAAGGTCAAAACGCGTGCTTCGCTGCCCGGCTCGGGCTGTGGGCAAGAAAAGAAAGGATGTCTTCCCACGAGCGAGAGATACCCAAGTCCACTTAGACGCAATAAAGGGTGATTCGGTTTACTAGATGCCGGACGATTACAGCGCAAAGATCACTGGGGTGGTTGCCAGCCTATTGAACAAGGCGGCGCAGTGGATTTACCGCGCTCCCACAATCGGGCTTTCTGTTTCCTTATTCGTGGGCTGCACTTTGATAGCGGCCGCACAAACTCCGCCGGGTGACGACGCTGGACCGCCTTCGCCGCAAGTCCTGACTCTCGACGTGCAGCGACCGATTAACCTGCGATCGTTGCCGCGCAATCTCTTTCAGGATCAGAAGGATTTCTGGCTGACCCCAGTTCACATGACCGGGAAACAATGGCAGTGGACTGTCCCTTTGGCCTTTGTTGGGGCGGCCTTGCTGGCGAGCGACACCGCGATAGAAAAACACGCGCCCATGAGTCCGAGCACGGTGTCTCATGCCGTAACTGCTTCGAATGCCGGCCTCGCAGTGTTTGCCGGGGCGGGCGCCGGAATGTTTGTGTGGGGGAACCTCACCCACAACCAAGATCAACACGAGACTGGATTGCTCGCGGGAGAAGCTGCCATCGATGCACTCCTGGAGACTGAAGTTCTGAAATACGCCACAGCACGTGCTCGCCCCTTCACGGGCGACGGACGCGGGCTCTTCTTTCACGGTGGCGACTCGTTTCCATCCGACCATGCCGCGGTGAGTTGGGCGATTGCCAGCGTGATTGCTCATCAGTATCCAGGGCCCGTGACCCAGGGCCTGGTTTATGGACTGGCTGGAGGAGTCGACATTGCGAGGTTTGCCGGCCATAAGCATTTCGCGACGGACCTGCTGGTCGGCAGCGCTCTCGGCTGGTACACGGGCCGGCAGGTGTTCCGTTCTCACTCCCGCTACAGCTCTGCCGAGATTCGCAAGTGGGGCACATTCAGCAAGGCAGAAGAGGGAGACGATGATCGGCGCGACCCGAAGAATATGGGCTCGAGTTACGTTCCAGTAGATAGCTGGGTTTACCCAGCCTTCGATCGTCTGATTGCATCCGGGTATGTAGATGACCGGACGGGTTCACTTCGGCCCTGGTCGCGGCTGGAGTGTGCACGAATTCTGGCGGAAGTGCATCGGCGTTTGGCCGACGATCCGGATTCCACGGACCAGTATATTTTGTCGTTACTTCACGATCTCGACACAGAATTTGCACCGGAGGCGCAGCTACGAAGCGGTGAGACGCCGAATCTCAATGCCAATCTCGAATCCATTTACAGTCGTTATACAAACATCAGCGGTCCTCCATTGCGGGACTCCTTTCACTTTGCCCAAACTATTTACGATGATTTCGGACGTCCCTATGGGCGTGGCTCCAACAACATCACGGGGGGTTCCAGCCAAGCCGCGGCCGGCCCGTTTACGATTTACGTTCGTGGGGAATATCAATACGGTTCTTCCAGCCAGGAATACACGCCGGCGCAGGCCCAATACATCGCCGATTTCGATCAGTTGCCACTCAACTCCGTGCCTACCTTCGGGCAGACTTCGCATTTCCGTACCGTGGAAGCATATGCCGGTCTCAATTTAGCCGATTGGCAGTTCACTTTCGGACAACAGAGTCTTTGGTGGGGGGCGAATCGAAGCACAAGTATCTTGCTCTCAAATAATGCTGAAGCCATTCCGATGTTGCGGGTTGATCGAGTAAGCCCGATGCGTCTGCCCGGTCCCCTCGGTCTGCTTGGCCCGATCAGCGTGTCCGGATTTCTTGGGCGGATGGGAGGAACCAAGTACCTGCGTCTTGGTCCCGATTTCGAGCTCTACGGTGACGGAGTTCACAATGTAGACCCGCAGCCTTTTCTCTGGGGCGCAAACATTGCGTTTAAACCTACCATCAATCTGGAATTGGGATTCTCCATCACTACGGTGTTCGCCGGACATGGCCGTCCACTCACCCTCGAGACTTTCGTGCACACCTTCTCGCAGCATGGCAATCTGCAACCGGTAGACCCAGGCGGACGTCGCCCGACCATGAGCGCCCTGTATAGGCTTCCGGGGCTTCGCAATTCCGTCCAGGTATACGCGGACTGGCTCGCCGAAGCGCAGCCTCTCCCTTTGCTTTACCCTACCCAGTCGGGCCTGAGTGCGGGTATGTACATATCGCACTTGCCTCATCTCGCGCACGTCGATTTGAGGTGCGAAGGAATTTACTCAAACATTCCGGGTAACTCGACCAACAATCTTTTCTATGTGAATTTTCACTATCCGAATGGTTATCGCAACTATGGGCAGCTTATGGGAAGCTGGATAGGACGGGGCGGAAACGGTGGAGAGGCTTCGGCGTCTTACTGGTTTTCGGCTCGCGATAAAGCGACTATAACTTACCGTCGCATGGTCACGACCCCAAGCTTATTTGGCGGAGGTAATCTTCATGACTTTTCCGGCGCCGTCAATTGGATGCTGCGGCCTGGCATCGAGGTTGCAGCATCCGTGCAATACGAACGGTGGAATTTTGCTTTGCTGAACTCGGGTCCACGCTCCAATGTCTCAAGCACGCTGGAAATTCGGGTTTGGCCGAAATTGCGTGCTGCGGGTGGCCCGACTCCCTGACTTTTTGTTGTGATTCACCAGTGATTTCCACCGCAACCCTGTCCCTTGGCTCGGCATCGTAAGGCGGTGCTTTACCGAGTATCGTATTACGGTTGGCTGCTGGGAGTGGTTGTCTACTCGCTACCGTTGCTTGCTTTTGGAAGCGCAGCCTTTCTTCGATTCGGAAACATAATACTTCTGCGAGTGTCCCCAGTCAGGCCACAGTATTATCTCGCGTTATTGTTTTTCACTATCCTGATTTGGGCGCTGGCCGCGCACCACTACAAGCTAGCGTCCGTAACAAATTTGTTTCAGGAATATACGGGAATTCGAACCGCCTTTCGAGCCTGCCTGGTCACACTTCTTTTGCAAGCAGTGCTGCTTGTGTTTGTGAAGCAACTGAATGTGTCCAGAGTGTTTATCGTCCTTTTCGACATGCTTTTGTTTCTGGGCGTGGTGGCGGCGAGAAATGCGATTCGCTTCACTTCGGAGTCTGCGGCGTGGCCCCGCAAGTCCGCCAAACTTCTGTTTGTTGGGACCGACGAGTATTCCCAGCGAAGCGTTGACGCACTTCACCGGATGCCATTTGTGCGCTGCGAAATTCAGGCCTATATCCAACTGCCGGGACAAATGATTGCAGTCGACAATGCGCCGGTGATCGCCATGCAGGAACTGTCACGGGTTGAGTCGCTCACTTTCGACGAGGTCGTTGTCGCTATACCAAGCGAAGGCTATCTTCAGCTTTCTGCCGTACTCGACAGCTTGCAGAATTTTGGAAAGCCCATCCGCGCCATTTTGGACCTGGGCCCCCGCCTCTCGCTGCGCGAGAAGATCGTTCAGGTCGGGCGATTGCAAATGATGAACCTGGGCATTTCTCCGGCGGAAAGCTTTGCCTATACGGTGTTGAAAAGGACTTTTGATTTGGTTGCCGCAAGCCTCGGAATCGTGATTCTTAGCCCGCTCCTGCTGGCGCTGGCTGTCCTCATAAAATTGACTTCGCCGGGGCCCGTTCTCTTTCGCCAGGAGCGCGTGGGCCGAAACGGTCAGTTTTTCAAATTGCTGAAGTTCCGTACCATGCGCTGCAGCAGCAAGTCCGAAAGCGACACGATCTGGACCGTCCAGAACGATCCGCGCTGCACTCGAATAGGCGCCGTGCTCCGCCGGTTCAGCATGGATGAACTGCCGCAGCTGATTAATGTCATTCGCGGAGAGATGAGTTTGGTGGGACCCCGGCCCGAGCGTCCCTATTTTGTAGAGAAGTTCCGGACTAACATCCAGAAATACAATTTGCGACACTGCTGCCAAGTCGGCATGACGGGATGGGCTCAGATTCACGGTCTGCGAGGCAATAGCTCCATCCCCGATCGTCTGCAATACGATCTACACTACATTCATAATTGGAGTTTCGGTCTCGACCTTCACATCCTGGCTCGCACTCTTTTCACCGCACTCAAGGGCGAAAACGGATATTAGAAGCAGCCGATGGATGGAACAACTAGCGCAGGCACTGGGTCCGGCCCAGGCATCTCTTCGGTCTCTTACCGCGATCATGATCACTACTTCGAACTCCTCGGTGAAGAGGAGCGGGATGCCCAATCAATTACTCGGTGTTGGACTGCAAACCATCGCGACGTCCGGCTGTCCGCGTGCGAACCGAACTTTTTCACCTGCTGATGATATGCACTTCTCATGGCGTCATCAGGGCTTTTACCTGAGTTTCGTTGTCGGTCGCACCGTTGCCATTCCTCCCGTAAATCACTGCCACGCAATCTCCGGAATTTACGGTCACAGGAACGGAGAAAAGTGTCTCGACCCGCTGCTCGAGCGTTGCCTTACCCGTTGTCCCCGCGGCAGTCTGATATTCGAGTGGCACACTCTCCAAAAGTACGGCGTTCGCCGGAAGCCAGCTGCGGAGAGTCGTCATTGGCATTGGCTTCGAGAACCCCCGGCTGTTGAGGTTCTGGCCAAATTTTCCGCAGCCCCCGGGCAGAAAGTAAAATTCGTTGACAGCGCCCCAGGCGGCGCCCGTCGGAAGCGGTCCGAAGTTATTTGTGCCATCAAAGGTGCTGTCGCTGATGTTGCCAAACAGCTCCACCAAATGCCCGGCCGGCAACGTAATGGGACGTGCGAATCCTTGATCGTTCTCGATTGTCGCATTCTGGCAGCCCCAATTCTGGCCAAAACAATATTCTCCGCCCAGATCGACCACCGTGTTTGGGGCTGAGCTCGACGGCTGGTAAGTCAGGTTGAGATCAGCCGACATCGTCACCTCGCCCTTAACCGCGGCCGAGCCGCCGCCAAAAACAAAACCCACGCAGCCCGTCATCGGCAAGGGTTGCGGGAAGTGAAGGTCCACCGGAAAACTGGACTTCGACAGCGAAGGATTTTTCAGAATGTCGCTCCAGATAATTGTTGCATTTTTCAAATGCTGGTCGTCTGCAGGGCACTCTCCCTGCCAGTACGCCAACATCCATAGCACTTCACTGAAATTCGAACTGTGATTCTCAAGCGACAGCGTCCCCGAGAGGGCCTGTAACTGCGTTACCGACGCAGCACCGTCGAGCACGTGATACATGTAAAGAGACTGTGGGAAGCCAGTGTTGAAAGTCGTCACAGAGTGCAGAATATGGGGGAGATCGGAATCCGCGGCGTTTGCCTGTTGTTCGTGCGCTCCACATCCCGCAGTGCCGATAATCGCTGCAAATAGAAACATTTTCTGAAAGGCGCGCAAGAACTCTCCCGTGGTGCACCAAGATTGTCGAAGCCAAGACGTTTGTCACTGGCACGAAAAGGGGAGGAAGAACCGAAACAAGATTGCCAGGCAAGCTTAAAGATGAGGCGCTGACGTTAGCACTATCGGATGAATGCGAGTATGGTGCGAGCTGGTATGCGGTGGGTAGATTACGAAAGATACCTTCCGTTACAAACGATCACTTCCGGGACCAATATGCTCCAGGTTTCCGCAAACCGGAAACTACCCGTCAACTGATGAAAAATCGCGATTTTACTCATTGACGCTGAATCGTGGCTGCCTACACCTTTGCACGCACTCGGCAAGGAGGATGCACGAGTCCCGCCGTGCTTGCACACCCACTTTTGAAGCCATGTGGCTGCATTTTGACCTAGCCGAAAGTGGTATCCCACTCCTGCCCCGCAGCGGTAGCTAAAAAACTTCTTATTGCGAGATGTTCTTTTTTTCCTCAAACCGCATAGTGCTTGCAACGAACATTCAGTGTTCGATCTGAGGAGGAGAAATGCAGGAATACGCACTCAAACAAATAGAAGTAGCTGAGGAACACAACTCTGGTTCGCAGATTGCGCCATCGGCCTCGAGCGAAACAGGCAAGCAAATTGGCCGCACAGTCACGTGCGGAGATGTCATCAATAAGATCAGCGCCGCGCTGACCTGGGCACTGGTTGCCACGCTGTCGCTAATTTTCTGCGGCACGGTGTCTGCGGAAATGCCACCGGACAACGTCGAGGGCAGCTGGACCATTTACTCGACCAACATCGGCAACGGCAAGTCAGAGATCAAGCATATCCAAATCCAACAATACGGGAACCGGATCACCGGCTATTTCGAAGGTCCAAACCAGGCAGGTCCGATTCAAGGACGGATGGATGTTCATCACATCATGTTCAACACCCTGACCCGCAACATTCTTACGTTCCGCGGAGAAGTTTACGGCGATCAGATTCAGGGACTTTACGTACTCCACGGCAAGCGCGGTCCGTGGCAAGCGGTGAGAACGAGTGGGGGTCCGGCCGTTGCGCCAACCGGGGTCAGCTACACGGAACCGGTAGTGAATCCGCCGGCACCCGAGTATGAGCCAGTATCGCAGCCCATGCCCGCGCCGCAGGTTGCTTCACAGACGTTTGCTCCACAGGCTTCTACTGCACAGGCTTCTGCTCCACAGCAGACGACGGCCAGCGTGGCGCAGACGACATCGGGGCCAGTCCCAACGCCGTTGACGCCGGAACAACTCGACGCGATGGTTGCTCCGATCGCGCTCTACCCCGATGCGCTAGTGGCGCAGGTGCTCGCAGCTTCTCAAAATCCAGATCAGATCACCTACGCGGACGACTGGCTGGCTCAAAACAAAGAATTGACGGGCACGGCGCTTGCACAGGATGTTGATCAACAGTCCTGGGATCCGAGCGTTAAGGCTTTGACGCAGTTTCCTTCGGTGTTGGACAACATGGCGCACAACCTCTCATGGACGTCGAGCCTTGGGCAGGCGTTTGCGAATCAGCAGTCCGACGTGATGGTCGCGGTGCAAGTGATGCGCGCCAAGGCACAAGCTGCGGGAACGTTGCAGTCCACAAGTCAGATTACCGTCACTCAACCATCAGCCAGCACGATTGTGATTCAACCTGCGAATCCTCAGGTTGTCTACGTTCCGCAGTACAACCCGACCGTGGTTTACGGCGCGCCGGTGGTGGTTCCTTATTACGTAGCCCCGCCAGTGCCTGTGACTGGGTTCGGTCTCTACTTTGGAACGGGCATCACGATCGGGGCTTCGTTCGGAGGTGGCGGTTGGGGCGGAGGTTTCGGCTGGGGCTGGCACGCCTGGAATGTGAACTGGGGATGCTGCGGCGGCGGTGGTAATACGACCATCATCTATAACCACAACACCTATATCAACAACAGGACTTGGAACAACACGAACTACAACGGATACCATCCCTGGAGACCGGGCGATCCGGGCTACCGCCCTGGAACTGACACTCACTATGGTCCGAACGGGGCGTATCACCCGAATGGCTACTACGGACCGAATGGCGCGTTTCACCACGACGTTCCTGGCACGGGTCCTCATGATCAGCCCAACGGCGGGAACAACGGAAACCATGGTTTGATCGGCGGGAACGGTGGCGAGCAACACGCTTCCGGCTATGTACCGACTCACGATCAACCGAATGGCGGACGAAACGGCGATCACGGTTTGATCGGCGGGAACGGTGGCGTCCAGCACACGGCCGCAAACGAGCCGGCACGTTCACCCGGCGATCGGAATGGCTTTAGCAATGGCTTCAACAACGCCAATGATCGAAGCCGCTTTGATGGTGGTCAGAACCGTTCACGCATGAGCGGCAACGGCGCTGCCAACCGCGCCGAGAGCAACCGCGGCCGCAACAGCATGGGCGGCGGGCGACGCCCCCAAATGCACGAGGCTCGGGAGCACGCTTCCGCGCCACATCGTTCTGGTGGCGGGGGCGGCGGACGACGTCGCTAAGGTTAGGCGCAGCCAACCAAAGAAGCAGCAACGGATAATGTGGAACTAAGACTTTATAACTTCATAAAAGGAGATTGAAAATGACATCGAATGGGAACAAGGTAACGAAATGGAAGCTGGTCACGATCGTGGGAGTACTGGCGCTCGCGGCTCTGATTGTTAGACTCGAAACACAGAAATCTGTGCTGGCCGAAGGGGCGCAGATCACGTTCCAGTCGCCGGCCGAGGCCGGCACTGCGCTGGCGAAGGCGGCGCAGAGCAAGAATCAACCGACTTTATCGCGAATCCTTGGGCCGGAGGCAAAGGGCATCGTAACGGGAGATACGGAGTCGGATCAGGCGGCGATGGATTCCTTCGCCGCTAAGTACGCGAAGATGAATCGCTGGGTAGATATGACCGACGGCAGCCGCGTTCTCTATATTGGAGCTGACAACTTTGCCTTCCCCGTACCCCTCGCGAGGAATTCCAACGGGCGATGGTATTTCGACGGCGTTGCCGGTTCCGAGGAAATCAGGGCACGCGACATCGGCCGCAACGAACTGTTGACGATCGACGCCTGCACAGCGATTGCCGCGGCACAGGAGCTTTACTTTGATGACGGTGGAGCGTCGCCTCAGTATGCACAGCGCATCGTCACCGCGGCGGGCGATCGGGACGGACTCTATTGGGCCGTATCGGAAGAACAGGGCTCAACCCCACGCGGGAACCTCAGCGAATTCCCTAAGTCCTCGCTGGCCTCCGCGTCGCCAGACAAACCGTTGGTCATCGACGGCTACAACGTGCGAATCCTGACGGCTCAGGGTGCCGACGCCCCCGGCGGAGCTAAGAGTTACATCGTCAACGGAAAGATGTCCGATGGCTTTGCGATTCTGGCGACTCCAGTTAAATACGGCGAGACCGGTATCACGACATTCATGGCCGGTCGTGATGGCGTCATTTACGAGCGAGATCTGGGTCCGGATACGAACACAATCGCGGCGTCGATTCAGGAATTTAATCCGACTGCCGACTGGTCTCCGGTTGAGTAGGCCTGGCGCGAATTGAGAACGGGAAACGCAAGGACGAAAGGAAGTCGCGTTTCCCGTTCGGATTTTTCCATCTATACTTAGCGGCTTCAAAGGCGAATAGCCAGGTTCCCGCGTATGTTGAAACTGATTGGCCAACTGATCCGACCCTACCGCGGCACCCTCCTCATTATTCTGTGCGCGATGATAGTGGAGACGGCGATGAGCCTGGCCGCTCCCTGGCCCTTGAAGATCATCATCGATAACGTGGCGGGGAGCCACAAGCTGCCGGAGTGGCTCCATCGCATGCTGGGGCCAGTCGTTGACAATGGCAACCCGATGCATGTCGCCCTGCTAGCGGCAATGGCAGTGGTCTTCATCGCAGGCCTCGGTGCGATCGCGAGTTATGTGGACAACTATTTCACCGAGAGTGTCGGGCAATATGTAGCGCACGACCTCCGTTTGCGGACGTTCCATCATCTGCAACGCCTGTCGCTCGGCTACTACAATACCCACCAGCTCGGCACTCTACTGAGTACGATCACCACTGACATACAGACAATCCAGGCGTTCGCGTCCTCGTCAACGTTGAACATCGTTATCGATCTGCTCACCATCGCCGGCATGTTGGTTCTGATGTTCTGGATCAACTGGGATTTCACTCTCATCGCGCTGGCAGTGACGCCCTTCATTCTGTTTTTTGTTTCTCGCTTCAAGAAAGCGGTAAAAGACGCCACACACACGGTGCGTAAGGAACAGGCGGAAATCGTTTCCGTGGTGCAGCAGGGGCTGGAGTCAATGCAGGTCATTAAGGCGTTCGAGGGGCAGAAAGCACAAGAAACACAACTTGCCGCCGTGAGCTTTGCGACTGTCAATGCAGCCCTGGCAGCACGCAAGGTGAAATCATTGCTCTCGCCCGTAGTCGGAATTATCGTGGCGTTGTGCACTGCCGCGGTTTTATGGAGAGGAGCGCATCTGATTCTCGCGGGCGCCATGACGGTTGGCGCGTTGACGGTCTATCTTGCCTACCTCACCAAATTCTTTAAGCCGGTGAAAGATCTGGCCACGACGACCAACGCCATCGCCCAGGCAGCCGTGGGAGTCGAGCGCGTCCGCGCGATCCTCGAGACGGACGAGATCATCCCCGAACGCGCCGACGCGGTTGAGCCTAGGAACGTCAAGGGCGAGATCATTTTTGAACGCGTCGCTTTTGCCTACGTGAACAATCCGGCCGTGCTTTCCGACATCAGCTTCCACATCAAGCCAGGACAACTGGTCGGGATCGTCGGGCCCACTGGGAGCGGAAAGTCGACAGTAGCCAGCCTGATTCCACGCTTCTATGACGTCACCTCGGGCCGAGTTGTCGTCGATGGCCATGACGTCCGCGATTACAAGATTCACCCTTTGCGGGATCAAATCGGTTTTGTTTTGCAGGATACGGTGCTCTTCCGGGGGACGGTCCTCGAAAATATCGCTTTTGGCCGGCCCAGCGCCACGCGCGACGAAATTGTCGAAGCCGCTCGCCTGGCGAACGCGGATGAGTTCATCGCTCGAATGCCGAACGGCTACGATACGCCGGTAGGCGAACGCGGTGTGACACTCTCCGGGGGCCAGCGGCAGCGAATCGGCATCGCGCGGGTAATGGTGCGGAATAGCCCGATCCTGCTTTTGGATGAGCCGACAGCGGCCCTCGACAGCGAGTCGGAAAAGTTGGTGATCGACGCGCTGGAAAAGCTGATGAAAGGCCGCACGGTGATCATGATTGCGCACCGCCTGACCACAATTCGAGATGCCGATCAGATCATTGTGATCGACGGTGGAATGGTGGCTGAAAACGGTACGCACGATGAGCTGATTGCTCTCAACGGAATCTACTCCGGTCTGCATCGCGCGCAGTACGAGGAAACGGCCGCGAAAACGCACTCATAGCACCTGTCGAGCACTTAGCCGAGTTGAGGAGAAACTTCCATGTCCCGATACCTTGTGGTTCTACCCGACGATTCCGCGCAGCCGATTATCGACGCCATCCATCAGGCCGGAAAGTCCATCCGGATCAAGATGTTCGTTTTTAGTGATGCTCATATTTTATCTGCCGTCATTCAGGCACAGCGGCGCGGAGTCAAAGTTCGCGTGATGCTCAATCCGACGCGCCGCAGCGGCGAAAAAGAGAACGACGAAACCAGAGAACAGCTGGCTAGCGCCGGGATCGAGGTAATCGACAGCACGCCGACCTTCGACCTTACGCACGAGAAATCCATGGTCGTCGACGACAAATTCGCCTGGATCATGTCTCTCAACTGGCAGCAGAAGAACCTGATTGAAACTCGTGACTATGCAGTGGTGACCTCGCACGCCCACGAAGTCAAAGAGATCACGGAGTGCTTCGAAGCAGATTGGGCGCGGCACCCTTTTACACCGGGAGAGCATTCGCACATGATCTGGTGCGTGGGAAACGGCAGGCAGCGGATCGCGCAATTTATCGATAACAGCACTCATTCCCTCTGGGTGCAAAACGAGCGCTATCAGGACCCTGTGATTATCGAACGGCTGGTGCGAGCCAGCCAGCGAGGCGTGAAAGTGCACATTATGGCGCGTCCGCCGCATACCCTTAAGACCGAGAAACTTGTCGAGGGCGTAGCCGGTCTGCGCATCCTGGATGATGTCGGCGTCAAAGTCCACAAGGTCCGGGGACTGAGGTTGCACGCCAAGCTGCTACTCGCTGATGGGGCTCGAGCCATTGTCGGCTCCATCAATTTTGCGCCCGGCAGCTTCGACAGCCGCCGCGAACTCGCGATCGAAGTACGCGACGCGGATGTAATTGAGCGGGTGGAGAAGACTGTTCATCATGACTGGAAAAACTCTCACCCCATTGATCTGACCGATGAAGGACTGATCGCCGATCTTGGCGAAGAGCGTGGGGGCGCGATTGTGCCCACCTCGTAGGCCAGGGCGGCGGGTCTTGCCCTCAGCACCTCAGCGCAACGATTCTTAGACTTGGACTTGGACATGGTTTCGAGTGAGTAGTCGAACTCGCTGCCGCAATCGCAGCATACTTGATACGTGCGGCCGGCGAGTGTGAAGGCTCGGCTCATGTTCGAGTGCCGGCATCCGAAGACACGGCTACACAAGTCGGATAGGGTTTTCATCGCGCGCTCTCCTTTCGGAGATTCGCAACGCTGACGACAGTTTTTGCGCTGACTTCGGAACTCGCCTGCGCATCCAGTGCCGCGATCCGGGCGTCGTAGACCGCGGAAATCGTCTCTAAGCGCGCGATCAGGTCTCGCGTCGCGGCGAGTTTAAGATCCCGAGCCTGTTCTGGAGTCAGATCACCGGACTCCATGCGTTCCGAAATCCGCTGTAGAGTCGCGTGGACGTTTCGAAGCAGGCCGTTGACCTGATCGGCATAGTCCTGCGCTAGAGTTGTGCTGGTTTCACCAAGAGCACGATTCTGGACCGCAACAGTTTGCGCATGAACCTGAATCGTTGCCAAGGTTATGAGGACGATGTATATCGAGTTTTTCACGCTGTTCCCTTCTAAGAAATTGATTGAGCGAACCGTTGTTCCCCGGGCACGAAAGCCTTGGCCATTGATTCGGCGATCGACATTGATAGACATACTTTGCCTTTTCTGCGCTCAGCGCACATCACGAGATATGCAGTTTTTTCGATACCACTTTCGGATGTTGACGGTCGAACACCACGGAAAAGTGCAGAGACGACTAGGGATTTGTGGTCCGGGGAATGATGATTTTGCGCCGACCAAAGAAGTGAGCATCCAGAGAGAGAGCACCCGGCCCCAGCAAAACAATCGCGACAGCAATCACGACAAAATTGAGAGTCGACAGGTCTACGGTGAAAAGATCTGCTCCCGGCATTGAGTGCCAGAAGAGATTAGCGATACCGGCCAGCGCGGAAAGCGCCCCCACCACCGGCGTTAACAAGCCCAAAACAAGCGCAGCGCCCGCCGCCAGAGCCATTGCAACCAGAATCCACGCGCACCTCAGGCCGTGTAGCTCGATCGCGCAAGCGGAAGCCCTCATCAACAGGTGCACCCCGATTGTTCCTCGCAACAGCAGCAGGCCGACGGCCGGGAGCCCGCCGGGGAAGGTGGAATACAGCCGTCGCAAATCCTGCCTCCTGGGCAGGGAATTTCCTCACTGCCCAGAACAAGACTATGCAGCTCTGGTCCGCCGCGAATCTACAGAACTTGAAATTCTGCAGTACCACTTTCGAGGTATCACGTTCCGAGGTACTACGCTTCGAGGTATTCCGGCCGGTCTGAGACGGTTACAGATGGATGATGCCTCGCCGAACCGCGATCGTGATCGCCTGGGTGCGATCATTGGCTCCCAGTTTCTCCATAATGTGCTTAATGTGAACTTTTACCGTTCCTTCGGAGATAAAAAGCTTATCCGCAATGTCGCGGTTCCGGTTGCCCTCGGCAATTTGCTGAAGCACCTCGATTTCGCGAGCTGAGAGTGTTTCGTCGCTGAGATGGTCTGCCAAATGAGCGGCAATTTCGGGCGGAATACTCTTCTTGCCGGCATGAACCTTGCGGATGGCATCAAGCAGATCCTTCGAAGCCATACTTTTGAGCAGATAGCCTCTGGCTCCCGACGCGAGCGCCCGCTGCATCTCGACGTTGCCCTCGGAGGAGGTCAGCATAATGACCCGGGCTTCGGGAGAATCTCCCCGGATCGCGATCATGGCATCGATTCCATTCATGTCGGGAAGACGCACATCCATGAGGACAACTTCCGGCCGATGTTGACGAAATTGCCGGATCGCTTCCTCGCCCGTCGAGGCCTGGGCCACGAGTTGCATGTCGGCCTGATCGTTGATGAGCGTGGCAATTCCCTCGCGCACCAGAGGGTGGTCGTCGACGGTGAGAACGCGAATTCGCGTTGATTCGTTCACTTCTTTTGATCCTTGTCCGGTACTCGCAGTGCGCTCTGTCGCTTCGCAGGATACAGCCTGACAAGCCAACTCCAAAATCGGCCTTGCGAGCCCGACTCGAAAGCCTGATCACCGGGGACCCACAGCTTGACTTCGGTTCCAGCCTTGTCGCGGCTCATTACTTTCATTCTTGCGCCAATCATTTCTGCCCGCTCGCGCATCCCGGGCAGACCCCAATGACCATCGCGTCCCGCCCGGATCATCTGGCTATCCATGCCGCGACCATTATCCCGCACTGTGATACGCAAATTGCCCGAAACATAA
This sequence comes from Terriglobales bacterium, assembly GCA_035308395.1. GTDB lineage: Bacteria > Acidobacteriota > Terriglobia > Terriglobales > Acidobacteriaceae > Acidiflorens. The sequence goes on from DATGGT010000125.1 coordinate 281,423, forward strand.
TCCACCACGACTTCAATCTTGCGGGCATTGGAGTGGCGAAATGCATTGATGATCGCCTCGCGCACAATCCTGTACACCTCGCCTTGAATGACCGGGCGCATCGGCCTGGGCTCGCCTTGGGCGATCACTCGAAAATCGACGTTCTCGGGGAGGGTAAATTCCTTTCGGATCCGCGAGAGTGCCTGTTCCAGGTCGTCGGAATCGGGCATGGGCGAACGAAGAGATCGCAGGGCGTTGCGCCCCTCTTCACCCACCTGCTTCATCAGACCGATGACTCTTTGGACGAGCGGCTTGGCGGGCGAGTCCTCGGGTAAGCGGTTGTTCGCAACATCGAGCTGCATCGATGCGCTAAAAATGCCCTGCAGGAGTGTGTCGTGCAAGTCACGGGCGATCCTTTCCCGTTCTTCCAGGCGCTCCTCGAACCGGGTCTGCATGTGCCGGGCAAGTTGACGAAGGCGAAGGACGTAAAGCAGCCATAGCATGGCTCCGGCGGTGACAAAGCAGAGCAACCGAAACCACGCGGTTTGAAAAAATGCGGGCAGCACCGTGAAATCCTGTGTCGCTCCGCTGTTGTTCCAAACCCCGTCGTTGTTGCTGGCGATGACACGGAAGCGATAGTTTCCAGGGGAAAGGTCTGAGTAGAAAGCTTGCCGGCGAGCCTCCGGGTCTTGCCAGTCGGCATCATGACCTTCGAGCTTATAGCGGAAGCGTACCTTTTCAGGGGTGACAAGACTTAGAGCGGTATAGTCAATCTCAATGTCGCGCGAGAGCGCCGGCAGGTGAAGATTCTCGCTGGGAACATATGCCTTTCGATCGACAATAATCTGCTCGACATGAACCGGGGGAGGCACAGTGTTCGATTGAAGACTGGCGGGATCGACGACTTGAAGAGCATTTTGGTTGGCAAACCATAACTTTCCATCGGGAGACTTCGACGCCTCCGGCCGAAAGTTGGTCATCCCGGGTTGAGCACCGTCGAAGGCATCCAAATTTGTTACGCGCAATCGAACATCGGGCTGGGTCCACCACCGGTCGAGTTCCGAGGGATCGATGATGACAAACCCGCACTGCGTGTCGAGCCAAAGAGAGCCGCGATTATCACGGAGCAAGGTCGAAACATCGTCACATGGAAGACCATTCACAGAGGTCAGTGTTTTTTCGTGGCCTTCTTTCCAGCGGAAAGCACCGTCTTGTGTCGCGCCCCACACCGAACCGTCGGATTCGACCAGCAGGTTGCGAATCGAAACGTTGGCTCGGCGATTCGTCGGCAGTACCTCCAGTTGGCCCCGACGGTATCGAGCCAGGCTTCCATTCATCAGTCCCAACCAGATGCCGTCTTTCGAGTCGGCGGCCAGTGACTGCACGCGGGGAACCGTCGGCGGCTGAATTTCTTCGCGGACCTGGTCATCTTGAATGCGAATCAAGGCTGGCCGCGTCACCGCCGCCCAAATATTGTGATCGACATCTTCGGCAATCGCGGTAACGACTCCGACGGGCTTACCGCCGGGGTCGTTGATGGCGCGGAATCGTCCCTTCTCATAGATCGTCAAACCGTCGTCCACCCCGACCCAAAGTCGCCCCTGGTGGTCTTCAAAGAGAGACGTGACCACCGCGCCCGGCAGCCCGTTTTGAACAGCGATCGCCGAAAATTTGTCCTGGCGAAGAACGTCCAGTGCCGGGGAGTTGCCCATCCAGACTGCGCCATCGCGGGTAGCCAGCACTGAGTCGACGCCCTCTGATGTCAGTCCTTCTTGAATCGAGTAGCTGATCACACGTGTGTGGTGAAAGCGATCAACGCCCTTCGCCGTGGCTACCCACAGATCGCCCTCCTTGTCTTCGTAGAAACCTTGCACCGAATCACTCGATAAACCATCGGCGCTGCCGAAGTGATCGGCTCGACCACCATAGACTCGATAAATTCCCTGGTTGACCGTGCCAATCCAAACCCCGTTGTCGCGGTCGGTCAACAGAGCGGCGACACCAAGCTTGGAACCATCCAGCCCTGGGATGACGTAGTCCTTCCAGACACCGCCCACCAGTTGCTCCAGGCCCAGCCCTTTTCCCGATTGTCTGAATCCAACCAAGACGGCTCCGTCTGCGCCCGCGATTGCACTGACTCCTACCAGCCCCTTATTTCGCCCAAGCTCTGGGTTGTTGTAAGTCTTCGAAGCGCCGGGCTCCCAGCGGCAAATACCAAGCGAACTCCCCATCCATAGGCTGCCGCTGGTGTCTTTGAATAGCGGCTGGGCATAGGGAAAGGAGATACCGTCCTGCGCGCCATGACAGTGGAGTGCGTCGGCGACAGCTTCGCACAAGGGACCATCCCGATCGTGAATCTGGCTGCGCGTGATCCAAATCGTGCTTTTGTCGTCTTGAACAATCGCCTCGATGAACGCCGGCGAGGCTGCAAGGTTGGTCAGTGCCACATTGTTCCAACGTGCGAGTCCTCTGGAAGTCCCAATCCACAAACTACCATCGTCTGCGCCGAGCAGAGTGTGAATGCTGTTACTTGGGAGTTTCTGGCCGTTCGGCGATGTCCAGGGGACAAATCGCACACCGTCGAAGCGCACCAGTCCACCTTCGCTGCCAATCCACAAATATCCATCTTTAGTTTGAGTGATCGCCTGGGGAGTGCCACGAAAGAACCCGTCCTGGGTTCGCCATGCCGTGTGCGCATATTGCGAAATGCGTGGCGTCAGATCAGCCGCCGCACAGGGTCGGCAAACCATCACGGAACAGAGCAGAAAGAAAAACCCGTTGACCCAACCGCGTTTTATCGCGCATCGGATTGGTGCCGGAGAATTGTTTCTCACTGGAGCCTGATTCGTGGGCATTGAGAATCACTCCCCACGGCGATTGCAGAGCAATTTTACTAGATGGGCGGTGCGAGCATCGTGATCGGCATCAAAATCCGGGCTAACATGACTCAGCAAACCGGCAAGATTCGACACTTGCTATATCGGCCACCAGCGCATCACTCTGAAGCGCAACCCTGAATTGCAAACTCGTGAGCCAGGCCACGGGAGACGTAGTCGTACTTCAGAAAGACGTGCGTGGGCGAACTTATTTCGCCTGGACGAAAGTCGATATGAGCTGCGGATCGTAACAAAAGCCGTCGATGAGAACTAAGCTGGCTGCGGCAGCTACTCTGCGAATTCTATGGAAGAATTTTGGGTCCGCGATCTTCAGACGTTGCTACAGCGGTGATAGTTCGTCGTGGTTTTCCTCCTCTTTCCGGCGAATGATTTTCTTCTCTAAGAAACGCCGGGCCAAGTCTTGCCCTCCCATGCCAAATGCGATTGCCAATCCGAACATCAAGGCCCCGAAGGCGATTCCGAAGGCCACTAGCATCGTCTCCTCGGCCAGACCGAGTTCTTCAAAAACAATCGATAATACAAAAACAATGATGACGCTTCGGACAGCGAGGCTCAAAATTCGAGGCGAGGGCACATTGGCATTCACCGCGGCCAACAGAGCGGCGCGAGAAAAGAAGCTTGCTGCCAGCAGCCCGAAAAACATGATGAACACGGCTACGAATAGCCGCGGCAAAAAAAGAAAGAATCTTGCGACTTGCTCTTGCAGGCCCAGGATCCCGAGCACACTCACACCCAGCAGAATGAAGCCTAGCCACGACACCCAAAAGACAAACCGGCTCAACATTTCCGTCGCTGACGGCAGCGCGGCCTTAGTCAATAATTGGGAGGCACCAGCGTTTTCTGAAAGTTTGTCGAACTTGACGAGCCTCAGAACACTACGCAGGGCTACTTTTAATACGTACGCGATCACCCAGCCCACGGCCGCAAGAATCAGCATCACGATGAGACGAGGTAGGAAGTGCGCGAAACCTCTGGCGATATCGTGCAGCGCCTGACTTAGTTCGCTGATAATCATTTCCCGCATATTTGCCTCACTCTCCTGATTTCCACATCTCCAACAGATACGGTTTCAATCGCTCGAACTCAAGGCACAAACTTTCAATATTGTTCTCGACGTCGCGCGCAGAGGCGGTACGGTTCTCCATCAGAAACGTGAGCACTCTCCCGCGGAAAAGCGGCGCTAAAGCCTGGATAATATGGTCCCGGCTGATCACAGACTTCTGATACGAGGCGGCGAACTCGTAGACCGTTCTGACCCACAATTCGGCGGGGTAATGAAAATCCTCTTCTCCCAGAAGAGCGATGCGCTGGAGTTCTGCCTGAGTGGAGGGGGAAAGAATTGCCTGAAAGACGGATCCCAATTCGACGACTCCTGTCGAAAACATATTGCGTAATCGCTTGCGATTCACCCGTAGCGGCTCAAGAAGTACTTCCTGATCGGCTCCAGTTGTTGGAGTTGGTTCGGAACCGGTTATCGCACTCCAGGCAGGAAAGGCCGGCTCCATTGTCGAGAATAACGCGCCAACCGTTTGCCGCAGGGCCGGCACCAGGTCAGCGCCGCGCCGCTCGACGGAATCCTTTTCTCCAAGGAAGGATTGGCAGATGCGAGATCGTCCCGTGATCGCAGCCAGAGTGAAGAGGAGTTCGACGCCGGCACCTTCAGTGCCATCATTCCAGGCATTCTGCGCAAGGAATTGACTCCCAAGTCGGCTGGAGAATCCGAACTCCGGCGAGTATGCCTCGCGGATTCTCAACCCGTACAGTGCGCGAGTCATCGGATATACCAAATTTGTTATCAGTTGGCCTTCAAACTTATGCCGGCGATACGTGGGCGTCACTAAATCGAAACCGTCGTCGTAAATCGGGCGCAAAAGTTTGGGGAGCCATTCGGGTTCGATGTTCGCTGACTCGGGTGACATCACTACACAGGCCTTGGCACGCAGCAGTTCGGCGGCAGCCAGAATCGTCCGCAGCGCGGCCCCGCTCGCCGGACTATTTCCATACGTTGTGCTTATTGAGTGCAGTGTCCGGAGCGAGTTCAGATTGGAGGCCGGTCGCATGTCGTCGATAGAGATGCCTGTCACCAACTCGGGAGTGCCATCTCGCGATCCCCCGTCTGCGTTGATGATTACGGCTCTCTCCCGGGGAAATCCATGTAGGATGCCGCTCTGAATTGTTTGGACGACTGACCCAACAGTCTTGGCGTTATTGTGAGTGGGTAGGCCCACCAGGATGTCTACTTCGCCGACGTTCATCAATTGGCGAAGAAAATCATCCGTTAGAAAATTCTCCTCTGCCAATTTAGTCTCCGTTCGAAATATTCTGGGCGTCGCGAGAAAAAGTCTTAATTCGCCGCACCAGCTAGATTCTTCTTAGTCGAAACCAGTAAAACTGATAGGGCCCCAAGGTTAGCAAATAAGGCAGGTCCCCCACACGAGGAAACAAGTTCTTGCCAAACATCTCGATCAGAATATTTCCCTTATAGCGCCGAAGATCCAGTTCAACGGCTTGCGCGGTGCTCGAAAGATTATTAACGGCCAAGACCATTTCGTTCCCTAGTTGCCGCACATAGGCCAGTATCCGATGATTGGCTGGGTACAGGAACTCGATCGAGCCCCTGCCGAACACTGCGGTCGATCTGCGGACCGCGATAATGCTTCGCATCCAATTTAGCAGCGAATGTTCACTCGCTCTTTGTCTGAAAGCGTTCACGGCAGGATAACCGTACACAGGATCCTGGATAAGAGGCGCGTATAGACGCTCCGGGGCCGCGGTTGAAAACCCCGCATTGCTCTCCCCATTCCACTGCATCGGAGTTCTGACGCCATTACGGTCGCCTAAATTGATGTTGTCACCCATTCCGATTTCATCACCGTAATAAACAATTGGAGTGCCGGGCAACGACATCAGCATTCCATTCATCAACTCCATGCGCCTGCGATCATTCGCCAGCAAAGGAGCCAGACGCCTCCGAATCCCGAGATTCAACCGCATGGTCTTGTTTGCGGCGTACGTGTCATACATGTAGTCACGTTCCACGTTCGTTACCATCTCCAGCGTCAACTCGTCATGATTGCGCAGGAACAAGGACCACTGGCACGAAGGCGGAATTTCCGGAGTTTGCTGAAGGATTTCCGTGATGGGCTTGCGATCTTCCAGCTTGAGCCCCATGAACATCCTCGGCATCAACGGAAAATGAAATGCCATGTGGAATTCATCGCCGTTACCGAAATAGGGTCGAAGATCAGCGGGCCACTGATTAGCCTCTGCCAATAGCATCCTCCCGGGGAAATTTTCATCGAGTTTTCGGCGCAACTCCTTTAAGACATCGTGAGTTTCCGGCAGGTTCTCGCAATTGGTGCCCTCCCGCTCCACCAGGTATGGCACAGCGTCGAGACGGAAAGCGTCGACACCGATTTCCAGCCAGAACTTCATCACATTCCACATTTGTTCTCGAACAGCAGGATTGTCGTAATTGAGATCGGGCTGGTGGCTGAAGAAGCGGTGCCAGTAGAAGGATTTTGAAATAGGATCCCATGCCCAGTTGGACTTTTCAGTATCAAGAAAGATGATGCGAGCGCCCTTGTACCGTGTGTCGGTGTCGCTCCAGACATACCAATCGCGGCGTGGATTATCGCGCGAACTTCGCGACTCTTGAAACCACGGGTGCTGATCGGATGTGTGATTCGACACCAATTCGATGATGACCCGAATCCCTCGGTCGTGGGCCGATTCCAGAAACTTCCTGAAATCCTCCAATGTTCCGTAGCTCGGATGGACTGCGTTGTAGTCCGCGATGTCGTACCCATCGTCGCGCAAGGGCGAGGGGAAGAATGGCATGAGCCATATCGCATTGATCCCCAGTTCCTGAAGGTAGTCGAGCTTTTCCTCAAGCCCCTGAAAATCTCCGATGCCATCCCCATTGCTGTCGTGGAAAGTGCGGACGTGGACCTGATAAATGATCGCGTCCTTGTACCAGAGAGGATCCGAATTCAGTGGCATTTAAAATGTCCTAGTCTTCATGATGCCACGAACGGCAGCATCGTCATCCACAATCAAATGGTGTTCTCAATTCTGGTTTCAACCGCCGGGTGGTAGCCGTCGATGATTATGCCTTGAGCCGTGATCAGAATAGGGTCCCTGAAGGCAAAGTCGCCGAAAATCCTCAGGATGGCGATTTGCGCGGGTACCACCGCAAGTTGGAGTTCCGCATAGGCTGGGCTCGCGTAGGACTTTTGTATTTCGCGTAACCAGCCTCTGTGCAGAGGGTAAGCCGAGACGGCAGGACGGTTCTGGCTGTCTCGTCGAAAACGTTGCATGAAAAAAGCTCGCTCTGCTCGCGGCTCTGGCAGAGATATTCGGGTTAATTAGACTCTGGGAAAGGAATCGGAGAACAGGTTCGACGCCGCAAACGCATCATCAATCTAAAGGAATGTGCGCTCGGGGCCCAATGACACGCCACCACTCGAAGATAGTTCGTGCAAGGGGAACAGCCGCAGAAAATTTGACCGCCCCTAATCAGTGCCAGCTCAGCGCCTGCAAACGACCTCCTCATTGAGTCGGTACATCCGTGGCAAGAGACGGTCCGACGGATGAGGAACATCGGTGAAGGCTGCGGTGGTCGGAATCTTGCTAAATTCATGCTCTCGGAGAAAGAGAGAGGGAGAGAACTCCAAGGACTTACACCTGAGCCCTGGGGTTTGTCTTGAGGGAAGGACGACGGGAGCTCTAACGAGCTGCCGTCGCCGAGTCGGAATGGTTAACGGAGGACGCAATGCTGAGGCGGGTGCAAAGTTATTTCAAGCTGTACGACTTGTTGCGATTACTGCGACGCAATTCATGGCTGCATCGCAGGCTTTGCAGTGAAGATGCTGTTGAAGCTTTGGCGGTACTGAAGGAAGACCAGGAGCCACAGTACAGCCGCCACGAGAGCCGGAGGAATGCTCGCCGGTGCAAGCGTCAGGTGGAACGCAAGGATGTTATAAAGCTCGGCCGCCAACACTGTCAGTGCAAGTGGCACGAAGTAGCCGGAGAGCAGCAGTAGGCCGCCGACAACCTGCATGGCGAAAAAGAACGCGGCAAAGTGTGATGCGCTGACGGCAACAAAGAACTGCATTGCCAGTGGATTTGCCGGGGGCGGCTGGTGGATGAAGTTGAGAAATCCGTTCAGCCCAAACACCGTAAAGATCAGCCCGAGCAGGTAACGAGCAATAATTGAAGCGATTTTCATGGGTGTGTCCTTTCTAAATGGTCTATGCGTGCGTCTGCACGGATTGCTGTACAGACTGAAGATGCGGTGCGAGAAACGCGTTCCGGTCACGTCCTTGGTTCAGTACAGCTGTCCCGCCTGCGGTGAGGAAGGTCGCGTCCGTCACGCCAAGAAAACCAAATACGGATCGGAGATACGGCTCAACGAAATTGAATGACGCCATCTGCGTCTGGGCGTCATAGATCCCGCCCGTCGCGATGATGAAGGTTGCCTTCTTCCCGACAATCAGACCCTTCGGTCCTTTCTCCCCGTAGGAAAAGGTTCGGCCGACCCGCGCAATCTGGTCGATCCAGAGCTTGAGCACGGAAGGCACACCGAAGTTATGCATCGGCACTCCGATGACGTACTCATCAGCCTGCTCCAACTCGGCGAGCAGAGAGTCGGAGAGCGAAAGCAATTCCTTCTGTTGTGGAGAGCGGGACTGTTCCGTCGTATAGACAGCACCGACCCATTCCGCATTGACTGGCGGCATGGAAGTTGCGTTCAGGTCCCGGTAGATGACCCGTCCATCCGGATGCGCAGCCTTCCATTGGGTCACGAACGCAGCAGTCAGCTCGCGAGAAACTGACCGACCGTAAAGTGGGCTTGAATCGATATGGAGCAGCGTCGACATTGAGAATTCCTCCTACACGACAATTGATTAGTAATAGACATATGTCGATTCAGAAAATAAACAAGTGTCGTTTTAGCCTCGAGGGGTATCCTTAATACTAGGAATGGTTCAACTTCTCCAACCCGAGACCGCAACCACGGATCCACGCATTCTGCGCAGCCGCCGCATGCTCATGGATTCACTAGTGAGGCTGTTGAAAAAGAAGGAGTTCGACGACATTTCCGTCCAGGAAATAGCCGATGAAGCGACCCTGAACCGGGCCACCTTTTACCTGCACTATCCGGACAAGAACGCGCTACTGCAGGCTATGACGGAATCCCGCTTCCGCGCTCTGATCGAGCGCCGCGCCATCACCTTTACCGATTGCCATGGAGCGCTGCGCGCCGTGGCACTCGGCGTCTGCGACTATCTCTCTGAGAGCACAGGCTGTCCCCGTCAGTTAGTTCGGATGTCGCTCGAAGGCTCAATCATCCCCGTCGTCGAGGGAATGTTCAGGGAGGGCCTTGCCCTTCACGGGACTGCAACCGGTGTCGATGCGGCGCTGCTGGCGACGACTGCCGCCTGGGCCGTTTTTGGAGCCGCGCGCAGCTGGTTTCAGACTCCCAACCGTATCCCCGCCGAGGACATGGCAGCCCGGATTGAAACGATGTTGAGTCCGATCCTTTTCGCCGCATCTCAATAGCTCGTTTCTCAATGGCAATCTCCGGTCGAATGGTGTGCAGTTCGTTCGGCTTGAGCCTGATCTGTATCTCGACCTCTATCGCTGCCTGGCGAATCGGCGAGCCCTCAATCGTGTTGCGCACATTCGTCGACTTTCTGAGTGCCAATGCGGATGCGATTCGCGCAAAAGCCGAACATGCACTTTCATCGATCGGCCGGATCAAGTCATAGCGCTCTCGACAGCGTGTGATGTGGCGAGGTGACCGCGACGCCTCTGCACTTCTTTTGGGGAAGGGCCAAAAGGCATTGTCGCGGTCTACCTCATAAGCAATGGCCGATCATCATCAAGACGAATTGTGTGGCACGGGTGTTTGTCTGAGCACCCGCACCACACCTTCGGTCGCGGCTATTAAAAGCGGAAGACGATGCCGGCCGATGGTTGGGCAATCTGCGTCCAGCTGTCGGTATTCAGGCCACCAAGGTTGAAGTTCGGTGCCTTATATACCAAACCTCGATATTCGGCTCGCAATGAGAAGTGCCTTGACAACGGATATTGTGCGCCTACCCCGTACACGAACGCTGCTTTCGTTTCTGACGTTGCACCGGCGAAAGAACCACCGGAGTTGCCGGTTGGATCAAACACCAGTGCTCCCGCTCCGGCTAGAGCATACGGATGTAGCCTGGCAAAGCTAGGCAATTTGACTACAGCTGAGCCAGTGATTTGGTTGATGTTAGCCTGGACGCGGGCCTGGGTGCCGCCGAAATAGAATTGTGTGTTGCGGTCGTAGCCGTAGTTCGCCTCGGCTGAGAGCCAGCGATTGAAGTTGTAACGATAGCCAACCAGAAATCCGCCTGTGTCGTTAGCGTGTTGCTGAATCCCGTTTCCGTCGGTGTCCTTCGTGAAAAACCCCGTGCCCTGAACGCTGATTTCTGATCGGTTCTCCTGTGCCACTGCAGTGACGGATGCCAGTGCCAGAATGCCCACAACCATTCCTGTTCGTTTTATCGAGTACTTCAACTCCATGCTCGGTCTCCTTTTGATATATCTGCGACTGGATGTCTGCGACGCTCGTTTCCCACATGACCCGCCTCAGAATTGATTCGAAGCATCGCACCCGTCTCAGAGGCAAAAGCCGTGCCAAACTCGCGACACACGCAAGTGTTGGAAAAGTGCAGGGGTTAGCAGAAAGTCGATGGGCACGAAAATGTTGAAAGGGTCGAAACTGTCGATTGTGTTGGAAACTATCCTGAAAAGGCAGCCGCACAATACGTGAAACTTTCACCCGTCTTCAGTCATCGCTACTTGCGAAGTAAGCTGTGACCGCGATTTTGCGACCGTTAGAGGAAATGAGTCATCACTTACATCTATATGGATATCTGGCGGGAATTAAAGACGGCCGTTCAGCGAGTGTGTGGATTGTAAGGCTATGAGTACCGACCTGATCATTGCGCCACAAAGCGACAGCCGCCGCTATGAGGCCGTTCTGCGCATCAGTGAAGCGATCGCTGCGAGCAGCGAACCTGAGGAACTCGCTGGCGCCCTTGCAGATGAGATTGGCAACTTCCTGCACTTCGACCATCTCTACTTCACTGTATTAAAAGAGAACTCCAAAGAAATTGAATATCTGGTTTGGGGTAAAGGCGCCTTACCTTTCCCGGACCTGCCTATTGAAGAGTTGCCGACGTGGCAAGCTATGGCGAGCGGCGATCCACAACAGACCGCCGATTGGGACACCGAAGATCGGTATCCGCGATTCAAGCCGTGGGCCAAGAAACTGGGCCTCGGCTCCAGTGTCCGCGTACCGCTGACGACGCCAAATCGTCGATTGGGTGTGTTCGGAATTGTTCGCAACTCAGTGAACCCATTCAGCGCGGACGAGATAGGCTTTCTGCGCTTAGTCGGGCATGTCGTCGCGTTCGCGCTCGATGACGGGTTGAATCTCAGGCGCGCACAGAAAGCTCAGGCGTGCTTACAAACTCAAAACGACCGCCTTCAGTTGCTTTTGAATCTAACGAACCAAATCACATCGAACCTGAACTTTCGGGAACTGTTGCGCCAGATCGCTGCCAACATTCGCGAGGTCATGCAGTGTGATGCCGTTGCAGTCTCACTCGTAGATTCCGCGGCAGGCACCTCTAGGCTATACGTCCTTGATTTTCCTCAGGGCAAGGGCTTCATTAAGGAGGAGCGGATCCTCACAATAGCCGGCGCCTCCAAACGCGTTCTGGAGTCATTGAAACCAGCAGTGGTCAACAGGGCCGATCCCTCCGAAGTCCCCGCTGAAGTCTACGATGAAGTGGTCGCCGAAGGCCTCAAGAGTACCTGTCTGATTCCTCTGATTAATCGTGGTCGAGCACTCGGAATCCTGACCATTGCGCGGACCACTGAAACTCCTTTCACCCCATACGACATCGATTTTCTGACACAAGCTGCGGGCCAGATCGCCATCGCCATTGAAAATGCGCTGGCATACCGCGAGATTTCGCAACTCAAAGACAAGCTCGCCCAGGAGAAGCTCTATCTCGAAGAAGAAATCCGCAGCGAGATGAACTTCGAAAACATCATCGGAAACAGCCCCGCGTTGAAAAATGTTCTGGAGCTCGTTGAAACGGTCGCCGCCAGCGACTCTACCGTCCTGCTGCTTGGGGAGACAGGGACAGGCAAGGAGTTGATCGCCCGCGCCATTCACGACCGCAGCAGACGCAAAGATCGCACGTTTGTGAAGCTGAATTGTGCCGCGATCCCTACCGGTCTGCTGGAGAGTGAACTGTTTGGACATGAAAAGGGAGCTTTTACGGGTGCGATTATTCAGAAAGTCGGCCGAATGGAGTTGGCAGATCAAGGCACCTTGTTCCTGGACGAGGTGGGAGACATTCCCATTGAGATTCAGCCGAAGCTATTGCGTGCATTACAAGAACGCGAATTTGAACGACTGGGAAGCACTCACACGCGAAGAGCCAATATTCGGCTCGTCGCAGCAACCAATCGCGATCTCGAGCAGATGATTGCGGCCCGCGAATTCCGAAGTGATTTGTACTACCGCTTGCATGTTTTTCCGATCCGAATACCGCCTCTGCGGGAACGTAAGGAAGACATTCCACAACTGGTGAGTTACTTTGTCCAGAAGTTTGCCAAGCAGATGCAGAAGAAGATTGAAGCCATTTCTCCAACTGTCATGAGGGGGCTTACGGCTTGGGACTGGCCTGGCAACATTCGCGAGTTGGAGAATTTCATCGAGCGGGCGGTGATCGTCACACGCGGCAAATCGCTTGAGGCGCCGGTCGGAGAACTTCGGAAGACAAATGCGGTAGCGTTCCCGCATGCCGACGCGCAGAACGTCGAGCAAGCCGCAGTGAGAACAGACTCGCAAAGCGACCAAACCAGCGTTGCGGACGAATATGAAAGAAGGCAGCGTGATGAGATCGTACGGGCGCTAACTGCGTGCAAAGGGCGCGTCGGCGGCATCGATGGTGCTGCCGCACGCCTTGGAATCCAGCGTACGACTTTCGTATCTCGAATGAAGAAGTTCGGCATCTATGCCAAGCAGTATGCTTGATCAGTAGCCCCGACTCTTTTTCTTAACTCTCCTCGTAATCCAGCCCTTCTCCGCAGCTTCGACAGTTTCGACCTTTTAGACATCTTCATCTTCGTCCTCTGCGACTGCTGATGTTTCTCTCCTGACAATTCAGCAAGTTACGGCGCTCAACCGTTTGGTGCGCGCCTTGCCTTATCGAAAATCGTGAGAAAGCAATGATGAAGATCTCGCTTGTTGATGCTCCCACCCAGCGTCGGTTGATTGTAGAGGGCAAGCTTATTACGCCCTGGGCAGCCGAGCTTAGGGGTGCATGCGAGGACGCAAGAGTAGACCTCGGTGGTCGCGAACTTGTCGTCGAGATGAAACACGTAACCACAATCAGCCAGGAGGGCGAGAGGGTAATTGTTGGGTTGATAAACGCGGGGGTGAGGTTCCGCTGCCGGGGTGTCTTCACAAGGCACGTGTTGAGACAACTGTCCCGCCGCGCAACCAGAGAGCTTCGGGAAACAGAGCAATGACTTAACACGCTCCTAAATTCAAGTCGCACAGAGGACAAAAGTATGACCAACCCGAATTCATACGTCGAGACGCACGAACGGCTGGAAATTCCGAATAAAGAGAAAACAACTCAAGCATGGGAGCAAGTACTGACAAGTCGCCGACCATTGTTCTACAGACAAGCATATCGACTCCTCGGCAACGCCGCCGACGCGGAGGACGCGGTGCAAGATGCCCTTCTGGCCGCCTATACCCATTTAGATGAGTTCAAGGGACAGTCCCAAATCACCACATGGTTGATGTCCATCTTGCTCAACTGTGCTCGAATGCAGCTACGCCGGCGCCACCGCTACACCCATGTCCCTTTGGACGAGCCAATTGGAGAAATCAAGACACTTTCATTGTCCGAACAATTGCCAGATCTGCGGCCTAATCCCGAGGATGAATGTCGACGTTTCGAGCTGAGCACTCACTTGTCTCATTTCCAGCGACAGCTATCCCCCGCCCTACACAGGACCTTTCAGTTGCGCGACGTTGAAGGTTTATCGATCCGCGAAACCGCGCGGATTTTAGGAGTACCTACCGGCACAGTGAAAGCTCGGTCAGCACGGGCGCGGAAAAGGGTCAAAGAGTTGATGCGGTGCGCGCTCAAGCCGCGATCTCATAGTCTGCCAGACCGATTGTTCCGCTTCGCAAATTCTGCTAGCCCAGTGAGTGCGGAATGAGGGGTGCGCGATGAGTACCGCTTTACAGCAATACAAATTCGAGTCTGAACGTCGCCAGCAGCATCTGAGAGAACTACAGGAAAATGACAAGGTTGTGATCCTCTCTTGGCTAGGCGCATTGCTGTCTTGGGGGTTTTTCTGGTGGGCGGTGTACAGAGTCTTTTTCTGTGTCGTCCAACTGATTCAGTACGTTCCGGGGTTACAGCCATAGGCGGAATCTTGGAGTTGAACCGATCCAGAGTAATGACGGTTCTTAGCTTTACACAACCTGCGAACGAAGGCATGGGTTCACAGAGTGGCCGTGTCAATGAACGACACACCGCCGCAGAATTAGAGACGAAGATGATGAGTGACTGGGCCTCCATTAAAGGTCACGAGCAGGAAGCAATTCTCTACGCGAGTTCCGAGGATTTTCGCAGGATCTTCAGTGAAGATCTGGATGGACTATATCGGCTTTCGCTTCTACTCACGCGCGACTCCGTAAAGGCGGAGCACTGCTTTGTCAGCGGCCTTGACGATTGTGTTGCCGGAAATCCAGTCTTTCGCGAATGGGCGCATTCCTGGGCGAAGCGCGCCATCATCCAGAGCGCAATTCGTGAATTGAAGCCGCGACCTAGCCGGCCCAGTCCGGCATCCCCAACCGTCTTCGGTGATATTGACCAACTGTCGAGCGGTCGAGGTCAACACTTCGAATTCGATTCCGTGTTGAGGCTTGAAGATCATGAGCGTTTTGTCTTCGTCATGTCGTTCCTGGAACATTACTCCGAGCACGACTGTGCACTGCTTCTAAGGTGGTCGGTTCGAGACGTTCGGGACGTTCGTACTCGGGCTCTTGAGAAAGTGATCGGCTCTTGCAACACGACTCTTTCCCAAGAAGAAATGTGTCATGCATGGGAAAAAGCGAAGTGAGCATCTCTTATGCTGGCAAATCACGAACCCGATCGAAATGTCGAAGACCTCACGAATCCAGAGATTTACGCAGCGATTCGCTATCTCGATGCGGCGGAAACAAGCGCGGAAGTGCAGAACAGGGAAGCGCGGAATAGGGAAGAGCTGCGTGACGATAACGCTGTCGTCATCTGCGTCTGTTTGTACGTCGCACTCCTGGGGTGCCTCGCGTTCGTCTGGCTCTATTTGAGATGATCCCGTCTTTAGTGACGCCTGAAAATGAGTGTGCTCAACATCAGGCCAGCCGCCTTCTCAACACTTTCAACAGATTCGTCACCGACGTCTCGCGTGATCGTGGTGGGACTCCCTGAAACTCAATCAGTTAATCATGGAGACATTTGGCATGAGCCTTGCCTTCTCCATGCGCGAATGGCACGGAAATTCCAACTGGAGATTGCTCCGATGGCTCACACTCAGTCTCTTTCGCCTCTGCCACGAAATGGTCATTCTGTTCCCTTCGCAGAGCTGCGACAGTCCTTGACCAGTAAAGTCGCGGCTATCTCTCCTTTTGTAGATCAGCTAATGCGGTTCGTCCTCTACTTTCGGGGCACGGATGGAAGCGAGATCGACATCGAGATGGCCCTGCGTGAAGCACTGGCGAATGCCGTGATCCACGGTAATGGCGATGACTCCTGCAAGAGCGTTTACGTCACGTGCCGCTGCTACCTGGATGGAGAAGTTTCAATTACGGTTCGTGACCAGGGAAAAGGCTTTGACAGCAACGCAATACCGGATCCCACCTTCCTGGAGAACCTGCTCTTCACCCACGGTCGCGGAATCTACCTCATGAAGACACTGATGGACGAAGTCGCGTTCGAAGAGGGCGGGTCTGTTGTGAGGATGCGCAAGAACTCCAACTCGGTGCAACACCGCAGAGGAGATCAGAATGACAAGCACCCAGATTCCATTCAATATTCTTTCGACTAGATGATTTATTGGCGCAGCGGAGGCAATCCTGACGGCCTTCTCTTCGACACTTTCGACCCCTTCGACAGCTCCCGTACTGCACTACCTGAAAACTTCCTTCAATTGCCATTACTTAGCTTCGTGTCGATTTTGGTACGCGATTTGCCTTTGCAGAAGAGTGCAATCGCGTGACTGACGCGCCTGAATCGACAAGACGACTCGCGGGCCACATTTCCCCCCAACCGAGCAGCGTCCCGATTCAGGCGCGCCAGTGACGCGATTGAAGCGGAAGTTAAGCAACCACGGGAGGGGGAAGAGATGATGAAGCAAATATTTACAGGCTTAGTTAGCGCACTGCTCCTACTGAATGCCCTTGGCTGCAGCAATGGCAACGTGAGGGCTGCGGCCCCGCCGCCACCACCGGTCGTCGAAGTCGCGCCGGTCATTCAAAAGGATGTGCCGGTTCAGGGCGAATGGGTAGGAACGCTCGAAGGCTACGTCAATGCGCAGATTCAGCCCCAGGTGAGCGGTTACCTGATTCGCCAGGATTATCACGAGGGCGCAGTTGTCAAAAAGGGTCAGCTCCTATTTGAAATCGATCCCCGTCCCTTTCAAGCCGTGCTTGATCAAGCCAAAGGACAGCTTGCCCAGGCCGAGGCTCAGATGGCGAATGCTGAGCTGAACGTGAAGCGTGACATTCCCGAAGCGGACGCTCACGCCATTCCTCAAAGTCAGTTGGACACTGACACGCAGTCGCTCCGTGGGACGAAGGCAGCAGTTGAGGCCGCGCGGGCGTCGGTCGAACAAGCCAAGCTGAATTTGGGTTACACGAGAGTCGTGTCGCTAGTCGACGGAATCGCCGGCATCAACACGGTGCAGGTGGGCAACCTGGTGGGGCCGTCCACGGTCCTCACCGCCGTTTCGCAGGTGAGTCCGATCAAAGTTTATTTCCCCATCAGTGAACAGGAATACCTGCGCATGGCGGACGGCGGCGGTCCGGGGAGCGTGGACTTCTTGACGCACGCCTCACGAATCCCGTTGCAGTTAACTTTGGCCGATGGGAGTGCTTACCCGCATCCGGGCAGAATCATCTTCGCGGACCGCCAGGTAAACACGCAGACCGGAACCATCCAGATCGTGGGCGAGTTTCCCAACTCCAGGAATCTGTTGCGGCCGGGCCAATATGCACGGATTAAGACGCCCACCGGAAACATCACGGGAGCGCTCCTCGCGCCGCAGGCTGCAGTTACTCAGCAGCAAGGAACGTACCAGGTCACCGTGGTCGGCGCAGATAACCGCGCGCAGCTCCGTACCGTAGAGGTCGGGCCGAGAGTGGGCACGCTCTGGGTGATCACGACGGGCCTGAAGCCGGGAGAACGCGTCGTGGCGGTTGGCTCTGATAAAGCAAAAGAAGGCGAACTCGTGAATCCCACGCCGTACAAAGAAACAGAGGAGCGCTAATCATGGCGAACTTTTTCATTCGACGGCCCATCGTCGCGATCGTGATTGCGATCCTTACAGTCATCGTTGGCGGAGTCACAATCGCAACCCTGCCGATAGCGCAGTTCCCGCAGATCGCTCCGCCTGAGATCAGGCTGCAAGCCACCTATCCTGGCGCAGACGCACAGACTCTCGAGCAAGCGGTTGACACCCCTATCGAACAGCAAGTCAGTGGCGTGGACAACATGAGCTATATGTATTCGCTGAACGCCACCGCGAACCAGCAAACAACCTTGCTCGTCGACTTCGATGTCAAGACTGATCCCAACACAGATCTGCTGCTCACGCAGTCGCGCCAGCAGTTGGCCAACGGTCAGTTGCCTCCCGAGGTGAACAATTACGGAATCACTCTAAAGAAGTCAACCACCGCGCCACTCATGCTGATTGCGCTGTATTCGCCGCGCGGCACCCATGATTCGAACTATCTAGCTAATTACGCTTACATCAACCTCAACGATCCGATTGCACGCTCATACGGCGTTGGCCAGACCCAGGTCTTTGGCTCAGGGCAGTATGCAATGCGGCTATGGGTGAAGCCCGATCAGATGGCCAAGCTTGGCATCACTGTCACGGACATTGCCAAGGCGCTTCAGGCCCAGAACACTGTCAATCCGGCGGGCCAAGTCGGTGGCGAGCCGGCTCAGAGCAACCAGCAATTCACCTATGCCGTGCTGGCGCAAGGCCGCCTGACTTCGCCGGAACAGTTCGGCAACGTGATCGTGCGCGAAGCACCGAACGGTGGGACCGTACGCGTCAGAGATGTCGCTCGGGTCGAGCTGGGAACGCAGGATTACAGCCTGATGAGCCGACTCAACGGTAAGCCCAGCGCCGCCGTTGCCGTCTACCAGCTTCCCGGAAGCAATGCTGTTCAAACCGTCGCGGGCGTCCGCAAGCTCATGGCGCAGATGAAGCAACGCTTCCCGCAGGACATCGATTACACCGTTTCACTCGACCAGACACTCCCGGTCAGAGAGGGCATGCGAGAGATCTTTTGGACTCTCGGAATTGCCATTGTTCTCGTCATTCTTGTGGTCTATCTCTTCTTACAAGACTGGCGCGCGACCCTGATCCCGATGTTGGCAGTGCCCGTCTCCCTGATCGGAACGTTCATCATCTTTCCGCTGTTCGGCTTCTCGATCAATACGCTTTCGATGTTCGGATTGGTGCTCGCGATTGGACTCGTGGTCGATGACGCGATCGTGGTTGTCGAGGGGGTGCAGCACCACATCGAGGAAGGACTGAGTCCGAAAGATGCCTCCATCAAGGCGATGCAAGAACTATCCGGTCCCGTGGTCGGTATTGCTCTTGTGTTGGCGTCCGTGTTCGTGCCCACCGCTTTCATTCCAGGCATCACTGGCCGTTTGTATCAGCAATTTGCCATCACGATCGCCATCTCGGTAATGCTGTCAGCGTTTAATGCTCTTACCTTGAGCCCTGCACTTTCAGCATTGCTGCTCAAACCCAAAAAGCCTGCTCGCGGACCGCTGGGAAAGTTCTTCGGCGTGTTCAACACATATTGGGAGCGATCTACCGACAGCTTCGTCCGCTGGTCGGGCGACCTGATTCGCAAGGCCAGCGTAGTAATGGTGCTGCTTGTAGTGGCCGGCGGGGCGGCATGGTTCCTTAGCAAACATCTGCCCACCAGCTTCTTGCCCGACGAAGACCAGGGCTACCTCTACATCAACATGCAACTGCCCAAGTCGGCGTCGCTCGAGCGGACAAGTGCAGCCGCAAAACAGGTCGAACAAGTTCTCGCAAACACTCCGGGAGTTCAGTACACGACCAGCGTCATCGGTTTCAGTTTGCTCAGCTATGTCCGCACTTCCTATAACGCGTTCTTCTGGGTATCTCTCAAACCCTGGGATGAGCGCCAAAGCCGGAGCGAACAATTTCAAGCTATTAAGACACGTTTGAACCAGGAACTGAAGCAGATGCCGGAAGGGACGGCCTTCAGTTTTTCGCCACCTGCCATCCCCGGCGTCGGTACTGCCGGTGGTGTGACGTTTGTCCTCGAGGATCGTGCCGGCAAGGATGTTAAGTTTCTTGCAGACAATCTGTCCAAATTCATGGCAGCCGCCCGCAAGCGACCTGAACTCGCCAACGTCAGCACCACATTTCTGCCGAGTGTTCCACAGGAATTCATCAATGTGGACCGGGACAAGGTGTTGAAGCAGGGCGTGAATTTGACGGATGTATACAACACCATTCAGGCATACATGGGCGGTTTGTTCGTCAACTACTACAACGACTTTGGCCGTACCTGGCAAGTGTATGTCGAGGCCGAAGCACCTTACCGCTCTACAACCGATGATCTCGGCCAATTCTACGTTCGGAACGAACAGGGCCAGACCGTACCGCTTTCGGCACTGGCAAAGTTCGAGACCCGTTCCGGTCCCGAGTTCACCATGCGCTACAACGAGTACCGGTCCGCACAGATCAATGCTGCTGCTGCGCCCGGATACAGCTCTGATCAGGCATCGGCCGCCCTGGAAGATGTTTTCAAGCAAACCATGCCGCGCGAAATGGGCTTCGACTACATCGGCATGTCTTACCAGGAACAAAGAGCGCGGCAGGGGGTACCGCCATCCGTCATCTTCGGATTCTCACTGCTCTTCGTTTTCCTGATTCTGGCGGCTCTTTACGAAAGCTGGACAGTACCTTTCAGCGTGCTGCTTAGCACGCCAGTCGCAGTCTTCGGCGCTCTCGCTGCACTCTGGCTGCGTCGCGTCGTAATCGGCCTTTACCTGCCGCAATACATGGTTCAAATCGAGAACGATGTGTACGCGCAGATCGGCCTCGTGATGCTCATCGGCCTGGCTGCGAAAAACTCGATCCTGATCGTCGCATTCGCCAAGGAAGACTATGAAAAACGCGGTATGTCCCTGGTAGACGCCGCACTCTCCGCAGCGAGACTTCGCTTCCGGCCGCTCATGATGACCGCGCTCGCCTTCATTCTCGGCTGTGTGCCGCTCTGGACAGCCTCCGGAGCAGGCTCTGTAGCACGCCAAATCATGGGCACGGCGGTAATTGGAGGAATGGTTGCCGAGACCTTTATCGGCAGATTCTTTGTTCCCGCGATCTTCTACGTGGTTGAGAAATTATCAGGCGCCGAGCGACGGAGAGCATTGCCGCTCATGGCCGCCGAGGCGCCAGGTCAGGGAGACTAAATGATGAAGAACACTACACTCCTGGGAATTCTAGCCTTACTGGTTCTCGAAGCCGGCTGCATGATGGGTCCCAAATACAACCGGCCGACCTTGAACGTTCCGCAGGAATACCGCGCACCCGCTCCAGAACAGGCCTCCCAAGCCTCGTCGTTAAGTAATGAACGGCTGGGAAACGAGCGATGGTGGCAGGTCTATCAGGATCCTGTACTCACGCAGCTGATCCATACCGCCATCGCCCAAAACTATGATGTGCGCATCGCCGCCACTCGCGTTCTTGAAGCCCAGGCGCAAGTTGGCGTTACTCGCGCCAATCAGCTTCCCTCGGCGAGCGTAGGTGCGGACGTTTTCAGCCAGCAAAACGCCAAGGTTTCAAATCTGTTTCCTGCCTACCAGGTCAACGGCGGCGAGCTGAATCTCTCGGTCATCTGGAATCTGGACTTCTGGGGAAAATACCGCAGGCAAACCGAGGCCGCTCGTGCTCAGTTACTCGCAACCGAGTGGGGACAGCGCGCGGTAATTTCATCGCTGGTCGCTAATGTCGCCACCGCTTATTTCCAGCTTCGCGCGCTCGACAACGAACTCGAAATCTCGAACCGCACGCTGGCATCCCGACAACAATCTCTGCAGCTAACCCAGGTGCTTGAGAAGCATGGCTCGGGCTCCGGACTGGACGTGAGTCAAGCAGAACAACTCGTCTACACCGCCTCGGAGACAATTCCGGATCTCGAGCGCCAAATTCAGCAGCAGGAGAACGTGCTCAGCGTCCTCCTTGGCGAAAATCCCCAATCGATTCCCCGCGGACGCCCGCTTACCGAACAGCCCGTCCCCCAAAACGTTCCGGCCGGCCTCCCCTCGGAATTACTCGAGCGCCGGCCGGACGTCCGCCAAGCGGAAGAGATCGTGGTCGCCGCCAACGCGCAAATCGGCGTTGCCAAAGCCTCATTCTTTCCTAGCCTGTCGCTCACCGGACTGGGAGGACTCGAGAGCAACGCCTTGCACCAATTCATCACGGAGCCCTCGGAGACTTGGTACGCGGCCTTCAGCGTGAGTCAACCCGTCTTCCAGGGTGGCGCACTTCGCTCTCAACTCAGACTCGCTCGCGCGAGCTGGCAAGGTGCCGTGCTCTCGTATCAGCAAACCGTTCAGAATGCCCTCGAACAGGTTTCCAATTCGCTCATTGCTTCTCAAAAGGATCGTGAGTTCCGCGAACAACAGGAACTGCTCACGCAGTCAGCGCAGACAACTGACCAACTCTCTAAGGTGCTTTATAAAAATGGCGGCGCGAGTTACCTGCAAGTGCTGACCAGCGAAACAAATTACTTCTCAGCGGAACTCAACCTGGTCCAAGCCCAGCTCAACGAACGGTTAGCACTAGTGCAGGTTTATCAGTCGCTGGGCGGCGGATGGCAGCAGTAGAAAAGGTAACAACGAGGCTGGATTTCCATGCTGGCCAG